>NZ_JAAWWL010000002.1:0-216183 GCF_012272815.1 Croceivirga thetidis
GAACCCTTCAGGTACGACCAATGAGTGGATTGTATATTTACCGGCCTCGCTTATTGAGAATACCGGATTTGCATCGAGTCCAGAGATGACCAAATCGTCACCTGCGGTCAATACGAACAACTGCACGTATCCGTCAGGAACGTTTCCATCACCGTTATAAGTAGCGGAAATCTGAACGCTATCAGCATCAAGACAGATAGGTGTTGCATCGGCTGTCATTGTACCGGACCTTGGGTCGTTAACGGTCACCGTTGCCGTTGCCATGGCCTCACAGCCATCAGCAGTTGTTACGGTCACGGTATAATCACCGGCCTCTGTCACCTCGATTGAGGTTGTATCGTCACCGGTGTTCCATAGATAGGTTACACCATCGGTTCCTGTAGCGGTCAATGTACCGGTCTCACCTTCACAGATGTCGATATCGTCAACAGTGACCTCAGGAATTTCATTTACTGTTACAGTCACATCTTTTTCTGCCTCGCAATCAGCGCAGTCTTTAACAGTAACTGTATAGGTAGTTGTTTCATCAGGGGAAACCGTAATTGATTGGGTGGTTTCACCATTTGACCACAAATATTGAATTTCACTTTGTTCTTCGGCAACCTCACATACTAAGTCAAAATTTCCGAACATTTCAGAGCAATTTCCAATAGAACCTCTAGGCCAAGCACCAATTCCATATCCATTACCATCATTACTGGTACCATATCCTATATTCGCATAGGCACTATCCCCACTATTGTAGATAGAGTAAGTATTACCCCCATTTACTTTTAAAGTTCCATTATAGTGGTAGTTATCAAATTCACCAAGGTTATTTTCGTAACATCTAGCAGTCCAATTGCTTGAAGCATTCTCTTTGAAATCATAGTAATCTATTTCAAGCTCCCCAGTATAATTACCTCTATAGACCGTTCCAATAATCTTTGCTGTTTGATTTGGAAACTCTAAATAGTACAAATCATTTCCAGCTTTCCATACATCATAATGATTGCTATTGTTACACTGAAATATAATTCCGGCGCCAGAACCATCAAATATTGAACAAGTTGGATCAGAATCACTTACCTTATATATTTTAGTACCAACGGGATAAGAACCATAATCTTCACAGGTTTCACAAGTTGCTTCACCTGAGGCATTTGCGGTCAGGGTAACTTCTTCACCCTCACATATTTCTTCGTCATCAGCATCAACCGTAAGATTACATTCTACAACTATTTCGAAGTTCAGGGTAATGGTTCCACAAAGTTCACTATAGGTGTTATTGCCTTTATAAGCGGATACTGTAACATGGTGTTCACCAAGGCCGCCATTCCAATTATAACCATCTTGAGCCCCTCCAGGAAATGTGTAAGGAACAATTGTTTCAAGTTTGGATTCACCGTTAACGGTTAAGTTCACACTTCCTATATTACCAGAAGTCTCAGCAACGATATAATAATTAGTAGGCAGGTCGGTAATAGTGATATTCTCCCCATCAACAATTGGCCCATAGGCCCTAGTATCTGTTGTTTGATCATAAATGTATACTCCAGTAAGAGTTCCACATGGGGCGTCATAATGAATATCCGGAGTCTCGCGCATCGAACGTTCTGAACATCCAACTTTTAATGCGCAAAGACGATAATTACCTGCAGAACTTGGATAAAAAGTTAATTCAGCAGGATCAGTAGTCCAACTCGTACGTGCTTCAATTCTTCCATTTACATTTTCGGCCCATAAGAATTGAACTTGATCGCCATAACCATATGGCATACCAGATGCAACAATACTGTTGCCCTCTATGCGTAAAGTTGGCATGACAATGTCAGAACAGCCGAAAAATGTATTGTTTGAGGTAGCTTGAATAAAGCTGCCATTCTCTAATCTTGGACCAAAATTTGCGGTCGTGTTGTTAAAATAGCTAAGGACCGAATTAGCACTAATACCTGATAAAAAGTTCAAGCTGTAGCTACTATTGTAGTCCATGTTCACGGAATTCAATGCATTAGCTTCTGCAGAAAACCCACTGAGGGGCAAAAAGCAAAAAAGCATGCATAAAAAACCTGAATAAAACTGTGAGATGTAGTTTTTCTTCATATAAAACTTGATGTTAATAAACTTTAGTTGTTTTCAAAAAATGAAAATACCAATGGCAGAATGCAGAAAAGTGAAGAGTTGTGGGGCAAAACTTCTGTGTGGGGTGTTTATGTCATAGGCATTAAAGGGTTAGTGTACATTGCAAATTACTAGCCGAAGCCCCGTCATTAAGATTTATATCGATTAACTGCACAATAAAATCTATCAAAAGCCAATAAATTCTTAAAAATGTTAAAAAATGGTAACGATTAGTGTTAATTATAGTTCGGTAAAAAACACATTAGTATCGATAAGTGTCTGATTTTAATGTATTTGTACTTAGCAAAATCTTTTAAGAATTTCAGATTTTTAACTTAAAAAAGTAGGAAAAAGAGGTGTATTTAATATTAAAAACTGTCAAAATTTAGAAGGAAAAAATTAAAAAAAAATATAAATCTTAATTGCATGATTGCTCCGAACTGAATAGCAGATTTGATACTTTTCAAATTGTTATTTTTGGCCATGCAAAATCAGGTTTTAATTTTAGATTTTGGGTCGCAATACACTCAATTAATTGCCAGAAGGGTACGAGAGCTTAATATCTATTCTGAGATTAAGCCATTTAGTTCGTTACCAAGTAATCTGGATGCTTATCAAGCAGTTATTTTGTCAGGATCTCCTTATTCAGTTAGAGCTGAAGACGCACCACACCCTGATTTAGAGAAGATTAAGGGGGTTAAACCTTTACTCGGAATTTGTTATGGCGCACAGTATTTGGCTCATTTTAATGGTGGTAATGTAGCACCGTCTGCAACACGTGAATATGGCAGGGCAAATCTTTCAACTGTCTTGAATGAAGACGTATTTCTTGACGGGATTTCAGCGGGGAGCCAAGTTTGGATGAGCCATAGTGATACGATAAAGCAATTGCCTGAGAATGGGGTTTTATTGGCAAGTACACATGATGTTGAGAATGCTGCATACCGCATAAAGGGAGAAGAAACTTATGGAATACAATTTCACCCAGAAGTCTACCATACGAAAGATGGTAGTAAGATTCTTGAGAATTTTCTAGTCAAAATTGCTGGTATAAAACAAGATTGGACTCCAAAGGCATTTATTGAAACAACAATAAACGAGCTTAAAGAAACAATTGGAAATGAGCAGGTCATTTTAGGATTGTCAGGAGGAGTGGATAGTAGTGTTGCAGCAATGCTTTTGCACAGAGCAATTGGCAGTCGGCTGCATTGCATTTTCGTCAATAACGGGTTGTTGCGCAAGAATGAATTCAATAGTGTTTTGGAGCAATATAAGGACTTGGGCCTTAATGTGAAGGGGGTTGATGCTTCGGCACGTTTTTTGGAAGCCCTTAAAGGTGAAAGTGACCCAGAGGGTAAGCGAAAAATCATAGGTCGCACTTTTATCGATGTTTTTGATGATGAATCTCAGATGGTGGAAAACGCAAAATGGTTGGCGCAAGGAACCATTTATCCTGATAGGATTGAATCGGTTTCTGCTAGTGGAGGCCCATCGGCAACCATTAAGAGTCATCATAATGTAGGTGGTTTGCCTGATTATATGAAGCTAAAAATAGTTGAGCCTTTACAATTGTTATTTAAGGATGAAGTACGTAGAGTTGGTCGCAGTTTGGGAATGCCAAGTGATATACTTGGTAGACACCCTTTTCCCGGTCCAGGATTAGGAATTCGTATTTTGGGAGATATTACGGAAGAAAAGGTAACGATGTTGCAAGAAGTGGATGCTATTTTTATAAGTAGTCTTAAGGAAAACGGTCTTTATGACCAGGTTTGGCAAGCTGGAGCCATATTATTACCTGTTAATAGCGTCGGAGTAATGGGTGATGAACGTACATATGAACAATGTGTGGCATTAAGAGCGGTAGAAAGTACTGACGGAATGACCGCGGATTGGGTCAATTTACCTTATGAGTTTTTACAAAAAGTCTCAAATACAATAATTAACAGGGTTAAAGGCGTTAATAGAGTGGTGTATGATATTAGTTCGAAACCGCCTGCCACTATAGAATGGGAATGAAAAAAAAGAAAATACTTCAGAATTTAATTCTGGCTCTTTTCTCCTTTACGGCAATGAACGGCGTTGCTCAAGAGAAATATGTGAGCCATGAAGTTCTGCCTGGAGAAACGATTTACAGTATCTCCAAAAAATACAAGGTTACACCTTATTCTATTCTTCAACGAAACCCAGACATAAAAGACGTTGAAGAAATCAAGCCGCAGACTATCTTAATAATTCCAGTTGCCAATAGGTCCAATTCAATTTCTGCAAAAAAGAATGGTCAGACGCTACCGCAAATAGAGCCCTTAGGATTCAAAAAGCATAAGGTTAGAAAGCGGGAAACTTTTGAAAGCATACTTTTTAAGTATGGAATTTCAGAACAGCAGCTGAAAAGGTATAATGCTGAATTGTATGCCGAACCTCTCAAAAAAGGTATGGTTTTGCAAATTCCTGAGTACCCAAAAACGGATGCTACGGAAGAAAGAGAGTTAGAGTTTGACAACTACATTGTAAAGCCCAAAGAAACTCGATGGAGCATTGCCCATAAATTTGGTATTTCGTTGGATAGCCTAGCTGCTTTAAATCCAGATCTCCCAATAAATAGCAGTTATTTAGCTGATGGCCAATCCTTGAAGGTACCTCGCCCAAAAGGAGATAGTCTAGATGAACAAGAGGTTATTCTTTATGAATCTTACACAGTTCCAAAATCAATAGGTTTATATAGGGTCTCACAGAATTATGATATATCGGTTGATTCAATTATGCGTCTTAACCCGCAGATTGCAGAAGCTGGCGGTTTGAAAGAGGGCATGGTTTTAAGATTGCCCAAGCCGACTTCAAAAAATGAGTTGATAAACACTGACAACTATATTTTTCATGTTGTCAAACCAAAACAAAATATTTTCCGACTTACACAAGAATTAAAGATTTCTCGAGATTCATTGTACTTATTGAATCCCGAGTTGGAAAATGGCCTCAAGGCAGGAATGATTCTGAAATTACCCAAAACCAAGGCTAAACAGCTCGAGGTCAAAAACTCTTTGGTTATGGAGCAAATAAATTTGGTGGATAGCATAGATGTGGCCAATCGACCTAATTTAGTTTTTATGTTACCTTTCAGATTGGATAGAATCAATTTTTCAGATAATGAGAAAACAGAAGCACAAGTAAAAACGAGAAAGGATATTCGCTATTCAATGGGCTTATATACCGGAGCATTGATTGCTTTAGATTCTATTAAAAAACTCGGGTTGTCTGTAAATGCAAGGTTCATTGATACCGAAAATGATAGTCTAAAGGTAAATGCCGCTTTAGTTCCAGAATCATTGATTGGAGTGGATGCCATAGTTGGACCTGTTTTTCCTAGTTTATTGGGAGAGATTGCTGCAAAAAGTTCTAGTGCAGAAGTACCTTTGGTTGTTCCTTTTGCTTCAGAAAGCAGCTATCAATTCAACAACATATTTTTTAGTTCACCAAAGGATGCCGTGCTGCGTGATAAATTACTTGATTATGTTGAAAGCCAGCGAACAACTGAAGAAATTATAGTTATTGCAGATGCCAAACATCAAGTTGCAAGAGATAGTATACTGAGTAAATTTCCAAGGGCAAGAAGCGCAAAAATGAGTGCGGATGGTTCACTACATCTTGTCGATTTTGAAGATATGTTACTCGATGATACCACCTATTGGATTTTTGTTGAAACCAACGACCAAAATTTGGTTTCGAGTATATCATCCATTCTAAATGCAAAGAATTCTGAAGAATTGTACACTGTAAGAATGTTTACTACAAATTATAATAGTGCTTTTGAATCTGAATCAGTATCAAGGCCTCATTTGTCAAATCTGGAATTTACCTTCCCTTCAGCTTTTAGGGAAGTAGAGGATGATAGTTTTACAAAAGCATACCGAAAGAAGTTTGGTTATAGACCGGATAGATATGCAGTACGTGGTTTTGATATCACGTATGACTTACTCCTTAAGTTAGCGCACAAGAAAAATTTATTTGCAACCTCTCAGATAATCGGACAGACCGAATATAGTGGAAATCGTTTCGATTATGTCAATCGCTGGATGTCAGGCTATTATAATACAGCTAGTTATTTGATGAAATATCAGGATCTAAGATTAATGGAAATCAAGGAAAATGAGATTAAGGGTAACGCATCTAGATAAACAAACTATTTTAAATTTTATGGTCTGAAGTTGAATGTATTTTTGAACTACGTAGAGCGATACTTCAAAAATCAGCTTGTACTATAAACGCTCATTCTAATTATTTTAAATACCCCTGACACCCGATGGTATCAAAGCTTATGTTTCTATATTTTCTTTTAGGTATTGTCTATATGACCAATGCCCAAAAGAATGGTGAAGAGGTGATACCTTGGTCTGAAGAAAGACGCCTTTCATGGTCTGATTTTAAAGGTGAGGTGCCCCGAGATGCCATGGCAGCTGCAACCACGGCCAGTGGAATTAGTTATAAATATTCGGCCAATCTAATGTTCAATGAGGTAAACTTGGATTTTGAAGTGAATACCTACTTTTATCCTGATGGGTCTTGGTACAAACCGGATATTTGCGATAGCACGGTGTTGGCTCACGAACAACTACATTTCGACATTACCGAACTTTTTGCACGTAAGATGCGGAAAAGATTACGACAGTCTACTTTTTCAGACAATGTTAAAGCAGAAGTAAGGGATATCTACAATACAATTTTAGCTGAATTGAATGCCTTTCAAGAACGTTATGATTGGGAAACTGATTTTTCTCGAAAACATGAAGCGCAAAAGCGCTGGAAGGAAAGGGTATGGGCGCAACTGGCTGTTTATGAGCCAGAAAAATAAAACTATATTTTGTTTACGCTAGCCTCGAACAAAGACGATATCAAACTCTATCTTTAACGGGAATTACAAATTTCAGTCCTGACCAAGTTGCATCTACTGCACAGACTTTTACATCTACTAAACCGATGTTTAACCCAAATGACCGAACAATATTGCCATCTAGGTTTGTGTCAATTTTTGCAGCTTTTTTTGGCCATGACACCCAAACCATCCCGTCTTGTTTGATTTCTTTGGCCAGATTAGGTAATAGCTCTTCCAGTTCTTTCCTTTCTTTGGTAAAAAAATGAATGAAGTTTTTTAAAACAGCTGAGTTTTCAGTGATTAGCAAACCAGAAGGTAGCTCATCAAAAAGTTCGAAATAATTTGTTGGAGGATTTACCAATTTGATTTTGTATCCCTCTTTTAGTCCTAACTTTTTGACTAAAGGTGTGGCAGAATACCCAGCTGATTTCATTTAACCACTTTAGACATCACAGCGTTTTAAGGCATCCTTTAATGCCTCGATTTTATCTTCCCAGGTTACTACAAATTCCTGGGCTACATGGCCAGTGAATCCAGTATCCAAAATCGCTTGCATTATTGCTGGATAATATAACTCTTGGCTTTCATCAATTTCATTACGACCAGGTACGCCAGCAGTATGGTAGTGTCCAAAATATTGATGATAGTTTTTAATGGTATTGATAATATCACCTTCCTGTACTTGCATGTGATATATATCGTAAAGCAATTTGAAGTTTTCGCTACCCAGCCTTCTGCAGAGTTCAACTCCCCAAATTGAACTATCACACATATAATCAGGATGGTTTTGTTGATTGAAAAGCTCCATTTGAATGACCACTCCATGTCTCTCTGCAAGCGGAATTATTTGTGATAATCCTTCGAAACAATTCTGTAAGCCTACATAATCATCCATACCTCTCCTGTTGCCGCTAAAGCAAATGAGATTTGTATAACCTGCTTCCGCAACTTTTGGAATGATATCGGTATAATTTTTAATTAGTTCATCATGATATTTGGGGTCATTCCAGCCTTCGGTCAAACTAATTTCAGCCCCATTGCACATAGAGCATTCGATGTTGTATTTTTTTAATAATGGCCAATCATCAGGCCCTATTAAATCGATGGCTTTAACCCCTAGGTCGTTTAGGATCGCAAGAAATTCTTCCAGTGGGTAGGTATCAAAACACCATTGGCAAACGCTATGGTTTATATTTCCTTTTAAAACAAAATCGCCCATTGGTTTATAAGGTTGGCTTTGCGCGTTGGTTGCCATTACCCCCGCTGAAGCCATTAATGATGTAGAAAGAAAATTTCTTCTTTTCATAATAAGGTAGTTGGTTATTGATGTAAGGTACTATTTTAGGGACTGAAATGGAAATCAAGCCAGATATAAAAAAACTACTGGAGTTAGCGCACTATAAAATGCCCTTCGGTAAATATAAAGACCGTTATCTAGTCGATTTACCGATTGCCTACTTGGTCTGGTTTAAACAAAAAGGATTTCCTAAGGGCAATTTGGGTAATCATATGCAAACCATGTTGGATTTGAAATCAGATGGGCTCGAACCAATGATTCGAAAAATTCGACAAGATTTTCCTCGGGAATAATTTTCATTCTGACCAAACTTTGTAACTTTACATCCCGTAACAATACTTCCCAAAATGGCCGAGACCAAATACATTTTCGTTACGGGTGGCGTAACATCTTCATTAGGAAAAGGAATTATCGCCGCTTCATTGGCCAAGCTCCTTCAAGCTAGAGGATACAAATCAACAATACAAAAACTTGACCCTTATATAAACGTAGATCCAGGGACCCTAAATCCATATGAGCATGGTGAATGCTATGTTACCGATGATGGTGCCGAAACCGATTTGGACCTTGGTCATTATGAACGATTTTTAAATCTCAAAACCTCTCAGGCCAATAACGTAACAACAGGTAGAATATATCAAAGTGTCATTGAAAAGGAACGACGTGGAGAGTTCCTCGGCAAAACGGTTCAAGTGGTACCCCATATCACCAATGAGATCAAAGAGCGAATTCAGATATTGGGTAAAAGTGGGGAATATGATATTGTTATCACCGAAATTGGAGGTACTGTGGGTGACATTGAATCTTTACCATATATAGAAGCTGTACGTCAGTTATTATGGGAACTCGGAGAAAACAATGCTATCGTGATTCATTTGACCTTGGTTCCCTATTTGTCAGCGGCTGGTGAATTAAAGACCAAGCCTACTCAGCATTCGGTTAAGACTTTAATGGAAAGTGGAATAAAGGCCGATGTTTTGGTTTGTCGAACCGAACACGAAATTTCTGAAGAAAAACGGGAAAAATTAGCGCTGTTTTGCAATGTTAAGAAAGAGGCTGTAATACAATCTATCGATGCGTCTACAATTTATGATGTGCCACTTTTAATGATGCAAGAAGGATTGGACACTGTTGCCCTTAAAAAACTGGCTTTGTCTGATGCACTTGATCCCGACCTCACCAGATGGAATCAATTTTTATCAAGACATAAAAATCCAAAAGAAGAAGTTACCATCGGACTAATTGGTAAATATGTTGAACTTCAAGATTCCTATAAATCCATATTGGAATCATTCATCCATGCAGGAGCCGAAAACGAGGTAAAGGTCAATGTTAGGTCAATACATTCAGAGCATTTGAATGCTAAAACATTGGATAAAAAACTGATGGGTCTTGATGGTATTCTTGTTGCTCCTGGCTTCGGTGAACGCGGTATAGAGGGTAAAATTATGGCAGTTCGATACGCACGAGAGAATGACGTGCCTTTTCTAGGAATTTGTTTAGGAATGCAAATGGCCTGTATTGAATTTGCCAGAAATGTGCTTGGAATGGAAGGTGCCAATTCAACAGAGATGGATGAAGACTCCCCATATCCAGTAATTAGTTTGATGGAGGAACAAAAATCAATTACAGATAAAGGAGGAACTATGCGTCTTGGGGCCTGGGACTGTAATTTAAAAGCGGGTTCCTTAGTACACCAAGTGTATGGACAAACTGAAATTTCTGAGCGACATAGGCATCGCTATGAATTCAATAACCAATTTAAGACAGAATTCGAGCAAGCCGGTTTGATTGCCTCAGGGGTTAATTCTCAAACGAATTTGGTAGAAATCATTGAAATTCCTTCGCATCCTTGGTTTATAGGTGTTCAGTACCATCCAGAGTACAAAAGTACTGTTGTCAATCCACATCCGCTTTTCGTTGGTTTTGTTAAAGCAGTACTTCAACAAAAACAGGCACAAACAAATGCCAGTTTGGCATAAACTGCCTTTTTGGACATATATTTGCGAGCTGACTAAACCAACAGACGGAAACACAATTTCATGGAAGAGAAAAAACTCGATATAAACTCCATAATAGGTTTTGTTCTAATTTTTGCAATTCTTTTAGGATGGATGTACTTAAGACAACCAAGTGAAGAAGAATTGGCCGCGCAAAAAGCGCAACAAGAACAACTTGAAGCTCAACAAAAGGATAGTTTACAAAAACTCGATACCCAAACTGTTGCAAAAACACCGGTTAGGCTTGACGTTAATGACTCAACAGCGATATCTAAATATAAAAGTGAAGTAGGAGCATTTGGATTTACCCAAGTTGCTGAGGGCGAAACCGTACTTGAGAATGAACTTCTTTATTTAAGGATATCGAACAAAGGAGGTCAAATCGTTGAAGCTAGACCTAAAGAGTTTGTAACCTATGATTCGCTTGCAGTTCATTTGGTGAAGGATGGCAACGCTGATTTCGGACTTAATTTTTCCACCTCGGATAATAGAGTACTTAACACCAAAGACTTGTATTTTGAACCATCGGTTTCTTCAAGTGGTGAAAACCAGGTGTTGTCGCTTAAAGCGAAGGTGAACCAAGACCAATTTTTGGAATACCGGTATGAAATGAAACCAAACGATTACTTGGTTGATTTTACGATTCGTTCCCAAGGCCTTGAAAGTGTTATTAACAACAGTAAACCTGTTGAGTTAGAGTGGAACTTAAAAGGCATTCGTCATAATAAGAGTGTTCAGTACGAGAACCGTTATACCCGTTTAACTTATAAGTACGAAGGTGACAAAATCAGCAAATTGTCTGAAAGCAGTGAGCTTGATGAAGAAACGGAAACTGAGGTCTCATGGCTTTCCTATCGGCAACATTTTTTCAGTTCAATTTTGGTTTCAGACAATCCATTTGAATCAGCTGAATTGAGTTCACGTAATTTGGTTGAAGAAGAAAGCAAGGAGACCAAATTTACAAAAGCTTATTCTTCAAAGGTACCATTGACTTTAACGGGTGGCGAACTAGCCCAAAATATGCATTGGTATTATGGTCCAACAGACTTAAAGGTTTTGAAACAATACAAAACCTATGGTCTTGAAGATTCGATTCCTTTTGGTTGGGGAATTTTCGGATGGATAAATAGAAACGTGTTTACACCTTTCTACGCATTTTTGAGCTCATTCTTACCTTATGGTATTGCGATTATTGTAATGACTATTGTAGTACGTTTGGCGCTTTCTCCAGTAACTTATAAGTCGTATTTGTCTCAGGCAAAAATGAAGGTTTTGAAACCAGAGATTACTGAGCTCAACGAAAAGTATAAGGACAATGCCATGAAAAAGCAACAGGAGACAATGAAGTTGTACAACAAGGCAGGAGTGAATCCTATGAGTGGTTGTATTCCAGCATTGTTACAACTTCCGATATTCTACTCGCTTTTCATGTTTTTCCCTACTTCATTTGATTTAAGGCAAAAATCATTCTTATGGGCTGAGGATTTAAGCTCGTATGATACAATTTTCAATTTACCCTTCAGTATTCCATTTTATGGGGATCATGTCAGCTTATTTCCAATTTTGGCGTCTGTGGCGATTTTCTTTTATATGACTTTGACTACTGGTCAAACCATGCAGATGCAACAACAACCTGGTATGCCGAACATGAAATTCATCATGTATCTATCACCGTTGATGATGCTGTTTTTCTTTAATAACTACGCAAGTGGATTGAGTTTGTATTACTTTATTTCAAACCTGATTACCATCGGAATTATGCTTGTTATTAAGAATTACATACTTAATGAGAATAAAATTCACGCGCAGATTCAGGCAAATAAAGCGAAACCTAAGAAAGAAAATCGTTTTCAAAAGAAAATGCGTCAAATGATGGAAGAGGCTGAAAACCAAAATCGAGCAACTCGAAGAAAAAAATAATACCAACAAGGTTAAACCTTTTTACTTATTTCTGGTCTAAATCTCAAAACAAATACCCGTTGAGATGAAAAACCTTAGAATTATTTATTTGTTTCTTTTTCTTGTTATGTTCTTGACGCCAACGTCAACTACTGAGGCACAAGATTCAAATTCCACCACCACGGTAATTACAAAACGTAAAAACCGTAGGATTAAAAGAAGAAAGACCAGACGAAAAGTTCGGCGAACCGTTCGAAGGGTCAATAGAAGAAACACCAGATTCAATAATCTGAATACGTTGCCAGTTGGTACACGAGCGGTCTTATTTAGAAACGTAAATTATTACCCCGTGCGAGGTGCGTATTATATCAGCCGAAATGGTATCTACGTAAGAAGGGTACCTCCTGTCGGTTTTAGAGTAGCTGCCATTTCTGGAAGACCTTATAGGTTTTCATTTCGCAATAGAGCTTATATTTATTCTTCGGGTCTTTTTTATAAAGAGGTAGATGATTCTTATGAGTTGATTGAGGCCCCTGTTGGGGCAATAGTGCCAGAATTACCAGAAGAGACCGAGGAAGTTCTATTGCAAAATATTACTGCTTATGAGCTCTATGACATTTTATATGAGAAAACCGATGAAGGTTATGAAGTACTTGGTAAACTTGAAGACTTTGAATAAAAAAACTTCCCCCAGAAAATTAAGGGGGAAGCTTTTGCCATAACGAGGCTTAGTTTGGAAAGATTTGGGACTCCAAAGATGGCCCATAATAAAGCAAGAAAAAATTATTAGTTGTCAAAATGCCTTTTTCTGTATGGCAAAAGAAAAGCTTTTGTAGGCTTATCGACGAACTACTTTCAAAGGGTTGCAACGCAATAATAATAGTCAAAACATAATGTAGGATTATACTGTAATATGCTATAAAAAAAAGGCCTCAAAATAGAGACCTTTGGTTTATCATCAATACTAAATATTAGTTCATTGTGTCAGGTAACATCACCTTATTAACTACATGAATTACGCCGTTGAATGCTTGCACATCGACAACTATAATTCCTATATCATCGTTTCCTGCACCATCTGTAACATCAGCTATATTATCTCCTGTTCCAGGTAGGTTAAGCGTAATATTATCACCTTCTAAGGTTTCAGGTGAAATGCCATCGGTTAAATCGCCTGATCTAACATTTCCTGAAACCACATGATGGTTCAAGACTGCTGTTAATAGTCCTTCTTCAATGTCTGATGAACCATTAACCTCTAACGCAGTATACAGATTTGAGAAAGCATCATCGGTCGGTGCAAAGACTGTAAAGGCTCCTTCGCCGCTTAATACTGTTGCAAAATCTGTTTCTGGTGTAGATGTTGTCAAAGCACCCACTAATTCAGAAAATGTACCATCTGCTACTGCAAATGTTACTACAGTTGGCAGATCAATGACATTATCCACGGCGTGTACAACACCGTTTGTTGCAACTACATCAGCAATCGCCACCGTACTACCTCCGTTGATTACAACACCATCATCAACATTGATATATTGACTCAAATTATCACCATCGCCATTGGTCGCGAAAGTTGAAGCGTAGCCGTTAGAAAGTTCATCTGAATAAACAGCATCACCTACAATAACGTGATATGAAAGCACATCATTGATATCATAGGAATTTGGATTTGTATAACTACTGAAGCCACTATTTACAGGAGCAAATACCGTAAAAGTAGTTTGGTCATCTGAAAGGGTAGTAGTGAATGTTGTGTTGCCGTCTGCAGTCAGCGCACCTACAAGTGATGATAATTCGCCATTGGCAACAGCGTGATCAACAATAGTTGGTAACCCAATTACACCGTTAACGATATGTACTACACCATTATCTGCGGTAACATCTGGTGTAGATACCGTTGCAACGCCATTTATTACAACTCCGTTAGAAGTATCAACAAATAAACTTAGGTTTCTACCTTCCGCACCCGCGGTAGACAGACTTGAAATATATCCAGTGCTTAAGTTGGTTGAAAGATTTGTTCCACTTACAACGTGGTTCAATAAAACCTGAGTTAAGACATCAGTTGGAACATCATCAAGAGAAGCAAAATTGTTAGCGGTCAAAAAAGCTTCAAAAGCTGCATTTGTTGGAGCGAATACAGTAAAAGGTCCATCTCCCTGCAGGGTTGTTACCAAGTTTGCTCTGGTAAGTGCAGTAACCAAAATACTTAAATCTTCGGTATCCAACGCCAAGTCAACTACGGTAGTTGTTGGGTCAACGTTTGGCGTGGTGCCATTGTCATCATCAGAACATGAGTAGGCCATAAACAATACTAACGTTGCTGCGAAGACATTTTTAAATAAATGTTTCATTTAATTTTAGGGTTTTAAATTAGAATTGAAAAAAACCTCCTTTACCATTATTTGATAAAGGAGGTCGTTATTTTTAGTGAAGCGCGTCTATAACTTCTTGAGGTATTAAGACTTTGTTGATAATATGCACTATTCCGTTGCTAGCTTCATTATCAGCTCCTATAACTTCTGCATCAACATGTGTTTTATCTCTAATAAACACACCATGGTTTAAAATTGCGAAAAGTGATTCTCCTTGAACGGTACCCAGTTCTTGGTGGTCATATAGGTCACCTGAAGCAACTGCAGCACCAGCCACTACGTGGTACGTCAATATACTGGCCAAAAGCTCTTTTTCAGCCGCAGTATCAAAATCGGCAAGACTGTTGTAATTGTCACCTAGAGCGTGTAAAAGGTCTGCAAAAGCCTGATTCGTTGGAGCAAAGACCGTAAAAGGACCATCGCCCTTAAGCACCTCTACAAGACCGGCATCTGCCTGTACTAGAGCATCAACCAATAAACTCAAATTGTCAACCGATTGCGCTAGTTCGACGATGTCAGTTGATTGTAGATCGGTTACAAAATCGATAGCCTCTTGTGGCAACAATACCTTATTGATTACATGCACCACACCATTGCTTGCCTCTACATCCGGCATTACGACCTGAGCATCGGAATCGGAAGCGTCTTGGATAAACACACCACCATCAAGGCTTACAGTCACATCGGCTCCGTTTACGGTTGGAATCATCATACCATCAGACAGGTCCGTTGAGAAAGCGGCAGTTCCTGCAACAACATGGTAGGTCAATATTTTAACAAGAAGGTCCAATTCTTCCTGTGTATCGAAATCGGCAAGACTGTTGTAGTCATCACCAAGAACGCCCAATAGGTCAATGAAGGCCTGGTTGGTAGGGGCGAAGACTGTAAAAGGTCCTTCGCCGCTCAAAGTTTCGACCAAGCCAGCATTTGCGGCGGTCAAAGCATCAACCAAAAGGCTAAGGTCATCTGTCTCAACAGCGATTTCAACAATGTTCTTTAATTGTAGGGAAGCAACGAAATCGATAGCCTCTTGTGGCAACAATACCTTATTGATTACATGCACCACACCATTGCTTGCCTCTACATCCGGCATTACCACCTGCGCATCTGAATCGGAAGCGTCTTGGATGAACACACCACCATCAAGGCTAACGGTCACATCGGCTCCGTTTACGGTTGGAATCATCATACCATCAGACAGGTCCGTTGAGAAAGCGGCAGTTCCTGCAACAACATGGTAGGTCAATATTTTAACAAGAAGGTCCAACTCTTCCTGTGTATCGAAATCGGCAAGACTGTTGTAGTCATCACCAAGAACGCCCAATAGGTCAATGAAGGCCTGGTTGGTAGGGGCGAAGACGGTAAAAGGCCCTTCACCGCTCAAAGTTTCGACCAAGCCAGCATTCGCAGCGGTCAAAGCATCAACCAAAAGACTAAGATCATCTGTCTCAACAGCAATTTCAACAATGTTCTTTAATTGTAGGGAAGCAACGAAATCGATAGCTTCCTGTGGCAACAATACCTTATTGATTACATGCACTACACCATTGCTGGCCTCTACATCGGGCATTACGACCTGTGCATCTGAATCGGAAGCGTCTTGAATGAACACACCACCATCAAGGCTAACGGTCACATCGGCTCCGTTTACGGTTGGAATCATCATACCATCAGACAGGTCCGTTGAGAAAGCGGCAGTTCCTGCAACAACATGGTAGGTCAATATTTTAACAAGAAGGTCCAACTCTTCCTGTGTATCGAAATCGGCAAGACTGTTGTAGTCATCACCAAGAACGCCCAATAGGTCAATGAAGGCCTGGTTGGTAGGGGCGAAGACGGTAAAAGGTCCTTCACCGCTCAAAGTTTCGACCAAGCCAGCATTCGCAGCGGTCAAAGCATCAACCAAAAGGCTAAGGTCATCTGTCTCAACAGCGATTTCAACAATGTTCTTTAATTGTAGGGAAGCAACGAAATCGATAGCTTCCTGTGGTAATAAAACTTTATCGATTGTGTGGGCAACCCCATTGGAAGCAATAAAATCAGTACCTGTTATATTGGCGTTTGTATCTGAAGCATCGCCGATAACAAAAGTTTCATTTGCGGCGATTACTTCAATAGAATTATCCATTAGGGCAGTTCCTACTTCACCTTCAGCCAAATCGGCCTCAAGAACTTGTGCTGGAATAACGTGGTATAGTAAGATGTTGGTCAGTAAGGCGATTTCCTCGTCTGTATCGAAGTCATCCAAACTATTATAATCATCTCCAAGGGCATCCAGTAATGCAACGAAAGCATCATCGGTCGGTGCAAATACTGTAAAAGGTCCTTCGCCAGATAAAGTTCCTGCCAAATCGGCTTTTAAAACAGCAGCTTCTAAAACAGAAAGAGCATCTGTTGCAACCACCAAATCAACTAAGGTATTTGAATCTTCAGCGTCACTACTTAACGCATCGATTACAGCTTGTGGTAGCAGTACTTTGTTGATTACATGTACAATTCCATTTGAGGTGTTAACATCTGGCAGGGCTACTTGGGCATCTGTATCTGTAGCATCGCCAATAAAAACACCACCTTCAAGAGAAATGATTACATTTTCACCTTGTACGGTTTCTATTTCTTGACCTTCTGTCAAATCAGTTGAAGCGGCGGCAACACCTGCGACAACGTGGTATTTTAATATTGTAGCTAATAATGCTTTTTCTTCTTCACTATCAAAATCCTCTAATGAATTAAAGCCATCCAAACTTTCCAAAAGCGCAGTAAAGGCCTCGTCAGTAGGCGCGAAAACGGTAAAAGGTCCTTCTCCGCTTAAAGTACCTACCAAATCAGAATCATCATTTTCGTCGGCTTTCAACAGAGCTCCGACCAAGGAACTCAAAATTTCGGTTTGCTGGGCCGTTTCAACAATATTGGAAGAGGCAATCATTTCTTCCATTGCTTCGGCTTCTTTATCATCCTCACAAGAGAGGGCAAAGAAGCTAAGAAAGGCAAAAAGGAGCATGCCTTTAAAATTCATCAAGTTTTTCATAGTCAATTGTTTAAATGTTTAACTTTTAGTGATATAAATTAGTCAACTAAAAAATTGATGATTATTGGCTATTTGAGCTTAGACATTTATAATATGCTAATAAAATAGGATAATCAGCTGTATTTGTTTAGTATGTGACAAAGATTAAAGAAACTTCTCTTGGTTGCTTTTGTGTAACATTATTTATAAAAAGTTTAACAAAAAGTATATAAAGCCAAGTTCCAAACAACTTCTTTTATCTTCTTCGAAGAGAATTTTTTATACATGCAGTTTACCTGGTACCAATAATTGGCACTATTAAAAAATGTCAAGTTTAGCCAGTTGAAATGGTTCTTAACAGATTGTAAGTTTTGTAATTTTGTACTACCAATAACAGGTATGAAAAAAGTAGTCGTTGGATTGTCCGGTGGAGTAGATTCCAGTGTTGCAGCCTATTTGTTAAAAGCTCAAGGTTACGACGTGATTGGTCTATTTATGAAGAATTGGCATGACGATTCAGTAACAATTTCTGATGAATGCCCTTGGTTGGAGGATAGTAATGATGCTTTACTTGTAGCCGAGAAACTAGGAATTCCATTTCAAACTGTTGACCTAAGTAAAGAATACAAAGAACGCATTGTTGATTACATGTTCGACGAATATGAAAAAGGTCGTACGCCAAATCCCGATGTGCTTTGTAACCGTGAAATCAAGTTTGATGTATTTTTAAAAATTGCACTTGATTTAGGAGCGGATTTTGTTGCAACTGGTCATTATTGCCGAAAGGGTATTATTAATAATGCCGATGGAACCAAGACCTATCAACTATTAGCAGGTAAGGATGGTAACAAAGATCAATCTTACTTTCTTTGTCAAGTTTCACAAGAACAATTGGAGCAAGCTTTATTTCCGATTGGTGAGCTTACCAAGCCAGAGGTGCGTAAGATCGCTGCAGAGAACAACTTAATAACTGCTGAAAAACGTGACTCACAAGGTCTTTGCTTTATCGGTAAAGTCAGATTACCAGACTTTCTTCAACAAAAGCTAAAACCTAAAAAGGGACTAATAGTTGAGGTGCCCAATAGTTCTATTCATTATCATCAGGAGATAAATAAATTCGATGATAAATCAGAAGAACTGGCCCATTTTTCTTCGAAACCGAATTATGTCTTAGAAGATGGGAAAGTTGTCGGACAACATAATGGAGCCCACTTTTTTACTGTTGGACAACGTAAAGGATTAAATGTGGGAGGTACTAAAGAACCCCTTTTTGTTTTAGATACGGATGTCAATGAGAATGTTATTTATACTGGTCAGGGTAAGTCTCATCCTGGACTTTTCAGAAGGACGCTTTTTGTGAAGGACGATGAACTTCATTGGATTCGAACTGACCTATGTCTTGAAATTGATGGAACTATGCAGGTAATGGCGCGTATTCGATATCGGCAACCGCTACAAAAGGCAACCCTTTATAAAGTTGAAGGGGGAATGTATGTTGATTTTCAAGAAAAACAGTCAGCAATTACCGAAGGCCAATTTGTTGCTTGGTATCAAGAAGATGAATTAATTGGGTCTGGGGTTATTTCTTAATTGTGGAGAACAAGGTAAATCAATTGTTTGGTATCAAATATCCGCTTATACAAGCGGGTATGATATGGGCTAGTGGGTGGCGATTGGCATCGGCCGTTTCCAATGCCGGAGGTCTTGGACTTTTAGGAGCTGGAAGTATGTATCCAGAAATACTCAGAGAACATATCCAAAAATGTAAAAAGGCCACTGAAAAACCTTTTGGGATCAATGTTCCAATGCTATATCCTGACTTGGAACAAATCATGCAGATAATAGTTGATGAGGGTGTGAAAATTGTATTCACTTCAGCTGGAAATCCAAAAACATGGACTCCTTTTTTTAAAGAACATGGTGTGACCGTAGTACATGTGGTAAGTAGTTTGAAATTTGCACTTAAAGCACAGGATGCAGGTGTTGACGCCGTAGTTGCAGAGGGTTTTGAAGCTGGAGGTCATAATGGTAGGGATGAAACCACAACATTTGTATTGATTCCTATGCTTAGAAATGAAATTGAAATTCCTTTAATCGCGGCTGGCGGTATTGCAACTGGCCAACAAATGCTTGCCGCAATGGTACTTGGTGCAGATGGCGTTCAAATTGGAAGCCGTTTCGTGGCTAGCACAGAGGCTTCTTCACACCAAGCTTTTAAAGATGCCGTTTTAAACGCAAAGGAGGGGGATACACACTTGACCCTAAAAGAATTGGCCCCCGTAAGACTACTAAAAAACAAATTTTATAGCGAGTTGCAGACAGCTTATTCAAATTGCGCATCACCCCAAGAACTAAAGGCCATTTTAGGTCGTGCTCGAGCAAAAAAAGGAATGTTCGAAGGGGATATGGAAGAGGGGGAACTGGAAATTGGTCAAGTATCTGCCATGATTAACGAAATTAAACCTGCCTCTGAAATTGTTTCAGAAATTATGCAGCAATACTTGAAGGCCAAAACGAATCTGCCCCTTTAATACCATCAAAAAACAGCAGCCGTTATTTCGAGGTCTGAATGCTCCATAGCTTTTTTCAATTCCTGTCTTATTTGATTGGCTTCTTCTAGTTTCCCTTGTTTCTCGAGGGATAGGTAAAGACCGGTCAATGACCAACCATTTTGGCGTAATTCAGCTAAATCTTCTTTAAACGTACTTTCTGCTTCATCGTATCTTTCTGCTTTTAGTAATGCTGTACCAAGATTTTGCCGTGGTGGTATATACCAAGCAGAAGGTTCATTGTAAACTAAACTATCTTCAATATGAACAGCATTTTTAAAGTGTGAAATAGCTTCGTCAAAGCGCGCCTCCATCAAAGCAATTTCCCCTGAAACTATTTCTGAAGCTAGAGTCGCTATTGTATGACTTGAATCAAAACCTACAGCCATCATATTTTTCAAGTCATCATCCAAAAGCATTGCTTCGATAGCTTCAAGTTCCTCTTTTGCCTCTTTTAGGTTTTCCTTTTTCGCAAAAGCCACCCCTCTAGCATAATGCCAAATAAGACGTAAGTGTTTAATTTCTTGATTTGGAGGTGGCGTGGTCAGAATATCATTCCATTTGCCAAATCGCACGTAGGACAGTAAGGGTGTGGCGGCGAAATTTTGGAGGAAGTGCAAATCTTTCATCTCACCAACCGGAACCTTTTCAGCTGTTTTTTTTGCGGCATCAATGGCAATTTCACTATGCCCCAATAAACTGGCCGCAGACCAAAGAAAATGGACATTGTGAGGGTAATAGGCCAATGGATACATTCCTTGTGCATAACATTGTGAAATGTAATCTTCATCTGCCAATATCGCTTTTTGATTGACCTTTACGGCATCAAGATATCTTCCTACTCGTATATAAATGTGTGAAGGCATATGCACGATATGTCCGGCAGAAGGCATTAGGTTACCTAAAGAATCTGCACTTTGAACGGCCAAATCAGGATTTGGAAGTTCAACCATATGAATATAATAGTGATGTGCACCGGGATTTTTCGGATTAATTTTAATTGCTTTTTCCAAGCCTTTTTTTGCTTCTGCAATACCATTCATGGGCTCATTGCTTTCATTCCAATAATTCCATCTTGTAGTATTCATAACTGATGCGGCAAAAAGGGTTAAAATGTCAGTATCATCCGGAAATTTTTTGACAACTTTTTGCATTGCCTCCATGTAACGTTCGTCAAGTATATTTAAATCAATGGTGGTATCGGCCGAATATCTCACTGATAATGCTTCAATTAAAGCTTTTTCCTTCGAATCTGCCTTTGAAACATGCTTTAATGCCTTGAGTGCCGCTTCATTTGCCTTGATTCTTCTTTTGCTATCAGGAATCGGATCATTAATATTTGGACCTAAAGCGTAGGCTTGACCCCAATAAGTCATGGGTGAAGATGGGTCTAACCTTGAGGCCTCCAAAAATGAGCGGTGGGCTTCGGCATGGTTAAACGCATAAGTTAGCTTTAAACCTTGGTCAAAAAACATTTGACAATCTGGTTCATCGGTAGAAATC
This sequence comes from Croceivirga thetidis, assembly GCF_012272815.1. Classification (GTDB taxonomy): domain Bacteria; phylum Bacteroidota; class Bacteroidia; order Flavobacteriales; family Flavobacteriaceae; genus Croceivirga; species Croceivirga thetidis. The sequence goes on from NZ_JAAWWL010000002.1 coordinate 21,601, forward strand.
TTTAAATGATGATTTCCTAGACCTTCAAATATTGGTGCAATTTGTTGGGTGCTATCAACGGCTTCCAACATAAAGTTTGCAACGGTACATTTCATAAAATTTAAAGAAGCCAATTGTCTTTCTGACGATTTTTTCTTTTCGTTCAATAAAATGGTTATGGAAACCAAAAGAAAAATTGCGAAAAGTAGATACGTGTTTTGTTTGAAGCTTTTCATTTGATTGAAATTAATGTTCAAAATAAAATATCAACGCGGAGAAATCCGGTATAGGGGGGAAGGTCAGGTCTTGGTGGAGTTAATTCTGCTGTAAGTATTGTAAAGTACTAAAAAAAAGCAAATTAAGTCCAATTTTCAAGCGTTAATCTGAAATTGAAGTAGACAAGGTAGTAGCATACTATTCAATTCAAACTTTAACTAGTTGCTTCCTTGTATCAAACCTTATATTTGTGTCCTATGAAAAACCTATTATTTGGTCTGGTATTGCTATTCTTTATAAAGGGAAATGCTCAAATAGAGAATGACAAAATCCTTCATTTTGTGGGAGGTAATCTCTACGGTTTGGCTGGCGCTGGAATTGCAAAACAAGTTTCAAATGGGAATCGTTTTTGGACGTTCGCTGGTGCAATCGGCGGAAGTGCGCTGGTTGGTTTAGGTAAGGAGGCCATAGATTCAAACCCAAATGGCTCTGGTTGGGATAATGGCGATTTATTGGCTACAATTCTTGGGGGAGCTACCGTTGGAATTACTATTGATATTTTTACAGACCATAAAAAAAATAGAAAAACTAAGCCTCAGGGCGGTTTAACGGTCGGGTTCGTACCCGAATTACAAGAACTTCAGATGGTTGACAATAGGCTTCCAACACTTTCGGAATTAGCGTTGCCTACCCATATTTTAGATTAATCCTCGAGCTTTGATTTCTAAATACTTATTTATGGTATTTATAGTCAAATCTTCTGGTTTTGTTAGGATTGTTTGAATACCGTATTTCCTCAATTCATTTACGATGCGTTTTTTTTCGTAAATAAACTTTTCCGCTATTGTTTGCTCAAAAATTTGATGGGTGTTTTTTGGTGGTTTTGAGGCAAAGTCCTGTAATTCGGTATTTTCGAAAAAGATGACAACCAACAAATGGTTTTTTGAAATGGCCTGTAGATATGGTAATTGCCGATGCAATGCATCTAAGGTTTCAAAATTGGTGTAAAGTAAGAGAAGACTTCTTTGGTTTAGGTTTCTTTTAATATCGATATATAATCGACTGAAATCACTTTCTACGAAGTTGGTATCCAAATTATATAGGGTCTCAAGAATCAAATTCATTTGAGAACTTCTTCTGTCAGCAACAACTCGATTTTGAATGGCATTGCTAAAAGCAAACATACCGGCCTTGTCATTTTTTTTAATCGCTATGTTACTAATGACCAAGGTTGCATTAATTGCATAATCCAATAATTTAAGACCATTGAAAGGCATTTTCATAACCCGTCCCTTATCAATAACTGAATAAATTGGTTGTGATTTTTCATCCTGATACTGATTAACCATCAATTGGTTTCTTTTGGCAGTTGCTTTCCAATTAATGTTACGAATGTCATCGCCTATTACATAGTCTTTAATCTGTTCAAATTCCATAGTGTGGCCGATGCGACGAATTTTCTTTAGGCCATATTCAAAAAGTCTATTTGAGAATGCGATTAAATCGTATTTCCTTAATTGTAAGAATGAGGGATACACTGGAATTTCTGCTGCTTGATCAAATTGAAACCTTCTGGCCAACAAACCTAAAGGGGAAGAGGCGAAAATATTTAAACTGCCGAACGAATAGGAACCTCGCTCTGTTGGTCTAATATGGTAGTTGTAAAATTTGGCAGCTCCAGATTTTAAGTTGCTTTCAAGACCAAAATCACGCTTCTGAAATTGAAAGGGCAACTCGTCTATAATTTTTATCGTTGCTGTAAATAAATAGGTGTTTGAAATGTTTATTGGGATAGGGTTTTCATCACCATTAGAAAGCTTATCTGGTAATTCACGCTTGCCTTCAATCCGTCCTTTTGAAACGAAAAGTAAAAGAATATCCGCTACAATCAACAACACAAAAACGTAAAATAAGATTTGAAAAACACCCAATAGATTTTGAAAAATGAATGCCACCAAAAAACCTATCAAAATGCATGTTAGCACAATGAAAAATCGTTTTTGTAGAAATACATTTTTAAAAACCTTCTTCACCTTAACGGGGTATTTCAATTGATTCCACCAACTGATCAATCACCTTTTCAGGAGTAAGCCCTTCCATCTCGCGTTCTGGAGTCAAGATGATTCGGTGTCTTAAGATGGGTTTGGTAACTTTTTTAATGTCTTCTGGCGTAATGAAATCACGTCCGTTCATAACAGCCAATGCTTTAGATGCATCCATAATGGCAATAGAAGCCCTTGGTGAAGCCCCTAAATACAGACTAGCATTGGTTCTTGTGTTTTCAACAATAGAAGCGATGTACCTTAAAAGATTGCTTTCTACTATGACCTCTTTAATTATGTTTTGGTATTCTGCAATTTCTTTAGCGGTCAAAACAGTTTCTACAAACGCTTCTTCATCTTTATTTTTAAGGTCGTGTTTACTCTCTAATATTTTAATCTCTTCTTCCAATGATGGATAATCTACGTTGATTTTAAAGAGAAAACGATCTAGTTGGGCTTCAGGTAGGCGATACGTACCTTCTTGTTCTACAGGGTTTTGGGTAGCAAATACCAAAAAAGGAGCTTGCATTTGATATTCTTTGCCATCAATGGTAATTTGGCGCTCTGCCATAGCTTCAAACAATGCCGATTGTGTCTTGGCCGGAGCCCGATTGATTTCATCAATTAATATCAAGTTTGAAAACAAAGGACCTTTTTTGAATTCGAATTCTGAGGTTTTAACATTAAAGACCGACGTACCTAAAATGTCGCTGGGCATTAAATCTGGGGTGAATTGAATTCGATTGAAATCAACATTCATTGTACGGGCCAATAGTTTGGCTGTAACAGTTTTAGCAACACCTGGCACTCCTTCAATTAAAGAATGTCCATTTGCCAAAATTGATATGATAAGTAGTTCTATCATATCGTGTTGCCCGATGATAACTTTGCCCAACTCCGCTTTAATTTTTTCAACGGCTTCTTGCAATTTTGCAAGGTCTATTCTTGAGCTAAATTCCAATGGATTATTTTCTTGGGTTGTTTCCATGTTAAGATTTAAATGCGGTGATTTTTTTGTTCAACTGAATGAGGTCTTGCTCAGAGTTGATTGGTTTTCCCTTTAGGTAAATGATGAACTCCATGAGCTTTTTAACTTCTTCGTATGGTTTCGCTGACTTAGATGCGATAACCTTAAATGTGTTTTCGTTTATGGTAGTTGTATCTATATAATATCGTTCACGTAAAAAGGCTAAAAAGTAATTCAATTTTTTTTCGATAAGGTCATTATAATCTTTGCTCTGATAATATAGGGAACCAACAGTTCTAGCGAATTCAACCGAAGAGTTTTGAATTGGTTCTATAACAGGTATAATACGTTGCTCTCGTTTTGCCCTAAAAATTACAAAGAGCAGTAATCCGATAATCATGAGGTAGTAGGCCCATTTCAATGCATCTTGATTAAGAACAAACCGCATTGGGGAATCAATTATTACGCGACCTGATTTTTTATAATTATCCCAGAATATTTTGTCGGTATCTATATAGGAAAGGACATTTGCTGCGTAATCGGAATTACCACCAAGTAAATAATAATTTGCAAAAGCTTGGGGGGTAGAATGAATAAAAATATCGCCTCTACCGAATTTGGTTTTTATAAAGTTCGGCAACTTTATTTTTTCTGCAGGTTCTGGAACAAATTCATTTTTACGAAGAAATTCCAAATAACCCAAGATTGTTGTGTTTGCCGTATCAACTTTGGTGATTTGGGTGTTGTTCAATCCTCTTGCAAATGAAAATTTTTGACCTTTAAATTTTTGATGGGTCAAATCGACCAATACAGTGTCTTCAGTTATAGTATAATCACTTCTGATGACCAAGTTCAATGTGTCCGCTAAATTATAACTGATTGAATTTGTAGATAAAAAGACCGAGTTTCCTTTTTCGACGAAACTCAATAATTGATTGAGTTCTTGTTGATCTAAATCCACAAAATCATTGATCAGCATGTAATTGGATTTTTCGGTAGAATCCAATGCGATCAAAACATCGTACAAGCTCTCTTCGATAGTCTCAATTTGACTGTTCGGAAAAATAGTGGGGAGTTCATTGTGAAGTACATAACACCCAAATGGAATTTTGTCATTCAAAGTATACGAAGGGCGCCAATCTAGTGGTCTGGGTCTAATAATTTCCGATGCTATGATGCCCAATAATACCAAACCGAAAATCCATAATATGATTTTTGCACGCCTTTCCATATTAACGTGGAATGATTTGGTTCATTTTTTCAAACTGATTTGCTGCCCTACTGAACAGACTTTCGGTGATGGGTTGTTCACCATACCAAACATAATCGTACAAATACGCTAGCTCTTTAAAACCAGATTGTAATTTGGGCTCCTGGATTTCTTGATGGTATTCAGAGTTTGTCTTTTCAAAATGCCATTCAATAAGTTCCTTTTGGGATAATCGTTTTAGCAGTTTTAGAAAGTGGTATCTCACAGCCAAACGATAATCTTTATTTTTCAATGCATCTTTAAGTAAGCTATCAAAATCAATGGCTTCAATATGTTGCTCGGCGAGTTCAATGTCGGCAAAGGACTTGGCTTTTTTTGAAAAAATGGCTTCAAAGCGTTCATTAACGAACATTCGAACAATTAGGAAGATAACCAAACCGCCCATAACAATGTAGATCAACCATTTAAGCACTTCAAGTGTTCCAGGCGGAATTTGAATTCCGAATGTATCATTTAGCCAATTGCCGAACCATCTCAAAAAACGGGAAATCAGGTTTGCAGATTCACCCGTTTTTATGGTGTAATCAAATTCCTCTCCTGAATATCTTTCATTTAAGCCATCCTCAAAATTCCTTTCTTGAAGAATGGAATTTTTATCCTCCGCAAGGGACAATGAATCTTTTTCGACTTGTGTAAAGCCAAAAAAAGAACATAAGAAAAGAAGGATTGTAATTCTCACTATAGTGATTCGCCTATTTGCTCAATTTTTTTCCTTGTGTGGATATTGTATGTTTTTTCATGCAAAGTATAATACAATAATCCATTGCCAAATTGGGTGAGGCATTGACCGTAAACAGCAACTATTAAAACCACACAAGTACCCAACGTATATACGATTGTAGCCACCACTGAATTCACAAAGTCCACATCATTTTGCACCACATGAAAGGTGTAAAATCCGATAATGACCCCAGGGACGATTAAGGCAACCAAAATTAGGATTCCCAACAATAGGCCTAAAACAAAATTAACCCCGACCGAACGCCAAAAGTTTTTCGTTACAAGATTCCACCCTTCACCAAGGGCAGCTGTAACACCTTTGTTATTTTGTAACATGTCAAAAAAGGAGACCCCAACCCATGCTATTAGAAAGTATTGGATGATGTATTGGGCAAATATTCCTAGAATAGGGATTATGGCGCAAATAATGGCGATAATCATGAATATAATGTAAATGGGTATTAACAGTAAAACAAAAAGAACAATGTTCCCTAATTGGTTTCGCGCGTACCCCCAAACCTCTTTTTTGTCAAATTGATTACCCTCTTTTTCATCATATTTGACCATATAACTGGTTGAAAGGCTATAATTTAAAATGGCGACAGCGATAAAAACAAAGAAAAATAATATACCACCGGCACCAATAAGAATTAAATAGTCTTGCTCGGATGAATCAGGTCTATTCAAACCAAAGGTGCTACGTTCTGCGGCAATCATTCCCATAAAACCGGAAACCAAGAGGTAACTGACAATTAAGAGGGCCACTAAAAAAATACCGTTGTAACTTAAAAATACATTGGTGAATTTTTTAATGTTTTGCTTGAAAAAATCAAAGTAAGTGGTGATGATATCACCAAAATCTCGATTTACCCTAAGCGGGATGTAATTTTTTTGCATCTAAACGATTTAAAATTCTAGGATATATTCCGTAATAAAAAACGATTAATAGTAATGAAGCCCCTATAATCAAAAAAGCCAACCAATTGGGCATATCGGTATAACGAGTTATAAAGCCTTCAATAAAACCTGCAACTATAAAAAACGGAATAGTGCTTACCACTACCTTAAGCCCGTCTTTCGCACCTTTCATAAATGAGACTCGTCTTGAATAGGTCTTGGGGAATAAAATACTATTGCCCATTATCAATCCGGCACAACCAGCAACAACGATTACTGAAAGTTCTATAGTGCCATGTAACCAAATCTGTTTGTTTGCTTCAAAGAACACACCCTTAGTATAAAAAAACGTTATAAAAGCACCAACCATAACACCATTACTAAATAGAATATAGGCCGTGCCAATACTGGTAATTACCCCAAAGGCAAAGGCTAAAAAGGCTACTCGAATGTTATTAATGGTAATTCCTAAAAAGCTTCCTATTTCACTACCGCTTTTATATATAGCAGCAGGATCTCCATTGGCTATGTTGTTTAGAGTTTCATTGACATATGCATCTCCTAGAATTAAGCGTACGAAAGTTGAATCATTGAGCGCAGAAACACTTCCGATGGCCACAGCGACAACAAAAATCAAGACCGATACCAATAAGGTTTTTTGATAACCTTTAAAAAATAAGGGGAATTCATACGCCCAAAAATCCACAATGCGATTGCCGCTTTCTTTTTTGTTCTTGTAAATTTTTTGGTGGGCTTGTGAAGCAAGGGAATTTAGATACAATAAAGTTTTACTTCCTTCGTAATAGGTTTGCGCGTATGCCAAGTCGTTTGTTAGTTGAATATAACCATCTGCAAGTTCGTCTGGGTTTGTCTTGGAGTTAAGGGTGATAGCCTTTTCGAATGCTATCCATTTTTCCTTATTTTGTTTGACAAAGGCGGCTTCGCGCATAAAATCTAATTACAGCAAGATAAAAGTACCTGTTAATGGGCAACCTTCAAATCAATACAACGCAAAATGTTAACCTTAATTATAAAATTGTCAGTATTGGTGAACGAATCGTGGCATTTTTTATAGATGCTTTTATTTTATACCTCTATGCGATTTTAGTCAATTTAATCGGCGATGCCATTGGCTATATTTATGAGGACCGATGGACCCAACGTGGTCTGGTGGCATTGATTTTTCTTCCAGCGATGGGCTACAGTTTATTCATGCATAGCATCTTTAATGGCAGAACGGTTGGCAAGATGTTATTAAAAATGAGAGTTGTTCGTTTTGACGGTACTCCTGTACATTGGAGTAATTATTTGGTTCGATGGATGCTGCGTTTGGTTGATATCTGGATATTTTTTGGGTCAATAGGTATTTTGACATTACTCTTTTCTGAACGAAGACAGCGACTCGGAGATGCCGCTGCCGGAACCGTTGTAATCAGTACTAAGAATAAAGTAAAGGTTTCGCATACCATCTTAGAAAATGTTGAAGAGGAATATATTCCGAAGTTCACGAACGTTTCGATATTAACGGATAAGGATGTAAGACTTATTAAGGAGACCTATCTTATTGCAAGGAAGAGTAATGATTTCAAAACACTCAAAGAACTGCGTCTAAAGGTCGAAAGCATCCTTAACTCCAATTCGGAGCTTTACGATAGTCAATATTTGGATACTGTTTTAAAGGACTATAATTACTACACTCAGAAAATTTAAGGGATGTTCTTTCAGGTAATTGACATCTTAGGAACTATTGCTTTTGCCATCTCAGGAGTCTTAGTGGCAATGGAGAAAAAATTGGATTTGTTCGGAGTAGTAATCATTGCTTTTGTCACCGCTATAGGTGGTGGTACCCTTCGAGATTTGTTAATTGGAAATACTCCGGTCGGATGGATGCAAAACCTGACCTACGTTATTGTAATTCTAGCCTCAGTCGTATTCGCCATAATATTTGTAAAACAGTTGAAATACCTAAGAAAATCTCTGTTTTTATTTGATACAATTGGTATTGGGCTTTACACTATGGTTGGTATTGAAAAGGGCCTTCAAGCCGAACTGGTACCCGTAATTTGTGTGGCTTTAGGAACAATGACAGCAAGTTTTGGAGGTGTAATTCGTGATATCTTGTGCAATGAAATCCCCGTGATATTTAGAAAAGAAATTTACGCTACTGCTTGTATCGCTGGTGGCTTTAGTTATTTTCTCTTTGCTCAGCTTCCGATAGTGGATGCCTACGCAAATATTGCAGCTATTATCGTTGTAATCTTGACCAGACTATTAGCCGTTAAATTTAAAATTACCCTTCCGAATATTTACAGGACTTAAAAAGCCTCCGCTTTTAGAATGTATACATTTTGCATGGGCCAATCACCTGAATCTACCTCAACCTTATTGATTTTATCCACAACATCCATTCCTTCAACTACCCGACCGAAGGGGGTATAACTTCCATCTAGGTGATAACTTCCAGGTTTTGTGACCACAATGAAAAATTCATAGGGTGATGCTAACTTATGTGGGTTGTCGCGTTCGCTGCTCGGCATTGAAATGGTGCCACGATGGTGTTTGTGCCCTTTTCGAGTATCCGGTGGTAAAAGATAACGACCGATTTCTTTTCGTTTTTGCGAAGTTGCTTTATTATCCGCATTTCCACCTTGAATGATAAAATTCTTGACGACTCTATGGAACATGGTGTTGTCAAAATAACCTTGTTTGGCCAAATAAATAAAATTACCCTTGTGATAAGGCACATTATCATACAACTCAATGGTGATAGCACCCATTGAAGTCGTTAACCGAACTTTGGTTTCCGTAACTTCTTTAGCATAATTGAAGAAAAAATCAATGGCGTTCTCTTCATTTAAAAGAAAAGGCTCTTCCTCCTGAATTACCTCAGATTCCTCAATATTTAGGCTGTCCTTATTTGTAGATACCACATCAACTTCGGTTTTTTCTTTTGGTTTGTTTTGGCAGGAGAGGAAAAAAATAAGCGTTATACTTGCAGCTATTGTCAACCGAAGGTTTTGCATGAAATTTGAAGATTTATATCAACTGTCGTCAAAAATAAAAAATCTACCCTTGCCCGGCGAAGAAGCACATTTTTTGATGGAACCAGCAATGCGCCGAGAATGGCGCAATTTGGAAAAGATTGAAAAACGAAATCCAAAGCATTCTGCGGTAATGGCCTTGTTCTATCCTAAAAATGAGATTGCGCATATCTTACTAATTCTTCGCAAGTCATATAAAGGTGTCCATTCAAATCAAATAGGTTTTCCTGGAGGAAAAGTTGAAGCAGCGGACAAGAATTTATTGGATACAGCCTTGCGGGAAACTTCTGAAGAGGTAGGGGTGAAAGGTTCAGATATTGAAGTACTAAAAGAGCTGACCAGATTGTATATTCCCCCAAGTAATTTTTGGGTACAACCATTTTTGGGTATGTTTCCAAATCCTTATCCTTTTGAAGTTCAGGTATCTGAAGTAGAAAATCTGGTTGAGGTTTCTGTTCAAGACTTTTTGGATGATTCAAAATTGATTAAGCAGAATTTGAATACTTCCTACGCACAAAATATTGAAGTACCTGCTTTTATGCTCAATGGTCATACCGTTTGGGGAGCAACCGGTATGATGCTCAATGAAATCAAATCACTATTAAGGCAGCTACTTTAGCTGTTTTTGTAAATTAGCCTTTCAATAGAATTCATGGGTTTATTTAAGAAAAATCCTTTCGGACATTATCTTTTTTTAAAAAAATGGCTTATTCGCATTATGGGGTTAATTACCCATAATCGATACAAGCAGTTCAATACCCTTCATATCGAAGGTTCTGATGTTATTCGTGAACTACCTGAAGCGAACGTTCTTTTTGTAAGCAATCATCAAACCTATTTTGCAGATGTGGTGGCAATGTTCCATGTGTTCAATGCAGCACTTAGCGGACGTGACGATAGTATAAAAAATGTAACCTACCTATGGAAACCAAAGCTCAATTTCTATTATGTTGCGGCTAAGGAAACCATGGGCAAAAGTCTGTTGACCAAAATTTTGGCCTACGCGGGTTCCATTAGCATTGAGCGCACTTGGCGTGCCGATGGCCAAGATGTAAACAGGCAGGTGAAAATGAGCGATATTTCCAATATAGGTATTGCCCTTGAAGATGGTTGGGTAGTTACTTTTCCGCAGGGTACGACCAAACCTTGGAAACCCTTACGAAAAGGCACTGCCCATATTATAAAACGTTACAAGCCTATTGTAGTACCCGTTGTTATTGATGGTTTTAGGCGTTCTTTTGATAAGAAGGGATTGTATATTAAGAAAAAGGGAATTCTTCAATCCATGCAGATAAAAGAGCCTTTGAACATAGACTACGATAATGAATCCATTGAGCAAATCATAGAGAAGCTAGAGTATGCTATTGAACAACATCCTTCTTTTTTAAAAGTGATTCCCGAAGACCAGATTGCTGCCTACGAAGAAGACCACCAAAAAAGGCGCTACAGCTATAAGGGAGAATATTGATTAGGTCTAAACTTCAAGCTTTTTAAGCTCCCTGTAATTTTCATTTAAGCGTTTGAGTAAAATACCGTAAAGAACACGGTAAAGTAACCAAAGAATTAGGGCGAAAAATACAATTGCACCAAGAAGTATCAATGCAAATAATGCCCATAAGGCAAGACTATTATCTGCAGTTGCTATTTTTTCGGTCAAGGCGCCATTTGGATTTGAAATAACGTACTCCACTGAAATGACAACCATCATCAAGGCAAAAAAGCACAAGTTGAACCAAACGTATTTCATTACTGTGCTTCTGGTCTTTATGATTTTCTTCATCAGGTTACGCGCATTATCTGCAGCACTTATTTTGCGATAATTCTGATAAAATCTATAAATAAAGAAAGCAACTACACTGTAAAAAACAATGTCTAGAATAGTGTTCAACGTATTGAACATTTGAATCTTTTCTACATTAAGTTCTTCGGTATCAATAGGTAAAAAAGAAAGTAATAACCAAAAACCAAATTCGATTAAACTGATATAAAAAATCCATTTCACAATGGAAGAGGATTTTTTCTTTATCATCTTATAAATCTGGTCAAAAGAAAGTTTGGGAAGGTCTTTTTCCTTCTTCTGCCAATCTTTCTTTAAAAGTTCTAATTCGTCCATCATATCACTACGGATTAATAATGGTTTTAAGTTTGTTCTTAATTCGGTTCATCTTGACCCTTGCATTAACCTCGGTAATACCCAAAGTTTCTGATATTTCTGCATAATCTTTATCCTCTAAGTATAAGAATACCAATGCTTTATCAATGTCACCCAATTGTTTAATTGCATCATACATCAATTTCAGCTGGCGCTCTTCAGTATCGTCATATTCATTCGCCTTAATCTTAAAAATCACGGAATCATAGTCTTGTGTTTTGACCCGTCTTTTCGATTTTCGGTATAAGGTTATGGCAGTGTTCAAGGCCACACGGTACATCCAAGTGCTGAATTTAGCGTCTCCCCTAAATTTTGGATACGCTTTCCAGAGCTGAATTGTAATTTCTTGAAACAGGTCATTGTGGGAATCGCGGTCATTGGTATAAAGACTACAAACCTTGTGAACAATGTTTTGATTGTTCTCGAGTTCGGTCACAAATTGATGCTCAAGTTCTTTTTTCACTAAAGGCTGGATGGTTAACTATTGGACAACAAAAAACCGTGATTGTTACAACTTTCACGGTTTTATTTAAAATTTTATTTTCGATAGTCTAGTGCCGGTGGGCGATCACCCAACAGTGGGGCATAGACAAAATCAACGCCTCTTCGTTCCTCAAATTCCTTTTTTGCTTGTTCGATTAGGTCTGTATTGGTAAATAAATCAATCGCCGTTGCGGTTAAAGTTTTAGCGGCAACAACCATTCCTTTATGGCCAATAGAAGTTCCTCCTGCAGCCACCGCTTGCCAGCTATGGGCAGGTGTTCCAGGCACCCAAGTTGCTGTGCCAAAACCAACTGTTGGAACAACAAAACTTACATCCCCCACATCAGTTGAGCCGTAAGCTCTGGCGGTTTCTTTAAATGGTTGAACTTCAAGGGCCCTTTTTTCGACGAGTTCTTTCTGCCCGAGACTTTGTGATATTTTTTCTGCAAATTCACGCTCCTCAGCAGTATAGGTGAAGCCCCCTATTTCAGAAAGATTGTCGTGAACAACTTTTTGAAGAACCAAATTTGGTAATAGTTCGTGGACCCCATTCACGATTTCATATTCCATGGTAGTTCCTGTGCCCATGGCGGCACCCTCTGCAGCCTTTATAATACGGTCAAAAACATCGCGTACAACATCTCGGCTGTTATGTCTGGCGTAATAATAGACTTCGGCAAAATCTGGAACAACATTCGGTGCTTTTCCACCATCGGTGATAACATAATGAATTCGGGTTTCTTGAAGAACATGTTCACGCATCATATTGACCATGTGGTTCATTGCTTCAACACCATCCAGGGCCGAACGGCCCATATGGGGAGCACCGGCAGCATGTGCTGAAACTCCATTAAACCGAAACTTTCCGGAAATATTTGCTAATGCAGCTGCTGCACTAGCCGCATTCTGAGAACTTGGATGCCAGTGGAGTACAATATCAACATCATCGAACAACCCCTCTCGAGCCATATAAACCTTTGCCCCACCACCTTCTTCTGCGGGACAGCCATAGAAACGTATCGTTCCCATTTGATTGGTCTCTTTTAGCCATTCTTTAACTGTAATTGCAGCAGCGGTCGAAGCGGTTCCGAATAAATGATGACCACAGGCGTGACCACCTATTCCTCCGGCAGATTCTTTTTGCGGAATTGCTTTTTGAGATAATCCGGGTAAGGCATCAAATTCTCCTAAGATACCTATCACTGGACCGCCAGAACCGTATTCAGCTACGAATGCAGTCGGAATATTTGCCACACCAGAGGTAATTGTAAAGCCTTCATTTTCAAGAGTTTCTTGTAATAGGGCAGTACTTTGTACTTCTTGGTAGCCCATTTCGGCAAAACCCCAAATTTTATCTGCAATTGCGGTATAAGTTTCTTTTTTAGCATCGATTTTTGACAAAGCACTTGACTTGTCTTTTTGACCCTGGGCAACGATACTTACGAGCCCTATAATGGCGAATGTTAAGAATGATTTTTTCATGCGATGTGTTGGTTTTCGAATGTTTTAAAAATAGCAAAAACAAAACTCTTTTAGGCAGCAAAAGGGGCAAGTTTGGTTAAATTTGTGCTTTCTTTTTTTATGAACATACCTCAGTCGAGTTACCCTAGGGTTATCATTATTGGAGGCGGTTTCGCGGGCATAGCCTTGGCGAAGAAACTCGCGAACCAAGAATTTCAGGTGGTTTTGATGGATAAGCACAATTATCACACATTCCAACCCTTACTTTATCAAGTATCAACGGGAGGTCTTGAACCTGATTCAATTGCCTATCCTATCCGTAAAGTTTTGCAAGGATATCCTAATTTTTATTTCCGATTGGCCGAGGTATCACAGATAAATAAGGATAAAGAAGAAGTTGAGACCAATATTGGGTCTTTAAAATATGATTACTTGGTTGTTGCGGTAGGTTCAGAAACAAACTTCTTTGGTAATGAAAGCTTGCAGAAAAACAGTATGGAGATGAAGTCCATTCCTCAGTCACTCAATCTGCGAAGTCTAATTTTGGAAAATTTTGAGCAAGCTTTGCTTACTGATGATTTGCATGAGCGTGAGGCATTGATGAACTTTGTTATTGTTGGAGGTGGACCTACCGGCGTGGAGCTTGCAGGTGCCCTTGCAGAGATAAAAAAAGGGATTCTTCCTAAAGATTATCCAGATTTGGATACACGTAGGGCCCAAATAAACCTTGTTCAAGGTGGTGACAGGTTATTACCCGCCATGAGTGAAATAGCTTCAAAAAAAGCAGAGGACTTCTTAGAAAAGCTTGGTGTAAATGTTTGGAAGAACTTAAGGGTGCAGGAATATGATGGAAAAGTTGCCAAAACAAACGACGACACCATTTTTGAAACCCAAACACTTATTTGGGCGGCCGGGGTAAAGGCAGTTTGTTTGAATGGCTTAAATTCAAAAGAATTTCTTTGTCGTGGAGAACGATTAAGGGTTAATGAATTTCATCAAGTACATGGCTTTGAAAATATATTCGCCATTGGTGATGTGGCCCAAATGGAATCTGAGACCTGGCCAAAAGGGCATCCAATGATGGCTCAACCTGCTATGCAGCAAGGTAGAAATTTAGGTGATAATCTGGTGTTGCTTTCGAAGGGTAAGGCTATGAAGCCCTTTAACTATAATGACAAAGGAAGTATGGCTACGGTTGGACGTAACAAGGCAGTGGCAGACTTGCCAAAATTCAAATTCCAAGGAGTATTTGCCTGGTTTGTCTGGATGTTTGTCCACCTCTATTTTTTGATAGGATTTCGAAATAGGATTGTGGTATTCATAAATTGGGTGTACAATTACATAAAATTTGATCGAGAGGCCAGATTGATAATTCGTCCCTTCAAAAAGAAGTATCAACTAGATTGATGAATTTATGATGCAGTTCTTGGGTGAAACTTTTTCAAAACTTCGGTTAAATGACTTCTATCTACATGAACGTAGACTTCGGTTGTTGTAATACTCTCATGCCCCAGCATCTGCTGAATCGCCCTTAAATCTGCTCCACCTTCAAGTAAATGTGTAGCAAACGAATGTCTAAATGTATGCGGGCTAATATTTTTTTTGAGCCCAATTTTTTCAGCTAATCGTTTGATAATTTCGAATATCATGGCTCTGGTTAATTGCCTCCCATTTCGGTTTAAATAAAGAAAATCTTCATAGCCTGGTTGTATTTTTTGATGGTTGCGAACATGTTTTCGATACAAGTCAATATATTTTTTGGTGTGTTCTGCAATGGGAACCAATCGTTGTTTATCTCCTTTTCCAGAAACCTTTATAAAGTCCTCGTCCAAAAACAAATCTGAAAGTCGCAAGCTTACCAATTCAGAAACCCTAAGACCACAACCGTAAAGTGTTTCGAGTATGGCCCTATTTCTTTCACCCTGAGGATGGGACAAATCAATGGCACCTATTAGTTCATCGATTTCTAGTTGAGACAAAGTATCGGGTAATTTTCTACCAATTTTTGGAGATTCTATCAATTCCATTGGATTATCGGGTCTGTAATTTTCGAAGATCAAATAGTTGAAAAACCCACGTAGGCCCGATAATATTCGCGCTTGAGACCTTGGGTTTACTTCTTTGGAAATGTCATATATGAATCGCTGAATAATTTCCTTACCAATAGTTTGAGGAGGACTTTTGATTGCACTTGCTTTCAAATAATCGACTAATTTTTTTAAATCGAACTGGTAATTTTTAATTGAATTTTCAGAGAGGCCACGCTCGATTTTTAGGTAATTCGAATAATCAACTATTGCCTCTTCCCACTTCATAATTTAAAATTAGGGTATTCGATTTGTATGGTGTCCACTAAAAATGAAATTTTTACGTTTGGTACTATGACCCAAATCTAAAAACCAAATTTAACCGAATTAGCTATGAAGCAACTTTCGCTTTTAATCGTTTTATTTTTCGTCTGCGCTTTTGTTCAATCCCAATATATTGAACGAGGTTTTATGAAGGCCGGTTTTCATGCCGGAATGCCAACCAGTCAATCCGCCGATTTTTCCTCATTTACTTTCGGCTTCGACTTTTTCCAGCATTATGGCATATCCGAAGAATTTGATATTGGTTTCGCCACTGGTTTTACAAACGCTTTTGGCAAGACAGAACAAGTTCAAGTTGGTGATTTTTCAATCAATGGAGATTTCAATAATCTACAATTCATCCCAGCTGCCGCTTTACTGCGATATTACCCACAACGTTATCTAAATATAGGTGCTGATGTGGGTTATGCTTTAGCCCTTAATCAAGGACTTGGAGGCGGATTATATTATAGACCAACAATAAATTTTGATGTTACCGAAAACACAGGATTTTATGTTTCCTATACCAATATCGAATTGGAGGAACTAAAATGGTCTACCATTACGGGAGGACTCATATTTACTTTCTAGAAAGGAAGAATTGCATTGTTTTTTAGATTAAGTGTTTTAAAAAGATTTCTAATTTTAGCATTAGAACTATAAAACACTTAAATGATGAAAAAACTAATTTTGACAAGTGCTCTTGTCTTATTTTTTGCAATCTCAATGCAAAGCCAAGTTTATTCAACAGCTCTTGGTTTAGGAATTGATTCAGGTAACGGAGCTACTTTTGTTGGCCCGTCTGTTAAACACTTTTTCTCTGAGAATCATGCAGGACAGGCAGAGGTCACTTTTGAAACAGGGGTGACGGCCATAACAGCTTTGTACCAATTTCATGATGAATTTGATGGCGCTAATGGATTACAGTGGTTTGCTGGAGGTGGTGCTACTTTGTTCTCAGGTAGTGGTGATTCCTTATTTGCACTTCGAGGTTCCTTGGGTCTTGATTTCAAAATACCTGGTGCTCCAATAGCACTTGCCTTCGATTGGAGGCCGGCGCTTGCATTGGATGGAGATGCTGGTAACACCTTTGAAGCCGGCGCTTTTGGATTCGGCGGTAGGTATGTCTTTAATTAGATTATGATCACTAAGATTTATTAATGACGGCAACATTAAGTTGCCGTTTTTTTTTGAGTTGTTGCCGAACATAAGGAAACTACGGCATGCTTCTTGTAACCCGCTTATAGATTGATTTTCAAAAAATTAAATATTTTTAAAATCCTATTGAAACACTATTCTTATGAAAAAACTATTTTTTTTAATTGGCTTTTGTCTGATTGCTAACGGTCTTACAGCTCAAAGTCCTATCAAATTTGGAGTTACCGGCGGATTATTAAATTCAGACGCTAATATTGACCTTTCACTAGGGTCGATAGTAGAATTGGCCTCAATCGACGCTGTTAATGAAACAGGTTTTTATATTGGATTGATTTCTGATATAGAGGTTGCTGAATCCTTTCATGTTCAACCAGAACTAACTTATGGTAGCGCCGGAGATTTATCTTTTGTTTACTTCCCTATAATGGCGAAGTACTACCTTATAGCTAACAAACTAAATGTTCAACTTGGTCCACAATTAACATTTTCATCAAACCTTGATGATATTAAAAATGCCATTCAAGATATTGAAGGGGTCTTGGGAACAAATGGTAATATTGACGATGTGCTGAACACTTTCGGTGTCGATATCGGATTTGGAGCTGGTTTAGATATTACGGATAAGTTATCCGTGCAGGCAAGATATGCCCTTGAGCTTTCAGACAGGTATTCAGGTCCATTAGGTAATTCATTGGATATTAGAGGCGCCACCCTGAATGTCGGAATAGCCTATTTCTTTTAACCAAATGATGAGATTGAAAAAGGGAGTTTTACTCTCTTTTTTTATGCATTTAAATATCTATACTTTTGATAAATGAAGTTAATTATCATTAACGGTCCGAATTTGAACCTTTTAGGAAAACGTGAGCCTGAGGTTTATGGTAGCAAAACATTTGAAGACTACTTTGATGAAATTCAAAATAGATTTGATTCCCTACAAATAGATTATTTTCAATCGAACATTGAAGGTGAGTTGATTGATAAAATTCAACAAGTAGGTTTTGATTATGATGGTATTATTTTAAATGCTGCAGCGTACACCCATACTTCGGTGGGCATTGGTGATGCAATTAAGGCTATAACAACCCCAGTTATAGAAGTTCATATTTCAAATACCTTCTCTAGGGAAGAATTCAGGCACCAATCATACATATCGCCAGTTGCAAAAGGGGTCATTTTAGGTTTTGGTCTGCAGAGTTACGACTTGGCGATTCAAAGCTTTTTGTGATTTAGTTAAGAAAACTATACATCCAATAGACTGTTTTCATCCGTATTTTATTGAAATATATAATCCCCAATTACGATGAAACTATACAGATTAACTTTTATAGCCTTACTGGCTCTATTTTTTGCATGTAATTCAGATACCATTGAGCCAATAGGAGATGATGGGCAAGACAGTCAACAAGACGACTCAAATGACGATGGTGATGATGGTGTGGATGATGGTATTCTTAATGAAACAGTAACGGTATCGGTTGTAAATGCATTTGAGAATTTAGCTTTTACCCAGCCTTTAGATTTACAGTCACCGAATGATGGTACTGACCGAATTTTTGTTGCAGAGAAAACGGGTCGAATTCGAGTTTTTGAAAATGATCCTAATGTTACTTCAGCAGACACCTATTTAGATTTAAGTGGCAACCTTTCTACTACAAGTGAACAAGGTTTGATTGGCTTTGCGTTCCACCCAGATTACGCTTCAAATGGTTATGTATATGTTTGTTACAACCCCTCAACCGGTGTTTCCAATATTTCAAGGTTTACCGTTTCACAATCCAATGCCAACGCGGTTGACCCAGGTAGTGAAGTTTTGATTATTCAGATTTCGCAACCGGATACAAACCACAACGGAGGGCAATTGGCGTTTGGACCTGATGGATATTTATATATTTCCTCAGGTGATGGTGGCGGTGCAGGTGATACTGACAATAATTCTCAAACAAGAAGTAATTTATTAGGTAATATCTTGCGTATTGATGTGGATAATACAGAAAATGGATTGAACTATGCTATCCCTCTAAGCAATCCTTTTGTTGGTGAAAATGGAGTTCGTGGTGAAATCTACGCTTATGGTTTACGAAACCCTTGGCGAATGAGTTTTGATTCTGAATCAGGTAGTCTTTGGGCTGCCGATGTAGGTCAGGGAGCAAGAGAGGAAATAGATGTTATTGTTTCTGGGGGAAATTATGGTTGGAAGCTTTTTGAGGGTACATCATGTTTTTCAGGAGATTGCAATGACTCAGGTCTCACACCTCCAATTTATGAATATGGACATGATAATGGCGATCGCTCGGTCACGGGAGGAACGGTGTACCGAGGTGATGAAATAAGTTCTTTAAAGGGAAAATATATTTACGGCGATTACGTAAGTGGGCGAATTTGGGCCTTGGAAACAGATGGTAGTACCAACCAACTTGTTACAGGATCACGTTTGAGTGTTTCAGCTTTCGGCGTCGATTCGAATAAAGAACTTTACGTATGTGATTTGGTGGGTGGAATCTACAAGTTTGTAGAAACCCCAATTCAATAAAAAATTATTTGCTGAAATTTTTTTTATCGGCATAAAAGGTTCCAAAGGGGAGTAAAGAAGCCAATGCAAAAATCAGAAAGCGCTTTATTCCCCATTTTTTTTCGAACACCAAAACAGTCAATAACAAAAAGTACACAATAAACAAGCTGCCGTGGGCGTAGCCTACCCATTTATTGGGTTGTCCGATGTCTGCCCAATATTTCAATGGCATGGTTAGCCCAAAAAGCAATAGGTAAGAGATTCCTTCTAATATTGCTGTTATTCTAAAAGCCTTCAGCATATTCCTTACAAATGAATTACCTCATCATAAGCATCTGCGACAGCTTCCATTACCGCTTCGCTCATTGTTGGATGCGGATGAACTGCTTTTAAAACTTCATGCCCGGTAGTTTCAAGTTTTCGTGCTACAACAGCTTCGGCTATCATATCAGTCACTCCAACACCAATCATATGGCAACCCAACCATTCTCCATACTTTGCATCAAAGATTACTTTAACAAAGCCGTCGGCATTACCCCCGGCTTTGGCTTTTCCGCTTGCTGAAAAAGGAAATTTGCCTACTTTGATTTCGTATCCTTTTTCCAAGGCCTGTTTTTCAGTAAGACCGACCGAAGCAACTTCTGGCATACAATAGGTACAGCCTGGAATATTACCATAGTCCAATGGTTCAACATGCATTCCCTTTATTTTTTCTACACACAATATGCCCTCTGCAGAAGCAACGTGCGCTAAAGCTGGCCCGGCGGTTACGTCACCAATGGCATAATAACCAGGTATATTCGTTTGATAGTAATCGTTTACCAGAATTTTATCCCTATCTGTTGCTATTCCTACATCTTCAAGGCCTATATTTTCGATATTGGTTTTAATACCCACAGCAGATAAAACCACATCGGCCTCTAGAACTTCTTCGCCTTTTGAGGTTTTTACCGTTGCCCTGACCCCTTCACTAGATGTGTCAACATGTGTTACCTCAGCTGAAGTTTTGATTTTTATCCCTGATTTTTTAAAACTTCGTTCCAGTTGTTTTGAAACATCTTCATCTTCTACGGGAACAATTCTTGGTAAATATTCGACCACGGTTACTTCAGTGCCCATAGCATTATAGAAATAAGCAAATTCTATTCCGATAGCACCACTCCCAACTACAATTAACTTCTTTGGTTGCTCACTCAAGGTCATCGCTTCACGGTAACCAATTACTTTTTTGCCATCTTGCGGTAAACTTGGCAATTCTCGACTTCTAGCCCCAGTCGCTACTATTATATGGTCAGCAGTATATTCAGCTGGGTCACCATGTTCCCCTTTGACAATTACTTTTTTGCCAGGTTGAACTTTACCGTAGCCTGATAAAACTTCAATTTTGTTTTTTTTCATCAAGAACTGAACACCTTTGCTCATGCCATCGGCTACGCCTCGACTACGTTTAACGACAGCGTCAAAATCATGTTCTACATCGTTTGCCTTAAGGCCATAGTCTTCTGCGTGTTTAAGGTATTCAAAAACCTGTGCTGATTTCAACAGTGCTTTGGTTGGAATACACCCCCAATTCAAACAAACTCCACCTAGGCTTTCTTTTTCAACTATTGCAGTTTTAAATCCTAATTGTGAAGCTCTAATGGCGGTTACGTAGCCTCCTGGTCCGCTTCCTAGTACAATGACATCAAAATGACTCATGCAAATTTGTTTTTAGTTTTAGATGATGATTGTTTCTAATAAAGAAACAGCTGCAAATTTAAGGAAGAGCTAGGAGTTTTTACCAAACATTTCGCTATTGAATTGTTTGGATTCTCCTTTGTTAATTGTTAGCGAATTCCAATGCTCTCCTTTTTGTAGTTTACCCAATAAAACGATTTGTCCGACGTGACTGGAATAATGTGCTAATTGACGGTTTATTGCTTCAATTACAGTATGTTTTTGTCCTCGAATTTTGATAATGGAGTCGAAATTGTTTTGATTTAGTTGGTCCAATGCCTTGAACAGGCAATTCCAGCCTTCTTCCCATAAGTTTAAAATTTCTGCCTTTGTTTTTGGAGCAGCATCGAATTCTGCATCGCGATTGCGCCATTGCTTTTCGCCATCCTCGGTTAAAAAATTGGTCCATCGGCTGAGCATATTTCCAACCATATGCTTGACAATGAGTGCAATACTATTATCGTTATGCGAAGATTGCCAATGAAGTTGTTTTTGATTTAATTGAATAAAGGTTTTGTCTCCGTATTCCTTATATCGCTCAAACTCGAATCTTACGTTTAACAAATAGTTTTCGACAAAATTCATTGTTCTTTTTCCGGATCAAACCCAATACTCAATGAGTTTATACAATAACGTTGACCTGTTGTTTCTTTTGGGCCATCATTGAAAACGTGACCTAGGTGACTGCCACAATTGGCACATAAGGTTTCTGTTCGGATCATACCATGCGAGGTGTCTCTAACATATTCAATTGCTCCTTCAACTGCTTGGTCAAATGAGGGCCAACCACAGCCACTTTCGAATTTGTTTCCACTTTCGAATAGTATGGCATTACAAGCTTTACAATGATAATTTCCTTTTTCAAAGTGAAGATTATATTCCCCTGTGAAGGGCCTTTCAGTTGCTTTTTTGCGAAGGATTAGAAACTCATCTGTTGTTAGCTGATCTTTCCACTCCTTTTCAGATTTTTCGATAGAATACTTTTTCAATGCGTTTAATTTTTACTTAAAACTAACTGTAAAAATATTAATAGCTGCTATCCGGTATAAAATCCAAGGCAGCTCCGTTAATACAATGTCTTTTTCCGGTAGGTTTAGGACCATCTTCAAATACATGTCCTAGGTGACCACCACAGTTTGCACAATGTTCTTCGGTTCTAGGGTATCCAATTTTGTAGTCCACATCGAATTCAACATTACCTTCAATTTCTTGATAAAAACTTGGCCAACCTGTTCCAGATTTGAACTTGGTCTCACTTCTGAACAGTTTAGTACCACAACCAGCACACACATAGGTTCCTTTTTCATTGTTTTCCAGTAAATCACTGGTAAAAGAATATTCTGTTCCGGCCTTTCGTAATATGTAATATTCCATATCGTTTAATTCAGACCTCCATTCTGCATCGGTCTTACTAACCGGAAAGGTTTTTGTTTCCGCTTTTGAAACAGTCTTATTTTGCACAGTATTCATGCAACCTACAAAAACCAAAACTATAACTAACAGAAAATATCTTGGCATAATTCTTTTTTTAATTCGACGTAAAATCGTGATAATCCTTTCAATAAAAAAACCCGTTTCAATTTTGAAACGGGCCTCTTAATTATATTTTAATAATGACTAAA
Source organism: Croceivirga thetidis (assembly GCF_012272815.1). Taxonomy (GTDB): domain Bacteria; phylum Bacteroidota; class Bacteroidia; order Flavobacteriales; family Flavobacteriaceae; genus Croceivirga; species Croceivirga thetidis. The sequence continues at coordinate 44,185 of NZ_JAAWWL010000002.1, forward strand.
ATCCAATTCTTTGAATATCGTCTTCACCCATATTTATTTCATCCATTACAGCATTCAAATTGGTAGGGTCAAAGTTAGGGTCTTCAGAGAATTCGGTTGGGACTATTACAATTCTAAATACTTGATCATCCGTATCAGCAGGTAACAAAGTGGCTAAATCAAAATCCGATTCTAGAAATATGCTAACGTCTAAAAATGTGTGGTCAAAATTGTACTGCAAGAGACCTTGGTCTAGTATCCTAGTCTGTGGTAAAAGACGCCATACATCAATCGGATCTCCACCATTTGGGTCATCTACTTGTTCCCATAACAGGTAAACAAAGACTGCGTCTGATTCAAATACCTCCACAGTACTCGGAAATTCATAAAAAATCGAATAGTTATTATTCGCGTCGAAAGTTCCTTGAATCTCCAATACTTGTCCCAAAATATTAATGCCATCTGCTCCATCTATACCATTGAGACCGTCAAGTCCATCAAAGCCAGGAGGACCTGGAGGGCCCGCAGGACCTTCACATGAAATAACGGCCAAGGCGACCAAACTTCCTAAAAGTAATTTTAATTTTTGCATGATTTTCTATTTGTATGAATTGATTGCATTATAGTAAACAAAAAGCGTTCCAAAAAAAATGAATTCAAAAAACTGAACTGTTGCTTTTGGTTGTTTTAAAGATGGTTATCTTGCGAATAACTAAATCATCACCATGGCAAAAGTTATTCCTCACAGCTTGTTCACAGAATTTGATATTGACTTGTTCAAAGGAGGAAAACACTACCGTTTATATCAGAAACTGGGTTCGCATGTTATTGAAGTCGATGGCCAAAAAGGCGTATATTTTGCGGTATGGGCACCTTCAGCCAAAGCCGTTTCTGTAATAGGTGATTTTAACTTTTGGAAGGAAGGTGAACATCAATTGAACGTCCGCTGGGATTCTAGTGGTATTTGGGAAGGATTTATTGCCGGTATAGGAAAAGGAGAGCACTACAAGTATAAAATAACCTCACATAATAATGATATAAAAACCGAAAAGGCAGATCCATTTGCCCGCTATTCAGAACAGCCACCAAAAACGGCCTCAATTGTTTGGGATGCCCCATATGAATGGAAGGACGACGAATGGATGAACACTCGTGAAGCCCATAATAACTTAGATAAGCCGTACTCAGTTTATGAGGTTCATTTGGGTTCTTGGAAGCGTAAAAACGGTTGGGAAGGGCTTTCATATGTCGAGGCTTCTAAAGAATTGGTGAAGTATGTTAAGAAAATGGGTTTTACACATGTAGAATTCATGCCAATTATGGAATACCCATATGATCCTTCTTGGGGTTATCAACTTACAGGATATTTTGCCCCGACTTCGCGTTTTGGAACCCCCGAGGATTTTAAATTACTCGTAGATAAATTTCACGAGGCAGGAGTAGGGGTAATTTTAGATTGGGTACCTTCACACTTCCCCGAAGACGCCCATGGCCTTGGTTTTTTTGATGGTTCCCATCTATACGAACATCCAGATAGAAGAAGGGGTTATCACCCAGATTGGAAAAGTTTGATTTTCAACTATGGAAGAAATGAGGTTCGAGCTTTCTTAATAAGTAACGCCCTTTTTTGGTTGGAACAGTATCATGTCGATGGCCTAAGGGTTGACGCTGTGGCTTCAATGTTATATTTGGATTACTCTCGTGAAGATGGCGAGTGGGAACCCAATATGTATGGGAATAATGAGAATCTTGAAGCCCTGTCCTTCATACGTGAATTGAATACAGAAGTGTACGCCAGTTTTAAAGGGGTGCAAACGATTGCAGAAGAATCAACTGCTTTTAAAGGAGTTTCAAAACCTGTGAATCTGGGTGGATTAGGATTTGGCATGAAGTGGATGATGGGATGGATGCACGATACATTGGAATACTTTAAAAAAGAACCCGTGTACCGCAGTCATCATCAAGGCGATATCACCTTTAGCTTGACCTATGCCTTTACTGAAAATTTTATGTTGCCATTTTCACACGATGAAGTGGTTTACGGAAAAAATTCTTTGATTTATAGAATGCCTGGTGATGAATGGCAACGCTTTGCTAATCTCCGCTTGTTATTCGGGTATATGTTTACCCATCCTGGTGCAAATCTAATTTTTATGGGAGGGGAATTTGGGCAGACCTCTGAATGGAATTTTCAGGAAAGTTTGGACTGGCATTTACTCGACTACGACTTTCATAAAGGAATACAGAAAACCGTTCAACATTTAAATAAATTATATAAAGAACAACCAGCTTTATTTGAAAAACAGTTTAGTCCAGAGGGGTTTGAGTGGATTGAGTGGAATGACCATACAAATTCAGTTCTTACGTACGTAAGAAAAGGACATAAATCGAAAAATGATTTAATAGTTGCCTGTAATTTTACTCCGGTTACTCGAGAAAACTATAGGGTCGGGGTTCATAAAAAATCAGATTTGAAACTTGTCTTTAATAGTGATGATTCAAAATTTGGAGGTAGTGGAGTAGGTAAATCAAAGGTAACTGTTGAAAAAGTAAGTTCACATGGTCGGGAACATTCTGCGGTTTTTGACCTACCACCTCTTGGGGTTGTTGTTTACAAGTAAAAAAAGACGACTACAATAATCTTTTACAAACAGGGTTTAGATGGTTTGGCCATAGATTCCAAAATTTAATCTAAAAGAAATATCATACTAGATGATTACCAACACAGATATAAAAAAAACTGGAAATCAGTTTCCCAATAGAATTGTAGAGTTTAAGGAAGAGGGTGACAAATTTTATTTTACAACGAATAACGGGGTAATATTAGAAGTCACTATTCTGAGAGATAGCGCAATGCGCTTTAGATATGCTACCGAATTCGTTTTTGAAGACGATTTCTCCTATGCCATCGATGATGATGTTAGTTTGGGCTACAATCTTTTGGAATTTAAAGAAGAAATACCCTATTTCACCATAACGACTTCTAAAATCAAGGTATTTATTGATAAGGAAAGCCTGAAGGTCACCATTGAAGATCTTAAAGGTTTGATAATAAATGAAGACGAGGTAGGTTTTCATTGGGAAGAAAATTATGATTTCGGCGGAAATACCGTAAAAATGAGTAAAATCACTCAAACAGGGGAGAATTTTTACGGAATGGGTGATAAAGCATCCCACATCAACCTGAAAGGTAAAAAAGTTAGTAATTGGGTTACCGATTCCTATGCTTACGGTAAGGATCAAGAACCGTTGTATAAAACAATCCCCTTCTATGTGGGCCTTCATAATGAAGTTGCCTACGGAATCTTTTTTGATAACTCTTTCGGAAGTTATTTTGATTTTGCCCATGAACGTAGAAATACAACCAGTTTTTGGGCCGATGGTGGGGAAATGAACTATTACTTTTTCTATGGGCCCAAGATTGAACAAGTTGTTGAAGCTTACACCGATTTAACAGGAGTTCCTGAATTACCACCCTTGTGGGCTTTAGGTTTTCATCAGTCGAAGTGGAGTTATTACCCCGAGAAACAGGTAAAAAAAATTGCCTCAACTTTTAGAAAACTCCAAATACCCTGTGATGCTATTTATTTGGACATTGATTATATGCAGGGATTCCGTTGTTTTACTTGGGATAATCGAAGATTTCCCAATCCTAAGAAAATGGTTGATGAACTTTACAAGGAAGGATTTAAAACCGTAACAATGATTGATCCTGGTATAAAAATTGACCGGGATTATTGGGTCTATCAACAGGCGATGGATAATGATTTTTTCTGTAAACGTGCTGATGGGCCACATTTTAAGGGTAAGGTTTGGCCTGGTGATTGTAAATTCCCGGATTTTACCAATCCAGAAGTACGCGAATGGTGGTCTGGCCTCTACAAGGAAATGATAGCAGATATCGGGGTACATGGTGTTTGGAACGATATGAACGAACCTGCCGTGATGGAAGTTCCGACGAAAACGGCAAATCTTGATGTAAGGCATGACTACGATGGCCATCCGTGTAGCCATAGAAAGGCACATAATATTTATGGAATGCAAATGGTTCGTGCAACATTCGACGGATTAAAAAAATTCACCTTCCCAAAACGGCCATTCGTATTAACTCGTGCGGCATATTCAGGTACGCAACGGTACTGCGCAACTTGGACCGGTGATAACGTGGCTACATGGGAGCACCTTTGGATTTCAAATGTTCAAATGCAGCGTATGAGTATGAGTGGCTATTCATTTGTGGGCTGTGACATCGGTGGTTTTGCTGAGCAACCTAATGGAGAACTTTTTGCGCGATGGGTGCAGTTAGGTGTATTTCATCCTTTTTGTCGTGTTCATTCTAGTGGTGACCACGGTGATCAAGAACCATGGTCTTTCGGCGAGGAAATTACCGATATCGTAAGAAAATATATTGAACTCAGATACGAGTTGTTGCCCTATCTATACACTGCTTTTTATCGGTATGTTAAAGAAGGGGTTCCCATGATAAAGTCTTTGGTCTATTATGATCAAGAAGACACTCAAACGCATTTTAGAACAGACGAATTTTTGTTCGGAGATCAAATTTTGGTTTGTCCTGTACAAGAACCAAATGCGAAAGGTAGAAGAATGTATCTGCCTAAAGGTAAATGGTACAATTTCTTCACAGAGGAACTTGTTGAGGGTGGTGTAGAAAAGTTTGTTGAGGCAGATTTAGATAAAATCCCACTATTCATCAAAGAGGGCGCAATTATCCCAAAATATCCGGTTCAACAATATGTTGGGGAAAAAGAAATAGAGACCTTGGTTGTTGACGTTTATTTTAAAGAAGGCACTGAAGTCTCGATGGTTTATGAAGATCAGATGGATGGTTATGACTACAAAAAAGGTCGTTTTAGTCTTAGAAAATTTAGATTGAAAGGCAAAAGCAATGAGTTGATTATTCAACAGTACAAAGACGGTTCTTTTATTACTTCATACAAAACGATTAAAATGCGTTTTCACGGATTACCTTTCAAGATTGGAATCATTGAATTGGACAATGAAAAAGTAAATTATGAAACTGTTAACTACTACGGGGATAACTCAATTGAGATTAGCAAGGATTTTACCGAAATTCACCTCGTGGGTATTTAAATTGTGACTATTTCTTATTTGCTGTGTCGAATTAGCATAGCTAAAGTCTATGTCCAATTTTGTAAATTACACTTAACTAACACTTTATAAAATGAAAAGGATACTATTAACACTGACCATATTCCTTTCGGTCGTGGCCTGTAAAACCAACCCATTTACTGGAAAAAGTACATTTAACATGTTTCCCAATAGCCAACTTTTTCCGATGGCATTTGCTGAATATGACCAATTTTTGAACGAAAATAAAGTTGTCAACGGAACCTCGGAGGCACAAATGATCACGAATGTTGGGCAACGTATTGCCTCAGCTGCGGAACGTTGGTTGGATGCGAACGGATACCCAGGTTATTTAAAAGACTATGCTTGGGAATACAAATTGGTGCAAGACGAAACAGTAAATGCATGGTGTATGCCGGGAGGTAAGATTGTCTTTTATACTGGAATTTTGCCTATTTGCCAGACAGAAACCGGTGTTGCTGTTGTTATGGGACACGAAGTTGCGCACGCACTTGCTGATCATGGAGCACAGCGCATGAGTGCAGGTATGGCACAACAAATAGGAGCAATAGCGGGAAATGTCGCAATTAAAGATCCACAAAAATTGAATGCCTTTAACCAAGCCTATGGAGTTGTTTCTACAGTTGGGGTAATGTTGCCCTTTAGTAGAAGTCATGAGACTGAAGCCGACAGAATTGGTTTGCAAATTATGGCCATTGCCGGTTACAATCCTGATGAAGCTGCAGAGCTATGGAGACGAATGAAGGCCAAAAGTGGTTCACAGGCTCCACCAGAGTTTTTAAGTACCCATCCTTCAAATGATACTCGTATCAATAACTTGACCACATGGGCACCTTTGGCAAAACAGGAAGCTGCTAAATTCGGAGTTACGACATTTCGATAACTATTTGAGCAATTTTATAAAGTAAAAGCTGCGTATTAACGCAGCTTTTCTACTTTTGGAACATGACCAATGTCTTTTTTCTGAAAGGAAACAAAAAATTGCTGAATGCTTGGGCCTTTTATGACTGGGCAACTTCAGTTTATAACCTAACAATTTCAAGTGCTGTATTTCCCATTTATTATGGGGCATTGTTCAGAATGGCTGAGGTTGAAACCGTTGAGGTTTTTGGTCATCATATTGAAAGGGCACCTTTGATTGGGTATGTGTCGTCTGTATCTTTCGTGATAATTGCCCTAATTACTCCTTTAATTTCCGGTATTGCCGATTACATTGGGAATAAAAGGATATTCTTGAAGTTTTTCACCTATCTCGGAGCTTTTGGCTGTATTGGTCTCTACTGGTTTTCGTTGGACCAAATTTATTTAAGCCTTATTTGCTATATGTTTGGTCTAATAGGTTCTTGGGTCAGTTTTGCCCTGTACAATTCATACCTTCCGGACATTGCCTATCCCGAACAGCAAGATAAATTAAGTGCTAAAGGCTTTTCACTTGGTTATGTGGGTAGTGTACTCCTATTGATTTTCAATTTAATCATGGTCATGAAGCCCGAACTTTTCGGATTGGTTGATACGGAAACCGTTCCGGCAGCAGTTCAGGCCATGAAAATTTCATTTGTAACCGTTGGTGTTTGGTGGATAGTTTTTAGTCAATATACATTTTATCATTTGCCTAAAGGATACAAGAAAGAAGGTGAAAGGCGAAATATAATTCTAAATGGCTTTTTGGAAATAAAATCGGTTTGGCACCAACTTCAGAATCACCCGAAATTGAAAAAATACCTTAGGGCATTTTTTGTTTATAGCATGGCTGTTCAAACCATTATGCTTATTGCTGCTTATTTTGGTGAAGAAGAGATTCAATGGGGCTCTGCAGAGAATAGACAAATTGGCCTTATTACCAGTATATTGTTAATTCAACTTGTAGCCATCATTGGTGCTTATGCGATGGCTTTTATGGCAAAAAGAATCGGTAACATAAAAACATTGATAATTGTAAATATTATTTGGTTTGCACTTTGCATTTACGCTTACACTATGGTAACTCCTACCGATTTTTATATTGGAGCAGGATTGGTTGGCCTTGTTATGGGCGGCATACAAGCAATTTCAAGATCGACCTATTCTAAATTCATTCCTGAAACAACCGATACAACTTCATTTTTTAGTTTCTATGATGTATCTGAAAAAATTGGGATTATAATTGGGTTATTGGCTTTTGCTTATATCAGCGAAGAAACTGATGGAATGAGAAATTCCGCACTCGCTTTTGCACTGTTTTTTATAGTTGGTGCCATTTTATTGATACGGGTATTCAAGGAAGAAAAGCTTAATAGCGATTCGCCCAACTAAAACCCTGAAAACGAAGGGTTTCGGTCCTTTAATCTTCTTGTCGAATTTCTAGGCTAGTTTAACGAATTGTGAGGTCTTCTAGCTTAAGAATTAGTTCTTTTGCACTTAGCTTAAGCCGACCGATAATATGAAAAAACACTACACCTCAATTGGGATTGCCATTTTGTTAATCTCAATCATTTACTCATTTACTAATTTAAATCTTTTTTCACCACCAGGTTTAACTTCTCCTGAACCGATTGGGAATTTTTTAAATGGGAATTTCCCGGATATTTCACCTGAAGGTGATCCGTATGTCGAGGCCTTTCCAAATTTGACATTTGATTCACCACTAACTTTTACTCCAGTACCCGATTCTAACGTTTTGGTCGTGGGACAGAGAGACGGTAAAATTTACTGGTTTGACAATAGGGATGATGTGCCAACCAAGAATTTGGTCGCTGATTTGTCCAATGAAGTTGGGGTGGTTTGGGATGGTGGTTTTCTCGGTTTGGCGATTCATCCTGAATTTGGAAATACTGGAAAAAACTATTTCTATTTATACTACACTACTAAAGACGGCCAAGGTAGGGATTACCCCAATGCTTTTGTTAGCGGTTTTGGATGTGATAGGGAAGATTATTGGGGAGGCTTTTTGATTCTCAAGCGAATAGAAGTGAATCCAAACACCTTTACTAGAATAGCCAGTAATGATTTGGTTATGATGAAAAAAAGGATGTTTAGTTCAACTCACCGTGGTGGGGGAATTGCATTTGGTCAAGATGGTTTTTTGTACATACCAACAGGGGACCAATCCGCTTATAGCAAACCTCAAAATTCAACCACAAATCTTGACGGAGGGGTACTTCGAATAGATGTGAACAGCGATTCTTCAAAAAGTCATCCGCCAATTCGTAAAATGCCACAAGGAGGTCGATTTGCCGATGAAATTTCAGGAGTTGGTTATTACATTCCAGATGATAATCCATTTTTGAGTCCTGACGGTTCCAGATTTGAAGAATATTATACCGTAGGTCATAGAAATCCGCATAGAATGACCATGGACAGGGTTACCGGTACTTTTTATATTGGAGAAATTGGAGAAGGTACACACGAAGAAATAAATGTGATTAGTCCAGGTAAAAATTATGGATGGCCATTGTACGAAGGATATCGATTTAGTGGTAGGTGTACAACTATGCTTGATAATATGCCGCATGAAGGACCGTTGGTTGCTTTTCCGCGAAGTCAGGCTAATGCAATTATAGGAGGTTATGTGTATAGAGGTTCAGCAATGCCCGACTTTTATGGTAAATATATTTGTGCCGACTATGGAACAGGGGAGGAAATATGGGCAGTGGATACGGCAACCGGAGAATATGAATTAATCACACAGTTTTCCCCCACAAATATCATTTCTTTTGGCGAAGACAATAGTGGTGAACTCTATTTATTAAGTCAAGGAAATAATGTTACACTTTACAAGCTAAGACAAACAGGAGGGCTTAATGGTAGCTTTCCTAATTTGCTTTCCGAGACGGGTGCGTTTAAAAATTTACAAACTTTAGAACCTAGCGAAGGTGTATTGCCTTATGAATTGATTGAACCATTCTGGTCAGATGGGGCCGAAAAGAAAAGATGGATGGTTATACCAAATGATGGAACACACAATACACCCGCAGAGCAGATTTCCTTTTCTGAAGACGGAGATTGGGAGTTTCCGGTTGGCTCCGTTTTAATCAAACATTTTGAACTACCAATTGATGAACGTAATCCTACTTTAACCAGAAGGCTGGAAACGCGTTTTTCGGTCAAAGCGAGTAATGGTTCCTTTTATTATCTTACTTATAAATGGAACAATCAACAAACGGATGCAACCCTACTTAATAGTGGTCTTAGCGAAAATGTTCAAATAACCAAGGCAGATGGTAGCAATGAATTTCAAGTTTGGGATTATCCTTCGACACAAGACTGTATTGCTTGCCATAATCCTGCAACCGGTGGCACATTAGGTACACGAACGAGATATCTAAATTCTGATTATACCTATTCAAAGTCAGGATTAACGGGTAATCAACTTGTTACCTTAAGTCATTTGGGAATTCTGAATGCTCCTATAACTGATGCAACCACCCAAAATTTTCAGACCTATAAGGCCTTGAATGATTTTAACGCAAGTTTGGATGAACGAGCAAGATCATACCTTGATTTAAACTGCGCCTACTGTCATAGGCCTGGTGCAACTGGAGAACGTGCGCAATTTGATTTGAGACTTTCCAATTCATTTGATCAAACGGGTCTTCTCGTTGCAGGAACGAATACTCCTTTAGGAATACCAGGTGAAAAGATTTTGGTGCCTGGCAACGCTGCAGCTTCAATATTATACCATAGGACTGATTCTGCAGACCCAACGGTTATGATGCCACCTTTGGCAAAGAACAAAATTGATGAAACAGCAGTTGCATTGCTCGAAGATTGGATAAACCAAATGGATCCAAATTTGGTGCCTCAAGAGTGTACCGCAAGTGGCACGATACTCTTGGAACGATATAATAATATCGGCGGAATTGCCCTAAATGATTTGTTTAATGCTCCGAATTACCCTGATAACCCAAGTAGTACCCAGCAAATCAACAGTTTTGAGATTGCTGTTAATTCAGGTGATAACTATGGGGTAAAAGTCAGCGGTTTTCTATGTCCACCGGAATCGGGGGTTTACTATTTCTGGGTTTCAGGCGATGATGAGTCAAGGCTAGACATCAGTACAGACCAAAATCCTGCCAACATAAGTACCATTGCAAATGTTCCAGGTTGGACTTCATCTAGGCAATGGAATAAGTTTCAAGAGCAAAAGTCAAATGCAGTTCAGTTGATCAAAGGGCAGCGCTATTACATTCAGGCTTTTATGAAAGAATCTGGAGGTGGTGATAATTTGGCTGTAGGTTGGAGAAGACCATCCGACGGTAATGGACAAACACCGGCAGAGATAATTCCAGGAAACGTACTTTCACCTTGGGCAAATAATGTTTTTGTTACAGATGTGAGTGTAAATCCAGAAAATCTGGTATTGACCGAAGGGGAGAACACAAGCCTTACGGCAACGGTCAGTCCGTCGGATGCAAGTGATAAGTCAGTAATCTGGTCAAGCAGTGACGATTCCGTTGCCACGGTGGATGACTCAGGAAACGTAACGGCCATCGCCCCAGGAGTAGCGACCATAACGGTCACGACCAATGATGGAGGTTACCAGGCGAATACTACGGTTGAGGTCAACGAATTGATCATCCCAGTAAGTGGGGTCACCTTGAACACGGACAGCTTGGTATTGACCGAAGGGGAGATCGCAAGCCTTACGGCAACGGTCGGTCCGTCGGATGCAAGCGATAAATCAGTAATCTGGTCGAGCAGTGACGATTCCATTGCCACGGTTGATGACTCAGGAAACGTAACGGCCATCGCCCCAGGAGTAGCGACCATAACGGTCACGACCAACGACGGAGGTTACCAGGCGAACGCCACGGTTGAGGTCAATGAATTGATCATCCCAGTAAGTGGGGTCACCTTGAACACGGATAGCTTGGTATTGACCGAAGGGGAGAACGCAAGCCTTACGGCAACGATCGGTCCGTCGGATGCCAGCGATAAATCAATAATCTGGTCGAGCAGTGACGATTCCGTTGCCACGGTTGATGACTCAGGAAACGTAACGGCCATTGCCCCAGGAGTAGCGACCATAACGGTCACCACCAACGACGGAGGTTACCAGGCGAATGCCACGGTTGAGGTCAATGAATTGATCATCCCAGTAAGTGGGGTCACCTTGAATACGGACAGTTTGGTATTGACCGAAGGGGAGAGCGCAAGCCTTACCGCAACGGTCGGTCCGTCGGATGCCAGCGATAAATCAGTAATCTGGTCGAGCAGTGACGATTCCATTGCCACGGTTGATGACTCAGGAAACGTAACGGCCATTGCCCCAGGAGTAGCGACCATAACGGTCACCACCAACGACAGAGGTTACCAGGCGAATGCCACGGTTGAGGTCAATGAATTGATCATCCCAGTAAGTGGGGTCACCTTGAACACGGATAGCTTGGTATTGACCGAAGGGGAGAACGCAAGCCTTACGGCAACGATCGGTCCATCGGATGCAAGTGATAAATCAGTAATCTGGTCGAGCAGTGACGATTCCGTTGCCACGGTGGATGACTCAGGAAACGTAACGGCCATCGCCCCAGGAGTAGCGACCATAACGGTCACGACCAACGATGGAGGTTACCAGGCGAACGCCACGGTTGAGGTCAATGAATTGATCATCCCAGTAAGCGGGGTCACCTTGAACACGGATAGCTTGGTATTGACCGAAGGGGAGAACACAAGCCTTACGGCAACGGTAGGTCCATCGGATGCAAGTGATAAATCAGTAATCTGGTCGAGCAGTGACGATTCCGTTGCCACCGTGGATGACTCAGGAAACGTAACGGCCATCGCCCCAGGAGTAGCGACCATAACGGTCACGACCAACGATGGAGGTTACCAGGCCAATGCCACTGTTGAGGTTAATACTATTATAATCAGCGTTAGCGGTGTTTTACTGAATCCGGAGATTTTCAGTTTGGTCGTTGGAGAATCACAGGTATTGAATGCAGAGGTATTGCCTGCCAATGCTGATAATAAGGATATTATTTGGTATACGAGCGATGACAGTGTTGCATCAATCAGTGATATAGGTGAGGTGACCGCACTATCAGAAGGTACTTCGGTTCTAACTGCAAGAACGGTAGATGGTGGCTTCGAGGCCTATAGTACCCTAACTGTATTACCCGGTGGTGGCAATGGGATAGCCGTTACTGGTGTTACTTTAGAACCTGAGATATTCAGTATGTCGGTTGGAGATTTGCAAACACTAACTGCAGTCGTATTACCGTCAGATGCGGACATTAAAGACATTATTTGGTATACCAGTGATGATAGCGTTGCCTTGATTAATGGAAATGGGGAAGTAACAGCAGTAGCCGAAGGAACCTCAGTTCTTACGGCCAGAACTGTTGATGGTGGCTTTGAGGCCTATAGTACCCTAACCGTATTACCCGGAGGCGGCAATGGGGTTGCTGTTACTGGTGTTACTTTAGAACCTGAAATATTCAGTTTGCAAGTTGGTGAGTCGAGAACATTGGATGCCAATGTGCTTCCTTCAGATGCCGATAACAAATCGTTGATTTGGTATACCAGTGATGACAGCGTTGCCTTGATTAATGGAAATGGAGAAGTAACAGCAGTAGGTGAAGGAACCTCAGTTCTTACGGCCAGAACGGTAGATGGTGGCTTCGAAGCCTACAGTACAGTCACTGTGTTACCTAGTGGTGGCAATGGGGTTGCTGTTACAGGTGTGACATTACAGCCTGAATCCTTTAGTTTGTCTGTTGGAGAATCACGGACATTAGAGGCTACAGTTTTTCCTGCAAATGCTGATAACCAAGAAATTATATGGTACACAAGCAATGATACTGTTGTTTCAATTAATGGCAACGGAGAGATAACCGCATTGAGTGCCGGAACTTCAGTACTTACTGCTCGCACTTTAGACGGTGGTTACGAAGCCTATAGTTCCGTTAATGTAATTTCAGGTGGGCAAGGTATTGCAGTAACCGGAGTAATTCTTGAACCGGAATTATTAAGTATTTCAATTGGGGAAACAATAGGGCTAACAGCATCCGTGATACCTTCTAATGCCGATAATAAAGACTTGATTTGGTATACAACCGACCCGGGTATTGCAACAATAAGTTCCGATGGACTGCTGACAGCTTTGAACGAGGGTGTGGTGGTAATCACTGCGCGGACTGTTGATGGTGGCTTTGAAGCCTACAGCACGGTTACAAGTGTTGATGCACAACCTGGAACGCTTAGTATAGTACTAGGGGAACTTGCACCACAAGACCAATCAATTGTGAATTTAAGGGTAGCGCCAAATCCAATTAATCCAAATTCCACTTTTTCATTGAGCTTTGTGGCCTTTAAAAGTGAACCACTTACAGTGGAGTTATGGGATTATAGTGGTAAACGCATTAAGCAAGTATTGGGTAAATCAAATAATGGTTTTAATATCATAGATGTGGATACTTATAATATTTCATCAGGAAGCTATATTATAACAGTTAAAGTAGCCGATGATATGTTCTCAAAACAACTGATAATTAAATAAAATACACAAAGATAAAAGTCCAGAAATTCAATATTTTTTGATTTTCTGGACTATCATATCTACTCGAAACGGAGTAAGGTTTTATTACCAAAATAAAAATCGTTACTTTAAAATGAGATATAAGCTAATACTGTTTACACCCCTAATTAGAGGGAATAACCCTTAATGGAAAATTGGTGAATTAATGATACAGATAGATCTTAATAAAAATAGTTACCGACGAATCTGACAATTCATTAATTTTAGATGATAACCAAACTAAATTGACAATTGAAAAATACCCTTGGTAAAATAAGCAAAAGGGTCTTTCAAAAGCTCTCCTTAGTACTCAGTGTTCTGCTGTTGTCCAGCTTTGTGCTCATTGTTGGCAATCTGGACTCAAGAAAAGGAGTTATTCCCAAAATCACGTTTTCAGAGCAAGAGGTAGGTACTATTATTAGTCCTCAAATGGGAGTTCGCCATATGAACCAACCCAGTGTGTTTAACGGTTATGTAATTCTTGCCGGAAATGCAGAACACGAGGTATGGGATATATCAAACCCTTACGCTCCTGTTAAGCTTGCCGAGATGATAAGTTCTCACAAAAACGGAGAAGCAGAGTCACATCAGGTAACTTATGGCAAGGATATTAATGGTAAGTATTATTTAGCTACGATTTCTGGTAGGGGTTTTGATATTTGGGATGTATCTCAAACAACAAATCCTTTATATGTAAAAGCGGTAGAGATAGAAGGCGTTAATTATGGTGACGTAGATAACGCTATCTGGGGGCTGAGCTGGCAAGGCAACTATTTGTATATAGGTGCCACCAACCAAGGATTGTTGATTTTTGACGTTAGCAATGTGACCAACCCAGTCCTTGTAAGCAGTTTATCACGTTCTGAACTTGGAGGGGTATATGCAGGTCCTTTATTTGCTGTTGGAAATCTTTTGACAATCACAACACCAAAAGAGTACGCTGGTATAGCCACAGTGGATATCAGCAATCCTGAAAATCCAATTTTATTGGATTCAAAAACCTTTAATGAGAAAAGCTATATAGGGGGCTTTTACGGAAAACATGCGTATTTAATAAATCCATTCCGAAAAATAGATGTAACCAGTAATCCCAATGAAATTCAATTGGTTTCTTCTTTATCGAATCCCATTGCGGAATACATGAGTTTTGCTGAAAATCATTTATTTCTTGGAGGATTACGTGGTGGTACCCAAGGTCTTTACAAGTATGATATTTCAAACGAAAATCAACTGCAACTAAAAACAAGAATTCAAGGTCGGAATTCTGGTTTTGACGACCAATTTTCAGTACCAATTGGAAATATGGTCGTAATGGCTGACGATCAATTCTATAATAACTCTTACGTGAGTGCAGTAATGGCGGTACATGATACTCAGCCAGATAATAATGGACCTTCAGTGTTGTATTTTAACCCTGGGAGTGATTTACAGAATGCCTCGGTCTCAACGAATATTGGGATATCTTTTGATGATTGGATAGAATTGACCTCAGTTGATGCTAATAGTTTTCAAGTTATAGATGATTCTGGGAATCAAGTTCAAGGCCGTTGGGGGCTTACCTACACAACTTTGAATTTTTCTCCGGCTCAGCCACTAAAAGAGGCCACTGAATATCGGGTATTTTTGCCACAAGGAGGAGTAAAAGACTTATCTGGGAATGGTTTAAAAAATGCTTTTGAATTCAGTTTTACTACAGAAGGTGAACAGACGTTACCAGATGAGAATATCGAGCTTTATGAAACCCCTCCAACCGAATTAGGAAATCCAACAGTTTTTAGGATTTTAAATCCTAAACCGGAACTAAGATATCAATGGGATTTGGGAGATGGGGCGCAAAATGTTGGTGCTGAAATAAGTCACACATATCAAGATCCAGGTAGATACCCAGTATTGGTAACCGCTTATCGGAACCCAGACGAAGATGGTGTTTTTGATGTTGTAAACGCCGACTTATCTGGTGGGGTTATTTTGTCCTCAATCCATTCTGGGGCAAATAGAAATACATATGCCGATTTTCCCTCCGAACAAGGTGATAATGTCTCTATTACTTGGTCGTTGAACCAAGCTACTTCTAGAAATGTGAAAATTGATTTTCGTTATGCTTCACTCGGTAATTCTAGGGCCTTAAATCTATATATGAATGGCTTATTCATTCAAAGATTGGATTTTCCTAATACAAATAGTTGGGAAATATGGAATGCAGTAAGCACCACAACCTTGAATTTGCCCGCTGGAACAAATACAATTGAATTAAGGGCAAATGCAGGAACTTCTGGCCCAAACATAGATTATTTGTTCATATCCGATGGCTCAGAAAATACTGGTGACGAATATTCAGTTGTGGACACTTTTGCGTTTACACAAATAGTGTTTGAACCAGTTCCTGTGCTTAAACCACAACAAAGCAGCGCGCTTCATTTGTTGGAAAATAAACTATGGGTTGCCAACGCTGACGCAAATAGTGTAACAGTAATTGACTTAGAAAGTTTGGAAAGAATGGCTGAAGTCTCAGTTGGAATGAGACCGATAGCAATAGCCTCTGACAATCAGAATAGGTTATGGGTTTTAAATAAGGATTCTTGGAACATTACCCTCTTAGATGAGACTTCGGGAGAACTTATGAACGAAGTTACACTGCCATACGCCTCTCGCCCAACTGCTATTTTACTTTCCCCTGAAAAGGATTATGCTTATGTTGTTCTTTCATCCCTAGCACAAGTTTTAAAAATTAACACCCAGACCTTATCAACAGAAAAAACTCTTTCAATTCCGAAAGACGATAACGGAATTTTGCCAGAGTTAGGTAGTATGGCCATGACTGCGGAAGGCGATAAAATATATGTGCTAAGGTTTATTTCATCTGATATCTATGGGCAAGTTTTTGCAATAAACACGGCTGATTTGAGTATGGTGAAGCAAATTCCCTTAGAATATTCCGAAGGTTTGGATAGCTCTGGTTTTTCTAGAGGTTTGCCTAACTATTTAGCAAGTATAGCAATTAGTCCAGATGGGAAATTGGCTTGCATTCCATCCAAGAAAGACAATGTTTTAAGAGGCACTTCGCGAGACGGGAATCCTTTGACCCATGATTTAACGGTTCGGGCAATAAATTCATTCATTAATCTTGAAAATGACGAGGAATTAGGCAATAAAAGAATCGATATGGATAATATTGATAGGGGCCACACAGCAGTATTCAATGAATTGGGAGATTTGGTCTATGTAAGTCAACCTGGCAATAATCAGATCTGGGTAATTGAAACTTCAACGGGAAATAAAATAAACGAAATTGATACGAATAAAACACCACAGGCAATGCTTATAGATGACGAAAATGAGTATTTGCTTGTTCACAATTTCTTATCAAGAAGTATTTCTGTTTTTCAATTAGATACAAATGGTGTGAACTGGAATTTTTTAATTGAAATACCATTGTTGAATTCTGAACCATTGGCCCCAGAAGTTTTAAAAGGAAAACAGCTTTTTTACGATGCCACTTCCACGAAATTGAATATGGAAGGCTATATGAGTTGTGTTTCCTGTCATATGGATGGTGGCCATGATGGCAGAGTTTGGGATTTCACAAATCTGGGTGAAGGTCTAAGAAATACAATTGACCTGAGAGGTAAGGCTGGTACTCGAGAAGGTGCATTGCATTGGTCTGCTAATTTTGATGAAGTACACGATTTTGAAAATCAAATAAGAATTCTTGGAAGCGGCACTGGTTTAATGGATGATTCGGATTTTTCTTCAGGCACTATAGAGGAGCCCTTGGGAGATTCAAAAGCAGGTTATTCTGAAGAATTGGATGCCTTGAACGCCTACGTTAGTTCGCTAGGTATTCATCTTCCAAGCCCTTATAGAAATCAAGATGGTTCCATGACATCCGATGGTCAGTTGGGTAAGCAACTATTTAATGATTTGAGATGTTTTCAGTGTCACGGTGACAATCACTTTACCGATAGTCCAGTAGGAATCACCCATGACATCGGAACAATAGGTGGATCAAGCGGAAATAGTGATGGAAAAGAATTGTTAGGAATCGATACACCAGGTTTGCGGGGAATTTGGAATACAGCGCCTTATTTACATGATGGTTCAGCTCCAACCTTGAAAAGCATATTCACCGAAAAAAATCAATTGGAAGCTCATGCATCAACTTCTAATTTATCGACCGATGAGCTAAACCAATTAATTTCATATCTGAACCAATTAGATGATAGTTCCGATGTTGCCCAAAATAATACCATTGAGGTTTCATTGAATACTACAGAAACCAACAATGAAATCTATGTTGGCAATGCTGTAGAATTATCCGTAACCTCAAATATTGAGAACATAAACGCTGTCCATTACTATTTGAATGGTGACCTAATAAATACTAGTTCTGATTACCCCTTTACCATTACGTGGATTCCAGAGAACTCTGGCAATATCCCTTTAAAGGCAAAAGTCTTTTATGGTGATACTGGTCGAGCAGTCGTAACTAATGTGAAGCGATTAATGGTGCAAGAGTCAACAAGGGTCACTTCTGTTTTGACAAACCCAGAAAGTGTTGACCTGAATTTAGGTGAAACTGTAAAACTGAATGTCACGGTTAACCCAGAAAACGCCACAAATAGACAAGTAATTTGGTCGAGTTCAGATGAAAGTATAGCTCAGGTAGACCAAAGCGGTACGGTCATAGCTGTGAAAGAGGGGAATGCAAACATAACCGCTACATCAGTAGATGGAGGTCATACAGCGCTTACCGAAGTAACCGTGATTAATTCCTTTATTTCTGTAACTGGAATAAATCTGGAATCATCCGAAGTAGAATTATTTGAAGGTGAGACATTTCTATTATCGGCAGTTGTTAGTCCATCCAATGCAACAGATGCCAGCCTTACTTGGAATTCAGAAAATAACGAAGTTGTAACTGTTGATTCCAGCGGACAGCTAAATGCCATTTCTGAAGGTACAACAGTCGTTACAGTAACAACTAATGACGGAGGTTATTCTGCGAGCGCAAATATTTCGGTAAGAAAAATAGAAGTATCAGTATCAGGTATTGAGGTTCAACCTGAGACCATAGAATTGATTGTTGGGGAATCATTTGATATTACAGTTGAAGTAATACCAAGTGATGCTTCAAACAAATCTGTTTTGTGGTTTTCCGAAGATAATTCAATAGCATCGGTAGACCAGAATGGTAGTGTTATGGCCAAGTCTGAAGGTGAAACACAAATTACCATTGAATCGGTCGATGGAGGATATACTGCTTTCGTTGTCGTAAACGTAACTGAGAATACCACCCAGTCGATTGCTTTGGAAGGAATTGAGTTAAACCCCAAAAGAGTTGCTCTAGAAGTAGGTCAAAAAGCAAAGTTATTTCCATTATTTTTTCCTTCAAATGCCACGAACCAAAAACTGTTTTGGGAAACAAGTAATCCTCTAATTGCAATGATAAGTGCCGACGGTGAAATAACTGGTGTATCAAATGGTAACACAAAGATTAGGGCAACGTCGGAAGATGGAGGTTTTACTTCGGAGGCTAATATTGTGGTAATTACACCTGCTGGTACAAAGGAAGATTTAACTAGTCTTACAATTGTGCCAAATCCGGCTAGTGAAGTTCTTGAAATAAGTCTTAAGGATTTTGACAACGGAACAATCGCAATTAGAAGAATATCTTTTTTTCAAATTAACGGTAAAGAAGTCTTACGCCTTGATGGAAGATTTTTAGATATGAACAACACAAAATTAGAATTGGATATTTCAAGTTTAGCCCAGGGAAATTATGTAATATCAATTTTTACGCAACGACATGGTGTTATTTCTAAACGCCTAATTGTTAATTGAAAAATTTTAAAGTCCTTTAAAGGTTGTTGTTTGACAAATAGCCGAAATCACGTATTATAAGAATTATTAAAAGGTTTAAAATCTAATATACTAGAAGTACACATCGCATCGATATTTTAAAACATCTGCATAAAAAAATCCCGGGTATAACCCGGGATTTTTCCGTTAAATGATTGATGTGTTCCGATAAAATCGGAGTCGTTTTTTGATTGGTTAATAGGTTTTAATAGCTCGATATGTCTCCAGAACCTGAACTTTTAGTATCTATTTTTGTTGGATTACCCTTGTAGGTAATATCACCAGACCCAGAAACTCTTGCAACCAATTCCTTATTTGCAGTCACTTTAATATCTGCTGAACCTGAAACCTTGGCATTGACATAATCTGCTTCTAAATCGAAAGCTTTGATATCGCCAGAACCTGCAACCGATACTTCAAAGTTGTTGGCGCTTCCTTCTAAATCGATATCGCCCGACCCTGAAAGATTTGACTTCAGATTGTTCGCTTCTACTGTTAGTGAAACATCTCCAGAACCCGCAACAGATGCCTTGAAATTATCTGCTTTAAGTGTTGTTTTAGAGACGACGTCTCCTGATCCTGACAGACTTACTGCTTCAATTTGTTCAACTGGCACTGTTATTAGTATACCGGAGTTCCAATTAGATGGCTTTAGATTAACCCCTTTGGTTGTTTTGATAACTAATCTGCCATCTTTGACTTCAGTTTTTATGAATTCCAATAAATTGGATTCCCCTTTTAAGGTTAATTCGCCTTCATTTCCTGCAACAAGCTCTACATCGAACCAGCCTGCAGAACTTACGGCATTGTATTCCCCAACCGACCTTTCAATGGTAACCACATTGCCATTTCCTTTAACTCTTTTTCCCCATTGGGCACTAGCCGCAATGGTAATTAGTGCTAGACTTAGTGTCAATACTTTTTTCATGATCTGTTCTTTAATTTGATTATTTAGTTTTTATAAAAAGATATTCCTCCGTATTCGCTATTGATGTTGATAACGTTACCTGAATTTTGACTTCCTCTGTATCCTTTATAGTATTTGTCACTTGATTTTTCTCGACTAATACTAATTTCGAAATCGTCTTTTCCGCTCACACCGGCATACTCTGTGCTTATTTCAAAATCAAAGTTATATCCAGAATCATAACCAATTTTAATGCCTGTGTAGTCTGAATTGATATCAATATTACCTTCTAGCATTCGTGCAATTTTCACAGAGCCATAATCAGAGCGTATATTGAGATTGCCATTAACATCTCCTAATTTTACCCCTATATAGTCACCAACGCCGGTTACATTACCAACCTTACCGACTTCCATTGACCCATAATCAGAGGAGTAGTCTAAATTACCCATTTCTTCTACTACTGCATTGGTGTAATCCGCTTTGATTACCAAATTACCAGCCTTTTCAATTGTAAAACCAGAATAATCAGCTACAATTTCAGCACTATTTATGTATTCAAATGAACTTCTAGAGGTATAATCAAATCGCAGTTCATTATTTCTGCCGTGTAGTTCACCAATCTCCATCTTTCCGTAATCGCAATTGATTTTTGCATGTCCGTCGATGCGATCTAAGTAAATATTCCCATAATCGTTATTAAGATGAACACTGTTTTTAACGGGAAGTTTAATCGTGTAATTGACCTTTACATTAACACTATTTCGCTTGCCCCAGTTCCAGCCCCAATTTTTGTTTCTTTCACCAAATCGGGTAATTGCTGAGACCAAACTTGCAGAATTTTCAAAATCAACATCGATTTCATTTAGTCTATCTTGAACCTTATCCTCGCTGTTACCGTTGGTTTTAATATGGACTTCGATCATTACTTTGTCCTGGTCCCATGAAGTAATGTTAAGATTGCCATAGCTGTTTTTAACTTTGAATAAAGCATCTGAATTAACATTGAATTCCTTTTTAATGGTTTTCTCTTTGGTGTACTTTCCACCCCATCCACCTGTTTCGAGCGGATTGGCTATTGCTACGATAGGCAGCAATAGAAGTATATATAGATATTTAAATAGTAAAGTTCGCATCATCTTGTGGTTTTAAATTTTTAATAGTTTGGATATTGGCCAGTACTTCTTTCAACAAATCAATTCTAGTTTGAAAATTGATTATCATGGCATTAAGTAATAATTCTTTATCGCCACCTTGTACCAAATTGGTCTCCAGTTTTTGATAATCAGCATCTAAAAGCTCCAATTGTGTAAGTGTGTCGTCTACTAACTTGGCAGTTTCTGGACTTCGTTCACTGCGTAATTCTTGAACTTGTTCTTCAATCAAACTCGCAAAGTAGAACTCGGTTTGTGAAACCTCAGGAGCAATTTCAACGACTTGTTCCTTAATACTATCACTTCTGTTTAGTTGACTCAATCCTAAACCAAGCAGCAATACAATGGATGCTGCTATTGAAAGTGGTTTCCACCAATTTTTCTTTTTGGTCAATGAAACAATTCCTTTTTGATTGTTCAATTTCTCAAGAAATCGATCTTGATGACCCATTGTTGGCTCTGCAGTATCAAACTCACCCTTGAACTGTAGAAATAATTTATCTAATTCATCTTTCTTCATAACAATCAGGCATTAATGGTGATTTTTTTTCTCAGGCTATCTTTTGCCCTTGAAATCATAGTTCTGCAATTGGCATAACTAATGTTCATAATTTCACTTATCTCTTCATAATCATACCCTTCGACCAAATGTAAGGTCAAAGAAACTCTGTAATTGTCCTTTAAGTTGTTCATGGCCTCCATCACTTTTTGAGCCTTCAGTTCCGTTTGACCATGGTCTACAGGAGCAACTTCATCATTATCTTCGACCTTATACAATACTCCATCCAACTCAACAGCGTGACTTTTCTGCTGTTTCCTGTAATGGTAAATACTGTTATTTATCACAATTTTCTTTAGCCATGCCCCGAAGGTTACATCGCCTTTAAACGTATGCAGCTTCGTAAACGCGTTCAAAAACGATTCCTGCATTACATCTTCGGCTTCGGCAGTGTGCTTTACAATTCTCAAAGCTGTATTGTACATGGCTTTGTAATACTGATTGTAAATTTTCATTTGCGCACTCTGATTGCCTTCACGACACCCTTGCAATAATTGGTCAGTATGTTCATTTTGGTGGCTCAAAAAATGAATGGTTTGACTTAGAGATGTATCTAAATTCTATTTGTTACAGTTTTCTCTAAAAAAATAATCATTTGCTGGCATAACAATTGCTTTATGGGGATAAGAAAAGGTTTGTTTTGTTGCCGTATGCCTCTTTTATTGGCCTTTTTGCAGTTCGAGAAAAAATTTAAATGGATTTTTTTTCATGTACTGGTGACATAATGACCGAATTTGATCATATGAAAGATTTGAAAATAGGAGATTTTGACAGTTTGTCGTTACAGGGAATAGAGCAGGATGCAGAATTGATTCCGTTGTTGACTCCAGAGGATGAAGAGGAAATGAATCGTGAGATACTGCCTGAAACTTTGCCCATATTACCACTAAGAAATACGGTATTGTTTCCAGGGGTCGTGATTCCCATTACTGCCGGTAGGGATAAATCAATCAATCTGATAAAAGACGCGAATAACGGATCTAAGGTAATAGGTGTTGTATCACAAAAAGATGAAAGTATTGAAAACCCTGAGGTAAAGGATATCAATACTTTAGGTACGGTTGCAAGAATATTGAGGGTTTTACAAATGCCCGATGGCAATACTACGGTTATCATTCAGGGAAAAAAGAGATTTGAAATTGCAGAGGTTATCACCAAAGAACCTTACATGACAGCCACTATTCGAGAAGCTAAAGAAGAAAGACCCTTAAACGATGACTCCGAATTTTTAGCAATTATTGAATCCATAAAAGATTTGGCCTTCAGAATTATTCGTGATAATCCGAGCATCCCCAGTGAAGCTTCTTTTGCGATTAAAAATATTCAGAGCAATAGTTTCTTGATAAATTTTGTTTCCTCGAATCTGAATTTAGAGGTAGCTGAAAAACAAAAATTATTGGAGATTCCCAATCTGCAAGAAAGGGCATTGGCAACTTTAAAGTACATGAACGTTGAATTACAGCGATTGGAATTGAAAAATGACATTCAATCCAAGGTTCGCAGTGATATGGATCAACAACAACGTGAGTACTTTCTACATCAACAAATGAAGACCATTCAAGAAGAATTGGGCGGTCTTTCTTATGAGGAAGAGGTAGATGAGATGGCTGAAAAGGCCAAAAAGAAAAAGTGGAGTACAAAGGTTAAGGAACATTTCGAAAAAGAATTGGCTAAAATGCAACGTATGAACCCTCAAGTTGCAGAATACTCAATTCAAAGAAATTATTTGGATTTATTCTTGGATTTACCTTGGAACCACTTTTCAAAAGATAAATTTGACTTAAAACGAGCGCAAAAGATTTTAGATCGAGATCATTATGGGCTAGAGGATGTCAAGAGAAGAATAATAGAGTATCTAGCGGTTTTGAAGCTTAGAAACGACATGAAATCCCCCATTTTATGTCTATATGGACCTCCAGGTGTAGGAAAAACTTCCTTGGGGAAATCAGTTGCTGAAGCTTTAGGCCGTGAATACGTACGTATGAGCCTAGGTGGTCTTCGAGACGAAGCTGAAATTCGTGGGCATCGAAAAACTTACATTGGAGCGATGCCTGGTAGAATTGTTCAAAGTATCAAGAAAGCTGGCACATCAAACCCAGTTTTTATCTTGGACGAAATTGATAAATTGAGCAATAGTCACCAAGGTGATCCATCTTCTGCGATGTTAGAAGTTCTTGATCCAGAGCAGAATGGTGAATTTTATGATAATTTCCTAGAAATGGGTTATGACTTGTCGAAGGTAATGTTCATTGCAACTGCAAATAACCTTGGCAGTATACAACCGGCATTACGGGATCGTATGGAAATCATTAATGTTACTGGTTATACAATTGAGGAAAAAGTTGAGATTGCCAAAAAACATCTGTTACCCAAACAGCTGAAAGAGCATGGATTGACAGCTAAAGATTTGAAAATCGGAAAGACGCAATTAGAAAAGATAGTTGAAGGGTATACCCGTGAGTCCGGAGTCCGTACGTTGGAGAAACAATTGGCAAAAATGGTCCGTTATGCCGCTAAAAATATTGCTACTGAAGAGGAATATGATATAAAAGTTTCGAACGAAGTTATAGAAGAGGTCTTGGGACCACCTCGCCTTGAGCGAGATAAATACGAAAACAACGAAGTCGCAGGCGTCGTTACTGGTTTGGCATGGACCAGCGTTGGTGGAGATATATTATTCATTGAATCCATTCTTTCAAAAGGTAAGGGTACCCTTAACATTACAGGTAACCTAGGTAAGGTAATGAAAGAATCCGCTACCATTGCCATGGAATATATCAAATCAAATGCGGAAGAGTTTGGAATCAACCCTGAAGTTTTCGAGAAATATAACGTTCATATTCATGTGCCAGAAGGAGCTACACCGAAGGATGGGCCAAGTGCAGGAATAACAATGTTGACCTCGTTGGTTTCATTATTTACGCAACGCAAGGTTAAAAAGAGCTTGGCAATGACCGGTGAAATAACCTTGAGAGGGAAGGTGCTACCTGTAGGTGGAATAAAGGAGAAAATTTTGGCTGCAAAACGCGCTAGGATTAAAGAAATTATTTTGTCTGAAGACAATCGAAAAGACATAAAAGAAATTAAGGAAGACTATCTGAAAGGTCTTACTTTTCATTTTGTAACTGAAATGAGTGAAGTTGTAGAATTGGCCGTTACAAAACAAAAAGTGAAAAACGCGAAAAAACTATAATCGATAAAAAACGAGGTTAGAATCAAGAAACCGAAATAATTGTAGGGATGTATTGATTTATTTTTGTCACAATGAAAAAGGTTACCATAGCTCTTGACGGTTTTTCTTCAACAGGTAAAAGTACTGTTGCCAAACGTTTAGCACGTGAATTGGGTTATGTTTATGTGGATACCGGTGCAATGTACCGAGCGGTAACTTTATATGCTTTAAGGAAAGGCTATATTGGTGAAACGGAAAAAAATGTGAAAGCGTTGATTGATGATTTACCTCAATTAAAGCTTTCGTTTCAGGTTAATTTTGACAGTAACCAATCAGAGATTCACTTGAATGGTGAAAATGTAGAAGGAGAAATAAGGAATCTGAGAGTTTCAAATAAGGTAAGCAAGATAGCCGCAATTCAAGAAGTTCGACAAAAATTGGTTGAACAACAGCAAAAAATGGGACTTGAAAAAGGAATTGTCATGGATGGTCGTGATATTGGAACCGTTGTTTTTCCAGAAGCTGAACTTAAGGTTTTTATGACTGCCTCTCCAGAACATCGGGCTCAAAGGCGATACAAGGAACTATTGGAAAGAGGTGAAGATATAACTTACGAGGCGGTTCTTAAGAACGTGCAAGAGCGCGATTACATTGACTCTAACCGCGAAATTTCACCTTTGCGAAAAGCTGAGGATGCTATTGAGTTTGATAATAGTAACCTCAGTTTAGAGGAGCAATTTCAGGCAATCTACAAGTTAGCCTTAGAAAAAATTGAAGCATAAAAAAACGCCTTGAAAAGGCGTTTAAATTGAGTAGTGTTTTCCTTATAAGTTTGGAATTACCAAGACTTGGTCAGGATGAATAATATCCGGATTCTTTAATTGATCTGTGTTGGCTTCAAAAATTTTATTGTACTTCATTGCGTCACCGTAGTAGTGTTTTGCAATTAAGCTCAATGACTCTCCGCTTTTTACTGTATGACGATGGTATACTGATTCATCTGCTACAGATATGTTCGCTTTTATATCAGAAGGGCTTTCACCGCCTACTTCTTTGATTCTATCCCAAATGGCATTTTTTACGTAAGGAGTAGCAGCTTCACCTTTTACTTTCAAGACCCCTCCTTCTTCAGAAACATCTCCTCCTTGAATTCCTAATTCTTGGCCTAGGTCTAATACTGATTGATATTTTGCTTTTACGCTCATAGTGTTCTTTAAATTTATAGGTTACACAATTGTTAGACACAAGTATAGCTATAAAAGTCACAATTAGGATTAAAAATTCATTAATTGTTAAAGCAACTTACTTTTGTTTCCTTATTAGTTTGTGAATCAGGCAATTTAACGTACTTTTGCACTCCTTTTTTAGCGCATTCAAGAGAATAAAGGGAAAACTAAAAAAGTAAAATCACTTCTACATTAAGCGCTTAACTCTTGTAAAGATGTAGGATACAAATATTAATCAGCGCATGGCTGAAGATAAAAAAGTTGCCGATACAGCTGAAGACACTGTAAAAGCACAAACAGAAGCTAACGAAACAAATGCAGAAGTTAGTGAAGCCGTAGAAACGGTTAAAGAAGAAACCCCTAAAGTAGACCCAAAAGAATTCCTTGCAAATTTTGATTGGGACAAGTACGAAGAAGGTATTGAAAAAGTTGAGGACAGTAAATTAAACGAGTTTGAAAAGCTAGTCGCTGAGAATTTCGTTGATACTGCCGATGAAGAGGTTGTAACGGGTAAGGTTGTGCACATGACCGACCGTGAAGCAATCATTGATATTAATGCCAAATCAGAAGGGGTAATTTCATTAAATGAATTTCGGTACAATCCTGATTTAAAGGTAGGAGACCAGGTAGAAGTGTTAATTGACATTAGAGAGGATAAGACCGGTCAATTAGTGCTTTCCCATAGAAAGGCTAGAACAATAATGGCTTGGGATCGTGTAAACGAAGCCCACGATAAAGAAGAAATCGTTACTGGTTTTGTTAAGTGCAGAACTAAAGGTGGTATGATTGTAGATGTTTTTGGTATCGAAGCTTTTTTACCTGGTTCGCAAATTGATGTAAAACCAATTCGTGATTACGACCAATACGTTGGAAAAAACATGGAGTTCAAGGTTGTTAAAATCAACCATGAATTTAAAAATGTTGTTGTTTCGCATAAAGCCCTTATTGAAGCTGATATTGAAGAGCAGAAGAAGGAAATTATCGGTCAATTGGAAAAAGGACAGGTATTGGAAGGTGTAGTCAAAAACGTTACCTCTTACGGGGTATTTATTGACCTTGGTGGCGTAGACGGATTGATTCACATTACCGACCTTTCTTGGAGCCGTATCAATCATCCGAACGAAGTTGTTGAGCTTGACCAGAAACTTAATGTTGTAATCCTTGATTTTGACGATAACAAATCAAGAATTCAACTTGGTCTTAAACAATTGGAGAAACATCCATGGGATGCTTTAGGTGATGAAATCAATGTAGGCGACAAGGTGAAAGGTAAAGTTGTTGTAATCGCTGATTACGGTGCCTTTATTGAAGTTGCAGAAGGTGTGGAAGGTTTGATTCACGTTTCTGAAATGTCTTGGTCAACACACTTGCGTTCGGCTCAAGATTTTGTAAAAGTAGGGGATGAGGTTGAAGCCCAGGTCTTGACACTTGATCGAGAAGATAGAAAAATGTCTTTAGGAATGAAGCAATTGGCTCCAGACCCATGGACAGATATTACATCCAAGTACCCTGTTGGTTCAAGACATAAGGGAATTGTTAGAAACTTCACCAACTTCGGTGTGTTTGTAGAATTGGAAGAAGGTATAGATGGTCTTATTTACATTTCAGACCTATCTTGGACCAAGAAAATCAAGCATCCATCTGAATTTGTAAATGTTGGTGACACCTTGGAAGTTGAGGTATTGGAACTTGATGTTGACGGAAGAAAGCTAAGTCTTGGACATAAGCAGACTACTGAGAATCCATGGGATAAATACGAAACAGAATTTGCTGAAGGTAGTACCCACAAAGCAGCGGTAACTGATATCGTTGATAAAGGTGCAACAATAGTTCTTAATGATGATATTACGGCATTCGTTCCTTCAAGACATATGGAGAAGGAAGACGGTAATAAAATTAAGAAAGGAGAAGAAATTGAATTTAAGATAATTGAATTCAATAAAGACTTCAAGCGTGTTGTTGCTAGTCATACTGCAATTTTTAGAGAGCAGGAAGAGCGAAACATCCGAGCTGCCAAAAAACGTCAAACTGCACAAGCTGAAGAGGCTGCCACTACTCTTGGTGATGCCAACGCTCAGTTGCAGGCTTTGAAAGATAAGATGGAAGCCGACGCTAAGAAGAAGTAATACTTCTTAAACTTTTTTACAAACCCTTGTCCTGGTTACTTTAGGACAAGGGTTTTTTGTTTTCCCTTCATTTTGAAGAATTGCTTACTTTTGTCGTCCAAACGATTTTTAGGTTTTAATGGGCCAAAAAATTCTACTTACTGCAAAGGAAATCAATATCATACTTCATCGTTTGGCCTGCCAATTGCTTGAAAACCATTTAGACTTTTCAAATACCGTTCTAGTTGGAGTACAACCAAGGGGTATCTATTTGGCCAAACGGCTAACCAAAATTCTTACAGAGAGTTATAAGATTAAGGACATAAAATTAGGTTCACTCGATATTACCTTTTACAGGGATGATTTTAGACGCTCAGAAAAGATATTGCAGGCTAACAAAACGAAAATAGATTTTTTGGTTGAGGATAAAAATGTGGTTTTTATCGATGATGTTCTGTACACCGGGCGCAGCATAAGGGCTGCATTAACTGCTATACAGTCTTTTGGTAGACCTGATAATATTGAACTTTTAACTTTAATAGACAGAAGGTTTAGTAGGCATTTACCGATTCAACCAAATTATCGAGGTCGTCAGGTAGATGCCATAAACGAAGAAAAGGTTAAGGTAATGTGGGAAGAAAATGATGGTGAAGATGCTGTTTATTTGGTAAGTAAATGAGTATGTCGGAATTAAGCACAAAACACTTACTGGGAATTAAATACCTTAACAAGAAGGATATAGACCTAATTTTTGAAACAGCAGATCATTTCAAAGAGGTCATAAACAGGCCTATTAAAAAGGTACCCACACTTCGTGATATTACAATAGCCAATATTTTTTTCGAAAATAGTACACGGACTAAACTATCATTTGAGTTAGCTGAAAAGCGACTTTCTGCTGACGTTATAAATTTTTCTGCATCGCAATCATCTGTCAAGAAGGGTGAAACTTTGATTGACACGGTGAACAATATTCTTTCAATGAAAGTTGATATGGTTGTCATGCGACATCCAAATCCCGGAGCTGGAATATTTCTTTCAAAACATGTGAACGCTGCGATTATAAATGCAGGAGACGGAGCGCACGAACATCCAACCCAGGCCTTACTTGATTCCTATTCAATTCGAGAGAAACTAGGAAGGGTTAAAGGAAAAAATGTTGTAATTGTTGGTGACATTTTACATTCTCGTGTCGCCCTTTCAAACATCTTTGCATTGAAACTTCAAGGTGCTAATGTCAAGGTTTGTGGACCCAAAAGTTTACTTCCAAAGCACATTGAATCTTTGGGGGTAGAGGTAGAACTTGATTTGGTTAAGGCTTTAGAATGGTGCGATGTGGCTAATATGTTACGTGTGCAAAACGAAAGAATGGAAGTTAGTTATTTTCCAACTGCCCGTGAATATTCCCAACAATATGGGTTAACCAAAGCAATTTTAGATGGTCTTAGTAAAGAAATTGTGATTATGCATCCTGGCCCTATAAATCGTGGGGTGGAAATTACAAGCGATGTGGCAGATTCAAAACAATCGATTATTTTAGAGCAAGTAGAAAATGGTGTTGCCATTAGAATGGCAGTCATCTATTTATTGGCCTCTAAAATTAAGTGATATGATTTTCGATAAAGAAGGAAATACTACAATAGTATTTCAAGAAAAAACTTCGCTACAGACTTTTTTAACCAATCTTAACGGTGCCTATCCAAAGTTAAAAAATGAGAACATCATCGTTAACCTATTCTCTTTTTCAAACCTAACATCAAATGATGTTCTGGAGTTCTTAGATATATCGAACACCCACCAAATAAATAAAAAGTCTTTTGTTTTAGTAACAGATAAAGTTTCTTATGAAGATGTGCCAGATGAAATAAATTTGGTGCCTACAATTCAAGAAGCTAAGGACCTGATAGAAATGGAAGAAATCGAAAGAGACCTCGATTTATGAGGTTGACTATTCTTGGCTGCTATTCAGCTACACCTCGTTCACTGACCAATCCAACTTCACAGGTTCTTGAAATCAAAAACCACATATTTTTAATTGATTGCGGAGAAGGAACACAAGTACAATTGCGAAAAAGCAAAGTGAAATTCTCTCGAATCAAACATATTTTTATATCGCACCTACATGGTGATCATTTTTTTGGCTTACCTGGACTTATATCTACATTTCGATTACTGGGAAGGGAAAAAGAGTTACATGTATATGGCCCAAAAGGAATTAAAGAAGCAATTACCCTACTTCTAAAACTTGGCGATTCATGGACGAACTATCCACTTCATTTTCACGAGTTGAATTCAAAAGAGACCGAGCTTGTCTTTGAAGATGAAAGTGTTACTGTGAGTACTATACCATTGGATCACCGGGTTTATACAAATGGTTTTCTTTTTCGTGAGAAATTGGCGCAACGAAATTTGGACATTAATGCTGTTAAGCAATATAAAATTGACAAAAGCCAATTCAATAATATCAAGGCTGGTAAAGACATTGTTCTTGAAGATGGGGAAATCGTTAAGAACGAACTGCTAACATTCGATCCCCCTAAACCTAAGAGCTATGCTTTTTGTAGTGATACTGCGTATAAGGAATCAATAATACCACTAATTAAAAATGCAGACTTGTTATATCATGAATCTACTTTTTTAGAAAGTGAAAAGCATTTGGCCCCAAAAACCAAGCATTCAACGGCACTAGAAGCCGCCTCAATAGCCAAAAAGGCAAACGTGGGTCAACTGATACTGGGGCATTATTCAACTCGCTACAAAAGCATTGAACTATTTAAAGAAGAAGCTAAAGCGGTTTTTGAAAATGTAGATTTGGCAGATGATGGAGCTATATTCGATTTTTAATTCATCATTAATCAAAAAATTTAGGGGCCAAAGATTCTTCGATGAACCGTTTTAGTTGACTTTTCTTTTAAAGAAAAAAGCCAAAATCACCGAAATCAATATTTTGATTGGTGATTTTAACCTTTAAGCCTAAAAAAGAAACTTGTTTCTAGTTTCTTTTGAAAATCTAACTCTTTCTCCTAGAAATTGGGGACCTTCTAATTATCACACGAAAAAGTGGTCTCAGTAGAATTCCAAGAATTTAGTCTATTGTAATTGGACTCAACAAAGGTGTTATCAGAGGCAATTACAATGTTTGATAAATTTGGAAAAAAGACAGGTCCTTGCTCGTAAATTATACTTCCAGCTCCGAATTGATTATTACATACGTAAATATTCCTTGGGTTCTGTTGAAATTGAAGGTCCGCACCATTATTCAAAACATTGTTTTTGAACGTCAGTTCATCACTTCTAGTAAGAATAACCTGTGTGTCGTATGACGATCCATTGAAAGTACATTTTTCAATTAGACCACCCCATGCAATGCCATAATTTCCTCTTGAATCAGCACCTGCGGGAAAGTAAGTATGTCCCATGGCAATTATTCCTGATGGACCAAGTCGGGATGAACTGGGTAAATTGGGATTTGATGCTTCAGCAGGTTCAAACACTATACTCCGCAGAATATAACCACCACCAGTTCCTTTGACTCCTCTTCTGCCCCAATTTGAAACAGTTCCGTTTTCGATAATCAATGGTGAATAGGTTTGACCAATATCGCTTCCGGTATCTTCAAAAAGAGTATCTAATATTTCAATTACATCACCATCTTCAGACCAAACCTCCCCAAAATCGAAATTTGAGACGGTGAAAGTAGATTGAGAGCTTGGTATGCCACTTACGTAAAAACCAAAACATCTTGTGGCACCGATAGCATCACCTATAACATTGTTGTTAAGAGCATTCAAACCTGTACAGTCACAATTAGTCATGCTACTGTTTTGAGTAAAGTTATTATCAAAAAAGATGGCAAACGCCTGTGGGGCATTGGTTGCGCTGTATAGATTTTGTATGTCAACATTATCAAAAGCTATAGGGCTATGTATCTGAAAACCGTCTTGAGCTATTTCGTTACCTTCAATTAAGAGGTTATTCATAGTTGTTAATCCACCATTTGGCTTATCAATTATGAAGAGTACTAAGTTGCTGCGTGCAATTGAAATTGTACTCCCGTTCCACTCAACTGTTTGGTTGCTTCCGGAAATTATATTTATTGTTGAAGATATTTTTAACGTTAAACCAGAATTGGCTACTAAGTTTTGACCTGAATTGAATGCATTTTGTAGGGCTGAGGTATCATCTGCGTTTCCATCACCAACAACTCCAAAATTTGAAAGATTCACACCATCTCCATTGTTTTCATTGGAGGAATTATCATTATCACTAGGGTCTGGGTCGTTATTCTGGGGATCTTCGCTGTTGTCGTTATTTTGTGAATCTTCGTTATCTTCAGATTCACTTTCTTCATCAGACTGTTCTTCGGTATTCTCCGCTGTCTCTTCTTCAATATTTTCAATTATTTCTTCTTGTATTGCAAATTCAAATAGTTCAGAGTCCTTTGAACAGGCAGAAACAATTAATAATACTAAAAGACCAATTATGAAAGAAAGGGTGGGGTTGATACTCTTCATAATATTTAACAAATGTAAATGGTTTTTTGACTAATTTTTAAAAATTCCTAAATTTATTTCATCGATGAAACGACTTTTTTTATCGACGAAATGCATCATCCTTAGTATTACGTATGCTTTGCCGTTTTGGATTTTTAAAAGTTGAAAAATCGATAAACGACATTTTTTTTTAACATTTGAAAGTTTTCAAAAGCAAATTTTCCTTTTCCTCCACTTTTGTAGAACTTTGATAAATGCAAAAAGATTTAGGGTCGTATCGCAAATCGTATGATAAAAGCGAGTTAGATGAAAAAACCATTTCAAATAATCCACTTGAGGTTTTTCAGAAGTGGTTTTATGAGGTCGAAGCTGCCGATGGAGTAGATGAACCAAATGCCATGACCATCTCAACTTTGGGATTGGATGGATTTCCAAAAAATAGGGTTGTACTGCTGAAAAAGTTTACCCATGAAGGCTTTATATTCTATACGAATTATGATAGTGAAAAGGGTGTGGCGATTAGTGAAAACCCCAACCTTTGTATTTCATTCTTCTGGCCGAATTTGGAACGACAGGTTATAATTAAGGGAAAGGCGGAAAAATTGGCTACCAATCTCTCTGATGGCTATTTCGAATCACGCCCTCGTGGAAGTCAATTGGGTGCTTTGGTCTCTAATCAAAGCCAACCAATAGAATCGCGTGAATTTATGGAAGAAAAACTTCGTGCACTTGAGATTGAATATGATGGGAAAGAAATAAATCGTCCAGCGAACTGGGGCGGATATTTGGTAAGACCCATTTCCATAGAATTTTGGCAGGGTAGACCGAATCGACTTCATGATCGAATTCTATTTACATTGACCGAAGACTACGATTGGCATAAACAGCGCTTACAACCCTAAGAAATGAAAACAGTTATTTTCATCCGTCATGGTAAATCATCATGGGATTATGATGTTTCTGATAAGGATAGACCATTAAAGGAAAGAGGTATTTCTGATGCATATTTAATTGGAGCTAAACTTTCAAGTTTTGATTTGGCCATTGACAAAGCTTTCTCTAGTCCAGCGAACCGCGCTTTACACACCGCTATAATTGTTTTGCGAGAGTTATCGTTTGATTTCAAAAATTTAGACGTTTCCGATGAACTTTATGATTTTTCAGGTGAAAATGTGCTTCAATTCCTAAAAGGATTGAATAGTTCATTGGATACTGTATTGGTATTTGGACATAATTATGCATTTACCACACTTGCAAATACCTTAGGTGATAGCTATATTGAAAATCTACCAACAGCTGGAATGGTACAAATCAATTTTAAAACCAATGATTGGTCCAAACTAGGAGAAGGTCAAAGTAAAAACATAGTTTTTCCAAAACACTTGAGATAATTATATGGCTAAACCTAATAATGAGTACGTAAATCGTGAAATAAGCTGGTTACATTTTAACGAAAGGGTATTGCAAGAAAGTGCCGACCCAGATGTTCCACTTATCGAGCGCTTACGTTTCTTAGGTATTTTCAGTAATAACCTTGATGAATTTTTTAAAGTACGTTTCGCTACAGTTAAGCGAATTGCCGATGCCGGGAAAACGGGTAGAAGTGTACTTGGTGGTGAAAGTGCAAAGGTTTTACAAGAACAAATTACCAAAAAGGCTATTCAGCTTCAAGCAAAAAGTGGGCGAATTCTCGAAAAAATTGAGCGCGAACTTGCCACGGAGCATATATATATTGTCAATGAAAAAGAGCTTAAGAAGGAACATGAGGAGTATGTTGTAGAATATTTTCAACAAAAAATAAATCCAGAACTCATTGTTGTTATTTTAAATACGCTCACTGAGTTCCCAACATTAAAAGAAACCGCTGCCTACTTGGCCGTACGTATGGTACTTCAAAATCCAGATGAGGTGCCTATTGAACAATTGGGTATTCAATATGCTTTAATAGAAATTCCAAGACATTTACCTCGATTTTTAGTACTTCCAGAGTTAAAGGGAGAAAATTACATCATCATGGTTGATGACGTAATCAGATTCTGTCTAAAACAAATATTTACAATGTTTGTAAGTACAGAGATTACAGCGCACATGATTAAAATTACCAGGGATGCCGAATTGGACATTGATAATGACCTAAGCAAAAGTTTTATCGAAAAAATTTCAAGTAGTGTTGAACACAGAAAAATCAGCGATCCTGTACGTTTTGTTTATGATAAGCGTATCAAAATTGATACACTACGTTTTCTAAAAGATAAAATGAAGATTGAAGAAATGGATAGTGTGATACCTGGTGGACGCTATCACAATCGCCGTGACTATATGTCATTTCCTAGTTTGGGAAGAAAAGACCTTCAGTATCAAAAAATTGATGCTTTGCCAGTTAAAGGGGTAAGATTGGAAGGAAGTCTATTAGAGCAAATTGCGGCCAAGGACTTTATGATTTATAC
Source organism: Croceivirga thetidis (assembly GCF_012272815.1). Taxonomy (GTDB): domain Bacteria; phylum Bacteroidota; class Bacteroidia; order Flavobacteriales; family Flavobacteriaceae; genus Croceivirga; species Croceivirga thetidis. The sequence continues at coordinate 79,710 of NZ_JAAWWL010000002.1, forward strand.
CCCCTTTCAAACCTATTCTTATGTAATTAAGTTTTTGCGTGAGGCAGCAATTGACCCCAAAGTTAAAAGTATAAAACTAACAATATACCGTCTTGCTAAAAATTCACAGGTTGCGGCTGCTTTAATTAATGCCGCACGTAATGGTAAGGAGGTAACAGTGCAAATAGAATTACAGGCTAGATTTGACGAGCAGGCAAATATTAAGTATGCTAATATTTTTCAAGAGGAGGGTATTAAACTGATATTTGGAATCACTGGTCTTAAAGTCCACACAAAAATATGTTTCATTGATCGTGAAGAAGGCAAATCCTTAAAACGTTACGGTTTTATAAGTACAGGAAATTTTAATGAATCTACAGCTAAGATTTATACTGATTACACCTTATTTACGGCCCATGACGGAATTTTGAGAGAGGTCAACAAAGTATTTGATTTCTTTGATGTTCCTTACAAAATTAACAAGTATAAGCATCTAGTAGTTTCTCCACATTATACCAAAAATGTTTTCTCAAAGCTTATTGACAATGAGATTGCGAATGCATTAGTTGGGAAAGAAGCCTATATCAAGATAAAGATGAACAGTTTCACTTCGTATAAAATGGTTGATAAACTATACGAAGCAAGTCGGGCAGGAGTAAAGGTTCAGCTAATAATAAGAGGTGTATGCTGCTTAATTCCTGGAATAAAAGGAATGAGCGAAAATATTGAAGCCATAAGTATTGTAGATAAGTTTTTGGAACATCCGAGGGTCTTTATTTTCTCGAATGGTGGAAATCCCAAAATTTACATTTCATCAGCAGATTGGATGACCCGAAATTTGGATTATCGTGTAGAGGTCGGCTGTCCTATTTATGACGAGGATGTTCAGCAGGAACTTATGGAAACCTTCGACATTTGTTGGAGTGATAATGTAAAAGCCAGGGTGTTTTCAGAAAAACAAGACAACGCCTATCGCGATAATGACAAACCAAGAGTAAGGTCTCAATTCGCCTTATACGATTATTACAAAAAGAAACTCAAGAAAAAAGGCTAACCATGCATGGTTTCTTTTTTTCCCAAGTGTTTCATTAGTTCAGCTTCATGTAAAAGTAGATCTTGCCACTTTTGGTCTACTTCTTCACGAGTACCATATTTTCTGGCAAATTTTAAGAACATCGTGTAATGGTTGGCTTCGCTAACCATAAGTTTTCTATAAAATTCGGCCAAATCAGGATCTGATATTTCTTCAGACAGCAATCGAAATCGTTCACAGCTCCTTGCTTCAATCATTGCTGCATATAAGAGTTTATGCACTAGATGGGTTTCTCTACTTCCTCCCTTAGGGAAAAACTTTTTTAATTCGATTACATACTCATCTTTTCGTTCCCTACCCAGGCTCCAACCTCGTTCTAATATTTTTTCATGAACCATGTTGAAATGTCCCATTTCCTCTCGTGAAAGTGAAATCATTTCTTTTACCAAATCCGATTTTTCAGGAAATCCAATTATCAAAGAGATGGCCATACTAGCTGCCTTTTGTTCGCAGTAGGCATGATCGGTCAATATCTCTTCAATATTTTTTTCTACGATGTTTACCCACCTAGGGTCTGTGGGTAATTTTAATCCTAACATGGATGATTTTTAGGGGTAAAGATAGTTCCGTTTGTATAATAAATTCAATATGTTGAGTTTATCTTTGTTGTCGTATTCTAAATTAAATTACTATCCCATGTTCGATAACTTGGAGGTTGACTTGGAAGGCCTTTTGAAAAAGAACCTAGTAAAATCAGAATTTGATTGGATAGCCAAGGCTATTAATGAAACAATTGATTCAGCTTCATCACGAAAACTTTATTTGAATTACAGTCTTTGTAACAGTAAAATAGAGGATGAAGAACTTTCTGAGTTTAAATCAATCCCATCTCATTTGGGACAATACTTGAGTTTAAAAAAAGCATCTGGCCGAGAACTTTCTAGAATTTGGCTTTTAAGGGAGGTTTTAGAAAATGATGAAAGCTTTGTTGATGCCGTGAAAAAGTTAATTGAGATTTCAGATACAGCTGAGTTGGAAACTTTTTTAAAGTATTTGACACTGCTTCCGAACCCTCAAAACTATCAGTTTGCAGCGGTGGAAGCACTACGCACGAATATTGCCACGGTCTTTGATGCAATTTCACAGTACAATCCTTATCCGGTAAAATTTTTTACCGACCAGCAATGGAATCAGATGTTCCTGAAAGCTGCATTTATGCAACAAGACTTAGGGGCCATTGCCAATATTGATGAACGAGCCAATGCAGATTTAGCACGAATTATCTCCGATTATGCCCATGAACGTTGGGCCGCCTCCCGTACCATAGACCCATTATTCTGGCGACCTGTTTCAAATTTTCTTACAGGTACATTGGTTAATGACATCAAACGGCTTTTCTCTAGTGAAAACCCTCGGGAAAATAAAGCCGCCGCTTTGGTTTGTTTTAATTCTAAGCTTACAGTAGCAGAAGATTTACTAAAAGAATACCCTAAGCTTCGAGAAGAAATAAAAGAGGGTTCGCTTACATGGCAAACCCTTTAGTCAAATACTGTATTGCACTAATAATCCCTTAACGTATTGATCCAGGCCGCAATCTTTAACGCTTCATCTCTGGGGACTTGGGGCATCGGTGCCATCGGTGTTGCGTATTCAGGCCAGTTTTTAGGTTCTGGATTGTAAATCAGTTCCACAATTCGCTCATCGCTGTACTTGCGTTTTGCAATGTCTTTATACGAGGGTCCAACAACCTTTTTCTCGCTCTGATGACAGGCGAAACAAGTGTTTTTTTGAAGTAATGGTTCAACCTCTTCAAAAGTTATTTTTTTACTACCAGCAGTTGTCAAGGGTTTTTTCTTGGAAGTTTTTTTTCGCGCTGTGGATACCACTTTCTTTTTAGGTTTTCTTTTGGTCGACAAAACGCTCGCTGGCAATTTTTCACCATCGGGAATCTCATTTAATGTGTAATAAATAGTTGGGTGCAAGAGTGAATTTCCATCCTCATTATAGATTCCACTAAAAGAGAGTTCATGTACATAATATTGTCGAAGTTCATCATAAACTAGACGCAGCGAATATCCATTTTCACTGACTTTAACCCCTTTTGGTTTTAATTCTTTTACATTGGTCTGAGGACTTCCATAAACTGCATGATATTTGTAAACGTAACTCTTACCATAATACGAATCCAAAAATTCTGCTTTATCTATTGCTATAGGTTGTGTAAAGCTGATTTCAAACCCATCGGGCATCGCTTTAACATTTTCTATTTCAAAAGGAAGTTCACCTGTCCAGGTCACATATTCCAAACCATCATTGGTAGTTCCAGCAGAACCCCAACCACGATTTGTTTCGCCTACAAAAAGATTACCTTGATTGTCAAAATCCATTCGCATAACTCCAGATTGGAAACCGCTTAAAAAATCGATTGCAAAGCCTTGATACTTTCCTTTCACCTTTTCTAGACCTACACGCATGATTTTACTTTGACCTTGGTCACCTACCAATAATTGACCAGAAAAGGGACCGAATTTGCCATTGGTGTCATCTTCGATGATTTCTGAATTTGAAATGCCCATTAAACCATGTGGTAGTATAACGGCAGGCAATTGAAGTTCATCAAAATATTCTTGGGCCTCATATTCAAAATCAGGATCTTCTTCATTTTCAATATTTTCCGGTTTAATATAACTGCCATTGACCTTCTTTTGGCGTTTGTCGATTTTTGCATAAAACTGCTCTTCAGTCAATTTTATTGGTGAATCAGGGTGATTTGTCCATGCCAAACCAGCAGGGTGACCGGTGAAGGCACCTTTAGGTAAATGCCAAACCCCACCTGAACCCTTCCAATCGCCTTGGTTGTCTGAATAGAATAATTCACCTTCATACATACCATAACCAGCTGGGGAACGCATTCCAGTAGCCCAAGGTTCCATTTGGCCATCTTCAGTAATCTTCATCGTCCATCCACGCCATGGGACTTCACTTATACCGCGCCACCATTCAGCATTCGAGAATGAAACATTAGCAGTAACAAAGAAATCCCCATTTTTATCAATAACTGGGCCAAATGAATATTCGTGGTAATGACTGGTCAGAGGCCAGGCATAGATAGTTTCATAAATATCGGCTACTTCATCACCATTGGTATCTACCAATTTTGTCAATTCTCCACGCTGGGCAATGTAAATAGCATTGTTCTTTCTTGCTATTCCTAATGGTTCATGAAGTCCTGATGCAAACTTTTTAAAATTGGGATTTCTATTACCTGACATTGTTGGGTTTTCTATTAGCCAAATATTCCCTCTACGTGTACAGACCATTAGTTTACCCGTTGGTAGGGCAAGTACACCTCCACCTTCAAGATGAATACCTTCAGGTACGGGTACAGTGGTAATTCTGTAATAGTTTTCCTCAACAGGTCTTCCTTGGGCAAAAACCATAGTACCCATTATCAGACAAATTAGTACGGCGAATAGTCTTATTTGATATTTCATCATTATTGGATTTCTTACCATATTGTTTTGAATTTTAATGGAGTACCGTCTATTGGAGCTAATAATTCTTGCTTGCCATTATTTGTGCGTACTATCACATTTTGATTTGTAACCATGTTCAGGTAATATGCATCATTTACCCTATAACTACCGTCTGGTAGTATTTCTAAATCACCTTCGGCCAATTTGTAATAGTGATTGACCAAACTTTGGTTTGAAAATTGAATTTCAGAAATTAAGCTCGATTCATCTTGGTCGGTAGTTATTGTTTGCGACACTTTGGTGCCTTTATATTCATAGTTGAAAACTGGCATTTTATTAGCGGGGTCAATTGAATAACCTTTTGGCTTATAACCTTCAGTTTTGTCATTATCCGGAAAAGGAAGATCCATTGATGTTAATTCAGCCAACGGTTGATTTAGAAACGTCCAGATGGTAACTCCATCTGGCCTAAACGAACCGTTGCCCCGATTATGCCACATAGGCGTTGCATTGATAAAATTTCCACGCCATGCACCGACCATATTTCCCGATTCTAAATCATAGATATAATGGACACCATGTGGAGTTCCTACACCAATTGTGTGCGAAAGTTTTTCATCATTTCCTTTAAAAAAGACAAAACCCCTCAATAATTCAGGTTCATTTTCGACCGTAACGTAAATCTGAGATACAAGGTTTCCTATTGGGGGATAAGAGTCGTAGGCGTTAAATGTTTTTGGTTTGGTATTCGGAGAACTTATGGTTAGACCCAATCTTGGTCCATGCCATGGAGCGGCTTTCATATTTTCAATTCGTATGCTATGCTCACCCGACGAAATTTCAGTTGAGGTTTCCATGGCTCCCCAGCTATCTTTAGAATAGATTTGATCGACGACTTTCCCGTCAATCGATAAACTTACTCCACCTGTTAGCCCTAATAAGAAGTCATAGCGATCAGTTTTTGGCACTTTTAGTTTCCCTTCAAAAACCACCCAATAATTATCGTTTAACCCAAATTTTGTGACATCTATTTCACTGACTTTTTGGGGTTTTGAAAGCTGGGTAGTATCCAATCCCTTTTCAAGCTCAACCGGCCCTTGGTAAATCTGTGCGGTTAAATCATATACTTCAATTTTCGATGGGGCCAATTGTTTGATTTTGATGTTTCTAAAAGCGACTGGTCCATGATCTCCTTGAATCATTAAAGGTCCCATGGCTACTTCTTCATTTGAAATAGGACCTCCGGTGGGTCTTGGTATTTCAACATTTTGATGGATAACAATTCCATTTAAGCTAACCGAAACGAATTTGGCATTTGCAATTTTATTTCCATTTTCATCAAATTTTGGAGCTTCAAAATCTATACTCAAGGTTTGCCATAAACCCGGTGCTTTGGCTGCGTTTGTAGCAGGTGCAACCCCTAAAAACATTTTTTCTGGGTCTTCTTCCCAATTGCGATATATACCGCCTATATCACTGAATTTTGGATTTTTGACACCCCAGCTATCAAAAAGTTGTACTTCATATCTACCCTGTAAATAAATTCCAGAGTTGGAGCCTTTAGGTAGCATGACCTCCAATTCAATTTTAATATCACCATGCTTCCAGTTAGTTAGCAGATTATCTTTATTTGTGTCGTTGGGGTTGTTCAATAAAATACCGGTTCCATCAGAGAAGGTAACAGCGTTTCTGGTCTTTGGTTCAGTAGGTTTCCTTTTTCTTTTTCGCTTTTTATTGGTATTTGTGGTCTCCAAATCCTTCTTATGAATATCGATTGTTCTTTCCATAAATACCTCACCAACAATACTCCAGTTTCCTGATTGTGGTGCAAATTCTTCCATAGTAATTAGTGAAGGTCCGTTTTGGGCGTTCAAACCTAAAACCGAAAGACATAAAAGAAACGAACAATATGTTAGCTTAAAAGTTCTCGTGATCATTGAAATAAATTAAGGAACCTTGAAAGTAAACGATTGCCTTAAAAAATAAAAATGTTGGCACCTATATGACATTCAACTAAAGCCAAACGACCTAATAATGGTTATTTTTGTAGTTCTAAAAAATTAGTATGAAAGATAAGCTCAGCTACATTGACCCCCATATTCATATGACTTCAAGAACAACAGATGACTATGAGGCCATGGCGGCTGCGGGTGTTGTTGCCGTAATCGAACCTTCATTTTGGTTAGGTCAGCCCCGAACACAGGTAGGTTCATTTCAAGATTACTTTAGTAGTTTGGTTGGTTGGGAAGCTTTTAGGGCCAGTCAATTTGGAATCAAACATTATTGTACTATCGGTTTAAACTCCAAAGAAGCAAATAATGAACCACTTGCCGAACAAGTTATGGATTTACTTCCCCTTTATCTTCATAAGGAAAACGTTGTGGGCGTTGGTGAAATCGGCTACGACGACCAGACAGCAGCTGAAGACAAATACTTTCGAGCGCAATTGGAATTAGCAAAAGAATTCGATATGACCGTTCAAGTACATACACCACATCGCGATAAGAAGGCTGGTACAATAAAAAGTATGGAAGTATGCCTTGAGCACGGTTTAGATCCGGGCAACGTAGTGATAGACCATAACAATGAAGAGACGGTTAAAGAAGTTTTGGATAGAGGTTTCATTGCAGCCTTTACTATTTACCCAAAAACAAAAATGGGAAATGAACGAATGGTAGCGGTGGTCAAAAAGTTTGGTAGTACTAATATCATTGTCGATAGCTCAGCTGATTGGGGAGTAAGTGATCCACTTGCGGTTCCAAAAACAGCAGGTTTAATGCTAAGAAGCGGTGTTGCTAAGGAAGACGTTCACAAAACTTGCTATCAAAATGCATACGATTTCTTTAGTCGTTCTGGTAAAATGAAAGAAGAGCATTGGCTTAATCCGGAAGCGATTGACCAACGAAAACTTTTCAATGACAACAGTGTGCTTAGAGGACAGCAACCTAAAGTTGAGGAAGACAAAATTGTTTAATGAATCCCATTCTTAGAGGCTATCTTCGACTTTGCCGACCACCCAATTTGCCAACCGCGGCGGCCGATATCTTGGCAGGTCTTGCGATTATCGGTGCCTTTAGTAGTCCAAGTTGGCCGGTTGAAGCTTTGTTTTTGGTAGTTTCATCGATATTCCTGTATGCTGGTGGTGTTGTTTTCAATGATTTTTTTGATTACGAAATAGATTTGGTCGAGAGACCGGAAAGACCACTTCCATCAGGAACTATTCCCTTGAAAAACGCAGCTATTTTTGGCGCTTTATTAATGCTAACAGGTTTATTATTAGCGACATTAGTTTCCATTTTCTCAGGTGTCGTTGCGCTTGTTTTGATATTAACAATATTACTTTATGACAGTTGGGGTAAAAATCATTCCTTTTTTGGCCCTTTGAATATGGGTTTGTGTCGCGGGCTCAATTTATTGCTCGGTATGTCTTTGGTGCAAACATTTGACTATTGGCAATATGCCCTTATACCAGTACTATTCATCTTTGCCGTAACCCTCATTAGTAGGGGTGAAGTACATGGCAATAACAAAAAGAACATCATATTTGCAGGGGTATTATATGGTTTGGTGCTTATTTCCGTTATGCTACTAAACAATTTGTACGGAGTGGAACAATTTGGATACCTCTTATTTTTAGGACTTTTTGCCATTATGGTCTTAATTCCTTTGATTAGGGCTTATCGTGAAAATATTCCTAAAAATATTATGAAGGCAGTTAAAGCTGGTGTTTTGTCCATAATTTTGTTGGATGCAGCTATTGCTTCTGCCTTTGCAGGATTACAAATTGGGCTATTAATCGTACTTCTATTGCCATTATCAATTTTGCTCGCGAAGGCTTTTGCCGTAACCTAATTCAGGGATGAAGAATTTACCTTCAATACAACAGTCTTTTAAAGTTCAGTACAATTATAAGTTGGACTTTACCCAAAATTTGTTTTCAGCTGAAAATACCCTTTTAGCGAATCTTTTAAAAGCGTATTCGGCATCAGGTAATAAAGTCTTAGCGGTCATTGACGAAGGGGTTGCTAGAGCTCATCCGACTCTGGTCAATGACATTAAAAATTATGCAAATAGTTATAAGGACATAATTCAGGTTCAAGATGTTTTGATTGTTGATGGTGGGGAGCAGGCTAAAGTGAAACCAACAAATTTAGAACGAGTTTTAGGGGCCATTAACGATAGTCATATTTGCCGTCATTCTTTTGTTTTGGCAATTGGGGGAGGAGCCGTTATTGATATGGTCGGCTATGCAGCAACAACCGCTCACCGTGGGGTGAAGTTGATTCGGGTTCCTACCACGGTTCTTGCTCAAAATGATGCGGCAGTTGGGGTAAAGAACGGAATCAATTACTTTGAAAAGAAGAACTTCTTGGGCAGTTTTTCACCACCTTTTGCAATTGTCAATGATTTAGAATTCCTTAAAACGCTTGAACAACGCGATTGGATTGCCGGAATTGCCGAAGCGGTTAAAGTAGCAGCCATAAAAGATGTGGATTTTTTCAACTTTCTCGAATCGAATGCCACAAAGATGGCGGAGCGAAATATGGAAGCTACCGCAAAAATGATTCACCGATGTGCTGAATTACATATGCAACATATTGCCCAAGGCGGAGACCCTTTTGAAAGTGGTTCGTCAAGGCCACTTGATTTTGGACATTGGGCGGCACATAAATTGGAACAGATGACCAATTACCAATTGCGACATGGAGAGGCAGTTGCGATGGGAATTGCATTGGATGTTACCTATGCCAATGAAATTGGATTAATTGATACGAACACCTTAAACCGAGTAATCAAATTACTTGAAGAAATTGGATTCGAATTAGCATTGCCGGTTCATTCTGAAGCTGAAATCGAAGAACTACTGCACGGTATCGAAGAATTTCGAGAACATTTAGGAGGTCAATTGACCATAACTTTGATTAATGGAATAGGCATGAAGTATGATGTTCATGAAATTGACCTTAATCATATGAAAAAAGCAATTAATCTTAGAAAAGCATCAAAAGTCGTTACTTTGTAAGATGCGGTTGAACGATAATTTTCATCTTTCCTATTGCAGTAACATCCATCCTGGAGAAAATTGGCAAAAGACATTTGATAGCTTAAAAGAGAATCTACCTAAAATCAAGGCCAAAATCAGTCCTGATCAAGAATTCGGACTTGGGCTGAGACTTTCTAACAAAGCCAGTGTCGAATTAAGCCAAAACAACAATCTGAAAGAATTTAGCGAATGGTTAGTTCAGAACAACTGTTATGTCTTCACCATGAATGGATTCCCATATGGAAATTTTCATGATGAGAAAGTTAAGGATAAGGTACACGAGCCAGATTGGACAACACAAGAAAGATTATCCTACACATTGCGATTGTTTGAACAGCTCGCAATACTCCTTCCAGAAGGTTTAGAGGGTGGGATTTCTACTTCTCCGATATCTTACAGGCACTGGTTTGAGGGAGATTTAGAAAAGCAAATCGCCATGGAAAAAGGCGCCGCTAATATGGTTGAGGTTGCCTTTAATTTGCACGAAATAGAATCAGAAACTGGTAAGTTCCTACATCTTGATGTAGAACCAGAACCTGATGGTCTACTAGAAAATACGACCGAGGTATTGGAGTTTTTTGAGAATTTTCTGGTTCCTGCGGCAGTTTCTCGATTCAATTCCATAGGTAAATCACCCGAAGAGGCAACTGATTTATTGAAAAGACATATTACGCTGTGTTATGATGTATGCCACTTTGCTTTAGCTTTTGAAGCTCCGGATAATACTTTCCAACGGCTTGCGGAAGCCGGCATACAGATTGGCAAAATTCAGATAAGCGCTGCCCTCAAGATTTTGGAATCCAAAGAAAGCACAAGTGAAATTTGGGATGCTTTAGCAGCTTTTAATGAGCCTACTTATCTTCATCAAGTTACTGAATTGATTGATGGGAAAGTTGTTACGTATTCAGACTTGCCAGAAGTATTGAAAAAACAAGCACCATTTACAGAATTACGGGCCCATTTCCACGTTCCGATTTTTTTACAAGAGTTTGGTTTATTAAAATCCACCCAAGACCAAATAGTTGATACATTTAGTTATCTAGAAGATAATCCCGGGCTAACTAAGCATTTAGAAGTTGAAACCTATACTTGGGATGTGCTTCCTAAAAATTTAAAAATACCCATTGTCGATTCCATAGTACGTGAATTGAACTGGGTCAAATCCCAATTGTAGTGAAAAAGACCGTTGTTATTAATGTAGTCGGATTGACCCAAAATCTGATTGGGGAACATACTCCATTTCTGACTTCATTTTTGAAAACCGGTTCGCGCTCATTTATAAGACCGGCACTTCCCGCTGTTACTTGTTCTGCACAAACTACGTATTTAACCGGAGTTAAACCTAGCGAACATGGTATAGTTGGTAACGGTTGGTATTTTGAAGACGAGTGTGAAGTAAAATTTTGGCGACAATCAAATAAATTAATCGAAGCTCCAAAGATTTGGGACAGCCTTAAAGCTGAGAATAAGGATTTTACCGTAGCCAATCTCTTTTGGTGGTATAACATGTATTCTACAGCTGATTATAGCGTCACTCCAAGGCCAAATTATTTGGCAGATGGTAGAAAAATTCCAGATTGTTATTCCCATCCGGCATCACTGCGTGATGTTTTACAAGACAAATTGGGCACCTTTCCCTTATTTAGTTTTTGGGGTCCAAAGACTTCAATCAAATCGAGTCGTTGGATTGCAGATGCTACTATTTTGACCGATGAGCTATATGACCCAACCTTATCATTGGTTTATTTACCTCATTTGGACTACAACATACAACGTTATGGTAATGATTTCTCGATAATTAAGAAAGACTTATTGGAAATAGACCAAGAAATAGAAAAATTGGTAAATCATTTTGATAAGCAAAATGCCAGTATTGTTATTCTTTCAGAGTATGGAATTACAAACGTTAATAATCCGATTCATTTGAATCGTCTACTTCGTGATAATGGATTTCTTTCAATACGAACAGAAAAGGGGTTAGAACTCTTAGATGCTGGTGCAAGTAAGGCATTTGCTGTCGCTGACCATCAAATTGCCCATGTTTATCTAAATGATGACAGTATTAGGGCAGAAGTCCGCCAACTATTGGAAGGCACAAATGGTATTGAAACAATATTGGAAGGGGATACACTCAAAGAATGGGGTCTTGACCATGAGCGAAGTGGAGATTTTGTGGTCGTTGCCGATAAAGATTCATGGTTCACCTATTATTTCTGGCAAGATGATGCTAAAGCTCCGGATTATGCCAGAATGGTTGATATTCATAAAAAGCCTGGCTATGATCCAGTTGAAATGTTCACCGACCCAAAAGATAAATTGGTTGTTCCAAAAATCATATGGAAGCTTTTAAAAAAGAAAATGGGTTTTCGGACGGTTATGGACGTAATACCACTTAAGGCAGAATTAGTCAAAGGATCTCATGGTCGTATTCCAGAATCCAAATCCGATTGGCCAATTTTTATCACTGACCGGAAAGATGTATTAAAGAATGAATCAATAAAAGCAACAGATGTTTTCTCTATTTTAGAGCATCTTTTAAAACCTTAACCAATGAAATCTTTTTTAAAAATTTTAGCCATCATTTTCGCCTTACTATTTATAGCTGCTGCTGTTGTTCAGTATAATGACCCAGATGCAATAAAATGGTATGTGATTTATGGAATGGCTGCGTTAGCCTCAATATTGTTTGTCTTAGGTCGATTGAAATTTTTATGGGCACTTTTTTTGTTCGGATTTTTTATCGGTTTTGCTATTTACTCATGGCCAGTAAAATTTGAAGGTGTTACCATCGGAGAAGGGGACATTGTCAATATCGAAAGAGGAAGGGAGGCACTTGGCCTTCTAATCGCCGCCTTGGCAATGGGACTTTTTGCGTATGGAAGCTGGCAGATGCCAAAAAAGGTCTAAAAATCCAAATCAAATTCTTGACGCAAGAGGTCAATTGCTGGGTTTTTTTCCCGTAGCTTTTCATATTTCTCTTCGGGGGTAAAAGCGAATTTTTTTGCAACCTCTTCGTTTACTTGAATTTCTAGCTCGATTGAGTGATTTTGAAGTTTGCCTTTGAGGTAGGCCATTAATGGTCCTTGCTCCCGCTCAATTTCCTTTTTCATGGTACCGTTTGGCAGCTCAATGAAAATTGTACTTTCTTCTTTTAATTTAGGTTCATCTGCAAGTAGATTACTTGCCATTATTTTCTTGCCAGAAGCATCTAGCTTGGCAGCGTAGTCCTTCCAGTGTAATAATAGCTCATCATGAGTAAATGAATTTGAAGGTAGATTGGCTTCTACAGCAGGTGTTTTATTTGATTGGTGTTCCTTTTTGGCTTTTAAACTTGACAGTGAAAGTCCTGATACCCGAGAAGGCATGTTCTTAAGTTCAACTTTCTCAATTTCAGGAATTGTTTGTGTAGATTCAGGAATCGAATTTTGAGCGGCACCTTTTTTCTCGGCTGCTTCATGCACTTTTTCCTCTATGGAATAAGTCTTTGTTTCCGGTACTTTTACATAATCTTGGTTTCTAAAGTAACTCGCTGGAATTATGAAATCATCCTTTTTTTTTTCGTTGTCAAAATTCAACGAGGCTACCTTCATCAACGTTAATTCAACTAACAATCGTTGGTTTTTACTATTCTTATAGCTCAAGTCACAGCTATTGGCCATATCCAATGCTTGTATTAAGAAGTCTTTACTTGCACTATTCGATTGTTCGGCATATTTCGCCTTTGTTTCATCACCCACCTCAAGTAAAGCAACGGTTTCTGGATGCTGGCAAACCAACAAATCCCTGAAATGTGAAGCTAAACCAACGATAAAATGGTGGCCATCAAAACCTAAGGCCAGTGTTTTGTTGAGCAATAGCAGCAATTCAGGAATCTTACCGCCTAGTATTAAATCAGTTGCCTCGAAATAGGTATCGTAGTCAAGCACATTGAGGTTTTCTGCAACAGCTTTTCGAGTCAATTCCTTACCTGAAAAACTGACGACCCTATCAAATATTGATAATGCATCTCGCATGGCACCATCTGCCTTTTGAGCGATAATATGAAGGGCATCTTCTTCAGCATTGACACCTTGTTCGTTGGCAATGTACTTCAGGTATTCTACGGCGTCCTTAACAGTTATCCTTTTGAAATCAAAAATTTGACATCTTGAAAGGATGGTTGGAATAATCTTATGTTTTTCAGTCGTAGCTAAAATGAAAATAGCGTGTTTTGGGGGTTCTTCCAATGTTTTTAAAAAGGCATTGAATGCCGATTGGGAGAGCATGTGAACTTCATCAATAATGTACACTTTATAGTTGCCAACCTGGGGTGGTATGCGCACTTGGTCGGTTAAGCTTCGAATATCATCTACTGAGTTATTTGAAGCCGCATCCAATTCGAAAATGTTGAAGGCAAAATCCTCATTTTCTGCCTCAGTACCATCTTGGTTTATTTTTTTAGCTAAGATTCGTGCACAGGTGGTTTTACCAACACCCCTAGGACCACAAAAAAGTAATGCTTGTGCCAAGTGATTGCTGGCAATGGCGTTTTCAAGGGTATCTGTAATGGCCTTTTGGCCAACAACATCCTTGAAGATTTGTGGACGGTATTTACGAGCTGATACTACAAAGGGTTCCAAAACTTGACTGATTTTGAGCCAATAACAAATATAAAAATAGCTAAGAGCATTGACTAGACTTGCAATCGACCTCAATGAATAGTTATTAACAATTGAAGTAACTTTGCATTGCAGGGCACTCTATCGTCTCAATTGTTATTGAGGAGGAAAGTCCGGACACCGAAGTGCAGTATAGCGGGTAACACCCGTCCATCGAAAGATGAGGACAAGTGCAGCAGAAAGCAAGTACAGTTCGGCTGTAGTGAAATCAGGTAAACTCTATGCGGTGAAACGCCATGTAAACCAATGTTTGAGGGTTGCACGCCCAAATTGGAGGGTAGGCGGTTAGAGGTTTTGGGTAACCAAGACCCTAGATAAATGGTAGGGCTCGACAGAATCCGGCTTATGACCTGCAGTCACATCAATTGCCCTGGGTAAATGCCCAGGGCAATTTACCAAGGCTATTCAAAAAAACTGAAAACGGAACTTCCATATTTTCTTTGTTCAACGAATCTTGGTTCCGTTGACAAATCAATTTGTGGGGAATGTTCCACAACGAGAACCCCGTCATCCATTAAAAGATCTTTTTCAAAAACAGTATTCGCGATTTTTTGCAATTCAGAGATTTCTAAATCATAAGGAGGGTCGGCAAAAATCACATCATACCGTTCCCTTGTTTTTGATAAAAATGAAAACACATCATTTTTAAATGCATTTATAGAAAAACCCAATTCGCCAGCGGTTTTTGAGATAAACTTTATACAACCTAAGTGGGCGTCAATAGCTGTTATATCCTGAGCCCCTCGAGAGGCAAACTCAAAGCTTATATTTCCTGTGCCAGCAAACAGATCTAAAACTTTGATTTCTTCAAAAAAGAAGCTGTTGTTGAGGATGTTGAACAAGGCCTCTTTGGCCATGTCGGTAGTTGGGCGAACGGGCAATTTTTTAGGAGCCAGCAATCGTTTGCCTTTGTATTTACCTGATATAATACGCACTAGAAGGAATTTAGAATCGCAAAATCCAAAGCACCCTTTGGTATTTTAGAAAAATCAACTGTTGGGTTGATTGGCTGAATTACTTCAACATCATGTACGTATGCTCTAGCAATCTCTAGGTATCTCTCCTCTTCCTTGGAATTGCCGAATAATCTTAGTTTAACTTCATCCAGAGAAATACCCAATTGTTCCAAGCTAAAAAGAATGTGATAAAGAAAATCCTCTTTAGTACTAATGGTATGTTGGTTGTAAAGGAGGAACCTGTTATCATTCATTATTAGAACCTCCATTTCTTGATTCACTAGATGTACAAAACAATGGGGACCTGGTTCCCGGTTTTGTTTCAGAAAGGTTTTTAATAGAACAGTGGAATTATGTAGCTCGCGAAATTCACTGAAAACCTCTGAGATTAGTTCATTTATTTTACTAAAAGGGGTATAGACGTTTACAAGATCCAGACTACCCAAATCATCATAGGTTACACTATCATTGGAGGTAATGGTTGCATTAAACTTTAGGTAGTCCTGTAAGTTGTCCTTGCTAAAAAGCGCCTTAGGCACCAAACTCGAGTTATTCGTTCTATGAATTATCAGAATATCTTCGAACGAGCTCCCAATTAAATTGTGTTTCTCTAAAAGTGATTTTAAGTCTTTTGAAAGTAAATAGGGTGTTTGTTCGGCATCGTAAGAATGGCCACCATGGTCAATAATTTCATTATTGACCGAATCTAAGACACAAAAAGAAAGTCCATTCAAGCCAACTTGAATGGACAGTTTCTTAAAGGATTCCATAGAATCCAAAATTTAAATTATTTATCGTTTCTGTCGTAAAGTGGAGGCCA
The DNA here is from genome assembly GCF_012272815.1 of Croceivirga thetidis. Taxonomy (GTDB): domain Bacteria; phylum Bacteroidota; class Bacteroidia; order Flavobacteriales; family Flavobacteriaceae; genus Croceivirga; species Croceivirga thetidis. Next base: position 95,676 of record NZ_JAAWWL010000002.1, read on the forward strand.
GTTTCCGTTGGTGCTTACATCGGTAAGAGAACCAACTTTAACGAACTCGCCATTGACTTCTTCAACACTGTTTCTTGCGTTTTCCTGTGCTTTCAAAGATGCTGGCTGATCATACAGTACAACGTCCTTTTTAATCTTAGCTTCAAAAACAGGTGCCTTATAACCACTCTTGTCAATGATATCAGCCTTCATTTCAAACTTTTCCCCATTCTGGGCAAAAGGAACATCCATCATTGTCTTGTATCGGTCGTCAGCTTTAAATAATGAATCCTTGACCTTAACCGTCCCAAGGGTATCGATTACAACAGTATCTACTTGTAAGTCGATTTGGTACGCCTTGTCAAAACGCATAAAAGAAGAATCTCTTTGTGTCGTGATGGTATAGTCACCAGTATCAACAAACTTGATAAGGCTATTGAAGTTTGCCGCATATTTACCATTAACCGATTTGTATGCTTCTTGAGCATCTCGTATATCTTTCAATTTGTTGATTACGGCCTGAAAACGTTCTTGGCGTACTTTTTTGAATTCAATCGGGCCGTTTACCGAGCCATAAATTTTGTAAGCGAAGAAAATACTTAAGGCTGCAAAGACTAACATAATCAATGGCCTAAGCTTAGAAGGTAGAAATTTGTCAATTACATAAACCAATCCGACGGTTAATAAAATGACTAGAATAACTGCTAGTATCATAGGTGTTTTCGTATTACTTTAAGTTAATTAGTGGTTACAGACAAATCTACAATTTTTTTTTAATGACGAAAGTTTTTGTGTGCTTTTCTAACCCTATATTTGGGACTTTCCATTTGTATTGACGGCCCGCGAATTTCATAAGATTTTGAGGGAAAAATTTCCCCACGAACCAACTGCTGTGCAAAGTATTGCCTTAGAAAAATTGGCGGATTTTGTTATTGACAATAATAAGGATGCCCTTTTTCTTCTGAAAGGATTTGCAGGTACAGGTAAAACGACATTAGTCGGTACTATAACAAAAAACCTTTGGCATGCAAAAAAGAAATACGTTATGCTGGCACCCACAGGTAGGGCTGCAAAAGTTATGGCTAGTTACAGTGGTAAAGAAGCTTTTACCATACATCGAAAGATATATTTCCCTAAAAAACAGTCGAATGGCGCCATGAAGTTCGTCTTGGCACCAAACAAGCACAGAGATACGCTATTTATTGTTGATGAAGCATCAATGGTTCCCGATAGTCCGGCCGATAGTAAACTATTTGAAAATGGTTCCTTACTTGATGACCTCATGTATTTTGTGTATTCAGGTCATAGATGCAAACTTTTATTGATAGGTGACACGGCACAATTACCACCGGTTAAATTAGAATTAAGCCCGGCTTTAAATGACGATACCCTTGAACTCAACTACAATAAAACGGTGACCAAAATAGAATTGGATGAAGTCACAAGACAGACCGCAGATTCTTCAATTCTTTGGAACGCAACTTTGATACGGGAACAATTACAGCAATCCTTTTTTGAAGAATTTAAGTTCGACCTTAATGCCGGTACTGATCTCGTTCGCCTAATTGAGGGTAACGAAATACAGGAAGCAATTGATAGTTCATATCAAAATGAAGGGCGTGAAGAGACAGCGATTATTGTGCGCTCAAATAAAAGGGCAAATCTTTACAATCAGAATATTCGGGAACGCATCCTTTTTCTTGAGAACGAGATTTCCGTTGGGGATTACATGATGGTAGTCAAAAACAACTATTTCTGGCTACGACCAAATTCAGAAGCAGGGTTTATTGCCAACGGTGATATTGTTGAGATTTTAGAACTCTTTTCGATAAAAGAATTGTACGGATTCAAGTTTGCCGAGGTAAAGGTTAGAATGGTTGATTATCCGAATCAGAGACCCTTTGAGACGGTACTATTATTGGATACCATTATGGCAGAAAGCCCTTCTTTGTCCTATGAAGATGGCAATAGGTTATATCAAGAGGTTGCTCAGGATTATGCGCACGAAAAATCAAATTACAAGCGATTTCTCGGAGTGAAGAACAATCGGTTTTTTAATGCCTTGCAGGTCAAATTTTCCTATGCCATTACCTGCCATAAATCACAGGGTGGGCAATGGGAAAACGTTTTTGTGGAGCAGCCGTATTTGCCCGATGGCCCGAATAAGGAATACCTTCGTTGGTTGTATACAGCAGTAACCAGGGCCAAGAACAAACTCTATCTCATCGGTTTTAAGGATGATTTTTTTCTTGAAACATAAACTGTTATTTTAGTCAAAATCAAAGGAGTATGACTCAAGAAACGATCATAAGTATTTTTCTGGGTATTGGCTTGGCGGCCTCAGCAGGTTTTCGTGTATTTCTGCCCTTATTCGCCCTTAGTTTGGCAAGTTATTTGGGTTTTTGGGAACTAAATGAAAACTGGGCTTGGATTGGTAGTTTGGCTGCGGTTTTGACCCTTGGCATTGCTACTGTGGTTGAGATTTTTGCCTATTTTATTCCGTGGATTGATAATTTATTGGACAGCATTGCCATACCCTTGGCAGGTATAGCTGGCACGGCGGTAATGGTTTCTACCATGGCCGATTTAGACCCTGTAATTACATGGTCTCTGGCTATTATTGCTGGTGGTGGTACGGCAGCCGCCATTAAGGGTGCCAATGCAGCCGGACGATTGACCAGTACTGCCACTACTGGTGGTTTGGCAAATCCAGTGGTATCTACCGTTGAAACCGGTACGGCAGCGGTTGTGGCAACTGCAGCATTGGCAAAGCCAATTATTGCCGCAATTCTTGTGGTCATTATTTTGGCCATTATTTTCAAAATTTATAGAAAGATTAGACCAAAAAAATCAGCGACTTGAGGATAATTTCAATGATACCAGCCCGCTATCAGGCATCTAGGTTTCCAGCCAAGTTGATGCAAGACCTGCATGGCAAACCCGTAATTGTGAGAACCTTTGAGGCGGTACAAAATACCGGTCTTTTTGATGAGGTGTATGTGGTCACTGATAGTGAAATCATTCAAGAAACAATTGAAAATATTGGCGGAACCGTCATTAGGAGTAAAGAAGAGCATGAAAGCGGGAGTGACCGAATCGCTGAAGCTGTTTCAGAAGTAGAAGCGGACATTATCATTAATGTACAAGGCGATGAGCCTTTTATAGAGCAGGAAAGTTTAGAAAAGGTCATTCGAGTATTTCATGAAGACATAACCAACGAGATTGATTTGGCTTCTTTGATGACCCCAATTACCGATTGGGAAGAAATTTCCAACCCAAATACGGTTAAGGTAATCGTAGACAATCGTAATTTTGCGCTCTATTTTTCAAGATCTGCCATTCCTTATCCAAGAGATGAGAAGGTAGAAGCAAAATATTACAAGCATAAGGGTATTTATGCCTTTAGAAAAAGGGCGTTACTTGATTTTAAGCAACTGCCGATGTTGCCTTTAGAGGCCAAAGAGAAAATTGAAGCAATTCGATTTCTGGAGTATGGGCGTAAAATAAAAATGGTCGAGACACATGTGACAGGGGTAGAAATTGATACGCCAGAAGATTTAGAACGTGCATTGAAAGAATGGAAGCAGACTTTAAAGGCATAAAAGTGATTGGTTTTGATGCGGATGATACGCTTTGGGTCAACGAAACCTATTTTCGAGAGACCGAAGAGCGCTTTGCCGAGTTATTGGAGAGCTACGAAACCAAAAACAAAATTGACCAAGAGTTATTCAAGATGGAAATGAAGAACTTGGAACTTTACGGTTATGGTATTAAAGGTTTTGTGCTCTCTATGGTTGAATCTGCGTTGGACCTTTCAAATAATAAAGTATCCCAATCTACAATAGAAGAGATATTGCAATTGGGCAAAAATATGATAGACCATCCCGTTGAAGTGTTGGATGGCGTTGAAGAAGTATTGGAAAAATTGCAAGCAAAGTACCGGCTTATCGTGATGACAAAAGGCGATTTATTAGACCAAGAACGAAAGCTCGAAAGGTCTGGACTCTCCAAGTATTTTCATCATGTAGAGGTACTAAGCGATAAGAAAGAAACGAATTACAAGGCCTTGTTGGAACATCTTGAAATTGACACAAATGAATTTTTAATGGTAGGGAATTCTTTGAAGTCAGATGTTCTACCTATATTAGGTATAGGGGCGAAGGCCGTTCACATTCCCTTTCATACCACATGGGCCCATGAAGAGGTCAATGAAAATGAAATAAATGTCAACGGTCATTTGAAGTTGAATAGGATTACCGAAATTCTGAAGTATTTGAATTAAATGGAGGTGAACGAGATAAATAAGGGAAGCATTAAAAGTAAATCTACGCAACAGTATAAGAACTTTCCCATGGTGCCAAGGGTAATCTATGGTCGGGGAAGTTTCGGACAGTTGGCCGATATTTTGCTACCCAAAAGAAGGAATTCAGAAGCCCCTTTCATTTTCCTGGTGGATGATTTTTTTGAAGGGAAAGAACTGGAAAGCAGAATACCATGGTTGTTCAACGACCTGACAATTTTCATTTCTGCTGCTGAAGAACCGAAGACGGAACAAGTAGATGCTTTGGTCGCTAAAATAAAGAACGACTTTGATGAATTACCATCAGGTATTATAGGTATTGGGGGTGGTACCGTTTTGGACCTCTCCAAGGCTGTAGCTATTATGCTCAATAACAAAGGCGGTTCTGAAGAATATCAAGGCTGGGATTTGGTTCAAAAACCAGCATTGTTCCATGTTGGCATCCCTACAATCAGTGGTACGGGCGCCGAAGTTTCTAGAACGGCCGTGCTATCAGGGCCCGAGCGAAAACTAGGAATCAATTCAGATTACACCACTTTTGACCAAGTAGTACTCGACCCTGATTTGGTCGTGACCGTACCAAAAGACCAGTGGTTCTTCACAGGCATGGATTGTTTTATACACTGTGTGGAGTCGTTGAACGGCACCTATCTAAATGCATTTAGCCAGAGTTATGGTGAAAAGGCGTTTGACCTATGCGAGGAGGTTTTTCTCGGTGATTTGTCTCCAAAAGAAGCTGAAGACAAGTTGATGATGGCCTCATGGCATGGGGGCATGAGCATTGCTTATTCCCAAGTTGGAGTAGCGCACGCTTTGAGTTATGGCCTGTCTTATGTTTTGGGCACAAAACACGGCATCGGTAATTGTTTGGTTTTTCAACATTTGGAAGAATTCTACCCAGAAGGGGTGACGCTCTTCAAAAAAATGAAGGAGAAGCACCAAATTGAGTTTCCTAAAAATGTTTGTGCCAATTTACCGAATTCCGACTTGGAGACCATGGCACAAATTGCACTTTCAATGGAACCCCTTTGGGAGAATGCGCTAGGCAAAGACTGGCATCAATGTATCGACCAAGAAAAAGTGGTCGCCATCTACAAAAAAATCTAGTGTTACGTCCAATCGCTAAATTCATTTACTACCGCCTCATGCGGTGGAAAATGGTCGGCCAATTTCCAGACGTTGACAAATGCGTGGTCATCGTTATACCACATACGCATTGGTATGACTTTAATATGGGCATATTGGTACGTGAACTGATTGGTAAAGAAATCAACTACATTGGTAAAAAGAGCCTGTTTAAATGGCCCTATGGCTGGTTTTTTAGAATGACCGGTGGCACACCGGTAGACCGCTCAAAAAACCAAAATATGGTCGATGCCGTGGTCGATATTTTCAATTCACGAAAAATATTTCGATTTGCTTTGGCACCAGAAGGTACCAGAAAAAAGGTAGAATCGCTAAGAACCGGTTTTTACTACATCGCCAAAAAGGCCCAAGTGCCTATTGTCAAAGTGGCTTTTGATTTCGGCAATAAGCAGGTAAAGATTTCAGAACCCTTTTACACTACGGATGACTTTGAAGCGGATATGGCCAAAATCAAGGAATTCTACAAAGGTGTTAAAGGCAAGATACCTGAATATAGTTTTGATTGACTAGATTTTATTCAGCTCTGGTAAGGGTTTTGGTTTTGGCTTTTTCTGTATAGCCCCAGGAAAAACCATATCAGTACTTGAATACGAGCTTCCAAAGGTTATCGAAGCGGCATAGACCTGTTTAAGGGCATCCAAAACCTGTTCGTCACTCAATTGCTTTAAGGGGTGTGCGAAGACTGACCAAATGATCTCCTCGCTTAAGGCGTATTTCACATCCAATGCAGTATGAAAATTGGCAACCATGGCATTTAAGATTTCCCCTTCTTGAACATCTTTAAGTTCGGCAATAGGCGAAATAATACGCATTCGGTTTGCATTTTCATCATAGATACATATTAGCATGGCATCATTGATTTTAAATTGTATGGATTTCTGCCGAACAAAGGTAGTATCCGCTGTTTCTTCGATTAGTTTCGTCAATTTAGCCGGCGTCATCTCTTGAGCGGTCAGTTCTGCTACACTAAATAGAAGTAAGAGGATAAGGAGTCTCATATGCTACGATTTAGTAAATGGTCGTTTTTAACTGCCGAACATAACATTAGAACGGAATCTACTATAGAAGCCGGCACATAGGTTCGGGTATTCTTATTGCAATTCACCCTTGATTTTTTACCATTTATACAGTTTTTAACATAATTTGTTATAAAAACCCTAAATTGTTAAAGTTTTCTCCCCTGAAAAATGAAAAGTCTGAAAAAGTTGAAAAGACTCGGTGAATAAAGAATAAATCCTTCAGGGATTATTAGATAACAAAGAAGTAGCCCCACAATCTTCAATGTTCTAACCGCTTGTGTTGTACAAATCAACACCAGCAAGTATGAAAAACAAATTACACCGCAGAGGTTTTCTTAAAAACTCCTTGGCTGCCTCTGGTAGCCTTATGCTTTCAGTTCCCTTAAGTGCTGCTGCATTCCCAAACACCACGGCCGCATCAAAATGCGATATACGGTTGAATCCTTTTGGGAAGCAATTGGAAATTTCAGGAAAAATTTTTGATGCAAGCGGAAAAAAAGTATTGCCAAATACCACTTTACAGTTTTGGCATTTTGTTGACGATGCAAAAAAGAAAAGCCATCGCGGTATGCTTACCACGGACGATAAAGGACGCTACCAAATTAAATTGGACTATCCATCAAATACAGGGGATAGGGCTTTAAACTTCGGCTTCGATTTATCCAATGGAGCGAAGAATTATCAAACCAATTTGAAAATCTCAGAATTTGATGCCTTTATCACAGGGGAGCATTGGGAAGCGAACAATCAATTAGAGGATAATTTATTATTCCCCAAACATTCAAAAAGTGACCATAGAACCATGGTCGAATTCAATATTTCTTTAAACAACCAAAAATAATTTTATACTATGGCTGTAGATCCATTATTAGGTCAGTTAATGACTGTAGGCTTTAATTTTGCTCCAAGGGGTTGGGCCCGTTGCGAGGGTCAACTTTTAGCTATTGCTCAATATTCGGCATTATTCTCTCTATTGGGAACTACCTACGGGGGCGATGGAAGAACATCCTTTGGACTACCGGACCTTCGAGGCCGGTCAATAATCGGTGTAGGTAGTGGCCCAGGATTGGGTACTATCCAATGGGGGGAAAAAAATGGCGTTGAAGATGTAACGCTGACCATACAAAACTTACCTCCACACAATCATGCTATTGCGATACCGGTAAGTGACGAAACCGGTGAGGAATCCGATCCCACTAGTAATGTTATTGCGAGTCGCACAGATGGCTTTAAGTCCACCCCGAATACTACTTTAAATGGCAACGCGGCCGCAACAACTGCAAATACTGGAGGCGGTGTGGCTATTAACATTCGTAACCCTTATTTGGGCATGTATACCTGCATCGCTCTTCAGGGTATTTTTCCATCTAGATCATAACGTTATGTCAGCAAATCCATATTTAGGACAGATTACCACATTCGGGTTCAATTTTGCCCCAAGAGGCTGGGCAACTTGTCAAGGACAATTACTCCCGATTAGTCAAAACAACGCGCTTTTTTCATTATTGGGAACAACATATGGCGGCGATGGGAGAACGACTTTTGGACTTCCTGATTTGAGGGGTAGAACAGTTATTGGGCAAGGTAACGGTCCCGGTTTGAGTAATATTAGATGGGGTGCTAGAGCTGGGGCGGGATCCCGGAATTTGACTTCGGCTAATATGCCGAGTCATAATCATAGCTATAACCAAAAACTTAACGCCTCTGATGAGGCAGGGGACCTAGATAACCCGGCATTAAATTTTTTGGCCGAACATGGCGGTGCTTACAATGAAGACCAGGCTGGCGAGCGTACTTTGGCCACTTCAAACGTTGGCTCGGGAACAGCCTTTTCAGTCCGTAATCCCTATTTGGGTATGTATCCCTGTATTGCTACGGTAGGGGTGTATCCCTCAAGAAGTTGATTTATGAAAGTAGCCTTTCTTTTACCAACTTCAGATATGTATCCAGCCTTGGCCAAGGATTTTTTGAACGGGTTCAAAATGGCCTTTGTGCAGCGTGAAGATAAATTTGAGTTTGTCTTTGAAGGCATAGGTAAAGCAGCAGATGATTATGTCGTAAAAACGGCTGAGAAATTATTACTCCAAGAAGAAGTCGACCTCACCGTGGCCTTTTGTAGTTTTTTTCAACTTAAGCCACTGGTTGATAAGTTTGAGCAATATCAGAGCCCACTAATTTTTGTAGACTTAGGGGGGGCGCTCCCAAAAACCGAACATTTTGGGCAGTTTGTGCTGCACCATTCACTTCATCTTTGCGAGTCTGCTTTTTATGCAGGCCAATATGCAGCAAAAAATATTGGTAAAAAGGGCGCATTACTCGCTTCTTTTTATGATGGAGGCTACCAAATGGCTGCTTCTTACGTCAAGGGTTTTGTGGATAGTGGTGGCGAGATGGTCTACAATTTTGTAGCCCCAATGGACTACCACGATGTTGATTTGAACATCATTTTTCAAGAACTGGAAGAGAGTGGGGCAGATGTAGCCTTTACCTTATTTAGTTATAAAGAGGCCGGCCACTTTTTTGAAGCGATGGCGAAGCAGAAGAAGGAAACCCTTCCATATATGATGGCATTGCCTTTGGCAACAGATGGCAGCATGAAGTACACTGATTTTGGTCTTTCGCAAGTACATTCTGTGGCCTCTTGGTCATTTGACGACCCCAATGAAGCAATGACTTCCTTCGTCAATTCCTATAAAGATAACTATCAAAAAGCACCGACTGTTTTCGCATTGCTCGGTTTTGAAACAGCCCTTTTGGCGCTTAGTGCAAAACGCGATAACAGAATTTCATTCGAAAAACTTAAAGGCATTGAAATAAAAACCAGCCCAAGAGGTGTACTACAAATAAATCAAAACAATCAGACCTCGGTCAAAAAACATTTACTCCGAAAATTTGAATACAACTGCACGGAGTATCACAATCTAATTGAAAAAATAGTGCCATCGGAACATACGGGTGCCCTTTATGATTTTATGGAGGGAGTACCCTATACCGGATGGCGAAATCCATATATCTGTACCTAATAAAATAACTCCACCAAAATGAAAAACATTACCCTTACATTTCTGTTTTTTACACTAATGACCCTAGCGGGTTACGGCCAAAAAGTGGCCATTGTAAGTTTAAACCACACCTCGCCCGATGGTATGGCAATTGTAGCGCTTGAAGATTTGCCTTCTGGCGAAACATTCTATTATACCGATAAGGAGTACGATGCTGCTAATGATGCATTTGAACCACAAGAAGTTGTGGTTGAGATCGTATTGACCTCGGCAATGGCCAGGGGGCAGGTCATTACCATTTCAGAAATCTCTTCAGATGTGCTGAGTTTTACTTGCACCAGTGGTTGCACGGGTTCAGCTACGGTAATTGATTCAGTGAACACGAATTTTTCATTGGCTACCGATGGAGAGGGGCATTACTTATACGCTGATGATGATACCGACCCCACCAATGGCATTACCGAAATCTATTGTGTGGTTTTTACGGGTAGTGGTGAGAACCCGGTGGTAAATGGTGGTCCAATACCCGCTAATGAAGATCCGACGTCGGATTTTCCAGATGCAATTGTGGTCGATGGCTTCCCGGCCTCCGATCCTGGGTTCACAGAATTTAATCCAGCTTTACGAAGTGGTTCGGTTTCAAAAAGCGATCTGGAGGACCCCGCTAATTGGACACACGGTCAAGCAAATGCTACACCATCACAGACACCCTTTACAGATATTGCAGTTGGGGGTGATACCACCCCACCAACAATTACCTGTCCAACCGTTTCGCCCGCTGCATTGGATATAAATTGTGAAAATGCATTGCCTGATTATAGAAGTTTCCCTACGGTGGCCGATGATATGGACCCAAATCCCGTAGTAACGCAAGACCCTGCCCCAGGTACGATTCATTCAACGGATATTGACGTCACCTTAACAGCAACTGATGCCTCGGGTAATTCAGCTTCCTGCACTTTTACCTTAGAAGTAATAGATGCAATAGCTCCCTCAGCGGTCTGTCGAAACATCAGGGTGCAACTAGATGCTTCTGGCAATGCTACCATTACAGCAGCTGATATTGATGGTGGTTCTACTGATAATTGTGGTGTCACTGCCTTAGTGGCAAGCAAGACTGCTTTTACAACAGCTGATGTAGGTGATAATGACGTTACACTTACGGTATCTGATGCGGATAACAATATGTCTACTTGTACCGCTATAGTTACGGTTGAGGACAATGTGGCACCAAACGCTGTATGTATTCCTTCCAACTCGATAACCTTGAGATTGGGCCTTGATGGAACAGCAAGTTTATTTGCCAATGCTATTGATAATGGTTCAAATGATGCTTCGGGGATAGCCAATTTGGAAGTTAGTCCTGACCTTTTCACCTGTGCTGATTTTGGGGAGCGTACGGTAACTCTAACGGTAACCGATAATAATGGCAATGTGTCTTTCTGTAGCACTATTATTCAAATTGATGATGTTTTGCCCCCAGAAATCACATGCCCATCTGATGTGATGAGAACGAGTAGCAGTTCACTGGTTTTGACTTTGGCCGATCTTGGTACACCGTCTACGCTGGATAATTGTAATGTGGCCAGTGTCGTGGGTACACGTTCTGATAATAATAGCACAGATTTGGTAGCCGCACCCTTTCCACAAGGGGTTACTAACATCAACTATGTGGTTACCGATATTCATGGCTTAACAAACACTTGCTCCCAGACCGTAACCATTATGCCACCGCCCTTGGTCAATGTCCCAAATGTGGTTGGTTTACAACAAGCCACGGCTGAATCGAATCTTTTACTTGCTGGTTTGACGATAGGCACAGTGACCACAGCCAATGATAATACGGTGCCTGCTGGTAATGTTATCAGTCAAAACCCAACTTCTGGAACTTCAGTGGCAGAAAACAGTCCAGTTGATTTGGTAGTTTCCTTAGGGCCATCTTGTATAGTTTCAATCGATACCCAGCCTCAAGACCCAACAGTATGCGAATTTGACTCATTAAGTTTGTCAGTAGTCGCTTCAGGGACTGGGACTCTATCGTATCAATGGCAATTTGCTGCGCCTGGATCATCTAGTTTTAGTGATGTTCTAACCAATTCGCCAACAGTTCAAGTTGGGGCAACTGTAAGTTTAGGTGCCAATGGTAACCAATACAGAGTAATTGTTACCAGTGACAATGGTACACCGAGCGATTCAAGTGATGATTGTTCAGTAACCAGTGATGCAGTGACACTAACGGTAAACCCATTGCCAACCGTAACCTTTACGGCCCCGGACGACCTTTGTATTGATGCAGGAGTCCAAACCGGTCGAGGAGGGGGTACACCCGCCCAAGGTCCGTCAGCAGGAGATTCTGGAGTCTATAGCGGCCCAGGGGTAACCGACGACGGCAATGGTATGACCTATTCTTTTGACCCTGCGGTAGCCGGTGTTGGGGTACATGAAATTACCTATGAATATACCGATGGCAATGGCTGTACAGGTTTAGCCACAGATGAGGTTGAAGTTTTTGCTTTACCCGTACTTACGTTTACCGCCCTTGCAGATTTGCCAGTTAACGCAGGCGTACAAACCAATCTTGGCGGGGGTAATCCCGTAGGTGGGGTCTATAGCGGTATAGGAGTAACAGACAATGGTGACAGTACCTATGATTTCGACCCTTCAGTCCCTGGTGTGGGCACCCATACTATTACCTATACCTATACTAATCTCAATGGTTGTACAAATTCAGCCAGTGATGATGTTGTGGTGCTACCAGCACAACCGCTATGTAGTGTGACTATCGAGGTTCAACCGGTTGATGCTTCTTTATGTTTGTCCCCGTTACCTATTGGGGCCAGTATTTCGGTAACTGCGGTTACCAATGGCGCAAGTTTGAGTTACCAATGGGAGCAATTGCTTAGTGGTAGTTCAACTTGGACTGAGATTGGACCAGATAGTAATGAGTTGTTGTTTCAAGCGCCACCACTTTCATGGGATGACTCACAATACCGGGTGATTGTCACCTCTGACAATGGTACCCCTGCTGACGATACAGACGATTGTTCGGAAACCAGTGATTCGGCAACCTTATCGGTAAATGAACTTCCAACCGTAACCTTTACAGCCCCTGGGCCATTTCAACAGGCCTCTGGTATAGAAACAGGCTTGGGAGGTGGACTGCCCGTTGGTGGTGTTTACTCAGGTAGTGGAGTTTCTGACGATGGTAATGGCGAAACCTTTTCATTCGATACGGCGTTTCTAGATTCTGAACAGGTTGAAGTTACCTATACCTTCACAGATGCAAATGGTTGTACCAATTTTGCTAGGGATAATATTGTTAGTGGTATTCCAGAAATTTCAATCGATGATGTAGTCCTAGCTGAAGGTACGGGTGGCACAACGACATTCGTATTTACAGCTACGCTAAGTCGAGCGAGTGCAAATACGATTACTGTTGATTATGAAACTTTAGATGGTACTGCAGTTGCCACAGAAGATTACACAGAAGTGGAAGCTACCTTGACGTTTAATCCCGGAGAAACTTCCAAATCATTTGGTATCGACGTAAACCCAGATTCAGCATTTGAGTCGGACGAGACCTTTTTCATACAACTGGTTGACCCCGTCAATGCTGCCATTGCCGATAATGAGGGTATTGGTACGATACTGAATGATGATGCCCCCGCTGCGATTTACATCAACTCCGGCGGCGGCGAGACGGTATTCGATGGCAAGACCTTTGTTGCCGATACGAATTTCAATGGGGGAGTGACCGCGGCCAATACAAGCCTTGCGATAGCTGAACTGTTCCAGAGCGAGCGTAATGGTCCCAGTGAGGAATTTGGTTATGACATTCCCTTACCAAATGGGGAGTACCAGGTCACACTTTACTTTGCCGAGACCTTCTGGGGATTGGGCACACGGCCCGGTATTGGCGCGAGGGTATTCGATATAATGCTCGAGGGGAACACAGTGCTCGATGATTATGATATCATTGCCGATGCCGGTGGTGCTGCGATTCCGATAGCCAAGACCTTTACAGTAGTAGTCAACGATGGCCAACTGGACCTTGACCTTGACAGTCTTGGCGATGACGGTTCGGACAGGCCCAAGCTATCAGGTATAGGCATTGTAGGCGGTTCCGGGGCCCCTGTGAACACCAAACCGGTAATTACCCTCAACGGTCCCGTAGTGGTGACCTTGATCCAAGGGGAGACCTATATCGAGGAGGGAGCTACGGCGAACGACCTTGAAGATGGCCCTATACCGGTACTGATCGGTGGTGAGACGGTAGATACCTCCACCCCGAATACGTATATCGTTACCTATAATACGGTCGATAGCGGTGGCCTTGCGGCAGATGAGGTGACCCGTGCAGTGACGGTATTACCATTGGGCAATCCGGATTTTGCACTGCGCATCAATGTCGGCGGCCCTGATACGGTGCTCAACGGCGATGACTTTATGGCCGACGCCTTCTTTGATGGCGGCCTAGCAAGCACCAATGGCAGTCTTGCCGTACCAAGCCTGCACCAAAGTGTACGCACATCACCAACTCAGGAGTTTGGTTATGACATCCCACTTGCGGATGGCGACTACACGGTAACACTTTATTTCACGGAGACCTTCTGGGGATTGGGCACACGGCCCGGAGCAGGTTCACGGGTGTTCGATGTGATGATGGAGGGCATTACCGTACTTGACGATTATGATATCATTGCCGACATCGGTGGAGCGGGCATTCCCGTGACAAAGAGCTTCGCGGTTACGGTCACAGGCGGGCAGTTGGACATCGACCTTGATGCCCTAGGGCCTGACGGTGCCAACCAACCTACCTTATCGGGTATTGAAATAGAGGGTACGGGTGGCCCAGTGAACAACAAGCCAGTGATAAGCCTTAACGGCCTGGCGAACATCACCCTGACCGAAGGGGACGCCTATACCGAAGAAGGCGCAACGGCGAACGACCCAGAGGATGGCCCAGTAGCGGTAAGCATCGGGGGCGATACTGTTGATACAGGCACACCGGGCACCTATGTGGTGACCTACGACGCCGTCGATAGCCAAGGACTTGCAGCCGACCAGGTGGTCCGAACGGTCACGGTACAGGCTGATGGCCCAACGGACTTTGCCCTTCGCATCAACGCGGGAGGCCCTGAGACCGTATTGGGCGGCGATACCTTTATAGCTGACGCCTTCTTTACCGGCGGCGGCACAGGAAGCAACGCTGGTCTCGCGGTCCCTGAACTGCACCAGACCGAACGTACCTCACCGACACAGGAGTTCGGATACGAATTACCATTGGTGAACGGACAGTACGAGGTGACGCTTTACTTTACCGAGATATTCTGGGGTATCGGAACCCGACCAGGGGTAGGAGCCCGAGTGTTCGACGTACAGTTGGAGGGCAGCACGGTATTGGATGACTTTGACATTGTAGCGGACAGTGGTGCCGGGGTAGCGGTGAGCAAGACCTTTACGATAACGGTATTGGACGGACAGTTCGACCTTTACCTGGAAAGCCTAGGTTCGGATGGTGCAAACCAACCGACGCTATCGGGCATAGAGATCGAATCGATTGGAACGATGGCCTCGCCATTACAGTTCAATACGAACAGCATGTCGTTATCACCGAACCCAGCGAACATCACCTCTGTGGTCTCTTTCGAGGAACCTGAGGAGATAGAGCAGATACAGGTATTCGATTTAACGGGTAGATTGATTCAGAGCTTCGATGCGAAGAAGATAAGAAACGGTGATACCTTTGAGATGGACGTGTACCCGATACCAGTGGGCACCTACATCGTTAGGGCTGAAAGTCCTTCGGGCTTCCAGTACAACAAACAGATGGTCATCAAACGCTAATGACCACACCAAACTGACCAAAATAAAAAGCCGCTCCCAAGAGCGGCTTTTTAATTGTTCAAAGTTGGCGCAAATAGTCTAAAAATCGTATTACTTAGTGTGTCAACCTTTTCCTTAAAAAAATGAAGAATCACAAAAAATTACAATCAAAAATTACATATATGTTTAACGATATCTTCAAATAGTAACGAATTCGCATCTTTTCGTTAAACAAGATTGTGAAAGACCGTTAAATAAATTAACTTATATCACTTTTTATTTTTCTAACTAACACCTCACCAAATGAAAAGAAATTACCTTTCTCAGTACAAGGTTGTACGCTTATTTTTCAAATGCAGTACGGCCTTATTTTTTTGCCTCTTTTTCCAGTTTTCTTTCGCTCAGAATTACCAATTGGTATTTGAGGATGAGTTCGATGGAACAGCGGTTGATTTAACCAATTGGACCTTCCAAATTGGCGATGGAACCAGCGAAGGAATTCCCGGTTGGGGAAACAATGAACTACAGTATTACCGAGAAGAGAATACTACGGTTGCCAATGGTTTTATGACCATAACCGCAAAAGAAGAGAGCTTTGGCGGTTACAATTACACTTCATCAAGGCTGATAACCAAGAACAAACAGGATTTTACCTATGGTAGAATGGAAATGCGGGCAAAAATGCCGATTGGTAAAGGCATGTGGCCAGCATTTTGGATGTTGTTTACTGACCCAACGATTTATGGTAGTTGGGCTGCCGGAGGTGAAATCGATATTATGGAATATCTCGGGGACAAACCTGAGGAAATCATCGGTACCATCCATTATGGTCAACCTTTCCCCGGTAATTTATTTACTACCGAAGAATTTATATTGACCGATGGCACCAATTTTAATGACGACTTTCATGAATTTGCCATAGAATGGGAACCCGGTGAGATTCGTTGGTACGTCGATGATATTTTATATGCAACCCAAAACGATTGGTTTTCCAATGGTGGTCCATACCCAGCACCTTTTGACCAACCTTTTCACTTTCTTTTGAATTTGGCCGTTGGGGGTAACCTACCCGGTAATCCTGACGCGACCACGGTATTTCCGCAAGAGTATGTAATCGACTATGTACGGGTTTATGAAGATTTAGACTTACCGACCGTGGTTTTGAACAGTCCATCTGACGGCGACACTTTTAGTGCTGGCGATGCTATTACACTTACGGCAACACCTGCTGCAACGCAAGGTGTAGATAAGGTTGAATTTTACCAAGGGGATCTAAAATTGGGTGAGGCCACTTCATCCCCTTATGAAATTACCATTTCCGATATAGCTGAAGGTAGTTATAGAATCCGTGCTTTGGTCATAGATTTGGCTGGTAAGATCAATTACTCGCCTTTTGCCGAAATACAGGTGGGTGCCGAAGATCAAGGTCCCTACGCCTTGGTGCCAGTGGGCATCCCCGGTATGGTTGAGGCCGAAAATTTTGATGTCGGAGGCCAAGGTGTTGCTTATAACGATTCCGACCCAACCTTAAACGAGGGTACGAAAGTCGTGGCCAATAGATATCGGAATGACGAAGGCCCTGACATTGAGCCAACTTCAGATACAGGTGGAGGTTCCAATATCGGTTTTGTTGCCGATGGGGAATGGTTGGAGTATACCGTTAATGTAGCACAGGCTGGTAGTTATGATATCATTGCAAGAGTTGCTTCAGGTGGAAGTTCCGGTTCGTTTAATCTCGAATTTGATGGCGTGGATAAGACAGGTGCAATTGGTGTTCCTGCCACAGGAGGTTTTCAGTCTTGGGCGGATGTTATTAAAGAAAGTGTAGTTCTTGAGGCAGGAATTCAGGTTTTACGCATCAACTTTTTAGTTGGTGGTTTTAATATCAATAAAATCACCTTTCAACCAGCCGACCCAAGTTCTGGCGAAAAAGTCGTCTTTGACGATATGGAACATGGTGATCCATTCAACAATGCGTGGTTCGCTTTTGGTGGTTCAGTCGGTGGCGGTGGGGTTGACCCCAATGCGAGCGATCTACCTCCTCTTAATGGTGGGGCTTTTTCACTACAGACCGGTTGGGGATCTGGCGGAACGCCTGGTTTTTATGGTGGTTTCGGCCGTACTAACCTGGTTAACATCTCGCAGACCACATTTTTCAATATGTGGATAAACCCAGACGCTGATCAAGATTATACCCTCGAAATCAATCTACAGGAACTCGATGAGGGCAATTCGGCCAGAGACGAATTTCAATACAATTTAACGGTAAGTCCAACTGGTCCAGGTGCAATTGCCGGAGGTGGTTGGCAGCTGATTTCTATACCCTTGACCGACTTTTTTGATGACAATTCAAATATTGTCGATGGCAATTCGGTATTGGATGACCTCATAGAAAATGTGGTGATTGCGGTGATAGGAAATACAGGTTCCGATGCCACCTTTAGAACGGATTATTGGTCGTTCACCAATGGACCACTTGGTCCTGAGATTATGGTTGATCCAATTTCACATGATTATGGTGATGCTGCCTTGAATACCACAAGTTCCCGTGTTTTTAGTGTGACCAACGAAGGCTGCACGGCGTTGAACATTACTGGTTTTAGTTTGACCGGTACCGATACCTCTGAATTTTCATTACCTAACGGAAATGACCCTTTTGTAGTGAGCCCTGGTCAATCGCAAAATATTTTGGTCAGATTTAACCCAACATCTTTAGGAGCCAAAACAGCTACCTTGACAATCAATAGTGATGATGCCGATGAAGGGTTAATTGAAATTCCATTGACCGGCACCGGCATTGAAGGTACAGGTACCAACAAGGTGGTATTTGACGATATGGAACATGGTGATCCAGATGCAGATTCGGGTTATTTTACGTTTAATGGGGAATCCACACCATCTGTAAGTGCGACCACCACAGATTTACCTCCAGAAGACGGTGGCGGTTTTGCCATTGACGTCAGCCTTGATGGAGGATCTGCAGGAGGCTTTTTAGGTGGCTTCGGAAGAACCTTCCCAATTGACTTGACAGATATGACCCATTTCAATTTCTGGATAAATCCGGATGCAGGTCAAGACTATACCATTGAGATACAGTTGCAGGAAGATGATAATGGCGATGATGATGTGCCATTCGGTTCTGCTGATGATGATGAATTCCAGTACAACCTGACCGTAAACGCATCGGGTCAGGCTGTAAGTGGAGGTGGATGGCAGTTGATTTCAATTCCGCTATCCAGCTTTTTTGATGACGGAACCTTTTTTGGTGGAAATGGAATTTTAGATCCCATTTCTACGGCTAATGGAGGCAATGGACAATTGGTAAATGTAATCTTCGGATTCTTGACAAATTCTGGAGCACCCATTAGCTTTAGAACAGACCTTTGGTGCTTTTCACAAGAACCTATTGATGAGACAGGACCGATGGTTGCTGCACCTGATCCAACCGAAGACCCGGCCAATGTCATTTCCTTGTTCAGTAATGTCTACGATGACGTACCAGTTGATACCTTTCGAACGGACTGGTCAAACGGAAATCTAGAAGACGTTCAAATAGAGGGTAATGATACCAAGAAGTACACCAACTTAAGTTTTGTAGGTATTGAGACGGTCGCGAACCAAATTGACATTACTGGAATGACACATTTCCATACGGATATTTGGACTCCTGATGCGACACAGTTTAGGATAAAGTTGGTTGATTTTGGAATGGATGGTGCTTTTGATGGCGGAGACGATGTTGAGCATGAGATAACCATTGAGAATCCAGCCCAAGGGGAGTGGGTAAGTTTGGATTTACCGCTTACTGATTTTACTGGGTTAACAACAAAAATGAACATTGCGCAACTGATATACTCAGGCCAACCTGCCGGTCAGTTTACGGTGTTTGTGGATAACATTTATTTCTACAATGCAGACGCTGCACCAGGTGACAAAGTGGTTTTTGATGATATGGAACATGGTGACCCATTCAATAACGGATGGTTTGCTTTCAATGGTGATGGGGGAGGTGGCCTAGACGCCAATTCCAGCGATTTACCTCCTGAAAATGGTGGTTCATTTTCATTGCAAACTGGTTGGGGTATCGGCACAGGAGGATTCGTAGGAGGTTTTGGTAGATCAAACACCGTCGATATTTCTGGAATGACCAACTTTGACATGTGGATCAACCCAGATGCAGCGCAAGACTACGTCCTTGAAATAAATCTACAAGAAGATGAAAATGGTGATGGTGCTCCGGATGAAGAATTTCAATACAACTTACCTATCAATCCAACTTCAACAATAAGTGCAGGTGGAGGATGGCAACAGGTTTCAATACCGTTGGCTGACTTCTTTGACGACAATAGTTTTCTTAATGGTGGTAATGGGGTAATGGATAATACCATTGTCAATATTGTTATTGCCGTTGTTAGTACTGCAGGAGGAGACGCCACGTTCAGAACCGATTTCTGGTGTTTTTCTCGAGAATCATCAGGCCCTTCAGAACCAATGGTAGCGGCACCTGACCCAACACAAGATCCAGCGAATGTGATTTCATTGTTCAGTGGCGTCTATAACGACGTTCCGGTAGATACTTTTAGAACCCCATGGTCTGATGCTACATTCGAAGATGTGCTTATTGAAGGCAATGCCACCAAAAAATATAGTGCACTGAATTTTGTTGGCATCGAGACCGTTGCAAACCAGATTGATGTAACGGGAATGACGCATTTCAGAACGGATATTTGGACTGCCGATGCGACACAGTTCAGGATAAAGCTTGTTGATTTTGGGGAAGACGGCGCCTTTGATGGTGGTGATGACGTTGAACATGAAATTACGATTGAGAATCCTGCACAAGGCGAATGGATAAGCTTGGATATTCCACTAGCGGACTTTACAGGTCTTACCAAAAAGATGAATATTGCGCAACTCATCTATGCAGGTCAACCTGCGGGGGAGTTCACCGTATTTATTGATAACATCTATTTCTACAATGCTGATGCGGGTACTGGTCCTACCGAACCAATGGTAGCTGCCCCTGACCCAACACAGGATTCAGCGAATGTCATTTCATTATTCAGTGGTGTCTACAACGATGTTCCGGTAGATACTTTTAGAACCCCATGGTCCGATGCAACATTGGAAGATGTACTGATAGAAGGCAACGCTACCAAGAAGTACAGTGCATTGAACTTTGTCGGTATTGAGACCGTTGCGAACCAGATTGATGCTACTGGAATGACGCATTTCAGCGTGGATGTTTGGTCGGCAGATGCTACCCAGTTCAGAATAAAGCTTGTTGATTTTGGGGAAGATGGTGCTTTTGATGGGGGTGATGACGTTGAACATGAATTAACCTTTGAGAATCCTGCACAAGGTGAATGGATAAGCTATGACATTCCATTGACGGCGTTTGAAGGTTTGACCAAGAAGATGAATATTGCACAGCTGATTTTTGCAGGTCAACCAGCTGGGGAGTTTACGGTATTCATTGACAATATATATTTCTATAACGCCGATACAGGTGGCGGAAATCCTGATTTTGCCCTCTACATCAATTCTGGTGGTGGTGAGACGGTATTCGAGGGCAAGACCTTCCAGGCGGACACTTATTTCAATGGTGGAGATGCCTATTCCAATGCCCTTGTTCCGGTAGCGGAGCTCCACCAGAGCGAGCGAACCTCAGGCAGTAAGGCCTTTGGCTATGGCATCCCCGTACCTGATGGGGAGTACGATGTATCACTGTACTTCACCGAACTGTTCTGGGGCTCTTTCGGCGGCGGCGTTGGCAGCCGTGTGTTCGATGTGATGCTTGAGGGCGGCACGGTGCTCGACGACTATGACATCATTGCAGAGGTGGGTGCCGGAGTACCGGTAAAGCGCACCTTCCGTGTAACGGTATCGGACGGGGAACTGAACATCGATTTGGACGCCCTTGGCCTTGATGGTCTTGACCAACCGACGCTATCGGGCATCTGCGTAGTGAGCGTTGGCGGTGGAGCGGTGAACACCAAACCCGTGATAACCCTCAACGGAGCAGCAAGCATCACCCTTAACGTAGGGGACACCTATGTAGAGGAAGGTGCCACAGCCACTGACCCCGAGGAGGGCGACCTACCTGTAGGTTCGATAACGATAGGTGGCGATACTGTTGATACAGGCACCCCTGGCACCTATGTGGTGACCTATAACGTAATGGACAGTGAGGGCCTTGCCGCCGACCAGGTAACAAGGACGGTGAGTGTTGAGACGCTTGACGAACCGAACTTCTCGGTATTCATCAACTCAGGTGGGGGAGAGACGATACTGGGGGGCAAGACCTTTGTGGCGGACACCTATTTCAATGGAGGCAATACGGCAGTGAACAACCTCTTGGCGGTAGCGGAGCTGCACAAGACGGAGCGCACCTCTGGCACGAAGGAGTTTGGCTATGACATTGCGGTACCCAACGCGGAGTACGACGTAACGCTGTACTTCACCGAGATATTCTGGGGCGCCTTCGGTGGCGGTCCTGGCAGCCGTGTGTTCGACGTGATGTTGGAGGGCGGCACGGTACTTGACGATTATGACATCATTGCCGATGTCGGTGCGGGCACAGCGGTATCGAAGACCTTCAGGGTCATGGTCTCCGATGGGCAGTTGGACATCGACCTTGACGCCCTTGGGGCAGATGGGGTGGACCAGCCCACACTATCTGGCATAGCGGTACAGAGCATAGGCGGCACGATAAACAACAAGCCTGTGATAAGCCTTAACGGCCTGGCGAACATCACCCTGACCGAAGGGGACGCCTATACCGAAGAAGGCGCAACGGCGAACGACCCAGAGGATGGCCCAGTAGCGGTGAGCATCGGTGGCGATACGGTTGATACAGGCACACCGGGCACTTATGTGGTGACCTATGACGCCGTCGATAGCCAAGGACTGGCGGCCGACCAGGTGGTCCGAACTGTAACGGTACAGGCTGATGGCCCAACGGACTTCGCCCTTCGCATCAACGCGGGAGGCCCCGAGACCGTATTGGGCGGTGATACCTTTATAGCGGACGCCTTCTTTACGGGCGGTAGCACGGCCAGCAATAGCGGTCTTGCGGTCCCTGAACTGCACCGGACGGAACGTTCCTCACCAACAAAGGAGTTCGGATACGAACTGCCATTGGTGAACGGACAGTACGAAGTGACGCTTTACTTTACTGAGATATTCTGGGGCCTAGGAACCCGACCAGGGGTAGGAGCCCGAGTGTTCGACGTACAGTTGGAGGGCAGCACGGTATTGGATGACTTTGACATTGTAGCCGACAGTGGTGCCGGGGTAGCGGTGAGCAAGACCTTTACGATAACGGTGTTGGACGGACAGTTCGACCTTTACCTGGAGAGCCTAGGTTCTGATGGTGCAAACCAACCGACGCTATCGGGCATAGAGATCGTATCGCAAGGTGGTTCAGGGGCCTCATTGATGGCGAACATCAATGCGATGTCGTTATCACCGAACCCAGCGAACATCACATCAGTGGTCTCCTTCGAGCAGCCGGAACAGATAGAGCAGATAAAGGTGTTCGATTTAACCGGTAGGCTGATACAGAGCTTCGATGCGAAGAAGATAAGAAGGGGCGATACCTTTGAGATGGACGTGTACCCGATACCAGCGGGGACGTACATAGTCAGGGCGGAGAGTCCTTCGGGTCTGGAGTACAACAAACAGATGGTGATAAAACGCTAATGAACACACCAAACTGACCAAAACAAAAAGCCGCTCCCGGGAGCGGCTTTTTAATTTCCTGAATATTAATCGAATAAATTCGATATTTGAAGTACAAAACATTAACCATCCAACGAAATGAAAAAGATAGTTCCCCTATTTCTTTTGTTGTTCTGTTTTTTTGGAAGAGCGCAAAGTGAATTTGAAGAAGGTATTACAGCCTTAAAGGCCCAAATTAAAAATTCAGAAGGCTCCCAAAAACTTATGCTTTTGGATAGCCTAAGTCGTTATATAACCAGCCAGCGGTCAGGTTACAATTTTGACTCCATAACCAGGGCCACCATTGAACTAGCATACGAATTGGATTCCTTCGCCATTGGTTTGGCATCTACCGATGACCTCATTTTTTTTCATGCCAATAGGTCTGGAACCCCGGAAGAAGGGATTAAGATTTTTGAGGAGTTCAAAGCCAGAAACCATGAAGAATCAGATAAAAGAATGTTGGCCAAACTATATACCAACGCTGGGGACGCCTACTTTTTCTCAGGAAAACTCGAGGCTTCAATACCCGTTTACAATGAAGCGGAGAAATATGCGCTAATGGCCAACGACAGCAGTCGCTACGCCATCGCTAGAACATACAAAGCAGGTGCTTATGTCGACCAAGGTGACTATGCTACTGGATCACAATTATTGAAGGAAACTGCCTTACTGTTTACAAAACTTAATGACACCGTGAACATCCTTATGTCCCGGGGGTCGCTCGCTAATATTTATGGTAAAATTGGTTTTTCAAATGAAGCCAAAAAGGAAAGGGACGAATTGATAAGATTAGCTGAGCTGACCAAAAATTACTATTCCCTAATACCTAATCTTTATAATGCTTCCTTGGGGGCAAAAAAGGATGGGGATTTAGAGCTTGCCCTCCAATATCTTACCACAGCCTCAGATTATTCCAAGGGAATGGAAAATAAAATACCTGCGAATGTTGTGGTTGACTATGCCTTGTTGACCACGCATTCCCAGAATAAAGATTTGGTAAAGGCCAAGGAGTTCTATGAGTTGGTTAAGAACAAATATGGGAATTTGACTACCATTCCTTTTGAGGGCGAATACCTGCATAGCATCTCTGAATATTATATGGCCATTGGGGCATATGATAAAGCGCAAAAGGCGATTACTAAAAAGCTGAACATCTATCTCGAAGCAAAAAACAGTCAGGGTATTTATGAAGGTTACGATTCGCAAGCGAAAGTTTCTGAAGCTAAAGGTGATTATAAGACTGCCCTGTTGTATTCAAAAAAGTACAATGCATACCAAGATTCCATAAATGGGGTGAAAAAGGCATTGGGGGTTTCTTATTACCAAACGCTGTACGAAACCGAGAAACGTGATTTTAAAATTCAAGAACAGGCTACAGAAATATCCCTGTTGGATGCGAAAAATAGAATAAAATCACAATGGATGCTTTTTGGTGGAATTGGTTTGGTGGCCTTGTTCACCATTATCTATTTATTTCGATCTAACAAGTTTGCTCGGACAAAACAAGAGCTTCAAGAACAGTTTTCCCAAGACTTGATTAAAGAACAGGAACAAGAACGAACTCGACTTGCCCGAGAATTACACGATAGTGTAGGTCAAAAATTGATGTTGTTGACGAAACAGACCAAAACTATTGGTAACCCTAATATGGAAAACTTGGCAGATAATACACTCGCAGAAATACGTAGTATCTCTAGAGGGCTCTACCCTGCAAATCTGGAGCGTTTGGGACTAACGGAATCCATAAACGCTTTGGTCTATGATATCAATTCAAATACGGATTTATTCTTTACCGAAGAAATTGAGAATGTCGATAATCTTTTATCAAAAGATGCTGAATTACATTTGTATCGCATAATCCAAGAGTCGTTGAATAATGTTGTCAAGCATTCTGAGGCAAAAGCAATAGAAATGAAAGTCAATAAGGTTTCTGATGGCATTTCGGTTTTGGTGAAGGATAATGGCAAAGGCTTTGATTTTGAAAAGAAGTACAAAAACCTGAGTTTGGGGCTAAAAACCCTCTATGAACGTGCAAAAATTTTAGGGGCCAAAATTGATATCAATAGCCAATTGGCCAAGGGGACAGCACTTCGTTTAACGATACCAATTTAGTAGGATGAATAAAAGCGAAATAACCTTAATTACAGCAGATGATCATCCCATGCTCTTGAAAGGGCTTAGTGATGAATTGCAACTTAATGGCTATACGGTTTTGGGTCAAGCTGGTAATGGTGCCCAAGCCTTGGAGTTGATTTTATTTCATAAGCCGATTTTGGCCTTTTTGGATATCGATATGCCCATCTTGAACGGTTTTGAGGTCATCAGAACAGCACGTAGTAAAGGTTCGCAAACAAAGTTCATTATTCTATCTTTTCACAAAGAGCCCTATTATATCGCACAGGCAAAGGCATTACAGATTGATGGTTATTTACTTAAAGAGGATTCCTTTCTCGAAGTCAATAATTGTATTAAAAAGATAATGGATGGAACGACGTATTTCAGTCGGTCGATTGATGGCAAACAAATAGTTCAGGCCACCGATGAACTGGGTCGTTTGGACAGGTTGTCCCTTTCTGAAATCAAAATATTGAAACTGATTGCCAAAGAAATTTCGAACCAAGATATTGCCGATCAACTTTCGCTTTCGGTGCGTACCATTGAAAAACACCGCAGCAATATCATCGAAAAGTTGGAGCTGCAAAAAGGGAATAATGCCCTAACCAAATGGGCACTCATCAATAGAAGTGTGATTCTTACCAAATAGTTCAAAAATTTATTTCACATTTCCTCTTATACGTACCAGTACGTAGAAATTGCGAGATGGCTCTTATTTTACAACTTACCTATCCACATTAATTTTACACTTAGTAAAGGAATTGAATTTCCAATTTCTTGGTGGTAAGAGGAGACCGCATTAAATGAGATTAAAAAGTTGATTTATGATGGGGTAGGTAAGCAGTTCTCCCCCTTCATTGTTTAATGAGCGCTCCTGCCCCTGAAAATATTGTTGTAGAGTACAAAGAAGTAAGTAAGGGAAACACTTTTTTATAAGACTTTACATGCGTCGAAAGACGTTATCCATAATGTTCATCGCATGGTTAGAACCGCCTTATAGGGCGGTTTTTTCTTTGATATGAAATGGTGAATTGCGAAAAAAAAGTGTCTTGAACTATTCTTGCATGGTATGGTATACGTTCTGAACATCATCATCCTCTTCTATCAACTCCAACAATTTTTCAATATCAGCCATTTGCTCTTCGTTGAGTGCTTTGGTAACTTGAGGAATACGCTCAAAGCCTGAAGACAAAATTTCAATTTCCCTTGATTCCAGTTCTTTTTGGATGCCACCAAAACTTTCGAATGGTGCATATATTAAAATGCCGTCCTCGTCAACAAATACTTCTTCAGCACCAAAATCAATCATATCCAATTCGAGCTCTTCTGGGTCAATTCCCTCTGCCGGTATTCTGAAATTGCAGGTATGGTCAAACATAAACTCTACAGAACCGGAAGTACCTAAGCTACCGTCACATTTGTTGAAATAACTCCTAACATTTGCTACGGTTCGGGTGTTGTTGTCCGTTGCGGTTTCTATCAAAACGGCAATACCGTGGGGACCGTAGCCCTCAAAAAGCACTTCCTTATAATCGCCTTGTGATTTGTCAGAAGCCCTTTTAATGGCGCGTTCAATATTATCTTTGGGCATGTTCACCGCTTTGGCATTCTGAATTACCGCCCTTAGTCGTGAATTCGCATCTGGATCTGGTCCACCTTCCTTAACAGCCATCACAATATCTTTTCCAATTCTTGTGAATGCTTTGGACATTGCTGCCCATCTTTTCATTTTTCTGGCTTTCCTGAACTCAAAAGCTCTTCCCATACCTTTAATTTTTGAATAGAAACAAATTTAAAAAAACACCAAACTTTTTCTAATTAGCTATTGAATAGATTTTCAATGGTGTGTGCCAAATCAAAGTCTTTTTTGGTAATGCCTTGCGCATCGTGGGTATTTAATCTGATTGTTAGTCTATTGTAGACATTTTCCCAATCGGGGTGGTGCCCCTGTAGTTCACACTCGAAGGCAACCCTAGTCATGAACGCGAAAGTTTGTTTGAAGTTCTTAAAGTTGAAGATTTTAGTAATACTACCTTCTTCATAAGACCAATCAGGTAATATTCGCAACGCCTCTTTTATCTCGGTTTCATTTAATCTTTCCATAGTAATGCATTTAGTCGACAGTTAAATGATGATCTATAATTTCTTGATACCCTATTCTTAGATTTTTGGGGAGTTTGTTCTTTTTCGGCAATGCAGCGAGATACCGATCTTCGTTTGTAGTGTATACTTTTTTATAGATTGGGTTAAAGTTACCCAATCGGTTGACAACTTCATGTATGAACTCCTCGTGATGAACCAAGTCGGTACTGCCCAAATGATAGATGCCCGTCTTGTCATGGTTTATCAAATAATGTATTTGTTGGGTAAGGCGATCATCGTTTGTAACATTGATAATTAGATTCGGAAAGACCTCAATTGGCTCCTTATCAAGCAAATTTTTTTTAATCTCTTTAATTCTAGGGGAGGTGTTACCAAAGACCATAGGTACCCGTAAAATTGCCATTTTTTCTGACGGTAGCCGCATAAGCATATTTTCGATTTTTATCTTCAATCGCCCATAAATGCTTTCTGATAATGTTTTATCCGTTTCGTAAGACGGAAACTTGCTGTAGGCATCAAAAACATTTGCAGAAGAGAGAAAATAAAGCTTGCAATCGTTCAAGACCAAATACTCCATGAGATGTTGGTGCAATTGTATTTGACTTGCAAACTCTCCTCTTAAAGAAGAAATTATAAAATCTGGCTGTACCTTTTTTAGAATCTGGAAGACATCATCTTCCCGCATATCATATTGGAAGAATTGTTGATTACCATCATAGGCCCTATTGGTAAAGTAGGTGCCATAGGTATCAAAATAGTCGTCTAATTCTCGGTAAATGGAACGGCCTATAAAGCCGCTGCCTCCCAATATTAATATTCGTTTACTTTTTTTCTCCAAATTTGAATACTCTACTGCTTGTAAAATGGGGGTTTGACAACAGTGGCTGGAACTCTATTCTTCCGTATTTGAATATGAATCTTGCTTCCTACATCTGAGAATATTTTGGGTACATAACCTAGGCCAATTCCCTTGCCCATAGAAGGACTCATTGTACCAGATGTAACTACACCAATGGTTTTTCCTTGACCATCGACAATATCATAATCCTTTCTTGGAATTCCTTTTTCGTCCAATTCAAATCCCACCAATTTTCGCTCTGGGGTTCTTCTTTTTTCATCTTCCAAGGCTTCAGAATTCACAAAATCCTTAGAGAATTTGGTAATCCATCCCAAACCGGCTTCAAAAGGTGAAGTCGAGTCATCTATATCGTTTCCGTATAAGCAATACCCCATTTCCAAACGCAAGGTATCCCTTGCCGCCAAACCAATAGGCTTTATACCGAAGTCGGCACCTGCTTCAAATACCTTATCCCAGATTTGCTTGACTTCTGAGTTCTTACAGTAGATTTCAAAACCACCTGAACCTGTATATCCAGTAGCTGATATAATTACATGGTCAATACCAGCAAAATCACCAACCACAAAGTTGTAAAACTTTATTTCTGCAAGGTCGTGCGAAGACAAGGATTGCATTGCTTCGACTGCTTTTGGTCCTTGAATTGCCAAAAGGGAATACCCATCGGAAATATTCCGCATTTCAGCACCAAGTTGTGAGTTGTATTTTGATATATGATTCCAGTCTTTTTCAATATTGGAAGCGTTAACAACTAAAAGGTAGGTTTCCTCTTTAATTCGATAGACGATTAAATCATCTACGATGCCCCCGGTTTCATTTGGCAAACAGCTATATTGAGCTTTTCCTATGGTTAACTTCGACGCGTCGTTTGATGAGACCATTTGAATTAAGTCCAAGGCTTTTGGTCCTTCAATCAAAAACTCTCCCATGTGTGAAACATCAAAAACTCCGACACCAGTTCTAACCGTTTCATGTTCGGCATTCACCCCCTCATATGATACCGGCATATCAAAACCGGCAAATGGGACCATTTTCGCTCCAAGCGCAACATGGGTGTCGTACAAAGCAGTCTTATTCATTATATCTAAATTTAGGAATACAAAGATAACTTCTTAAGACACCAAGTCTAATCTTTTGAACAAAGGATTGTTGCAAACTTTTTTTGGAAAATTGCTAGGCTTTTAGCAATTGCGTTTTAAGTTCTGGGTAAGATTTAATTTTAATGGAAACTTTTTCCCTGTGCATTACCTGCATGATCTGAGCAGGAATTTCAGGTGTGATATCCAAGGTTTCTTGCACCACCGGAAGAAATTTTACAGGATGCGCCGTTTCCAAAAAAATACCATAATATTCTGGGTGCTGCATCAAGAATTTTTTCAATCCCAAATAGCCGACTGCACCATGCGGATCTGCGATGTATTTTGAGTCTTTCTGCAGGCTCTTCATAGCCGCTTTGGTTTCTTCATCGGTGAACGAGAAAGAGGAAAGGTTCGCCTTCAGTTTTGCAAAATCATTTTCATAAATCTGCTGAATTCGAATAAAATTGCTTGGGTCACCCACATCCATAGCATTCGAAATGGTTGCCTTGGATGGTTTAGGGTCATAGCTAGCTGTTTTTAGAAATGTTGGAACAACATCATTAACATTAGTTGCTGCGATAAAATGCTTGACCGGCATACCCAATTGTTGTGCCATCATGCCGGCGCAAATATTTCCGAAGTTTCCTGAAGGAATGGAGAACACTATTTCCTTGCCCTTTGATTTAGCCCGTTTGTAAGCGAACAAAAAATAAAACAGTTGTGGCAACCATCTCGCTACGTTAATACTATTGGCTGAAGTCAGCTTTTTATGTGCAGTAATTTCTGAATCCAAAAATGCTTCTTTGACCATTCGCTGACAGTCGTCAAAAGTGCCATCTACCTCTAGAGCAGTAATGTTTTGACCAAGGGTCGTCAATTGTTTTTCTTGAATTTCACTTACTTTTCCGCTGGGGTAGAGAATGACGACATCTACTCCTTCAACACCTAGAAATCCATTTGCAACTGCCCCGCCAGTATCTCCTGAAGTAGCGACTAAAACCGTGACCGATTCTTTTGTGCCTTTTGAGAAATATCCGATACAATTTGCCATGAAACGTGCACCTACATCTTTAAATGCCATAGTCGGACCATGAAATAATTCAAGTGTCGCAACATTATGCTCCAATTCAATTATGGGGAAATCAAAATCCAATACACGACCAAGAATTTTGATTAATTCTGATTCTGGTATTTCGTCACCTACAAATTGAGCTATTGCCTGTTGGGCAATTTCAATATTGGAAAGCTGCTCAATTCCTTCAAAAAAAGAAGTAGGAAGTGCTGAAATCCCAGAAGGAAAATAGAGTCCTTTATCAGGCGCAATACCGTTGACAACTGCCTCTTCAAAAGTAGCTGTAATTGCATTGTTATTTAAACTGTAGTAGGTCATTTTAAATTTTTTTACAGCCATCAAGATTTATACCTGACACATGAATGTCAAAATCAACACCAACGCCGGCATACACTTCTTCCATTTGTTTTGCCACTTTTTTTGCTGTTTCCTCACCTTTTGAAAGTGCAAATACAGAAGGCCCTGAACCTGAAATACCAACTCCTAATGCACCTGTGTTTAGTGATTCAACTTTTAGTTCGTCGAATTCAGGAATTAATATCGAACGAATGGGTTCAACAATATGGTCATGTAACGACCTTTGAATTAAATCATAGTCTTCTTTGAATAGTCCGGCAACTAACCCTCCTAAATTACCCCATTGTTTAATTGCGGTTTTCAGTTGAACGGTATGTCTTAGTATTTTTCTTGAATCTGAAGTCTTAACTTCAATTTGTGGATGAATTATGGTAGCATAGAGCATGGAAGGCGAAGGAATCGAAATAACATCCAAAGGTTCGTAACTACGTACCAATGCAAAACCACCAAATAGTGCTGGTGCAACATTATCTGCATGAGGAACATCACTTGCAAGTTTTTCTCCCTGCATGGCAAATTCTACCAATTCTAAATTTGAAAATGGCCTACCCAATAATTCATTCATTCCCCAGACCGCTCCTGCAGAACTAGCTGCGCTACTACCAATTCCGCTACCGGGCTTTATTTTTTTGTGTATTTCTATTTCAAAACCACCCTTGAAATCGGCTTTTTGCAAAAATGCCTGTGCAGCAACACCCGCAACATTTTTTTCGGTTTCAAGAGGTAGATCTTGGCCAGTAATACGTGAAATTTTAATACCTGAGGTATTTGTTTTTCGCAAGACCATTTCATCACCAACTGATTCTAGGGCAACACCCAGTACATCGAACCCACAAGAGATGTTTGCAATCGTGGCTGGGCAAAAAACACTGATTTCTTCCATCTTAGTAATTGGCTATTCGTATAATGTCTGCGAAAATCCCTGAGGCAGTAACATCTGCTCCGGCCCCGGCCCCCTTAATTATCAAAGGTTGATTTCGATATCTGTCGGTGAAGAATAACACAATATTATCGCTGCCTTCTAGATTGTAGAAATCATGACCTACCGGTATTTCTTGTAATCCGACTATTGCTTTCCCATTTTCGAAACGAGCCACGTATTTTAGTTTGCAATTTTTTTCATTTGCCTTTTTATAGATGGACTGAAAATGTTCTTCATGCTTTTTAAGCGAATTGAAAAAATCTGTGTTATTATTGGTTTCCAGTGCTTCTTGTGGCAAGAAGGAATCGTTTTTAATATCATCAATATTCAATTCATATCCGCTTTCTCTGGCAAGAATTAGAATCTTACGCATTACATCTACACCGCTTAGGTCTATTTTGGGATCCGGTTCGGTATAACCTTCTTCCTGGGCCTGTTTTACGATTTCTTCGAAAGTTATTTCCGAATTGAAATTGTTGAACACGAAATTTAAACTACCAGATAATACAGCTTGAATTTTGTGCACACGGTCCCCGGAGGTTATTAAATGTCGTAAGGTGTCCAAAATTGGCAACCCGGCCCCAACATTGGTTTCAAAAAGGAAAGGGGAATTGTATTTTTTTGATGATTGCTTCAATTCAGTATAATTACTGTACGCAGAAGAGCAGGCTATTTTGTTACATGTAACTACCGAAATGCTGCTTTTTAAATAATCGTTGTAGCTAAATGCTATTTCTTCACTGGCTGTGTTATCAACGAAAATGCTATTTCGGTAATTGAGTTGTTGTACATTTCTAAGAAACTTTTTCAAGTCGGCTTTCTGCCCTTTTTCAAGCTCTTCCTCCCATTTTTTGGTATTTATTCCTCCTTCTCTAAAGACCATTTTTCTAGAATTCGAAATTCCAATAACACGAACGTTCAATTGCATTTCGTTCTTCAGATAGCTCTTTTGCTTGTTCAACTGGTCCATAAGTTTAGAACCTACATTTCCAACACCCATGATGTAAAGATTGAGCTGCTTGGTAATACTTTCAAAAAAGGCCTCATGTAAAGAATTTAATGCCTTTTTCACATCATTTTCATCAATAACAGCAGATATATTACGCTCAGAGGCCCCTTGTGCAATAGCACGAATATTCACATTGTTTTTACCTAAAGTGCTGAACATTTTGCCACTTAAACCCTGATGGCTCTTCATATTTTCTCCAACCAAAGCAATAATTGCCAAATCCTTTTCAATAATGACCGGTTTTAGTCTTTTGGTCAAAATCTCGTATTCAAATGCTTGGTTAAGTGCGTTCTCGGCCCTTTTTGCTTCTGATTGGTCAATACCAACACAAATCGAATGTTCTGAAGACGCTTGTGTTATCAAAACAACACTGATATTTTTCGAAGAAAGCGTTTCAAAGAAGCGTTTTGAAACACCAGGAATTCCAATCATGCTCGGACCTTCCAAAGAAATCAACGCTGTATTGCCTACGTGGCTTATGCCTTTTACAGTTTTGTCATTTACATCAAGCTTTTTGGTAATCAAAGTTCCTTCATCTTGAGGTTCGAAGGTGTTTTTGATTCGTATGGGAATTTCTTTTGCCAATACTGGTTGTACCGTAGGTGGGTATAGAACTTTTGCACCAAAATGTGATAGTTCCATTGCTTCTTCGTATGATATTTGGGAAACACATTTGGCCTGTTTTACAATTTTAGGATTCGCCGTAAACATGCCACTGACATCAGTCCAAATTTGAAGTTCTTCGGCATCAATAGCGGCAGCAATAATTGCCGCAGTATAATCAGAACCTCCCCGGCCTAATGTTGTATGGTCCCCTTCAACTGAAGAAGCAACAAAACCCGGCACAACGACCACAGTACTATCATTACTCCTGAAAAATTCCTTACAGGTTTTATCAGTAGCTTTAAAATCGACATTGGCCTTAGCAAAATTGGCATCGGTTGTTATCAGTTCTCGGCCAGACTTCAAAATGGTACCGAGCTTTTTCGATTTGAAATATTCCGAAATAATATAAGATGAAAGCAATTCACCATAGCTCACAACCTTATCGGAAAGTCTTGATGTAGTTTCACCAATTAAAAAAGCACCTTCCAATAAAGTTTCCAAATCGTTCAATTCGCCTTTTACCCAACTTAAAATTGTGCTTTGCTTTGTAATAGGAAAAAGTGATTTGATGGTGTCTAAATGCCGCTTTTCTATTTTCGACAAGGTGTTTTCATAGCCATAGTCCTTATTTGAAGCTTGATTCAAAGCGGTCAAAAGCAAATCCGTAATGCCACCAAGAGCTGACACAACAACAACTAGTTTTTTTTCTTTAGCGCTTTCGCTAACGATTTGTTTGACTAGATTAATATTTTTTGCATTGGCTACTGAGGTACCGCCAAATTTTAAAACTTTCATTGACTTATTTTACTGGATGAAAAAAGAGTACGGATTGTTGAAGATATATAAGTAAAGACGACCCCTAAGGGGTTGTGAAAAAGTTAAGGTCTTTATTTAATACTGACATGACTTTGAGCTGGTTATATAGTCTAATGCATCAATGAGGGGCTAAAGTAGTATTTTCGAAGTCCTTTGACAACAATCGTTGCATTTTTAATGAAATCTTGAAGAAACACAATAATTAAAACAGATGAAGGTATTTTCTGGGCAACAAATTTACCAAGCTGATAAAATAACCGCTGAAAATCAAAATATAACCAGCGACATATTGATGGAACGAGCTGCCGAACAAATTTTTAATTGGTTGCATCACCGTTTGCAAGGTGCCAAGGTAGGGATTCATCTGTTTTGCGGTATCGGTAATAATGGGGGAGATGGGATTGCCTTAGCACGGATGTTATTGGAGAATGACTATCAAATATTCGTTTACATTGTTAATTACAGCGAAAAACGTTCAAAAGATTTTTTATTGAACCTGGGGCGGCTTAAAGACCGAAAAGTATGGCCCACCTATTTGGATGAAAAGTCAGAGCTGCCAAACATTCATCCTCAAGATATTATTATTGATGGAATATTTGGGATTGGTTTAAATCGAAACCCGGATAATTGGGTTGTCAATTTAATTAAGCACTTAAACAGTATTCCGGCGTTTACCTTATCTATAGACATTCCATCCGGTCTTTTTTTGGAAAAGGTTCCTGATAACCCAGATGGAGTCATAAGAGCCGAGCATGTTTTGACATTTCAATTTCCAAAATTGGTTTTCTTTTTACCTGAAACGGGAATTTTTCTACAGAATTGGGAAGTACTTGATATCGGACTAGATCAAAATTTTGTCAAAGGCGAAGCTGCACCCTATGAGTTTATAGGAAAGTTTGAGGTTTTACCAATGTATCGACCCAGATTAAAATTCTCTCACAAAGGCAACTTTGGCCATGTATTGAGCGTAGGTGGAAGTTATGGTAAAATAGGTGCGCTAATACTTGCTAGTAAAGCAAGTTTGGAATCTGGGGCAGGACTTGTTACGGCTTATGCGCCTGAATGTGGTTATATTCCTATTCAAGTTGCTTTGCCAGAAGCAATGGTACTTACGAATGGAACTAACGAAATTGAAAAGATAGTCCACAGTCTACAAATAGCTTCAGTCACCGTCGGCATGGGTATGGGAACCAAAGAAGCTACCGCTAATGGATTCAAAGAATTCTTAAAAGCCAATAAAGTACCGATAGTATTGGATGCTGATGCGCTGAACATATTAGCTGAACAGCCTTCTCTTCTGAATTTGTTACCCGCGCTATCGGTATTGACGCCACATCCTGGAGAATTAAAGCGCTTGTTAGGTAAATGGAAAGATGATTTCGAAAAGTTGGAAAAAGCAAAGGAGTTTGCATCCAAGTACGATTTAATACTGGTATTAAAGGGAGCCCATACAATTACCATCTATAACAATTTAGGTTATATAAATTCTACAGGAAATCCTGGAATGGCTACTGCTGGAAGTGGAGATGTGCTCGCGGGAATAATCTCGGGTCTTATCGCGCAAGGATATTCAAACCTACAAGCAAGTATTTTTGGGGTTTTTCTTCATGGTCTTGCAGGTGATATTGCGGTTATGAACCATGGTTATGAAGCCCTATCTGCAACTAAGTTGATTGATAATATCGGCAAAGCCTTTAAAGAATTATTCAGAAGACCTGAAGAGCAAAAGGGAGATTAATTGGCTTTTTTCAAAGAGTTTCGACCCAATTTCTTTTTTACCCAAGCCAATGCATTTTTATACTCGATAAAGAACTCCATGTTCTTTTTGTAAAAGAGTTTTTCGATACCAAAATTATGCATGTCGATTTCTTTGCGAGAGACAATGGCAAAGGCCTTCAAATTATCAAGCCCTCTTAGGTAGGTATAAATGGTTGGATCAATTGCATAGGAGTTGTAGCGGTAACTTATGTACCCAAAGTTTTTGCCTCTGAAGTGTATTTCAGAAATCCCAATTAATTGATAAGCTCGTTCTAAAGTTATGGTGGTTCCTTCTTTAAAGCTCGAAACCATGTAATCACTAAAAACTTTGACGTTTCCAAAGTCTAGATCATACTCCCTTACCAAATCAGGGTTGTTCTCCAATCGAATATTCATTTTCATTCATATAGTGTGAAACGAAAATAGACAGACTCTGAAAGGAGGGTAAAAAAATTAGATTAATGGCAAAATATAGCGACAAATACGAGGTTTGAATAGAAATAGCATAAAAATGAAAGAAAAAAGCCTCACATTGTGAGGCTTTTTTAAGTACTTATTTTAGAACCACTTATGACTTTGTCGACTCTTCGGTCTTCTCAATTCTAATGGTTAATTCTTCTTTCTTCTTATCCAAATCCATATAAATACTATCGCCTTCGGTCAGATTTGCATTCACAATTTCTTCAGCCAAGGCATCTTCGATATATTTTTGGATGGCCCGTTTTAAAGGTCTTGCACCATATTGCTTGTCAAATCCTTTTTCAGCAATGTAATCTTTAGCTTCATCTGAAAGAACCAACTCATATCCGATGTCTTTAATCCTTTTGTACAACTTGTCAAGTTCAATATCGATAATCTTATGTATATCTTCTCGTTCAAGCGCGTTGAATACAATTACGTCATCAATTCGGTTTAAAAACTCCGGAGCAAAGGCCTTTTTTAGTGCATTTTCTATAACTCCTTTTTGATGCGCATCAGCCTGTGCTTTTTTAGCAGAAGTACCAAAACCAACACCTTGGCCAAAATCCTTCAATTGTCTTGCGCCAATATTCGAGGTCATTATGATAATGGTGTTCCTAAAATCAATTTTTCGACCCAAACTATCGGTCAAAAAGCCATCGTCAAGAACCTGTAATAACATATTGAAAACATCAGGATGGGCTTTCTCAACTTCATCCAAAAGCACAACGGAATAGGGCTTTCTTCTAACTTTTTCCGTTAACTGTCCTCCCTCTTCGTAACCAACATACCCTGGAGGTGCACCAACCAATCTAGAGATTGCAAATTTCTCCATGTATTCACTCATGTCAATTCTAATGAGTGCGTCTTCAGAGTCAAACAATTCTTTAGCCAATATTTTGGCAAGTTGCGTTTTACCAACACCGGTCTGACCTAAAAATATAAATGAACCAATTGGCTTATTCGGATCTTTAAGACCAGCTCGATTTCGCTGAATGGCTTTGGCCACTTTAACTACTGCTTCGTCCTGACCTATTACAAAATCTTTGATGAGCTGTGGCAGTTCTGCCAATTTGTTACTTTCTGTTTGTGCAATTCTGTTAACAGGAATTCCACTCATCATAGAAACGACGTCCGCTACATTTTCATCAGTAACCGTTACGCGGTTCAATTTGCTCTCTTCTTCCCACATTTCTTGGGCAGATGCGAGCTCTTTTTCCAATCTTTTTTCGTCGTCACGTAATTTGGCAGCTTCTTCATATTTCTGCTTTTTGACAACATTATTCTTTAGGTCTCGAACGTCTTCTAAACGCTGTTCAAGCTCTAGAATTTGTTTGGGTACATCCATATTAACAATGTGGACCCTTGAACCAGCCTCATCCATTGCATCAATGGCCTTGTCTGGCAGAAACCTATCGGTCATATATCTGTTGGTAAGCTTAACACAGGCCAAGATAGCCTCGTCAGTGTAGCTCACGTTGTGGTGATCTTCGTATTTTCCTTTAATGTTCTGAAGGATTTCGATGGTTTCTTCAACAGTTGTTGGTTCAACCATAACTTTTTGAAACCTTCGTTCCAATGCACCATCTTTCTCAATGTACTGGCGATACTCATCAAGTGTAGTAGCCCCTATACATTGAATTTCACCCCTGGCTAGAGCCGGTTTGAACATGTTGGAAGCATCTAAGCTTCCAGTAGCGCCACCGGCACCAACTATGGTGTGTATTTCGTCAATGAAAAGAATGATATCATCATTTTTTTCAAGTTCGTTCATAACGGCCTTCATGCGCTCTTCGAACTGACCTCTGTATTTTGTGCCAGCAACAAGAGAAGCTAAATCAAGAGTAACCACCCTTTTGTTATAAAGAATACGAGAAACCTTCTTGGTAATGATGCGTAGTGCCAGACCTTCGGCAATGGCACTTTTTCCAACCCCAGGTTCTCCAATCAATAATGGATTGTTCTTTTTTCTTCGACTTAATATCTGAGACACCCTTTCAATTTCTTTTTCCCTACCAACTACGGGGTCCAATTTGTTCTCTTCAGCCAGTTTGGTCAAATCACGACCAAAATTGTCCAAAACCGGGGTCTTGGACTTTTTGTTTCCCTTTTGAGAAGAAGATGAACCAAATGTCCCCTCTTTTGAATCTCCTGTTTCCTCTGGCTCTCCAGAAAAAGACTCCGCCCTTGGCGAATCAATATAATCGTCCTCGCTTGTAATCATAGATTTGAATTGCTCCTTAACGTTGTCGTAATCGACTTTTAGTTTATGCAATAGTTTGGTGGTGGGGTCATTTTCATTTCTAAGAATACATAGCAGTAAATGCGCTGTATTTATAGAAGAACTTTGAAAGAGTTTAGCTTCTAAAAACGTTGTTTTTAAAGCTCTTTCCGCTTGTCTTGTCAGGTGAAGGTTCTTTTTGTCCTTTTGAACAGTGGCCGTATTCGGATTGGCCGGACTCAAGATTTCTACTTTCCTCCGTAAATAGTCCAAATCTACATCAAGGGCATCCAAAATGTTTATAGCCTTACCATTGCCATCACGAAGTAAACCAAGCATTAAATGCTCGGTACCGATAAAATCATGGCCTAGTCGAAGTGCTTCCTCCTTGCTGTAGGCAATTACATCTTTTACCCTTGGTGAGAAATTATCATCCATAAATTTTCCTTTCAGCAACTAAAATTAATAAAAGTATGTTTCTAATGGTCAAATACCGTACCCTTTTCGACAAAGTCTTGACAAATAACGAAAAACAACCTGAATTGTCTATTTATTAACGCCTAAGCCCTGTTAAAATTTGACAAACAGTGTTAATAAATTTTTTAATAAACTCCTAGAGCCAGCTCGGCTAAGTAGCCATTTTATGTATATTGCCACGATATTCTAATCCCAAAATTGAGATAAGTTTTTAGTATGGCTGATGGAGAAAAATTGATACCAATTAATATTGAGGATGAAATGAAATCGGCCTACATTGATTATTCAATGTCGGTCATTGTGTCACGTGCACTGCCAGATGTGCGTGATGGGTTAAAACCAGTTCATAGAAGGGTACTTTACGGTATGCATGAGTTAGGTGTTCGATCTACAAGTGCCCATAAAAAATCTGCAAGAATAGTTGGTGAGGTATTAGGTAAGTATCACCCTCATGGTGATACCTCTGTTTATGATACTATGGTTCGGATGGCCCAAGAATGGAGTTTGCGCTACATGCTTATTGATGGTCAAGGTAACTTCGGTTCTGTAGATGGGGATAGTCCGGCAGCTATGCGATATACCGAAGCACGAATGCGCAAAATTGCGGATGAAATGTTGGCGGATATCGACAAGGATACTGTAGATCATCAATTGAATTTTGACGACTCGCTTCAAGAACCAACTGTATTACCGGCCCGGGTGCCAAATCTTTTGGTTAACGGAGCTTCCGGAATTGCGGTGGGTATGGCAACCAATATGCCTCCACATAATTTGTCAGAGGTTGTTGACGGTACCATAGCTTATATCGATAACAATGACATTGAAATTGATGAGCTTATTACCCATGTAAAAGCTCCCGATTTCCCCACTGGTGGTATAATTTACGGTTATGATGGTGTGAAAGAAGCCTTCCATACAGGGAGGGGCCGTGTTGTAATGCGCGGTAAGGCCACCATAGAAGAGGTGCAAGGGAAGGAGTGTATCATTGTAACTGAAATACCGTACCAAGTCAATAAGGCCGACATGATTAAAAAGACGGCCGATTTAATAAATGATAAGAAAATAGAGGGCATTTCAGCGATTCGTGATGAATCGGATAGAAAGGGAATGCGTATCGTTTATATTTTAAAGCGTGACGCAATTCCGAACATCGTTCTGAACATGCTCTACAAGTATACTGCGCTGCAATCTTCATTCAGTGTCAACAATATTGCACTTGTTAAAGGAAGACCTCAATTGCTCAACCTAAAAGAGATTATTAAATACTTTGTTGAGCACAGGCATGAAGTTGTTGTTAGAAGAACAAAGTACGAGCTTAAAAAAGCAGAAGATAGGGCACACATACTTGAAGGGTTAATAATCGCATCTGATAATATTGATGAGGTTATTGCCATTATTCGAGGTTCTTCTAATGTAGAAGAGGCACGTGAAAAGTTAATAGAGCGTTTCAAGCTAACTGAGATACAGGCCAAGGCAATTGTTGAAATGCGATTAAGACAATTGACCGGTCTTGAACAGGATAAACTAAGGGAGGAACATGCTGAACTTCTCAAGACAATTGAAGACCTTAAGGATATTCTAGACAAGAAAGAACGTCGTATGCAAATCATTAAGGATGAACTTAATGAGGTTAAAGAAAAGTACGGTGATGAAAGACGTTCTGAAATTAATTTTGCTGGAGGTGATTTGAGTATCGAGGATATGATTCCTAATGAGCAGGTAGTCATTACTATTTCTCATGCAGGATATATTAAAAGAACTCCTCTGACAGAATACAAAACCCAAAATAGGGGAGGAGTTGGTCAAAAAGCTTCTTCGACACGTAATGAAGACTTCTTAGAACATCTATTTGTTGGTACGAATCATCAGTACATGTTGTTCTTCACTCAAAAAGGAAAATGTTTCTGGATGCGTGTTTACGAAATACCGGAAGGTAGCAGAACTTCTAAGGGAAGAGCGATTCAAAACCTTATTAATATTGAACAGGATGATAAGGTAAAAGCGTTTATTTGCACCCAAGATTTAAAGGATGAGGAATACGTAAATAGTCATTATGTAATTATGGCTACCAAAAAAGGTACGGTTAAGAAGACTGTATTGGAGCAATATTCTAGACCTCGTCAAAACGGTATCAACGCTATTACAATCAAAGACGGTGACGAACTACTGGAAGCTAAACTAACAACAGGTACAAGTCAGATTTTACTTGGATTGAAATCAGGTAAGGCAATTCGATTTGAAGAAGGTAAGACCAGACCTATGGGGAGAAATGCCTCTGGTGTCCGAGGTATAACCCTTGCCAATGACAAAGATGAGGTTGTAGGTATGATTTCCGTTCATAATTTTGAGGATGATATTCTCGTAGTTTCTGAAAACGGATATGGCAAAAGATCTACAATCGATGATTATCGCGTAACTAATAGGGGTGGAAAAGGGGTTAAGACGATTTCCATTACCGATAAGACCGGTGAGTTGGTCGCTATTAAAAATGTTTCTGATGCCGATGATCTTATGATTATCAACAAATCTGGAATTGCTATTCGTATGAGCGTTGACGATTTGAGAGTGATGGGTAGAGCAACCCAAGGTGTGCGATTGATTAATTTAAAAGGAAATGATTCAATTGCGGCAGTTGCGAAAGTTATGAAAGATGATGACGCCGTAGATGAAAGTGATATCCTTGATATTGAAGTGAATGAGTAAATTGGCATGGCTATTGTAAAGATGGCCTTGGAAACAGATAAAACGATTCTAACAAATTCTTTTTAAACACTCTTAATTACTTAAAATGAAAACTCGAATTTTAGTAATGCTTGCCTTCTCTTTTTCGTTGGTGGCATTCGCACAGAAAAATGAAGTTAAAGCTGCCGAAAAGGCCATGAAAAGTGGAGATGCAGCTATGGCTAAAGCATCTTTGGAAGCTGCTGCATCAACCATCGATGGCGCAGATTCAAAAATTCAGGCACAATACTATGCAGTATTAGGTGATGCACAAGCAAAACTATCTGAATTTGGCCCTGCAATTGAGTCTTACAAAAAAGTACTATCAATTGAAGAAGCAAGTGGTAAAGCGAAGTACTCCGCTGATATCAATCAGAAAATGCAGCAAATGTCTGCCGACTTGGTAAATGCAGCTGTTGATGATAACAACAACAAAAGCTACACTGCAGGAGCCGAGAAATTGTATATGGCGTATCAACTTCGTCCGCAAGACACTATCTATCTTTATTTTGCTGCAAGTAGTGCAGTGAATGGTAAAGACTATCCTAATGCCTTGAAGTATTATAATGAATTGAAAGATTTGAATTATGATGGTAGTGAGGTAAAGTATTCTGCAGTTAACATTGAAACTGGAGAAGAAGAGGAGATGGATAAAACCAGTCGAGACCTATACGTAAAAGCAGGTACACACAAAGACCCTAAAGAAAAGACTACGCCTTCTAAAAGACCTGAAATCATTAAGAATATAGCATTAATCTATCAGCAAGAAGGCGACAACGAGAAAGCATTAGCGGCTTACGATGATGCGATTGCATCCAATCCTGATGATGTAAATTTATTATTGAACAAAGCCAATCTATACTACAGTATGGGTGATAAGGACAAGTTCAAAGAGATAATGGGGCAGGCTGCTGTTATGGCGCCAGACAACCCAGATTTGCATTACAATGTTGGGGTAATCAATATGGAACAAGGCAATATGGAAGAGGCCAGGGCGGCTTACAAAAGGGCTTTGGAAATCGATCCTAATTACATTAATGC
This sequence comes from Croceivirga thetidis, assembly GCF_012272815.1. GTDB lineage: Bacteria > Bacteroidota > Bacteroidia > Flavobacteriales > Flavobacteriaceae > Croceivirga > Croceivirga thetidis. Next base: position 138,285 of record NZ_JAAWWL010000002.1, read on the forward strand.
CACTTTGAACCTTTCTACTTCTTATGTGAATGAAGGAAACAATCTCATTGATACAATGAACGAATTAGCGCTTTCCAACAAAAGAGCTGATATTGCTAAGTATGATGAACTTAAAGCTCAAAAGGATAATCTTTTCAAGGAGGGTGCAGCAATTCTTGAAGCTGCACTAAAGACTACACCTGAAAAGGAAAGTGTATTGGAGCAACTACGAAATATCTATGGTGCTTTAGGAGATAATGAGAACTTCATGCGTATCAAAAAATTGATGGGAGAGTAACATTGAAGATCTTTAAGAACAAAGCCTCGCTGAAAAGCGGGGCTTTTTTTATAATATCCTCTTTAGGACCCTCAATTGGTGGGAATATTTTTTCTCCTCTGTATTGAAGATTCCAGTGTGGTCTATACGGTCTATTCTGACTTTTCCGTGTGCATGAATTATATAGTTATCCTTTAAAACTATACCGACGTGATTGATATTTCCTTCTCTATCATCAAAAAATGCCAAATCACCGGGCTCACATTCTTCGATAAAACTCATGACTTCTCCTTGATTTGATTGCTCTTCTACAGTGCGAAACAGTTTTTGTCCATTTATCTTGTAGACCATTTGTGTGAATCCGCTATTGTCTATGCCAAAAGGAGTTTTACCACCAAGGAGGTATGGGGAGTTCAAATATAGAAACGCAGTCTCAATAAAATCTGCTTTTTGATTTTCTACTTCAATTTTGGAAGTACCCTCAAAGGTGTGTTGAAAAATTTCGCAGTTATTTATTTCTGCCCCCAACGGAACAGCAATCAATCCGTTCTTCCCCTCTGAAACAAAGGACACTAAATCCCTGTTATAATCCGTCTTTTTGAAGTCTATTTTGTCCAGCTCACCTTCTAGCAAGGGATTGACTTGGTTGTTGCGCACCCAACCTTCAAAATTGTCATAATTGGTCTGTATTCTACTCCAAAATTTTCTTCGCTCTTTAAATTTGAAAAGTTCACCGTATAACAATTGACTTTGCATTGGGGCATTATCGTCAGCTGCCTGTCGTAAAGCAACAGAACCAAGAAGGCAAACTCCGTGAGACATTTTAGTTCAGTACTGAATTAAGAAGCTTCAACGATTATGGCAGAGGCGCCCCCACCACCATTACATATGGCTGCAGCTCCAATTTTACCATTTTCTTGTTTCAAAACATGCAATAGGGTCACTAATATACGAGCACCGGAACATCCGAGGGGATGTCCCAACGAGACTGCACCTCCGTTAACATTGACAGTATTGTCTTTAAGATTGAGCAATTTCATATTAGCTAAACCAACGACCGAGAACGCTTCGTTAAATTCAAAAAAATCAACATCCTGAATAGAAATACCAGCTTTGTCCAGTGCTTTTGGTAAAGCTTTTGCAGGAGCAGTTGTGAACCATTTTGGTTCTTGAGCGGCATCAGCATAACTGGTAATTTTCGCAATGGGTTCAAGCCCTAATTCAGCGGCTTTTTCTGCACTCATTAATACCAAGGCAGCTGCACCATCATTTATTGTAGAGGCATTGGCTGCGGTTACCGTACCATCTTTTGTAAATGCAGGTCGCAGCGCTGGGATTTTCTCCATTCGAACGTTTTTGAACTCCTCATCTTCAGAGATTATAATGGGATCTCCCTTGCGCTGGGGAACCTCAACCGGAGTAACTTCGTCTTTGAACTTGCCCTCTGCCCAAGCCTTTGCAGAACGCTCATAAGATTGAACGGCAAAAGCATCTTGTTCTTCCCTTGAAAATCCATGTTCTACAGCACAGGCATCTGCACAAACACCCATGGCATTTTGGTCATAGGCATCGACCAAGCCATCTTTTTGCATACCATCAACAAGACTTGTTGGGCCGAATTTGGTTCCTTTTCGCATATGAACATAATGTGGAATCAAACTCATGTTCTCCATACCACCGGCGACCACAATTTCATTGTCGCCCAATGCTATTGATTGTGCTGCTTGCATGACAGCTTTCATACCAGAGGCGCAAACCTTATTTACAGTAGTACAAGGAACACTATCGGGAATACCAGCGTAAATAGCAGCTTGTCTGGCCGGCGCTTGACCGGTTCCTGCTTGAACAACATTACCCATCAAAACTTCATTGACCATTTCAGGTTTTATACCTGCTTTTTCCAACGCAGCTTTAATTGCGATTGCACCCAGTTTGGGTGCCGTAATTGAAGAAAGGGCCCCCATAAAACTACCGATTGGTGTACGTTGGGCTGAAACAATTACAACCTCGTTCATATCATTACAATTTTGTTGTGCGAAAATACTAATATTTCACGGTAACGGTCAGATTCAACTTAACCCCAGAACCCACTAATATTTTCTATTTTTGAAACTTCACCTATCACGATGTCAAATTCAATTGATAATTTTTACAAGAATCAATCGGTAATTTATAAGTACGTTCTTTACATACTCTCTATTGCACTTATTGTATATTTTTTTCCGAAGGGTGGTAAATTCAAATACGAATTTCAAAAGGGTAAACCCTGGCAATACGAAAGCTTGAATTCACCTTTGGATTTCTCGATAAAGAAAACCCCAGAGGAAGTCGAAAAGGAACGTGCTGAATTAGAAGCTAAGAAAGTACCGTATTATACCGCAGATGGTGATATAGCACAAGAAGTGATAGCTAGCTTTGAAGAAGCATTTTACGAGTCAGAAAAATTTCAATTTCTTAATGATAGGGAAAAACAGAATCTTTCAGAAAAGGGATTGCTAATTCTTCAAGGATTATACGAATATGGTATAGTCCCATCCCAAATTTCGGAAACTGGCTTAAAGCTAGTAAAGCAAAATAAGGCTCTTGAACTCACAAATTCCCAAGTACCAACGGTTGCAGAAGCAGAAAATAAGATTGCAATTGAAACAGCGGCTGTTCCTACAAATGAACACCAACAAGCCCTTAGTGATTTGTTACGTTCCGTAATAAAACCAAATGTCTCTTATGACAAGGAATTAACGGAAAACGCCTTGGCAGATGAACTGTCTAAAATTTCGTTGACCAGAGGTGAAGTAAGGGAAGGTGAATTAGTAATTACAACAGGTGAAGTTGTTGAAGGAGATAAACTGAAAAAGTTGAACTCCTTAAAATCAGAATATGAATCTGAATTGTGGAGCGGCAATAACTCGTATTTCATATTGTTCGGGTACACGGTATTGGTAGCATTGGTATTAATGATGCTGTTCTTGTTTCTTAAAAATTACCGGCCAGAAATTTTTGCGGATAACAATAAGGTGACCTTCATTTTCACCAATGTCTTATTGATGGTATTCGTTACCACGTTGGTTGTGAAAACCAATGAAAACTATTTGTATGTAGTACCGCTGTGTATTCTGCCATTGATTCTCAAGAATTTTTTTGATGCCCGCCTGGGTTTGTTCGTTCACGTACTCACCATCTTGTTATTAGGTTTTGTAGTACCCAATAGTTTTGAATACATCTTTTTACAAATTATTGCAGGTATCATTACCATTTTGACCGTTTCAGAACTGTATAAAAGGGCAAACCTTTTTATCTCAGTTGGTCAAATCACACTTATTTACATCGTTGGATATTTCGCATTTCATATCATTCACGAGGGGAATCTGAACAATATTGAATGGATAACTTTTGGGATATTCTTGCTCAATGGAATGATAACATTATTTGCACAACCCTTGATTTACCTCTACGAAAAGATATTTGGATTGGTCAGCGATGTTTCATTATTGGAATTATCGGACACCAACTCTAAATTACTCAAAGAGTTGTCAGATAAAGCACCGGGCACTTTTCATCATTCATTACAAGTCGCAAACCTAGCTGAAGCCGCTGCAAACCAAATTGGTGCAAATGCCATGTTGGTCAGGGTTGGCGCGTTGTACCATGATATAGGAAAGATGGAAAACCCTACTTATTTTACCGAAAATCAAATTACCAACATAAACCCACACGATGACATACCACCAAAGGAAAGTGCCAAAATCATAATTGACCATGTGATTAAGGGAATTGAGATTGCTCGGAAAAATAACATTCCTGACCGAGTAATCGACTTTTTACGTACACATCATGGCACTTCGGTAGTCTATTATTTTTACAAAAAGCAAGAAGAACTTGGCGGCGAGGTCAACAAAGAAGATTTTGCATACCCTGGGCCACCGCCGTTCTCCAAAGAAACCGCAATTCTAATGATGGCCGATGCGGTAGAAGCTGCATCTAAAAGCCTTAAGTCGCCCAACAGTCAAATTATCGATGATTTTGTCGAACGTATCGTGAAATCTCAAATGGATGCAGAACAGTTTTTGAATGCCGATATTACCTTAAAGGAAATTGAGGCAGTTAAAAAGGTTTTGAAGCAAAAGTTGATAAACATCTATCACCTGCGGGTGGAATATCCAAAATAGGTTGTTAAAATATTGAAAAACAATATTTAGGATTAATTGCTGTCAACTATTTTTGTATTAATATAATAGCATTACTATCGATAGTAAAACTATTACTTTTAATTTAAATTGTATCGCTATGAAATCATCCAAATTCCTTTACACTTTTGCTTTTGCCCTATTACTTGTTCTAACAGTAAACGCACAGCAAAGTGGACCAAATTCAACCCATTCTTTAAATAGCAGATTAATTTCAGAAGATTTTTTTCAGACCACTGAACGTGATTCGTTGTCATTGTGGCGTGAACAGGTGCTTTTGCATACTGATGCGGAAATCTACAAACCCCAGCAAAATTTGTTTTTCAAGGCCTATGTCTTAACAGGCCCTAATGAATTGCGTGTTAGCGCTAGTGATGTCTTACGTGTAGAATTATTGGACCAAAATGGAAATTTAGTTTCAAACCAGTATCATAAAATACAAAGTGGTTCTGCTAATGGTGCAATTGAAATTCCAAAAAAATTAGAGGATGGAACTTATTATTTACGCGCTTATACCAGATGGATGCTGAATTACGGTGAAGAAAATCTTCCTTCTAAAGCGCTAAAAATCACAAATGAAAGTAATGAATTCACCTTTGCTGATGGTGATATGACCATAGCACCTGAAGGAGGTGTCATCGTAGTAGGATTGGAAAATAAGGTCATTTTATCAAATCTATCGGGTAACACAATTGTGGGACAAATTGTTGATGAAAATGGTAAAGTAATCAGTAGTATAACGAATTACGAAGATGGTTTGGCTACTTTTAATTTTACTCCCCAAACTGGCAAGTCATATTACTTCAAACCTGGTTCAGGAGAACAACTCTCGCCGATTGAAGCTCAGGACGAAGGTATCTTATTACAGGCAAATGCCATTGAAACAAATTCTTTAAAAGTCCGAGTGCAAGCTACAGATGCCATGATGGCCAATAGTTACAAAGTGAAGGGAACTAAAAATGGACTTACATATTTTGAAACCCCCATAACATTTGAAAATGGTAAAAGGTCTTTTGAGTTGGAAATTCCGAAAAAGGGTTTACCCCAAGGAATAATGAATTTAGAGGTTTCTGATGAATACAATCAGATTTGGACTAAACGTCCTGTTTATATCCAATCAGGCGACCTAAATATAACAGTGGACAAAGAAGCGATTGTAGAAGATTCCAACAACAAAAGGCTTCGTTACAGGGTAAAAGTTAGTGATGCCGAGGGCAATCCTGTGACAACAGAATTATCACTTAGTGTGCGCGAAGAAGAATCGATAAATTCTTCAGTTAGTGATATGAAAAGGAATTCAAACTTTCTAACAGATTTGAAAGTACTTGCCGGTCGTGATTTACATGGGGAACTTCCTAAAAAGAATATTGAAACTCCAGATAATATTAAGTATTCTTTTCAGAATGGATTGGAATTCTATGGGCAGGCCTATGATTTCAATAACACCTTATTAAAAAATAAGGATATACAAGTTTTCGTGAACAACGAAAATGAGGTTGAAGTCAAAGAAGTAGCTACTAATGACGATGGCTTATTTTCATTGACCGGTCTACAGTTAGATGGTGAAGTAACCCTTACTTTCAGAAGGGAAGGAAAAAACACTATGGAAAAGTTGGTTAAGGTAATACCATATGAGTATGAAGTGCCTGAGCTAAATTTAGGTAAAGAGTTAACCACAAGCACCCCAAAAATTCAAAAAAGCAAGCAGTTTATACCTAAAAAACGTTTGGTAGACTTTGATTTTGCTGATAAACCAGCTAATCTAATTCCTTTGGAAGAAGTAACCTTGGTTGGAAAAAAACGTCTTAGCAAAGTCACGAAATCAGTTTACAATATTACCCCTTCAAGGGTGGCGTACCAAAGTGAGGAAAGACCAAAAACTATTCCACAGCTTTTTTTAGGTATACCAGGTGTTTATGTAACCAACTTGGGAGATATTGAACGTGTTTCTGTTTCCTTACCACAGTCTTATGGATTGGGGCCAGTTCTTTGGGTGCTTGATGGTATTCCTTTAGTCCAGCCTGATCAGGCTAGTATTGATAATGCAACAACCCCTTTGGCAGAAATAATGAGTTTGGTCAGTTTTATAGATGTTGAACGCATTGAATTGTTGAGAGGTGCTGATGCAGGTGTTTTTGGTTCCAGAGCGGGCGGAGGTGTTATCTTGATCTATACCAAATCTGGCGCTTATTCATCAGAATACATTGCGAGAAAAGATGCACAAACTACGTTTGAGGGGTATGAAATTCCCATTGCGTTTGATGATTATTTAGAAGTGATTTCCAGAAAGAGAAAGTTGAAAGAAAACAACAAAACGTTGTTTTGGAATCCTTCGTTGGTTACCAACGAAAATGGTGAGGCAACATTTGAGTTCGAAGTTTTACATGAAGATTCAAGTTTAATGATTGATGTTAAGGCCGTTACCGAAGAGGGTAAGAGAGCCAGCTACACAACTAGTTTACAGGAGTAATTATTGAATATTAGCTAAAAAAGGGGCACACCGAAACAAGGTTGTGCCCCTTTTTTTATGGTTCTAAAATGAATGTTCAAATATTTCAAAAAAATGTTGTTTACTTAGTATTGAAAAGGTATTTTTGCATCCGCTTTTTAAGCGATGTTCATTAAAAAATATTGGAGAGGTGCCGGAGTGGTAACGGAGCAGATTGCTAATCTGTCGGCGGGTAACTGTCGCCTGGGTTCGAGTCCCAGTCTCTCCGCAAGGCATAAAAATTTTGAAAGACTTGAGCTGTAAATTGCAAAAGAGTTCCAGTACACTGACTGGCCCTTTCGCTTCAGATGTTCTGTGAACATATTGTCAAGCTCAGTCCGGGGTGTAGCGTAGCCCGGTTATCGCGCCTGCTTTGGGAGCAGGAGGTCGCAGGTTCGAATCCTGCCACCCCGACTTAAAAAAACCGTCCTTGAAAAAGGGCGGTTTTTTTGTTTTAAAATCTTTCTGATATCCAAGAATTTTACTTTTCCGACGTAAAGATTAGAATGGACTCATCTGAATTCAATCAATTCTATACCGATTATCTATATTTTGATACCATTTATACATTACTTGGTAAAATTTCCATTTTTAATTTTTTATTTAATTAATAATTCCCCGACTCTTGGAAGATTATCTCAATGTTAAACTAAGTTCAAGTTTAGTCTTGGCGATTGTTCGAATTTGAAAACATCTTATTTTAGAGGTGTATTCTTGATGCCCCACATCAACCATTTTTTTAATTGCCTTAGGTTTTGGTCAATAACCAATCAACTTTTATATGTTGGATAATCGTCTTTTGGTTTTTCAAAACCTTATTTCAAATGAGCTTTTTGAGCTAAAATCAATTTTTTACCATAAATAACATTCTATATCCCACTAATAATTAACCAATCCCTATTATGAAAAAAATTACCCTTCTAATTTCTTTGTTATTTACATCTGTAGTTATATACGCTCAAACACCAATTCTAATAAGTGAATTCGAGCCCAATCCCAACGGCAGTGACCCAGCAACGGCTTCTTTTGAATTAAGTGGGGCTCCGGGTCAAAGTTTCTCAGGTTGGATTTTGAGTGTTGAGGGAGATATTACTTCCGGTCAAACTGTGGATAGGGCGACAGAGGTTTCGGGAACATTTGATTCTAACGGCTTATTGGTTGTTACTATTCCGGATTTAGAAAACCCATCCTTTACGGTAATTTTGACCGCCTCATTCACGGGTTCGCAAGGAAATGTTTTTAGCGAATCGCTAATAGGAGAGGTTTACGATGCAATTGGTATTCCAGATAGTTCGGCAGACGAAGCGAATCTGATAGGAACAACTTTGGGGGGCGCGGATTTTACGTTCACCGGTGATGAACCAAGATTAGTCTTTAGGGATGGTAGTGTGGGTGATTGGTATGCGATTAACGACCCCGATAATGGTCAAGTCTTTGACATCTCCGCTACTGATGTAACCCCTTCAATATTCAACACAGACCCGACTGTGGGTTCGGATACCTTTGGGGCCATAAACCCAGACACAGGGGCAACGCAACCAATATTGATAAGTGAATTCGAGCCCAATCCCAACGGCAGTGACCCAGCAACGGCTTCTTTTGAACTGAGTGGGGCTCCGGGTCAAAGTTTCTCAGGTTGGATTTTGAGTGTTGAGGGAGATATTACTTCCGGTCAAACTGTGGATAGGGCGACAGAGGTTTCGGGAACATTTGATTCTAACGGCTTATTGGTTGTTACTATTCCGGATTTAGAAAACCCATCCTTTACGGTAATTTTGACCGCCTCATTCACGGGTTCGCAAGGAAATGTTTTTAGCGAATCGCTAATAGGAGAGGTTTACGATGCAATTGGTATTCCAGATAGTTCGGCAGACGAAGCGAATCTGATAGGAACAACTTTGGGGGGCGCGGATTTTACGTTCACCGGTGATGAACCAAGATTAGTCTTTAGGGATGGTAGTGTGGGTGATTGGTATGCACTCAACGATCCTGATGGTGGCGCTGTTTTTGATATTACCGGTACTGATGTTACCCCTGCCATATTTAACAATGACCCCACAATTGGATTGGATACGTTCGGTACTATAAATCCGGAGGTTGGGGGAGCAGTGCCAAATGTTATAGGAATAGTGGCCACCAATGCCATAAACCTAGAAGGTGATTCGGGTATGACCCCTTTTACGTTTATCATTACTCGTACTGGTGATACGAGCGGTACAACTTCAGTTGATTATGCAGTTTCCGGTGCTACAGACGCCGCTGATTTTGGTGGAAGCTTACCTTCGGGAACAATCTCTTTCGCAGCTGATGAAACCAGTCAGGTGTTGACCCTGAATATTACAGGAGATTCCGATATTGAAACAGATGAGAATTTTACAGTTACCTTGTCAAACCCAACCGGTGGAGAATCTTTAGATTCGGCCACTGCAGAGGGCACGATTCAAGATGATGATAGCGCAGTTGGAAGTTTTACTTTAATTCACGATATACAGGGTTCGGGAAGTTCTGTTGCCATAACCACAGAGGTTACAGTAGAGGCCATTGTGATTGCTGATTTTAGTTCGAATAACAAACTAGATGGCTTCTTTATTCAAGAAGAGGATACCGATGCTGATGCTGACCCCACCACATCAGAAGGAATTTTTGTGTATTGTGGATCGGACAATTGCGGAAACTTCGCTTCCATCGCAATTGGTGATAAGGTTCAAATAACAGGTACCCCAACTGAATTCAATGATAAAAGTCAACTGCCAATTACAGCTTTAACAGTCATTAGTTCTGGTAATACAATCCCAACCGCTACTGCTGTACAACTGCCTTTGACCAGTGTTGCAGATTTGGAAGCCTATGAGGGGATGTTGGTCACCTTTTCAGGTAATGGTTCGGACCTTACTGTTAATGAACATTTTAATTACGATCGTTTTGGTGAAGTGAGTTTGAGTGCTGGAGGTAATTTGGCAGGAAGGTTTTATCAATTTACACAGTTGAATTTACCCGATGTTACAGGATTTGCTAATTATTTGGACAATGTTGCCAGAAGTAACATCCTTGTTGATGATGGTCAAACAGGCACAAATCCTTTTCCCTTAATCAATGCAAGGGGTGGTAATGATTTAAGCCCAACCAATACCCTTAGAGGTGGAGATACGGTTTCTTCTATCACCGGAGCTTTAGATTTTGCTTTTGGATCTTACAGAATTCAACCAACAGAGCCAATTAATTACGCTGCCGTGAATTCTAGACCAGCAGTCCCTCCTTCTGTTGGAGGCTCTTTAAAGGTAGCCAGTTTGAACGTTCTTAATTTCTTTACAACATTGGATAATGGTTCTAATACTACTGGTCCTGGTGGTGACCAACCTAGAGGAGCTGATAATACTGATGAATATCAGCGACAGTTGGATAAATTGGTGACAACATTGATTACCCTTGATGCTGATATAATAGGATTGGTTGAATTGGAAAATAACACGGCTGCCAATCCCGCAAACGACGGAATTGACCCAGTACTGGAAGCTTTAGTCAATGGAATCAATGCTTCTATTGGTAGTACTACTTATGATTTTATAGACGCGGGCGTTGTTGGGACCGATGTTATTAAAGTAGCCTTCATTTATAACACTACAGAGGTTTCTCCAGCAGGAAACTTCGCAATTTTGGATTCTCAAGCATTTGTAAATCCAAGAGGTTCTGGTGCCAACTTGAATCGTGCTGCATTGGCCCAGACCTTTACTGAAATTTCGACTGGTGGAAGTTTTACAGCAGTGGTAAATCACTTTAAATCAAAAGGTGCTTCAGGTAATCCTTCTGGTTTGGATATTGATCAAAATGACGGCCAAGGCAACTTTAATGATACTAGGACCAAAGCAGCTGAAGCACTGGTTGCTTGGGTACAGACAGATCCAACAGCAAGCGGTGATCCAGATTTTATGATTTTAGGAGATTTAAATGCTTATGCCATGGAGGACCCAATCAAAGCATTAAATAATTTAGGCTACAATAGTCTGGTTTCTCCAAATGGGCAGTCTTATAGCTTTTCATTTAATCAACAATGGGGCACTTTGGATTATATTTTGGCCAATGCCAGTTTGGAAGCGCAGCTAACAGGAGGAGCACATTGGCACATTAATGCAGATGAGCCGGATGCCTTGGATTATGACACCTCTTTCAATAATCCTGCGCTGTATGCAAACGACATATATAGAAATTCAGATCATGATCCTTTATTGGTAGGTTTTAATTTAAGTGATACAACCCCTTCAATTGCCCTTTACATCAATTCTGGTGGTGGCGAGACGGTATTCGAGGGCAAGACCTTCCAGGCGGACACTTATTTCAATGGTGGAGATGCCTATTCCAATGCCCTTGTTCCGGTAGCGGAGCTCCACCAGAGCGAGCGAACCTCAGGCAGCAAGGCCTTTGGCTATGGGATCCCGGTACCTGATGGGGAGTACGATGTATCACTGTACTTCACCGAACTGTTCTGGGGCTCTTTTGGCGGCGGCGTTGGCAGTCGTGTGTTCGATGTGATGCTTGAGGGCGGCACGGTGCTCGACGATTATGACATCATTGCGGAGGTGGGTGCCGGAGTACCGGTAAAGCGCACCTTCCGTGTAACGGTATCGGACGGGGAACTGAACATCGATTTGGACGCCCTTGGCCTTGACGGTCTTGACCAACCGACGCTATCGGGCATCTGCGTAGTGAGCGTTGGCGGTGGAGCGGTGAACACCAAACCCGTGATAACCCTCAACGGAGCAGCAAACATCACCCTTAACGTAGGGGACACCTATATTGAGGAAGGTGCCACAGCCACTGACCCCGAGGAGGGCGACCTACCGGTAGGTTCGATAACGATAGGTGGCGATACTGTGGATACAGGCACCCCTGGCACCTATGTGGTGACCTATAACGTAATGGACAGTGAGGGCCTTGCCGCCGACCAGGTAACAAGGACGGTGAGTGTTGAGACGCTTGACGAACCGAACTTCTCGGTATTCATCAACTCAGGTGGCGGAGAGACGATACTAGGGGGCAAGACCTTTGTGGCGGACACCTATTTCAATGGTGGCAATACGGCAGTGAACAACCTCTTGGCGGTAGCGGAGCTGCACAAGACGGAGCGTACCTCTGGCACGAAGGAGTTTGGCTATGACATTGCGGTACCCAATGCGGAGTACGACGTAACGCTGTACTTCACCGAGATATTCTGGGGCGCCTTCGGTGGCGGTCCTGGCAGCCGTGTGTTCGACGTGATGTTGGAGGGCGGCACGGTACTTGACGATTATGACATCATTGCCGATGTCGGTGCGGGCACAGCGGTATCGAAGACCTTCAGGGTCATGGTCTCCGATGGGCAGTTGGACATCGACCTTGACGCCCTTGGGGCAGATGGGGTGGACCAGCCCACACTATCTGGCATAGCGGTACAGAGCATAGGCGGCACGATAAACAACAAGCCTGTGATAAGCCTTAACGGCCTGGCGAACATCACCCTGACCGAAGGGGACGCCTATACCGAAGAAGGCGCAACGGCGAACGACCCAGAGGATGGCCCAGTAGCGGTGAGCATCGGGGGCGACACTGTGGATACAGGCACACCGGGCACTTATGTGGTGACCTATGACGCCGTCGATAGCCAAGGACTAGCTGCCGACCAAGTGGTCCGAACGGTGACGGTACAAGCTGATGGCCCAACGGACTTCGCCCTTCGCATCAACGCGGGAGGCCCCGAGACCGTATTGGGCGGTGATACCTTTATAGCGGACGCCTTCTTTACGGGCGGTAGCACGGCCAGCAATAGCGGTCTTGCGGTCCCTGAACTGCACCGGACGGAACGTTCCTCACCAACAAAGGAGTTCGGATACGAACTGCCATTGGTGAACGGGCAGTACGAAGTGACGCTTTACTTTACTGAGATATTCTGGGGCCTAGGAACCCGACCAGGGGTAGGAGCCCGAGTGTTCGACGTACAGTTGGAGGGCAGCACGGTATTGGACGACTTTGACATTGTAGCCGACAGTGGTGCCGGGGTAGCGGTGAGCAAGACCTTTACGATAACGGTATTGGACGGACAGTTCGACCTTTACCTGGAGAGCCTAGGTTCTGATGGTGCAAACCAACCGACGCTATCGGGCATAGAGATCGTATCGCTAGGTGGTTCAGGGCCCTCATTGATGGCGAACATCAATGCGATGTCGTTATCACCGAACCCAGCGAACATCACATCAGTGGTCTCCTTCGAGCAACCCGAGCAGATAGAGCTGATACAGGTGTTCGATTTAACGGGTAGGCTGATACAGAGCTTTGATGCGAAGAAGATAAGAAGGGGCGACACCTTTGAGATGGACGTGTACCCGATACCTGCGGGCACCTATATCGTTAGGGCGGAGAGTCCTTCGGGTCTGGAGTACAACAAACAGATGGTGATAAAACGCTAATGACCACACCAAACTGATAACCAAAAGCCGCTCCTAGGAGCGGCTTTTTTGTCTCCAGGTGTTATCCGTCGAAAAACCTGCTTAGTGATTTTGGTTTTCGCTACATTTAGGGTATGTGGTCTTCCAAGTTTCTAAAGAACAGTTTTTTTATCCTTTTTGTTTTGGTTACGGTTTCGTGTGCTGAAAAGAGTGAGACGTCTTTAAACCTTCCTTTAGAAGAAAATACCCATATCGCCCTCATTGGGAACAACTTATGTTCGCGAATGCTAAATTTTGGTCATTTTGAGACCGAGTTGCAACTAAGGAACCCATCAAAGAATCTGTTCATTCGCAATCTCTGTGATGGTGGCAATACGCCAGGATTTCGACCCCACTCTGGTCGATTTTCACCTTGGGCATTTCCTGGTGCTGAGCGATACTACAATGAGCTTGCTAATTATTCAAATAGTCAAGGTCATTTTGAAACCCCTGACCAATGGCTACAGCGCTTAAAGACAGACAAAATAGTAGCCTTTTTCGGGTATAACGAGTCTTTTAAAGGGGAAGACGGCTTGCAAAGTTTTAAAGATGAACTTTCAGATTTTGTAGAACATACCCTAAAACAAAACTATAATGGGGTTTCTCCTCCTGAGCTGATTTTGATTTCTCCTATTGCTTTTCAAGACCTGTCCCATCAATTTGATTTGCCAAACGGTCAAAATGAAAACCAAAACCTGGCATTATTTACCCGAGCCATAAAAGATGTTGCTGAAAAACGTCAAGTAGCTTTTATAGATGTGTTTACTGAAACTAAGAAGTGGTTTGAAACTGGTGAGCAATTGACTATAGATGGATTTCAATTGAACGATAAGGGCTATGAAAAATTTTCAAATTTTCTTGTGGATAAAGTTTTTGGTGGAGAATCGAAAGCCACCAGTTCAAAAAGGCAATTAGTTAAAAAAGCAGTTCTAGAAAAAAATTGGTATTGGCATGATGATTTTAAAAGTCCAAATGGGGTACACGTTTTTGGGCGTCGGTACAATCCGTTCGGACCAGAAAACTATCCTGATGAGATCAAGAAAAAGCGCCAAATGACGGCAATTCGCGATACCTTGATATGGAAAACCCTTCAAGGAGAATCCTTTGATTTGGTCAAGGCGGATGCCAGAACTCATGAACTCCCTCAAGTAGAAACTAATTTCATCACTGGGGATTATGGTAGGGGTGAGGCAAAATACCTTTACGGAGATGAAGCTGTTTCGACTTTAAAAATGGCTAATGGTTATAAAATCGAGTTGTTTGCTTCAGAAAATGAGTTTCCTGATTTAGCAAATCCTTCTCAGTTATCATTTGATAATAAGGGTCGACTATGGGTAGCGGTCATGCCGACTTATCCGCATCATAAACCAGGAGACCCAAAACCAAACGATAAACTATTGATTCTAGAAGACACTGATGGGGATTTTAAAGCTGATAAACAGACGATTTTCGCTGAAGGACTCCATATACCAGCTGGATTCGAGTTGGCTCCGGAGGGAGTTTATATATCCCAGGGTACCAATTTAAAGCTACTCAAGGATACCAATTATGATGATAAAGTTGACGAAATTGAAATCGTTTTGAGTGGTTTTGACGACCATGACACCCATCATGTTATCAGTGCTTTTTGTGCCGACCCATCGGGTGCAATTTACATGGGAGAAGGGGTGTTTTTGCATACTAATGTTGAAACGCCTTATGGCCCTGTGCGAGCGACAAATGGTGGTTTTTACCGATATAGCCCACAACAAAAAAAATTGCAACGAATCGCTCAAGTACCTATTCCAAACCCCTGGGGAATTGCATTTGATCAATGGGGCCAACCTTTCTTTTTAGAGACTTCTGGACCTGAGGTACGTTGGATGCTTCCTGGGAGTATAAAAAATCGATATGGCCAAGCAAATGATTTGGGTCCCAGCATTTTAAGTCAAGAAGATAAGGTACGCCCAACCTCTGGGCTTGAATTCGTATCCAGCCGGCATTTTCCTGATGAGGTGCAAGGCGATTTATTATTGAATAATTCCATTGGTTTTTTAGGCATGCGTCAGCATAAGGTCATTGATGAAGGCAGTGGGTATAAGCTGGAAATGCGTCATGATTTGGTGTCGGGTTCTGATAAAAACTTTAGACCTGTCGATATGGAATTTGCCCCAGATGGGTCGTTGTATATGGTAGATTGGCACAATGTCTTGATTGGGCATATGCAACACAATGCCCGTGATCCTTTACGTGATCATGTTCATGGCCGTATTTATCGCATTACCTATCCAGAACGACCCTTGGTAAAGCCTGCGGAAATTGCTGGGGCTTCAATTGCAACACTGTTCGAAAATTTAAAATTACCGGAATACCGTACGCGCTACCGAACTAGAAGGGAGCTTAGAAGAAGAAATACGGACGAAGTTGTCGCAGCTCTAAAAGACTGGACGGCAGAACTTGACAAAGCCTCAGCTGAATATGAACATCATTTACTTGAAGCCCTATGGGTGAGCTGGGGAGCAAATAGAATTGATGCCAATTTACTCAATCTTTTATTGAAATCGAAAGATCATAAGGTGCGGGCAGCAGCGGTTCAAGTACTAGGCAAGGTTGGACATCAAGTGAAAAATCAATTTGAATTATTGCTGCAAATGACCGAAGATGAGAACCCAAGGGTTCGCATGGAGGTTTTGGTGGCAGCTTCTTGGTTGAAAGAAGAACCTGGATTAAAGATTCTACAAAAGATAGGGCAGCAACCGATGGATGAATGGCTGCAAGTTCCTTATGAACGGGCAATTGCTCATTTAAAAGGTGAAAATTTAAAGCCTAAAACAGAAGAGGTATACACCCATCTAAAAGGCAAGGGGCGAGAAGTTTATTTAAAAGGGAAAGAAATATACGAGCGTGAGGGGTATTGCATCACTTGCCATCAGAAAAACGGGCAAGGCTTAGCCGCAACAGGGCACCCACCATTGCGTCAGTCAAAATGGGTCGTAGAAAATGAAGAAAGGCTTATCAAACTCACACTAAAAGGAATAATAGGGCCCATGGTGGTTCAAAACCTTGAGTATGATGGTCAGGTTCCTATGACACCGTTTGGAGGAATTCTCGATGATGAAGAAATTGCTGCAGTACTTACTTATGTGCGCAATTCATTCAGCAATCGTGCTTCTGCGATTAGTCCCGAAAAAGTAAAAGCAATTCGAGAAGAAATTAAGGACAAGGAAGGATTTTATACCGCTCAGGAATTGTTGAAAGCCCATCCACATAAAATTATTGAAGGCAAGGCCTTGGTAAATTGATAGCTATGAGGCAAATATTAGGTTTATTAGTGATATTGACTTTTATTTTGGCATGTAAACAGAAAGAAAAAAGTGTTGCCAATACTGAAGCCAATAATGAAGAAAAATCAGTTTGGGTTTCGTATGAAGCTGCAAATAATTCGAATGGGAAATCGATTGTTTTGGTCTCCGGTGATGAAGAGTATCGGTCTGAAGAAGCAATGCCACAATTGGCGAAAATATTAAGCCAACATCACGGTTTTGATTGTAAGGTTTTGTTTGCGCAAGACCCCGAAAATCTTGGCGTAATTAATCCGAATTATCGCCATTTTATTCCTGGGTTACACTTGTTGAACAAAGCAGATTTGGTCATTTGGTTTACGCGATTTCGAGAATTACCTCCGATGCAAATGGAGGAAATCGAGAATTATTTAAAATCTGGCAAACCTCTGATAGGCATTCGCACAGCTACGCATGCTTTTAATATTGAAGATAAAAACCATCCCTTTATATATTACAGTTGGAATTATGATGGGGAAAATGAAGAATGGTATCTTGGTTTTGGAAAACGAGTTTTGGGCGAATCCTGGTACACCCATCATGGTGACCATAAACACCAAAGTACAAGAGGTGTTTTTTCTGCTGAGGAAGCTACCCACCCCATTTTAAATGGAATTGATACTGGCGATATTTGGGGGGCGACTGACGTGTATGGTATTCGCACACCTATTTCAAAGAACGCTAAAGTTTTAGTGTATGGTAAATCCATAGATAGAGAGGGGAATTATGATGAGAGTGATTTATTCTATGGTATGCGGCAAACTGATAATCTTGTGGCAACACTATCAGGCCCAAAGGATAAGCCATATAATCCAAATACCAATATGCCTCCAATCGCTTGGTTGAACCAATATCAATTACGAGGTGGAATACAAGGGCAATCTTTCACCTCGACAATAGGTGCGGCTAGTGACTTATTGGATGAGGAAGTGAGGCGATTATTGGTAAATTCAAGTTTCTTTTTATTGGATATGGAAGTGCCTGAATTGGCAAATGTATCTTTGGTGGGAGAATACAATCCCAATCAGTTCGGTTTTCATGACGATGCACATTGGAAAAATTTGAATCTTAGGGTTAATGACTTTATTAAAAAATAGGATAGAGAAGGGCAAACTTTATTTTTTCTAGAACTACAATTTTATATCTTTGCGCCCGCAAAAGGGTCGCGTAGCTCAGCTGGATAGAGCATCTGCCTTCTAAGCAGACGGTCATAGGTTCGAATCCTATCGCGATCACGAATGAATCAACAAAAAGTTGAAAACAAAAGCAAGCAAAACCCAAAGCTTGCTTTTTTGTTTTGCGTGAGGTGAAGTTTTCTTTTGTTGATTCTCAACACGGAGTGTTAATGGATGTTAGCGTTGCTATCAATCCAACTACAGTTTTTAAGCTAGCTTGAGTATTTTGTTTGTGAGAACTTCAACTAAGAGTACTGAAGGATAACGGCAGAACATCAAAAATTCTTTGCCCCCAATAATGTAAAATAGTGGTGTCTACTCTTGGGGTAGTATTTGGAATGATGCCATAGTTTAAATCCTGCCTCGGGATACATTTTTTTATGGTTGTGCGAAAACGAACGTTCTTCGCCATAGGGTTGTGAATCCGGATTTTCATCAAAGTTATGGTCCAATCCGTTGGTTTCAATAGTTGCCAGATAGGTTGGTCCCAAACCGTTCAGGTGACTTAAAAATTTTGCTAAAACTTCTTGCGGAAAATATTCTAGTACCCCACCGACAGTAATGAAAATAGTATTAGTCCCACAATTTTGAGTTATCCATTCAATACCGTCTTCAGCATAAAATTCAAGCTTTTTATTGTGAGCATATTTGGTCTTGTTAATTTCAATTTGTTCCTCACTCAAATCGAGACCAACAAATCGCTGCACCTTTCCAAATTTTGTTGCGCAATACTCGAGTACTTTACCATTGCCTGTTCCAATTTCGACCAGTGTATCAAAATTTTCGGTTTCGGCCTCTAGCTTTTCAGCGAGTTCATCAAATAAAACAGAGTAATGTGGTAGGAAAACATTTTTGAACTGATCCGAAAAAGCCTCAAAATATGCAGCCCCTTTATTTACCCAATAGCGACGTTGTATTTCTGCCATTTCATCATGATTTTCCTTTTTTTCAGCCTTCTTTAAAATGACGAAACGCATAAGTCTTTCAGATCTAGAAAAATCATCATCACCCATTATAGTTAGGCCTTGTTCAATCAAGTTTTCAGCTTTTTGAGGTCTAAGCCAAACCAAAAATGAACCTATGGAAAATTTGATTAAATCTTTCATCCAAGAAAATAATGATAGTTGGTTTTTTTGGTAAGCTAGGTTTTTTATGTCCAATAGCACAAAATCAGCGGGTTAAATTCAACGATTTCTTCGGTGACTTGGTAGATTTTCTGTTTGTGAACTTTTGCTTTGTGTTAATTTTAACTAAAGAACACAAGTAATGAACAAATTCAAATTAAAAAGATTAAATGGATAAGTGAAATAAGGTATAAAGCAGTATTATTTGCTTTTGAAATCCCTGAATCACGCATTCTGTTCTTTTATTGAATGTATAAAACTAGCCACCCCGACCCGATGAGTTCATTTCACAAGAAAATTGTTGATCAATACCAGACCGTCAACTCAAATTTCAAGTCCTATCCGAATAGAACTTTACACGATGCAGTATCTGAAGTTGCAAAATCATTTCCTAAGAATATTGCCCTAGAAGATAGTTTTGGAAGGCTTACCTACCAAGAATTTGATGACTTAACAAATAGACTGGCAAATTGTCTTCGAGACAAGGGAATTGGACCCAATGATTTAATAGCGGTTTCCATTCCACGGTCTACCAATGTGCTGGTCACCTATTTTGCCTTGATGAAATGTGGTGCTGCTTTTGTTCCCTTGGACGCTGCAAATCCAAAAGTGCGCCTTTCTTTTATGTTAGAGGATTCAGAGGCAAAATTTTTAATAACCACTAAAGAACGGAGTGTCGTTTTTCAAACGAAATCCACTAAACTTTATTTAGAGGAAATCTTGGATTCAATAGGTGAATCTTCAAGTAACCCGCCCGAGGTAAAGGTTGATGTTGGGGCATTGGTATATATGATTTATACGTCTGGTTCTACCGGAAAACCTAAAGGAGTCCCCATATCTCATAAGAATTTGGTGAATATTCTACGCAGTATGGTCGAGGCTCCTGGAATACAACCTGAAGACAAAGCATTGGCCCTTAACATCTTCTCTTTTGATATGTGTGGTGTTGAATTATTTGCCCCACTGTTGGCAGGAGCTACGGTGTACATGGCCGATGATGCCACGGTTGCTGACAATAAAAAGCTTTTAGAGGTCATTAAAAACCAAGGCATCAGTTTTATGCAAGCAACGCCAACCCGTTGGCAGCTTATTTTGGACAACGGTTGGAATGAAAAACTTTCGTTAACCGCAATAACGGGTGGTGAACCCATTACCAAAAAGCTGGCTGATACACTTTGTGAAAGATGTGGAGCCGTCTGGAATATGTATGGGCCGACTGAAACTACCATATGGTCTTCTGGTAAAAAGTTAAGCATTGATGACGAAATTATAACCGTTGGCAATTCAATTGCCAATACCCTCATTTACATTACCAACCCTGAAAATGGTGATTTAATGCCAGAAGGAGAGATTGGGGAAATTGTAATTGCTGGTCACGGTACAGCCCGGGGATATTGGAATCGTCCTGAACTCACCAAAGAAAAGTTTGTAAAAAATACTTTCGAACCTGAAAAGGGAGCCGTCCTTTATAAAACAGGCGACTTGGGTAAGCTACTTTCCAATGGAGAAATTCAATGTTTGGGAAGGATTGACCAACAAATTAAACTTAGGGGCCATCGGATTGAACTAGGAGAGATTGAGGCTGTTTTGGATAAGTTTCCAGGTGTAAAAAAGTCAATTGTTGTGTTGAATAACACCTTGACCACGGAACCCCAATTGGTGGCTTATTTGGAGCATGACATGCCAACCGAAGAAACATCTCAGTTTCGTGAGGCAGTGCGCAAAGCGCTTCCGACCTATATGGTTCCTTCATTCTACGTTAGGGTCAATGAATTTCTGAAAACCCCAAGTGGAAAAATAGATAGAAAGCTATTACCCGAGCCAAAATTCGAGCGTCCTGAATATTTAGAACCATTAATCAAGCCTACCAATAAAATAGAAAAGCAAGTATTGGGAATTTGGCTTCAAGTTCTGCCCTTACCAGAAATTGGAATTGACGACAACTTTTTTGAGCTTGGTGGAACATCATTAATGGCACAAAAGACAGTGTTAAAAATCAGGGATGTACTTCAGCATGAAGTGCCCGTAACAAAACTGTTCCAATACCCAACTATTCGTGATTTATCACGATTCATCTCAGGAGGAAATACCGAAGAATCGAAATCTTATTTCAATTCCCAGGAGGAACGCATAGCGTCACATGATGTTGCCATAATCGGTATGGCGGGTCGTTTTCCAGGGGCTGAAAACATTGATGAGTTGTGGGATATTCTTAAAAATGGAAAGGAAACAATTACATTTTTTAGTGAGGCCGAATTGGATAAAAGCATTCCAGAACAACTACGTAAAGACCCCATGTATGTTGCTGCGCGTGGAGTAGTTCCTTCAGCAAAAGAATTTGATGCTGCCTTTTTTGGTTTAAACCCCACCTTGGCTAAAGCTATGGACCCCCAACAACGTCTTTTTCTTGAAATAGCCTGGGAAGTACTTGAAGAAACCGGTCATTTACCAAAACACTATGACGGAACCGTTGGCGTTTATGCTGGCGTCGGGACAAATACGTATTATCGAAACAATGTTTTGCCCAATACCGACCTTTTGGAAAAGGTTGGGTACTTGCAGGCAAATACAGTAAATGAAAAAGACTATATCGCGACTAGAACTGCTTACCATTTAAATTTAAATGGTCCAGCGGTTAGTGTACATTCGGCTTGTTCAACTTCGCTATTGGCCGTTTCCGAGGCAACTCAAGCCATACGAAATGGGCAATGTGATGTTGCTTTGGCAGGTGCTTCAAGTGTTACGGCCCCAATAAATAGTGGTCATTTGTACCAAGAAGGCTCAATGTTGAGCTCTGATGGGCATTGTAGAACCTTTGATGCGGAAGGCAAGGGTACCATGTTCAGTGACGGTGCATGTGTTGTTCTGCTTAAAAATTTAGAAAGTGCGATTGCCGATGGAGATTATATTTATGCCGTTGTCAAAGGTGTAGGGGTCAATAACGATGGGGCTCGAAAAGGAAGTTTTTTAGCGCCCAGTGCAGAATTTCAGGCAGATGCCATAAAGCGTGCACTTACCGATGCGAACGTTTCTCCTTCAACCATAAGCTATATTGAGGCCCATGGCACTGCAACACCTGTAGGTGACCCCATAGAGATGGAAGGCCTAAAAATGGCTTTCGGACCACAGAGTGAAAAAGGATATTGTCGCATAGGTTCCATAAAAAGTAATATGGGGCATTTGACATCCGCCGCCGGAGCAGCTGGTCTTATAAAGGCGGTTTTGGCCATGAAGCACAAACAATTGCCACCTTCTTTGGGATTCAAAGTACCGAATCCCCTAATTGATTTTGAGAATAGCCCTTTTAAGGTAAACGATAGCTTAACAGAATGGCAATCAGATGAACCGCTTAGGGCGGGAATCAGTTCGCTAGGTGTCGGTGGAACCAATGTGCACGTTGTGATTGAATCGTACGAAAATCAGGATGCAGTACCAACTACTGGTAGACCTTTTGAACTACTGCCTTGGTCTGCCAAATCAAAAGCGAGTTTAGAATCGTACGGTGAAAGGTTGAGCGATTATTTTGAAAGAAATTCCAACATATCCGTATCAGATGTTAGTGCATCATTGTTACGAACACGAGAGAACTTTAGACATCGAAAATTTGCTGTTGTTTCAAATGCAGACGATTTTAAGAATGCCCTTGAGAACAATGAAACCAATAAAGTAAAGTCGAATTCCATTCAGACTGTTCCTGATGAAATGGTTTTTCTTTTTCCAGGACAAGGTGCCCAATATCTCGAAATGGGTAAATCATTGTACGACACTGAAGCTGTTTACAAAGATGCTATCGACCAGTGTGCAAAACTTTTAGTAGAAGAAATTGATTGTGATATTCGGTCAATTATCTTCGCCGACAAATCGGATAAAAAAGCCGAAGCCAAACTTAAGGATACCCGTTACACCCAGCCTGCGTTATTTGTAACGGAATATGCGTTGGCCAAACTTTGGATGAGTTGGGGCGTACAACCAACAAAACTTTGCGGTCATAGTATTGGAGAGTTTGTTGCTGCCCATCTATCAGGCGTATTCGAATTAAAAGATGCATTGCACTTAATTTCAGAAAGAGGTCGAATGGTTAGTGAGTTGCCAGGTGGTAGCATGCTATCCGTTCGCGTTTCGCATGAAAAATTGAACGAACTATTGCCAGATACCCTTGATGTTGCCGCCGTAAATTCAGAACGACTTTGTGTGGCCTCGGGCGCGGATGAAGATATTAAGGCTTTTGCCCAAGTTTTAGAAGCACAAGAAATACCGAACACCTTACTTTTTACCAGTCATGCTTTTCATTCACGGATGATGGATCCTGTTCTGGCCGCCTTTAAAAAAGAGGTGGAGCATATTGAATTGAAGGAACCAACAATACCAATTATTTCAACGGTAACAGGTAAAAAACTTAGTTCCGAAGAGGCTACCAGTTCAGATTATTGGTGTGACCACCTAAGGGCAACCGTGAACTTTGCTGCAGCGGCAGCTACTTTATTAGAAGCGGAAACGTCTGTTTTGCTGGAAGTGGGACCTGGTAATACCCTTATTACCCTTGCCAGACAGTCTAAAAAAGGTAGAACAGCAACAACCCTACAAAGTTTACCCAGGCCCAACGGAAAACTTGAAGACCATCAAGTATTATTAATGGCACTCGGAAGCTTATGGGCAAATGGAATTGAACCGAATTGGGATTCCTATTTTAAAGGGCAGACCCGTTTGAAATTAAGGCTACCGTCTTACGCTTTTGACAAAAAACCATGTTGGACTGACCCGGTTGAAACGCAAATCATTCAAAAACCAATACAAACCAATAGTGCCAATCCATTGTCAAATGGAAACTTGACCACTACTCCCAAAAGCAAACCCAAACAAATGAGGGAAACAACGATACTAGAAAATATAGCTGATTTAATTGTTGATGCTTCAGGTATAGAAATTGAGGCTTCCGACAAAGCGCTAAGTTTTGTTGAATTAGGTCTCGACTCGCTTATTTTGACCCAATTTGCCTTGACCTTAAAGCGTGAATTCAAACAACCAATAACCTTCAGGCAGCTTAATGAAGATTTGAATACTCCTAAAGCCTTAGCTAAGCATTTAGATACTGTTTTACCAGCTGACGTAATGGCTCAAGAGCAAGACAATATAATTCCACCAGTATACAATCCATTGCAGACCAATATTCCACAGATGAATATGCCTGCTGGGGACCAAAACACTGCCCTTAATCTTATTGGGCAACAACTTCAGTTATTAGGTCAACAACTGGCTGTTTTGCAGGGCAACGCTTCAACTACCAGTTACGGTACCCCTCAAAATACTTCGGTTCAGCCTGCTGCTCAAATAATACAACCAAAAACCTCTGAAACCAAAGCTGATGAGTTGACAAAAGAGGAGCGAAAACAACATGAAAAACCTTTTGGAGCTTCACCTAAAATCGAAAAGCAGACTAAGGAGGTAGGGGCAAGTCAACGTGCTTTTTTGGATGATTTGATAACACGTTACACAAAAAAGACCAAAACCAGCAAACAGAATACGCAAGATAACAGGGCCCATATGTCCGACCCTCGGGTAGTTTCTGGTTTTAAACCATTGACAAAAGAATTGGTTTATCCCTTGGTAATCAAGAAATCATCGGGCAACCGTATGTGGGATTTAGATAATAACGAATACTTAGATGCCTTAAATGGTTTTGGTTCTTGTTTATTCGGGCATCAACCTGATTTTATAAAAGAGGCACTTAAAAAACAGATAGACCTTGGTTTTGAAGTCGGGCCGCAACATCCGTTGGCCGGGGAGGTTTCACAATTGTTATGTGATTTTACAGGCCATGAAAGGGCAGCCTTATGCAACACAGGTTCTGAGGCAGTATTAGGGGCAATGCGTATTGCCAGAACCATAACTGCACGTTCATTAATTGTCGCCTTTACCGGTTCATATCATGGAATAAATGATGAAGGCCTGGTACGAGGTTCAAAGCGGTTAAAGACATTTCCGGCAGCTGCAGGAATAATGCCTGAAGCGGTCCAGAACATGTTGGTCCTTGATTATGGTACTGAGGAAAGTCTGCGGATAATAAAAGAACGGGCTGATGAGTTAGCAGCTGTTTTGGTTGAACCTGTGCAAAGTCGTAGACCTGAATTTCAACCAGTGGAATTCTTGAAAAAAGTACGCGAGGTGACCCAAAAATCAGGAACTGCCTTAATTTTTGATGAGGTAATTACTGGTTTTAGATGCCATCCAGCGGGCTATCAACATATATCCGGTGTTAAGGCTGATTTGGCCACCTATGGTAAGGTGATTGGTGGTGGTTTATCTGTTGGTGCAATATTAGGTTCTAAGAAATTCATGGATGCCCTTGATGGAGGCTATTGGAAATTTGGAGATGATTCTTTCCCAGAAGTAGGAGTAACTTATTTTGCAGGAACATTTGTGAGACATCCATTGGCCTTGGCGGCTGCCAAAGCTTCTTTATTGCATATGAAGGAAGAAGGACCTCAATTGCAAGAACGTCTCAATACAATGACCGAAGGCCTTGCCAAAGATTTAAATATTGCTTTCATAGAACGGAAACTTCCGATTGAAGTTTGCCATTTTAGTTCGTTATGGCGGATGAAATTCAAAGAAGAGATTCCATATTCAGAATTACTTTTTGTGTTATTAAAGGAAAAAGGCATTCATATCATGGAAGGTTTCCCATGTTTCTTGACAGAAGCGTATACCGAAGCAGATGTGAAAATGCTCTACTATACTATTATCGAAGGTGTTGATGAAATGGTAGCAGCAGGTATATTTCATCCCGATGGGGAATTGATTCAGTGCACTGAAGAACCAGTATTGACAGAAGAACTAAACAAACCACCAGTACCTAATGCCACCCTAAGGATGGATGAGTATGGAAATCCTGCTTGGTTTGTCGCGAAGGATGGTGAAAACGGTGAGTATGTAAAAATTGCACTATGAAATCCACTGAAAAGCAAAATGGGCAAACGGGTAAGGATAAAGAGGTGCGCTACATGAATCCAAAAGGGAGACAACTTGTTCGTGTTATACCGATTACCCAAGAACAACAAGAGATTTGGACCGCTTGTCAATTAGGTGGCGAAGGTGGCAATAAGGCATATAATGAATCCATCTCACTTATTTTTTCAGGCCGGGTCAATCAAATAAACCTGCAAAAGGCTTTACGTGAACTTATTCAAAGACATGAATCTTTACGTTCCGTTTTTAGTGCCGATGGCAGGTTTATGTGTGTCTTAAAAGAAAATGACTTTGATTATGAGTTCCTTGATTTTGAAAAATTACAGGCTTCTGAACAAATAGAAAAGACGCAACAGTATCTAAAACATCATGTAAATCATGTATTTGATTTAATGAAAGGCCCCCTTTTAAAAATGGGGCTATTAAAACTTTCTGACAATAAGTTTCAATTGGTCATAACAGCACACCATATTGTTTGTGACGGTTGGTCTGTTGGTGTTATGTTACGCGAATTAGGAGAATTGTATTCCGCTCGGCAAGAAGAACGATTACCGAGCCTGGAAAAACCTGAAAGTTTTGCGTCATTCTCCGATGAACAACAAAAACTAATGGCGAGACCAGAATACCAGGAAATTGAAAAGTACTGGTTGAATTTGTATAAAAACGATATTCCCGAACTGGATTTGCCGATTGATTTTTCAAGACCTGCCCAGCGAACAACAAAGGGTCAACGAATGGACTTCGTAATGGAGGAATCGTTGGCAACTTCCTTGAAACAACTTGGTACAACATTGGGGTGCAGCTTTGTTACCACACTATTGGCAGTTTTTGAGTTGTATTTATATCAAATGACCGGCCAAGACAAATTGGTGGTTGGACTCCCAGCAGCAGGACAATCTAACAGTGGAAAAAATGAACTTGTAGGCCATTGTGTCAATTTATTGCCACTACGTTCTGAAATTGATGGGCAACTTTCTTTTTCGGCCTATTTGAAAAAGAGGCGAGGTGAACTCTTTGATGCCTATGAGCATCAACAATTAAGCTTTGGTCATCTCCTTAAAAAATTAGGTATTTCAAGAGACCCATCCAGAATACCTCTGGTCCCCGTGATTTTTAATATTGAATTGGGAATGGATGATGGTGTAAATTTCTCTGGATTGGATTTTGAACTCAAAAGTAATCCAAGGGATTTTGAAACCTTTGAACTCTTTTTAAATATCTGGGGTTCTGAAAAGGAATTAATCTTCGAATGGTCGTATCTAACAGAGTTATTTCGTGCGGAGACGATTCGCAAAATGATGGGCAGCCTTGAACAACTGGTTCGAACTTTGGTTGCAAATCCTGAAATCAAAATACATACACTTAATGGTAAACCAAATTTAGATGACTATCGATTTCTAAATGATACCAATACAGAAGTTCCATCATTTGCAGTTCATGAACTTTTGGAACAGCGAGTTCTTGAATTCGCAGACAAAACAGCAATTGGGTTCAATGGTGAAGAATTGACCTATGCGGTTTTAAATAGAAAAGCGAATCAACTGGCCAATTACTTAGTTTCTGAAGGGGTAAAGCCAGGGGATTTTGTTGGACTTTGCGTTTCTCGATCTAATGAAATGTTGATTGCCTTGCTTGCAATTTTAAAAAGCGGTGCTGCTTATTTACCCATGGACCCTTCATACCCAAAAGACCGGTTGGCCTTAATGCTGGATGATTCTGGTACTCAATTCTTGATTGGAAATGATTCTAAGCAACATGCGGGCTTCTCAGGAACCTTTATTGATTTGGAAAAGTCGATTAAGGAAACCGAAAATTTAAGTTCCGCTCTGCCCAATGTAAAAATAGAACTGGATAGTCCGGCATATTTACTATATACTTCGGGATCCACTGGAAGGCCAAAAGGCGTACCTGTTTCCCATCGAAGTTTGGTCAATTTATTAATCAGCATAGGGCAAGAGCCAGGTCTTGACCAAAACGATAGACTATTGGCTATAACCACGATTTCTTTTGATATCGCCAATGTAGAGCTTCTATTGCCATTAATCAAAGGTGCAACCATTGTTATAGCAGATGAAGAAACAGTTTTGGATTCTCGAATTCTACTTCAAAAACTGAAGGACGAAAATATCTCGATTTTACAGGCTACCCCTACAACTTGGCAAATGCTACTGGATGCAAAATGGCAAGAACCATTGGGCATAAAGGCGTTTTGTGGTGGTGAAGCATTGAGCAAGCAGTTAGCACTAAGATTATTGGATCGTTGTGATGAATTATGGAATATGTACGGACCGACCGAAACATGTATTTATTCCATCATAAAAAGAATAGAAAGGGAAGATGATGTTATTGCAATAGGTAAGCCAATAACTAATACAAAAGTTTATCTTTTAGATGAAACGAATAACCCGGTTCAAAAGGGAACAAAAGGTGAAATCGCAATTGCAGGTCAAGGTGTTGCTACAGGCTATTGGAATAGGCCCGAATTGACTTCAGAGAAGTTCATTTCCATTAAAATAGACAACAAGCTAACAAGACTTTATAAAACGGGAGATTTAGGCCTTTTGACCAATAATGAGGAAATACAATGTCTCGGCCGTATTGACAATCAAGTTAAAATTCGGGGCAGGAGAATTGAACTTGGCGAAATTGAACAGGCCATTCTAGTATTTGAAGAAATTAAGTCTGCGGTTGTACTAGCCGAAAATGGAATTTTGAAAGCTTATTTAATTCCTTCTCAAAAACGATTGGTTCCGAATGATTTGATTTCAAGTCTTCGTCAAGCTTTGAATAAGGTATTACCAAAGTTTATGATTCCACAGGAATTTCATTTTCTAGAATCATTTCCAACAACACCAAGTGGAAAAATTGATCGAAAGGCCATTTCTGTAGAGTCAATTAATCCAACTTTAAAGGTTAAGACAGAACCCTTAACCCCAACGCAAGAAATGGTTGCAAAGATTTGGTCAAAAGCGCTATTTAACGACGATTTCGGTATTCATGATGACTTTTTTGAAATCGGAGGTCACTCTTTGGTAGCCATTCAAGTAATGACAAAACTTGAACAAGAAACAGGTCGTAAGCTTTCTTTGAATATGTTGATGGAATATTCAACAATAGAAAAACTATCGAATTTTTTAGATCATAAGGATGAAGGTATTTCTCAAAACGAGGGATTGGTTGCACTGCATGGTCATGGAACTAAAAACCCAATTTATTTGGTACATGGGGTCGGACTTAATGTTCGAAAATTCAACAGCTTCATAGAAAAATTTGATAAAGACCAACCAATTTTTGGTTTGCAAGGTTTAGGCCTGCATGGTAAAGACGAATCTGAATATTCCGTAGAAGAAATTGCCGCACATTACATTGATATTTTAATCAAGAATAATCCAACAGGACCGTATGCCTTATTAGGCCATTCTTTTGGTGGAGTTATCATATATGAAATGGCAATACAGTTAAGCGGTATGGGCAAGAAAATTACAACGCTGGCGATGTTGGATAGTTATGTACACCCAAGTATGTATTACTCCAGTCCATTTAAAAAGAAGTTGGCCAATTTGTCCTATCAAGCTGGCAAAAAACTTTCTGTTATTTTGGAAATCACTAAAGGTTGGAGTGAATTTAAATCGTATCTAAAACGTAAACGAGAGTATGTTATAGAACAGTCTTTTATTGGTAGGAAAAATAGAACCGAAGAGGAACAAGCAGAGTTTGAACGAATCATGCAACTGGATGAAATGAACGAACAAATAATTGACCGTTATCAATTAAAGCCAACCGACTTTAAAATAGACTTGTTCAAAGCACAAGATAAAATGTTCTACATGCATGACCCTATGTATATGGGATGGGACCGCTTATCAAAGGAAAGAGTGAGTGTTTTCAATGTGCCTGGCACCCATTTAAACATGTTCAAACCACCATATGATAAAATTTCTGCCAGTCTAATTCAAGAAGTTATTGACATGAGGGTAAAGGAAGTTTAGCTTACACTATTTCCTTCAAGCAGTTATTAATTTGTTCATCGCTACAGCTTGTACTTCCGTTGTGCCTGCTAACTTTGAGGTAGTTGCCAAATGACAGCTGTACTCCGAGTGTAAGGGAATCTTTGATAAATAAAAAGATTTTCCTTCAAGAATAGTTTTGCCATTCCTGATTTCGAATGACTTTAACGGAGTATTTAATCCTTTGCCGTGGGCCTTTAATACAGCTTCTTTTTCCGTCCAATAATCAAAAAAAGCTTGTTTTGGGTTTTCGGAATTATGAACAGTTTCCCATTCATTCGATGTCATCTGCCCATGAAAATCTGCAATCTCAATTTCTTTAATAAGTTCTACATCAATGCCAAGCTCTATCGTTTTTGAAATGGCACAAACAACTATACTACTAGAATGGGAAATATTAAAGTTAAGTTCATTCGATTCTAGAAATGGTTTTTCGTATTTATCGAGAGTTACCTGATGTTGTTTAAAGTCTATTTTGAGTAGTTCACATCCTTTAGCTAAGAGTAAACGGCCTATGATTGAGGCTTGACTATCTTGCCATCTTTTGTAGCGATTGATGCGATTAACGAATTCCTTGGGAAAATTACTGGATAATTTTTGTGTCAAGGGATTTTGGAATTCTTGGTCTAAAAAAGTATACAACACTATCATCATCTGTGGCAAAGTATTATTCTTATGGTTCTTACACAAACACTGACAGGTGATTTATGATTTGCTGTTATCTTTTGGTTAATGCCAATTGGCTCCATTTAATTTTTCCGTTCTTAGCTAAAAAAAAGCATGACGATTTTCGTTGATATGGATGAGGTACTCGCTGATACCTACCAAGCACATATAGATATTTATAACTCCGAATTTGGAACCAGTTTTACGAAGAAAGACGCAGATGGCAAGGATTTTTGGAAATGTGTTCCTGTTGAAAACCAACAAAGTGTAAAAGACCATGCTTGGCAGAAAGACTTTTTTAAGAACTTAAAGGTTATGGAAAATAGTCAAGAAATATTGAAGGAGTTATCAGCCCAAAACGAAGTATATATTGCCTCTGCAGCAATGCAGTTTCCCAATTCATTAAAAGAGAAATCAGATTGGTTGGACGAACATTTTCCGTTCATTGATTGGCGATATCGTATCTTATGCGGTCATAAACATATTTTGAAGGGAGATGTTCTGATTGATGATAGACCTTTTCATTTAGAGAGGTTTACAGGTCGTTCAATAATCTTCACTTCACCTCATAACGTAAATACCAAAGAATTTGAAAGGGCCTCTACTTGGTTGGAAATTGCTGAAAAATTGCTTTAAAATGCGATTTCAATATGTTTTGGTTTTCTTTTTTTATTTCGCTTTTGTCGGTTGCTCACAAAAAAGTAAAGTTATTGTAGGTAGCGAAACCACATTCACGAAAGAAACTCTAAGTTACTATTTGTATTACCCCAAAGACTACGAAGTATCAAACCACGAATCATTTGGTTTACTACTCTTTTTACATGGCGGAGGGGAATCAGGTCAAAATCTTGAAGAATTAAAGAAAAATGGACCTCCCAAAATGATGGTTGATGGTTATCCCTTCCCTTTCTTAGTTTTAGCTCCACAAAATCCACATAAAAGAAAATGGTGGAATGTACATGCGGTAAAACAACTTTTGGATAAAATAATCAAAGAAAATAATGTTGATCCCAATCGTATTTATCTCACAGGCTTGAGTCGAGGCGGTAGTGCTGCATGGGAGATGGCAGTTCAGTACCCAGAGACTTTTGCCGCGCTTGCCGTTGTTTGCGGTATGGCACCAACCCCTTACGCAGATTGGTTGGACAAGAAAATGCCGATATGGGTGTTTCACGGTGTAGAGGATAATGTAATTCCTGTTCAAGAATCAGATTTAATGGTTAAAAAATTAAAAAAGCTGGGTTACAGTGTAAAGTATGATAGGTACCAAGGGATAGGTCATGATTCATGGACCAAAGCCTATCAAACTCCAGAACTTTACGATTGGATGTTTCAACAAAATCGGGCACAATGAAACTACTCTGTACTTTTTTAGTTATTGGACTGTTATTTTCCTGTAAAGGCAAAGATTCAGATCTAAAACCAATACAAAACCAATTGGAGGAGGTGGAAAATGAAGGCATGGAAGTACCAATTAAGACCTCTACTTCAACGAAAGAATTGATACCATTGGAAAATTTGTCAGATACTACTTTTGTGCGATTGGCTGACTATAGCGATGATTTTGCTTATGAACTTCGCTATGCTTCAAAAAATAATTTTTTGAAAGCCCAAGTATATGATTGTGCAGAATGTTACACTAGGGTAAAAACTGCAAAAGCATTGCTCAAAGCAAATGAGGATTTTAAAAAGTTAAGTTATCGAATAAAATTCTTTGATTGCTATAGACCAAATTTTGTGCAATTCAAAATGTGGGAGATAATGCCTAATCCGCAGTATGTGGCCAATCCAGTCAAAGGATCTATTCATAACAAAGGAGGAGCGGTTGACATCACCTTAGTTACATTTGGCGGTGAAGAATTAAATATGGGAACGGATTTTGATTTTTTTGGAAAGGAAGCGCACCATGACAATATGGATATGCCTGAATTGGTTTTGGAAAATCGAAAATTGCTAAAAGAAACAATGGAAAAACATGGTTTTTGGAGTATAAGGACCGAGTGGTGGCATTATAACCTTCGGGGTAGTTCAAAAGACAAAGTTGCCAATTTTAAATGGGATTGTAAATGAGGTATCTATTGCTTTTTATTTTGGTTGTGTCTTGTAGAACGGCATCAAATTCTGTGGACCTAGAACCCCTATGTTTACAAGAAACCGTTGAAAAAATTATGACTGAACCTCCACAAACTCCAAGAAGTGAGATCAAGCAAGGATTTTACAATAACAACCGTATATATGTTTATTCAGAAAAAAGAGGAATTTCAGATTTCGCCATTATATTAAATTCGGAATGCGAATATCTATGTGAAATTGGTGGAGTAGGAGGAACAGCAAACTGTCCGAATAATATCTTTGAAAATTTAAAAAACCTAGAATTAATCTGGATTGATCCCCGATGATTTAATTTTCTTGTTCCAGATAACGATCTTATTTCCTTCGGAGTCTTGAGTAAAAAATAAGTAGTTCTCACCTCCATCACCTATCTTAAATTCTTTTCGAAGTTGCTTAACAGTAATCGGAAAATTACGAATAGTGATATTGGCTTTCTCAAAATTTAGCTTTTTGAGCTGTTTTTTATTGAAGGGGAATACATCTAACACTTCAAAAATCCTCCCAGGAAATTCAACCAATTTTTCCGATGTATATAGGTGTGTATGCTTGGATAATTTTTTTAGTCCAAATTCGATACCAATTATCTTGAAACAACCTGACTTTAAAATTGAGGCATTCGGTTCAAAAAGAAACTGTTGCACTTTGGAAAATTCTGCGATTGCTTTTTTTTCGCTTGAAGGATGAAAATTAAAAGTCTGATTTGAGGTTGGCAGAATGTTTATTGTTTTAATAATGGCCTCTCCCTCAAAGTCCTTTCTTAGTACCCAGAGCAATTCTTTTACTTCGTTTTTAATGGCTACAATATGAACTTCCTTTACAAACTTCAATTCCTCTATGCCACTCGAAATATCAAGAATTGGAGAGGTCTTTATTAGAATATTTTCAGTTTTATCAAAAAGTAACTTTAGGTTCTTTGGAACATTCGGCTGGTAATCGGCTAAAAGAAATACTTTCTTTTTGTTTCCATCCCTCCGTGCTGGGTCAATATAAACCCAGTCAAACGTTTTTTCGGTTTCGTTTAAATAGTTAATTCCATCAGTTGCTATCGTTTTAATAGTATTTGCTCCTAATACGTCAAAATTGTGTTTTGCGACCATTGATAGTTCGGAATTCAATTCACAATGCAATACTTCTTTGAACTTGCTTGAAAAGAGATAACTATCCACCCCAAAACCACCTGTCAAATCTATGAGATTATCGCCTTGAACTATAGTGGATTTATACATCGCAGCGGTTTCTGAAGAAGTTTGTTCCATGCTCAATTTAGAAGGATAAACAACATGGTTATTAGAAAACCATGTTGGTAATTTATCATTGGCTTTCTTTTTGCCTACTAATTGATGAACCAATTCGTCTTGTGAAATACCAGGAAATATCGGCTTTTTTAAAAGCAATTTCATAGGGTCTGAATTCCAATTTTCGGAAATGAAATCTTGAACTTCCTTTTGAAGCAATTTGGAATTCAATTCAGAGGTTTTTTGTCAATTTTTGTACGATTGCATTATCCGAAAGAAATTCCTTCAAGATAACTTTGATGGCAGTGTAACCAGGCACGGCAATTACCATTCCAGTGATTCCGAAGAGTAAGCCTGCAATAATGATGATCAAGAATATTTCAAGCGGATGTGACTTGACTGAATTGGAAAAAATAAACGGTTGCGAAAAGAAATTATCCACCAATTGACCAATAACAATACCGATAAGAACGTAAGTCGCCTTAGGTAAAATGACAGTGCTAAAATCCATTCCCAAATGACTGGTCATGGTCAGAACTATCATAATGGTACCACCAATTATGGGCCCCACATATGGTATAATATTAAACAGTGCGCAGAGAAATGCAATTACAATGGCATTGTCAACACCAACTATTAAAAGAGTTACGGTGTAAATAACAAAAAGAATAAAAAGTTGAAGTAAGATTCCACCGAAATAGCGTGAAAGTAAATTATTGATTTTATCAATGGATTTAATTGTATTACCCTCTTTTTGATCAGGAATGAAGGTCATTATACCATTCTGAAACAACTTACTGTCTTTAAGAAAAAAGAAAGAAATGAATAGCACAGAGAACAATCCTATACTAAATTCACTAACCACGTTAACCACTGAATTTAGCAAATTGGGTATGAAATTTAGGTTAATACCAGAAAGCACATTTTTTTCAATTTCAGAATCCCTGATTAGGTTATTGACATCGGAGGTTGATGTACCCAGATAATCCATAATCTGGGCATAAAGGAGATTTAGGTTTTTCTGAAGGTCTTCAACACTTAAAAGGGATAAATTTTTACTTTGCTCATTAATTAGAGGTATGAATAGGGCCAATATGCCTAAAAAGATAGATACCATAAACACCATGGTCACAATTACAGCTACCGTGTTTGGGAATTTTAGTTTCCTTCTTAAAAACAGAACAATGGGCCTCCCTAAAAGAGCAACAACAGCTGCAATTGCTAAATAGGCCAAAACCGAACGAATGGCATATAAGAAATAACCAACCAAAACAATGGCCGCTAAAATCAGAACTGCACGCAAAATGCCGTTGGCTATTTTTTTGGATTCCATTTTAAGATTTAAAAACGTATTGAACAATATTTGCGCCCATCTGCAAAGCCCTTTTTCGAACTTCTTCTGGGTCATTATGAACTGAAGGGTCTTCCCAACCATCACCCAAATCACTTTCAAGGGTAAATAAAAGCATCAATCGACCTTCTTCGAAAATTCCGAACGCTTGCGGCCGTTCACCGTCATGTTCGTGAATTTTTGGTAATCCATTGGGGAATTTAAATTTTTGATTGAATATCGGATGGTCACTTCCTAATTCCACCAATTCACTATTAGGAAAGACTTTAGTCAATTCTCTCCTGAAATAAGTTTCCATTCCGTAGTTGTCGTCTATATGAAGGAACCCCCCGGACAATAAATAAGTTCTAAGGTTCTCAGCTTCTTCTGCTGTAAAAAATACATTTCCATGACCCGTCATATGCAGAAAAGGATACTGAAAAATGCCCACGCTACCTACTTCAACTGTTTCAGGTTTTGAATTGATCTTGGTATCGATTTCCTGATTGCAAAAACGAATTAAGTTCGGTAGTGCCGTTGGGTTGGAATACCAATCACCGCCACCACCATATTTTAAAATGGCAATCTCTTGTGATAGCGATGTGTTAATCACAAAAAGAGTTAAAAACAGTATTGATTTGGTAAGAATCCTGTGCATTTTCCGAATAATCAAGGGTAATCAAAAATAACATTTTCGTGATTAAGAATCTCTCAATTGTAACAATAGTACTTGTTGGCCTGTTATCGACAGCTTTTTTGGCTAGTAATGAACCTGAAAATAAATTAACTACTTCAAATTTTAAACCAATTGTTGTTTTAGAACTGTTTACTTCTCAGGGTTGTTCGAGTTGTCCACCCGCTGATGTTTTATTGGATGAGGTAAAAGTAAAGTACCCTAAAGACGTGTACGCATTATCGTATCACGTTGATTATTGGAATTACATTGGTTGGAAGGACCCTTTTAGTCAATCAAAATTCTCGACTAAACAGCGATTTTATAATTCAAAACTTAGGAGTAGGGGTAATTATACACCACAGTTGGTTGTAAACGGAAGTGAACATTTTGTCGGTTCAAACAGGTTAAAAATGTACAATGCCATTGAATCAAAAAAGAACTTAAATCCAACAAACCAAGTTGAAATAAAAAATGTTGGAAAGAAAAACAATACGATTTCATTCAATTACGAACTGCTAGGCAGTGTTAAGGATAAAGATGTGAGGGCCGTTTTGGTGCTTAACGAGCGAATTACTAAGGTTTCTCGGGGAGAGAATCGAAACCGAACACTTAAGAATACGAATATTGTTGTTGCCGAAAAGTACTTAAGTAACATAAATGAAAAATCTGGGATTATTAAGATTCCAGAATTGGTGTCTGAAAACGATGAATTGAGCTTAATGATAATCATTGAAACTTCAGATCTAACGATAACAGGGGCCGCTAAAGAAAAAATAAATTAGGCATTGACGATAGCTATGGTAGCACAAGCTACAACTGCTGCTGTCTCCGTTCGTAGTCTATTTTTACCCATGGTAATTGGGGTGAAACCCTTTTCCATAGCTTCTTTTATTTCGTTTTTCGAAAAATCACCTTCCGGACCTATCAATATGACAACGTCTTTATCTGCAGCCAATCTTCTCTTAAGTTCAACTTTTTCAGAATCATCACAATGCGCTATGAATTGTAATTCTCCCTCGGTTTTCGAAATGAAGTCATTGAATGATGTAGGTGCGTTTAATTTGGGTAATCTGGTTTGTAATGATTGTTTCATAGCTGCCTGAAGTACGCGTTCAAAACGTTCTTGTTTTATAACTCTACGCTCAGAATTTTCGCAAATGATAGGGGTGATTTCATCAATCCCTATCTCCGTAGCTTTCTCCAAAAACCACTCATATCTATCGTTCATTTTCGTTGGTGCGACTGCTAAATGCACTGAGAACATTTTGGGTATGGAGCGTTCTTCATTGATTATTTGCGCCTTACACTTTTTAACGTCCGCAACTAAAATTTCCGCTTCAAACAGGCTTCCTTGTCCATTGGTTATATGAAGAATATCGCCTTCCTTTTTTCGTAATACCCTCACTATGTGCTTGCTCTCCTCAGCTGAAAAGAAAAATTGTTTAAAGCTATTATCCAATGAAGGGTTGTAAAAAAGTTGCATTTTTTTATTTATTAGTTATTATTCCCCTATGACATATCGCGCTTTCGCAACTACATTTTTAGCTGAAAAGTTTTTTTGTAAATATTTCAAATAGCCAACAATACCAATCATAGCAGCATTATCCGTACAAAATTCAAATTTTGGAATATAGGTTTGCCAACCTTTTTCATGTTCGGCAGCAGCCAATCGATTTCGAATTCCAGAATTCGCTGCAACGCCACCTCCGATAGCCACTTGTTTTATTCCGGTTTGATTCACTGCTTTCTCAAGCTTTTCCATTAAAATTTCCAATATGGTATATTGGATACTTGCACAAACGTCTTCTAGGTTTTCTTCCAAAAAATTTGGATTTGCCTTGGTTTGTTTTTGAATGTAGTACAAGATACTGGTCTTAAGACCACTGAAGCTAAAATTTAAACCATCTACCTTAGGTTTTGGAAAAGGATAAGCACGTGGATTTCCCTTTTTTGCAAGTTTGTCAATTAGTGGCCCACCTGGATAGGGTAGACCTAATAATTTTGCGCTTTTGTCAAATGCTTCACCAACAGCATCATCTAAGGTTTGCCCAAGAATTTCCATCTCTAAAAAGTCCTTGACCAATACGATTTGCGTATGCCCGCCACTAATGGTCATCGCCAAAAAAGGAAATGTAGGCGTTTTTTGGTTTTCATCCTTTATGAAGTGAACTAATATATGTGCTTGCATGTGGTTGACCTCAATTAGGGGTATTTCCAGTCCCATCGACATGGATTTGGCAAATGAGGTGCCTACCAAAAGGGAACCCATAAGTCCAGGACCACGAGTAAAGGCAATAGCTGATAGCGCTTTTTTATCGATATTTGCTTGAGCCAAAGCTTGATGAACCACGGGAACGATATTTTGTTGATGCGCCCTCGATGCCAATTCGGGAACCACACCACCATATTTGCGATGAATTTCTTGGTTGGCAACAACATTGCTAAGCACTTTGTCATTTGCAAGAACTGCAGCTGACGTATCATCACAAGATGATTCAATGGCTAATATGTAAGTTGTTTTATGATTCATTAAAGTTTGGAACAAAAATTGTCGAACAAAGATAAAAGTTAGGTCCCTATCAAAAAACTCCGCAAAATACTGTTTCGGGTTGTGCTGTTCATTTTACTGATTTTAGTAGTGGCAACCTTGGTATTTTCCATTCCTGCAGTTCAAACAAGTATAGCGAAAAGGGTCACCTCAGATTTGAATGGAGAGTTTGGTACGAATATTCAAATGGAGCGAATACAAATTTCTCCTTTAACCATGAATACTCATATCAAAAGTATTTATGTTGAAGATTATCAAGGTGATACCTTAATTTTTATAGATAAAGTTTCCACATCAATTTTGAGCGTCAAAAATTTAATTGACGGTAAATTGGAGTTTGGTGATTTTGATATTGAAGGACTGCTGTTCAATATGAAAACCTATAAGGGCGAACGTGACACCAACTTAGATGTTTTTGTAGATAAGTTGGATGATGGCAAACCTCGAGAACCGGGTACACCTCCTTTTTATATGTCATCTACAGAGATAAAAATTAAAGATGGTAGCTATAGACTGAATGATGAAAACTTAGAAGAACCAAAAATCTTAGACTTTAGGAATCTAAAAGTTTTGGCTAATGATTTTCAAATTTTAGGTCCGGAAGTAAGTTTGGATATCAAAGAATTAGGATTTGATTTTAACCGTGGTCTAAGAATGGAGAATTTGAAGACTCAATTCAAATACACCAAACAAGAGATGCGTTTCGAAAATCTTGGGATTAAAACACCGGAATCGAATCTAGAAGGTCAATTGGTGTTTTCTTACGACCGCAAAGATTTCGCGCAATTTTTGGACGCGGTAAAATTGAAGGCAAGCTTTAATGATTCTAAAATTGCATTCAATGAACTTAATCTGTTTTTCAATGAATTTGGAAAGGATAAAGTGGCAGTTTTTTCTGGAGATTTTGAAGGAGTGCTTAATGACTTTGAAGCGCAGAATCTGGTATTAAATTCTGATTACACCAGAATCAACGGTGATTTTAATTTCAGAAATCTTTTTAGGGAAACGGAACCTTTTATTATCAATGCAGATTTGAATAGAGTCTCTTCTAGCTATTACCAACTTAGATCTATTCTACCAAGATTATTGGGTAGAAACATACCAAGCTCCCTAAAAAATCTTGGTGGATTTTCCGTACGTGGAATTGCAGAAATTACAGAAAGTTCAGTTGATGCCCAAGTTGATCTTACTACGGCTATCGGAAACGCCACAACTGATCTACAAATGACGAATGTCAATAATGTTGATAATGCCTCATATAGGGGGCTTGTTTCTTTTGAAGAGTTTGATATTGGTGTTTTTTTGGAAGATCCAACTTTTGGCAAAACCACATTAAATCTTGATGTTGAGGGTAGGGGCTTTACACCAGAATTTTTAAATACCCGGGCCACTGGTGAAATTGACAAACTCGTCTATCGTGGTTATGAGTATAATGATATTAAGGTTTCAGGTATTCTGAAAGATCAGTTATTCGATGGTAGACTCAATTGCAATGACCAAAATTTGAGATTCGATTTTCAAGGATTAGCAAATTTTGGAGGTGGTCGAAACCAATTCAATTTTATTGCCGATGTCGATTATGCAGATTTAAAGAAAATGCGCTTCATAAACGACAGTATTTCAATATTTAGAGGTAATGTAAAAATGGATATTACAGGTAATACACTAGATAATATTGCTGGAGAAGTGAATTTTACTGATACTGCATATCAGAACAAAAATGAAATCTATTTTTTTGATGATTTCAATATAGTTTCAAAGTTTGAAGGAGATTCAATTCGAGAAATTAGCATAAACTCTCCTGATATCATAGAAGGGTATGCTCGTGGTATTTTTAAAGTTAATGAATTAGGTAAATTGGTTCAAAATTCAGTTGGAAGCATTTACACTAATTATGAACCATTTGAAATCTCATCAGGTCAACGTATCAATTTTAATTTCAATATTTATAATAAAATTGTAGACGTCTTTTTTCCCGATGTTAGCTTTGGTCCTGATACTTCAATCAAGGGAAGAATTGTATCAAATGAAAAAGATTTCAAACTCACTTTCGAGTCCCCTCAAATTGAAGCTTTTAGAAATAAATTTGATGGGGTCGAGCTACAAATAGATAATAATAACCCATTGTTCAATACCTTTTTGACAGTTGATGAAATGTCAACAATTTACTATGATGTCAAAGACTTTAGTTTAATAAATACCACATTAAAAGACACCCTGTTTTTTAGAACTGAATTCAAAGGTGGTGGTGATAATGACGATGAATACAACCTAAATTTTTACCATACTTTTTCTGGTAATAACAGTTCGGTAATCGGACTTAAGAAATCGGATGTGAGTTTTAAGGGTAATACCTGGTTGTTGAATTCAGAAGGCAACCAGCAAAATAAAATTATTATAAACAACTCATTGGATAGCTTGCGAATTCAAGAAATTGTAATGGATAATATGAACAACGAAAGAATTCGTTTGAACGGTCAAATGGCCGACTCAACCTTCAAAGATTTGGAATTGGAGTTCAAATTGGTTTCGTTGGACAAAATAACCCCCAACATCGATAGTCTTAAACTTGATGGCCAAGTTGATGGGTTTTTGAATATTCTCCAGAAAGATGGAAAATATTTGCCTTCATCGAGTTTAAGAATCGACGATTTTTCTGTTAACAAAACGATTCTGGGTGACATGGAGATGATGATATTCGGTAACGATGATTTAACTGAATACGGAGTTAATACATGGTTGACCTACAAAGGCCAAGAGCAATTCGGCATGAGCGGTAAAATTTTCGACTCTAAGACTGAAACTACACTTGATTTATTGGCGACTTTTGAGGATTTTTCTTTGGAGCCGCTCGCCCCTTTAGGTGAGGATGTCATCTCGAATATCAGAGGGTTTTTGAGTGGTAGCGCCCGTGTTACTGGTAATGCACGAAATCCTAGTATTGACGGAAGTTTAACAATGAACGAAGCGGGCATGGGTATCGCTTATCTAAACACAGACTATGATTTTGCCCCGTTATCGCGAGTACGTCTTTTTGATCAAACCTTTTTCTTTGAGAATATAGAACTCACAGACACCAAGGAGCGTACAAGGGCCATTCTAGATGGAACAATTTCACATACCGATTTTTCTGATTGGACCCTTGACTTAAACGTCAATGCTGATGAAGGTCGTTTCATGATTCTTGATACTGAATTTGAAGAAGAAGCCCTTTATTACGGAACAGGCTTTGTTAATGGTCAAGGAAAGGTTTATGGACCGGTGAATGCCCTTAATATAAATTTCGAGGGTTCTACAGCTAGAGGTACTTCTTTAAAAATACCTCTAAGTGATTTGACTAGTGTAGGTGATTATTCATTTATAAATTTTATAGAAAAAAATCAGTCGACCACGTTTGAGGCTGATCGGGTACTAGATGAATATGAAGGAGTTGAATTGTTCTTCGATTTGGATGTTACTCCAGAGGCTGAGGTTGAGATTGTTGTTGATCAACAAACTGGTAGTTCATTAAAGGGCACGGGGGAAGGACTATTGCTTTTTGAGATAAATACCAATGGTAAATTCAACATGTATGGAAACTTTGTTGTGGTATCGGGTCAATATCGATTTAAACGAGCTGGGGTTATTGATAAAACATTTACCGTACAGCCCGGAGGACAAATAAGTTGGGATGGAGACCCTTTGGCTGCTCAGTTGGACTTAGAGGCAATTTATTCTTTGACAGCAAATCCAGCACCCTTGTTAGACAGCGATAATGCCCAGGGGGTTCGCAGGATACCGACGGATGTTATTGTTAGGTTAGATGGCCAGCTTGAAAGTCCGACCATTGATTTTGATATAGACTTTCCGGGTACTAGTTCAGTTTTAAAGTCAGAATTGGAATACAGACTGCAAGACCCCACCATTAAAAGTAATAATGCATTTTACCTGCTTGCGCAAGGCACCTTTTATGGTGAAACTACCAGTATAAATCAGCAAGCAGTAACGGGAAATTTAATTCAGACTGCCTCTGGATTACTTAATTCGGTACTCGCTGGGGATAACGATAAATTTAATTTTGGTCTGTCATATGAACAAGGGTATACCGAATTTGACGAAGATAGGGTAGGGGTAAATATTTCTACCCAACTATCTGATCGCATTTTGGTTAACGGCAGGGTAGGTGTACCGGTCGGGGGAGTATCAGAAACTGTAGTGGCTGGAGATGTTGAAGTTCAAATCTTATTGAATGAAGAAGGTACTTTGAGTGCGAAAATTTTTAACCGCGAAAACGAAATTCAACGGTTTTTAACCGAACAGATTGGATATACTCAAGGTGTTGGACTTTCTTATCAAGTAGACTTTAATAATTTTAGGGACTTATTAAGGAAGATTTTTAAAAAAAACAGGGAGGTTGAAAATCCTAAAGAAGAAGAATTTATAAGTAACACTACAATGGGCCAAGACAGCTTAATTAAGTTTTACTCCAAGAAATCTTCTCAAAAGCCCAAATAACAAACAATTCTTAAAATTTTCATTAAAAATTACCACCGAAATCGTTGTAGATTTTGGTCTGCATTCGCCTTTTTTTTTTATTGAACCGACATTTGCTAGTTTTGCAATTCTTTGTTTCAAATATGACTGAAAACATCAAGAAAGTTGCAGTTTTCACCTCTGGAGGAGATTCACCAGGAATGAACGCTGCTATCCGTTCTGTAGTAAGAACCTGTGCCTATAAAAATATCGAATGCGTTGCAATCTATAGAGGCTATCAAGGAATGATAGATGGAGATTTCAAGCAGATGAATGCTAGAAGTGTTAACAATATCATTAACAAAGGTGGGACAATTCTTAAATCAGCCCGATGTGAAGAATTTAGAACCGAGAAAGGTAGAAAGAAGGCCTACGACCAATTAAAAAAGGAAGGCATTGATGCATTTGTTGTAATTGGGGGTAATGGAAGTTTTGCTGGAGCGGTCAAATTCAACCGTGAATATGATTTCCCAGTTATGGGCATACCGGGCACTATTGATAATGACATATTGGGAACCTCTTTTACAATTGGTTTTGATACAGCAATAAATACAGTTGTCGATGTAATTGACAAAATCAGGGATACGGCAAGTTCACATAACCGGCTTTTTTTTGTTGAGGTTATGGGCCGAGACGTTGGCCATATTGCTTTAAATGCAGGTGTTGGTGCTGGAGCAGAAGAGATTTTGATACCTGAGCAAAACCTTGGTTTGGAGCGTCTTTTAGATTCTTTGAAAAGAAGTAAGAAATCGGGTAAATCATCAAGTATAGTAATCGTTGCCGAAGGTGATAAAATTGGAAAAAATGTTTTTGAACTCAAAGAATATGTAGAAGAGCATCTTCCAATTTACGATGTAAGGGTCTCGGTACTAGGCCATATGCAACGTGGTGGTAATCCAACATGTTTTGATAGGGTTCTGGCAAGTAGAATGGGTGTTCGAGCGGTAGAAGCCCTTATAGAAGGCAAATCAAATTATATGGTTGGAATCAGAGATAACAAATTAGTTCTGACCCCAATTGA
The DNA here is from genome assembly GCF_012272815.1 of Croceivirga thetidis. Classification (GTDB taxonomy): domain Bacteria; phylum Bacteroidota; class Bacteroidia; order Flavobacteriales; family Flavobacteriaceae; genus Croceivirga; species Croceivirga thetidis. Next base: position 182,360 of record NZ_JAAWWL010000002.1, read on the forward strand.
AGAAGCTATAAAAGCGCATACTGAAATCGATATGGAATTATTGAGGGTTTCAGATATCATGACAACTTAAAACTTAAAAACACTTAAAAATGGCAAATACAAAAATTGGTATTAACGGATTTGGTAGAATTGGTCGCCTGGTTTTCAGGGCAAGCGTAAAACGAGACAATATTGATGTCGTTGCTATCAATGACCTTCTTGATGTTGAACATTTAGCTTACCTATTAAAATATGATTCTGTTCATGGTAGGTTCGATGGTGAGGTTGATATTAAAGATGGTAACCTAATCGTAAATGGTAAGACGATTCGTATCACTGCTGAAAGAGACCCAAAGAACCTGAAATGGGATGAAGTTGGAGCAACTATCGTTGCTGAGTGTACCGGAATTTTCACAACTTTAGAAATGGCACAATACCACATTGATGGTGGTGCCGAAAAAGTGGTGATTTCCGCGCCTTCGAAAGATGCGCCAATGTTTGTAATGGGTGTTAACCATCATGATGTTAAGGCCAGCGATAAAATAGTTTCAAATGCTTCCTGTACTACGAACTGCTTGGCACCATTAGCAAAAGTGGTTAATGATAACTTCGGTATTGTTGAAGGTTTGATGACTACCGTTCACGCTACAACCGCTACACAGATGACCGTTGATGGTCCTTCACGAAAAGACTATCGTGGTGGTCGAAGTGCTATGTTGAATATAATTCCAGCTTCTACAGGTGCTGCTAAAGCAGTAACAAAAGTAATCCCAGCTTTGGAAGGTAAATTGACTGGGATGGCATTTCGTGTTCCAACTGCTGATGTATCGGTTGTTGATTTAACCGTTAAAACCGAAAAGGCAACCTCTTATGAAGAAATTAAGGCTGCATTCAAAGCCGCCTCAGAAAATGAATTGAAAGGCATTTTAGGTTATACCGAAGAAGCTGTTGTATCTCAAGATTTCGTCTCTGATGCTAGAACTAGTATTTTTGATGCGGGAGCAGGAATCGAGCTTAACTCAAACTTTTTCAAATTGATTTCGTGGTATGACAATGAAGCTGGTTTCTCAAACAAAATGGTTGATTTGATGGGCCACGTTGCCAGTTTGTAATTTTCAAATCCATATTCCTGAAGAGTAAGATTAATTCTTATTTTTCAGGAATATTTCTATTTCCAATATGATTTTAATAGTCGATAGTGGGGCGACCAAAGCTGATTGGATTGCCTTAGACGAAAAAGGTGACAAACTCTTTAATACCCAAACTTTAGGCTTGAGTCCTGAGGTCTTGACACGTGAGGTAATCGAAGATAGATTAGCCAATAACTTTGATATTTCAAAAAATAAGGAGGATGTTACCAATCTTTATTTCTATGGTGCTGGATGTGGTACGGATAGGATGAAGATTTTTTTAAAAGAAATTTTTACAGAATTCTTTCCGAAGGCTAAGGTTGAAGTTCGAGAAGATACCTACGCCGCTATCTACTCAACGACCAAAATTGGACATCAAGGTATTGTCTGTATTTTGGGTACGGGATCAAATTGTAGTTATTATGATGGCCATCAGCTTTTTCAAAAGGTTACTTCATTAGGGTATATTTTAATGGATGATGGTAGTGGTAATTTCTTTGGAAGAAAATTACTTCGCGACTACTATTTTCATAAAATGCCCCAAGATTTGGGAATTAAATTTGCAAAAGAGCACGAGTTGGAAGCAGATGTTATAAAAGAGAATCTTTACAAGCAGCCTAACCCTAACACCTATCTGGCGACCTTTGCACGTTTTTTAATTGAAAACAAATCACATCCTTATTGCCGTGGTGTAATAGACAAGGCGTTTCAACAGTTCGTAAATAATTATATCATGCAATTTGAACTGGCAACTAAAGTTCCAATCCATTTTGTAGGGAGTATTGCCCATTTTCTAAGGGAAGAACTGGAAACAGTAATCGAAAGAAACGATTTAATTCTTGGGGAAATTCGCAGAAGACCAATTGATGGATTGGTAGAGTTTCATAGAGAAACTATTTAACCGCAATCATCGAAATTTCCACATTTACAAACATCGGTAGATTGGCTACTTCAACTGTCTCTCTTGCAGGTGCGGTTTCGGCATTAAAATAACCTCCGTAGACTTCATTTACTTGAGAAAATTGATGCATATCTTTTAAGAAAATAGATGTTTTTACAACATTTTCGAAAGTCATATCGGCCGCCTCAAGAATAGCACCTAAGTTTTTCATGCATTGCTTCGCCTCATCTTTTACATCTCCTTCAACTAACTTTCCGGTAGCGGGGTCGATTGGAGTCTGACCTGAGATATACAGCGTATTTTTTATTAAAATGGCTTGGTTATAAGGTCCGATAGGGCCTGGGGCATTGGAAGTTGTTATAATTTTTTTCATAACCTAAATTTAGGACTTATCTGCTACCTAGCCTACGTTGACTTCTATTTTCCCATTTTAAGTCTTGCAACAGTGAACTACTTATTCCTATAAAAAAGTACCAGCGCTGGTTTCTACCAAAAGGAACCCAATCAAATCGTAAATCGAAGCTCTTCAAATTTCGAGTAAAATTGAATTGGGTTAGTGTAAAACCTTGATTTTTAAAGTCATATCCAGAACTAAAGCGCATGCTCCAGCGTGGGGTTAATTCTAAATTTCCTGAAAACATCAAAGAAGCATTGGAAAATTCATTCTGGCGATTGCTATTTAAATATGAAGTTGTGAATGCCAATCGCATATCCCAAGGCGTTTTATTGGCATACGCAGGGTTTTCAATATCCGAATCATCTTTTTTAGTATCCCTTCCGTAAACGGGATCGTTTCCAAAACCTAGTAAGTCGTCTGTACGACCCCCACTTTGTGCGCGATATAAATCTTCTGCATCCTCATCTTCTTGTGAATCCGGATCCTTGTCCTTCTTTTTCTTAAAGGTATTGCTGTCAAGTGAATAACCTAGATTGATACTGGCTCTGGTAAGTCTAAGTAAACTTCCTCCGGCATCAACATTGAACGTATTGATTCTCCTACCATTATTATCAACCGTATAAGGGTCTAAAGAACCTGAAAAGTTAATTGACAGTTTACGGTCAAACAGGGTCGTCCCGCCATTAAAACTGACCGGAGCCAATTTTAAGGAGTCTGCCTCGAAATTATAGGAAGTGGCAAAGTTCAGGTTGCTCAATAGTTGTATTTTCTTTGGTTCGGTAGCCGTTGAGTCCTTATCCCTAACCTTGGCTTCCAATTGATTTTGAACTGAAAATGAGATGGAGTTTGCTTTGTTTAAACTCGGAGCTCCATTTAGCGTTCCTTCAAAGCGGCTATAGAGCACTTCTTCGCCGTTATTATCAGTATAGCTATCGTAAAACTGCTCGAACGATGGTGTATATCCCCAACCAATTGAAGGTCGAATCTGATGGCGAATAGCTTGTATTTTCTTATCCTCACCAAAATTGAAGGTTCCATATAAGGTTGTACCGATACTGGCATTTAAACCGTAGCGATTAAATCTATCAAATCCGTTGATAGTGTCAAGAACAACCTCTCGATTGCTGTCAGGATCATCTGGGTCTAGGCCGCGTTCAAATGTTTCTAAAGTCCAGATATCCTCGTAAGTACCACCAACAGAAACGCTGAAATATTTGGCTACTTTAAAGTTAGTCGTAAATGGTAATCGATGCGTGGCTCCGAACCTTGCATTATCAAACATTCGATTGGTAAGAAAAAGTGAATCGGTTGTAGAGATTTGGTTACGAGCATTTACGTTATACTGTAAGTTAAAGTTTTGTATAGCTCCTTTTTTAGTTCCTTCACGTTTGGCAAAAGGGAATATACGCTCCATACTTCCTTGAAGGGTTGGCAACGTCATGTTAATGGCTTCGGTATTCGTATTTTGATTATGGGTAGCTGTCAAACTAACATTGACCGAAGGATATTCAGGAAAAGTCTTTGAATACGAAATTGATGATGACAAGTTATTATTTTGAGTATTGGCAAGATTCACTTGATTTGCTGATTGCGCAAAATAATTACTACTACCTAAATTGACCGAGGCAGCAAATCGCGAGTTAGGATTTGCCTTAGCATCTTGTTGATGCGATATTTGTAGGTTATAGAGCGTGCTCCTTGAGAAATCATCAAAGCCAGGTTGACTTCGTATTAGGTTCTCGAATCTGAAATTTATGTTACCTCGAAACTTATAGCGTTTGGTATAAACTGATTGAATTCTAAAATCATAGCTCCCATTAGTGTAAAAACTACCTAATAGATTTAAATCAACATATTCACTTATCGGAAAATAATACCCACCATTTTGTAGAAAATAACCACGTTGAGGATCGTTACCAAAAGATGGAAACATTAGACCTCCAGTTCTACCTGCCGATAAAGGAAAATAGGCAAAAGGTAATGCAATTGGAGTTGGTACATCAACCAAATACATATTACTGAAACCAGCGATTATTTTCTTTCCGGGTACAAATTTGGCCTTATTGATTAAAATATAATAATCGGGATCTAAGGTATCTTTTGAAGTTGTAATTTTTCCTCTTCTCAAGAAATAAACCGAATCATTTTCTTTTTTAGTTATTTCGGCAAGTACTTTCATCGCGTCAACTCCGACAGAACCTATACCACCTGAACTCTGTTCAGTTCTAGAATTCCAAATCAGTGCTTTTTGGGTGTCAAAATTGAATCGTATGGAATCTGGTATTACTTCTTGAGTTCCCTGCTTAAAATAGGGTAACTGAGTATATTCCCCAGAGACAGTATCCTTTATTCGACCTGCATAAACTTCATTTTTTACATAATCAAGAATTATTATACCCGCTTTTAGCTCCGTATCTTGATAATAAACTTCGGCTTCGTTGTATAGGTAAATTTTATTGTCCTTTTGGCTTAGCCTTGCGTAGTCTTTTGCCTTGTATTTGATCTTATCAAGCAAAAACCCTTGCTTTTGTACAGTTGTGTCTTTTTGAATTGAATCGTTTTCAGGCTTATTGTTTAGTAGTTCTTCAGTTAAAATAGGAGCTGTAATACTGTCGTTAATGGGTCTAATTGGAAGCGGTACAACACGGTCCTCTTGAGCCTTTGCAGAGACCATGGCCAAAACAGCTATTAACAGTAAAAGAAAAGATGGATTGTTTGCTCGCAAGGTGATTAATCCTATTTTTGTATAGCTTGGCTCGGTTTTTGGAAGCCAAACTTACATATATTTTTAATTCTGATTTAGGGGCATTACAATTATTTTAACCCCATCAGTGTTTGAAAAAACTGCAGTTCTTATGTTTAAAAAATGTTCGGTTCTTTTCATTTTTTTGGTGTCCTTTCTATTCTTTTCATCTTTCCACAAGAATGATACCGAATCCACATCCATTAAAAAATTCGTTGTTGTTTTAGATGCTGGTCATGGTGGACATGACCCAGGGAACTTAGGAAATGGGTTCTTGGAGAAAGATATTGCTTTGGCCATTACGAAGAAGGTTGGTGCGTTATTGGCCAAGAACAAAGACATAAAAGTGGTCTACACAAGAGAAGATGATACCTTCATTGGATTACAGCAAAGAGGTGCCATTGCAAATGAAGCCAAGGCCGATTTATTTGTTTCCATTCATTGCAACGCGCATAAATCGGAGGCTTATGGAACAGAAACATTTGTATTGGGATTGCATGCTAATGATAGGAATTTTGAGGTAGCGAAAAAGGAGAACTCCGTAATATATCTTGAAGATAATTATGAGATGAAGTATGGGGAATATGATATAAACTCACCAGAATCCGTAATTGGTTTGACCATAATGCAAGAAGAATTTCTAGAGCAGAGTCTTCAAATTGCAGGCTTAGTGCAAAGTAGGTTCAAGACCAAATTAAAAAGGAAAGATAGGGGACCTAAGCAGGCAGGATTCATAGTGTTACATCAAACATTCATGCCCAGTATTCTCATTGAAGTTGGTTTTCTAACCAATAAAAGTGAAGGAGCTTATCTAAATTCTGATAAAGGCCAAAACGAAATGAGCAATACCATAGCCCAATCAATTCTTGATTATAAAAATGGTGTGGAAGCAGGTTCAATTGAGATAAAATCTGAACCTAAAGAAGATGTTATGGCAAAGGAAAAGGTAGTTGAGAAAGCACCCGAGGTTAAAAAACCTGAATCAAAACAAGTTGCCACCGAAAAACCTACGGTAGAAGCAGTAAAGCAACAGGCCGAGCCAACAAAAGAGCTAGTTGAAGAAGTTATCGAACCGAAAAAAGTTGAACCAGAGCCATCTACTAGTGTGCAAAATACTACTAAGGAAGTTGTTGAAAATAAGGTAGATGAGACTAAAATCGAAACAAAGAAAGTATTACCGGAAAAAGTAAGCAGTAAAACAGTTTCTGAGGTCGCCAAGACCAGTCACGGCGTTACCTTCAAGGTGCAGATAATGGCTACAGTTGACGTGATTCCTTTAGACGGAAAATTTTTCAGGGGACTTGATACAATATCAAAAGAACCATTTCAAAATTTGTTTCGTTACATGTATGGAGAAACGGATAAATATGAAAGTGCGAAACAATTAAAATCAAATGCTGATGCCAAAGGTTACACTGATAGTTACATTGTATCTTATAAAGATGGAGAACGAATTCCACTTTGGAAGGCTCTCAAATTGATTTCAGACTAATAAAATCCCACTGATTTATTTGCTAATTTTGTTAGTAACCAAAAAATCAAGCTTTTGAAATTATCGCGCGAAGTAAAAACGGGTATAATCGTTTTAGGCGGAATTTTACTTTTTATCCTTGGCTTCAGCTATCTGAAATCCAGTTCACTTTTTGATAATACAAAGACCTTTTACGTTGTCTATGACCATGTTGGTGGATTGCAAACTGGGACGGTAGTCTCAATAAATGGTTTTGGAGTTGGAAAGGTTACCAATATGGGATTTAAGGATAGTTCTGGTAAATTATTGATAACACTAGCAGTAGATAGCAAATTCGAATTTTCGAAAAATAGCCCTGCAGAACTCTTTGATACCGGAATAATCGGTGGAAAAGGAATTCAGATTCAACCTGTATTTGATGGCGCTCCAATGGCCAAATCTGGGGACACCTTAAATGGTACCATTAAGCAAGGACTGACTGAATTGGTTCAAGAAAAATTAACCCCTCTGCAAATGAAAGTTGAAGGAGCGGTTACTAATGCTGATTCCTTGTTAGGGAATTTTAATGATATTCTGGACGATCCAACAAAAAGGAGTTTGCAGAATAGCATCGCAGGCCTAAATCAATTGGTTTATTCCTTACAGAAAAGTGCAAATGCCTTCAATTCTTTAATTGCTGATAATCAAGAAAAACTTGACAGTTCATTAAATAACGTTAACACGATTACCCAAAATTTTTCAGAAATATCAAGTGCACTTAAAGAAGCGAATCTCGAAGAGACCATGAAAAAATTCGGGGAAACTGTTGATAATTTAAATGGTCTACTGGCAAAAATTGAAAATGGTGAAGGAAGTTTGGGAAAAATGGCCAACAATGAGGAGTTATACAATAATCTATCCAACGCCTCACGAGAACTGGACCTATTACTTCAAGATTTTAGATTGAATCCTAAGCGCTATGTAAACGTTTCAGTCTTTGGCAAAAAACAAAAGGAATATACCTTGCCCGAAAACGATCCGGCCGAAAACTAATAAAGACCTAAACAGATAATCAATTTATTATGCATGCATAATAAATTTTGTAATTTAGCAGTTGACTATTTCTATGATGGCTTACATTCCGAACATTGTATTTGCAATTGCCTTGATATTTGGCATTTGGTTTTTTACTAAAAACGTTAAAAAGTTAAAGCGCAATATCAATCTTGGTAAAGAGGTTGATGTTTCAGATAACAAAACCCAACGCTGGAGCAACATGGCAAGAATTGCTCTCGGACAAACTAAAATGGTCGTACGGCCAATTGCAGGGCTTTTACACATAGTTGTATACCTAGGCTTTATTATCATCAACATTGAGGTATTGGAGATTATAATTGATGGTTTGCTAGGAACGCACCGCATTTTTTCCTTCATGGGTGGTTTTTACGATTTTTTAATTGCCTCATTTGAAATTCTGGCTTTGTTGGTTATAGTTTCGGTAGTCATTTTTTGGCTTCGTAGGAATATTATTCGTTTAAAGAGGTTTATTAAGCCCGAGATGGAAGGTTGGCCTAAAAAAGACGGTAACCTTATTCTTTATATCGAGTTGGTCTTAATGTTTCTATTCTTGACTATGAATGCTGCCGATTTGCAACTACAGAATATGGGAGCTGATCATTATGATAGAGCAGGGGCATTTCCGGTAAGTCAGTTTATAGTTCCTTTATTAGAGGGAATGTCACAATCAACTCTTATCTTGCTAGAACGAGGTGCGTGGTGGATACATATTTTAGGAATTTTGTTTTTTCTGAATTATCTCTATTATTCGAAACATCTGCATATACTTCTCGCATTCCCAAATACGTATTACGGTAAATTAAAACCGCAAGGACAGTTCAATAATCTGCAATCGGTAACCAATGAGGTTAAACTAATGCTTGACCCTTCAGCGGACCCCTTCGCTGCTCCATCTGAAGATGAAGGAACAGATCCTGAAAAGTTTGGAGCATCAGATGTAATGGATTTGAATTGGGTTCAGTTGATGAACGCATATACTTGCACCGAGTGCGGTCGATGTACATCGGAGTGTCCCGCGAACCAAACGGGTAAGAAACTTTCCCCTCGAAAAATAATGATGGATACCCGAGATCGTTTGGAAGAAGTAGGGAAAAACATAGATGCCAATAACGGAGAATTTGTACCTGATGGAAAGCAATTATTAGACGATTATATTTCAAGGGAAGAGCTCTGGGCTTGTACCACATGTAATGCCTGTGTTCAGGCTTGTCCAATAAGTATTGATCCTTTGTCCATTATTGTTGAGATGCGGAGATTTTTGGTAATGGAACAGTCTGCGGCACCGACCGAACTAAACAATATGATGTCTAACATTGAGAATAACGGTGCCCCATGGCCTTACAATCAAATGGACCGTCTTAATTGGGTAAATGAATAAAGCAGTGATTATGAAAGAAGCACTTATTGTTAAAACAATGGAGGATTTCGTGGCGGAAGGAAAACAGCCTGAAATCTTGTTTTGGGTTGGTTCGGCAGGTAGTTATGATGATAGGGCAAAAAAGATTTCGAGGGCGTTTGTAAAAATTTTAAACAAAGCCAATGTCGATTTTGCTGTGTTAGGACCCGAAGAGAGTTGTACAGGCGATGTAGCGAAAAGGGCCGGCAATGAATTTTTATTTCAGATGCAGGCTATGATGAATATCGAGGTTCTCAATGGTTACGAAATTAAGCGGATAGTTACCTGTGATCCACACTCTTTTAATACCCTTAAAAACGAATATCCAAATCTTGGCGGAAATTACGAAGTCGTTCACCATACTCAATTCATTAAGGAATTGTTGGATAGTGGAAGATTGGTAGTCGCTGGAGAGACTTATAAGGGCAAAAGGGTAACTTTTCATGACCCATGCTATTTGGGTCGTGCAAATGCCGTTTACGAAGCACCTCGTGAAGTTCTGCAAAGAACCAACGCAGATATTGTTGAGATGAAAAGGCACAAAAAAACAGCGCTTTGTTGTGGGGCAGGTGGTGCCCAAATGTTCAAGGAACCTGAGAAAGGGGATATGGACATCAACGTATTGCGAACCAAAGATGCCTTGGAAACGAATCCGAATATTATAGCGACCGGTTGCCCCTATTGTAACACGATGATGACTGATGGAATAAAAGCGCATCAAAAGGAAGATAGAGTTACTGTTTTGGATGTTGCGGAACTCTTGGCAAATTCAATTTAATATGTTGGTAGACTTTACATTGCTTCCTGAAAATGCACGAATTTGGATTTACCAATGCAATCGCAGCTTTTCGGAAGAAGAGATAGTCGAGGTAAGAAGTTCACTCCAAGATTTTCTAACCCAATGGACAGCACACGGTCAAGATTTAAATGCGGGATTCGAATTACCTTACAACCGATTTATTGTCATAGGTCTAGACCAGTCTATGGCCAGTGCTTCTGGTTGTTCCATTGATGCTTCTGTTCACTTCATTCAAGCTTTGGAGCAAAAATTCGGTGTTGATCTTTTGGACAAAATGAATGTGTCTTACAAACATGGAGAATACATCGCTTATAAGCCCTTAAAAGATTTTAAAAAGATGGCTAAGGATAAGGCCGTTTCAAAAAATACCGTGGTTTTTAACAACCTCGTCGCCACAAAGGGAGAGTATGTTGAGCATTGGGAAGTTCCGGCTTCTGAAAGCTGGCATGGACGTTTTATGAAATAGAGACTTGAGAACATTTGGCATGTTTTTGGTTCATTCTATTTGAATTACATATTTTTAAACGTATCATTTTAATTCCCTCAACAAAAAAGGCTGCATGAAGAGACTTGTACTATTCATTTTCCTATTCTCAACTTTAATAAGCGCCCAAAATAATCCACTACTATCTTTAGATTCCATATCGCAAAAATCTTGGGTTGATTCAAGGTATAATGAAATGTCCCTTGAAGAGAAGATTGGCCAACTATTTATGGTCATGACCTTCACTAAAAATGGTGATAAAGAAAAACAGTCAATTAAGAAATTAATTGAAGAACATCACATCGGGGGTGTAATTTTTTCTTTGGGCGGCCCGGTTAGGCAGGCTCAATGGACTAACGAGTTCCAGTCCTCATCAAAAATACCACTAATGGTAGGTATGGATGCCGAGTGGGGGTTAGCGATGCGTTTGGATAGTACCTATGCTTTCCCTTGGAATATGACCCTCGGGGCAATTAAAGACTCCTCGATAGTCGAACGTGTTGGAAAACAGATAGGTAAACATTGCAAAAGACTTGGGGTGCACATAAATTTTGCTCCTGTTTTAGATGTCAATATTAATCCTAAGAATCCAATTATTGGTAATCGCTCCTTTGGGGAAGACCGAGAAAATGTTACCCGTAATGCAGGGGCTTTTTTAAAAGGAATGGCTAGTGAAGGAATTTTGTCTTCAGCAAAACATTTTCCAGGTCATGGAGATACGGCTACTGATTCCCATAATTCACTTCCCTTTCTAGATTTTACAAGAGAACGGCTTGATAGTATTGAACTGTATCCATATAAAAAATTAATGAAGAAGGGTCTTAGCAGTTTTATGGTAGCACATTTGAACATACCTGCTTATGAGTCTCAAGAGGGTCTACCGTCTTCGCTTTCAAGGTCCATTACTACGGACCTTATAAAAAAAGAACTTGGCTTTCAAGGTTTGGTCTTTACCGACGGGTTGAATATGAAAGCTGTGTCAGAGTTTGCACCAGAAGGTGAAGTTGAGCTTTCTGCCTTTTTAGCGGGCAACGATATCTTGTTAATACCTGCCGATCTCAAAAACGCAAAACAAAAACTACTTGAGGCATATCAAGATGGCAGGGTTACCGAAGAACGTTTAGCTGAATCAGTTAAAAAGATTCTCATGGCCAAATACAAGGTAGGTCTTAACGCTTATCAAGAAATTTCGACAGAAAACTTGTTTGAGGATTTGAATTCAGTAGAAAACGATTTGGTATACGAGAACGCCATCGAAAATGCTATAACCCTTGTACAAAATCGCCTATCATTGATTCCAATAAGAAATTTGGACAATAAGAAAATAGCATATGTAAAGTTGGGGGATGCGGAAAATAAAACGTTTTTAGAAACTTTAAAACGATATGGCAAGGTTGACGAAATTTCTGCTCCTGATATAGCCACGTTTAAAAACAAACTGAAAGATTACAATCTAGTAATTATAGGGATTCATAAAAGCAATAAAAACCCTTGGAAAAAACATAATCTTTCAAAAAATGAACTTTTTTGGCTGCAAGAGATATCAAAAATGCGGACCAGTAATACAATTTTGGTTTCATTTACAAATCCTTATGCACTTCAAGATATAGTTGATTATTCTGGTCTCGATGCTGTAGTCTTAGCTTATCAAAATAGTAAGTTCGCTATGATTAAGGCTGCTGAAATACTATTTGGAGCTATTGGTGCCAAGGGAAAATTACCTGTCTCTATTTGGAAGGAATCCCCCGTAAATAGTGGTTATGAAACCAAACCCATTGGACGGTTGGGTTTTAGTTTTCCAGAACGTGTAGGCATGAGTTCTAAAGGTTTATCACATGTCGATTCACTGGTAATTCAAGGTATAGACTCTATGATGTTTCCCGGAGCGCAGGTATTGGTCTCAAGGAAGGGCAAGGTCATTTACAATAAGAACTTTGGTAAAACGACCTATCATAAAAATGATACGATCACTGGTGACCACATATATGATTTGGCATCCCTAACCAAAATTTTATCCACATTACCCATCATAATGAAAATGGAAGAAGAGGGTAATTTGAAGTTGAACCAAACCTTTGAGGAGCTTTTACCGGAATATGCCGATACAGAGCTAAAGGATGTAACGGTATTAAAGTCCTTGTCCCATTATGGGCGTTTACCTGCATGGATTCCATTTTACATTAGCACATTGAATAAAAAGCGTAAGCCTTCTGATGAGTTTTATCGAAGAAGTCCAGAAACGGGTTTCTCAATAAAGGTCACGGACGATTTATATCTAACCGATGCATATACTGATTCTATTTATAACAGAATCGGTAGGCAAAGTCTAAAATCCAATCGTTATCGCTATAGTGATGTAGGGTATTATGTTTTCAAAAAATATATTGAAGAGTTCTATGGTTCAAAGCTTGATTTTTTATTGGATAATTTTTTATTAAAGTCGCTTGGAGCCTCAAATACGACATTTAATCCGCTAGAAAAATTTGAAAGCGATAAAATCGTTCCCTCCGAAGAGGATAATTATTTTAGGCATAGAACAATTCAAGGATATGTTCATGATATGGGTGCTGCTATGCAAGGCGGCATAGGTGGGCATGCTGGATTATTTGCCAATGCCCTTGATGTGGCTAAAATAATGCAGATGTATATACAAGGCGGATATTATGGTGGGACCCGTTATTTAAATTCAAGAACCGTTGAAAAATTCAATAAATGCTATTTCTGTAATAAAAAAGTTAGGAGGGGTGTTGGCTTCGACAAACCCCAACTAGAAGATAGCGGTCCAACATGCGGTTGTGTTTCTAGAAAAAGCTTCGGACACAGTGGATTTACGGGCACCTATACTTGGGCCGACCCCGAAGAGGAAATCGTTTATGTTTTTCTTTCCAACCGCACTTACCCTACATCGAGCAATCGAATGTTGGTCAAAAGTGGATTACGCACAAGGATTCAGAAGGTGATTTATGATTCCATTATAAATTAACAAGTCAATAAAGAACTAGATTTGTTGCTATGAAAATTGCCATTGTCTGTTACCCTACCTTTGGCGGTAGTGGGGTTGTTGCCACTGAATTGGGAATAGCACTAGCTGAAAGAGGTCATGAAATCCATTTCGTTACATACCGTCAACCAGTCAGATTAGAACTTTTAGGAAATAATATTCACTTTCACGAAGTAAATGTTCCAGACTATCCTTTATTTAGATATCAACCATATGAATTAGCGCTATCGAGCAAGCTGGTAGATACCATTAAAATGTATGATATCGAGTTACTTCATGTACACTATGCCATTCCACATGCATATGCCGGATATATGGCTAAAAAGATGTTGAAAGAAGAAGGGATTTATATTCCAATGGTTACGACCCTACATGGTACTGATATCACGTTGGTTGGTAACCATCCCTTTTATAAAACAGCCGTAACATTTAGTATTAATAAATCTGATGTTGTAACATCCGTTTCACAAAACTTAAAGGAGCAGACTATTGACTTTTTTAATGTTCATAAAGATATTGTGGTAATTCCAAACTTTATTGATGCTTCAAAATATGAAGAAGATTATACCGACTGCCAACGCTCACTAATGGCCGATGAAAATGAAAAAATCATCACCCATATTAGTAACCATCGAAAGGTTAAACGAATAGCTGATGTCGTGAAGATTTTTGAAAAAATTCAAAAAAATATTCCTGCTAAACTAATGATGGTGGGTGAAGGCCCAGAACGGGAACCAGCTGAAGCATTAGCAGAATCTTTAGGTATTAAGGATAAAGTAGTTTTTCTAGGTAATAGTAATGAAATTGATAGAATTCTTTGTTTTTCAGATTTGTTCTTATTACCCTCAGAATCAGAAAGTTTTGGATTAGCTGCCTTGGAAGCCATGATTAATAAGGTTCCAGTTATTTCTTCTAATGTTGGGGGGATTCCTGAGGTGAATAAAGACGGTATTTCCGGTTTCTTAAAACCAGTTGGAGATATAGAAGGTATGGCACAGAAAGCAATAGATATTCTCAAAGACGATTCGGTTTTGGAAGAATTTAAAATCAGGGCAAGAAAGACTGCACTTAACTTCGATATCCGAAACATTCTACCGCTCTATGAAGAAGTATATGAGAAAGCTTATGCGTCACGCTATAAAAATTCATACTAGTGAAGTCCTTCTAGTTATTCTTGCATTAACATTTGTTTTTGCCTGTAAATCTAAACAACGTGTTGATTCAATGAACCCAGAAAAACCAAAGCAACAAATGGAACTTTTGTTGCATGATGCTTATTTTCTGTCTGATAGTTTAATTACTGAGGTTGTAAGGGATGAAAAAAGTTTACAGAAATTTTTTTCAAAAGTAAATTTGACCCGTAAACCAGGTTTACCTGTGCCTATAATTGATTTTTCTAAAAATGATGTTATCATAGTTTGTGCAGGGAAAACCAAAACAAAAGGGTATCCAATTCTAGAAATCTCTACCGAAGATTCTAATCAAATTACAGTGCTAATTCAGCAATCGGACATTGATAAGTCTGCTGATAATCAAGCGATTTCATACCCATTTAGTGTTTATGTCACACCGAAAACAGATAAAAAATACGTTTTCAAAAACCAATAGATTAGACTTTCACAACGTAAATCAATACAATCACAACCTTACAGGCTGCATTTCATCGATATTTTTCGATTTTAAACTACTTTTAGCATTGAAAACCTCAAATGTTCATTGATGAACCTTAGAATTTTAATTTTACCATTTTTCGTTTTTTTCTCAATAGCCGTTCTGGGTCAAGACGAGACAGAAAATCTTCAGCTTACAAAGAAAGATAGCATTGTGACAAGTTCATGGATTGCAGGACTTGGTTTTAATGCAGTTGATGATGCTGGTACAGAATTCACCAACTTTTTCAATGTTTCGGATAATTGGAACATTGTGCCTTACCCTTCAAGAATTAGTATTGGAAAGTACTTTAAAAATGGTTTGGGCATAGAATTCATTGGCGCTTATAATCAATACCAAGAAGGAAAGTTTGTAGATGGATTCATTATAAGTGAGGCAATCGATTATTACAGTGGCGATTTAAGATTTAGCTATGATTTGAATAAAATCCTAGGGGAAACAGGCTTCTTTGATCCATACGTTGGTTTAGGAGCTGGTTATACTGAGGCAAATAATCAAGGACGAGGAACCTATAACGCCACTCTTGGTTTTAGAACTTGGTTCAATGATCGCGTAGGTTTGGATTTTAATTCTACTGGCAAATGGACAATGAACCCAGACAATTCTACCAACCATTTACAGCACGCTGCAGGAGTTGTTTATCGGTTTGCAATAGAAAAGGGTCTGTCTAAAAAAGGAGAGGAGAAGCTTGCTCGAATCAAGGAAATAGAAGAGAAGCAGAAAAAGATGCAGGATAGTATAAATATCGTTCGTCAAGCTGAGGAAGAACAAAGGCTATTAGCTGAACGATTAAAACGAGAAGAAGAAGAACGATTAGCGGCAGCAGCGAGCGAAAAGCAGGCAATTGAAGATGCCAGGAGGACTTCAATTGATGAAGCTATTAACGCATTGGGCTATGTTTACTTTGATTTAAATTCTTCCTACCTGCCTGCGAAAGGAAAAGGTTTATTGGATGAATTGGCATTGATATTACTTAAGAATCCCTCTGTAATTCTAGAAATCAGTTCTCATACCGATTCACGAGGAACAAGCAAATACAATCAATGGTTATCAGAGCGAAGGGTTATGCGAACAGCAAATTATCTAATTGCAATGGGTATTGATGAGAATAGACTAAAGATAAAAGGTCTTGGTGAAAATGAATTGACCAATGAATGTGTTGATAGGGTACCTTGCCCTGAAGAAAAGCACCGGGAAAATAGACGCTCTCAGTTTAAAGTTCTAGAGTACTAAAACAGATATCTATTGAACTGAAAAAAAGAAGATTTCAGAACTGGATTCGTTTCCAACCTGGTCTTTTGTAACTACTTTCCAATAGTAGGTATTTCCAGTACTGATGACAATATCGTTGACAATCGTATTCTCTAAATCCGACATTTCAAGCGGAGGTGGTGTCACAGTACCAAAATAAAAATCGAATCCTATAATATCATTGTCTAGATCACTGGATTCCCAGCTTACATCTATCGTCGTAGTAGAAGAGAGAAAAGAAGAACCAGATGTCGGGGAAGGATTACTAGCAGGAAATGGCACAAAGAATTGTAATCCAGGACCTGAATTATAAAATGCTTCGGTATCACTGTCCGTTCCTTCTTGTGAATTCACCAGGAAAGAAGTGATTTTCCAACTGTATGGTGTACCTAAAGACAATCGAACTGGCATTGAAGTCATTTCACTGTTATAGGTGTTACTTTCACCAGATGAAAGATTGGTCAGGGTTAATTGATAACTATCACCAATTTCTGCATCACTCCATTCAAAAGTCACTTCACTTTCGGTATCTGAAACTGGAACTCCGGTTGTACATTCCTCATTTTTCTCGGGAAAGATTAGGCTTACTTTAGAAGGGACACTTGGGTCTTCCAGCACTTGTTGAACAAAATCCGTATCTGCAGCGCATGATGCGACTAAGAAAATTAAAAGAAAATAGCTTAGAACTTTCATTGCTTTATTAATTTGAGATGGCTAACAAATCCATTTTCAAAAACTTGAACCAGATAAACCCCTTGAGGTAAAAATGCAGTATCAATTTCTTTTTGGGAGTTCGAGCTATCCATTTGATCGGTTAATAATACTCTACCGGAAATATCGTAAAACTTAATCTCAATTTCGCCAGAGGAGGCTGGGCTTCTTACAATAGTAAGGTTATTTTTAAAGGGATTAGGATATGCTAGAACTGTCCCTTTTAATACATAAGTGGCTTCGAATATTCCTTGACAGCTTTTATCTGTGGATATTTGAAGAATATTTTCTTCTTCAGATAATTTTAGTTCGATTTCATTCGAAGTAGTGGTAAAACTTGTTCCATTGAGGTTTATTTCATATTCATTTCCTCCTTCCAATCGCAATTGAAGTAGGTTGGATTCTTCGATGAACTCACTAAATACACTTAAAGAACTTGGAGCATCAACAACGATGGTTGAACAAGATTCAAAATCTTCAACCCCATTAACAGTAATACATAATTCAAATGTTCCTGCAGGTAAATTATCAAAAGTTAAATTTTGAGTGAAATTTTGACTTTCGGCAAAAGATACAGCTCGTAATCTAGCGCTGTAATTTAATGTTCTTTCTGCTTGAATATTTATTTGACCATCAAAAACACCAATACATGATATACCTACGCTAGAAAGCGTAAAATTACTTGCGGGTAGGGTGAATATTTCACAACCGTTGACATCAACAAGACTACCTGAAGGTGTGTTGGGGCAAATATCATCCTCGTTTGCGACTCCGTCACCATCATCGTCAGGGGGTAATTCACAGCCTGCAAAATCAACTTCAACACCAGAAGGTGTATTAGGACATAAGTCGTCTGCATTGGTAACACCGTCATTATCATCGTCTAATTCGGAATCTGCACAGCCATCCGCATTAACAGCTTCTCCTTGGGGAGTATTGTTACACAAATCTTGAGAATTTGGCACCCCATCATTATCAATGTCTTGTTGGGAAGAACTACAACCATTGGCATCTACACTTTCTCCAGCTTCGGTATTTGGACATAAGTCATCGAGATTAGAGACTCCATCATTATCATCATCGAGTTGAGATGCACTACAACCAGAAAGATTAGCTAATTCATCAATGGGTGTATTTGGACACTGGTCCTCCGAATTATTTACACCATCTCCGTCATCATCTAATTGTGACTGTGAACAACCATTTGAATCTACAGATTCGCCATTCGGAGTTTCTGGGCAGTTATCCAAATTGTTGAATACACCATCGTTGTCGTCATCAAGTTGTGATTGTCCACAACCATTTGCGTCAACAGTTTCTCCGCTTGGAGTATTTGGACATTGATCGTCAGGATTTAAAACCCCATCGTTGTCATCATCTCGCTGTGAGTTCGAACAACCATTGGAATCTACTGATTCGCCATTTGGCGTATTCGGGCAGCTATCAACATTGTTAAATACCCCGTCATTATCGTCATCGAGTTGTGATTGACCACAACCATTTGAATCTACAGATTCGCCATTTGGCGTGTTAGGACATAAATCCTCTGTATTGAATACACCGTCATTGTCATCATCTAATTGAGATTGGGAACAACCATTGGCATCAACTGTCTCGCCAGCTGGCGTGCCATTACATAAATCATTAACATTTAAGACGCCGTCGTTATCAATATCTTGTTGTGATGGTCCACATCCTAAAACATCAGCGGTTTCACCAGCGGGTGTATTCGGACAAATATCAACATTGTTGAACACGCCATCATTGTCATCATCTTTTTGGGATTCGCCACATCCATTACCATCTACCGATTCGCCATTTGGTGTATTAGGACAAAGGTCAACGTTGTTGAACACACCGTCATTGTCATCATCTTTTTGGGATTCACCACAACCATTCACATCCACTGATTCTCCTGCCGGAGTGCCTGGGCATATATCGCTGGAATTAATAACTCCGTCATTATCTTCATCTCCGTTAGGGTCTTGAAGAACGGTTAATTCAAAGGTTGCAGAGCAACCTTCCGTAGTGGTTATAGTATAAGTTCCAGCATCATCGAAAGTTACATTAGCAATTGTGAGGTTGCCTGAAATCGAAGTGTTATCAGGTGATTGAACCGTTATAAAAATGTCTTGGGTGACACCCAATTCAAACGACGAACCTTCAAAAATATTCAATGAATTATTACCACTGTCAGCAGTACCATCAACACTATAATTAGGAGTTATGGTTCTATTTGCACAATTTGCATTTTCTCCCCAAATCACGATGTTCGAGGCAGTTGTTGTACCCGCATTAGAAAAATTCCCTCCAATCAAAAGTTCGGAGTTGTCATTTGTAAACGCCATTGAATTGACTAAAGTGGTCACACCTACGTCGGTGTTAGGTCCCATTGCCTCCCATCCATTACTATCACTCCAGCGGGCAATGGCATTCATTATTTTATTGACATCAACTTCATCTGAAGCCGTTGTAAAGGCTCCACCCACATAAAGATTACTGCCATCGAAAGACATGGAATTAACATTGCCGCTTAATCCTTGGTTTAGTGATTGCCAATTATTTAAGTTCCTATCCCAACGAGCTATTCTGTTGACAGTATTGCCACCTGCAATTGCGAAATTTCCTCCAGCGTAGATATAATTTGAGGTGGTAACTATTGCCTGAACAAAACCACTTGTTCCACTACCTAGCGTTCCCCAGTTTGTACCGTTCCAAACAGCTATTCTGTTTGCCGAATTACCCCCGGCAGTATCAAAATTTCCACCAATGTACAGGTTGTTCGATTCGTCGAAAGCAATAGCACGTATTTCATTATTGGTTCCTGCAAGACTATTCGTTGCATCTGTAAGCGCATTCCAGGATCCATTCCATAACGCGATATTGTTTACTGTAATCCCGCCAGCTGTCACAAATGAGCCCCCAACATATACATTGTCATTTGAATCAATACCGATTCTAGCAACAGCTCCGTTTGTTCCAGTACCCAAAGCTGACCAAACACTACCATTCCAAAAGGCTATATTGTTGGCAGAAACCCCGTTAACCGAGGTGAAATTTCCTCCAATGTATACATCTCCATTGCTGGCAACAGCAACTGCACTCACTTTTCCATTTGTTCCTGTTCCTAACGTCTCCCATCCTGCTGATTTCGAATACTTTACGATGTTATTTGCTGCAACTCCGGAAGCATCGGTAAATTCTCCTCCAACATAAAAAACATCATTTCCATCATTGACAATTGATTCAACAATTCCGTTCACTCCAGGTATTCCACTATTCAAATAATTTCCTACACCATTAACAGCAACATCTATGGGTCCTGAATTCTCATCAGTTATTTTATAAAGTTTTACGCTTGAACCATAATTTGAAAAATAAATTTCACCAGATTCGTCAAGACCGAAACTCGAAATGAATTGACCACTTGTCTTAAATAGTAATTCGTTGGATGTTTGACCATTTGAAGAATTGTATTCTAGTGCCCATACACGACCTGAGATATAATCTCCATAGATGTACTTGCCTTGAAGGGAGGAATTAGACATAGGTCCCCGATATACATACCCCCCTGTTATTGAAAGGTCTCCACTTCCGTGACCATATGTGAAGATAGGCTTTGTATCAGGCGAACTAACAAGGCCTACACTTCCTTTATACAGGTTATTACCTTCAAAACGGCTCCAACCATAATTTCCACCATTCTCGATAATGTTGATTTCCTCTATATTGGCTTGACCAACATCTGCCGCATACAGAAGGTTTCCGTCGAAGGAAAATTTCCAAGTATTTCGAATACCCCACGCATATATTTCATCAAGACCACTTTGCCCGACCCTTGGATTATCAGAAGGTATTTCATACTGCCCGTTGCTTGAAGTTGGATTATTACCATCTACGTCAACATCTATTCGAAGCATGCTACCAAAAGCATTGTTTAAATTTTGGGAATTATTTTGGGGGTCTCCCGCACCACCGCCATCACCTAGCGAAGCATACAAATAACCATCTGGTCCAAAGGCAATTTTCCCGCCATTATGATTGGAATCACTTTGATTCTTTACTGTGCTGAGAATCAAGGTTTCAGTACTTGTATCTGCAAGGTTTGGATTATCTGAACGTACTTTATATCGAACAATATTTGCTCTGTAATTGCCAGGTCTGTCAGTGTAGTAAACGTAGAAAAAACCATTAGAGCTAAAGTTCGGATGAAAGGCCAAACCAAGTAAACCTATTTCTTGTCCCGAGCTATAGCTCACCTTTGATGTAACATCTAAAAATGTAGTCACTTCGCCTGAAGTTACTGCTGAATTGTTAGGAAATACCTTGATTCTACCCGGTTGTTCTACGACAAATAGTCTATTGCTCCCATCATTGGCATTTTGAATTTCTACTGGAAAATTGAAAGAGATATTGGAGAATGCCTCTTCATAAGAGACTTGAGAGAACGCTGAAAAACCTATAAAAAGGAACGTAAATAAACTATTGAAATAGTTAAGCTTTGCTATTTGGGAGCGCATTTTATTTAAATGTGGGGGGGCCAAAGATACAACGTTTAATTAATTTGTTAATTATAACCAAATCTCTTTTCTTAAATTCATGTAAGGATTTAGTCTTTCTATTTACGATGTATTTTCTGTTTTGGATCTTAGTTTTTAAGAATTCTTTAGCGCTTTTCGTTTAATAAAAACCTAATTGTAAAACCTCAAATTTTGTTCATAAAGTTTAAAGGTCAAGGTTTATCAAGATTGGTGCTATTGGTTCATGAACTGGAATAAGAAATACGAAAACTAATTCTCAAGTAATCGTTTGTAAAGTTTAATGTACTTCAAGAATTGTGCGTCTTTTTCATAGTTATCCACAGCAAATTCCCTACATTTTTTTATGTAATGTTCTTTCCCAATTTTTTTAATTTCCCTAACCTGTTCAAGACTGGCATCCAAATCACCTTGATCAACTACAAAGCCCGTATTCGAATTTACTGGTTCAGTACTTCCTCCTGTTTTGTAGGTCACAATGGGAGTCCCACAAGCCAATGCTTCTAAATTGACTGTTGGAAAAGTATCTCCATAGGTCAAATTCAAGAAAACATCTGAAATAGAATAGAATTCGGCAAGTTCATGTACATCTTGAGTTCTTTGGATACCTAGTATATTTTTTGGAATTTCCTTAGTCTGTTTCTCATCCAAGCCAACTAAAATCAAAACTTCATCCGTGTTGAGCTTAGATGAAAGTTTTAAAAAATCCTTATAGCCTTTATTCACAGTCCAAACCGCTGCAACACCCAGAATAATAAACTTATTCTCAAGATTGTACTTTGCTTTTAATTTACTGTTCTCCCTAGGATAAAAAATGTTGGTGTCTACACCATTTGATATTTTTACGATTTCCTTATTTGACAGAAAAGATTTGCGAATGATATCGACTGACCATTCAGAACTGGTAACCAGTGTAAGATTGTCGACTTTCGTAAACCAATTTTTTTTCATCAACTGGTTTTTTGTTGAACGGTCAATTCCTAGGCTTTTCGGATACTCACGGGTCAATGGACATTTATGGCAAGAAGTAATCCATTTTTCACAACCAATATGCTCAAATTGAGGGCAATGGCCGGTTAAATTCCAGGAGTCATGCAATGACATGACAACGGGTCCTTCAAAATTTTCTAAAAACTTAAATAAGATGGGAATATTGAGATAGTAGCCATGTAAATTATGTAATTGAATAATATCAGGTTCAATTTCCTCAATCCAATTGATAAATTTCTTAGTAGCCATTCTAGAACTTAGGCCATGTCGGTCAAAGAGTCTGGTTTCTGCCACATGTAGGTAATTGTCAAGTTTATTACCAATTCGATACGTATTGGAATTTTCGACCTCGTCTTTTCTTCCAAATCCAACATAGTTTTGCCATCCCTCCTTATTTGCCATTTGTCCAATGCCAACAACTATTCTTCCTGTTGAACTATAACTGGCAACTGTATTTATTTGAAGTAATTTAGGCATAGAATTCTAGTTTCGAACAACAAAACAAATTAGTAACGGTCAATTATCTATAAATATTCAAAACTAGCATAAAATTATCTTTTTTTTCTTCTTTGATTTTGTTCTATTTAAGGATTAAAAACCTAAAATTTTTTTTGATAAGAATGCGGTTTAAACAATTCAATTTTAATGGTTTTGTTGCAAATCAAAATCAAAAGAATGAACGTAGAATTGTTAACTTAGAAGGTTAAACAAAGTGGTAGTTAACTTGTTTTTTATGCAGTTTGGCGACTATTTGAAAACTTAGTTGAAGAAAAGAGTTCTTTTACATAGAATTAATGTCCCCTAATTAATACTTTTGATCTTAAAAAACGCTAGAAATGGAAAATAAATTCAGCTACAGGAAAGTTGCTGTTCACCTCACTCTATTAGTCCTATTTGGCACAACCTTTCTATCAGGTTTCAATGAACTCTTTTTTGCACCCGGTTTAACTGATCCTGAACCAATTGGTCAATATGCAAACGGCGTATTTCCTAATTTGGGTTTCACAGAAGACCCATATGAACCTGCATTTGAAAATTTAACGTTTGATTCACCTCTGAATTTTACGATAGTACCAGGCCAAAATAAAATTATTATTGGTCAACGTGATGGAGAAATTTATTGGTTTGATAATTTAGAAACAACCACCACAAAAAATTTACTTGTTGATTTATCAACTGAAGTAGGAGTAGTTTGGGACGGTGGTTTTTTGGGTTTGGCCATTCATCCTGATTTCGGAACCGCGGGCAGTAATTATTTCTATGTCTATTACACTTCAAAATCAGAAACTGGAGACGACTTTTTGAATTCACCAGCCGGTCAAAACTTCTCTTGTAATCTCGGTAATGAAGAAGATGAGTTTTTCGGTAATTTTTTACGCCTTGAACGATTTGAAGTTAATCCTGCTGATTTAAGTTTTGTGGCAAACTCAATGGAAACCATGTTCAAACTGCGCATGTACAGAACAACTCATAGGGGAGGCGGTTTAGAGTTTGGTGATGACGGTTTTTTATATCTAACCACTGGCGAACAATCAGTCAAAGCGCATGCACAGGATATTACTGATAATTTAGATGGCGGTGTATTGAGGATTGATGTGGATAAGGACCCAACGAAAAGTCATGCTCCAATAAGAACCATGCAAAACAGTGCAGGAGAAGCCGATGAATTTTCAGGCATTGAATATTGGATTCCAAATGATAATCCCTTTCAAAGTCCAGATGGTTCGAATTTCGAGGAATATTACACCCTAGGTCATAGAAATCCACACAGAATGACAAAAGACCGTCAAACTGGGGTTTTCTATATTGGTGAAATAGGTGAAGCCACCCACGAAGAAATCAACATTGTAACGGCGGGAAGTAATTACGGTTGGCCTGTTTATGAAGCTACGGCCGGTCCAAATTTAGGATGTGTTCCTGGTTTATTGAATGGAATGGACCATGAAGAACCCCTTGTTGAATTTCCACGAACCGATGCAAACGCAATTATTGGGGGATATGTATACAGAGGATCGGACATACCTGATTTGGTTGGAAAATATATTTGTGCCGATTATGGCACAGGCGATGAGATATGGTCAGTTGATACTGTAACCGGAGAATACCAACTTCTAGGAAATTTTGCCCCTACAGACATCATATCGTTCGGTCAAAATTATGATGGAGAGTTGTATTTATTGAAGCAAGGAGCAGGAGTTGGGCTGTATCGTTTATCAAATAGTGGAGCTCCAGATTATAGCAGTATGCCACAACTGTTATCTGATACTGGTGCTTTTGACGATTTGAGTACAATGGATGTAGCCGACGGATTTATACCTTACGAATTAATTGATCCATTTTGGTCTGACGGCGCATACAAGAAGAGATGGATGGCAGTGCCTAACGATGGTACCCATGATACTCCGGGCGAAAGAATAACCTACTCAGAAAATGGTATTTGGGATTTTCCTGAAGGGTCAGTATTGATCAAACACTTCGATTATCCAATCGATGATAATGATCCTACAGTTACACGGAAGATAGAGACAAGATTTTCCATTAAGGCCAATGATGGAAATTTCTATTACCTGACTTATAATTGGAATGAAGCACAGACAGATGCTGTTCTTCAAGAAATTGGTTTGGACGAGACAATAGATGTGACCACTGTTGGTGGTGGCACTCGTCAAGTTACTTGGCATTATCCCTCCAATGGTGAATGCTTAAGTTGTCATAGCCCTGCCACGAAAGGTACTTTGGGCTTAAGAACTAGATATCTTAATTCCGATTATACCTATGACAAGACGGGTGTTACAGGAAACCAAATGGAAACCTTAAGTTTTCTAGGAATTATAGAAGAAACAATTACTGATGCTGATACCCCTAACTTTCTAACACATACTTCTATTGATGACCCAACAGGTTCTACAGAGGATAAAGCTAGGTCATATCTTGATTTAAATTGTGCTTATTGTCACCAACCAGCCACTGGTAATAGGGCTGACTTTGATTTAAGACTTATTAATTCAATGGCCGAAACGGGTTTGTTGACTGCAGGAATCAATACGCCTTTAGGTCTTGCTCCTGACGAAGAGATTTTATTTCCTGGAGATGCATCAAAATCAATTCTTTACCATAGAACAAATAGTACTGACCCTACTATCATGATGCCACCATTAGCAAAAAATGAAATTGATGTGGCTGGTGTTGCTTTATTGGAACAGTGGATAAATGAAATGGATGCATTAAACCAGCCTCCACCGGAAGATACTTACCGAATTGTCAACTTGGGCACTGGTCAAACTATGGAGGTTGTAGGTGCAGGAACTGCTAATGGAACAAACGTGGCCCAAGCAGGTTATGCTGCTGCGGATAATCAACATTTCGCATTAGAAGAAGTTAGTACGGATGTTTATAGTTTTAGGGCCATTCATAGCGATGGTTACTTAGATGTGCAAGCAGCAAATCCTGATCCAGGTGCAAACGTATGGCATTTTGCAGGAAACGGTTCAGCCGCTCAATTATGGCAACTTGTTGACGCTGGTGATGACACCTTCCATATAATAAGTACATTAGGAGGTAATTACTTAGCCGTTGAAGGTGGAGGGAACATCGCAGTTCTCGCAGCAGACGGAAGTGATGAACAACGTTGGCAATTCCTACCTACTGGCACACCTTCTGGCGCAGGAATCACTCCTGAGCCAGGCATAGTATCAACTTCTGAAACCGGAACAAACGATTCCTTCACGGTTGTCTTAGATGTTGCACCAACTTCAGATGTTGTTTTAAATCTTACAGAGACCCTAAATGGTGATGAATTTGATATTTCAGAAACATCGCTAACATTCACTTCTGCCGATTGGAATCAGCCGCAAACAGTAATAGTTACTGGGTTGGATGATGTTGATGCTGATGGGGTACAATATTATGAGATAACTTTATCAGTTGCTGCTGGTAGTGATTCTGCTTATTTAGGATTCTCGGCAGTTGTCGATGGGTTTAATGCTGACGACGATGGGGGAGCGGCAGCCCCTCCTGATCTTGATACCTATAGAATATTAAATACTGGCACTGGCCAAACTATGGAGGTTGTTGGGTCAGGCACTGCCAACCAGACAAATGTGGCCCAAGCCGGATATACAGCCACCGATAATCAACATTTTGCATTGGAATACGATGGCGGAGGTTATTACAAGTTAAGAGCAGAACATAGCGGTAGTTATTTAGATGTTCAGGCGGCGAGTTCTGCATCTGGTACAAATGTTTGGCAGTTTGCTGGGAACACCTCTGATGCTCAATTATGGCAAATAGTCGATGCGGGCGGTAATACTTTCCATATAATAAGTAAACTTGGCACGAACTATTTGACCGTTGAACCAGACGGAAATATTGCTGTTTATACTGCAGATGGTAGTGATGAGCAACGTTGGCAGTTTTTACCTACTGGTACCCCAACTGGAGCTGGAATCACAGCAGAACCCGGTATAGTCTCAACTTCAGAAGATGGAACTACTGATTCATTTACGATTGTTTTGGATGCAGCTCCGAGTTCTAATGTTATTTTACAAATAACGGAATCATCAAATGGTGATGAGTTTGATATTTCTCGAAATGTATTGACCTTCACACCTGCTGATTGGAACGTTCCACAGGCTGTTGGTGTAATTGGTTTAGATGATACAGATCTTGATGGGGTTCAATACTATGATATTACCGTTACGGTAGATCCTACAAGTGATCCAATTTATTTAGGTTTTTCAACCATAGTAGACGGATTTAATGCAGACGATGATGGAGGTGCCGCTTCACCACCTGCATTAGCTACTTATAGAATCATAAATAGAGGAACCGGACAATCAATGGAGGTTGTAGGTTCAGGTTTAGCTGACCAAACAAATGTTGCCGAAGCGACTTACATAGAATCAGATAATCAGCATTTTGCACTGGAATATGACGGGCAAGGATACTACAAGTTCCGAGCAGAGCATAGTGGTAGCTACTTAGATGTTCAAGCTGCTAGCCCAGATTCAGGAACCAATGTATGGCAGTTTACTGGAAATACTTCCGATGCTCAACTTTGGCAAATAGTTGATGCAGGAGATAACACTTTCCATGTTATCAGTAAGGTTGGCGGTAATTATCTTGCGGTTGAGCCGGATGGCAATATTGCCGTGTATACTGCTGATGGCAGTGACGAGCAGAGATGGCAATTTAAGTTCCCAGGCTTCGATCCTACTGCGGTAGCAATTTCAGATATTACGGAGGGTGATGCACCTTTATTGGTTAACTTCACTGGAGATCAGAGTACTGATGATGTTGGTATTGCCAGTTATTCATGGGATTTTGGGGATGGAGTAGGTACTTCCACTGATGCTAATCCTAGTTATACATTTACAGGAGCTGGAACTTATACTGTGGTATTAACAGTTACTGATGATGGTGGTCTTACTGATACTGCTGAAATTGAAATAACTGTTACGGTAGCCAATGGTGCTCCAACGGCGGTTGCAAGTTCTGATGTCACTGAAGGAGAAGCTCCATTATTGGTGAATTTCACGGGCGATCAAAGTACCGATGACGTTGGTATTGCCAGTTATTCTTGGGACTTTGGAGATGGAATAGGAACCTCTACCGATGCTAATCCAAGTTATACATTTACAGGAGCGGGAACATATACAGTAGTACTTACCGTTACCGACGATGGCGGTCTAACAGATAGTGCGCAAATTGAGATTTCAGTTACCGCTGCCAATGGTTCTCCAATAGCTTTGGCAATTGCTGATGTTACGGAGGGTGATGCTCCTTTATTGGTGAATTTCACCGGAGATCAAAGTACTGATGATGTTGGCATTGCCAATTATTCTTGGGACTTTGGGGATGGAGTAGGTACTTCCACAGATGCTAATCCTAGTTATACGTTTACAGCAGCGGGAACTTATACCGTTGTATTAACGGTTACTGATGATGGTGGTCTTACCGATACTGATGAACTTACTATTACGGTTACGACGGCTAATAATGCACCTACTGCCGTAGCAACTTCAGATGTAACAGAGGGTGATGCACCCTTATTGGTGAACTTCACCGGAGATCAAAGTACTGATGATGTTGGCATTGCCAGCTATTCTTGGGACTTCGGGGATGGAGCAGGCACTTCGACTGATGCGAACCCAAGTTACACTTATACAGCAACAGGAACGTACACAGCAGTTTTAACGGTTACCGACGCTAACGGCCTTACTGATACAGCGCAAATAGAAATAACCGTTAACGCCGCCAATGGCGCTCCAACAGCAGTGGCCAGTTCTGATGTATCAGAGGGTGATGCACCCTTGTTGGTTAACTTCACTGGAGATCAAAGTACTGATGATGTTGGCATTGCCAGTTATTCTTGGGACTTTGGGGATGGAGCAGGAACTTCGACCGATGCGAACCCAAGTTACACTTATACAGCAGCAGGAACGTACACAGCAGTTCTAACGGTCACCGACGCTGATGGTCTTACCGATACAGCGCAAATAGAGATAACCGTTAACTCCGCCAATGGCGCTCCAACAGCAGTGGCCAGTTCTGATGTAACTGAAGGGGAAGCACCCTTATTGGTGAACTTCACTGGAGATCAAAGTACCGATGATGTTGGCATTGCCAGTTATTCATGGGACTTTGGGGATGGAGTAGGCACTTCGACCGATGCGAACCCAAGTTATACGTATACAACAGCAGGAACGTACACAGCAGTTCTAACGGTCACCGACGCTGATGGTCTTACCGATACAGCGCAAATAGAGATAACCGTTAACTCCGCCAATGGCGCTCCAACAGCAGTGGCCAGTTCTGATGTAACTGAAGGGGAAGCACCCTTATTGGTGAACTTCACTGGAGATCAAAGTACCGATGATGTTGGCATTGCCAGTTATTCATGGGACTTTGGGGATGGAGTAGGCACTTCGACCGATGCGAAACCAAGTTACACTTATACAGCAGCAGGAACGTACACAGCAGTTCTAACGGTCACCGACGCTGACGGTCTTACCGATACAGCGCAAATAGAAATAACCGTTAACGCCGCCAATGGCGCTCCAACCGCAGTTGCTAGTTCTGATATCGATAGTGGGGAAGCTCCTTTATTGGTGAACTTCACTGGAGATCAAAGTACTGATGATACCGGAATTGCAAGTTATTCTTGGGACTTTGGGGATGGAGTAGGTACTTCCACAGATGCCAATCCAAGCTATACATTTACTGACCCAGGAAGCTACATCGTAACCTTGACTGTAAGTGATGTTGAAGGTTTAAGTGATGATACCTCACTTGCCATTGAAGTTTTGGAAAATCAAGTTTCAGATTTAGAACCAGATCCGTTCATAGCTCCTAATCCAGCAAGTAATGTAGCTAATCTATACGTTGGAAATTTAAGCAACGACAGAACGATAACTCAATTCAAACTATTTGATTCTTCGGGTAAACTCTTAGGAGTTTTCGAGCCAAGTCAATTATTTGTTTCTGAAGGTCAATATGGCATTCCAGTTTATAATCTAAGAGATGAACTATATTTCATCGTTATTGAATTAAATACTGGTGAACCACTCTTAAGAAGGATTTTGGTAAGTAATTAAGATTACAACCTTGCATAAGAAAGCCGATGTGAAAACATCGGCTTTTTTTATAAAGGAGAAATACAAACGTAATCTCTAAAGTTTTTTATCGATCAAAATAGTTCCTCATCGAAACATTGATTTCCATTCAACATTGGTCTAGTTTTTTTTGGGACTATGAATTAACTTTGAGAATCCCCCATTTAATCGTGAATATTAATTCATCCAACCATGAAATCAATTAAATGGGTTTTGTTTTTTGCAATAGCGTTTGGCTTATTCTCAACGGCAATTTTTCAACCTCCTGGATTAACCTCTCCTGAGCCAATTGGGCAATTTTTAAATAACACATTTCCTAGGAACAATGTAGTACAACCACCCTACGAAATTGCATTCCCTAATATCACCTTTAATTCACCCTTAAATTTCAATCTCGTACCAGGTCAAAATAAATTTGTTATTGGTCAAAGAAATGGGCAGATCTATTGGTTTGAAAACGACGAAAACACTCCGCAGAAAAACCTATTGGTAGATCTTTCTGATGAGGTTGCAATTGTAAGGGATGGAGGTTTTTTAGGGTTAGCAATCCATCCTCAATTTGGTAACGCAGGTAAGAATTTCATTTACATATATTATTCTACAAAATCTGTCACGGGCGATACAACTTTAGAGGGCCCCCCGCTTGGCCTTTCATGCGGACTAGAAAGATTTCACGGTAATTATCTTCATTTGGAAAGATTCGAGGTAAACCCGAATAATTTTACATTTATTGATGGGTCTTTGGTTACCATGTTTAAGCTTCAACTTTACAACACTACCCATAGAGGAGGTGGGATGGAATTTGGAGATGACGGATTTTTATATTTAACAACTGGGGATCAATCTACCTATAAAAGTTCTCAATCGATTTCAGATAATCTAGATGGCGGAGTGTTGAGGTTAGATGTAGATAAAGACCCCAGCAAAAGCCACGCTCCGATTCGGACAATGCCAGCTGATGCCGGAGAATCTGATGAATTTAGTGGGATTGAGTATTGGATTCCTAATGATAATCCTTTTAATAATAATGACGGTTCTATTTTTGAAGAGTATTACACACTTGGTCACAGAAACCCTCATAGAATGACCAAAGACCGAGAAACTGGGACTTTTTATATCGGTGAAATTGGAGAAAGTAAACACGAAGAGATAAATGTTGTTGTTAAAGGGAAAAATTATGGTTGGCCTGTATATGAGGGCAATGCGGGCCCTTCAACTTTCTGCTCACCAAACCTGTTGAATAACATGCCTCATGAACGTCCTTTAGTAGAATTCCCACGTGCTGATGCCAATGCAATTATGGGAGGCTATGTCTATAGAGGCTCTAATATTCCTGAATTATATGGTAAATATATCTGTGCTGATTTTGGTACAGGTGATGAGATATGGTCTGTTGATACAACAAATGGTAACTATGAGTTGTTGGGTAATTTTTTACCAACGAACATAATTTCTTTCGGTCAAGATTATGATGGAGAACTTTATTTATTAAAGCAAGGGGAGAATGTAAACCTATATCGACTAGTCCCAACTGAATTGGATGTAGCAACAATTCCAAGTACCCTCTCTGAAACTGGTGCGTTTTCGAGCTTGGAAGACTTAACTGTGGTAGACGGTTTTATTCCATATGAATTAATAGACCCCTTTTGGTCTGACGGGGCACTTAAGAAAAGGTGGTTGGCAATACCAAATGATGGTACTCATAATACTCCTGGTGAACGTATTTCATACTCTGAAAATGGAGATTGGGATTTTCCCACTGGTACGGTCATCATAAAACATTTTGAATTCCCTATTGATGAAAATAACCCGTCATTGACCAAAAAGATAGAAACTCGGTTTTCTATTAAAGGTGAGGATGGTAATTTTTATTTTCTGACCTACAATTGGAATGATCAAGAAACCGAGGCTTTTCTTCAAGAAACTGGCATTGAAGAACCAATACAAGTAACCACCCTAGGTGGAGGTACCAAAACAGTGCAATGGCACTTTCCATCTAATGCAGAATGTATTGGATGTCATAACTCCACCACTAAGGGATCCTTAGGTCTGCGAACAAGATATCTGAACAAAGATTTTACCTATGAAAGTAGTGGGATAACTGCTAATCAATTGGTTACATTAAGTCATCTTGGAATTATTGAACAAAATATTTCTGATACAAATACTTCAAATTTTCTAACCCACTCTTCAATTTATGATACAAATGCCTCACTTGAACAAAGGGCAAGATCATATTTAGATTTGAACTGTGCCTATTGCCATAGGCCAGGTGCCTCTGGAGATCGGGCAAATTTTGATTTGAGGTTAACAAATTCTTTAGACGAGACAGGACTATTGAATGCAGAAGCAAATACCCCCTTGGGTCTAAGCCCAACGGAAAAGATAATTGATCCAGGTAATGCTTCCAATTCCATATTATATCATCGGGTAAACAGTGTTGACCCAAGTATTATGATGCCGCAATTGGCCAAGAACGAGATTGATATTGAAGGAGTTACCCTTCTTGAACAATGGATAAACCAATTAAATCCAAACACCAATACAGGAGAACCAGCTGAAATAGTTTACCGTATCAATTGTGGAGGTCAAACAATCCCTTCAACTGATAGTGGGCCTAACTGGGCAAACGATTCTGGACAGGGTTTTTTTAATGGCACAGGCCATTCGGTAAATACTGGTAACCTAGGCGGCACAGGTGGAATTTCAAATTCTGTACGGCATTTTTCAGTACCCTCTTATATTGGGGCTGAACTTTATCAAAATATTTTTGCATCTCAAAGATGGGATCCAGGTGAAAGTCCCGAAATGACTTATAACATACCAATTCAAAATGGAGACTATTCTGTAAATCTTTATGTTGGAAATGATTTTGGTGGGACCGGTGAAATTGGGGATAGGGTTTTTGACATTACAATTGAAGGCCTTATTGTAGAGAGTGATTTTGATCCCGTATCGGAATTCGGTCATTTGGTTGGTGGTATGCTGAGTTATCCGGTAACCATCTCTGATGGTGTTCTTAATATTGGTTTTCTTCATATTATCGAAAATCCTTTGATTAGTGGTATTGAAGTTATTATTCCTGGCGAAGTGGAAGACCCTGAACCGGACCCATTGGTGCTTTCGGCGATAGCCGACCGCAGTGATGTTGTTGGGGCTACGATAGGATTTGACGCCCAGGCCAGCGGTGGTGATGTTTCCGAGCCCTTATCGTATGTAATGACGGGTGCGCCTTCGGGCATGGGCATCGACAGTTCGACAGGTAGCATAAGTGGTACTATAGCCACGGGTGCTGACACTGGCGGTCCATTGAGCGATGGGGTCTACCAGGTAACGGTCACGGCCTCACGAGCCGGTTCCACTGACGTATCGACGAGTTTTGAATGGACGGTCACGGCAGACGACCCTGCACCGGGCCCATTGGTGCTTTCGGCGATAGCCGACCGCAGTGATGTTGTTGGGGCTACGGTAGGTTTTGACGCCCAGGCCAGCGGTGGTGATGTTTCCGAGCCCTTATCGTATGTAATGACGGGTGCGCCTTCGGGCATGGGCATCGACAGTTCGACGGGTAGTATAAGTGGTACGATAGCCACGGGTGCTGACACTGGCGGTCCATTGAACGATGGGGTCTACCAGGTAACGGTCACGGCCTCACGAACCGGTTCCACTGACGTATCGACGAGTTTTGAATGG
>NZ_JAAWWL010000002.1:216279-1690459 GCF_012272815.1 Croceivirga thetidis
ACCTTGATTTGGTGTCGGAGTTCGGCCACCAATCGGGTGGTATGGTGAGCTATGCGGCCACGGTTACCGACGGGGTACTGGATATCGGGTTCCTCCATGTTGTGGAGAACCCCTTGGTCAACGCGATAGAGGTTATGCAAAGTACTGATACTGATGTGAGCTTGGTTATTTCTACAAATGATAATTTTTCAAAAAAGGAAACCGACTTAATCGTATATCCTAGTCCGATTAGCAGTGGCCAATCTCTAAATATCATTTTACCTCATTATTTGACTGGCGAAAACAATGTTTCGTTATCATTATTTCAATCAAATGGTAAAAAAGTCTTTGTTAAAGAATATTCAAGACCAAATAGCCAATTGGCCATACCATTATATAATTTGAATTCAGGAGTGTATCTCTTGCAAATAAGCAACGGTAATGATTTCAATAAGGTTCATCGAATTTTGGTAAAATAGCCCTTATACTGGTTGAATTTTCTTTTTTTCGCATCACTTTGAAAAATGTTAAGAAATCTTCTCACATTATGTTGTTACCATACAATAAATAGTGACTCTTTGGGTTCTGTTATGGAAATAATTAAAGTGGTACACACCACCAAAAGACTTCGAACTTTTTTGTCTTAAGTAATTTAGATATTTGCCAAAATTTAATTTAATGCGTAGCGTAAAAAATATTTGTTGTATTGGTGCAGGTTATGTTGGAGGGCCTACTATGGCGGTAATTGCACATGAATGTCCTGAAATTAATGTAACCGTTGTAGATATAAACCCTGAAAGGATTGCACAATGGAATGGTGACAATCTTGATGAGTTACCTATTTATGAGCCGGGTTTAAAAGAAATTGTGGCAAAATGTAGAGATAAAAATTTATTCTTTTCAACTGATGTTGAGGGTGCTATTGACAAATCAGAGGTAGTTTTTATCTCTGTAAATACACCTACCAAAACTTATGGTAAAGGCAAGGGTAAGGCGGCCGATTTGAAATATATTGAGCTTTGTGCAAGAACAATTGCTAAAGTTGCCAAATCCGATAAGATTATAATCGAGAAATCTACCCTTCCGGTACGAACTGCAGAAGCACTTAAAAGTATATTGAGTAATACGGGTAGTGGGGTAAATTTTGAAATTCTTTCAAACCCAGAATTTCTTGCAGAGGGCACGGCCGTGAACGATTTGATGAACCCTGACCGTGTTTTGATAGGCGGTGATAATACACCATCAGGTATTGAGGCAAAAGAAGTGCTAAGTAAAATTTATGAACACTGGGTACCTGAAGAGAGAATATTAAAGACCAATGTGTGGTCTTCTGAACTATCAAAACTTGTAGCCAATGCTTTCTTGGCACAAAGAGTTTCTTCAATTAATTCAATTTCTGCCCTTTGTGAGAAAACAGACGCGAATATTGATGAAGTCTCTAAGGCTATCGGACTTGATAGTAGAATAGGACCAAAATTTCTAAAAGCATCAGTTGGTTTTGGAGGTTCTTGTTTTCAAAAAGACATTCTTAACCTTGTTTACATTGCACGATCATTAGGCTTAACAGAAGTTGCGGACTATTGGGAGCAAGTAATCATTATGAATGATTATCAAAAGTCTCGATTCGTAGATAAAATCATAACCTCTCAATACAATACCATAAATGGTAAGCGTATAGTGATTTATGGTTGGGCATTTAAAAAGGATACCAACGACACTCGGGAATCCGCTGCAATCTATGTAGTTGACGCACTTCTTGAAGAGAATGCTGAAATAATCGTTTATGATCCTAAAGTTTCAGAAGAAAGAATCTTTGCAGACTTGGATTATTTAGGTACAAGGGACAGTTCTGAGAACAGGAAACGTGTGACCGTAGCAAATGACCCCATGGAAATTACTAAAAACGCACATGCCATAGCGATTTTGACAGAATGGGACGAATTCAAGTCATATGATTGGAAAACCATTTACGAGAACATGATGAAACCTGCCTTTGTATTTGATGGTAGAAGATTGATGACCAATAGTAATTTAAGGCAAATAGGTTTCGAATATTATAATTTAGGAGAGGTTTAGATTCGCGATTTTAAATAATAACTTCGAATCCATTGATGAAATTTAGAAGATTGATTTTGTTACCTTAGAATTTTCCCAAAGGTTGAAAGAATCACACCTATATCCTTAAGTAAGTTTCTATTTTCCAGGTATTCAAGGTTTCTTTTTATTTTGTCTGGCATCAAAACCTCTTTGTAATATTTTTCTGGGTTTTCGATACCTTCCAATAACTCATTTTCATTGGAGTAGACCACCGAAGAAACATCAGTTATACCTGGGCGAAAATTTAAGACCTTAGCTTGTTCACTCGTATATAAATCAACATATTTTCTAACCTCTGGTCTCGGCCCTACCAAACTCATATCACCCTTAACCACATTTAATAATTGAGGTAACTCATCTATCTTGAACTTTCTTAAGTAATACCCAATTTTGGTAATTCTGCTGTCTCTAGAGCTCGTAGTAATTAAGCCCTCTTTATCAGCATTAGGTCTCATAGTTCTAAACTTAATTAACTTAAAGTCTCTGTTGAATCTACCAACCCTAGATTGGAGGTAGAAAATTGGTCCCTTTGAATCCAATTTTATGAGGACACCTACAATTGCAAATAAAGGGACGAGAATGAGAAATCCCAAGAGCGAACTAAAAAAGTCAAAACCTCTTTTAAACATTACTTGCCAAAGCTGCGTTATGTGCTTCCTTAACTACATTGCAAACAGTATCTATTTGTTCATCAGTTAATTGCGGGTAAATAGGAAGGCTGATTTCGTTTTTAAAATTGTTATATGCATTTGGGTGATTGTCAATATCATATCCCAATCCTTTGAAAAATGTAAGTAGTGGCATTGGAATAAAGTGAACATTCAGAGCAACGCCATTATTAGCTGCATCAGTAATTACGGCATCACGTTGCTCCTCCCCAAAATCAGCAATTCGTAGTGAGAAAATATGATAAGAAGACTCTCTTGTTTCGTCTTTATGTGGCGGGATTATTGCCCATTCGAATTTCGAAAAGAAATCTACATATCTATTGAAAACATATTTTCTTTTCTCCAAAAGTTCATCATAAATACGCATTTGACCTAAACCTAGTGCAGCGTTTATATCGGGCATGTTAATTTTAAGTCCTAAGCCAACGATATCATATCTCCAGCCACCAGCTTTGGATTTACTAAGCGCATCTTTCGTCTGACAGTTTAAGGACATCCTTCTCATTTCTGCATATAAATCTTCATTATTGAAGGGCTCAGGCATATTTATTACAATCGCACCACCTTCAGCTGTAGTAACATTTTTAACTGCATGTAATGAGAAAATCGTTATGTCGGCTGTTTTACCAATACGATTTTCTTTATAGGTTGCACCTAGGGAGTGCGCTGCATCTGAAATTAGAAGAATTCTGTTTAAAGTCCTTTGAACTTCGGACGAAGGGTTGAACTTCCCTTTAATTTCTTCTTTTCTGACCAATGCATTCAGTGCATCATAATCACACGGGAAACCAGCAAAATCTACTGGCATGATTGCCTTTGTTCTTGGTGTAATCGCTTGCTCAACCGCTTTGACTGATATATTAAAATCAGTTCCGACATCTACCATTACAGGTTTTGCGCCAGCATGAATCACAGCTAAAGCTGTTGCGCTGTACGTATAACTTGGTATGATAACTTCATCACCTTCCTCAACTCCCAACCATTTCAGAATCATTATGGCTCCAGAGGTCCAAGAATTAATACAAAGTACGTTTGGTACACTTACAAATTTTGAAATTTCTTGTTCTAGAAGCTTGACTTTTGGACCAGTGGTTATCCAACCCGATTCTAATGAATCAACTACTTCATCGATAATATCTTGGTTTATAAATGGAGGTGAAAAAGGTATCATTTTGTTTTTTATTTGAAGTTATGGTAGATTTCTTTTCAATATGTCTTATTGAGTTAAAATCTCAGTAATATTTTTAAGGTTCGCTTTTCTTGAAAGGTTTTGTTGGGCATAACTGTATCCGTTTTTGCCCATTTTTATTAATTCATTCAATTCAATTTTTAATATTTTTTCCATTTCATTTCTAAGCGCTAACTCATCTTCTGGTGGTACAACAAATCCGCAGTTGGCTTCATAAATACTATTCGCCGTATCACAATCTTCATCTATTGAGGCAAGAACTGGTTTTTTGGAAAACAAATAGGCTATAAATTTTGAAGGTGTAGCGGTTTTTCCAACACCTTTTTTTAAGCTAAGTAATAAAACATTTGCCTGAGCCTGAATTTCTGGAATTTGTTCGTAAGGGGCATCCCAGAATTCGATTTTATTATTATTCTGTGCCAACTTCATACAAGCCTCTTTATCGGAACCACTGCCAGCTATTATCAACCTGCAGTCATTTTTTGTACCTAAATCTCCGAAAGCCTTAATCAATAAATCTACCCCCGCACTACTACTAACACTACCAGCATACATGAAAGTAAAATCTCTAGTTCCTTCCGAATTTGAAATGGATTTACTTAAAAAGTCATCGTCTTGCCAATTTCGTACAACGGAAACATGTT
This sequence comes from Croceivirga thetidis, assembly GCF_012272815.1. GTDB lineage: Bacteria > Bacteroidota > Bacteroidia > Flavobacteriales > Flavobacteriaceae > Croceivirga > Croceivirga thetidis. Next base: position 220,857 of record NZ_JAAWWL010000002.1, read on the forward strand.
GTTGTGATAAAGGTCTGGTTGATACCAAATAATCTTTCATGCCATTTGATATTGCGATAACTCTAGAAGAGTTTTTCATCACATAATTTTCAAATGGCATAATAGTTTTTGAAATTACCTTTCCAACAATTTTAGAAGCCTTTTTAATATAAGATTCAGGATAAACATCTTGAACATGCATAATTACCGGAATCGAAAATTTCTTTGCTGTTTTAACTGTCAAATATTGAGCAAAAATAGGCCAAGTATTGGCATAGATTTTTTCAATTTTAGCACTGTTTTCTTCTATAAATCTTTTCGAGGCCAAACCGAAACTTATACTTTCCCTAAGTCTGCCGATAAAACTTGATTTTGGGTGTATATACGAATCAGCTTGGTAATGGTCTACACCTTTGAATTCTATTTTTTGTTCTTCAAAATGGCGACCGAACGGTCTACTGGGCTTAGGTGAAAGTACGGTTACTTCATTTCCTAAGTCTACCAGTTTATTGGCAATATCTCTGGATAAGTTTGCCGAAACAATTTGTTCTGGAGGAAAAACGCACGTAATAATTAATATCATAGTTGATTTTTGGTGCGGATTAAAAAAGACAAATCCGAAAGTTTAAAATAACTTCTCCCTGTGCGTCTCATGATTCGATGCAATTCCTTATTAGGCCAAGAATTGTATGATTCCATTATTTCAGGAGTATCAGTACTTTCTACGTTGTTTTCACTAAGGTTTTGAAAGCTTTTGCTTTTAATGAGTTCTGGAATAACCTGGGAGGCACGGAGCAATACCTCGCAATAGGTTCTAAATAGGCTCCATTTCTTATTTATGATTATTTTTTCTTTCTTGATTATAGGGCCAGTATCGATACCCCCATCCATCATATAAAAGGAAATAAATATTTCTTCATCGCCTCTGCAAAAGGCCCATACAACGGGTGATATTCCTTTATCTTTCGGTAAATCGGCGGCATGAACATTCATGATTCCAAATTTCAAAGAGTTAATGAAATCGGTTGGTATTATCATGTCAAAATTAGCTGCCAAAGCTAAATCCGGCTTTGATTTAGAAATACCAAGAATGTCTTTTTTAGTAGAAACAAATTCCACAGGTATCCCGTTTTTTTTTGCAAAATTTTTGATTGAAATATTCCTGAAGAAAATAGAGATTACCTGAACAAAAGACCGATAAATAAAGTATTGTAGACTAGTCTTCGCGTAAATTTTCTTTATTTTCTTTGAATCTTGATTAAAATTTGAAATAAATATTCTATCGATGTCAAGTGTTTTCAAAACCTGTGACATTGATAAAAAGGTGAATAAATTATCACCTGCAAATATTGAAATACTAAAATCTGTTTTAACCTTATTCATTGAAATCAGTTAAATAATGGAAGCAACTTAATATTTTGACCAAACAACGCGATTGACATAGTCCGTGTAAGAAATAATGATACGGACTACCTTCTCACTTACGTTAGGCATACTGTAATCGGCCACTTCCCTAAAATTTCTTTTAGGGTTCAATTCTTGAAAATTTAATGCTTCCAAGCCTTGCATAATCCTCTCAGGATTTAAACCCACCATCATTACGGATGCTTCTTCCATAGCTTCTGGCCTTTCATGTGCTTCCCTAATATTCAAGGCTCTAAAATTTAATATTGAAGATTCTTCTGAAATGGTACCGCTATCAGATAAAACAGCGAAAGAGTTAATTTGAAGGGCGTTATAATCTGAAAAACCCAAAGGTTTTAAAAACTGAATGTTTTGATGGGTTTCCATTTTTTTAGAATCCAACATATTTCGTGTTCTAGGGTGAGTCGAAACGATTACAGGATAATCGTATTTCTCGGCAATTTGGTTTAATGACGTTATTAGGCCAGTAAAATTTTTAGGGTTATTAATATTCTCCTCACGATGCGAGGATACCACAAAATATTTGCCTTTTTCCAAATTTAAATCTTGAAGAACTGATGAAGCCTGAATTTTGGATTCAAATTTATTCAGCACTTCATACATGGGACTCCCAGTTTTTATTACCCTGTCAGGTGAAAGTCCTTCCCTAAGTAGATATTCTCTTGCAATATCACTGTATGTTAGATTGATATCTGCTACGTGGTCGACAATTTTTCTATTTGTTTCTTCAGGAACCCTTTGGTCGAAACAACGATTACCCGCTTCCATATGAAAAACTGGAATCTTTCTTTTCTTTGCAGGAATGGCGCATAAGCATGAGTTTGTATCGCCTAAGACCAAAAATGCATCAGGATTTATTTCTTCGAGTAATGGATCGATTTTGATTAAGATATTTCCAACGGTCTCAGTTGCATTCTTACCCGCTGCACCTAGGAAAAAATCTGGCTTACGAATTCCGAAATCTTCAAAGAAAATTTCGTTTAGCTCATAATCATAATTTTGCCCAGTATGAACTAAGGTGTGATCTATAGCTGTATTGGCATCCAATGCCTGTAATACACAGGCTAATCTTATAATTTCTGGTCTTGTGCCTACAACGGTTAAAACTTTTAACTTTTTCAAGATATGGTTCTTTAGGTTTTATTCAACGTTTTCAAAATAAGTATCAGCATCTTCTGGATCAAAGGGTTCGTTTATCCAAAAGAGGGTAATTAACTCCTCATCTCCGATATTAATTATGTTATGTGTATACCAGATTGGCATATCGACGTAGGCCGGTTCATCACCTGATATATCGTAATTGATAACTTCAGAAGTGCCTATTTTTCGGAGTTGAATTCTTGCTTTTCCCTTAATTACTGCGAATCTTTCCGCTTTTCTAGTGTGAAAATGATTGCCCCGGGTTATACCAGGCACCGTAGTAGAAAAAGAAAATTGACCAGAAGTTTGGGTCCTGGCAATTTCGACAAAACTCCCTCTAGGGTCGGTATGTTTGGTATATTTTACTGGGTAATGATCATAAGGAATGTAACATCTAAAAGTGTTGAAGAGTGATTTTTCAAAATGGCTTTCGAGATTGGGGAATATTCCATTGCCCATGTAATCCTTTTTAAACTTTTTGAGCAATGCCAATATTTCAGAAACTTTTACAAAATGATTAGGTGCTATTTCGTATTCGAAGGCATTAACACCTATTTCCTTTAACTTTTCCGCTTTATTAAAAATTGTATCAATAAATATCTTGACCAAATCATTAATATAAATTAGGCCTACTTCACCATCATTTAATATGGTTGGTTGTTCATCATTGGCAACCTTGTGACAAAAAGTGGCAACAACAGAATTATAGTTTGGTTTACCAAATGGCCCAAATACATTCGGAATTGTGAGTGAAGAAAACTTTCCTGTTGATGACGATGCCCATTTTATAAAATCTTCTTTTCCTTTTTTCTTTGATTGACCATATAAGTTATCTTTTTTCTCTTGCGAAGATGAGGAAAAGATAATATGGGGGCTTGAATCAGTTTTCTCGCAAGCCTTAATCAATTTGGTTACTAATTCCACATTAGTATCATAAATTACTTGCGGGTCATCGTGTCGATTCATAGCAGCCAGATGAACGATTGTATCACAATCTGAAACAAATTCTTCTAACTTGCTTGAGTTTTCAAAATAGCTACGATTAAAAGGGATTAATTCAACATCATCCCTTAAAGATAAAGTCGTGAATAAGTGATTTCCAACAAAACCTGCTTGACCAGTAATTCCAATTTTAAGGTTACCCATTTTTTACCATTTTGCTTCCCACATTTCTACAGGAAATCTAAAATCATCATTTTTTGATTCCTCGATTCCGAAATTTGAAAATACCTGTAATCTCGAATTTAACGTATTGGCTTTTATGCCAGTTGCGAAACCTCCGGGTATTTCAAGAATTGATATTCCACTGTCTTTGAGTTCAATTTTTTGTGGAATTAAATTTTTTGAGGGGGACTGAAAGTCATTTATTTCCACCACATTTATTGTGAATGAACCTGCAGTACAATGGAACCATTTTTTTTCGATTTGGTGTCCTGTCCAAGCCCTAATTGTATGAGTATCTCCAGGAAAAATCTCATAAAATCTTACGATTTCATCCATTTTGAAATGGTTAAAAAAACGTAGCGTGCCCCTTTCATCTTCAAATTTATCACCTTTGATAATTGAAGGTTTGATAATCATAATTCTTCTTTGATATAATCTAAAGAGAGTAATGTTTGACGTAATTCATCATCGGATAAATGATTAGTATTGTGTGAATGATAATCTTCAATACTGCTGATATCCTCTTGTCCTTCTGAAAAATATCTACTGTAATTCAAATCTCTATTATCAGCTGGAATTCGATAAAACTCACCCATGTCCTCGGCTTTTTGCATTTCTTCCCTTGTACAAAGAGTTTCATAAAGTTTTTCTCCGTGTCGGGTACCGATGACCTTAATTTCATTTTCAGACTTAAATATGGTCTTAATGGCTCTGGCCAAATCTCCTATGGTACTGGCAGGAGCCTTATTGACAAACAAATCTCCTTGCTTTCCATGTTCGAACGCAAATAGTACCAAATCAACAGCATCTTCTAGAGACATTAGAAAACGAGTCATATTGGGGTCGGTAACTGTTAGAGCGTTTCCTGATTTAATCTGGCTAACAAACAACGGAATTACAGAACCTCTAGAGGCCATAACGTTTCCATATCTAGTTAGACAAACTGTAGTATCATCTTCAGGTATATTTCGTGAAGCCGCAACAGCCACTTTTTCCATTAACGCTTTACTGATACCCATTGCATTAATAGGGTAAGCTGCTTTATCAGTACTAAGGCAAATAATTTTTTTCACTCCATTTTCGACAGCAGCATCGATGGTGTTTTGAGTTCCAAAAACGTTTGTTCTTGCCGCTTCAATTGGAAAAAACTCGCAAGATGGAACCTGTTTTAATGCTGCTGCATGAAAAACATAGTCCACTCCGCGCATTGCTCGGGCAACACTATTATAATCCCGGACATCGCCAATGTAGAATTTAACTTTTTTATTTTTAAGACGATTACGCATATCGTCCTGTTTTTTCTCGTCGCGGCTAAAAATTCTAATTTCGCCTATATCTGTTTCCAAAAATCGATTGAGAACAGCATTACCGAATGATCCTGTTCCTCCTGTGATAAGAAGCGTTTTTCCTTTGAACATTATTTAATGGAATTGATTTTTTTTGGTTTGGTCTAATTTGAAGGAATAACTCTTTTACTTTGCCAATGCTTTAGAGTAGAGGGTTATTTCCATTTACTAAATTGTTTACAACTTTAATTTGATACTGAGGGTTGTAATAGTCATCTATTATTTTATAACAATTCTTTCTAATTTCTTCTCTTGAAAGCTTTTGTTCGAAAATCCAATATTCAACTTTTTCGACAATAGATTCAACACTATTTTCCTTAAACAACAAACCACTTTTTCCAGGATTTATTGCACCTGCCTCCGGCATTTGATTATAAAAATTATCATGAGTCAAAACAGGTGTTCCATAGCTTAGGCAATGAACAGCTGTAAGCCCAACATTACCCGGACTAATGCATAAATCAGAGGCTGAAATAAGTTCAGCTAGTTTTTCTTCAGAATAACAAGGACCATAAAAGTGACAGCTTTTATTCTGAATACTAGGTTCCACTAAAGTTGATAGTTGATTTTGCATGGGCCCATCACCTACAATCAAAAGGTTAAGGCCAAAGCCTTTTTCTAGTAACTGATTGTATGCATTCATTAATAAATCCAATTTTTTTATTGCAGTTAATCTACCAATGAAAAGAAGCGTTGGTTTTTCTGCATCACTAAAAAATGGCAGTGCTGATTTTTTATCTATTAGTTCAATCTTGCTACGTAACGAAAGACTTTTTTCATAATCGAGCGAATTAAAAATGACATTTAGCTTATGTTTATTGAAACCAAGTTCGGACATAAGTGTTTTAGCCCTTCTTTCATAGAGTAGGTGGGCATGTGCCAAACGATAAAACAATATTCTTAAGAACTTTTTCAATCCTTTTTCATTACCATAAATTCCATGGCTCCAAAACACAACTTTTTTTCCTCTTAGTTTAAGAATAATGGAAATTATCCAGTTTGTGATTACCCAAGCATCACCGGTAATTATGGCAACATCTAATTTTGATGAGAGCGCCTTAGTAATAGCACCGCTTTGCCATATTAGGTATTTTTTTTTGAGGTATCTGTTTTTCAGAAATTCGATTCGATTTCTATAAGGCTCGAAATCTTCAGTTTCAAAATCAATTTGCTTAATTCCCGAAGAAGTTTCTTTGCCACATAAAAATGAGTATTCGTTTTCCTGATTTTTTAAAATATTAAGCCATAGAAGCTGTCTATAATGCGGTGCTAGGTTAGTAAAAAAATATACTTTCTTTCCCATAGATTAATAGTTAGGATTTGGATTAAGCACCAATGAGTTGGTCAGAAGTTCTTGTTTGTGCTTTGTAAACAATTATAGCTCCCATTGGTAGAAAAAGTAGGGTTGAACCAATTAGAGAACCTGAAAATAGACTTAAAGATAACCCTTGAATAAAAATTTGAAATAAGAACAAGTCCCCTTTTTTTAAGTTCAATGAACTGAAAAATGTGGCTATCAAAAGAGAAAATAAAATTATAGAACCGACCAAGCCAGTGGCCATTAAAGTCTCTAAAATCATATTATGTGGATATTCGCGGCCTATTTCAACACGACCTCCAAATACCATATTATCCATAAAGTGTTCAATAGTATCCGCCCAAATTGATGACCTTCCACTACCACCATCTTCTTTTGTGTTTTCAATTCTGCTTATTATACCACTCCCACTAGCTTCAATTGCCCATATGATTACAGGTATAGCAAGAATTGAACTTGCAAGCATTTGTATTCTTGTCTTTAACGGGCTATACGCTAGAAAAACCAAAAAGCTAAGAAATAAAGCAACAACTGAACCTCTTGAGGAACCGAGAAGGAACATTATGAAGCTCAAAACTAGAGTGGCCAACAAGTAAATTCTTTGATATTTCGTATTTCCCTTAACAACAAGTAGTTTAAAAATACATAACACCATTGTTAATGATCCTGAATATGATAAAGCCAATGGACTTAAGGTTTGTTCGCCTGTTTCATAAGTTAAATAACTTATTCGACCAACATCAGAGCCTAAAGTACCACCGTAGGTATATAAAGCGAAAATTCCTAATACAAAACCTGAGAATATTAAACCATTCAACATTACTTCCTTGTATTTGTGGAAGTCAATTATGGTAAATGTTATGTAAGGTAATATAACGTAAGACACGCCGTAAAAAATGTATTCAAACCATGGTCTCATCAATTCACCATCTATTGCAACGTTTTGCGTCGTTAGAACTTTAAAAAAGTAGAAAGCCCAAAACAAAACGAATGCAAATACAACCAAAGACTTTTTTTTATTACTAAAATTCGAAACACTTTTGGTTATTATGAATATCATAATTCCCATCAACAATAGTCTTAAAGGAACAGAGTATAGACGTGAGAGGGAAGTCAGCCCCAGGGAATGTAAGATGGCAAGACCTACATAATATCCACTATATGCAAAAAATGCTAAGAAAAATATCAACCGACTGAAATCCATTATTTTTTTTTCATTTAATCGTGTATATGATGGATATACTTCTCTTCCAGTTTTTTTGCAATTGCCTCTTGTGAGTAATTCTTCATTACAAAATTGCGAAGATTTGGTTGATATTTAGTTTTTCCTTCCAAAATTCTGACAATTGCGCCACCAATAGAATCCACATTGTATGGATCCACTAATTCGGCCATACCTTCGTAATATTCTTTTGGGCCTCCGATATTGGTTAAAACAATTTCACAACCCATGACTGCCGCATCAAGAGCTACTATGCCGACTCCTTCATTTAAACTGGGCAGGGCAAACACTTTAGCTTCTCTGTAAAGTTCAATCTTTTTTTCTTCAGAAATAAAACCCAGGACCTTAATATTTTTTGCTCCATTAATTTCTTTTCTAATCTTAGAAAATTGTTTTTCAGAACCTGCGTTACCAGCTAATACTAGATCAAAATTGAATTTTTTCGATGCCTGAACAAGCCTAAGCACATTTTTTCTTTCGTGGTGCAAAGAACTAATGTGTAAACAAAATGGTTTTTTATGAACCAAATCAATAGGTTGATCAGGAACTAAACCAATACCTAAAGGTACCGTTGAAATCTTTTCTGGATTTGTATTGAGATAATTAGCTTCGTAAGAACTTCTGACAAATGCCCCTTTTGTTAAAGGCAAAGTTTTTTTTAATGTGAAAGTCGGAGACCATAATCTTAACTTGGAGCTTCCCAAGTATGTACTTAATTTGTAGAAAAAAGGATTCGCCACCGAATCTATTATAGGTGAAATAATTATGTTTTCATTTTTGCTTCTTAAAGCATTAACGAAAGGGTATAGCCACATTCCTGTGCCAAAAATGTGAATTACATCAAATTTCTCCCATGAATAATTGCCCCAATCATTGATTTCAGTGATTGTATGCCCTCTTAATTCCAAATTATTTTTCCAGGTGATCGCTTGAGACCTAATTCCATTGGAACTCCCCGAAATAACTGCTGAGGGCACTAGTACAAATGCAATATTCATTGGCTAATAGGTTTATAAAGAAGGTTTTACAAAGAAATTTGCAATAATTTTTTTGAAAAATGCTCTTTCAAAAAATAGTGCTGATAGTGCATAAATTGAAATGAATATTACCATCAATATGTAATGGTTGAAGTTCGGAATTGTATACTGTAACCCATAGCAAAGAATGGAAGCTAGCATCGCTGCAACCAATGGCGATTTGATGGCTTTAAAAGGCTCTGAAAACCCAAGATTTATTTCTTTATTTAAGACGATGGTTGCTGTCCCCACAAGAATAATTGAATTTATTGGCAGCGCCATAGAAGCTCCAATTATCCCAAAATACTTAGCACCGAAATACAGTAAGGGAACCAAGACGAAAAGATTCACTAAAGCAATCAATTTGAATTCTAACTTAGGTTTGCCTTTGGCCCTTAGCATAGCGTCAAATCCGTTGGATAAAACATTGATTACCATAGCTATTGCAATTATTCTTAATGGTGTAACGGTTTCAGACCATTGATCACCGAAAAACTCTATTATTACGTCTTCAGCAAAATAGACCAAAAATGCCATAACCGGATATACCATTAATGCATTTACTTTCATTATGGTTAAGAAAAACAACTTCAATTTGGCTTTGTCGTCCTGATGATTACTAAAAACGGGATATATGACCTTGTTGGTTATCCGGACAAGAAAGCTTGCCAAATGGTCTGTTAGGGTAATGGCCAAAGTATAAGCACCAAGTAAATCTTTACCCATGAATTTTCCAATTATAAGTTTGTCAACATTACCCATTATTGATCTGGTAAGGGAAGTTCCAGTTGAAAACATTCCAAAACTGAAAATTTCGTCAAAGTATGCTTTTTTCCATTCTAGTTTTGGCATCCAACGCGTAAAATAAATAAGTGTTGGAAGCGCTAAACCTATGGCCAAAACTTGATTAACAACCAATGCCCAGACCCCAAAGTCAAAATACGCCATTGCCACTGCAATAACCCCAGCAATTAAAGTAGCAATGTTAAATGCTTTCGCAAGTGATTTGAAGTCTAATTTCCTTGTGAGTATTGTTGATGGAATTAATGAAAAAGGTTGTATCAAAATGGGAAGACTAAGAAAAGGTAGGATTGTCTTAAGTACTTTTTCGTCATAGAAGTTGGCCACAATAGGGGCCAAAACAAAACTCAATAAAAAATAAAGAACAACACTAAAGCAAAGGTTAGTCCAAAAGGCTGTATTGTATAATATTTCGGCCTCGTGATCTTCCTTTTTTTGAATCAATGCAGCATTCATTCCCAATTGGGCAATCGCTTGTGTGATTCCTATGAAAATCATACACATGCCAATTAATCCGAACGCTTCGGGTAAAAGCAGTTTGGCAAGTAAAAGTTTTAGCGCAAACTTCATTATTGAATCGAATACCAACTCAATTGAAGCCCATTTTAATCCATTAAAAATTTCTTTATAATTCACAAATTATTACAATCGGATACACGCTAGAAACGCCTTAGATGGATAACTATTATATTTTACCGGGAATTTCATAAGGTAATATGAAATTAAAAGTTTTGATGTTCGTTACATATTTCGATGATAAATATTGTTGGGGCTGAATCGAGCCCCTATCCTAACCACGAAACAATCTCAAAAGTATGTTAATTTCTTTCGTAGTTCCGGTTTACAATGCAGAAGATACTGTTGAAAATTGTGTAAACTCAATACTAAACCAAAGTTTTGAATCATTTGAGGTAATACTGGTCAATGACGGAAGTACGGATGGTTCACTTGAAATTTGCAATAAATTCTCAAGGCATCCAAAGGTCAAAATTATTAATCAAGCAAATGCAGGTGTTTCTGCATCAAGAAACAGAGGAATTGAATTGTCTAAAGGAACACATATTTGCTTCATTGATTCTGACGATTGGATAGATAGCTCTTATTTAAAGGACTTTATTTCTGAGTTTGAGGATGATACTACTTTAATTATTCAGGATATTCTTAAAGATTTTAAGTCGTACGAAGAAGTTAATGCAAATTATAAGCCTGCGGAAATCACACTTGATAATAAAAACCTTCTTTTACAAGATTATGGCTTATTGAGACATGGTTATCCCTTTTGTAAGTTCTATTCGGCAGAAATCATAAAAAAAAATAACCTGAAGTTTTATGAGGATTTAGACTTTAGTGAGGATTTAATATTCTTTGTTGAATATTTGACTCATGTCAACAAATTAAAATTTTTAGACAGCACCAATTATCATTATTTAATATCTCTTGAAGGTTCTTTGTCAAAACGATATTTTCATTTTGAATCTGAATTGCGAAGTTTAAACCTTATTAAAGATAGATTTGAAAAATTATTTGAAAATTCAGAGTTGGACCAGAAAAGTATTGCCATCGTAAACTACGCTAAAGGATACCCTACCACAAGAGTACTTGAGTCAATGTTTAGACAGCAAATCAGCTTTTCTAAAAATGAAAGACTTGATAAAATTTCTCTTCTGGGAACCAAGGAGCATAAGGCTTATTATAGTGCGTACAATCAAGGATTTGTAAAAAAAATTGCTGCAAGGCTCTTCTCAAAAGGGTATTATAGATTATTCGATAGTTATTTGAATACCTTATTTTTTGTTCGATATAGGTTTGGTAAGTATTGGATAAAATATAGAACCAGACTAAAAAGATATAGAATCATATAATTTGGAATACCCTTTTTCAATACAAAAACGTGACCTATTGAGCGCATTCAATTGATTCGATTTTACCCAATTCAAGATCAATTAGTCCATTTAAACCCTTGTTACCTCCAATTTTTATAACTCCAAAGTATGGCTCATCACTTTCAAAGCCATATTCATAAATTCTACTTCTACCGTCAAACCTATTTTTGCAAATTAAAATATCACCTATTAAGTCTTGATAAAATGCAATATCGGTTCTTATGAAAGTACAATTTTTTATTTCAAGGTTATCTTGACGATTAATGATCAATCTACCTTCATAACCTTCTGAATTATCAAAAGTGCAGCCAATGAATTTTACACCTTTGGCTGCTTCATTCTGTATCATATTGCCCATTGCAACTAAACCAGCAGATTCAATTGCAGATGATAACTTCTTATTATTTGATGACGGACTTTTAAATCTGGTATTTCGAAATTGCACCCCACCAGTTAAACCTTTAACCGCCCTTCTAGAAAAATTTTTCAATTCCATATTCTCAAAAACGAATTTAGAATCGTTAATATCACTAACCATTTGTTCAAAGTGAACCAAATCACCATCGTCTCCCCATGCACCATCAAATACACTATTTGTCCAACTTATTTTAGTTGAAGGGCCAGAATAACCATATCTAAAAATCAAACATCTAGAAGCACCTTTAGAATCTCCAATTATTCCATTACTTGCCGTATCTATATCCTTGCAATCGCAATTATCAAACGTGGCATCGCCATGACTATTGGGATGTTCAGTCACCTCATATCTAAATGCATAGGCTGCCATTCCCCTAGAACTTAATTCCCTAACATCAACATTGCTAAAATTGACAACAGAATGAATCCAAAATCCTATTCCTATTAGATAATTCCCTTCAATTGTGAGATTTGACATTTCTAAAAGCCCAGATTCCTTTTTTATATGAAAGGCCTGTTCGAGATAGGAGTTTGTTATTATGGTCGAATTGTTCCAATGAATACTTTGGTCTCCTTGATTGTCAATAACCAGTAATTTAGAAATCAAAAATGTTGAACCCTCATCCGCATAAAGTTCTTTACCAGAATCCAGGGCCCTTTGTAAAGCCTCTGTGTCGTCTACCTTACCGTTACCTACAACTCCGAAATGCGCGAGGTTTATCTTTTTAAGGTTCTTATATTTCGAAATATCTACATGCCTTAACATCATATTTTGAATTGCGATTTCGCAAGACAAAGTATCTTTAGTTTCTTGCAATTGAGAAGATTTGGTTGAAGGTTTTATCGTCGTTGTAAAAAGAGCGAAAAAAAGTATATAGATTATTGTTTTCAAATTCTAATTTTTCTAATGAATGATTATACAAGCTAAACAAATATTATTCCATTTGAATCAAAAAAAAGCTGAAATTCATAAACAATAAATCACTTGATTTTTATTCTTCTGAATTATAGATACTTCAATTAACTATCGAATGCCCTTCACAATAATTGAAGTACTAAACGTTATATCAAATGAAAAATAAGTTGAATTGAAACGAAATCAGCCCTGCAATATCACAAGGATTGTTATGTTAAATAGACTTTAAACCTGTAATCTTTTGTTTTTAACGAATATTTTAAGCAAAGACAACCCTTGTGTACTCATTAACCTTAATTTAGTAGTGAGTTTCAACCCCAATAAACACTGCAATACTATCATGAATCAAGAGATTTCTAGTGTCGAGAGCATTGAAAAATCTTATTTCGAATTTTTTATTTTCTCAATTTTTCCAGAAAAAATCTTCCAAAGGGATTTCTTGTTTCTAAGTAGTTCGATGCAGTATAAAAAACAACAAACAAGAGTATGATTGAACGTATATTTCTTGGACGAGAGTGGAAAGTTGTACCAAAGGGAATAGTATTGGCCCTTGACATGACCATCATCTCTGTCACTTTTTTTCTTGCTTATTTAATTAGATTTAATCTCAGTCTGGATTTTGATGTTCAAATGCTTTGGAAACAATTACCATTGGTTTGGGTAATGTTTTTAATTTCTTTTTTGATTATTGGATCTTACAATAGTTTGATAAGGCATACAGGTATAAAGGATGTTTATTCCATTTTTAATGCTGTATGTTTAGCGAGTATCGGATTAATTGTCGGCGTTATTTTGAATAAGTATGCCCAATTCTTTCCAAACTTTACGATACCCTTATCAATCATTATTATTAATAGCATGTTAGCTTTTATTGGTCTAACAGTTGTGCGTTATTTTTTAAAAACCGTCTACGACCATCTTATAAAGAGCAACGGTAAAACTTCAAAACATGTTTTGATTTATGGAGCAGGCGAATCTGGCATAATCACTTATCAAACCCTTGCTAATCATTCTAAAATGCAAGTTCGGGTTGTTGGTTTTGTTGATAATGACATTCGTAAAGTTGGAAAATTAATCAACGGCGTTCGTGTTTTCGACAAAAAGGTCCTGACGGAAGAGTTTATTTTATTAAACGGAATTTCAGAAGTAATTTTCTGTATTCAGAACATTGCCCCGAAGAAGTTGAGAGATCGCGTTAACGAACTCGTAGACCTTCCTGTTAAGGTGAAAATAGTTCCTCCTGTTGAGGATTGGATAAACGGAGAATTAAAAGTTTCTCAGATCAAAAATGTTCAGATTGAAGATTTACTCGATCGTCCTCCGATACAAATAAAAAATAGTAAGGTAGCCAATGATTTCGATGGCCAAGTAATTATGGTAACAGGGGCCGCTGGTTCCATCGGTAGTGAGCTTGTTAGACAAATATCAAGGTACACTTACAAGAATTTAATTTTAATTGACCAAGCGGAATCCGCATTATACGACTTACAGCAAGAGCTGAAACAATCGGGGCGGCATAATTTCGTGCCAATAGTTGCAGATATTAGAGATAAAAGCAACATGAGAGCTCTTATTCAGGAATATAAACCAACAAGATTTTTTCATGCAGCAGCTTACAAGCATGTTCCACTAATGGAAGCAAATCCGTATGAAGCGATTAAAATCAATGTAGTTGGGACTAAGAATATCGTTGATTTGAGTATTGAATTTGGGGTGGAAAAATTCGTTTTTGTTTCAACAGATAAAGCCGTAAATCCTACAAATGTGATGGGATGTACAAAACGAATAGCTGAAATGTACATAAGCTGCCGTCAGCAAGAGGGTAAGACCAAGTTTATTACTACAAGATTTGGAAATGTTCTTGGTTCAAATGGCTCGGTTATTCCATTATTTCGCAAGCAAATTGAAAAAGGGGGCCCTTTAACAGTTACCCATAAAGATATTACCCGATACTTTATGACAATTCCTGAGGCTTCTCAATTGGTCTTAGAAGCTGGTGCTATGGGTAATGGAGGTGAAATCTTCATTTTTGATATGGGTGAATCAGTTAAAATATTTGATTTGGCTAAAAATATGATCAGGTTATCTGGGCTAAGGTATCCCGAGGATATCGATATTAAAATAACAGGATTAAGACCAGGCGAAAAGTTGTACGAAGAATTACTTGCAAATGGCGAGAATACTTTACCCACTTACAACGAGAAAATCATGATTAGTAAAGTTAGAGAGATTGATTATGCCCTAATTAGGTCGAGTATTGATGAACTTTGCGTATCAAATCTTTTTTATCGGGATAAAATTATCCCAATGATGAAAAAGATTGTGCCGGAATATATTTCTAACAACTCCCAATTTAGTAGATTTGATAAATCTCCTACAAAAGAACCAGTTGATAAAAAAGAGGAGATAGCTAACTAATAAACATTCATTCTTTGTCTGATGAGAAATTCTTTAAAGTTTTTAATGGCCTTAAATTTATTAATAACAGGGTTTTCGTGCACTTCTACCAAGGAACTGATTTATTTTGAAGACGCTGAAGAATTTGAAACATTAGTAAACGAGAACACCTTTGAATCTAAATTCAAGGTTGACGATTTAGTCGCCATCCATATTTCATCTTTAAATCCTGAGGCCAGTGCTCCATTTAATCTATTTAGAGGGGCAGAGGAAGGTGGCATCGCACCAGAGCAGGTGGATTATCTGATTGATAAAAATGGAGAAATCGATTTTCCTGTAATAGGTAAAATTAAAATTGCTGGATTAACTCCAAGTGGAACTCGTGCTCTTTTGACAGAAAGACTTGCCGATTATCTTAAAGATCCCATTATCAATATTAGAATCAGAAATTTTACCGTAACAGTTTTAGGTGCGGTCAATAGACCTGGTGCGTATGCAGTCAATGGAGAGTAGATAACTATTATGGAAGCATTAGGACTTGCTGGGGACATCACTATCAAAGGAAGACGAGATAATGTAATGGTAGTACGTGATTTTGATGGAACTAAGGTTTACAATAGAATAAATCTCAACACCAAAGAGGCACTTAAATCTCCTGTATATTATTTAACTCAGAATGATGTTGTTATTGTTGAGCCCAATAAATCTGGTAAAACCGAATCATCACTTGACCAAAGAGCAACCATAGTAGTTTCCATTTTATCCGTTGTTGTAACATCGGCTGTGGTAATCCTAACCAGATAAACTTCTCAAAAATTTAATTTAACCTATGGAAAGGGGAGATTTAGACTTAAATGAAATTGTCAATAGCTACCTCAAGCATTGGAAATGGTTTGTATTGAGTATTTGTGCTGCCTTTTTGATGGCATTTTTGTATTTAAGGTATTCTGTGCCCAAATTCGAAGTTGCAGCCAAAATCCAAATTATTGAAGATAAAAGTTCGGGTTCTGAGCTCAGCGTACTTCAAGAACTAGATGTTTTAAGTGGTCGTGAGGCTACAAAAATTACTGATGAAGTTGAGTTATTGAAATCTCGGGACAACTTTATTAAAGTAGTCAGGAAACTGAAACTTAATATTGAGTATAATTTATTGGGCAATGTTAGAAGTGGTGATTTATACAACAATCATCCATTTGAGATTTTAATGTCATCAGATACTGTTCCTATTAGTTCGTCCCATGATTTTTTTGTGAGAATTCTTAATGAGAATGAATTCATGTATTCATTAAAAAGGGACCAAGAAGGAAAAAAGATGACCTTCGGAACCGAAATAAACGCAGATGAAATTGGAGACATTACTTTGGTTCCAAACCTGGAGAAAATCTCAAGGTACAAGAATAAAATACTCGGTATTTCCATCAAAGAAGAATCTTCTGTAGCTGATAGTTATAGGGGTAGGGTTTCCGTAGTTCCTAAAGATAAAATATCTACGGTATTGAATATCTCGATGAAAGATGCTGTACCCGAACGGGCCATTGATGTCATTAATTTACTCATCGAACAGAATAATGAAAATGAAGTAGAGTCTAAAAAGGCCATTGCAGACAGAACAAGTAGGTTTATAGAAGATAGGATTGCAGATATTTATTCAAACCTATCCACCATTGATCAAGAATCAGAAACTTTTAAAGAGAGTAGGGGAATTGCAGATTTGGGTTCTCAATCAAATGTAAATTTTCAACAAAGCGCTGCAAGTGAACAAGAGCTCAGGAGTGCAAATATTCAATTGAATATTGCCGAATCCATGCAAAGTCTGATAAATCAACAAGACGGATTCGAAGTAATTCCGAATGTTGGCTTGTCAGATCCTAGTATTGATAATGCTGCAACCCGCTATAATGAATTAGTTGCTCAAAGAAATCGATTATTGGAAAGTTCAAACGAAAAAAACCCAATAATTGTGAATCTTGATCAGCAATTGTCAACTCTAAAGCGGACAATGCAATCAAGTTTAAATAATGTTACGAACAATCTTAACCTCAGGGTCAATAGCTTAAGTAAACAACTTTCTCAAATCAATTCACGAATATATGCTGCACCAGGTAACGAGACAGCATTGAGGGATATTTCAAGAAAACAACAGACTACTGAGTCTTTATATCTCTATTTATTGCAAAAAAGTGAAGAAGCCCAAATTGCATTCGCATCTGCAGCTCCAAAGTCTAAGATTATAAATAGAGCGCACTTGGTTAGTAATACACCGGTTGAACCAAAGAACAAGATTATCTACTTAGCAGCCATTTTAGCTGGACTTATGATTCCATTTGCAATTATTTATCTAAATGGCCTTCTTGACAATAAGGTTAGCAATATGGTTACATTACAGAAGTATCTTGGTAATAATTTTGTTGTCTTAGCCGAAGTACCGAAGGTGAATTCCAAAGAAGATATTTTAGTTAAAAAGGGAGATCGTTCAATCTTATCTGAATCACTTAGAATTCTAAGAACAAATCTTGATTATATTCTTAAATCAAGAGGAAAATCTTCAAATGGTAAAGTGACCCTCGTAACATCTAGTGTTTCGGGTGAAGGAAAAACATTTATAAGTTCTAATCTCTCAATGACTTTAGCTTCGGCTGGTAAAAAGGTACTTCTATTAGGTGCTGATATCCGAAATCCTAAGGTATTTGAGTTTTTTAAGTCTGAAGGAGTCAACAATCGTGCTCAGATTAGTTATGGATTGACTGATTATCTATTTCAGGAGGATATAAACTTGAAAGATTTAATTCACAATATCGAAGAAAACGAAATAGGCATCGATGTTATTTACTCCGGTAAAATTCCTCCGAATCCTTCCGAGCTTCTTTTAAGTGAGCGTTTAGAGGGTTTATTTGAAAATCTGCGAGCGAAATATGATTATATAATTGTCGATTCTGCGCCTATTTTAGCAGTAACCGATTCACTTTTGCTTGAGAAGTATACCGATCAAGTAATCTATGTTACAAAGTCTAAGAGTACAGAAAGAAAAGTACTTGAATTTCCTTTGAACCTGCACAAAGAAGGGAAGATTAGAAACCTTTCATTCGTAGTCAATTCTGTAAAAGAAACCAATCTTGGTTATGGTGGGAAGTATGGTTATGGATATGGTCAGACTCAAAAGAAATGGTGGCAATTTGACATACCTTTTTTAAAGTCTAAAAAGGCCTCATAATTTATTTGAAATCAAATTTTGAACTTTTGATATTGTATTTGGCCTTAGGGTGATTCGCTTGATATGTTTAATTTGACTTAGAAAATGAACATCACTACCTATGAAATCATACATATCTTTTTCCAATAGTTTCAATGCGGTTTTTCGTACATCCTTGCCATAATAATCACCCAGAGAAAGTATATTAAGTTGAAACTTTATCCCAAGGTTTTTGAAGTATTCGAACTTCGAAAAATCTTTGTGATAGTAGCTATACCTTTCAGGATGTGCCAAGACAGGAAACAGTCTTTTACTTTGAATTTGGTTTACTGCAATTTCAAAATTGATACTTGGTTGTAAAAAGGACATTTCGACCAGTAGGTGATCTTTCCCCAAAGGCATAACTTCATTTTTTGACAAAATGTTTTCGAAATTATCATCAATCATATGTTCTGCCGCTGGAACAATATTAACGTTTAAACCTTCTTTTTTAATACCAGCAAGTAGTCGATTATAAGCCTTATTTATAATGTCAGGAGTATTCTCATAATAGTTGTTCATGATATGCGGAGTGCATATAAAACTATTAACACCAATCTCTCTAAATTCCTTTATAATTTCAATGGATTCCTCAACATTTTTTGCTCCATCATCAATACCAGGAAGTATATGATTATGTATGTCAACAAAGCCTTCAAGGTAATCCACCAAGAAATCTTTTTTAGTAAAAAAACTAAACATGTCCCACCAATAAGGCTGCAAATATACAACGCTAGGGTATTTAGGAATTTATTTGCCAATGCAAAAATTCGAAAATATATTGCCTAAAAGGTCGTCGGAGGTAACAGAACCTGTGATTTCGCCTAAATGGTGCAGGGCTTGACGAATATCAATTGCCAATAGGTCACTTGGAATATCCTCATTTAAACCTGACTTAACTTTTTGTATTTCTTCAAGTGATTTTACGAGTGAACCGTAATGCCTGCTATTGGTTACAATTGTGCTATCGTGTTTAATGCTCCCTGCTAGAGACTTTTTTAACAGCTGTTTTTGCAATTCTGAAATACCAATTTTTGACTTCGCAGAAAGTTTTATTATTTCGGAATTGACAGAATCTAAATTGAATTCATCAATTTTATTTGCAACAAAAATGAGTTCTTTCTCAGGATATTCCGCTTGCAGTGCTTTTAAATCAATTGATCCTACCTTACTTGCTTCAAAAAGGTAAATAATCAATGAAGCTTCTTCAATTTTTCGAAAAGTTCGTTCGATACCTATTTTTTCGATAGTATCTGAGGTTTGTCGAATTCCCGCCGTATCAATAAAACGAAAAGCAATACCATCAATTACGATTTGATCTTCGACTGTATCTCTTGTGGTTCCTGGTATATTACTAACGATGGCGCGTTCTTCATTTAGGAGTGCATTCAACAAAGTAGATTTACCAACGTTCGGCTCACCTACAATTGCGACGGGAATTCCATTTTTTATAACATTACCAAATGCGAATGAGTCAATCAAGTTCTTTAACACCTCAGTAATCTTATTAAGTAATTGATGGAGTTTCGTCCTATCAGCGAATTCTACGTCCTCTTGTGCAAAGTCTAATTCCAATTCAATTAAAGAGGCAAAATTCAGTAATTGCTCTCGTAAATCATTGATTTGAAGACTAAAGCCACCTCTCATCTGTTGAATCGCAACTTTGTGGGCTGATTCATTTTCACTGGCAATAAGATCTGCTACAGCCTCTGCCTGACTTAGGTCCATTTTACCATTCAAAAATGCCCTGAGCGTAAATTCACCAGCTTTCGCCATTCTGCAACCATTTCTTAGAAACAATTGAATTAGCTGATCTTGTATGTATCTAGAGCCGTGACAAGAAATTTCAACCACGTTTTCTCCGGTATACGAATTAGGACCTTTAAATAAAGAAATCAGCACTTTATCCAATACTTTTTGACCGTCGAGGATATGACCAAGATGGATCGTGTGGCTCTTTTGATTTGTTAAAGATTTTCCGCGAACAGATTGAAATTGTTTTTCTGCAATTTCAATAGCATCTTTTCCGGAAATCCTGATAACAGCTATGGCCCCGGTACCAGAGGGAGTAGCTAAGGCAATAATCGTTTCATCATGTTGCATTTTGCAAAAATACAAAGAAGCCTAGTGTAACATTTTTACAATTCTAGCTACCTATAAATACATCATCAATCAAAATAATTATGGAATTAGTTAGTACCACTTCACTTAGAAAAGACAACACTTTAGTAGCAATAACCCATTTAACTCAATTATTACATTATGTTACTGGTTTTGGAGGGTTTATTGTGCCACTCATAATTTGGGCCACATCACGTAATAACGTTGAAGGAATGGATGAACATGGCAAGTCAATTATCAACTTTCAGTTAAGTATGCTACTTTACATCGTTTTAAGCATTCCTGCTATTTTGCTTTTAGGCTTGGGGATTTTAACGTTTATAGGTGTCGGAATTATTGGTTTTATTCTTCCGATAATCAATGCTATAAAAGCGTCAAATGGAGAGCCACCTTCCTATTTCTTGACGATTAAGTTTTTCTAAAAGATTGGGTGCAATTCTAAACTCGGATCTAATAAAAAAGCGTCAAGGTGAATATCCTTGGCGCTAATATTTAGGTTGGAAAGTTAAGTATTTAATTGTTTAGCATCACTGGCATTACAAGCATGGTCACTTGTTCACCTTCATCCAATCCATCAGTCGGCGTTAGAATTCCGGCTCGGTTTGGAAGGCTCATTTCTAACGAAACTTCATCTGAAGACAAGTTGTTGAGCATTTCGACCAAAAAACGAGAATTGAAACCTATTTGCATATCATCACCTTGATATGCACACGAGAGACGTTCTTCTGCTTTATTGCTGTAATCTACATCCTCTGCTGATATATTTAATTCAGCACCTGCAATCTTTAGTCTAATTTGATGTGTGGTTTTATTCGAAAAAATTGAAACCCGACGTACAGAACTCAAGAATTGATTTCGAGCAATGGTTAACTTGTTTGGATTCTCTTTTGGTATTACTGCTTCGTAATTTGGATATTTTCCATCAATCAAACGACAGATTAGTTCCGTGCTATCAAAACTGAATTTGGCGTTACTCTCGTTGTATTCAATTTTAACTTCAGATTCAGAGCCAGCTAAAATTCCTTTTAAAAGATTTAGAGGCTTTTTAGGCATTATAAATTCTGCAACCTCAGAAGCTTTTAAATCATTTCTCTCGTATTTGACAAGCTTATGGGCATCTGTTGATACAAAAGTCAAATTTTCAGGAGAAAATTGAAAAAATACGCCGCTCATTACGGGTCTTAAATCGTCATTACCAGCTGCGAATATCGTTTTGGCCACTGCCGTAGCTAAAATGTCTCCTAAAATTGTCGTTGAACTTGGATTTGATAATTCAACAGCTTTCGGAAACTCGTTACCATCTGCATAAGCAACTGCATATTTACCGTGGTTAGAACTGATTTCCATCGTATTGTTATCTTCAACCACGAATGTCAATGGTTGCTCTGGAAAAGTCTTAAGGGTATCAAGGAGTAACCTTGCTGGTACCGCTATAGTTCCTTCCGCATCTGAATCAACCTCAAGAACTGAGCTCATGGTGGTCTCCAAATCGGATGCTGATACAGTGAGTTTATTTTTGTTTAAATCAAATAGAAAATTATCTAGTATCGGCAAAGTGTTGCTGCTGTTAATAACTCCTCCCAATACCTGAAGGTTTTTCAATAAATACGTACTTGATACGATGAATCTCATTAAAAAAAGAATTTAACTTATGCGAAAATGCCCTTAAAGATAATCGTAACTATGCTCGACACATCGCTAAGCACAAATATATTTTAAAAGCATACGCATTTAAAACTTAGTTATTAACACAAGGAGCAAATAACACCGTAAATTCTAATTTATACGGTAAACTGGCGTTTTCTATAAATGTGAAATATACTGCCAAAAAGTAATATTAGAAGAAAGGGAACGAGGATGGTAATCACTTGCCATTTTACTTTATTGGCCATAATTTTTTGGGGATCCAACAAGGGTATATCGACTTCTTTCGCACGAATTTTTAAAAGCCCGGTATCATCAAGTAAATAGTTAACACAATTGATAAGGAATTCCTTGTTTCCATAAAAATTATTAGTCCATTTATCATAACCTAGCTCTAAAGGCTGTCCATTTCTTAGTTGATTTTTAATGATGTCTCCATCAGAAATTATAATCATTTTATTGTCAGGACCCACATCTAAGTTTTCAGCAATCTTTATTGGAGCTATTCTATTACTGTAGGCAGATTTAAATTCGCCTTCCAAAAGCACTGCGAGTGGAAGATTTCCCTTACCAACATATGATTCTTTTGGTTTTTGTTCTGTTATTGATGATAGCTTTATTTCTGACGGAATACCTTCTTCTTGTGAAAGGGGTGAGGAACGTAATAAAATAGTTTTTGAATTTTGGTTTGACAGCGTATCGATTGTATTGGCGAATTGCATCCGTACCGCTTCAATATTAGTATTAATAGGATGGTCATTCTTTGAAAAGACCATGGGGTTGTAGACCCAAGGTAAAGGATTGTAATTCGAATCAGAATTCGAACCGGTAGCTAAAACAATTGGTGTGTTATAAAGGTCATTGACCAATACAGGGTTTAATCTAACACCGTATTTGAAGAAAAAATCCGTCAAATTCAAATCCTTAAGAGTTGCGATAGATGACCCTTTTTCATTGAATAGGCTATCCAATTCCATAGCAACTTTGTCTAGCAACCAAATTGATTTACCTCCCTCAACCACAAACTGGTCCAGAACATATTTTTCTTCATCTGTAAAAGCCTCTGTCGGTTTTGCTATAAGTGCTAAATCAAAGGTTTGTAATTCCTTCAGTGTCTTTTGCGGACTAGAAGCTACAGAGTCAAGAGTAAATGCCGCGATATTGTAATATTCTCGAATTGAAGTTAGAAAGTCAGTGATGTAGATATCATCAAGCTCTCCATTGCCTTTTAAGACTGCAATCCTCTTTTTTTCTAAGATGTTCAATTTGGTGAAAGCATCGGCAAATGCGTATTCCAATTGTTGTACGGAATTATTAACGCGTTCTTCTGTATTTGCTCCCAGCGTGTTTTTAAGAAGAGGAACCTTTACCGTTTTATTTCCTGAGTTTACCATGGCCCATGGGAAAACGAATTCACGTGAGACTTTACCATCTTCTTGAATAGTAACATCGGCGGGTGCAAGCCCTATTTGCTGCAAATCTGAAATTGTTTGTTGTTGATTTGAGGTGTCTTCTAGTGGATTGACCAGGTTGTAGCTCAGATTTTTGTTTTCTGCCTTAAAAGCATCTAATAACTGAGTGGTTTCTGCTTGCAGCCTGGCAAATTCGGAAGGTAGGTTACCCTCAAGTAAAATATCAACAATAACCGGCGAGTCAAAGTCTTCAACGGTTAATTTGGCTTCTTGCGAAAGGGTATACCTTTTATCTTTTGTTAAATCGAAACGATAATTTGCGAATCGACCTAGACAAATGAGAAGGATTAACACTGACACCACCTTTATAAACGAAATTTTGTTTGATGGTGAGGTACTAATATTTCTGCTGGTCAACCAATGAAAAAGAATTGTCAAGGAAAGAAAATAGCATACGTTTTGGATGCTTATTACCCCTTTTGCAATATTGTCAAAATGATATTTTGCCCCAAGTGACTGAATCCATCGTTGCTGTTTTCCGTCTTCAAAAAGGCTAGCTACGGATTCGAATCCATAAAAAAAGAAAAAACTTATGGTAACTGCTAAAAGAAATGATACTATCTGGTTTTGTGTGAGACTAGAAGAAAATAAGCCAATTGAAACATAGGTGGCGATTAAGAATAGTATACCAAAATAAGAGCCAAGTACTTGTCCAAAATCATAGTTACCTTTCACAATACCCAAATCGGAAATAGCAAACACATATATAATAGTAGGTAGGACAGCAATTACACATAAAACGAAATAGGCTAAAAACTTACCAAGGGTTAGTTGATTAGTCGTAAGTGGCTTTATAAGGAGCAATTCAATGGTTCCAAGACTTTTTTCTTCGGCGAAACTTTTCATAGTTAGCGCTGGAATCAAAAACAAGAATACCCATGGTGCTAAAAGAAAGAAAAGGCTTAAATCTGCGAAACCATAATCCAGAATGTTAAATGGGCCCTTGAATACCCAAAGAAATAACCCACTCAGAACCAAGAATAGGCTAAGGATGAGATAACCGATTAATGACGAAAAAAAGGATTGAATTTCTTTCTTGAAAATTGCGTACATATCTAATTTAAAATGAACCTTTTGGATACACTCCACGCTTCAGGTTTAGCTGCAAAAAGCACTTTGGTTTTCGACCATGTTTTTCTAAAGAATTCAGAATTCCTATAATTTTCAAGGGCATTTTCGGTTTCCCAAAAACTATAAGTGAAGAAGGTTGTCTTATCATTTTTATCTTGAAATAATTCTAAATGTTGACATCCCGCAAAATTTCGTATCTGATCTTTACTTTCCTCAAAAATATTTTCAAAACTAGAAATATTTTCAGGTTTGAAAACCAACTTAACGATTCTAACCAGCATTATAAAAAGTTTACGGTTATCATTTCACGGTGATTAAGACCTACAAGCGTTTCTGCGCTCCCAGCTCCCTTAGAATTACTTTTATATATGGCCAACTCCAAAAATCCAGATGAATTAAATATTGCTAAGAACTTACCACCAGATCTACGGTTATTTTCTGGTAAATTAAAATCAATGAATTCGTTATAGCGCGTATGAACTGATGTCAGTTTTTCTCGCCGCGCTATTATTTCAAAAGAACGCCCTTTTCTGTAGGCCTCGAAAACGCTTTTACTAATGTTGGTAACAACGTTCCCATAGTTATCTACGTAAATAATATTGCCTATTAGGGTATCTCCATTGTTTTCTATTCGTGGTTCAAAGTCTTTTGCTTCTTTAAGTTCATCAAAAGGTTTGCTTACCAATTCCAGTTTACCTCCTCGTGCAAGATGACACGCCACAACGGCAAATATGTCACGAAGAGGAAATGGTCCTTTATCCATTTTAGGCAATTCTATTTTGGTGATTTTTGATGGCTTTATACCTTCTGAAATAAGCGAAATAACCCCATTATTTGCTCCAATGAAATAATGCTCGTTCAAAAGAATGGCTATGGGTTCATTATCGGGCGAAGGTTCTGAATCCACACCGTAGATGTGAATACTGCCCTCAGGGAAATTTTTATAAGCATTTTTCAAGATGTACGCGCATTCGGGAATGTTGAAAAATGGAACTTCGTGGGAGATATCAACAATATTGGCTTCAGGTAGTTCAGACAGAATTCGCCCTTTAACGGCTGCCACAGAATGGTCTTTTGTACCAAAATCAGTAGTTAGGGTGATGATTGCCATACCTAAGTGTTGATATATTTTTAATGCTTGGCGCCGATTTTTGGTTATGTTTGTTTGTAAAAGTAGCAAAAAGCTTTCACTGGATTTAGACGAATTAAAACCCACAAACAGTAATTCCTATTGAACGAATTAATACTAGAACTGACTGAGATTAGTCCTCGTGAATTTTTTGGACTTCAAAATGAAAATATTGAACTGCTAAAAAAGTACTTTCCAAAGCTTAAAATAGTAGCTCGCGGTAATAAAATCAAGGTATATGGTGATGAAGAACGCTTAGAAGAATTCGATAAGCGTTTTGACATGATTGCTGAGCATTTTGCCAAATACAATAAAATTGACGAGAATTCCATCGAAAGGCTGTTGACCACAAACAACTCTGAAAACATCAAATCTTCAAATGAAAGTCATGAGGTTTTGGTACATGGGGTGAGTGGTAAATTGATAAAAGCACAAACGGCCAATCAAAGACGTTTGGTTGATGCGTGTATGAAAGATGACATGGTTTTCGCTATAGGACCTGCTGGTACTGGAAAAACATATACAGGGGTCGCCCTTGCCGTTAAAGCACTTAAGGAAAAACAAGTTCGTAGAATTATACTTACTCGCCCAGCTGTTGAGGCAGGTGAGAATCTTGGATTTTTACCAGGAGATTTAAAGGAAAAATTAGACCCATACATGCAACCTTTGTATGATGCCTTAAGGGATATGATTCCTTCCGAAAAATTAGAAAAATATATTGAAGATGGCACGATTCAAATAGCTCCGATGGCATTTATGCGAGGTAGAACTTTGGATAATGCTTTTGTAATATTGGATGAGGCCCAGAATACAACCCATGCCCAAATGAAAATGTTTTTGACCCGAATGGGAAAAAACGCGAAGTTTCTATTAACAGGCGACCCTGGTCAAATAGACCTACCTAGGCGAGTGATTTCTGGTCTAAAAGAAGCACTACTTATTTTAAAAAATGTTCAGGGTATTAGCATTATCCACTTAGATGACAAAGACGTTATTCGCCACAAATTGGTGAAAAAAGTCATCGACGCCTACAAGAATATAGAGCATCAAAATCAATATTAAATGGCTTCAAAAACTTTGATGGATACCAACTTCCAGTTCTCTGGTCAGAAATCTGTGTACAGAGGTAAAGTGAGGGAAGTTTACCATTTGGATAATGATTTGTTGGTAATGGTAGCAACAGACAGATTATCAGCCTTCGATGTCGTTATGCCAAAAGGTATTCCTTTCAAGGGGCAAATTTTGAATCAAATAGCAACCAAAATGATGAAGGCTACTGAGGATATTGTACCGAATTGGTTACTAGCCACTCCTGACCCTAATGTTGCTATAGGTAAAGCGTGTGAACCGTTTAAGGTAGAAATGGTCATCAGAGGTTATCTTTCGGGGCATGCAGCTCGAGAATATAAAGCAGGTAAGCGACTACTTTGTGGTGTACCCATGCCAGAAGGAATGATTGAAAATGACAAGTTTCCTGAACCAATTATAACGCCGGCCACCAAGGCAGAAAAAGGCGATCATGACGAAGATATTTCAAGAGAGGATATTCTTGAAAAGGGGATAGTTTCTAAAGCTGATTACGAGCTTTTAGAAAAATATACTCGAGCATTGTTTGAAAGAGGTACAGCATTAGCGGCAGAGCGAAATTTAATATTGGTCGATACGAAATATGAATTTGGCAAGACAGTTGATGGTAAGATAGTTTTGATTGATGAAATCCATACTCCGGACTCTTCGCGATATTTTTACGCAGAAGGTTATCAAGAAAGACAAGGTAGGGGTGAGCCCCAAAAGCAACTCTCAAAAGAATTCGTGCGTCAATGGTTAATTTCCAATGATTTTCAAGGGTTAGAAGGTCAAACTGTACCGAATATGTCTGATGAATATATTGAATCAGTTTCTGATAGGTATATTGAATTGTACGAGAACATTACCGGGGAGGCTTTTGAAAAGGCTGATGTCTCCAATATACATGAACGTATAGGACAAAATGTTGCCAATTTTCTGAATACCTTTTGAACCAAGCAAGTTTAAGCTTGTGGTTTGGCATTTTGATTTCATATCTTTCGGTAATGCAACCAACCGACCGAAAAAAATACTGGCAGACCAACCTTAAATATTTAGCAATTCTTCTTTCCATTTGGTTTTTAGTCTCTTACGGCTTTGGAATCTTATTGGTAGATGAATTAAATGCCTTCAACCTTGGGGGATTCAAACTCGGCTTCTGGTTTGCGCAACAAGGTTCTATTTATGTTTTTGTCGTCTTGATTTTTGTTTATGTACGATTGATGAACCGACTGGATAAGAAATACAATCTAGACGAATGATGGGTATACAAACATGGACCTTTATTATCGTTGGACTCACTTTTGCCTTATATATTGGTATTGCCATTTGGTCGCGTGCAGCTTCAACCAAAGAATTTTATATCGCAGGTGGTGGGGTCTCTCCTTTGGCCAATGGTCTAGCAACAGCGGCAGATTGGATGTCCGCAGCCTCCTTTTTGGGTATGGCTGGGATTATTGCTTTCTCAGGCTATGACGGATCCGTTTATTTAATGGGTTGGACCGGAGGTTACGTCTTATTGGCACTGCTTTTGGCCCCATATCTAAGAAAGTTCGGAAAGTTTACAGTACCTGACTTTATTGGTGATAGGTATTATTCCAATTTGGCTAGAACAGTAGCTGTCATTGCGGCGCTGTTTGTATCCTTTACGTATGTGGCTGGCCAAATGCGTGGGGTAGGGGTTGTATTCTCAAGATTTTTAGATGTTGAGGTGAATACAGGTGTCTATATTGGAATGGCTGTTGTTCTGTTCTATGCTTTTTTAGGAGGAATGAAGGGGATAACCTATACCCAAGTGGCCCAGTATTGTGTTTTGATATTCGCCTTTATGGTTCCTGCAATTTTTATTTCCCTGATGGCTACTGGTAATCCAATTCCCCAACTAGGTATGGGTTCAACTGGAAGCGATGGAGTGTACCTCTTGGATAAATTGGATGGATTAATGACCGATTTGGGCTTTACGGCTTATACCGATGGTACGAAATCGACCATGGATGTTTTTATGATTACCGCCGCCCTTATGTTAGGTACTGCGGGATTGCCCCATGTTATTATTCGTTTTTTTACCGTACCAAAGGTCAAAGATGCCCGTAAATCTGCTGGGTACGCCTTACTTTTTATTGCCATTTTGTACACAACAGCACCAGCAATAGCAGTTTTCGCCAGAACCAATTTAATGGAAACTGTTCAAGACACCCCATATGGTGATATCCCCTCTTGGTTCAAAAAGTGGGAAGCAACAGGACTTATTGCATGGACCGATAAAAATGGAGATGGAAAGATTCAGTATTTACCGGGTTCAGCCTTAGATGGTAAAAAGCCATTGTTTATTCAGGGTAAAGGAACGAATGGTCAACGTTTGATTTCAAACCCAAGCAAAACCGCTAATGAACTATATGTGGATCGGGATATAACAGTTTTGGCAAACCCTGAAATCGCTGGTTTGCCCAATTGGATTATTGCGTTGGTAGCAGCAGGTGGTTTGGCTGCGGCACTTTCTACAGCGGCTGGCTTGCTTTTAGTGATTTCCACTTCAATATCCCATGACCTTATTAAGAAGCAATTTGCTCCTGAAATTTCAGACAAAAAAGAACTTCTAATAGCGCGGTTGTCTTCATTGTTGGCTGTCATAGTGGCTGGTTATTTTGGTATCAATCCTCCTGGTTTTGTGGCATCGGTGGTTGCTTTGGCCTTCGGTCTGGCGGCATCATCATTTTTCCCTGTAATTGTGATGGGTATTTTCAGTAAGCGAATGAACCGTGAAGGTGCCATCGCGGGTATGATTTCCGGTTTAGCAATTACCTGTTACTATATCGCCCGGTTTAAATTGGGGTGGATAGGTAACCCAGAGGCAAGTACTGCAAACGATTGGTGGTTTGGCATCTCACCAGAAGGTTTTGGTACCATAGGTATGCTGGTCAATTTCGGAGTGGCTCTAATAGTATCTAGGTTTACTCCTTCACCACCTGATGATGTGAAAGAAATCGTCGAAAATATCCGAATACCAAGTGGGGTTGGGGATGCTTCCAAGCATTAAATTTCAATTGACATTTTTTATTTTTATACAAAGCATTTACAGTAATGAGCAACTACCATATCAAACATCTCGAAGAATATTTTCAAGTGTATCGTAAATCGGTACGTAATCCTGAGTCGTTTTGGGAAGAAATAGCAGAGGAGCATTTTGTATGGCGCAAGCGTTGGGACAAGGTTTTGGATTGGGATTTTACCAAACCTGAAATCAAATGGTTTGAGGGAGCGAAATTGAACATTACTGAAAACTGTATTGATCGGCATCTTCACATTAGAGGTGACAAAACGGCGATATTATTTGAGCCCAACGACCCAAATGAGAACGCCCAGCATATTACCTATAATCAGTTGCATGCCCGGGTAAGTCAATTTGCCAATGTCTTAAAATCCAAGGGAATACAAAAAGGGGATAGGGTTGTTATTTATTTACCGATGATTCCTGAATTAGCGATTTCAGTTTTGGCTTGTGCTAGAATTGGCGCTATTCACTCAGTGGTTTTTGCAGGTTTTTCGGCTACCGCTTTGGCAACTCGCATCAACGATTGTGAAGCAAAAATGGTCTTGACCTCTGACGGTAGCTATAGGGGTTCAAAGACCATTGATTTAAAAGGAATTGTTGATGAGGCCTTAATCAATTGTCCGGGTGTCGAAAAGGTTCTTGTGGCAAAAAGGATAAATTCTGACATACATATGGAATCAGGCCGTGATGAATGGTTAATGCCACTTTTGGATGATGCCAGTGATGAATGTGAACCCGAGATTATGGATGCCGAAGACCCTTTGTTCATTTTGTACACTTCAGGTTCTACCGGCAAACCAAAGGGTATGATGCATACCACGGCAGGTTATATGGTCTACACCGCTTTTACCTTTAAAAATGTTTTCCAGTATCGAGAAAATGATGTGTATTGGTGTACTGCTGATATTGGTTGGATAACCGGACACTCTTACATCGTTTATGGTCCGCTAGCAAATGGAGCAACCACGGTTATGTTTGAGGGTGTACCTAGCTATCCTGACTTTGGTCGTTTCTGGGAAATTGTTGAAAAACATAAAATCACGCAATTTTACACGGCTCCAACTGCTATTCGTGCCTTGGCAAAAGAAAACCTGGATTTTGTTTCAAATAGGAATTTATCCAGTTTAAAGGTTTTGGGTACTGTCGGAGAACCTATAAATGAAGAAGCATGGCATTGGTACAATGATCATGTCGGTGAAAAAAAATGTCCAATAGTAGATACCTGGTGGCAAACAGAAACAGGGGGAATCTTGATTTCACCTATTCCATTTTCAACGCCCACAAAACCAACATATGCTACATTACCCATGCCGGGAATCCAACCTGCTTTGATGGATGAAAATGGGAATGAGATTTTCGGTAATCAAGTTGATGGTCGATTGTGTATCAAATTTCCTTGGCCATCGATTGCAAGAACTATTTGGGGTAACCATCAACGCTATAAAGACACTTACTTTTCGGCCTATGAGAATAGTTATTTCACCGGTGACGGAGCACTGCGAGATGAGGTAGGCTATTACAGAATTACGGGTCGAGTTGACGATGTCATAATCGTTTCAGGACATAATTTGGGTACCGCACCAATAGAAGATGCCATCAACGAACATCCTGCTGTTGCTGAATCGGCAATAGTTGGATTTCCACATGATATAAAAGGAAATGCCCTCTATGGTTACGTGACCTTAAAAGAGACGGGAGAAAATAGGGACAGGGATAACCTTCGTAAGGAGATTAATCAACAGATAGCCGATAAAATAGGTCCGATTGCTAAGCTCGATAAGATTCAATTTACCGTTGGATTACCAAAAACCAGAAGCGGAAAAATCATGCGTAGAATTTTGCGTAAAATTGCTTCTAAAGAGACAAGTAACTTAGGTGATACCTCTACTTTGTTGAACCCCGAGGTAGTTCAAAAAATTATGGATGAGGCACTTTAAAATAGCAGTTTAAACGTCTGGTTGTGCTCTAAATTGAGAAGTTGCAAAAAGTAAAGGTTGTTTCTCGGTAAAAAGGAAACATCCAAGTCTATATTTTCTCCACAACGATTTTCTAAGAATAACAATTTTGCCGTTAAATCGAAAATTTTGAGGTTAACACAATCGGCATTCTGCTTTCGAATTCTTATAGTTGATTCCCGAACTGGATTTTCGGCTACTATTGCATATTGCTGATTTACCTCTTCTTCACTTAGCGTATCGTTTTCTGTATTCTCACCATCTTCATTCGAATCATCATCATTGTCATCTGAGGAATCAGAATCTGGAAAAGCAATATTTCCACATTCCGAATTTGAATTTTGATTCGCGGGTAAAATAGCTGTCTCACCACCCATTGCTAGGTACAGACCCCAACCAGCCCCAGCTTCTGTTGGTAAACCAGCAAGACTTGTCGGTCTATAGGTCGGATAACCATTTCTTTCAATAATGTCCTCGAACAACTGATTATTGTAAAAGCGATTTGCCATCGCGTAAATAGCTGTCATGGTCTGGTCTCGATTGTCGATAAGAATTCCATTTTGGTTGTATCTATTCCCGACAACTCCACCTTCATCTTCGCCTTTTAGATAGCCAGCTATATTTTCCAATACCAACTCCAAACCCTTTGAACCCCCACTCGTTGGGGTTTCCCAAGGACTTCGATACAATTCATCACTCCCCATACTAGAGGTATAGGACCAATATTTGTCGGCATCACTCAAAGAACCATTTTTTACTCCGACCTCATGGGTACGGGCCCAAGCCAATAATATCGCCGAAGAGAGCTCTGGATAGACCATGGGAAAATTATTGGTAATTGAATTGCTTCCAAGACGGTACATTTCATGATGGGTGCCATCAGGGTAGATACCAAGGGCTACATAAACTTTGAAAACATCATAAGCCCAAGCTTCCAAATCTTTATCATCGAAATACGTAGCATAGGTTTTGACCAACAGAGGGTATATAAGTTCACGATTGTTTAATGTAAATCGCTGAGCCTCAGTAACCCGATTAACGCCATTTCCATCACCATCAAAATAAGTATAGGCCTGATCAATTCCAGAGCCTGCAAATGATTGTGTAGGTGAAAAGTTTCCATCAAAGGCTCGCCAATTTGTTCCGAATGAATTCACAAAAAAACGATTGTATTGGGCATATGCCCATCTCGTCCAATCTAAAATCCAATAGTTTACAAACTCCTCATTTTGAGTGAAATCAGATTCATCTTTGATGATTTCTTTTATAAGTCCGTACGAATGAAGAACCTTAACGATTTTCATTGCTGATATGTAAAAAGGTTCCCCTCGTTGTATGCCAACCCTATTTGATTTTGCTGTTTGAGGTGTATGATCAAATCGTATTGTTTGGCCATAACTTGGATTATTTCTACCGGGTTCGCCTAACTCTCGATTAGCACCGCCATTGCTTGCATCAAGTTTGTCGTCATTGGCCATAGCCACAATTTCTTTCCAAACCGCTCTTGCTAGTTCTTTGGCAATTGTGTTGGATGGCTTGGAGATACCTGCAATTTCATAGTCAACCTCAGAAAAACTCAAGGCAAAGGCTAAATTTGCCGCTTCATGTAAACGTTCCGAACTATAATTATTATTTGGGTAGGTTCCCTCTTGTGCACTATTAGCTCGCCTGTAATGTGGCTCATAACGCTGACTTGTCTGTGAAGGATTCAGAGGTAGTAGACCATTAAAATCATAAAAATTATCCCACCTACCACTATCTGCAACTCCACTAAGGATTACATCTCGATAAAATTGTGATACATCCTCATTCATCATTTGTGTTTCGTTAACATGGTTTGGATAGCTAAAATTGCACAAAACCCTATTTGAATATATCTCTCCTTCAGCCTCTGTGAATACGCCTTGGACTTTCATTTTAATCTGTCCGGAGCATGAAATAAGGCTAAGAAGAAGGAAAACTAAAGAAGAAGTTCTCATAATTATGATGATAAATCGAGGAATGAAGTTTACCAAATTTTCTTTCTATATACGCACAAATTTACTGGTAAGGATGTGACCTAGGTATTAATTTTGTTACTAATTAATAAAGCAGTTAACCGATGAAATTTGTAATTCGGCAAAAATTATTTTTATAGGGGTTTAATTGGCTGAAATTTGAATTTAGATTACCATAATAACACCATTAACAAAACCATTACTAAACAAACACTACCAAATGGATATTCAAGCCATACTTGAAAGCACCCCTCAACGAACGAGAATAAAATCTCATGACCGCTTTCAACATCTTATTTCCATTGACGATTGGTTAGACCTCTGGTCTACTGTAAGTATTGACGAAATTAAAATCGTTCGACCGCAATACCGAGTGTTGAAGCGTGTGTTTGATTTTGTTTTCTCAACTTTAGTAATTGTTTTAGTGCTTTCTTGGCTTACACCACTTTTATTAATTCTAATTAAAGCAGAGTCAAAAGGGCCCCTAATTTTCAAACAGCTTAGACATGGGCATTTAGGGGGTGAGTTTTATTGCTATAAATTTAGGTCTATGCGTGTCAATACGCTTAGTGATAAGCAAATGGCGAAAAAAGGAGATCCAAGAATAACAAAAGTTGGCCGTTTTATCAGAAAAACAAATATTGATGAACTGCCCCAATTTCTTAATGTATTTTTGGGCCAAATGAGTGTAGTTGGACCCAGACCCCACATGGTCACGCAAATGAACTCTTTTGAGGACTTAATAGAATATTATTCACTACGTCACTACGTTAAGCCCGGTGTCACAGGTTTGGCCCAGGTCATGGGTTATCGAGGAGAGATTAAAACCATCAATGATATAAGAAATAGAATCAGGATGGATGTATTTTATTTCACTAAATGGACTTTTGGTCTTGACCTTAAAATTATTTGGCTTACGCTCAAAAATATTGTTGAATACAAAAACATGGGATATTAGATGCAGGCATTAGCAAAGGAAGTGTATCAGAACAATTGGCCAAAATTCATCATCGTTTTAACAATTTTCATTTTCACATCATGTGGGAATTTGAAGGATGCGACTTACTTTAACGATGTTCCCCAAAACTATGAGTTTAATGCTCCTGTAGGGGTATCGGAGATAAAAGCCAACGATTTATTAGGAATCAGTGTCAATAGTATTAATCCTGAAGCATCAGAAATGTTCAATCTTTCGCTTCAGTCTACTTTCGAAACTACTACTGCCTCAGGTCAATTATCAAAACTTTCTGGCTATTTGGTCGACACCGAGGGTTACCTGAAAATACCAGTTTTAGGAAGCATTAAGGTGGCGGGAATGACCAAGTTGGAACTGGAAGATTTTCTTGAAAAAGAATTGGTACGCAGGGAACTTTTAGTTGAACCTTCCGTAAAAATTCGAAATCTGAATTTTAAGGTTTCTGTTTTGGGCGAAGTCAACAGTCCAACAGTGATAACGGTTCCAAATGAAAAGATTTCAATATTAGAGGCTTTGGCCAGAGCAGGTGATATTACAATAGACGGTAATAAAAAAGATGTGCTCTTGATGCGGGAACTTGAAAAGGATGGCTACGGTAAATTTATGGTTCGAATCGATTTGACTTCAGATGATATTTTAGAATCACCTTATTATTTTCTTAGGTCAAATGATGTTATATACGTAAAACCTACCAAGAATAAAGTAGATGCCAATACTGCAGCGATTCGTTGGATTCCTGTAATTTTAAGTTCACTTTCATTGGCAATCTTAGTAATAACAACGAGATAGATTTATGAGTAATTCGAAATCTTCTGAATTGGCAGAGTTGAAAGACTTTATGTCGACGGTATGGTCGTATTGGCCCTTATTTGTTATTGTTCTTTCCACTTCCATATTATTTTCAGCGATTTACATTAGGTCCCAATTACCTCAATATAAAATCACTTCGAGCATCCTTATCAACGATATGAAAAAGGGTGCGGCAAACGCTCGAATGTCCGATGTTATCAATCCATTTCAGAACAAGCAGCTTGTTGATAATGAAATCGAAATCTTAAGATCAAGGGATATTTTGAGTAAAGTTGTTGATGATATGAATTTATCCGTTGGGATAATGGTTGATACTAGCCCAAAGGACAAGCCAGTTTTTGCAGAATCATTCTCAATTGAATATAAGGAAATTGATCCCTTGGTTTGGGAAGATATTGATGAACCAAACAAGTATTACTTTCAAATAGAAAATGGCCAGGTTCTCCTCGAAGGAAAGAGATATGACCTTAATACTTGGATTCCGGTTAAGGAAACAGAAGTCAAATTCGTTCCTAAAAAAGAAGATCTCAGAATTGGCGAAAATTTCTACTTCGAACTATATGATAGGGAAGCTGTAGTCGAAGACCTGATAGATGGATTGGAAGTTGAATCGACTAGTAAGTTGTCAACTGTAGCTAAACTTGAACTGGAGCACTCTGTACCAGCAATGGGTGAAGCCATAATGGATAGGGTAATTAAATTTTATTACCAACGTGCCTCAGATAACAAAATGAAAATTGCGGAAACAACTATGAATTACATTCAACAAAGAATGGATAGTGTTTCAAGTTTGATTGCAAATCTTAATAAGGAAATAGAAGAGTTAAGAAACACCGAGGGTTTAATTGACTTAAGTGAGCAGGGTAAATTGTATTTAAGTGATGTTGGCGCATTTGATCGTCAACGTTCCGGTCTTCAAACACAACTCGCTGTATTAAATCAGGTTGAAGGATATATTGATAATGGTAGTGGCAGCGTACCTTCAAGCGTTGGGGTAAATGACCCAAACCTTAATATGCTTCTAGAGAAGTTATACAATTCACAGATTGAATATGAACGTCTCAAAAAGACTACTGGAGCAAATAATCCTTTGTTGAAATCTGTGAAAAGGGATATTGATAAATTAAAACCCAGTATTATCGAAAATGTTCAAAGTCAACGTAAAAACCTTACGGCGGCCTTGGGCAATGTTAATTACAACATTGGAAAATTTAGTGGTTCCTTAAAAGAATTACCAGCAAAAGAAAGACAATTGGTTGAAATGACACGTCGCAAAGAAGTTGAAACCAATTTGTTTACCTATTTGCAAAACCAAAGAGAAGAAATTACACTTTCAAGTGTTCCAGATTTTTATGAGGCCAATATTGTGGAACACCCAAACCATTCTTCCATTCCTACTAGTCCAAAAAAATCAATCATTTTTTTGATTGCTCTAATTCTAGGATTTGGAGCATGTATGGTTTATGTAATTAAAAAAGAATTCCTTAATAATAAGATACTTTATCGCAGAGATATCGAGAAGTATACCAAATTGCCAGTAATGGCTGAGATTCCTTTTATTAAAATTGCCAAAACCAGTAGGATTAGAAGTAAGGATAGGCTACTTCTAGATAATACTTTTAGGGGTTTGGGAATTCAACTCGGATTGTACAAGAATGAAGCAAAATGCAGAACCTTAATGGTGACCTCTTCAATACCAGGAGAAGGGAAGAGTTTTGTTTCTGAAAACCTTGCGAGAACACTTTCCAAATTAGGAAAGAAGGTGGTATTAATTGATTCTGACTTTTTGAAGCCCAGAATTTCTCGAAATCATAGATTGGAAAACGATTTAGGACTTTTAGATTTCTTCAAAGGCATTGAAGAGTTAAATCAAGTAATTTATCTGGTCTACGGTAATGATAATCTTAAAATTGTCAGCGCTGGTAAATATTTTAAAAATTATGCAAGTGTTTTAGATGCCCAAAAATTTGAGTACTTCTTAGAGCATTTAAAAAAGGATAATGATTTTGTAATAATTGATTCAGCCCCACTAAATATAATAACCGATTTCGGATTCTTTGCCCCTTATGTCGAAAGAACCCTTTTAGTAGTTAGACACAATTATACCCCAGAAGCGGTATTAGAAAACATGGAAAGAACTGAAATTCATAAAAAGTTGGTGAATCCCAGCATTATTTTCAACTACGTTAAAAATTCAAGTGTGTTGCAAAAAGGGGCCAATTATGGGTATCAGTATTTCGGAAAAAACAAGTACGGGGTAAACGCCTAGTTACTCCTTGATACTGTAGAAATGATTAGAAAACTTTTCTCAAACATAGTTTTTAAGAATTTCTCTTTCCTGACGATTGGATCTGTTTTAAGTCAATTAATCAGTGTATTTACTATTCTGAAGATAACCAGTGTTGTTTCTCCTGGGGATTATGGCCTATATACCTTTTTAATTTCTCAAGGTCTTTTGCTTGTAAAAGTGGGGAACTTGGGCAATACCAATATTGTGATTCGTTCCGTTGCTAGAAACGGAGATTTGGCTAAAGACTATTTGTCAAACACCAGCCTTCTTCGTCTTTTGGCAATCATTGCTTTAACAGGTTTTTATCTCGTTTACAATTCTTTTTTTGGAACCCTTAATGCTACTCAAGTAGGATTAATATTTCTATTCTCACTCTTCAACTGTTTTTCATACTTATTTGAATGGATTTTTACCGGTAATCAGAGGATATTTCCCATATCTGTTATTGGTCTTATTTACAGTGTTTTGTGGTTTGCAATAGTGTTTTTTGTTCCATTGGAAAAGATTTCGGCAACAACCTTATTTGCACTTTATGTAACAGCAAACTTTGTTAAATGTGCAATACTATATTTCACTTTGCTAACCAATAATCTTATAAAGGGTTCTATAAAGAGGTTTAAAGAATCAGTAAGTACCCTCATGAGGGAAAGTTGGCCATATTTAGCCATGATTTTAGTTATGTTGCCACTTACGAATTTGACACATAATTTTTTGGATCTCAATTCCACAAACGAAGAGATTGGTTATTTTAATTTGGCTCAGAGATTTATTGGCCCCGTAGGTTTGGTGATTTCCATGTTATTGACTGCTCTTTTTCCTAACCTTGCCGTAATGTGGGAAAAAAATCCTGACAAGTTTAGGTTCAATGTGGCAAAAGGTTTTCGACTCTACATGTTGGTTTCAGCCTTTGGCTGTTTTGCGTTTACCATCTTCTCTGAAGATTTAATTAAAGCTATTTTCAAAGAAGAGTATTATAGTGCGATCTTGGTTTGCCAGATTCAGGTTTGGTATGTCTTTCTCACTTCAGTCGATAGTTTTATCGGTACAATTTTGGGAGCTACGAATAAGGAAAAGTTGATACTTCGTTTTGGAATTGTCTACTTTTTTCTTTGCACGCCTTCTCTTTTTTTAGGGAGTCACTATGGAGCTCAAGGCCTTTCTTGGTCATATATAATTTCTTTTGGTGCCGGATTAATATATGCTTGGGTAATTTTTCAACGCAAGCTTCAACTCAAAGTGGAAAAAGAACTTGAAACAATTGCATTGGTCTTAGCTTTCGGACTTTTTGCTTATTTGTCAGCGGCATATTTCAATTTATGGCAAAAAGTTCTACTATTTGTAACAGTCTTGGGTATGTTCACATTTTACACTACCCGTATTTTCAAAAAACTTAAAACCACATGAGAAAGATTTTAAGTTTATTGGCTATCATTTTTGTTATGGCAGGTTCAATTCGATTTTTTGAACCAGCTTTTGTAGAAGATTCAATATTAAACTATTTACAATATTTAAGTGTTCTTGTGGCGGTGACACTGTCGTTACCTCATATGATTAAACCACCCTTTGGATTTAATTTTCCTGTTTATTTATTACTGATTGCCGTGATTTTTTCAATTTTCATGGCAGTGATTTTTTGGGATCAAGGTATCAAGGATTCTCTATTGGCAACATTCGAATATTTCATAATCTTCTTTTATTTCTTTTTGGTGTCTTCAACTATTTCGCTTCAAACATTGGAAAGAATCATTATCGGATTTGGAATTGTTTACATTTTACTATATGCCTTTCAGTTCGTCAGTGGATCCACCATTTATTTCGGAAAATCTTTATGGGGAGATGAATTCATTGAATCCAGAGGAGTGGTACGTATAATTTTTCCGGCTGGGGGTATATTGTATCTTTCCACGTTTCTTGCTTTTACAAAATCATTGACAGCCAAAGGCCTCAAGAAATGGCTCTGGATTTTATTTTCAATGTTTGGAATTCTAGCCCCTATTCTTCAGGTTACACGTCAGTTTATTGCTGGTGTCATTCTAATTTTAATATTACATATAATCATTAGTTTATCTCCTGTTAAGAAAACATTCTTGGCCTTAATGTTCTTGTTAGCGGGCCTACTTATTCTCAATACCGACTTACCATTAGTTAAAGGGCTTCAAGAACAAACTACCGACGATTTAGGACAGGGAAAGGATTATATTCGCGTACAAGCTGGAAAGTATTTTCTAACCGAGTTTTCTCCAAACACAACAACTGGAATATTTGGAAATGGAGTGGCGTATTCCGGAGTCTCCAATTATGGCTCGTTTGTAGATATGTTGCAATACACCCAAGAATACTTTTTGTCAGATCTAGGTATCATTACGGTTTACGTTCAATTTGGAGTCTTGGCTATTTTGTCTTTTATAGTCATTTGGATTTTAAGTATCACGGTTCCTTTAGATGCTAATTATTATTACCTGAAATATTATTTATGGCTGCTATTGATAACCTCATTGACTTGGTATTCGGTCTATCATCACCATTACTTATTCTGTAATGTTCTGGTTTTGGCCATGTACCAAAGGGCAAGTAAAAATTTTAAGGAAGAAAAAATCAACGGTAAACTTGTTCTTGATGAAACTAAATGATAAAAAATCCTTGGTTTCAGTGGTCATGCCTGTTTACAACGCTGAGAATTATCTTGAAGAAGCTGTGGAAAGCATCTTAAATCAATCTTATGACAATTTCGAACTGTTGATTATTAATGATGGGTCAGTCGATAATTCAAAGTCGATTGCCGAATCTTTATGTAAAAAGGACAATAGGTTGATTTATCTTGAGAATAAGGATAATAAAGGTGTCGCGTTTACAAGAAATGTAGGTCTAAGAAATTCCAATGGAAATTTTATATGTTGGATGGATAGTGACGACACTTGCGATACTCAAAGATTGGAGAAGCAAGTTGACTTTCTATCCAGAAATCCGGAAATAGGTGCTGTTGGAACACAAATTGAACGATTTAATCAGAACGGAAGTTTTGAACAAACTTCGTTGAATTCAAATCCGGAATACATAAAAGCATCTTTATTATTTAGACCGGCCGCCGTTCCTAATGCAACGATAATGCTGAGGAATGAATTGATTAAGAAATACAACCTTTCCTACAATGAACAACTGCGTATAGGTGAGGACTATGGTTTTGTAACCCAATGCTCACATCATTTTCGTATTTCAATCTTGCCAGAAATTCTTTACAGCTATAGGATTGCTGAAAATAGTATCACAGAATTTTTTAATTCTAAATCCAAGGAGACTTTTGAACATGTAAAGAGAGTATATAAGTTTCAATTGAATAAAATTGGTTTAGAAGTTAGCGAAGATGAGCTTTTGACCCATGACGCTGTTTGCAATTCTGAGATGATTACCCGCTATGGGATCTATAAGCAAGGAGTTGATTTGATGTCAAGAATCGAAAATGCCAACAAAACATCGAACATTTATGACAAAGAACAATTAAAACAGGTTTTAAAAACTCAGTACGTTTTCTTTGGCAAAAAAGCAGGCCCGATTGGTTTACGAGCATTGATATTTTATACAAAATTGGGCTTCAAATTAGGTTATGGTAATGGTTTTAAAAATTGGTTGAAAATTGCGGTGCGTTGCTTATTAAAATATGAAGGATTTGAGTTTGAATGGCCTAGGGCCTTGGGATTTAAAACCTAATGTGAATAATATTGATTGGGACCACAAATATGAACACTAACCACAAACACATATTTACCTTCAAACTAACGGAAAATCAGCGTAGTCAATGGATGACGATGTTTGATGAATACAATAATGCCAAGTTTACGCAACATCCAGATTGGCCATTATTGTCTCAACCAAATCGTAAGGTAAATTACTTTATGTTATACGCTAATGATGGTAAACTACTTGCAGTTAGTACCATAGTTGAGAATCGGATTGTTGCCAATATTCTCTGGGGTCCATTATGCGATTCTTCTGAACTTTTTGTTGATAGTGTAGAAATAATAAGAAAATATTACAAAAGGAAAAACAGATTTGCCGTGCTCCGAGTAACGCATCCCAGCGTTATTTCATCAGTTACAGAATCATTGGAATATGCACTTTACAAAAGGGCTAGGTTCAAGCAATATATAAACGATAAAAACCTTTTTTCCATAGCGGTAAATTTAGAAAAGAGTAAGGATGAAATTCTTACTTCATTTAAAAATAGTAATAAACGCGGTGTAAAAAAAGGGATTAAAGAAGGCTTTGAAGTACGGGAGATAAATGACACTTCTGAGGTGAAAAAGTTTGCCTCCATATTCGATGAAATGATTGATGCACGAGGGATTGAAAATCAATTTTTAGATACGGCAAATTCGTTTTGTGAAATTTTGAATTCATTCCAAGAAAAAAAATATGGTAAAATACTGGCCATTTACAATAAGGACAATATAATGATGGGTGGTATTGTGATACTATTTAAAGATGACTTTGCCTATTATGATATTGGTGCTTCAAGTCCTGAGTTTCGAAAAAAACCGATTATGCACAGTTTGTTTTACAAGGCCATGCTGCTTTGCAAAGAAAGGGGTCATAAGTGGTTTGACCTTGGCGGATATAGTCTGATTAGTAAAGATGGAGATCAAGTAACCAACATAAATAAGTTCAAAGAAGGTTTTGCTGGTGTACCCCAGATTTATCCGAAAAGAATGTATTTCATACTAAATCCATGGATAAATGGACTTTATAGTCTGGTTATGAAGATTAAAGGGTGACCGATAAAACAAAGAATAGCCATTTTCTATTTAAAATATGAGCTCTAAAAAGAAGATATTGGTGGTCGCAAAGGATCAATTTGGTTACAGTACAACCTTGTTCAAACATTGCCAATACCTACAAAATAAATTTGATGTTTGCTATTTAGGTTGGGATTATCAGAGACCCGAAATTAAAATGACCGGGATTGAGATAAAACATGTATCAAGACTCGGGAATAAGGTTAGAAGAACTTTGCGATTAATTAATGCAATTAAGGCAGAACTATCAAAGTGTCATTTGGCCTTTGGTACGTATTTTTTGGGAATTTCATTGTTGAAAATTCTCATATCGGGTAAAAGATATATTCTATACATAGACACACTTCACGTAGAACATGGAGGATTGAAAAAATTAGTAAGTGATTCCATCCTTCGATTTGAACTTTTCTTTTTTTCTGAGGTAATGGTCATTAGTCGTGGAGTAGCCCAAAGAATTGGATTTAAAAATTATCAAATCTTACCCTTAGGGGGGGAGTCTTTCAAAATCAATTTTGAAAAACAAGATGAGAAATTGAGTTTACTGTACGTCGGAACACTCGGACGCAGAAAAATAATGGAGTGCGTTCAAGGTTATCATAAGTTTCTAAGCTCAAAAAAGGACGAGCACAAATATATTTTTAGAATTGTCGGTGATTCTGATACCGGAGAACAGGAAGAAATTGACGCTTATATCCAACAGAACAACTTAGGAAATAATATTAAAATGTACGGATACGTTCCGCAGCACGAGTTGTATACGATTTATGATAAATCAAATCTTGGAATATCTTTTATTCCCCTTTTTGAAGAGTATGACAAACAACCACCGACCAAAACATATGAATACTTGGTATCTGGATTGCCAATAATAGCAACTGCTACAACCGCCAACAAAGAAATAGTTACCAAAAAGGATGGCCTGCTTATAAATGACAGTTCAGAAGATTTTTGTACTGCGCTAGAAAAAATGTGTGGTACCATCGATAGCTATAATTCCAACGATATCCAAAAAAGAAATGAAAGGTATAAGTGGAAGTATGTAGTGGAGAGAAATTTAATTCCCGTTTTAACAGATACCAAAAAAGAATTGGCATGAATATTCTTCATTTAGAACGGAAATTTCCAGGGTCGACGGAAACTTTTATCGTCAACCAGATTAACATGTTGCCTAAATACGAGCATTCCGTATTCACCATTGACTTTATTGACGAGTTGAAGTCGATTGCTAAGGTATATCACCCTCCAAAAAAGAACATTCTTTCAGCAAAAGTAATGTTGGCAAACGAAGTTGCTTTTTTTAAAGAAAAGATCGAAGCTATAAACCCTGATATCATACATGGACATTTTATTACCGATGCCTGTGTGTTTAGGCCGGTCACAAAAAAGATGAATGTACCTAAAATCTGTTCATGTTATGGGTATGATGTTTCGGTAATACCAGTAAAGTTCAAACACTTCTATAAGTTCTTTTATAAACCAATAATTGCGGAATACGACCTTTTTTTGGCAATGACAGATGAGATGCAGAAGGATCTATTGGAAATGGGTTTTCCCGAAGAAAAAGTGACAGTTCATTATCATGGTGTAGATACCCAGAAATTTAGTTTACCACGAATTTATAAGGCAAATATTTCAAAATTAAATATACTCACTGTTGCTAGTTTATTAGAGGTCAAAGGTCATGAGACGGTATTGAGAGCTTTGGCACATGCTAAACAAAATCAAGATGATTTTCAGTTTGAATATGATATTGTAGGTCAAGGAGCGCTAAAGGATTATTTGGTCAATCTTGCCAAATCATTGGATATAAGCGATTTCGTTAGATTTCATGGAGCGATTAGTCATGGAGATGAGTTTATGCAACTCTTAAAAAAAGCAGATGTTTTCGCTCATCCTAGTGTTACAACAAAAGACAATGATAAAGAAGGGATTCCTGGTGCAATAGTAGAAGCAATGGCAAGCGGATTACCTGTAATTGCGACCGAACATGGTGGTATTCCGTATGTTGTGACTGATTCAAAAAATGGGTTCTTAATAAAGGAAAAGGATTACCAAACCATGGCTGGCCTATTTTACAAACT
Source organism: Croceivirga thetidis (assembly GCF_012272815.1). Classification (GTDB taxonomy): domain Bacteria; phylum Bacteroidota; class Bacteroidia; order Flavobacteriales; family Flavobacteriaceae; genus Croceivirga; species Croceivirga thetidis. The sequence goes on from NZ_JAAWWL010000002.1 coordinate 265,563, forward strand.
GTTCTCAGATCCCAATATTAGAAGTACAATTGGTAAATCGGCCCAAGAGTATGCCCTGGAACATTTAGACCTATTGAAGAAATCAAAAGACCTCGAAAGAATTTACGAGTCTTTAATAACCAAACAAAACCATTAAATATGTGCGGCATTGTCGGCTCTATTAACGTTAATCCAGTAGGGAATTCTTTGGAACTTATTCACCATAGAGGTCCAGACTATCAAGATTCAATTATTGAAAAATTTGCTGGCAATGAAGTTTTTCTAGGACACACAAGACTATCGATTTTAGATCTTTCAGAAAGTGGAAATCAGCCAATGCTATCACAGTGTGGCAATTACGCAATCATTTTTAATGGGGAGATATATAATCATTTAGAACTCCGTAAAAAACTAACGAGTGTTTCGTTTAAAGGCACCTCCGATACGGAGACCATACTATACTACATAAAGGAATTCGGCATTGATGGTGTCCGAGATTTTAATGGAATCTTCGCCCTTGCATTCATAGATAAGAAAAAAGATAAATTTTTTCTTGCAAGAGATATGTTCGGAGTCAAACCTCTATACTACTACCATAAAGAAAATAAGCTGATTTTTGGTTCGGAAATAAAGGTGATAAAAGATAATCCTGAATATGAAAAGCAGGTCGACCTTAATGCCTTAAATACTTTTCTTGCTTTTAGATATAACCCTGCACCTGACACTATTTTTAAGGATATTAAGAAACTTGAGGCAGCCAGTTATATAGTTTTTGATGCCAATATGAATGTGAGTCATGTTGACTACTGGCCTAGAAAACAAAGAATAAATTTTTCAATTACTGAAGACGAAGCAACCGAACAGTACTGTTTTCTTTTTGAACAGGCGATTAAAAGACAAGCTTTGAGTGATGTGCCCATTGGGGTTTTGTTAAGTGGTGGGTTGGATTCGGCAATGGTCGGCTCAATGATGGCCAAACACTCAAATCAACAAATCAAGACGTTTACTGTTGGATTCAGGGGGAAAGGAAATTTCAATGAGATGGATGATGCGCGAATTACAGCTGAATTCATCAACTCTGACCATTATGATGTTTTTATGAACATTGAACAATTTTTAGAAACATTTTCAATGTCATACTATCATACCGAAGAGCCAATTGCCACGGCTACAATACCACCATTGTATCATGTTTCGAAACTGGCGAATGAGCATGTGAAAGTTGTTATGAGCGGACAAGGGGCCGATGAGCCTATGGCCGGATATAAAAGATATAGAGGCGAAAAAATAATAGCGGACTATGGAAAGTTTCTTTCTTTATTGCCATTAGGACAAATCAAAAAAATGTTTCCTGCCAATCCCACATTACAAAGGGGGATTTACTCGTTAGGATTCAAGAAGGAAACTGAAAGGTTTTCTGCAATTTTCACCTTGTTCACACCAGAATTTAAAAATTCACTTTTAAAAAGTGATTATAAACAGATTATCGATGGGAATTTAGCAAGTTCATTTTCAAATCTTCTAGAATTGACCGATTCAAAAGCTCACTCTCTAAACAGACTATTATATTTAGATACAAGGAGTCTTTTACCTGATAGTTTGCTTTTGTTCAATGATAAAATAACAATGGCACATTCCATCGAAAATAGGGTGCCTTTTCTAGATAACGACTTATTGGAATTTGTTGAAAGCTTGCCTGTAGAATTTAAATTAAGGGGAAAGAAAACGAAATACATTCAAAAAAGAGCTGCAGCGCAGTTTTTGCCTGACCATATTATTAATCGAAAGAAAAGGGCATTTGAAACGCCTGTTGGAGAATGGTTTAAGAATGAGTTGGGTGATACTTTGATTGAATTAATAAATCAATCAAACTCCTTCAGTTCTGAATTTTTCAACATCAATTTTATTGAAGAAATGATTCAAATGCATAAAGCAAAAAAGCGTGATTACGAAAAGCATCTTTTCATTTTGTTGTCTCTTGAATATTGGTATCAGAATTTTTTCCAGCCGAATTTTGCTAGCCATAAACAAACCGTTACAAACTAGTTCATAATGTCAAGAAATTCTAAAAAAAAGAAGATTATTCTTATTTGTTCTGATGGCGGACATTTCGCCCAGATTAGGGAATTGGAGCCTTTGTTTACGAAATATGATTACCTAATCGTAACTGAAAAGTCAAAAGCGACAATACCAATGGCTGAACGCTACAACATGAAATTTTTAAAAAGCCGTCCAAAAGGTAGTGGACGAGGCTTAGGATTTTATTTTTCGGTATTGCAGAATCTATTTTTATCCATTGGAATTTTAATAGGGCACTACCCCAAAGTGGTAATAACTACGGGCAGTCATACGGCCTTACCCATGTGTTTTCTGGCAAAATTAGTAGGTTCTAAAGTAGTTTGGATTTTATCTTTTGCACGAGTCAAATCAAAAGCATTTTCAGCAAATATTGCGTATCCAATCTGTAATCGATTTATAGTTCAATGGCCCGAAATGACAAAACACTATAAAAAGGCAATTCACCTAGGAGGAATTTATTAAAGTAGATTTAGTATGATATTCGTTACCCTTGGCACATTCCCAGTTCCGTTCACGAGGCCTTTAAAAGAGCTAGAAGACCTTTGTAGAAAAAAAATAATCGACGAAAAAATCGTTGTACAATCAGGTCATACTGAATTCGTGTCAGAATTTATGGAGGTAAGTCCATTTATGCCTCCAGATAAAATCAATGAATTGACCAAAGCTGCTAGTTTGATAATTACCCATGCAGGCACAGGTTCACTAATTAAAGCCGTGCGGTTAAAAAAGAAAGTAATTGCCATACCAAGACTATACAAGTTAGGAGAAAATGTAGATGATCACCAACTTGATATATTGGAAATTTTCACGGAAAAGGGATATGTTTTACCATGGCACGAAGATGATAAGTTAGAAAGGCTTTTGAACGATTTAAAATCGTTTCAACCAAACGAATATGTTTCGAAGAAACAAGTAATAATTGATTATTTAGAAAATTATATTAATTCCTTATAAGTATTAAGATGGTAAAAATTGCTTTGATAGGAGCCGGTAAGATGGGTATTTCACACCTCTCTATTCTTGGTGCCCACAAAGATGTTGAGGTTGTTGGTGTTTGTGATAAGTCTAAACTGGTTATTGGAGCTTTAAAAAGTTACAGTAAATTTCCTTGTTATACCGACTTCGATAAAATGTTGGATGAAGCTAAACCGGATGCAGTCGTAGTGGCGCTCCCAACAAAACTGCATCATATAATTGTAAAAAAGCTGTTGGAAAGAAATATCCATGTTTTCGTCGAAAAACCGTTTTGCCTAACACTTGAAGAAGGTATGGAATTGACCCAAATGGCCAATGATAGGAAGGTTATTAACCAAGTGGGCTATCACAATAAGTTTATTGGAACATTTAACGAGGTTAAAAACCTGTTGCAAAATAAAGCTATTGGAGAGATTCAACACTTTTTGGCGGAGGCGTACGGCCCTGTCGTAATTAAGAAGAAACAAGATACCTGGCGTTCTGACCCAAGCCAAGGTGGTGGTTGTTTACTTGATTACGCCTCTCATGTTATTGATTTGGTTAACTTTTTAGTAGGACCAATTAAAGGACAAAAGGGAACTTTACTAAAAACGATTTATTCTAAAAAAGTTGAAGACGCGGTTTATTCATTGCTTGAATTGGAGAATGGAATAACTGGTAACTTATCAGTTAACTGGAGCGATGAGACTTATAGAAAAATGTCGACAAGTATTACAGTTCAAGGATCGAATGGTAAAATAGTTTCAGATGCTAATGAGCTTAAGGTATACATAAAAGACCCAAAGAAAGTAAAGGGTTACAATAAGGGGTGGAATGTAAAATATGTTACGGACTTGACGCCACAGGTAGATTTTTATTTAAGAGGGGAGGAGTATTCAAGCCAAATGGATTATTTCGTTAGGTCAATAGAAAGTGGTAAACCAAACGAAATAAACAATTTTCAAAGTGCTTTTCATACTGATAAAGTAATTGCTGAATTAAGAAATGCCAACAAATAGTACAACAATGGATAAAATATTATACGGGGATAACCAATTTTTTGCCGTAAACCATATTTCAGACTCAAAGTCCAGGGAGCAAGCAATTCGTTTCCAAAAGGATGAGGCCATCTTTAGAACAATAAATTATGCCGTTGATGAAGGGGTAAATACATTTATGTGTACCACACATGATAGAATTGCACGAGTTTGTGATCATGTAAGAAAGAACCCTGAATATTATAAAGATTTTAAAATCTATCCATGTATGCCATACGCTCATAAATATGCTAATGCTGTTACGGAACTGGGTATTGCGGGTACTATAAAACAGTACATGCCGGATAATATTTTTGGTGCGGCTTTTAAAGGCGGTAAATCACTATTGTCAAAAGATTATCTCGGAATTATGGAACTTTTGGTGGATGCGGAATTAAAAATGTTCAAAGGCATTAAAACTCCGGTAATCTGGATCCAAAATGTAGTTACTGATCTTATTTTAGGATTAGGGATGACGGAGGTTTTGGTAAGGTTCAATGATTATGTTCAAAAGAAGTATAATGCAGAAGCAGGATTTATAACCATGAACATGCCTTTATTGATTGATGAACTAAAAAAGGTAGGAATGGATAATCCAATCATCTGTGCATCTATAAACAAGGCGAATTTTAGAATGTCTGGTGGCAAAGAGCTTTATGAAGAGACATTGAAACATACTACGGCAAGGGTTGTTGCAATGCAGGTAATGGGCGGGGGTGCAATACCACCTCAAGAGGCACTTGAATACGTTTGTGGGTTACCGAATATTGAGTCTATCCTCTTTGGGGCCTCATCCAAAGCCAACATTCAGAATACGGTTCAGACAATAAATAAATTAAAAAGCTAGACGATTTTCAAGGAATGCTTAAAAGGAGCTTCTTTTTTATACTACGCTATTCCGGCTTGCGATTTCTTTTCTGGAAAGCTTTTCAACGAAAAGGAATAACGGTCTTAATGTACCATGATATAGATTATAATAGCTTCGAAAAGCACATAAAATATCTAGCATCTAGGTATTCTATCATTTCAATGAATGATTTTTTAAAACAACGCAAAGGTGAAATGACATTACCTGAGTATAGTGTAGTCCTAACTTTTGACGATGGTCATAAAAGAAACTATGAGTTATTGCCACTGATAAAAAGGTATAATATTCCCGTTACGATATTTCTTTGTAGTGGAATTATAGATACGAATAGGAGGTATTGGTTTTTGAATCAATTGGATGATTTGGTAATTCAAGGGCTGAAAAAACTTCAGAATGATGAAAGATTGGGTGAGTTGGCTGGGTTGGGATATACCGAAAAAAAAGAGTATACAGAGCGCCAGGCGTTGAATAAAATGGAGATTGAAGAAATGAAAAGTGCAGTGAATTTTCAGTCCCATACCGTTTTTCACCCTATTCTTCCAAATTGCACGGATAAAGATTCAGAGCAAGAAATTGCCCTTTCTAAAAGGCAATTGGAAATGAAGTATGGATTCGAAATAAATGCATTCGCTTATCCAAATGGTGACTATACCAGTAGAGAAATAGACTTCTTAAAATCAGCTGGTTACAAAGCAGCCTTTACGACAAAGAAGGGTTACAACAGTCTCAAAACCAATAACCATGAATTGCAAAGATTTGATAGTAACGATGCTCAGGATATTAATGAATTTGCCGTACGTTCAAGTGGCTTATGGGAATATTTGAAAGATCCAAAATCTATATTGTCGCTTTTTTAAGGTTTAATGGTTATTCAGTTGAGTCTCTAACATGATCAAAATCATGTTTTTCTAGAGTTCTTTACAATAGTTTTAAGCCAAGTTTCTAAATAACTGGGCAATGAAAAAAGCTATATTCCTTTTCTCTTTTCTTTTTTTGGGATGTTCTAGTATTAGTGTGGTTAACAGTTGGAAAAATCCAGAAATTGTTCTTTTCGATGCAAACAAGGTTTTGATTGTTGGGTTGACTCCAGATTCAAGTATTCAGGAAAATTTTGAGACTAAGATGCAAGCTGAATTTGAAAGATTTGGTGTTGCATCGATGCGGAGCATCGATTTGTTTGACATTGAATTCACTTCATCAGAAAAATCGGAAGCAGAACTCAATGAATTTGAAGAACTTTTGATTCAAAGGGACTTTGATGCTATTCTTTTTACAAAAGTTATTGGTTTTGAAAGCAAAAAAACTTTAGGGCAAAAGATTGATGATTTTGCTAAGACTATTTATGGTTCTTTTCAAGAGGATTATCTGAGTAATCAAAAGATTTATTTCGAAGATGAATACCGCAAGGAATTTATGGTATATAACCTTCAAACTTCTTTGTATTGTATTTGCGTTGGTAAAGAACGGGAACTTATTTGGCGAGGAACTCTTGATGTTAATGACAAAAAGAATATGAAAAGGGTACTAAATGAATACGTTGATTTCATAGTTGACAGCCTACAAAAAGAAAACATCATTTTTAGAGATGCTTTGAGTTACAATGCTTCATTTGGCTTATGAACTGGGAAGTTTTTTGAAACTATATATCATTTAGAATATAACTTGGCCAACATCCAATCTTGATAAAAGTATTCGGAGTCAAAAAAAAACCCAAAGATTCAAAATGAATCAGAGGGTTTTTGTAGCGAGAGGGGGACTTGAACCCCCGACCTCAGGGTTATGAATCCTGCGCTCTAACCACCTGAGCTACCTCGCCATGGTGTTTTAGCGGGTGCAAATATACAGGTAAAAATCCTCCACTTCAAAATTCAAGAATATTTTATGTAATGCAATTTATTTTTTTATATTACCACATCAATAACCATTAAAAAAAATCTACTTGAATGGGGGACAAAATGAAGTTTGAAATAGAGTTTGTAATACAATCTTCACCTCAGCTATTGTACCAATATATATCCACGCCATCTGGCCTTTCAGAATGGTTTGCGGATAACGTGAATTCACGGGGTGAAAAATTCATATTTATTTGGGATGGTGCTGAGGAAACTGCAAAATTATTAAAACGTAAGTCTGACGAATTTGTTAGGTTCGCTTGGGAAGAGAACGAAGATGATGGAAGCTTTTTTGAAATGAGGATTATCGTTGATGACATAACCAAAGATGTTTCTTTATTTATTTCTGATTTTGCCGAAGAAGATGAGATGGATGAGGCTAAAATGCTTTGGGAAAACCAAGTTGGAGATTTAAAACAGGTTTTGGGATCGAAGTAAGTCGTCTTTAAATTCCGGTCACGGCGATAAATAGCTCAACTTTCATGGTTAATTTTGATGGACGACTGATTCAAGGGTCGTCAGATTTCCTGAATCACCAAAATCGTGCGTTTAAATTTGGTGACGCCATTTTTGAACGTTTACGTTTAATTTCTGGAAAACTAGTTTTTTGGGAAGATCACTACTTCAGGTTAATTTCTAGCATGCGTATTCTACGAATGAAAATACCCATGGAATTTACTATGGAATTTTTCGAACAGGAAATTAGCAGATTAACAACTGAAAATTCAGCTGAAGCAAATTTTGAAGTACATCTGTTCATATTTAGAAAGAATTCTGAAGGTCTAAGCCAAGGCCAAAATTTGGTTTCCTATCTCATTGAGTTAAAACCTCTTGCCGAGACCTTTTATCAAATAAAAAGCAAACCTTTTGAGTTAGAATTGTTCAAGGATTATTATATCGCTCCTGGCTTGCTATCATCTTTATCGTCATCGAATAATCTTGTATTAACGGTGGCAGAAATTTTTAGTAAAGAGAACGACTACGATGCTTGTTTTTTATTGAATTCCAATAAGAGTGTCATTGGAACCACAAAAGGGAATATCTTCCTTGTGAAAGAAAATCTAGTGAAAACGCCACAGGTTTCAGAAGGAGTGAAGAATACGGTAATAAGAAAAAACGTTGCTGGAATTTTTGAAAAATGGGATGATTATGAATTTCAACAAGAACCGGTATCCCCATTTGAATTACAAAAGGCAGACGAACTTTTTGTTGTAGATGATATCTTGGGCATTATACCAGTTTCAAAGTATCGTAAAAAGGAATACAGTAATGAAGTCGCCAAAAAGCTTGTAGGACGATTAAATACTTTGGCTCGCCTATCTTAGTTTAGATTAGGATTCTCAGGTGCATTTGACCAAATTAGGTATTCGCCACCAAGCTCCATCATTTCTTCTTTCCAAAAAGCTGAAGAGGATTTTTGAATTAAATCGCTGCTATACGTGTTTGGTACCACAACCCAAGATTTTGAATCCAGTTCCTTATCCAATTGAAAGGTATCCCAACCAGAATATCCGAGAAAAAACCGGATATCATTTTCATTGATTACACCATTATTGAGAAGCTCAACAATATTTTCAAAGTCCCCTCCCCAAAAAATACCATCTGAAATTTCAATACTATCCTTTATGAGGTGCGGTACTTTATGAATAAAGTAAAGATTGTCTTGTTCAACTGGGCCACCGTTAAAAACCCTTAGGGGCACTTTTATTTCGCTTACTAAATCACTAATGTCATATTCCAAGGGTTTGTTTAAAATAAAACCAACAGAGCCTTCCGCATTATGTTCTGCAAGGAGAATCACTGAGCGATTAAAAGAAACATCACCTGTTAAGGTGGGTTCTGCAATAAGTAGCTTTCCTTTCTGTGGCATGACAATTAATGACTACACTATTTTACTTAAATGTAGCATTAAAACTTAAATAAAAAAATAAAGCGCTTCAAATCTTGAAGCGCTTTACTTATTCGTTGATGGTAGATTGTTAGTTTACCGCGCTGCCCAATTCGGCACCAGCTTTAAACTTTACCACATTTTTGGCAGCAATCTTGATGGTTTGACCAGTCTGAGGATTTCTTCCTTCTCTTGCGTTTCTTCTAGAAACTGACCATGAGCCAAAACCTACCAATGAGACTCTTCCTCCTTTTTTAAGTGTTCCCTCTACATTACCCAAAAAAGATTCCAATGCTTTTTTAGCAGCAGCTTTAGTGATGCCTGCATCTGCAGCCATTGCATCGATTAATTCCGTTTTGTTCATAATTAACTATTATTAAATGTTGTTAAAAAAACTTTAATGCGGAACAAATTTATACGTTAAAGCTAACGACACAAGTAAAACTCCGGTAAATACTTGTTTTTGTTAATAACTTAGGGGGTTTGTTGATAAAAGTGAATGTTTTTAACGCTTGAAAGCCCCGTTAATAAAGGGACTACCGAAGAAAAGCGTTTTCACCTATATTAGTTCCGTTAAGAAAATCAGCTATTTTCATTTTCTTTTTACCAGCCATTTGCATTTCAATTATGCTGATAAATCCTTGTTCCACCGCTACTAAGAATTCTTTCTTTGTAGTTATTATTTTACCATATTCATAAACATGCTCTTCGATAATCATGTTGGCTCTATAAATTTTTAATGATATTTCCTTTTGACCATTGATTAGAGTTGTCCATGCGGCAGGATAGGGGCTTAACCCACGAATATGATTATATATTTGATTGATTGAATCCCCCCAATTAATCTTGCAGATATCTTTATTTAGTTTGGAAGCTGATTTCAAGTCTTCCTTTTCAACCTGTTTTGTTACGGTTACCTTATCCTCTTCTATGAGTTTTACGGTATCTAAAATTGCCTTCGCCCCAAGAATCATTAGTTTGTCATGTAGTTTTCCCGCGTTCTCATTAGGTTCTATTTCTACTTTTTCTTGTAAAATCATTTGACCCGTATCAATTTTTTCATCAATTAAAAAGGTAGTTACCCCAGTTTCAACTTCTCCATTTATTATAGCCCAATTAATTGGAGCGGCCCCTCTGTATTCAGGCAACAAAGAGGCATGGAGATTAAATGTGCCATATGTGGGCATTTGCCAAACTACTTTTGGTAGCATTCTAAATGCAACCACGATTTGTAAATTGGCATTAAGGGATTCCAGTTCTTCTATGAATTTTTCGTCTTTAAGATTAGTGGGCTGGAGAATTTTTAGGCCTTTATCCAAAGCGAACTTTTTAACTTCTGATTCCCGAAGTTTTTGCCCTCTACCAGCTGGTTTATCGGGCGCAGTAATTACTGCGACTATCGTATATCCTTCTTGTAATAAAAGACTTAATCCGGCAACAGCAAAAGCCGGTGTTCCCATAAAGACTATTCTTAATTCTCTTTTTTTAGACTTTAGCATACCTATTTATTGCATCTATTTTAATTCGACCATCATCTAACAGCTCTTTTAAAGCGGTCAATAACTCCATTTTATCGTACGGAAGGATTCTAGTTAATTCCCTTGAACTAAGATTTCTTGATTTTAATTCATTAAGTAGCTCAAATTTTATATCATCCCGATTGAAACTAGATGAATTGTTCTTTTTACATATATCACAAATACCACAGTTTTCGGCTTGGGTTTCGTCAAAGTAATTCAATAAGAACTTACTTCTGCATTTTTTTAAATTGTCAATGTAGCGAATTACGGTATTGAAATTCTGTCTTTTAATCTTATTCCTATGCGCTAATTTTTTTGCCACTGGATTTATAGATAATTCATCTTCTCTTTGTACCAAAAAAGTTAGTTCCAAGTCTTCGTCAGCAACATTAAATTCTAGAAAATTCTTCTTTTCAAGATGTTTTATTTCTTCTTTGATTTTTTTTGTTTGCAGCCCGGTTTTTTTTGATATCAGATTTAAATCAATCCTTGTTTCAAAATCAAATACACCTCCGTAAGTTCTTAGAATAGTTTGAACTAGTTTCTTAGATTGGGCATTCTTGACATAATAATCTAGTAATTCTCCTTTATTAGCGGTAAATAGAATAGTGGTTTTTTCTCTGAATCGCTGTGAAAATGATAGTATACCATTGACATCCAATATTCTCAACACCTCGAATGTTTTGTTTTTTTTGAAGCCATATTTCTCACAGAAATCTCTAAAATTTAAATTGAAAGTCTCATTAAATCCTTCACCATATGCAATCTGAAAATGTGAATTCAGTTTTTTATAGACTTTTTTTACAAATTCTATTGTCGGAAGCGTATTGATAAATTGATTCTCGGCATTGATTTTGTCCGCTTTGTTCGTAATTAGAATTGCATTCGCCAAATGACCATCACGTCCTGCACGCCCTGCCTCTTGAAAGTAGTTTTCAATATTCTCGGGTAATTGGTAGTGAATAACGGTTCTTACATTTGATTTGTCTATACCCATGCCAAAGGCATTGGTCGAAACCATTATCTTGAACTTCTCTAAAGTCCAATTAGTTAATTTTTCTTTTTTTTCATCTTGAGATAAGCCTCCGTGATAATAATCTGCACCAAAACCATTCGCTTTTAGATATTTGACCAAGGACACAGTTGTTCTTCTGTTTCTTACATAAACAATTGCACTACCTTCGTCAGTACTCAGCCTATTCTTCAATGCGAAATATTTGTCTTCGGTATTGTCTATTTGATAGGAAATATTTTTTCTATTAAATGAATCTTTAAAAAAGGTCACTTCATCTAAAAGTAATGTCGACAAAATATCATTAACCACTTTTTTGGTAGCTGTTGCCGTCAATGAAATAAAGGGAGTATTAGGGGCAACATTTTTTAAACTGACGCACTTTAGATATGCAGGTCTAAAATCATGTCCCCATTGCGATATGCAATGAACTTCATCAATTGCAATTAGATTCACGTTCATTTCACGTATGCGTTCCAATACCATTTCTTGTTGTAATCTTTCAGGAGATAAGTATAAGAACTTGTAATTTCCATAAACGCAGTTATCAAGAAGCTCAATAACTTCTTGATGGTTAATTCCACCAATTAAGGCAAGCGCTTTTATCCCCTTGCTCTTCAATGCATTGACTTGGTCCTGAATAAGGGCTATCAATGGAGATACCACGATACAAATGCCCTCATTAATTAGTGCTGGAATTTGAAAACAAATTGATTTACCACCACCCGTGGGCATTAGGGCAAGAACATTTTTTCGATTTAAGACTGTATTTATTATTGCCTCTTGAGAGCCTCGAAATTCATTGATTCCCCAATATTTTTCAGCTATTTCAATTGGTTTTTTATGCATTAAGAGATGTCAGTATTATCTAGTACGTAAGCAACGCGTTCTTCAATACTACCTTTTGGAACCATATCAACTTTGTATCCAAAACGTTTATAGGTATTCATTAAATTTTCGTGAAGAGCTTTAGCCTCTTCAAATGTTTCTAATCTTTCATTGTCTCGAACATATATTTCCTTCCAAGGGGGAAGTATAAATACTTTGTCATACCTATGTACTTTGCAAATCTCAATAAAGCTGTCATCATAATTTTGGTCGAAATAATCCATGTAGGCCAATACATCTGGAGTACCCCTATCAAAGAAACATATTTCTTCTTCCAAGTTTTTAGATTCGAGTAAATGTCGAAGTCTTCCTTCCAACAAAAAGGAATTAAATTTTAGTGGATCATCAACAAAAACAAGGGGATTAGAAACTTGTTCTTTTTCAGTACCTGCTTCTAGCGCAGCGGCGGTCATCGTTCTTATTATTTCATGAAAACATTTGTAACCACGTTCTTCCAATGTATTTACCAATACGGTTTTACCTGTTCCAGGAGCGCCTGTTACCACTACTTTTTTTGAAGCCAAAAGATTATTATTTGTGTAGACAAAGTAATGAATATACTAAATGGAAAAAAATAGCCTAGCAACATCTATCTTTGTCAAAAAAATGGTATGGATCCAAAAGACCCAGATGAATTTTATGCAAGATTGAGAGATCAATTACTTGAAGACACCAAATGGCCTTCAGATTATCTCTACAAATTCATCATACCAACAGACGACGAAAAGAGCGCGCAAATCAATAAAATATTTGATAATACTGGTGCTGTAATTCAATCTAAGAAATCTAAAAATGGAAAATACACAAGTATTTCGGTAAATGTGAGAATGAATGGTCCCGAAGATGTTATTGCGAAATACAAAGAAGTCTCTAAAGTAGAAGGTGTAATTTCACTTTAGACAACTGGTATATTTTTATTATTTTGCAGCCTTAAGAATACTTTCCTTTTAATTTAATTTCCACAATTTGGTATCAATTGATGATTTAGAATACAATACAGAGCGGCCACATTTGCATATACCCGAATATGGCAGACATTTTCAAAAAATGGTCGACCATGCTGTCTCAATAGAAGATAGGGAAGAAAGAAATAAAGTAGCCCAAGCTATAATCAGTGTTATGGGCAATTTACAACCTCACTTGCGTGATGTTCCTGATTTCCAGCATAAACTTTGGGATCAGCTATTTATAATGTCCGACTTTAAACTTGAGGTCGATTCACCATTTCCTATTACAGCGAAGGAGGTATTGCAGCAACGTCCTGAACCATTGGAATATCCTCAGAATCATCCAAAATATAGGTTTTACGGTAACAATATCAAACGTATGATTGATGTTGCTGTAAATTGGGAAAAAGGAGACTTACGTGATGGGTTGGAATATGCCATTGCGAATCACATGAAAAAATGCTATCTAAATTGGAACAAGGATTCGGTAGAAGACACTGTAATTTTTGACCACTTAAAAGAATTAAGCAATGGCGCAATTGATTTGGCTCCAGATGGGGAAAATCTCACAGAAAGCAATCAATTTTTAAAGAACAGATCCAATAAAGGAAATAGAAGTGGTGGAAGAAAGAACCAACGAAACCACAGAAATAAAAAGCGTCATTAAATAGACTTCAACCTAGATGGGAACATTTCGAATTGAAGGGGGCCACAAATTAGCGGGTGAAATCACACCTCAAGGCGCCAAAAACGAAGCATTGCAAATTCTATGTGCAGTGCTGCTCACTCCCGAAAAAGTAACAATCAATAATATACCTGATATTATTGATGTCAATAAGTTAATTGCCCTACTTGAAGACTTAGGTGTTAAAATTCAGAAAAAAGGTAAAGGTTCTTACACCTTCAAAGCAGATGATGTTAATCTAGAATATCTTCAATCAGCTCAATTCAAACAAGATGGCCGAGGTCTTAGGGGTTCTATTATGTTGGTTGGACCCTTACTAGGAAGATTCGGCACAGGGTATATACCCAAACCTGGAGGAGATAAAATCGGAAGAAGAAGATTAGATACCCATTTCGAAGGCTTTATTAAGCTGGGAGCAAAATTCAGATACAACAAAGAGGAGTATTTCTACGGAGTAGAAGCGGATAAATTGGTAGGCACTTATATGTTACTGGATGAGGCTTCGGTTACAGGAACCGCCAATATCGTAATGGCAGCTGTACTGGCAGAGGGCACCACTACCATTTACAATGCCGCTTGCGAACCTTATTTGCAACAGCTTTGCAAAATGCTTGTTCGTATGGGTGCAAAAATCTCTGGTATTGGTTCAAACCTTCTAACTATTGAAGGTGTAGAAAGATTAGGAGGAACAGAGCATACTATGCTTCCAGACATGATTGAGATAGGAAGTTGGGTTGGTTTGGCGGCCATGACCAGGAGCGAATTAACCATTAAAAATGTCAGTTGGGATAATTTGGGACAAATACCAAATGCTTTTAAAAAGCTTGGGATTCAGATGCACCTTAAAGGAGATGACATTTATATTCCTCCGCATACCGATGGTTACGAAATACAAAATTATATAGATGGTTCAATTTTGACGATTGCCGATGCGCCATGGCCAGGTTTGACACCAGACTTATTAAGTATTTTATTGGTTGTGGGTACCCAGGCACGTGGTGAATTGATTATCCATCAAAAAATGTTTGAAAGCCGATTGTTTTTTGTAGATAAACTGTTGGACATGGGGGCCAAAATAATTCTTTGTGATCCACACAGAGCTACCGTTATTGGTCATGACTTTAAATCTACTTTAAAAGCTACTACGATGACTTCACCTGATATAAGGGCTGGTGTTTCGTTATTGATAGCAGCATTGTCTGCAAAAGGAACCTCAACCATTCATAATATTGAACAGATTGATAGGGGTTACGAGAATATTGATGAGCGATTACGCAATATAGGAGCAAATATTGTCAGGGTCTAATTCGCAGAATACAATATTTCATTAACACTTTTAAAAAACTCAAGTGCCATGAGGCTTGGTTTTTCGAAAACATTGGATTTTTGAAATATCAAATCAATCTTCCTGGATTTCTGATCGGCAGAACTACCATTTAGTCCAAAATCGTGAAATGCCATACTCCAATCCACAAACAATGGGCGTTCCAATATTCGTTCGTTGATAGTAACAATGTGTGAATGACGCGAATCGTTTAAAATTTTTTGATAAAGTTTGGTAACCTGATTTTGATCTCCTTCCAATAATTGGAGGAATTGGTTATTGTGGTATAACAAACAACCAGTAATACCTAGGTCCTCATTGTTTGTGCGAGCCGCACTTAGCATTTGATAGATATCGGATTTCCCAAACTCCGGTTTCGCAAGGGAGCGATAAATAATGGAATACATTTAAAATTAAGTTAGGTTGCTTCCCAAAGATACTTATTTTGTTTAACTTTTTTTTTCAATATTTTTAGGTAAATCCATGATTCATTATTAGAAACCTCAATATTAAATAGGGTTTTAGGTTGTTTTTTTATTGAATTAGAGCGTTAAACAAAATAGGGCCTTGTTTCACCTTAAATTGCTATATTTTGCTTTAAAGTAAAGCACATTGAGAAGAAAAAGCACAGACCAAGCAACTGTTCTATACCAATTTTGTGCTACCAAGTTTTTCAAAGTTGTTTCTTGAATAATACCCATACTAATTTCATTGTGCATGGGTACGAAAACTAAAAACGTTAATAACCAAACCATTACAACACCACAAGCACTCAAAATTGTATAAACGTTTCTAACTTTTATGATTTGAATAGACACAACACTCAATTGACCCAACATTAATGGTATTACTACAGTTGAAATTGCATTAGTGTAAATTGGATGCCAATGCCCCAATTTTTCAAATGAATAGAATTGAAAACCGGGATAAATTATTAGTTGAACCAACCAAATAAGAACGACTAGCCCAAAATCAAACAATAGTCGTGCAATAAGTAGTTTATTCACTTTTCAACTAGATTTCCGTTGGGGTATAAGGCAAATCGTCCTTTTTCCTTTTCGTGCACATTGTCATGATATCGCCAAGGCCATCCTCCAAACTGAGTCATTCGGTATTCTTCAAATGCTTTTTGCAATTCGTCTTGACTATTCATTACAAATGGTCCTTGTTGGGCTACAGGCTCTCCTATAGGTACTCCTTGGAGCAGAAGAAAAGAGGCATTTTTGGAGCCAATTTTTAAATGGGTTGAAAAGGTTGAATCTAAATCGACTCCATTTTGGGCATTTATGGTATTTCCATCAATATTAATTTCAGAACCTTCATAAAAATAGAGGCTTCTATTCACTAAAGATTCTGTGGAAGGTATTTCGAATTCGGTATTTGCTTTAATTTTCAAGGTCCATATCGACACAAGGTTTTCTTCCTCGGCCGCCCATGAATTCGGGGCAGGTGGTACTGCCTTTTGATTGTTATATGTCCCGGCTATTAGTTGAATTCGGGCATTCTTGGTCTTGATAATCGGAATGTCTTCGTGCCACAGCATTTTAAAGTGTGGCTCGGTAAACTTATCTTTTTGAGGTAGGTTCAACCAAATTTGAAAGAGTTCTAGGGTATTTTCTTTATTCTCATTCAATAAGGGAAACATTTCTGAGTGCTGCACGCCTCTACCGGCCGTCATCCATTGCACATCTCCTTGACCAAAACGCCCGGCAGCTCCTAGGGAATCTGAGTGATCACAAAATCCTTTATTAACAATCGTAATCGTTTCAAAGCCACGGTGAGGGTGTGCTGGAAATCCTGGGATTGTTTGGCCATGGTACATTCGCCAACCATCTTTTGTAATAAAATCGTTACCGAGTGCCCTTCCTTTCAGCAATTCAGGGTCAGGACCCATTTCACTTGTGCCTTTTGGGTAGTGGTCCAGATGATAAACACAAAAGAGGAAAGGGTCTTGTGTTTCCCATGGAAAACCTAATGGAAAAATTCGTAGAATAGGATTCATTTTTGTTCCGAATTAAATTGAGTTTCTAGATAGACCTGTTCCCACACCCCTTGAATGTAATTGCCTACTTTAAAATTGTAGGTATTGTCATTCACATATTCCCAGTAATCCGAAACCAGTGTATCTCCATACACATATTCGTAACGAAGGTTTTTGTCCTCAACAAAGATTTTCCCCTTCGTTAATCCCCCGAAAACATCGAATTCCCAGAATTCAACAAATCCTATTTCAGAATTCCATTTGCGAATGCCATGATTTCTATTTCCAAATTTAGTTTGCTCTTGGTCTGTAAAACCCTTAGATTCTACAATGACCAAGGTGCTATCGAGGCTATAACTAAAAGTGCTTACTTGTTTAAAAAGAGAACCATCACCCCATTTGCCTTCAGCACTCCAAGTTTTGCCGATAAAGTTTTCAAAAATGTCCAAAGGCTTTTGAGAGTAGCAAAATGTAAACTCCAAACCAAATAACACGAGAAATAAAAGGCTGTTTTTTCTAATAAAACTAGTTTGCAAGGGATTCAATTTTCTTTTGAATTTTGTCAGCCTCAGCATATTTTTCATCGCTGGCTGAGCGATTAATTTTTGAGAGATCAAAAGCTTCTTTCATTAATTTTTGATATTGTTCTTGTAACTTTTCTATCTCTGTTTTCTTTTTAAATAATCCGAACATAGCAATTTTTATTTCTATTAATTACCACCAATGGGTGGAGGTCCATCTATCATGGCCTCATATTTCTGATCACCTTTACGGGTTTTGAATTCTTCTTTAACTTTTTCCACAAGTTTTTGGTCTTCAAATAAATCAACCATGGTCATGGCCATAGCCTTAGAGGCATAAATCATTCCTTTATGGCCAACGCTCATCCCACCGCAGGCTACAACTGCCCATGAATGCCAAGGTGTGTCCTTCGGTGCTGTGGTAACACTTAAATTGATATTGGGTACATTCCAGCTTACATCGGCTACATCTGTGGAACCCCCGCCGGGGTTTTCTTCAGTTTCTTTTAGAGGTTTTATTGTGCTATCAAAACCCACCTCTGGCTTGGAAGTAGCTTTTTGAATGCCTTTACCAAAAACGATTTCTTCTTCAGTATAGGTTATAGGTCCTAACAGTTCTAAGTTATTTTGCATTATCTCGCCTCCAGCCCGATTAACCAACATTTCATAGATACCTGAGACTAAAGAAATTTTATAATCAACATTGGCCATAATAGCAGCACCCTCAGCCATCTTTTTTACATGTTCATAGGTAGGCATCATTACCTTTCTTTTGGGATCCCTAACCCTGACCCAAAGTTTTGAATAATCCGGAACTACATTTACAACTTGACCACCGTCTTGAATGTGGTAATGAATTCTTGAGGTAGGGCGAATATGTTCTCTATAATAATTAATTCCAGTAGTGTAAAGTTCAAGTGCATCTGAGGCACTACGACCATTCCATGGATCCCCAGAAGCATGCGCAGCTTGCCCATAGAATTCAACGATAAAATCAATTAAAGATAGTGTGCTCTGAACATCAGCCTCAATATTAGCGCCAGGGTGCCAGCTGACATTAACATCAACATCATCCCATAAACCGGCCTCGACCATCCAGACCTTGGCAAAATATTTTTCTTCAGCTGGAGTTCCCAAGAACTTTACCGTACCCTTTAAATTACCGGCCTCTATTTGTTCTTTAATTGCTATTGCGGCTCCTAAACTTGCTGCTCCGAACATATTATGACCACAGCCATGTCCTGGCGCACCTTCTACCATCGGGTTTTTAGTTGGCATGGTTTTTTGGGATAATCCAGGTAGCGCATCGAATTCACCTAGAATGCTTATCACTGGTTTTCCTGAACCGTAGGTTGCTGTAAAAGCAGTTGGTATTTCAGCTACGCCTCGAGTTACATTAAGACCGTTGCGTTCGGCATAACTTGCCAAAACCTCGGCTGACTTCGATTCTTCAAATGCAATCTCTGCATATTCCCAAATAGAATCACTGAGTTTAATTAGATTCTCCTTGTGTTTTTCAATGGCATTTACAACGGCCTTCTTATTCTTACCCATTTTTTGGGCTCCTAGGTTGAAACAAAGAAGACAAAAAAACGTTGGCAGTAGTAATTTTTTCATTTTTGAAAGTTTTTATGGTCTTTTCTAAAAGTACCAAAAAAGTATTAACCCACTGCTTCTTTGTAAGTCTTGAGGCAACGTTCCCTTGCCATTTTGTGGTCAACCATTTTTGCTGGATATGTAAGCTCTTGAAGTTCAGGTACCCATTTGTCTATATACCCCCTGTTTTTATCAAACTTATCCACTTGGGTCATAGGGTTGAAAATTCTAAAATAAGGTGCTGCATCAACACCACTTCCAGCAGCCCATTGCCAGTTGCCAACATTACTGCTCATTTCATAATCCAAGAGTTTTTCGGCAAAATATGCTTCTCCCCATCGCCAGTCTATCAATAAGTGCTTGCAGAGAAAACTGGCTACCAACATACGTACGCGATTATGCATGTAACCAGTATTATTAAGTTCACGCATACCAGCATCTACAAGAGCATAACCTGTTTGACCATTTTTCCACTTTTCGAATTCCTCTTCGTTATTCCGCCATTCGATTCGGTCATATTTTGGCTTAAAGGCATTATTAGCAGTATGGGGAAAGTGCCAAAGAATTTGCATGAAAAACTCCCTCCAAATTAATTCATTCCAGAAAACCTCGTTTTCTTCAGCTATTGCCTTTTTGACCATTTTACGAATGGAAACAGTACCGAATCGTAAGTGTGGACCTAAACGAGATGTACCATTTTCAATGGCCGGATAATTTCGGGTTCCTTCGTAATTTTCAATTAGGTTTTTGGTAACTACATAATCTGGCACTTCAATTTCAGAAAGTTCAAAACCAATATCTGATAAGGTTAAATTGGGCAGTTTATCGTTTGCCCATAAATTTTTCATGTAAAGTTCGTATTCGACCAAATCTGTGACAGTGTTGAATGCCTCCTTCCATTTTCGCATATATGGAGTGTACACGACATAAGGTTCACCGTTACCCTTTAAAATATCCCCCTTTTCAAATATAACTTGGTCTTTGAAGGTTTTTAATGATAAACCTTTGGATTCGAGTAATGCATTTACTTCTTTATCTCTTTTTAATGCATATGGTTCGTAATCATGGTTGGTGAAGACGGTTACAACCTCGAACTCATCCAGCAGTGCTTTGAAAACCTCAACAGGCTTTCCGAAATAACAGGCCACAGAACTGCCATGTTTCGATTGTAACTCTTGACGAAGTTGCTGTAAATGTTTGTAAATAAAAGAGACGCGTGCATCCTTTCTAGGTAGTTTGTCAAGTATTTCAGAATCAAAAATAAAAATGGGCATGACAGGATTCTCACCCTTTAAAGCATGATGAAGACCTACATTGTCGTCAAGGCGCAAGTCTCGTCTAAACCAAAAAATATTGATTTTGTTTGCCATTAATTAATATTCAATGTAGACATTCCACCATCGACCCCGATTATTTGCCCTGTTATCCATGTGCTTTCATCACCCAGTAAAAAAACAGCTAAGTTTGCTATGTCATCCGGTTTGCCGAATCTTTTTAAAGGATGGCGTTGAGCCATCAATTCACGTTTCTTATCGTTGCTCAAAAGTCTTCCAGCCAATGGGGTGTCCACCAGTGATGGTGCAATGCAATTCACTCGAATTTTTGGAGCATACTCGGCGGCCATTGATTTTGTAAAGCCTTCAATTGCTCCCTTTGCTGCGGCTACACTACTATGAAATGGCATTCCAGTCTGAACCGCCACAGTACTGAAAAATACCATTGAAGAGCCTTCCACAAGTCTTGTTATTACACCTTTTAAAACTGAGACCATTGAGAAGAAATTCAATTCCATATCTTCTTTAAAAGTATCTGTGGTCAACATCTTAAAGGGCTTTAAATTTATACTGCCTGGACAGTATACAAAACCATGGAGCACATCAGGGAGTTCAGTTTCATCTATACTGTCGGAAGTAGCATCGAAACTAATATAGTTGACATCAAGATTTCCTAATTTTTCATTCGTTCGTGAAGCAACATAAACTGTGTGATTTTCATGGAGGTTTTTGGCAATTTCAAAACCGATACCATGGGATCCACCAATTAATAAGATATTTTTTGACATGATTTAATTTAATTCCAGTTCATTTTCGAAACCTTCTAAACTGCCGAACAGTTCGTGCAGTTGGGTTTCTCGATATTTAAATATTTTTTTCAATTGTTTTTTGACTAAAAGAGGTTGGGCAATTTGCCCAATTAGACCAAATGGAATCTTGTAGTCGATGATATCCTCCATCAAAACACCACCCTCAATTTCACTTAAAAAGTGTTTGTGATGCCATAATGCGTAGGGGCCAAATCGCTGTTCGTCAACAAAGTAATCCCCTTTTTTGACATGTGTAATTTCGGTAACCCATTTAGTAGCATAACCAGGAAAAGGTTTTACAACATATTGGATTATTTGTCCTTCATACATTGGTCTGTCTGCACCTGAAATGATATGGAAGCCCATATGCTCTGGTGTAATTTTCTTGAGGTTTTTCGGGTCTGACAAGAATTTCCAGGCCTCTTCTTTTTTAATAGGGAGTGCCTGTTTAGCATGTAGTTGGTATAGTTTCATACTAAGTTTTTACAAAGGTAATTGAGTTATTGTTCATCAAAAAATAAAAATAGTTAAACAAAATAAAATGTGTGTTTACTAATGAACATTTGTTACAATGTTTATTGAACGGTTTTATCAGAGTTTTGCCCCAAATATTTAAGAATTCGAATGTGGTAAGTATAACTTTGTATGTAGATGTTTGACAGGGCAATTGTTATTTTATCCGTCTGTTTATTTATCCATAATTATGGGGTGGGTCAAAATGATATCCAATCATTAGGGCTATTGCCATCTTCCATTGATGAAACTTCCGGTTTGATTTTAATCGGTGATAATCTGGTTACTCACAACGATTCTGGTAACCGACCAGAACTTTATGTTCTAGACACGACCAATCTGACCATTGTTAGAACCGTTGAAATCAACAACGTTCCGAATCTAGATTGGGAAGATTTAGCTCAGGATAATGATTTTATTTACATCGGAGATTTTGGAAACAATTCAGGGGACCGGCAAGATTTGGCGGTTTTAAAGATTTCAAAAAGCGACTTTTTAAATAACGGTTCAGTAAACGCGGAACGCATCAATTTCGCTTATGAAGACCAAACGGATTTTATGACTTCGGAGCAAACAGACTGGGACGCTGAAGCATTGTTTGTTCTAAATAATAGTTTGATTATTCTGACCAAGCAATGGGTCAGTAATGGAACAGTAGCCTATCGTTTACCCAAAGAACCTGGTGACCATACTGCAGAACGCCTTGATGAGTATCAGGTAAATGGGTTGGTTACCGGCGCAGACTATAGTTTGAGCACAAACTCGTTATACCTTTCAGGTTACTCTAATTTTTTGACACCATTTTTTGCTGTAGTAGAAAATGTTGATGAGTCTTTGATTTTTCAAGGGACAAAAAACAAAACAAATCTAGAGATTGGTTTTGCCCAAATTGAAAGTATCACAAGGACTTTAGACGGTACTTTTTATTGTACATCCGAGGAATTTAATTCTAGCAATCCTCCTATAACCTCGGCATCAAGATTGTTTCGTTTTCATGAAAATTCTGAGAATGAAGAAACCATGGAACCACAAGAACCCAATAATGAAGAATTGGTACTATTTAAACCATATGGGTCCAATCAATTAAATTTCAATTTAAACACAGACCAACCCATTTTTGGAGTTGGTATTTTTGATGTGAACGGTAAACGTGTATGGTTCAGCCCACCCGAATTTGCACCAACGAATTCTATCGATATTTCAGGATTATCACCATCAATTTATTTTCTTGGATTTAAATTACGAGATGGTTTTTTATCAAAAGCATTTATCAAGGAATAGCACCTTTTTTATTTAAGCCTTTGTTAACAAAACTGGCCTAAGTCAATCTGTACATTTGTGTGTCTAAACAATTAAAAACACTTAAATGAAAACACTAAGACTTTTTGTTGCTGCCCTTTTTTGTGCTTCAGTAGGTTTTGCTCAATTGCAAACACCAGCACCAAGCCCTGCAGCGACCTTAACTCAAGTAGTGGGCCTTACTGATGTAGCCATTGATTATTCAAGACCTGCAATGCGCGGTCGAACTATCTTCGGAGATTTGGTTCCATATGGTACACTTTGGAGAACAGGAGCCAATGCCAGAACGAAAGTTACTTTCGGGGATGATGTAAAAGTAGGCGGTACTGATTTAAAGGCTGGTACTTACGCAATATTCTCTATTCCTCAACAGAACGAATGGGAAGTAATTTTTTACACTGAATACCAAGGTGGTGGAGCACCAGCAGAATTGGATGAAAGTAAAGTGGCTGCAAGGGTAAAAGCTTCGGTCTTTCCTATTGCAATGGATATTCAATCATTTACCATTACTGTCGATGATATCACAACGAATTCTGCAGTTATCGGTATAATGTGGGAGAAGACTTATGTTGCAGTTCCTTTTGAAGTACCAACCGACGCCAAAGTAAGTGATGCTATTGATAAGGTTATGAGTGGTCCTGGAGCTGGTGATTATTACCAAGCTGCCGTCTACTATTTAAGTGAAGGTAAGGATATAGGAAAAGCCAAGGAATGGATGGATAAAGCTATGTCTATGGTAGAAACGCCACGATTCTGGCAATTACGTCAACAGTCGCTAATTTATGCTGCTGCTGGTGATAAGAAAGGCGCCATTGAATTGGCCAAGAAATCTTTAATGGGTGCGGAAGAAGCTGGTAATGCTGACTACATCAAAATGAATAAAGACTCATTAATGGAGTGGGGAGCAAAATAAGTCCCTAAATACGATTTATTAGACCCCAGCCAAATGGCTGGGGTTTTTTATTGTTTCGAATTCTATAATCAGTCAACTGGTTGTGGCCCTTTTACCGACCTATCAAAACCTTCAATAAGTACAGCAAATAAGATTACAACTGCGCAACCAAAAGCATTGAGCCATAGGTAAGACATCCAATCTTGCCAATAACCTATTATGACTAGAATTTGAGTCAATATTGCGGCTATAAAAACAGCGTTACCCTTTACAAATTTGAAGAAAAAGGCCAGTAAGAAAATACCAAGGACATTACCATAAAAAATTGAACCAATAATATTCACAAGTTGAATTAGGTTGTCAAAAAGATTAGCAACACATGCAATGAGTATTGCAATTATACCCCAAAGAAGGGTGAATGCTTTTCCTGCGTTAACAAAATGCTTTTGAGTTTTCTCTTCCTTGAGATTTCGCTTATATAAATCCAAGGCGGTGATCGTACCTAGCGCATTCAATTCTGATGCTGTGGAAGACATTGCTGCAGATAAAATAACCGCTAACAACAAACCAATCAGGCCTTTTGGAAGATTATTCAAAATAAAATGAATAAAGACGTAGTCTTTATCGTTGGTTTCAATTACAGGGTCGGCTTTTTCAATCAACACTCGAGCCGCTTCGCGATTTGACAATTCTTGTTCATTAAGATTTACCATTTCACTACGAGCTTGTAAAATAGCATTGTAATCTTTTTGATTGAGGGCTGAAGAGAAATCGTTCTTTATCAATCTTTTCTCTTTCAGCAATGCTTCATGTTGACTTTCCAATGCAGCATAGTCAGCTTTAAACTTAGAGGATTCTATGGCCTCCTTGGCTGCCGGGTTAAAATTTAATGGCGAAGAATTGTATTGGTAAAATACAAATACCATAACTCCCACAAGCAGAATAAAAAACTGCAAAGGAATTTTCAATAGTCCATTGAATACCAAGCCCAATTGACTCTCTCGAATTGATTTGCCTGAAAGATAACGTTGCACCTGACTTTGGTCTGTACCAAAATAGGAAAGTGCTAGAAAGAAACCTCCAGTTATACCACTCCAAAAAGTGTAACGGTTTTGAGTGTCAAGCTCAAAATTTAATATGTTGAGTTTGTCATTGGCCCCTGCAATTTTTAGTGCCTCTGAAAAAGATATATCTTGAGGAAGACTTCCTAAAATAAAAAAGAAGGTGAAAAACATTCCCAAAAGAATGACGAACATTTGTTGCTTTTGGGTAACGCTTACCGCTTTCGTTCCTCCAGAAACTGTGTAAATAATGACCAATATTCCAATAATAATATTGAGTGTACGCAAATCCCAACCTAGTACTGCAGAAAGAATTATGGAAGGTGCAAATATGGTTATACCAGCGGCAAGGCCTCTTTGGATCAAAAAAAGTATGGCGGTTAATGTTCGCGTTTTTAAATCGAATCTTTTTTCGAGTAATTCGTAGGCTGTAAAAACTTTAAGTTTTTTATAAATAGGTATAAATACAACACAAATAACAATCATTGCAAGGGGCAAACCAAAGTAAAATTGAACGAATCCCATTCCGTCATGGTAGGCTTGCCCTGGTGTGGAAAGAAAGGTAATAGCACTGGCCTGGGTGGCCATGACCGAAAGTCCAATTGTCCACCATTTTGCGCTTTTACCCCCAAGAACATAATCATCAACACTTTGGCTTCCACGAGTTTTCAAAACCCCGTAGATAACAATTGAGAGTAAGGTAACTTGAAGTACAATCCAGTCAATTAGCTCCATCTAGCTGTTTCCTTTCATTATTAAGTAGAAAACCACAATGTAAATGGCATTTAAGACCAATACTAAAGTGTATTCACGTTTCCACACGTAGGTAGGCTTATCGCTCTCCTTTGGCATTGTTATTGTCTTGTTGGGTTGGATTGTTAAGGGATATCATATTTGCAAAGAGCTTATAGGCTCCAGGAACCCCTGCAGGAAGTTCTCTAAAAAAACTTAGACCTGTATATATGTAATTTCCCTTGCCGTAAGGGGCTACTAATAGACTTCCTTTCTTGGCACTTTCTCCTTTGTCATACATTGATAGAATAGGTGTGAATTCATCACTCCATTCATTTGGAAAATAAAGGCCTCGTTCTTGTACCCATCCTTCAAAATCCTTACCACTTATTTTATTTGGAACATTTACCAAATCGTGGTTTTTGGCAATTATTTCTACAGGTGAAAACTCATCGGTAACCCGGTCGCGAGAAATTGTCAAAGGATATGGAGCAATATTATCGAATTGTGCTCCCCATCTTCTAGCGGTGTTATATTGTACAATGAGGTTTCCACCATTTCTGACATAATCGAGTAGCAATCCTTGCTTGAACTTAAGGGCATCTACAGTGTTATAAGCGCGAATACCCATTACGATTCCATCATATTTGGCTAGGTCGTTTGGTTGAATTTCATCTACGTTTAATGTCTCTACTTGATAACCAATTTGTTCCAAACTTTCTGGCACCTTATCACCTGCACCTTGAATATAGCCAATAAGGTTACCGCTTTTAGCAATATCCAATCGAACTATTTTCGCCTCTGCCGGAAGTAATACGGATTGTTTTGGAATATGATCGTAGGCTATCTCTAATAAAGTTTTGTTTTCAATTTTACCATTGACAGAAACAGAAGCCGAAAGGACACCTTCACTTTCATTGGCTGGAGGTGTAACCGTGAAGAATACAGTTTTACTTTCTCCTTTTTTTGAAAATTCAATTGCCTTGCTCTTAGGGGAAATAGACCAACCAGATGGTACTTGCAGTGATACCTGACCTGAGATACTATCAACACCAGCGGTAACCTTTAGAGGAATTTGTTTTGAATCTCCATCAGCGAAAATTAAAACATCATCTTCAAATCCAATTGTAATTTCAGGAAGGACTACAAAAGGCTCAAAAAGTTCTCCTTTATCGGGCTTTGAATATTTTCTAACTACGGGCTCAGTAAATGGTATTTCAGTTCCGTTGAAGTCCAGAACAAACGTTGCTTCAAAAGAAGCTGGATTCTCTGGAAGACCAATTAAATCTGTCTCGGTAACCGTATAAACTCCCAACTCTCCTTTTTCTTTTAACCAATATGGAGAGGAATACGATTTATTCTGAGGAATGGATAGAACCATTTCAAAAGTTTCCTTTTTGTTATTTATAAGTGCCCTATTCGGAGTTAAAGAAGCGGCTCCGTTTCCTATAGTTATATTTTTAAGTGTAATTGGTAGATTACTTCTATTTATGGCTTCAACCATGATGCTTACGCTTGCTCCAGGAGTAGTGGAAGCAACATCAGGGTTAGCTTCTAAATAAAGCCCTGCTGCTGCTATAATAATTTCTCTTAGATGATTTGATTTCAAGTTTTTCCAATGTTCATCATTCACCTTCTGTAGCATGTCGTATGCTTTAACGAGGTCTGTTAGATGTTCTGAAGGGTTTGTAAAATTGAAATTTTCTTCAACAGCGTCCAAGATTTCGCCAATAGCATCACCGCCATTGATTCTTGACCAAGAAGTGTTAATGCCATCAAATAAATTACGTTTGTCTTTTAAGGGGTCTCCTTTTAAAAACTCAACATATTCACCTGTAGATCCGCGTGAAGTCAATTGACCAAATCCTTGACATTTATGTTGACTTCTAGCCATCGCCGCAATCTCATTGTTTGAAAGCCCAAGTTCAGGATAGTAGACTCCTATATCTACTGAAGCTAAGTTGGATTTATCAGCTTTTTCAAAGTTCTCTCTGCTCCCATAAAACCACCAAGAAGTATTGAAAAATAAGCGTTTTGGCTGCCATGTATCCAAAGTTGACAATTGTTCGGAGTATGAATTTGGGTCATTGGTCAAATCAAAGGCCTCAAAACTCAGCATAGCAGAAGTGGTATGGTGGCCGTGGGTCGTTCCAGGACTACGATGATCAAAACGATTTATGATGATGTCTGGTTTTAAGTCACGAATTACTCTAACGACGTCACCCAAAACTTTTTCTTTATCCCAAATTGCCAAAGTTTCATCAGGGTGCTTCGAGTATCCAAAATCAACAGCACGTGTGAAGCGTTGTTCACCCCCATCAATACTTCGAGCTTGCAATAATTCTTGTGTTCTAAGTACACCTAACATTTCTTTGAGCTCAGGGCCAATAAGGTTTTGACCACCATCACCACGGGTAATGGATAAGTAGATCGTTCTTGCCTTTACATTGTTGTCCAAATAAGAAATGATCCTTTGGTTTTCATCATCTGGATGAGCCGCAACATACAATGCAGTACCCAGAAAATTCAGTTTTTGAATTTCATGGTGCAATTCTGATGGGGTATAGTTTTTTGGATTTTGTGCTTGTACCGTTAGGAAGTAAAATAGCGCGAATAAGAGGACCGCGTTGAACTTAGGCATAGTTGGTCTTATTAGAGCTCCAAATATAGAAAGATTGGGTAGTGGCGAAGTTTGCTTTAGATATTCTTTAACACGCTAAAGATGAGGTTCTAAATCTTTATCCGTGGCAACCTGCCTTTGAATTAGAACTACCCCTTTTTGTAGTAAAAGGTTATTGGGATAGGTCAGCAACTCACCATCATCTTTTAGCAGGTTGACATTAAATGCCTTAATATCCAATATGATGGCTTCGTCAGGAAAGTCTTTATCCTGAATTCTAATCCTGTCGCCAATTTTATAAGGGAAATAAAAAAACAAGATAATTCCAGCGGTTAAATTGCTTAAAACCGACCATGTTGCGAAAAGAGCAACTCCAAGTACTGCAAAAACAGATGAAAGTAGAATACCAATATCTTTAATATTCACCCCCCATATTAATACTAGGACTAAAAGCAAAATAAATGCAAGAGTCACTGTGATGTATGAAATAATCAAACGAGCACGAATACGGTTGATATCGTTTAACTTGCTGATTCTTCTAACCGCCTTGCTAATGATAAATCGGAGAACGAAAAAAACTACTAGGGAAACTAATGTCCCAAACAGTTCTGTTTGATATTGCAAAACAATGTTTTTCACAGTTTTTCTATAGTGCTAAACTATCGCGTAATGCAACAAATTTATTGGAATTTTGCCTCCAATAGGGCGTTTTCAATGTTTTAAGTTTTGTTCCTTTCGACACAAGGGTTTTCGCCGAAGGACCGTACCCGCTTTTAAATTCTTCTGTCCACCCTTCAATTTGATAGGGAAAGGAAGAGGAGAACGTAATGCTCAACTTTCTTTGGGTATTGTTATATGCAATAGTATAGGTGCTGGTATCACCTTCCTTTTTTAAAGAGGCTTCGGCCTTAAATGCTTGTACTGGCACGTGCTTGGTTCTGAAATATTCCAAAGAAGGAATGATTTCGAGTTCTCCTAGGGGTAATCCTTCTGGGTTTATTCGGATTTTGTTCCAAATCTCATTTTCAAGAATGGCCTTATTTAGTGCTAATTCTTGGTCGGCCTCTCCCTCAAAATAAGAATGAGACATAAACTCAAAGGTTTCACGATTATTCAGTTGGGCATAAACATGACCACACCATTCTTGCATTGAAAAAGTTGTTTTTATAGCGTGTTGATTATCGTAAACAGGATAGAAAGTGCTGCTCATTACCGAGTACGGGTAGATTCCCGTTAGGTATTTTTTAGTAGCATTCAATTTCAGCACTGGTATATTTGAGGGATTACTTTGGTCTGCTTTTACTTGAATTTCTGGTAAAAAAGGCTCCGTTACATAAATTAGAACTGATTTGCCTTCCCGTAATTCACCATAACGGGCTTGTTCCAATTTATAAGACGTTATTTCCGCATCGCCTGCATACCAATATTCCTTAAATTCTTTGGACAGTTCTTTTTTTGGCAATTCCTTCTCTAGGGGCGAATTGTCTTTTTCTGTGTTAAGTGCGAGTTCTTTATTCGGGACAGTTCTTTCTTTACAACCTTCAAAACCTACAACAACTAAGGCAAAAAGAATTATCAAAAGTTCAAATCGAATCCATCGTTTCATAACGGTTAATTTTTTTCAAATTTAGAAAACAGGGGCTGTTAAGCGTGTATTATTAACGTTTTGATAGAATTTGGTTTAAGATTTATTGCCACCACGTAGTTTTGATTTTATCCATTTCCAACGCCAGATTAGAACGATAGTAATGAGTAATAATGGCCAAATATTAATAAGGATAAGAACAAGGGTCGTAATTATTTTCCAGCCGTTTTTTAGTGCCTGTAATGACTTATCCCCAAATGATTTTTCATATGCCTCAGGCTCATTTGAAAATGAAACCGTTTCATAGAGCCTCACACTTATGGTGCTGAATTTGATTTTGTCTTTTAAATATCGAAGCCGCCCTTCTTTAGCCTCAATTTCTTCGGTAATCTTGCGAATGGCCTCTTCAGCTTCCAAAACCTCTGAAATTTTACCGGTCTTGTTCTTAAGAATTTCGATATATCGGTCTCTAACTTCTTTTTTTGTGTTCAAGCGGCTTTGAACATCGATATATTCTTCGGTTACGTCGTTTGAAGTGACAGACACACTTTTAATATATTCTGCTTCATCCTTTAAGGATTCAATTACCTTATTGAAGTTTTTACTATCAACACGTATGGTGATGGTATTTGAAATTTCATAGTTGGTATTGTTCAAATTCATTCCAGAGACAAAACCACCAAATTCCTCACAAATTTGATTGACTTTAGTAGTTGATTCTTGTACATCGTTCACCTTGAGTTCTACATTTCCGTTCCAAATGAGTTTTCGGTTTTGTGCTTCATTAACTGTTTTGGTTGTCGATTCCAATTCTGAAGTATTGTCGTAGACTTCTGCTGTAGCTGTTTCATAATTTGCAACATCAGCGTTACTACCTCCGCCGCCACAAGTTGCTACTAAAACGGTTAAAAAAGAGAAAAAGAATACCTTCATAATATTGAATTTAATTTCAAGTTAAGGGCATTTTTAAACCACTTTGTAGCGAGTTAACAAAAAACAAAGAATACTTTATGAAAGTTTTAAAGTTCAAGTAAGGTGTTGTACACCGAGTGTGTAGGTAAGCCCACAACGTTATTGTAAGAACCTTTTATTTCTTCAATTGCCACGGATCCAAGCCATTCTTGAATACCATAGGCACCCGCTTTATCAAATGGCCTATGGTTTTCAATATAATAGTTGATTTCCGTATCCGTTAAAGATTTGAATTTGACTTCAGTAATTGAGTTGACCACCTTTTGCACCATTGTGGTTGTAAAACAAACCGAGGTAATTACGTGATGCCAATCACCCGATAATTTTCGTAGCATTTCAAAGGCCTCTTGGTGATCTTTAGCTTTAGCCAAAGACTCATTATTATGCCAGACTACAGTGTCAGATGTGATTAAAATTTCTTCAGAAGCTATGGCTCTATCAAAGGCCGAAGCCTTTAGAATTGCTAGATAATCGGAAATTTCGGCCCCTTTTAGATTCTTGGGATATGTTTCATCAACTGATTTGAGTCGTATCTCAAATTCGATTCCCAATTCCTCAAAGAATTTTTTTCTTCTTGGTGAACTAGATGCAAGAATTACTTTTTTCCCTTTGAGATGATTGGCCAGTGGGTTTTTAGTCATTCTGTGCACTAAAATTGGAATTCCAGTCACCGCGAACTTTTAGGACCTGTTCAATGATATCACGAACGCATCCGTCTCCACCATTTTTATGTGATACATAATCACTAATCACTTTAACTTCGGGTATTGCGTTTTGTGGACAGGTTGCCAGTTTGACCATTTTCATGGGCGGAATATCTGGCATATCATCACCCATGTAAACCACATTATCTGGATTAATATCATAGATGTCAAGGTATTCATCTAGCTGTTCAACTTTGTGGTGGGCACCCATATAAATATCAGTAACCCCTAGTCCTTTAAGTCGTTCACGTACCCCTTCGTTAGTACCACCCGTTATAATGCAGACATTATAACCTCTATCAACTGCTGTTTTTAAAGCATAACCATCCTTTACGCTCATTTTTCTGAGCAATTCACCTTTCTCACTGATTAGCAGAGTACCATCAGTAAATACGCCATCAACATCAAAGACAAAAGTTGTTATGTCAGACAAATATTCTTTATAGTTTTTCTTCATGTGATTTTCTAATGGATTTGCTTAGCATTTGATAGATTTTCTTGTGCATTGGGTCTTGTAGACCCTCCAAATGTGCCTGCATTGTTTGAATATCATTTCTTTTAGCCGGACCTGTCTGTGCATCAATTGGGTTTAGATGTTCAATTTTATTGATAGTCTCAATTATTAAAGGCTTCAATAAATCAAAATCAACATTTTCTTGTTCACAAATTTCCATAGCAATCTGGAATATGTGGTTACTAAAATTATTTGCGAAAACTGCCGCCAAATGTAGTTTTTTTCGTTGTTCCGTGTTGATTCTGTACACTGATTTTGAAATTGAATTGGCTAATTCTTCAAGTATACCGTAATCTTCTTTATTCGTGGCTTCCAGACATATGGGGATTGTTGAAAAATTCAAGTCTCTTCCGAAAGTAAAGGTTTGTAAAGGATAAAAAACTGCTTTTCGTTCACTCGATAATTGAGAAATAGGAACACTACCAGAAGTGTGGGCCAATAATCCTTTAACATGTGAAAATTGTCTTGAAACCTCTTTAATAGCATCATCACTAACCGCAAGCAAATATAAATCTGCAGCAACAAGTTCATCGATTGAAGAAGTTGTTGAGGTGGATTCTGAAAATTCCCTTAAGGCTTGTTCGTTTCGCCCAAAAACCTGAATAATATTTTCTTTTAAGGCTCTGAATAAATGATGGGCAACATTCCCGGTCCCAATGAGAACTACTGTAGGCATGTTCAAATTTACAATAAGCTTAAAAGTTCTTTAACAGTTCTGTTGAACTTTTTGGTCCTTGGTATATATCGAGATGTGGATGTTAGGCTTTATTTTTGCATGCCGAAAGACTTTAGGTATGTTCGACTTATTGAAGAAGACTCTTTTTTCCACTCGTTTAATGGCTGTTCTTTTTATCCTCTTTGCTGCGGCAATGGGGATTGGAACATTTATTGAAAGCGTTTACAGTACGGAAACCGCTAGGATATATGTTTACAATGCCAGATGGTTTGAAATCATAATGGTGTTTTTTGTGATTAATTTTCTAGGCAATATCTACCGCTACAACCTACTGCAGTGGAAAAAATGGCCCGTTTTGGTTTTACATCTTTCTTGGATATTGATAATAATTGGCGCTTTTGTTACGCGATATATCAGTTTTGAAGGAATGATGCCAATTCGAGAAGGTGAATCTGAGAATGTGTTTTATTCTGATAAAACTTACCTGACTGCTTTTATTGATGGGGATATCAATGGTCAATTAATGCGTAAAACCATGGAAGAGCCTATATTAGTTACCCCTGAAGGAAAAAAAGCCAGATTTCCGTACAAAGGTAAATTTCAAGATAAGGAGTTCTCCATAGCATATGTTGATTTCATTGATGGAGTTAAAGAAGGACTTGTTGAAAATGAATCAGGGAAGACTTACTTAAAACTTGTAGAGGCTGGAGATGGTCAGCGACATGAGCATTTCTTGGAAGATGGAAAAATTGCCAATGTTCACAATGTGCTATTCGCCCTAAATAATGAAACTGATGGCGCAATAAACATATTTACTTCAGACAGCACCTATCTCATAAAAGCACCTTATGATGGTGGCTTCATGCGTATGGCGGACCAATTTCAAGGTCAAGTAATTGCCGATAGCTTACAACAATTGCAATTACGTTCATTATACAATATGGCTGGTATGCAATTTGTTTTTCCTGAGCCCATAGTGAAAGGTGAATATGGAATTGTAGAAGTTCCAGAATCGGAACGAACAGATGACACATCAGATGCATTGGTAGTCGCTGTTAGCTCGAATGGTGAAACCCAAGAGATTACTATGATGGGAGGAAAAGGACCTGCTAGTTTTACTGATAAGGTATCTATTGGTGGGTTGGACTTTTCATTAAAGTATGGTTCAAAGGAGTATCAATTGCCTTTTAAGGTAAAGCTCAATGATTTTATTGCTGAAAAATATCCTGGAACTG
This sequence comes from Croceivirga thetidis, assembly GCF_012272815.1. GTDB lineage: Bacteria > Bacteroidota > Bacteroidia > Flavobacteriales > Flavobacteriaceae > Croceivirga > Croceivirga thetidis. The sequence continues at coordinate 299,620 of NZ_JAAWWL010000002.1, forward strand.
TGAATAGCTATAAATCGTTTATGAGTAAAATAACGGTAGAAGATGATAGACCTTTTGACTATGATATTTTCATGAATCATGTACTTGATCATGAAGGCTACCGTTTTTTTCAGGCCAGTTTCATGCCTGATGAAAAAGGTACTGTACTTTCGGTTAATCACGATTGGTGGGGAACTTGGATTACCTATATAGGTTATTTTTTACTTTATGTGGGTTTGATGGGTATTATGTTTTTTGGGAAAACCCGTTTCAGGGATTTGACAAAGTCTCTTGATAAACTAAAAAAGAAAAAGGCAGCTTTGGCCGCAGTTTCATTTATGTGTTTCTCACTTACAACTGCCCAACAGTCCAAAGAAAATCATGTAGTTCGACCAACCAAGGCTCAAATTGACTCTGTTATTAGTGCAACTACGGTTACCAAAGAACATGCCGATAAGTTTGGTGCTCTGGTAGTTCAGGATGAAGGGGGGCGAATGAAGCCTATGCACACATTCACTTCTGAATTATTAAGAAAGTTGAGCGGCAAGGACAAGTTTCAAGGACTTAATTCGGATCAAGTTTTTCTTTCAATGATGTTGAATCGTGTGGCTTGGTACAATACAGAATTTATTCGTACAAATCTAGGATCACAACAGAACGATAGTATTCGAGAAATACTTGGAGTAGAAGAGGGCGGTAAGTACATAAAGGCCATTGATATGTTTGATGCTACTGGTATGTATAGGTTACGGCCTTATTTAGAAGAAGCAAGTTCTACTACAAATCCGAATAAATTTCAAAAAGACTTTATAAAACTCCATGAACGATTTACCTTATTGGAGATGGCTTTAAGTGGTGAAATTCTTAAAATTTTTCCATTGCTCAATGATGAGAACAATAAGTGGATTTCACCTTTAGAATACCGTTCGGGTCAATACCAAGTTGGAGACTCACTGTATGCAAATTTTATGCAGAATTCGGTGCCGTATTACCTAAATACTTTGCAAGTAGCAATAAATACTGGTGATTATTCTACCCCAGATAAGCTTTTGGAAGCATTTAAGCAGAATCAGTTAAATCACGGTAAGGAAGTTCTTCCTTCTGATAAAAAAGTAAAAACGGAAATCATATATAACAAGCTAGATATTTTCAATAAACTATACAGATACTACATGCTTGTTGGCGGTTTATTGTTCTTTATCTTGATTTTCCGAATTTTTAGGGAAAGAGAAATTTGGAGAGCCGCAACTTATTTCCTCAAAGGAATCATTATTTTGTTTTTTATCTGGCACACAGCTGGCTTGGTCTTACGTTGGTACATTTCAGGCCATGCTCCTTGGAGTGATGCTTATGAAAGTATTCTATATGTTTCTTGGGCAACCATGGGTATTGGATTGCTATTTATTCGAAAGAGTGACCTTACCCTAGCTGCAAGTACATTTGTTGCTTCCATGCTTTTGTTTATTGCCCATCAAAGCTGGGTTGATCCAGCGATAGCCAATTTAGTTCCGGTTCTGGACAGCTACTGGTTAATGATACACGTAGCCGTAATCGTTGGTAGTTATGGTCCACTTACCGTTGGTATGATTTTAGGGGTAACTGCCTTGTTACTAATGATTTTGACCACTAAGAAGAACAAAAAAAGAATGGATATTAGTCTTAAGGAGCTTACCATTATTAACGAATTGGCCTTAACAGTTGGTTTGGTAATGTTAACGATAGGAAACTTTTTAGGTGGTCAATGGGCTAACGAAAGTTGGGGTCGTTATTGGGGTTGGGACCCTAAAGAAACTTGGGCACTGGTCTCTATTATGGTATATGCCTTTGTAATTCATATGCGCTTTGTTCCCGGACTTAGAGGACGATGGATATACAATTTCGCGAGTGTTGTGGCCTACGGAAGTATTATGATGACTTATTTTGGCGTTAACTTCTATTTGGTCGGCCTTCACAGTTATGCGCAATCAGGTTCTGCTGCAATAACCCCAGATTACGTAAAATATATTGCAATAGGCATTTTGATTTTAGGAGGAATAAGTTATTGGAGATATCAGGCGAATTACATAAAGGCTTAGGATTTGGTTTTTGATATAAGGATGATATTTTAATTAATCCATCAATAACCGCATCAATTCTTCAGCGGCTACTTTACCTTTTTCTTTCAGGAAAACTCTAGGTGTATTATCGCCTAGTTCGAAGACTATTGCGGGCATCTCGTAAACGGCATAAAAATGGTTGCGGGATACCATTGTGGGATGTAACTTTTTAGAAGCGCTCACATTAGCCTTTTTCTTGGGAAGTCTCTTTTCAATATTATCAATCCAGTCAAAAACCAGTTGCCCTTTTTGGCCGGTCACCACAGTATCCAATGGATAGTAGATGTCATCCCAAGTTGAATGAAAATCAGCTCCAAAAACGTATTGATAGCCCTCTTCATTTTTTGATTTTAAAAAATCTCTAACGGCACGGGTTTCTGGCTGATTAAATTCTTGCCAATCTCGATTCAGGTCAATACCACCAAAATTATGTCTCCAATGCCCATTATCAACACCGTCAGGGTTCATTAATGGCACATTGAAAATTGCGAACTGCTTTCTAAATTCAATTGCTTTCTTAGAGTTTCCAGCTAAAGTCTCCATAAATGATTTCATGGCCAAAAATCCGGTTACTTCGGGTGGATGTTGTCGTGAGATAATAAGCAATGCCTTCTTTGAGTTTGACTCATTGATTTCCATTAAGTTCATTGACCGGCCTTCACGACTCTTTCCAATTTCATAATTTGTAATGAACGATTTTTGAGATAAGGAGTCAATCCATTGTTTAACACGTGAAGATGTGTATAATTCTTGAGCAGTAACCCAAGTTGGATTATTATCGATTGCGATTGTAATTTCAATTCGTTCAGGTGCTGCTTTAATGCCGAATTCTCCTTCACCAGGATTGATTAACTTAAAACGTGTACTATCCAGGGTTTTGAAATTTAGTCCATCATAACTGATTTTCGGATAATACCGACTTCTACTGCCTTCATATGAAAAGTTGATTTTTATTTCTTGGGCGGTTTTACTCCAAACTTTAAAGCCATACCAAGGACTTGGATTTATGGGGCTATTCTCAGGTGTAATCCATAAGGTATAATGATTTAATGAATCATGTGAAACACCATTTAATCGTGCCCCATCAAATTGATTGCTAAAAAAAACTGTGCTATCCTGAAACGACCATATTCCCTTCCATTGTTTCTGAACAGGTTTGGTTTTTGTGGAAACAATAGGATTCGGACCTTGCCCTTGATAACCTGTTTTTTCGGCTGTTGATTTTGAATTCTTACAAGAAACAACACCTAAGAAAATCAATAGTATTAAGATATATTTTGATTTCATATTGAATATGCATTTAACTTTTCAGACGTAAAATATTGATTTTTATAGTAGTAGTTAATATTTTTTTTCATCTTTGCAACATCATGAAGCTATAGAAATTATGTACAGCATTGCGACAGTGGCTCTGGCCAACCAAAAATAACCGAAAGGGAGATTTCGGTTAGTTGCATTACTTCTCTATTACCAACATAATTTCAATCACATGTCATCACAAACAATATCAATAAAAAAGTTATTCCATTACTTCTGGATTGCAGTAACGGGAAAAGAACAAGAATTCACGACCGGGAGCATTCGAAAGGCAATTTTTATGCTCTCCATTCCAATGATTTTAGAAATGCTCATGGAGAGTATTTTTGCAATCGTTGATATCGCTTATGTTTCTCAAGTAAGTGTTAATGCAGTCGCAACAATAGGTTTAACGGAATCGGTCATTACCTTAGTTTATGCCATCGCCATTGGCCTTAGTATGGCAGCAACTGCAGTAGTAGCTCGCCGAGTAGGGGAAAAAGACCTTCAAGGAGCTCGTATAGCAGCCGTTCAAGCAATTGGTCTGGGGGTTTTGGTAGCATTAATTGTTGGTATTATTGGATTTCTTTACAATAAAGAAATTCTGGCACTGATGGGTGCCGAACCTGATTTAATAGAAGAAGGTCATGGGTACACCAAGTGGTTAATAGGGGGTAACATTACAATTCTGCTATTATTCTTGATAAATGCCATTTTTAGAGGTGCAGGTGACGCAAGTATTGCCATGTGGGCCTTGGTCCTTTCCAACGGGCTGAATATTATTTTGGACCCAATATTTATTTTCGGATGGGGTCCAATTCCTGAATATGGTGTTATGGGAGCTGCAATTGCCACCAATATCGGCCGGGGGTCAGCAGTTTTATTTCAGTTGGGTATTTTGTTTTTTGGTTGGAGCAAGATTCGACTAGTTCTAAAAGATATTGCATTGAACATTGCGGTAATGTATAACCTCGTGAAAGTTTCTCTAGGTGGGATTGCACAATTTTTAATTGGTACTTCTAGCTGGGTTTTTCTTATGCGTATAATGTCAGAGTTTGGTAGTGAGGTTCTTGCAGGATACACCATAGCCATTAGGGTAATTATGTTTACCCTGATGCCTTCATGGGGTATGAGTAATGCCGCCGCTACTCTAGTCGGCCAAAATCTTGGAGCTCAACAGCCGGAAAGAGCCGAAAAATCTGTTTGGATAACCGGAAAATACAATGCTTATTTCATGGCATTTGTTTCTCTGATTTACCTAATATTTGCTACCCAGATTGTCACCGCATTCAATGATACACCATCTGTAGTTGAAAGCGGTTCACTTTGTCTGAGAATAATTGCAGCTGGCTATATTTTCTATGCTTACGGAATGGTTGTTAGTAATGCTTTTAATGGTTCAGGTGATACCAAAACCCCAACTAAAATAAACCTTATTGCTTTTTGGTTGTACCAACTCCCGGTCGCTTATTTATTGGCTTTGGTCTTAGGATTAGGGGCTAAAGGTGTTTTTATTGCCATAACCTCCGCCGAAATCTTGTTGGCCGTTATTGCGATTCTTTGGTTTCGTAAAGGAAATTGGAAATCTGTACAGGTTTAAATTGTTTATTTTAGATTCATAAATTGTTGGAATGAAGAAAAATATTGGAATCAATACAATTTGTGCCCATGTTGGTGCAGTGGAAGATGAACAGTTCAGGGGAGCGGTTTCTCCGCTTTACATGTCAAGCTCATATGCCTTTCAAGATATTGATGAAAAAAGATACCCTAGATATTTTAACACACCAAATCAACAAGCACTTTCAAAAAAGATAGCGGCTTTGGAGCATACTGAAGCAGGTATGATTTTTGGTAGTGGTATGGCAGCAATCAGTCATTGTCTGATGGCCTTTTTACAAGCTGGCGATCATGTAATATTTCAACAGACACTTTATGGAGGCACCTATAATTTCGCCACTAGCCAACTTGAGAAATACGGTATTTCCTATTCTTTCACAAAAGGTTGGCAAGTAGAAGACTTTGAAAAGGAACTAAGGCCCAATACAAAAATCATTTACATTGAAACGCCTTCGAACCCTTTATTGACAATAACAGATATGAGTGCTGTTGCGTCTTTAGCTAAAAATAAGGGCGTGATTACTATGATTGATAACACCTTTGCTAGCCCCATAAATCAAAATCCGGCTGATTTTGAGATAGATATCATGATTCATAGTGCAACCAAATATATGGGTGGTCATTCTGACATATGTGCTGGTGCTGTGGCCGCTTCAAAACAACACATTGAGCAACTTTGGTCATCTTCAATTTGCTTTGGTGGCAGTTTAAGTGATCAAACAACATGGATGTTGGAGAGAAGTTTAAAAACAATGGGGCTACGCGTGAAGGCCCAAACAGAAAATGCATTGAAATTAGCTCGTAAACTTGATGCGGAAGGCGATATTTCGAGAGTATTTTATCCAGGATTGGAAAGCCATCCCGACCACGAGTTGGCTAAGTCACAAATGAATGGATTTGGTGCAATGCTCTCATTTGAATTGGATGAAGCGCTTGATGCTGAATTATTTATGAAGTCATTAAAGTTGATTAAAGCATCTATGAGCTTAGCAGGAGTTGAGAGTACCGTTACTTCCCCAGTTCTTACTTCTCATTCATTAATGAGTCCTGAAGACCGGCAAAAACAAGGTATTCGTGATGGGTTGATTCGTTTTTCTGTTGGTATTGAAGAAGATGAAGATCTAATGTATGATATACAGCAGGCGTTAGAGGTTGTAAAATCAAAAACTGCTTTGGTCTAATGAAATTGGATATTTTGGTTTTTGGAGCGCATCCAGATGATGCTGAACTTGGTGCAGGTGCTACAATTGCAAAAGAGGTTTCCAAAGGCAAAAAAGTAGGTATTGTTGATTTGACCCGAGGCGAGTTAGGAACACGAGGGACTGCTGAAATACGTGATAGTGAAGCAGAAAACGCAGCCCAAATACTGGGAGTTTCCATTCGCGAGAATTTGGAATTTGATGATGGTTTTTTTGTAAATGATAAAAAACATCAGCTCAGTATAATCAGGTGTATTCGAAAATATCGTCCGGAAATTGTTCTATGTAATGCTGTTGACGACCGGCATATTGATCATGGAAAGGGCTCGAAACTTGTTAGTGATTCTTGTTTTTTAAGTGGTTTGGTGAAAATCGACACAAAACTTGACGGTGATGATGAATGGCAGGAACCTTGGCGCCCAAAAGCTGTTTATCACTACATTCAGTGGAAAAATCTAGTGCCAGATATTTTAGTTGATGTTTCTGGGTTTATTGACACCAAGACAAAATCAATATTAGCATATGCTTCCCAGTTTTACGATCCTGAGAGTAAAGAACCTTCAACACCCATAAGTAGCAAAAACTTTATTGATAGCGTAAACTATAGAGCTCGTGATTTAGGAAGATTGATTGGAACGGAATATGCTGAAGGATTTACAGTGGAAAGATTTCCAGCAGTCGACTCAATTTTTGATTTGATTTAGCTTGCTTGCTTAAATTTCTCCTTGTCGACCCTAGGTATTGTGAAGAAGAATGAAGTACCTTTCTTTAATTCACTTTCAACCCATATTTCTCCACTATTTCGCTCTACCATTTCTTTACAAAGGGAAAGTCCTAGGCCGGTTCCTTTTTCATTATTCGTACCAAAAGTGGTAACTGTCTTATCTGAACAAAATATTGATTCTCTAATATTTTCAGGCATACCTATACCATTGTCCTTGACTTGTATTTTCCAAGATTCTCCATCTTGAATTGCACTTATCTTAATTTTTCCATTTTCTGGTGTGAACTTGATTGCGTTACTTATTAAGTTTCTGATAATTATGTCCATCTGGTTGCCATCGACCCATACATATGAATGCTCAGGAACCGTGTTGGTGAGCGTTATATTTTTAGCCATTGCATTTTCAGTCAACAATCGAATACTATCATCTACATGGTTTTTAAGGGGAATGATGGCTGGTTTGGTCACATCGTTTTTCATTTGTGCCTGACCCCAAGAAAGAAGGTTGTTCAATGAGAATAGGATGTGATCTACATCGGCTCTGAGCTTAGGAATAAAACCAATAAATTCATTTTGTGGAATTTCATTGTTGGCGAATAACCGCAATAATCCCTGTAGACCTCCGATTGGGCCTCTTAAATCATGGCCGATAATTGAAAACAATTGATTTTTAGTTTTATCAATTCGTTTAAGTTCATCTTCTCGGTCCCTTAGAGTTTTGGTTTTAGCCTTTAGTTCTTTATAAAGTCTAACTAATTTCTTTTGATTGATGTAAAGCGGGATACTTGTACAAAGGAGAACAAGCAAAACTATTAAAGACGCATAAATGTAGTTGCGCTGTCTGGCCAACACCTTTTCTTTTTCTGCAATGATGGCTTCTTTTTGCTTCTCATAATCCATTTTGGTCTGCATCATGGTCAAGCTATTTTCAAATTCATCTTTTGATAATGAATCCGATAATGCCTCAAACTCTTCTAGATAAAGAACTGCTAGTTCAAAATCACTTTTATTTTTGTAAACCTTATAAAGTATTTCGGCTGTGTTTTTCTGTCCTTCAATTGCCGCTATCTCTTTTGCAATTGAATTTCCTTTTAAGGCATAATATTCAGCTAATGAATCTTGTTTTATGGCGAAGAAAGCTTTTGAATATCCATCATAAACATCTATTACACCTCGTTTATCGTCCAAGTTTTCATAAAGAAGGTTGGCTTGATCATACCAGTATAAGGCCCAGTCGTATTTTTTTTGCCTGAGGTAGATTTTTCCTTTTACCCCGTAAGCAAATGCAAGCCAATCAGAAATCGCGTTTTTTTCAAATGCGGTTATACTGCTGTTAATATTGAACATGGCCAAATCAAATTTGTCCATATCTGCATAAAGCGAGGCCATATTGCTCATAGTCTCAGCCGAAACCACTTCATCATCAAGTTGGCGATTTATTTTTACGACCCTTTCATAAAATTCAAGTGCTTGATCATAATTCTTTTGATCTGAGTAGAGGCTCGCGATGTTTTCATTTAATATTGATAGAAGGGTTAAGTCATTTTTAATAGTTGCGATATCAATACCTTTTAAGTAGTATTCGAGTGATTTTGAATAGTTGCCCGAAAACAAATATTCAGTACCTAAATTGTTGTACAATTGTACCTCATCTTCATTTGCTTCATCTTTTTGGGTTAACTCCAAGGCTTTTTTGAAATATGAAATCGCCTCTTTTGAATTGCCCATATTTGAATTGTAGGAACCTAGACTGGAAAGGGATAGAATTTTACCTCTAGTAAAATCAGCTTTTTCACTTAAAGTCAATGCCTTATTTGAATAATAATAAAGGCTATCTGAATTTATGTAATTAAAAGAGGATGCAAGCTTGCAATGAAGGATAATATAGGTAGTATCCTTTACATCAAAATCGGAATCCAGTTCGAAAGCAGTGATTTTTCGCTGAAGTTTTTTTCTTTCCTGTTTCTGAGACAAAAGCCCCTCACTGAAAAGCATAAAAACGGCTAAAATAAACACCGCAATCAACTTGTTTTGGCCGGCCATTATAAGTAGGTTAGATTTGGGCATTGGTCGATAAAACAATCAGCTCAAAAGTATTTTCTTAATTGAACACTTGCCAATTAATGTTGTGAAGTGCTCTTTTTTTGGTGTTTTAGCGATAAAAATTGCATTTCATCGATGATTTGAATCAAAAAATAGGACTTTCTATCAATCAGCTTTACAATGAAATCTGTCTCGATTAGGCTTTAGGAAGTATAATAATAGCAGTTGTACCAGAATTTAATGCGCTTTCAAAGTTTAACTCCCCATTATTCAAGGCCAATAAGTCTTTCGTTATTTGCAATCCTATTCCAGTACCTTTTTCATTATTGGTGCCAATCTGAGGGATAATTGAAGACCCTTTCATAATTGACGATAGTTGGGATTTTGATAAGCCAACTCCTGAATCTTCAATTCTAAAGACGACTCTACTTCCCTGTTCCTTACCATTGAATTTTATATTGCCATTTTCCGGCGTAAATTTTATAGCGTTTGAAATGAGATTTCTCAAAATCAAGTCTAAATGATCACTATCAACCAACACTTTCAAATCAGGATTGGTAACGCACTCCACATTAATGTTTTTGCTTTCAATTTTTTCGGCATATAATTCAACGACTTGGGTTGCATGCATTTTTATTGCAACTGCTTTTGGTTTGGTAATTGTACCATTCATTTGATTATTTGCCCAAGTCAGTAAGTTATTCAAAGTGAATGCGCTGTGGTCGACATTATTCTTAAGGCGTGGAGTTATTTTTTTAATTTCTGAAGTAGACAATTCGCTATCATTATATAAATCTAGGAATTCTTGTAAGGTGCTAATAGGTGATTTCAAATCATGACCAATAATTGTGAAGATTTTATCCTTTACCTCATTAAGCTCTTTCAAATCTTTATTGGCGTTTCGTTGATTTTGATAATTACGTCTTATCAAGAATATTATGATTAAAAGGCCTGAAACCACCACCACCGATGCACCAATAAGAAAGTTTTGTCGGGAAATCTCATTTTGTACTCTTGCCTCAGATAGCATTTGTTCTCGATCAAACTCCTGTTTAGCTCGCAGAAATGCAAGGTTATTGTTTTCATTATCCGTTCGATAATTTTTCTTAAGATTTTCATATTGATTGAAATAACCTAAGGAATTTTCAATTTGACCATTCTTCAATGAAATATCTTTTAACAATTCCAAAGACTGTAAAAGTTTGGTGGTATCCTTAAACCGTTCGGCATACTCCTTAGTTTTTTTGGAATATTCAGAGGCCTTATCAAATTCATCTAATGCAAAATAAATTTTGGAATACCATTCGAATACCTCAAGTTCATCTCTCGGATTTTCCACTAATGAAATCAAACTATCCGACTTTTTGATCCAGGTAAGTGCAATTTCTGGTTCTTCAATTGTGTGATAGTACCTGCTCAGTACCCTTGTAGATCTACTATGCCATAAATTGTCGTGGGTTCTTTCAAAATAGTCCCTTGATTCGTGCGCATTTTTTAAAACCAAATCAAAGTCACCGGTTTTAATCGCATTGAAAGCTATATTGGATTGTGTACCAGCCTTATGCTCAACATCACCAATAATATTCCATATGCTGTCAGCAATTACATATTCATTGAGTGCCTCTTGATGTAAAGAATTCATGGTGTATAACCAACCTAGATTATGCCTTAACAAGGCTTCTTGTAATTTAAAATCATTGGTTTCACAAATTTCAATGGCCTTGTAAGTGTTTTCAAGCATCTTTTTATAGTCACGGATAAAAACATCGTGAAGTGCAACACTCTTTAAAAGTGCAACTTGAGCTTGTGGGTCACTAATTTCTTTGATTAGATTTCTTACTCGCTGATAATACTTAAAGGCTACTTTATTTTTACCAAGGTCTGAATGAAAATCGCCGGTATGAATTATAGCTCTCGCGTAACCATATAGATAAGTGCTGTCCTTGTTTAGATCTAGTGATTTGGTAGCAAAGAGTAAAAGACTGTCAGGTTCTCTAAAGCGATATTCATTTGCGATATTGTTTAATAGGTCGATTTTCTGAATTTTATCGAATCCACTGAATTTTTCAGTATCGGAATATATTTCAAGAAGGCTATCTTTCTTTGACAATTGGCCATAAGCCAAAATTGGAAGGAATAACAGAATAAAAAATCCGAAAAATGATATGAATCTGTAAACCTTTATCATGCTTTAGGAAATTTTAGGATAACCGTGGTCCCTTCACCAACATTCCCTTTAATTACCAAAGATCCATTGTTTAGGGAAGCAAGATCCTTTGAGATTTGAAGACCTAAACCTGTTCCTTTTTCCATTCTTGTACCTGGTTTTGACTTTATAAATTTATCAGAATTAATGGCATTTAAAACTTCTTTGGATACTCCCACACCATTATCCTCAATCGTTAGTTGAATATGATTATCATGCGCTTCAGAAGAAATCTTAATACGCCCCATGTTTTCGGTATATTTCAAAGCATTTGAAATTATGTTTTTCAAAATAAGCCTTAAGTGAGACATGTCAAATAAAACTTCTTGGCTTTTAGGTACTTCTATTTTTAATGATATTTTCTTTTCTTGAATTTCTTTTTTGAAGAGTTGCTCTTTGTCTTTAAGTACACTTCGTAAGTTTATTTTCTCAGGGAATACTTCAATACCACCATCCATATGACTTTTAGCCCAGATAAGGAGATTATTAAGCATGAAGGAATTATAATCAACATTTTCCTTTAATTTAGGAGTATATCTGCTAATTTCTTCCTCTGAGATTTCTTTGCTGGAATAGAGTTCCAACAATTCTTGTAAAGTGCCAACGGGCGATTTTAAATCATGACCAATAATTGAGAAAATTTTGTCTTTTATCTCGTTATTTTCTTCAAGTATCCTATTGGCGTTCTTTTCTGCAAGTGCACTCTTACGAACTAATAAAGCGATTATTATTAGTGCGATTAATGCAAGTAAGGCTATGTAGAATATAAAATTTTTGTCTTTAATTTTTCTATCATTTTCCAATCTCATTTTCTCCGCATCCCTCAAAAATTGATTTTGTGTTTCAAGCAAAAGGAATCGTGTTTTATCATCGGATTCAAGAATTGAATCTGAAATTTTATTGGCAGCTTGCAAATGTATGAGTGCTTCTTTAGGCTGATTAAGAGTGGTTGCGATTTCATAAAGTAGCTTAGAACCTTTGACTATGCCATTATGATTTTTTATTTGTTTAGAAATCTGTGTTCCTTTTTCAGCAAAATCCTTGCTTGTTTGTAGGTCATTCTTTAATAAATAGGCTTCTGCTATTCCCAGGTAATTTTCAGCTTGCCGTTGCGAATCTTTGGCAAGCATTAGTAGACTATCCGATACATTAAATAGACCTAATGCCTCATCTGGATTCTTTTCTTTAACTGCGATTTCGCCAAGTGTGGTCCATGCAAAAGCCTCCCACGAATGAAACTTATTTTCCCTAAATATGTCTATTGCTCTTTTGCATGCAGATTTTCCTTTATCAAAATCTTCAATATGCATGTAGAGATACCCCATATTGCTTCGAATTTGCCCCTCTAGGTCTTTATCAGGCTTATCAGCTATCGCATCTAAAGCTTTCTGATAATAGGGCAGTGCTTGCTGGTATATTTTTAAAATTGAAAATGAGGTAGCCAAGTTCATTGCAAAAGTAATTTGCATCTCATGGTTATTGAATTCTTTTGCATACTTCTCTCCTTCTTTACAAAGTTTGTAAGCTTCAGGATATTCGCCATTCATGAAATGCCCCATGGCATCAGAGTTTAAACTTCGAAGAAAAATGGAATCAGCCCTAACCTCCTTTGCCAAGCCCCTTGCTTCAACAATGAGTTTAAAGCCTGGTTCGAATTCGGAACTTAATACATAAAACTCCCCCAATGCCAGTTTTGCACCGGCTATGCCTTTTTTGTAGTCGATGGATTTGCTCAACTCCAAGGCCTTGTTTGAATAGAACTTAAGGCTATCGTTATTGTGATAGATATAACTTCTAGAGAGCTTATTCAACAAATCAATGTAATCAGTGTTAGATTCATTGAATTCAGATTTACCTTCAATAGCTATTTTTTTTTGCTTCAGACTATCTATTAATGTCTTCTGCCCAGAGAGGGGATAAAACGTCAAGAAGAAAACAGATATCGCAAGGTATTTTATGCGGTGGGATAACAATATTAATGGTTGATTTGTTGAATACTCTAGTTCAGTTGTGAAGTTAAGGTACGCTAATTTTTTGATTTTTCTTAATCCTTAAGCTTTGTATTATTAAAACAAAAAATCATAACTTTGCCACCGCTTAAAATGGTGGTTGTAGCTCAGCTGGTTAGAGCGCCTGATTGTGGTTCAGGAGGTCGTCGGTTCGAACCCGATCTTCCACCCAGAAAATAGAAAGCCGTTCATTCGAACGGCTTTTCTAGTTTTATTTTGAAGGCTTGTCAACAAGTACCCTATTTTCTCGATTAGCTACTTCCCAGGCCGTATGAAAAATCAATCTTGTTCTGTTTTCCAGTAAATCATAATTTATTTTATCAGGGGTATCTCCGGGTCTGTGATAATCTTCATGGGTTCCATTGAAGTAGAATATGATTGGGATATTATTTTTAGCGAAATTGTAATGGTCACTCCTATAATAAAAACGGTTTGGGTCATTTTCATCGTTGTACTTATAATCCAATTCAATATTCGTGAATTTTGAGTTTATTTCTTCTGATAGGTTGTGAAGCTCAGTACTTAATTTATCCGAACCTATGAGGTATATATAATTTCGTTCACCATCGCGCTTCGGGTCTATTCTGCCGATCATATCAATATTTAGGTTGGCCACTGTGTTTTCTAAGGGGACAATAGGTTCAAAATCAGTATAATATCGAGAACCTAGAAGTCCTTTTTCTTCTCCCGTAACATGTAAAAAAATTATAGACCTTTTTGGTCCTAACCCGTCATCTGAAGCCTTTTTAAAAGCTTCTGCTATTTCTAATAGTGCCACGGTACCCGATCCATCGTCATCAGCTCCGTTATTTATTTGGCCATCAGCATTAACACCTATATGATCTAGATGAGAGGAAATCACCACATATTCATTAGGTAACTCCGAACCTTTTAATATGGCGGCGACATTTTCAGAATCTATTTTTTTATTTCCGCTTACAATATTGAATTCAAAATTACCCTTTAGTTTATTGGTTGTGGTCTCTTTTGTTATTAGTTCTTTTAAGACAGTACCTAGATTTTCACCTATGAATATTGGAGGTATTTCTTGAGAATTTTCACTCGATAAAGTCATTACTTCACGACCGTTGTTCGAAATATACTCAAATCGCGACTTCAATCTTGGAAAGTATTCCTCTTCAAAAATCAATATGGCTTTTGCACCCTTGTCAGTTGCAATTTGTAATCTGTCTGCAAGTGATTCATTGAAATCACCCCATCGAGAAGGATAACCATCTTCGCTTAATAGGTATTTGCCATCTTCTTTTTGAGGCTCACCAAATTCTATAAGTACGATTTTATCAAGCACGTCGATATTATCATAATCTGAATATTCATCCGTTTCGATACCAAATCCAGCAAATACGATTTCATTGGTAACATGTTCCAAAGAAGCAAACGTCACAAAATCCTCTCCTATAGCATAGGCTTTGTTATTTATGGTTATGTTACCAGTTGGCATTTTAGAAATCTCCAAGGGTACTTTTTGAAAATAGTTTCCGTCGCTCTTCGCTGGAAGAATACCCAATGCTTCATATTGTTCTTTTAAATATGAAATCGCTTTTTTTTGTCCTTTAGACCCTGTATCTCTGCCTTCGAACTCGTCAGAGGCATAAATGAACAAGTGTTCTTTAAGATCATCTTCGAGAATGGTGCTAGCATAAGTTGTTGGTGAAGTTTTAGTCCGCTCCGAAGCAGTTGAACTTGTTTTATTAACGGTCTGTTGGGAGCTATTACAAGCTAAAACGACTAAACTTGTCAACAAAATCAGCTTTTTCATAAAATGAACTTTTCCTTGTAGTTTCAAAAGTAAGTATTCGTTTTCGCTTATAAAGCTAAAATTTTGATTGCGAATGTTTTCGGAATGATGAGGGATTTACTTTTTGTAATTGTTTGAACTGTCTATTGAAGTTTGAAATCGATTCATAACCTGAAGCTAAGGCTACTTCAGCAATAGATAATTCAGAATTAACCCTTAATAATTGACAAGCATGGTTAATTCTTACTTCTGAAAGAAATTGAAAATAGGTTTTATTAGTTCTTTGTTTAAAAAACCTGCAAAATGAAATTTTACCCATATGTATTTTTTCAGCTACCTTTTCTAGAGTTAGGTTACTGGTAAAATTGTGTAATGTATAATCGATTACTTCCTGTAATCGTTCCCCATGGTTACTCGAAATGCTGTAAACAAACCCTTTTTCATTAAGTACTTCTTTTTTTGAATGCATCATTTGTTTTAAAAGCTGTAATAAGGTTATGAACACCTCGAATTCATCTTTTTTGGTAAGGTTGTCGAATAGCATTTTCAATTTATCATCAGATTTTAGTTTAATACCATATTGTAGATAGTCAAAAATTGGCTGGACACCTTTCATTTCCTTTGATAAAAAAAAGTCTTTCCCAAAACAATCTTTTAAGAAAAACATGGATATCATCTTTGATTTTGTTTCATTTTCACCACTCTGAAATAAGTGGGGTAGATTGCCTCCAATCGCGAAAAAATCCCCTGGAGCATAGTCAGTAACGGTATTCCCTGCAATAAGTCTTCCATCACCAGAGAGTATAAGACTAAGTTGTATTTCTTGGTGTTGATGCAATTTTGAATAAAATCGATTACCCTCATCGACTTGCACGATCAGGTTCTCATTTTTAGGTTTTGGAATAGTAAAGGGTAATATTTTCATGTGCCTTAAAATTAACACTATTTAGGATCAATATTTTCAAAATATGTTAATATAAAGGTAGTATTGGTTAATTTGAATTCAGAATGTATATGGCTGTAGGATTATTTTTGACGGAAATAAGTAATGTATATGGAATGGAATGGAGTAATGCCGGCAGTGACCACTAAATTCACCAATGAAGGGGAATTGGATTTGAAAATGTTTGCAATTAATATTGATGCGCAAATTGAGGCCGGTGTAAGTGCAATAGTATTGGGGGGTAGTTTAGGAGAGGCCAGTACCCTGAACAATTTGGAAAAACAGCGGTTGGTTGAGTATTCTGCTTCTTTGACCAACGGAAGGGTGCCCGTAGTTATGAATATTGCCGAACGCGCAACTTCTGAGGCAATAAAATTAGCGCAGAACGCGAAAAAATGGGGCGCTTCAGGTTTAATGCTCTTGCCACCGATGCAATATAAGGCCACTGATTATGAAGTGGTGGAATATTTTAAGGCAATCGCCTCTTCAACAGATCTGCCCATAATGATTTACAATAATCCAATAGATTACAAGATTCTCGTTACCCTTAATATGTTTGAGGAACTATTATCATGTGATAATATTAAGGCAGTAAAAGAATCTACTCGCGACATTTCAAATATTTCCAGAATTCGGAATGCCTTTGGCGATAGATTAAAAATATTGTGTGGGGTAGATACCTTGGCATTGGAAAGCCTACTTGTTGATGCTGATGGTTGGATAGCTGGATTGGTATGCGCATTTCCAGAAGAAACTGTTGCCGTATATAAATTAGCAAAGGCGGGAAGGGTAGAAGAAGCTATTTCTATTTATCGTTGGTTTTTGCCATTATTGGAGTTGGATATCAATCCACAACTAGTTCAAAATATAAAATTGGCCGAGGTTGCGACAGGTATTGGTACCGAATATGTGCGATTGCCTAGAATGCCACTTCAAGGAAAAGAAAGGGAGCGAGTCTTGAAAATTATTGAAGACGGAGTTGCAACAAGACCAGTATTACCAGATTATAAACAATTATGATAACGGGGAAAAATTACATTGGATTCGATTTATCAAACGCCGGTTCAACAACGTTTAAAACCTTCAATCCAAAATTGAATAAGGAAACGGAATGGCTGTTTTATGAGGCGTCTGAAGAAGAAATAGATAAGGCCACAGCTCTTGCCTGGAAAGCTTTTCATGAATTTAAGACAACTTCTTATAAAAAGAGGGTGCAGTTTTTAAAAAAAATTGCCGATGAAATTGAGCAGTTGGGCGATGAATTAATAAAAACCTATTGTGAAGAAACCGGCTTGCCCGAAGGTCGCGCTAAAGGTGAACGTGGAAGGACTTGTTTTCAGTTACGCACATTTGCAGCGTATATAGAACAAGGTACTTGGGTTAATGCAACAATAGATACAGCCATTCCAAATAGGGAACCTGCTCCAAAGCCTGATTTAAGAAAAATGAGCATTCCAATTGGACCTATCGCTGTCTTTGGTGCAAGTAATTTTCCATTGGCCTATTCTACGGCCGGAGGAGATACGGCAAGTGCTTTGGCATCTGGCTGTCCTGTGATTGTAAAGAGCCATCCCATGCACGCTGGTACCGGTGAATTGGTAGCTTCGGCAATTGTTAAAGCTGCTCGAGAAACGAACATGCCCAATGGCGTTTTTTCAAATTTAAACAGTAGTGGAATAGAAGTTGGCCAACAATTAGTGGCCCATTCTTTAATAAAAGGAGTTGGTTTTACAGGTAGCATAACCGGTGGAAGGGCTCTTTTTGATTTGGCTTCGAGGCGAAAAGAACCCATTCCTGTTTTTGCGGAAATGGGTAGTATAAATCCTGTTGTTTTATTACCAATGGCCCTAAAGACCAAAGGTATTGAATGGGCAAAAGCATATGCCTCATCAATTACTTTAGGAACCGGACAGTTCTGCACAAACCCTGGATTGTTACTGGGAATAAAAAGCCCAGATTTGTCTTCTTTTTTAGAGGTTCTTTCCAAAGAAATATCTGAAATTGAACCTAGTTGTATGTTACATCCTAATATTGCTACTAAATATGATGGTAAAAGCACTAAAATGGTTGCTGAAAATTCAGTCGCGTTAGCAGCGGAACGAAAAGGTAACGTTGCTGATAATTATGCTAGGCAAATGGTTGTAAAGGTGGACGGTAAAAGCTTTATTGCAAATCCACGACTTCATGAAGAGGTATTCGGACCTTTCTCCATGGTGGTAGAATGTGAAGATCAAAAAGAACTTTCAACTATCATTTCCGATATGGATGGTCAATTAACTGGTACAATAATTTCAGAAGAAAACGAAATTGATGATTATAATGAAGTTGTTGCGGCAATGCAGAATAGGGTAGGACGATTAATTTTCAATGGTGTTCCTACAGGGGTAGAAGTGTGCCCTTCAATGCAACACGGAGGCCCTTATCCAGCTTCAACGGATAGTCGATTTGGAGCAGTTGGCATCCACGCCATTCAGCGGTGGATAAGGCCTTTAAGTTACCAGAATTGGCCAAACCAACTTTTACCCGATGCATTAAAAGACGAAAATCCATTGGGAATTCTTCGTTTGGTTAATGGTCACCATAGTACTGAAAGTATTTAAGAGAAATGGCTGAGTTCGTCTTTGATTGTATTGATGCCCATACTTGCGGTAATCCGGTTAGGTTGGTCAAAACCGGCGGACCGAAATTGGTTGGAGAAAACATGAATGAAAAACGGCTTCATTTCATGAAGGAATTCGATTGGATTCGTACCGGCCTAATGTTTGAACCTAGGGGTCATGACATGATGAGTGGCAGTATTCTCTATCCGCCACATGATCCTGAAAATGACTTTTCCGTTCTTTTCATTGAAACTAGTGGTTGCCTACCCATGTGTGGACATGGCACTATTGGCACAATAACCATTGCACTAGAGGAGGGGATTATCACCCCAAAGACCGAAGGCAAAATAAAAATGGAAGCACCTGCTGGCTTAGTGGATATTGAATACAAATTGACTCAGGGTAAGGTAGAATGGGTCAAATTGACCAATGTCAGCAGTTTTTTAGTTGAATCAGGTTTGGAGATTGAGTCTCCAACTTTGGGAGAATTGAATTTCGATGTTGCCTATGGAGGAAATTTCTATGCGATTTTTGACTCACAAAAGAACTTTCCAGGTTTACAAGAATTTACAGCTACAGAATTGGTTACAATGGCTCGAGAACTTCGAAGCTTAATTAATGAAAAGTATTCTGGTAGATTTATACATCCAGAAATCAAATCAATTAAAGGTGTTTCACATATTATGTGGACAGGTAAGACTTTAAACCTAAAATCTTCAGGCCGAAATGCAGTTTTTTATGGTGATAAAGCTATTGATCGTTCTCCCTGCGGTACTGGAACATCGGCAAGAATGGCGCAGTTGTATTCAAAAGGGAAACTTTCTTTGGGAGAGGAGTTTGTTCATGAAAGTTTTATCGGATCCACCTTTGTTGGTGAAATTGAAAGGGAAACAACATTAGGTAAATTTCAAGCTATAGTACCAAGTATTAAAGGATGGGCAAAAGTTTATGGTAGAAATACCATTACAATTGATTCAGAAGATGACCCTTATGCCCATGGATTCCAAGTAGTATAAATGGGAAAGAAAGTTGTAATTATCGGCGGTGGAATTGTAGGATTATGTTGTGCCTATTACCTGCAAAACGAAGGTCATAATGTAATCCTTGTTGACAAGTCTTCTATGAATTCTGGCGCAAGCTATGTTAATGCTGGTTATCTCACACCGAGTCATATTGTGCCACTTGCTGCACCGGGTATGATTTCAAAAGGATTGAAATACATGTTCAATTCTGCTAGTCCA
This sequence comes from Croceivirga thetidis, assembly GCF_012272815.1. Lineage (GTDB taxonomy): Bacteria > Bacteroidota > Bacteroidia > Flavobacteriales > Flavobacteriaceae > Croceivirga > Croceivirga thetidis. The sequence continues at coordinate 319,332 of NZ_JAAWWL010000002.1, forward strand.
TTTTACATGAAACCTCGTTTAGAGTCCGATTTTTTAAAGTGGGCCTGGGCATTTAAAAAATCATCCACTCCAAGAAAGGTTAAAACTGCGATGCCTATCATACGTGACATAAATTTATTAAGCCGTGATTTATATGATGATTTGAAAAACAATCCAGATTTGGGTGGTTTTCACTACGAACGCAAAGGCCTATTGATGTACTTTCAGACCAATAAGGAAGGTGACCATGAAATCAAAACATCTCAAGAAGCCAAAAAATTAGGCTTGGAATCTAATATTTTGGACAAAGAAGGAATTAAAGAAGTGGAAACCGGTGTTTCTGTGAATGCCATAGGTGCTGTGCATTATCACTGTGATGGCCATACCACACCCGTGAATTTCATGGAAAAAATGAAATCCTATCTTCTGGCAAATGGAGTGCAAATACTAAAAGATACTGAAGTCGTTGATTTCGGTATTGAAGCACAAAAATTGAAATCCATAAAAACTAAAACAGAAGAAATCGATGCAGACCACGTTGTTTTTGCGGCAGGCAGTTGGACCAAGAATTTATCAAGAAAACTTGACTTGAATTTACTATTGGAAGCTGGTAAAGGATACCGAATTGATGTATCGGAGTCTACGGGCATTACAATGCCCGCGATTTTGCTAGAGGCAAAAATGGCCGTAACACCAATGCAAGGCTTTACAAGATTTGCAGGAACAATGGAATTTTCAGGAGTTAATCACCATATTCGAAAAGAACGGGTCGATGCTATTGCTAGCGGCGCAGAAGAATTTTATGAGGGCCTGAAGATTGCAACTGAATTCAAACAATCAGCGCAATGTGGTCTACGCCCAGTGAGTCCTGATGGCCTTCCTTACATAGGACCTGTTAAAAATCTAAAGAATTTAACAATTGCCACTGGCCATGCAATGATGGGATGGAGTCTGGGACCGGCAACAGGTAAGTTGGTTGCGGAGCTAGTTTCAGAAAAAAAACCATCCTTAGACATCTCCCCGTATCACCCTTTACGTAAATTTTAGACTAGTAAAGCATTCATTTTTCGATAAGTGGTATCGTTATTGCTTTTATTCCATTGAGAATCAAGCTAATTTTGAACTATGGCAAAAAAGTACTCCCTTTTTTTAATTACACTGCACATTGTGTTTTCCATACATAGTCAAGTTGTTGAAACACTCAGACTATCTGATTTTGACCTAAAAGGTAACGTTAAGTCTTGTATGGTCTTAACTGATTATGGGAAGGAATTGCTTGAGTTTGATAAAAAAGGTCGTTTGGAGAAAATTGTTACTCAATACAACGAAAATGACCAGGATATTACCCAATTCAAGTATCTGGATGGGATTTTAGTTGAAAAGCGATTGGAGAGTTATAAAAATGGTAAGCTTGACTTGCAGACCTCAATGGCGAATTTCTATGAATTCGATACCATTTCGGAATCAAAACGAGTAGTTGAAAAAATCATTTCCTATGATAAGGCATTCTTCGAAGAACAAGAATTTTTCCTAAATGACAATGATAAAGTAGAGAAGATAATCACATCTCATGGCGATGGTGTTGATGAAAAGCAAATTGAATATTCTGACTTTAAAGGTGAACAGACCACAACGACATTCTTAAATGGTGTTATAGAAAACTCAATCAGAAAATCTAAGAAAAAGATGAAAAATGGAGAGGAATCTATATTTGAGTTAACCAAGGATTTTGTTGATGGTGAACCAGAAAAAGCAATCGAGAAACAGTATAATGCCAGTGGTAATTTGATTTCTGAAGAATTTTTTGATTATGACATTGAAAAAAAACAATTCGTTTCAACAGAAAAGCGAATTATGAAATATTCAAAGGAAGGGGTTTTGGAGAAAGAGGTAGTGTTGCGCGGTAACGCAACTTCCGAAAGGTTTTTCATTTTCCAATTTGATAACAATGAAGAACGGAACTGGGTTAAAAAAATTACGACCCCCGAGAATTCATATACAACCCGCAGGATTATTTATTATAAATCTGAGGATGTTTTTGCAAAAACAATGAATTAAATCATTTGTTAGAGACTAGCTCAGCAATTAGGTTTGGTTTCATTTCATGTCCCCCTTCAAAACTTAAGATTTCCGCTTTGTTCTGAAAAAGGGATTCTATTTTCTTTTTTTCAGTTTCCAGTCTTTTTTCAGTTAAGAAAAAGTCTGAATTACCATATATAAAAGTGACTTTTGTATCCTCAAAATTGAGATATTCAAAATTTTCCTTGGTTAATTCATTCGGAATACCACCTGCGTAGAGAATTATATTCTTTGGTTGTATTTGTCGCATTGCCATCCATCGGGTGAGTATAGAAACTCCTTGAGAAAATCCGAATAAAACAAGGTTTTTTGAATTTATGATTCCTTCGTTTTCCACCACTGCATCCAAATAGGCAAAATTATTCTGCAACTCGTCTTTGGTATCAATTTTAGTCAGCCAGCTGGCACCTACATATTTATATTCATTTTTTAAATAGTACTTTGAAGGTGCTTGTGGTGCTATCACATAATTTTCTAAGGGATTAAGATTTTCGAAATATTTTAGAAAGTATTTGCTTAGATATCCAATTCCATGAAATACCAACCAAATACTTTTTGTTGTATTATTATTTTCAAACATTGTTTCATACGAATTTGAGGTATTGTATGAAACTCTCTTCACATCTTTTGTCATGCGATTAAAAGTAGCAAGTTCCTTTTGATTTGTGAATATGTACCTTTGAAAAAAAGCTGTAAATGGAAGCACACAAGGCCAAAATTCTTGAGGTATGTAATGGCATTCGCAAGAATACCTTAATGGAGACACTTGATATCGAATATGTTGATGTGGGCGAAAATTTTTTAATAGCAAGAATGCCTGTATCTCCAAGAGTTTATCAACCAGACGGTGTTTTACATGGTGGTGCCACCGTAGCACTTGCGGAAAGTGTTGGCAGTGCTGCGTCCTACGTTTTTTTGGATGGAAATAAGTTTTTTGTTCGCGGCATAGAAATCGCTGCTAATCATGTAAAAGGAATTCGTGAGGGATTTGTTTATGCTAAAGCATCAATTCTCCATAAGGGTAGAACAACACAATTATGGGAAATTCGGGTGACAGATGAAGAAGGTGCACTAATATCGAACTGTAAATTGACAACCATTGCCCTCCCAAAAGAAGGATAGTTCAGAACAAAAAATCAGCAGGCATTTAGATGCAAGGCTACCAATGGTAATGTACCGTTTACCCTTGGAAACAAAGGTAAATTGCGTTTTTCAGAGTAATTCAAAATTAAATTTCCTAGATCGCTATAACCAAAAGGGCTTCATTTTTGCACCATTTGACACAGACAAGAAAGAAATAGTACTCTTTAAAGCCGACGAAACTCTTGAATATCATTTCGATAGTCTTGAGGTTCTGGACAATGGCAAGAGTTTTTCTAAGAAAGAGGACTTAGATTTTCATCTAAGGTTAATTGAGAAGTCGATTGAACGCATACGTGATGGGAGCTTAAAAAAAGTAATTGCATCTCGGTCTATAAATGTTACTTGTGATATTTCGGCTGTTGTATTATTTAAGAGACTTTTACAAAACTATCCAACTGCTTTTTGTTATTTATTGTATCATCCAAAAGTAGGAACTTGGCTGGGTGCAAGTCCTGAATTATTGGTTTCCGTTAAAGGATTGGAATTCAAAACAACTTCTTTGGCTGGCACCTTGCCAGTGAATGGTTCTTATTTGCCAAAATGGACATCAAAGGAATTACAAGAACAGCAATTGGTTACTGATTTTATTCAAGATGAATTGCAACACTTAGCATTACCTTTAAAAATATCCAAAGTCGAAAATTACAAAGCCGGCAAACTTTGGCATTTAAAATCAGTTTTGACTGGTAAACTCAATTCATTTGAACAGTTGAAGAAGGTTATTGAAGCTTTGCATCCTACTCCGGCCGTTTGCGGTTTACCTAAAAGAAATGCTAAGGAATTTATTCTTGCCAATGAGAATTATGACCGTGATTTTTATACCGGTTTTTTGGGAGAATTAAATATGTCCGAATCTAATTCAGCAAATATTTTTGTTAATCTCCGATGCATGAAACTAGAAGAGGGATTAGCAAAAATATTTGTTGGCGGGGGAATAACAATCGATTCTGTTCCCCAAAACGAATTACAAGAGACCATTGCAAAAAGCAGCACAATGTTGGATTTACTATAAAGTTGGTTTAAGAATGATTCCATACTTATTTTTGTAATGATGAAATATTCAGCTATCCCTTCTGCCAAAAATCTTGTTCTGGCTTTTAAGGAAAAGGGTATCAAAGACATCGTTATTTCACCTGGCTCTAGGAATGCACCATTGATTTTAAGTTTCACTGCGGATTCCTTTTTTAATTGTTTCAGTATTGTTGACGAACGCTCTGCGGCATTTTTTGCATTGGGCATGGCACAAAACCAAAAAAGGCCAGTAGCAGTTGTATGTACCTCGGGTAGTGCCTTATTGAATTACTACCCAGCAGTGGCAGAAGCATATTATAGTGATATTCCATTATTAGTGGTTTCTTCTGATAGACCACCTTATAAAATTGATGTTGGTGACGGTCAAACGATAAGGCAAGACAACGTTTTTGATAGGCATATCGGTTATTCTGCTAATTTAAAACTTGACGTTTCCCACGCGACTAAAAAGATACAGGAATACCAACCAGATTTGCTGCAGTCTACCCAAAAAGATGTTGATAAATTCAATTTAAAAGAATTGGAAACAGCTCTAGATATTGCATTGATTGATATGTTACCGGTTCATATCAATATTCCATTTGAGGAACCTTTGTACGAATTGCAAGAATTGGAGTCTAGACCAACGCTTTTATCCAATAGAAAAGGCCTTGCAACTGAATCCAAACAAAGTTTTATTGAATTCGCAGATAAATGGAAAGCTGCATCGAAAAAAATGGTTTTGGTTGGCGTGAATTATCCCAATGAAATCGACCAAAGTTTACTCGATATATTAGCAAAAGACCCTTCAGTTATTGTCTTTACAGAAACTACGTCGAACCTTCATCATCCGGAGTTTTTCGCAAGTATTGATAGTATTATTTTCCCCATAGAGAAATCTGCCGGCCAAGATGATTTGTTTAAGAATCTTCAACCTGAAATTCTATTGACATTCGGTGGTTTAGTTGTTTCAAAGAAGGTTAAGGCCTTTCTTAGAAAATATCGACCAAAAGAACATTGGCATATAAATGAGATCAGAGCTTTTGATACCTATTTTTCGTTGACCGAACATGTTAAAACGAATCCTGAGAAGTTCTTAAGGGCAATCCTCAAAGATGCCAATGTTACCCATAGCGATTACGCAAAGCACTGGAAAGTCAAGAAGTTGAACTATCGTAAAAAACGAGCACAATATCTTAAGGAGGTTCCTTTTACAGATTTTTCAGCTTTTCACATTATTCTCCAAAACGTACCAAAGAATTATCAATTGCAATTATCAAACAGTTCGGTTGTTAGGTACGCTCAATTGTTTGATGTAGTCCCAACCTTAAAAGTTTTTTGCAACAGAGGCACCAGTGGAATAGACGGAAGTACCTCTACTGCGATTGGTGCTTCGTATTATGAAACCAGTCCGACGCTATTAATAACAGGTGATTTAAGTTTTTTCTATGATAGTAATGCCCTTTGGATTAATTATATCAAGAGCGATTTTAGAATCATACTAATGAATAATTCAGGGGGAGGCATTTTTAGAATCCTTCCAGGGAATGATGGTTCAGAAACGTTTGAACGATATTTTGAAACCAAGCAAAATCTAAATGCAGAACACCTTTGTCATCAATATGGGTTGGAATATTTAAAATGCGGTAACAAACAACAATTGGAAAATTCACTTAACACCTTTTTTAAGCCATCTGCGAAGCCCCGTGTACTTGAAATTTTTACTCCTAGGGAACTAAATGACAAAATTTTGCTCGGTTATTTCGATTTTATATCTTAGGCAACAGTCATAACAATTTAAACACATACCATGAGCAAAAGAGACGAATTAATTGAAAAATATGCGGCTGACATCAAAGAAAAGTTTGGTGAATCGCCCGATATGGATTTATTAACCAAAGTTACTGTAGGCCTTGGTCCCGCAATTTATAATCTAGATGCATCGAAAGTTTCTGGAAGCGACGAAAAAGAGTTGGAAACAGTAAAAAACAATTACTTGATTAAAAAGTTGGGCTTAAGTGATAGCCCGGATTTAATGACAGCGATAAATTCCGTAATCGAGAAATATGGTCGTTCTGAAAAGAACAAGCATCGTGCGGTTATTTACTACCAATTGTGCAGGCATTTTAGCAAACAGTCTGTTTACAATTAAACAGTTAAAATATTTGAATTTAAACCGTCCTTTTTTTGGGACGGTTTTTTTATCTACAAAATTTAATGATTAAAATAGGTGAATACAACATTCTCAAACCTGTAAGAAATACCAGTGTTGGTGTATTTTTAGGTGATGATGAAGGCACTGAAATTCTATTACCGAATAAGTACGTTCCAAAAGACTTTGAATTTGAAAAAAGCCTTGAGGTATTTTGCTATTTAGACCATGAAGAAAGGCCCGTAGCGACCACTTTAACACCAAAGATAAAAAGGGATGCATTTGCTTATTTAGAAGTTGCCGACATCAATAAATTCGGAGCTTTTCTTGATTGGGGTTTGGAAAAACAGCTTTTTGTACCGTATCGCGAGCAGCATGAAAAGATGGAGGTTGGAAAGGCCTATTTGGTATATTGTTTTTTGGATGAAAAGTCTTTTCGCATAGTGGCCTCTTCTAGATTGGATAAGTTTCTTTCCAATCAAGAAGTAAATTTTAAAGTTGGTGATGAGGTTAATCTTACCTTTTGGAGAAAAACCAATCTTGGTTGGGAGGTAATTGTAAACAAAAACAACAAGGCATTAATTTACCATGATGCAATTTTTGGCAAAGTAGATAGTGGCTTTCGTACCAAAGGTTTTGTAAAAAAGATTAGAGAAGACGATAAAATTGATGTCTCTCTGCAGCCTGAAGGGATTCGAATGTTGGAACCAACTGCCGACTTAATTTATAATGAACTCATAGAAAGGGGGGGGTACCTTAAAATGAACGACAAATCAAGTCCTGAAGAAATAAGATTGGTTTTCGGAATTAGTAAAAAGGCTTTTAAAAAAGGACTGGGTGTGCTCTATAAGGCTAAGAAGATTATATTTGAGAATGAGGGTATTAGAAGTACATAAATCGATAGAATTTGTTTTTCATCGATTATTCATACGATTTTGTCTATGTTAGCGATAAAATTTTAATAAGAAAAATCAACTTAGCAAAAAACAAAACCCCCCAACCAAAATGCCATTTATAGAAGAAAACGATTTACTAGATCTTCATAAAGATATAGACAAGGCTCAAAGCATGAACGAAAAGCTTTTGGACCAGATTAAAATTAAAAATAAGGACTTCAAAAAAATCAAATTACAGCGCAACCTCTTATTAGGGTTTACCGTTTTTGTAATCGTAGGATTTTTGGCTTTAACATCCTTTACAGCAGGTTTGAGCTTTACCAATTCCAAAACCAACCAAGACAATATGGTTTTGCACTCTCTTGATAGTTTGGAAGCCTATAAAGCGAGAATAGCCAACCTTAAAGAACAAAACCAAGAGTTGAGTTTGGTGAAAGAGTTTTATCTGGCGAAGGAATTTTTACAGAAAGAAATCGTCTACTCCGTTCAAATTAAGTCTTTTGCCGAAAACAACGTTAGTCTTACTTCAGATGCATTGACGAATACTTTATTTTCAAAGGCAAACCCTTATTATTCCTATTCAATAGGTACATTTGAGACCTTGGCAGAAGCGCAAGACCTTAGAAAACATTTGGTTGAAGCTGGGATAGAAGACGCTTTCGTTGCCTCATACAAAAACGGTAAGCGATTAAAAATTGAAGCTCCTTTTTAATTGAACAAAATTCTCATTTGGCTAAAAGCTGCAAGGTTAAGAACCTTACCATTATCCCTTTCTGGAATTATAGTAGGTACAGCTATGGCCAATGCCAAAGGCTTTAATGATATCTTGGTCTTCATTTTAGCTCTTTCTACCACGGTAGCTTTTCAAATAACATCAAATTTCGCCAACGATTATGGTGATGGTACAAAAGGTACTGATGACGAAAATAGAATAGGGCCAAAGCGAGTTTTGCAAAGTGGTTTATTGAGCAAATCAGCACTAAAAATTGGAATTCTGATTTCAATCACCATTAGTTTATTTCTTTCTGTCATATTATTGTATTCAGCCTTTGGCAACGAAAACTTTGGTCTGTTAATTATATTTTTATTGTTGGCAATCGGGAGTATATGGGCGGCAATACGATATACTGTTGGAAAAAACCCATATGGATATCAGGGGTTAGGCGATTTGTTTGTTTTTCTCTTTTTTGGAATTTTAGCTGTCGTTGGTGCCGAATTTCTCTTTACAAAAAGAGTAGAGTGGTTGACCTTTTTACCGGCAATAACAATAGGTTTATTGAGCACGGCTGTTTTAAATCTTAATAATCTTCGTGACCACACACAAGATAAAGTTCACGGAAAAAGTACACTTGTGGTAAAGATGGGATTTCGAAAGGGTAAGGTTTATCATAACCTTATTGTAATTTTAGCCTTCTTGGCCTTGATTTGCTATCATTTACTTAGTCAGCTTTCAATAGAAAGTGGATTTTATTTTTTGGCCTTTCTTCCGATTTTCATACATCTAAGGAAATTGAATAAAATATCTGAACCACGCAAAATAGATCCAGAGTTAAAAAAAGTTGCTCTGAGCACCTTTTTGCTGTCGATACTCTTCTATTTTGCTGTAAATTATTTTTATTAATTTTGATTATAAATCTCTCAAAACCAAGACTAATTTGGAACACCCCATTAAAATTTTAATAGTAGAAGATAACGTTATCATAGCCGATGACATGCAGTCAATGCTCGAAGAGATTGGTTATGAAGTAGTTGATAACGTTATTGTTTATGAGCAGGCCATTGAGGTCTTAAAGAACAACCACGTTGATTTGGTGTTAATTGACATCATATTGGCATCCGACAAAACCGGTATAGATTTGGGCAGGCATATACGTGAAGTATATAACATTCCATTCATTTTCGTTACCTCGAATTCTGATAAAGCGACTGTTGAAAATGCTAAAACGGTAAAACCTGATGGCTACTTGGTGAAGCCATTTGAACAACAGGATCTCTATACTTCAATTGAGATTGCACTTTCTAATTTTAATTATGCACAAAAGAGTCAAGCTGGTGTAGGAAGTGCGGTTCAAGAAGCTGATGATAGTTTTTCGTCAAATTCCATATTGAAAGATTCTATATTCGTTAAAAAACAACACTTGTATTACCGAATACAGTTTGGTGACATTCAGTTCATCAAAGCAGATAATGTGTATTTGGAAGTGAATACTGTTGATAAAAAGTTTTTGGTTAGGTCACCTTTGAAGGATTATTTGGAGAAGTTGCCTAAAAACAAGTTTTACAGGGCTCATAAGTCATACATTGTTAATGTTGATCATATTGATGCCATTAATTCTAAGGATATAATGATAAACAATACTCTTATACCGATTTCAAAGGATTTTAAAGAGTTTATAATATCTTCCATGAATTCTTAAGAAAAGACTTTTAACTGAAATTGTAAAAATGCCCTCATTAGGGCATTTTTTTTATTCAATAATTTCAATAAAAACTTTTTGCTCAGTTCACAACAGTTTTTTCTTGTTTCACAACAATATTTTCTTTCTGCTAAATCATTAAGATAAATTAGTAGTGTAATTGATATTCAAATCAATACTTAAAAAGAGTAATTTTTTCATTTTCATATAGTGTTCTCGTAGAAGGGCCTTGCAAATCGCAAGGCCTTTTTTTTACAACAACATTAGGTGATTTTACAACAGTTTATAGCAATTACACAACATTTTTAATAGAACCCAAGGCTTGTATTTATGAATTTTTGACTTTTACATTTGGTGAATACCATAATAAATGGGACCCCTTAGATGTTTTTAGATAATTCTAATTTTAAAAGACTTGTATTTACATGGCTTCTTTTTTTAACTAAATTGTTGAATATTAGAATATTGCTCGAAAGAAATAATAATGGTTTGATGACGTTTTATTAAAAAACACCGGATACCTTACTAATGTTTATGAATGAATATGCTGCGTAGAGCTTTAGCATCCTTTTTAATTACATACTTTTTTCCTTTTTTGATTTTCAGTCAGGAGGACGATAAAATTGTTCAAATAACAGATGATCCACTCGTTCAGTTTCAAAGAAAAGAAACACCGACTAACAAGTTCAATTACTTTTTATCAATAGAAAACCCTTATGCCGAAAGTTCTGCCTACGATTGGTTGGAGACTTTAAATGTTTATATAGATAGTTCACAAAAGACCAATGATTCAATTACCGTTCGACTCTATAAAATATTAAATGCTGAATTATATAACCATCTAAAGGATTATACAAAAAGTCTAGCAGTTGCAAGGGAGGTTTATGCCCAAATGGAGGGTCTTTCAGAGGAACAGCAAGAGTTCTTGCTTGATGTCATGGATAGGAACTATCAGGCCCTAAAAATGTTTGATAAGCAGATTGAAATTAGAACCTTAAAACAAACCAAAGGGTTTACTAATAAGATTAAATTTTACGATGTCTATGCTGAAATGGGTCTTTACAGAAAGGCTATGGATCAATACATAATGGATGAGCAGGGCACAATTAATGAAAGTGATTTTTTGGGTAAGGCCGTACACCGAAATAAAATCGGTAACTACTTAAGACTAGATAATTCTCCATCAACGGCAATTAATGAATTTAATAAAGCATCTGGGTTTTTAGAGGTCTACAATAGTGATATTTCATCTGACAAAACACAAGAGGCTTTGAATCAAAGTGCTTTGTTGGGCCTACAAATCAAAGGTAACATTGGTAAAAGTATGGTTGATTTAGGAGAATCTAGAGATGCTATTCCTTATTTGCAAGAGAGCATTGAAGGACTTAAAAAATTGGATTCGCCTGAGTATTCCGAAGACCTAATCGATAATGCACTGTCTTTAGCTGAGGCACATATTGATTTAGGAAATGTCAGGACAGCTAAGAGACTTTTGGATTCGTATACCGAACTAAACTCCTTAGACCAAGAACAAAAAAGAAATCGACTTCTGGGCAACTACTATGACAAAATTGAAAATTTTAGAAGTGCTTCTGTATTTTATCGCAGAAACGATAAGCTTTTGGATTCGCTACGGCAAAACGAGCAGTCCATTCTAAAACAACAATTAGGTGTAATTGTTGGAACCAATGATGTAGAGAATCAAATTACTCAAATGCAAGAGCAAAAGGCCGAGCTTGAAAAAATGAAAGGCGAGGTTAAAAACCGTGATGAGCGCTTTAATTTGGTTATTATTTCATTGATATTTACGTTATTAGGATTTGCAGGATTGATTTTCGCGTATTTGAACAGTATTAAGAACCAGCGATTAATTGAAAAGCAAAAATTCATAATCGAAGACTCTTTAAAGGAGAAAGAATCCTTACTTAAGGAGATTCACCATAGAGTTAAAAACAATCTTCAAATGGTCTCAAGTCTTTTGAGTCTTCAAACTAAGAATACCAAAAATAAGTCTGCAATTTTAGCCTTGGAAGAAGGAAAAAGTAGGGTTAAAGCGATGGCCTTAATCCATCAAAAATTATATCAGAACGAAGATTTATCCGTAATCGAAATGCAGGGTTACATCGAAAGTTTGATAAACAGTGTCCAGTCCGTATATAAAAAAGGAGGGCATAATATTTCAATAACCATTGATGCCGAAGGAACTGAATTGGATATTGATAGGGCAATCCCTTTTGGTTTGATTCTAAACGAACTGGTATCAAATACGTTTAAATACGCTTTTCCTAAAAGTGATGAAAACGGCAAAATATACATTCATCTCAGGAAGAATGGTAATAAGGGTGGTTATTTTGAATATTCGGATAATGGTGTGGGACTACCAGATGGCCTAAATGAAAGAACCAATTCTTCAATGGGAATACGATTGATAAACCGTTTGGTCAACCAACTACAATCAACTTTGAATATCGATCAAAATTCAGACGGGGTGAGGTTCTGGTTCAATTTTGTGTAGTTTACCTAACATCACTTCGCAACACTACCTTGTGCAGCATTCTCGGAAAAAATCGCTTCAGGTATATTCCTGAAACCTCTTTTTTTCCAATGTAAGCTTCAAACTTTTCTTTTTCAATCGCGCTAATCATTCTTTTAGCGAAAATATTGGGAGGTAGTCCGTTCTTGGTTTTTTCATCTTCTTGGTTTTGTGGTTTTCCGTCACCAGTAAGTGCATTTATTGCTACATTGGTTTGAACAAAACCAGGGCAAATAAGGGTTACGTTCACACCATCTTTTTCATGTTCCATTCGCAAGCCATCAAAAAAACCATGTAGTGCATGTTTAGCACCACAATAACCTGATCGATAAGGAGAACTGAATTTACCCATCAAACTTGTTACGGTTACAAAATGCCCATTATTTTGACGAATGAAATAGGGGAGAAGAGCTTTAGTCAACGCGACAGTACCTAGATAGTTAACGTCTATTAATTTTTTATAGATTTCAAACTCTGTTTCAGCAATAAGAGAACGTTGACTAATTCCAGCATTATTAATCAAATAATCAATAGTTCCAAATGAGGACCAGGCTTGTTCTGTAATATTTGGAGCGCCTTCAAAATCAAGTAGGTCCAATGCTAAAATTTTAATGTTATTCGGATTTTGACAATTGTTTCGAACAAGTTCAAGTTCTTCATTCTTTCTTGAGGAAAGAATAAGTTTACATCTCTTTTTATCCAACTCATATGTTAGTGCTTCACCAATACCGGATGAAGCTCCTGTTATCCAAACGACTTTACCATCTATTTTTCCCATGGATTGAAATATAGCTATTTTTAAACTCTTTATGGAAGCCTTATACAAAAAGCACGTTCTGAATTTTAAAAGACCAAGTGGTACTTCAAGGGGCATTATGACCGATAAAGAAACTTGGTTCTTGATTTTAAAGGATGAAAATAAATTTGGTATTGGTGAGTGTGGAATACTACGAGGATTAAGTATTGATGATAAACCGGATTATGAACAAAAGTTGCGATGGACTTGTGAAAACATTTCGATGGGTATTGACAAGTTGCTTCCTGAACTCATTGAATTTCCCTCCATTCAATTTGGATTGGAGCAAGCATTTCTTTCGCTTAAGGCAGCTACACCTTACAATCTTTTTGCCTCGGAATTCAATCAAAATGAATCCCCCATTGCTATTAATGGTCTAGTTTGGATGGGTGACGAATCGTTCATGCACGAACAAATTGAGGAGAAGCTCGTAGGTGGATTCAATTGTATTAAAATGAAAGTTGGTGCGATTGATTTTGAAAAGGAGCTAAAATTGCTTTCTTCCATAAGAACTCGATATAATTCTGAAGTTATTGAGTTGCGTGTTGATGCGAATGGAGCTTTTGATAAGGACAATGCCCTTTCTAAACTAAAACAATTGTCACAATTCGATTTGCATTCCATAGAACAGCCCATCAAGCCAAAACAATGGGAGGTAATGCAGGAGTTGTGTAAACAATCCCCTTTGCCCATAGCATTGGATGAAGAATTAATAGGTGTCTTTGAGAAAACCGAAAAGCAAAAATTATTGGAATTCGTAAATCCGCAATACATCATCCTAAAGCCTAGCCTTATTGGTGGATTTAGAGGGGCAGAAGAGTGGATTGAGATTGCTGAAGAATTGAAAATTGGATGGTGGGTAACCAGTGCTTTGGAAAGTAATGTTGGTTTGAATGCCATTGCGCAATGGACTTACACCCTAAAAAGTAGTATGCCACAAGGTTTGGGAACAGGTAGTTTATTTACAAACAACTTTGATTCGCCGCTACAAGTTGCTGAAGGACAGCTTATTTATAGAAATGACCTATCTTGGCAGCCGAATTTAATTGAAGATTTATGTATATAGAGCAGGGGTATCGCGGAGATTTGGGAATGTGGAAATACTTTATTATCCCAGTTGGCTTTTTAGGTTTTATGGTTTTGAATTTTCTCGCTGTATTGGCTTCAGACGTTCCGGTTGATGTAATGATGAACCAGATGATTGAACAATTGGGGGTAAATGTAGTTCTAGCCATGAATCTTGGTTTTCTTGCCATTGGGTTATTTGTGGTCTTGGGTTGGACAAAATTGATTCATCCGCAGTCAATAACTTCATTAACTACTTCAAGAAAAAGAATAGATTGGAAAAGAGTTTTAACCGCATTTTTTATTTGGGGAGGACTTACTGCCACATTTGCCCTAGTGGATATATTAGCAGTATCACCTGAAGATTATATTTGGAATTTCAATCTGAACAAGTTTTTGGTTTTATTGGTTATTGCCATTTTACTCGTACCATTACAAACCAGTTTTGAAGAATACCTGTTTAGAGGTCATATGATGCAAGGTCTAGGTATTTTGGCTAAGAATAGATGGGTGCCACTGGTAATTACTTCAACTCTTTTTGGTTTGATGCATATCGGAAATCCAGAAATTGGAAAAATAGGATATATAGCACTTATCTATTACATCGGAACAGGTTTCTTTCTCGGGATAATTACTTTGATGGATGAAGGGCTTGAACTTGCCTTGGGCTTTCATGCAGCAAACAACTTGATTGGATTGTTGATAGTTACTTCTGATTGGGGGGCATTACAAGCAGACTCAATTTTTAGAAGTACAGCTGAGCCGGGCGCTGCCGTTCTTTCAGAAATTTTATTTCCAGTATTAATCGTATTTCCTATACTACTCTACATATTTGCCCGAATTTATAAATGGAGCGGTTGGAATGAAAAACTATTCGGAAGGGTTCAATCCAAAGAAGAATTTCTAGCTTTGGAAGATGCAGATGCACCCGAACTTCAAGCTTAATAGGAGTCAATTTACAGAAGAAGACTTAGTAGAAGTTGCCATAAGTTTTATAAAGGAGGGGGAACCCTTTGAAAAAGCCATTGGTGATTTTATATGTGATTGGTTTTCAAAGAATGACTTTGTAGAAGTTCAAACCTCAGGTTCAACAGGTAAGCCAAAAACAATTCGCATTGAGAAAAGATTCATGGTAAACTCTGCCTTAGCTACCGGATCGTTTTTCAATTTGAATGCGGGTGACACTGCCTTACTTTGCCTTCCTGCTGAATTTATAGCCGGCAAAATGATGTTGGTTCGGGCCATGGTATTAGGATTACATCTCGATTTTGTATCTCCAAGCTCTAGTCCTTTGCAAGAAAATAAAAGCGATTATGATTTTTGTGCAATGGTTCCCTTGCAAGTAGAAAACTCAATCGAAAATCTTCATCGATTGAACAAGCTCATTATTGGTGGGGCACCAATTTCAAATTCTCTTAAAAACAAGCTCGGTAATCTTGAAACCAAGTTTTTCGAAACCTATGGAATGACTGAGACCATTACCCACATTGCCGCAAAAAGATTAAATGATGAATTCTTCAAAGTTTTACCAGGTGTTTCTGTTTCGATTGATGACCGGGGTTGTCTGGTCATAAACGCTCCAATAATTTCGAAAACAGAAGTTGTAACCAATGACCTCGTAACAGTCGACTCTGAGTCTAGTTTCAAATGGTTGGGCAGATTTGACAACATAATTAACTCCGGTGGGGTAAAACTTATTCCTGAGGTAATTGAAAAGAAACTCTCTTCAGAAATCAAAGGGCGTTTCTTTGTTTCAGGAGTACCAGATCATACATTAGGAGAAAAGCTCATTCTTGTAGTAGAAGGCCAAGAAGTGCCGAAATTAAAAGAAGCATTATCAACCTTGCCTAGCTTAAAGCGTTTTGAGCTACCGAAATCCATTCATTTTATCCCGTATTTTAAAGAGACCGGGAGTGGAAAAATCAACCGGACGAAAACACTGGAATTATTGTAATGGAAACTTTACTCAATAAAAGAGGTGCTTCCCTAATTCTCGATTTTTAAGACGCCACCCTTCATGTAGGTTTGTTTAAATCATAAACAATTTCTGACATGAAAACGATAAGTACATTTTTAGCCCTGTTTTTGGGTTTAGTAACTATGAATGCTCAAAATGTAAATCCAGCCCAAAATAAATCGAAGGTTGTCATACGTTGTGGTAGTAGTTTTAATGAAAACACAGAACCGCTATATGTAGTTGACGGATTAGTGATGTCAAGTAAAGAAATCCAAAAAATCTCACCGGATGATATTGTTTCAACACAGTTCCTTAAAGTACCATCTAAAAGTTTTTGTGGTATTCGAGGACAAAACGGAGTTGTACTTATTGAAACAAATCTTCAAAGCCGTAAAAAAAGTGTTGTCCCAAAATGCAGCGTAAATGTCCTTCCATTTAAAGAGTATTGTATCCAAAATCAGAATTGGACATTACAACAAGACATTTTCAACGCATTGCAGTCCAGTGTAGCTTCTTTACAGTTAGACAATAAGAGCCCACTTTTAAAAAAACCTTCTCTCAGAATACGTGGTCAGGAGATTACTACGGTTATCCTTGATGGTATTCGGTACGATGCTTCTGTTCTGAATGCATTGAATCCTGAGGATGTCGAATCCATAAAAATCGCCCCATCTGTAGCAGCAGTCAACTACTATGCAAATGCTAGTAATATTCAGTAGAACTAACTAACCCGAATTTTGTACTTTGAAATAAAATTCGGGTTATATGAAACATCTTCTTTTTGTAGTCTTGTCGATTCTCTTTCATGTTACGTTCGCGCAGCAGATTCTTCCTGAAATTGAAAGAGCGAGAGTTATTGATGAAATTTTGGCTGATCGATTCAATAATTTGCTTCCAGGTTTAATGGATGAGACAGATATTGATATGTGGATATTGATATCACGAGAATACAATGAAGATCCCGTATTGAAAACCATGTTACCAGCCACATGGTTGAATGCTCGCAGGAGAACTATTTTGGTCTTTTTTCGCGACCAAGCAAAAGACACCATTCATAAACTCGCTGTTGCACGATACAATGTTGGCGAAAATATTGAATCAGCATGGGATAAAGAGAAAGAACCCAATCAATGGAAAAGGCTTGTTCAATTGATAGAAGAACGAAATCCTAAAAAGATTGGATTAAATTTTTCAAAAGATTTCAATATCGCAGATGGTTTGGTCAAAACAGATCATGAGGAGTTCCTACAAAATCTTCCGAAGAAATATCATAGTAAGGTGGTATCTGCAGAACAATTAGCTGTGCGTTGGATTGAAACCCGTACTGAACGTGAAATGGTCATTTACAATCAATTGGTCAACATCACCCATGATATTATTGCCGAGGCATTTTCTGAAAAGGTTATAACGCCAGGGATTACCAAGACAGGTGAAGTAGAGTGGTGGATGCGACAAAAAATTACGGATTTAGGCCTAGAAACATGGTTTCACCCAACTGTTGACGTACAGAGAACCAGTGAAGACCTACAGGGTCATTTGTATTCATTTTCAGGTCGGCCAGATGATATGGTAATTCTCCCAGGAGACCTATTGCATTGTGACATGGGCATAACTTATTTACGACTGAATACAGACTGTCAAGAACTGGCATATGTTTTAAAACCTCAGGAGACTCAAGCACCTGACTTTTTACAAAAAGCGTTTAAAGAGGGGAATAGGGTTCAAGATTTTTTAACGAAGAATATGATTAAAGGGCGAACCGGTAACGAAATTTTGGCTAAATCGCTCGCTGATGCTAAAGCAGTAGGTCTTCGACCGGCTATTTATACCCATCCATTAGGGCTTTACGGACATTCCGCTGGTACCACTATCGGCATGTGGGATGCCCAAGGTGGTGTGCAAAAGGATGACGGTGAAAATTATCCGCTCAATTACGATACCGTTTATGCAATTGAATTAAATACAACAGTAACGATTCCGGAGTGGAAGCGAGATATTAGAATAATGTTGGAAGAGGCAGGATTTTATGGTGAAAATGGGTTTCGTTATGTAAATGGGCGACAAACAGAATTCTTACTAATACCAAGAGTTAAGCCCCATAAAAGCAACTAGTTAAGTTGTTAAATTTTTCTTTAGGCTTTAAGTTTTTGAGTTTTTCTTCAGTATTTTAAAAAGAAAAAATTATTGCTATGAAAAAAGTATTTCTAACACTCCTTTTGGCACTGCCATTTATGCTTACGGGGCAGGCCGATGGAGTCAAAAAAGTGATCGGCAAGGTTACCGACGGAAAAAACCCTATTGAAAACGTAAACATTTCAATAGTTGATGGTGACAATGCCACAACTACCCGACAAGACGGGTCTTATGAAATTGAGGTTTCCGTTGGTGATAAATTGCAGTATTCGTATACAGGCCTTCGCACTATCCGAATCAAAATTGAAGATGTGACTAGGGTGCTGAATCCAGTAATGGTACCAGATGTAACCGAGCTCGATGAGGTTACCGTGGCGGCAAGCAAACGTCGTTCACAGCGTGATATGGAAGAAGATTATTCGATAAATAAAAACATCATTAGAACGGCATGGGGTTTTTTAGATGCTGATAGGGCAGCGGGTAATGTGAGATTGTTGTCTGAAGAAGAAATAAATCCGGTATCTCTTTGCATTTTGGACTTACTCCGTAATCGATTTCCTGGAGTTCAGGTGACTGGATCATGTACAACAGGTGCACAAACTCCTAATATCGGAGCGATTGGGGACCAAAGGTTACAGATTGGAGGACAGGTTAGGATTCGGCCCGGTAATAGTATAGAAAGTGCATTACCTGCCGTATTTGATGTTGATGGACAAATTTTCAGGGATGTTCCTATTTGGCTCGATGTAAATCAAATCAAAAGGATAGCCGTATTAAACAACTTTGCCACAACAGCTTCGTATGGTTCACTGGGTGCGGGTGGCGTAATTGTTATAAATACAATTGGTGGAAGCCCTCTAAATAATGAGTTCGTTGACAGGGCAAGATTAAAAAACAACTATGCAGATGGTTTGGAGCTGAGCCCTGAAGAGGTTGCGCAAAATGCTCCAACGTATCTAAAGGAATTTATGAAAAGTCAATCGGTTGAGGAGTCAAAGGCCTTATTTGCGAAGCACCTAAAAATGTATTCAAATTCCCCTTATTTCCTATTGGATGCATATACCCATTTTGTGAACGACCTGAATGAAGAGGATTACGCCGATTCCATTATCGAAAATCATTTCCAACAATATAAAAGCAATCCAGTGTTGATGAAGGCACTTGCCTATACTTATGAGTCCCAGCAACGATTTGAGAAAGCGAATGAAGTTTATAAAGAAGTCTTTATTCTCCGGCCAAATTATGTTCAGAGCTATATGGATATGGCTAATAGTTATCGAAATTTAAGGGAGCCTAAACAGGCGGCATCAATGTATGCTAGATATGAGTATTTGATTGATGAGGGATTTTTAGAACAAGACACTATTGGTTTTGGACCTATGATTTCACGTGAATTCAATAATCTTTTGGCCTTAGAAAAAAATGAAGTACTCCAAGCCGGAAAAGCAAAAAAGCTCTTCATAGCTGATGAGGACTTCAATGGTACAAGATTGGTTTTTGAATGGAATGATGGTGAAGCCGAATTCGATTTACAATTCGTAAACCCAGAAAATCAATATTACAAGTTCAAGCATAATATGTTCGATAGTCCTGAAGTGATTGAGCGGGAAAAGGACTTTGGATATAATGTTAAAGAATATTTAGTAGACGGTTCATTACCCGGTACTTGGCAGGTGAATATAAATTATCAAGGTAATAAGAGTTTAACTCCAACGTATCTCAAGGCAACTATATACTACGATTATGGCTCACGTACTCAGCGAAAAGAGGTTCAGGTTTTTAAATTAACACTTAAAAACGTTAACCAAGAGCTTTTTAAACTCAAGTCTGCTTCGAAACTGGTCTTGAGATAATCGAGTGAAGAATTTAACATATATAGTCTTGTTTATTGCTGCCCAAATATTTGGGCAGCAAGACTATAAAGGGAGAATAGTGGATTCCCAGAGTGGAGTGCCGATCCCCTATGTTAATATTGGTGTTTTCGAAAAGGAAATTGGTACTGTTAGTGATGAAGAGGGTATTTTTCATTTACCTCTAAACAATAGCAGGTTATTACCATCAGACAACATTATCTTTTCTTCTTTAGGCTACCAGACCATTACCATTGCAGTCAGTGAGGTAGAATTGGTTTACAATGAATATCCAGTGATTAAAATGACACCTACCAACCTGCAATTAGAGGGGGTAGTAGTTTCAGATAAAGCAAATTATATGATGCCTGAAACAGTCGGATACTCCAATAGAGGGGAGGAAGTCTATGGATATTGGAAAGATAATATTGCACTCGGAGGTGAATTAGGGACTAAAGTTGTCGTACGTTCAGGTTTGCGACGTCTAGATAATTTTGTTTTTGAGGTTTGGCATAATCCATCTGACAGTCTTTTATTGAGAGTTAATATTTATGATGATGATGGTAGCTTGTCTAGACCAAAAACAAATTTGAACAAATCCGGACAGAACATCTTATACACACTCGGTAAAAACGAGAGAATGGTTTCCGTTGATTTAAAACCATATGATGTTTATGTGGACAATGATTTTATCATATCGCTGGAACTACTAAAAGTCTATGGTGATGAAGAAGTTGGTTTGGTTTTGGCGGCGGTTAAGGATATTTCAAAAGAACGAATGCAATTAGAGAGGCAAGGCTGGACCACTGTTAGTAATGATGGTCATGGTTCATATAGAAAATATGCCAGTCAAGGAAAATGGGAGCGTATTACCGATTTAAATATGGCATATACGGTAGAATCTTCCCTTTTAGTAGATGAGCGAGAATTCGAAAGGTTTAAAAGGAAAAAAGAAAAGACGATAGCCAAAAAGCGTTTTGTAACTGGATTTGCAATCGTAAAAGGAAAGATGATTGCGGGAGTTAAGATTTTCAATCATAGAACCAAACAATCCACCTTAACAGATAAACGGGGTCGTTTTAGTATTGCAGCCAATAAAAATGATTTAATCAGTTTTACCAAAAAAGGCTATGAACCAGTGCGCTATAAAATCAATACAAAACCGACCTTGAACGTTAAGCTTACGCCACTTTAAGGGTTATACTTGTAATACACCTAAGTTAAAGGATTTCTTTATTGGAGCGTGGTTTGCCGCTTCTATGCCCATTGAAATCCAGTTTCTGGTATGTATTGGATTAATAATTGCATCGGTCCAAATTCGCGCTGCTGCATAATACGGGGATACTTGTTGGTCGTAGCGGGATTTTATTTTTTCGAAAAGAGCTTTTTCCTTTTCTTCGTCAAAGGCCTCTCCCTTTTTCTCAAGTGCTGCTTTCTCAATTTGTAGAAGAACCTTAGCGGCGGAATTTCCACTCATTACGGCCAATTCCGCACTTGGCCAGGCACAAATTAATCTGGGATCGTAAGCTTTACCGCACATGGCATAATTACCAGCCCCATAGCTGTTGCCAATGACCACTGTGAATTTCGGCACAACAGAATTGCTGACAGCGTTGACCATTTTAGCCCCATCTTTTATGATACCACCATGTTCACTTTTGCTACCGACCATAAAACCAGTAACATCTTGTAGAAACACCAACGGAATTTTTTTCTGGTTGCAATTCGCAATGAACCGAGTTGCCTTGTCAGCAGAATCCGAATAAATTACCCCGCCGAACTGCATTTCCCCTTTACCACTTTTAACTACTTTTCGTTGATTGGCCACGATTCCAACTGCCCAACCATCAATCCTGGCATAGCCAGTAAGTAAGGTTTTTCCATAACCCTCTTTGTACTGCTCGAACTTTGAATCATCAACAAGTCGTTCAATTATTTCAAGCATATCATATTGATCACTTCTAGATTTGGGCAAAATTCCAAAGAGGTCTTCCGCACTTTTTGCAGGTTCTTTAGCATCAATCTTACTGAATCCAGCTTTCTCAAAATCACCTATTTTACCCATTATGTTTTTAATGGTATCTAAAGCGTCCTTGTCATCTTTTGCTTTATAATCCGTAACACCACTTATTTCGCAATGCGTTGTTGCTCCGCCGAGGGTTTCATTATCTATACTTTCACCAATGGCTGCTTTAACAAGATAACTTCCTGCAAGGAAAATACTTCCTGTTTTGTCAACAATTAAAGCTTCATCACTCATAATAGGCAAATACGCTCCGCCTGCAACACAACTACCCATTACAGCCGATATTTGGGTTATGCCCATACTACTCATTACGGCATTGTTTCTGAAGATCCGGCCAAAATGTTCCTTATCCGGAAAGATTTCGTCCTGCATGGGTAGATAAACTCCTGCACTGTCCACCAAATAAATAATAGGCAGTCTATTTTCGATTGAGATTTCTTGTGCACGTAAGTTCTTTTTACCGGTTATTGGAAACCAAGCCCCAGCTTTTACAGTGGCATCATTGGCCACAACAACACATTGCTTTCCTTGAACATGACCAATTTTTACAACTACACCACCAGAAGGACAGCCTCCATGTTCTTCATACATTCCTTCTCCGGCAAATGCACCAATCTCTATGGCTTTTTCATCATCGTCAAGAAGATATTCTATGCGTTCCCTTGCCGTTAGTTTACCTTTGGCATGGTGTTTTTCGATTCTCTTTTTACCACCTCCCATTTTAACTTGCGCCAAACGCCTTCTCATATCTGAAAGCAGTAATTTATTATGGTCTTCGTTCTTGTTGAAGTTTATATCCATTGCCTCTTTTAATCTTCCTATTTGGATAAAGATAAGCAGTATAAATGATTACTTTTAGCCATATGGAACATATAAAATGGGGCATTGTGGGTCCTGGAAAAATTGCCGCTAAATTCGCCAGTGATTTGAACTTGGTGGAGCATGCTGTTATTGAAGGAGTTGCTTCACGAAATAAAGAAAGGGCCCAGGCTTTTGCATCTGAATTTGGAGTTAATACTGTTTTTGATTCCTATGAAGAATTGTTTAAATCAAAAAGCGTTGATGTTCTCTACATTGCTACTCCTCATGTTTTTCATAAAGAGTTGGCCATACAGGCCATGAAACACGGTAAGCATATACTTTGTGAAAAACCTATGGGTGTGAACAAAAATGAAGTGGTTGAGATGGTCAGATGCGCAAAAGAAAACGGTGTTTTTTTAATGGAGGCCTTATGGTCTAGATTTCATCCAACGATTATTGACATTAAGGGGAAACTGGATAATGAATTGTTGGGCAACATACGATACCTAAATGCAGATTTTGCATTCTTTGCGATGGACAGGGATCAGGAATCAAGATTGTTAAATCCTTCTTTGGCCGGAGGCTCCCTTCTAGATATCGGTATCTATCCTGTTTTTCTTTCATATTTGATATTGGGCATGCCCAAAAAGATTTCTGCAAACGCAACAGTTCTCAAAAATGGCTTAGAAAGTCAAGTTGCCATGCTTTTTGAATATGAAAATGCCCATGCAATACTTTACAGTGGATTTACTAATAATTCAAGAATGTCTGCTGAAATTGCCGGTGAAAGGGGCAATTTTTATTTGGATTCAAGATGGCATGAAGCAAATGGTTATACCTCAGAGATAGATGGAGAACAAATAAAAATTGAATTGCCCAAATGGGGTAATGGTTATACACATGAAATTGAAGAAGTACATAAATGCCTAAAAGTCGGAAAACTTGAAAGCGAATTGTGGAGCTTGAATGATAGTAAAAACCTAATTTCTTTATTGGATGAAATAAGAAACTTGACCAGTATAAAGTTTCCATTTGAATGAATCCATTTGTACCTCCAGCATACTAATCGCATTTTTTGCGATATTTGAAAACTTACAAGGATTTAGATTATGGCAATGAATAAAAATACGGTCTTGGCTTACGCTACAATAATTATGATAATCGTAGGTGTTGGAATGATTGCACTGGGTGCATTTAAATATGATGAGGTCGCTGGATATGGTTTTGGAGCGGTAGGCGTGGGTTTTTTTGCGGTTGCCTGGGTATTTAACGCATTGAAAGGTCGAGTTTAAACAAACCTTATCCTCAATTATCTTAAACAATTTTTTAACCCCCTTTAATAAATGAACCAACTATGTCTCACGATAAAAAGGTAATATTTTCAATGTCAGGGGTCACAAAGACCTATAAAAATGCCAATACCCCAGTATTAAAGAATATTTATCTCAGCTTTTTTTATGGCGCCAAGATTGGTATCCTAGGTCTTAATGGTTCAGGTAAATCGACACTGTTAAAGATTATAGCTGGTGTCGACAAAAATTATCAGGGTGACGTGGTATTTTCTCCGGGCTTCAATGTTGGTTATTTGGAACAAGAGCCAGAATTAGACCCTAACAAAACCGTGTTGGAAATCGTAAAAGAAGGAGTTGCAGAGACAGTTGCAGTTTTAGATGAATACAATAAAATAAATGACATGTTCGGGCTACCTGAGGTTTATGAGGACGCTGATAAAATGCAGCAACTTATGGACAAGCAGGCCAAACTACAAGATCAGATAGATGCTAGTAATGCTTGGGAGTTGGATACCAAGTTGGAAATTGCCATGGATGCTTTGCGCACTCCGGATGCCGATAAAAAAATTGAAGTCTTATCTGGTGGAGAAAAAAGGAGGGTAGCATTATGTCGATTATTGTTACAAGAGCCAGAAATATTATTGCTGGACGAACCAACAAACCATTTGGATGCGGAATCGGTTCACTGGTTGGAACATCATTTGGCCCAATACAAGGGAACTGTTATTGCTGTAACCCATGATCGTTATTTTTTGGATAACGTAGCGGGCTGGATTTTAGAATTGGATCGTGGAGAAGGAATTCCTTGGAAGGGCAACTACTCAAGTTGGTTAGACCAAAAAGCAAAAAGATTGGCCCAAGAGAGCAAGCAAGCTTCGAAGAGGCAAAAAACGCTCGAAAGGGAATTGGAATGGGTTAGGCAAGGAGTAAAGGGGCGACAAGCCAAACAAAAAGCGCGTCTAAAGAACTATGACAAACTTGCCAATCAAGACTTGAAGGAATTAGAAGAGAAGCTGGAGATTTTCATTCCAAATGGACCAAGATTGGGAACTAACGTTATTGAAGCCAAAGGTGTCAGTAAGGCATACGACAACAAATTACTTTACGAAGATTTGAATTTTAATCTACCACAAGCGGGTATCGTTGGTATTATTGGACCGAATGGAGCAGGAAAAACGACCATATTCAGAATGATTATGGGAGAAGAAACTCCCGATAAGGGAGAGTTTGTTGTGGGTGACACTGCGAAACTAGCCTACGTTGATCAATCACATTCAAATATAAATCCTGAAAAATCAATTTGGGAAAACTTTAGCGATGGTCAAGAATTGGTTATGATGGGAGGTAAACAAGTTAACTCTAGGGCTTATTTAAGTCGTTTTAATTTTTCAGGGAGTGAGCAAAATAAGAAAGTAAATATGCTATCTGGAGGTGAACGCAATAGACTCCATTTAGCAATGACCTTAAAAGAAGAGGGCAATGTCCTTCTTCTTGATGAACCGACCAATGACCTTGATGTCAATACCTTACGTGCGCTGGAAGAGGGTCTTGAAAATTTTGCTGGCTGTGCAGTAATCATATCTCACGACCGTTGGTTTCTTGATAGGATATGTACACATATTTTGGCCTTTGAAGGCGATTCCCAGGTATACTTTTTTGAAGGGTCTTTCTCCGATTACGAGGAAAACAAAAAGAAACGTTTAGGAGCTGATATTATGCCTAAGCGAATTAAATATAAAAAGCTTATTCGTTAGACTCTTCAATTTGTAAAATTGCTGACTGTAGCAGCTTTTTTGTTCGCTCGCTGTAAAACTTTCGTTGAATTACATCACCTTCTTGACCTGTGGTGAAATCTTTTTCTAATTGAAATAGTAGTTTTTCAATAGAAGAATTTAAATCTTCCAAATACGAGTTATACTGTAAATGGGCGGATTCTATATCCTCTCCAGCATCTTTTTGCTCATCATTGTTTGAAGCCATTATGGGTTCAACATAAGACGAAGTGCTACAATAGTCTAAGAGTGTAATTAAGCCATCTATTTCTTCAAGGGCCTTCTTGGAATAAAACCTTCCCGCATACCAATCAATAGGGTCAACTGCCTTTTTTAAGTTTTTTGATATTTCGAACGATTTATCCTCTACCGCACTGCACTGACATAATTCAATATGTTTTTTGGAGTCTTCAAAAATGGAAAGGGCGCGTTTGGCAAAATAGACTTGGTGATCAAAACCTGTAACATCAACCGCCTTTTTTGTATGCGATAATGCGTTAGTTACATTGGAATATAATAATTGACAACTGGAATCTTCACTTTGGGCTTTCAACACCAGCGATACCATAAACAAAAGGATGAAGTAGGCATTTTTCATATAACAATATGTTTGGGACATAGAATACAACGTTTTGCTTTTGGTAATAGTGTTTGAATAACACGAATATTGGCAGCTAATTCCAGGTGTAAATATTTAAATGACTTAAATGTCCAACCAAAATCTTTTGAAAAACATCCAAATCAAAAAACCATCCGTATATCCATCAAATGCCCCCATGAAGGCGTTTGCATTAAAACTAATATTATGACAGAGACAAAAAGTAACAATGGTTTAAAGGTGATAGCAGGCCTTCTTGGTGTTATCCTTTTAGGTACGATAATTTATACGGTTAGCTTGTACCAAGACAAAAAGAAAACCACGGCTGCATTAAAGCAAGAAAAAGATTTGGTTGTTGAAGATTTGAATAGTCTTAAATCGGAATACGATAAAGCTATTTTGGAAAGTAACGCAACAAACGAAGAGTTGGTAGCAGCACGTGACAATATTGCAAAGTACATCGATTCTGTAAGCACTATGAAAGCTGACATTGCATCACTTTCTAGATACCGCAGACAAGTGAGCCAGCTAAAAGCTGAAAGAGAGGAATTATTGAAAAAAGTGGATTCCCTTTCACAATCAAATACACTTTTGGCAATGGAGCGAGACAGTACGTATGCTGAACTTGAAAAGCAGACTGTTTTTAACGATTCGCTTGTAGTGCAAAACACACAATTGGCTGACGCTGTTGAAAGAGGTTCTGCTTTGAACTTAACACAACAAAGTGTTGATGCTGTAAAGGAGCGCAACAGTGGTAAATTGGTTTCAACTTCAAGAGCTCGTGCGACCGACAAAATCAAAGTTTGTTTTACAGTAGCTCCAAATTCAATTGCCCAAGCTGGAGATAGAAAATTCTTTATTGAAGTATTAGATCCACAAGGTAATGTTTTAGGCGAAAGCTTAACGACTTCTAACGAAGATGGTGCTTCGATAACCTACACCAAAGAGACTAATTTCTATTTTGAAAATACTGCTTTGGATGTTTGTGACTATGTTAATAAACCTAGCGTTGATTTTGGCGCCGGAAACTACATGGTAAATGTTTACGACGACGGATTAAAATTATTGGGAACCTCTAAGTTTGCTTTGAAATAAAGCAAAAACTAGACACTTGCCTCAAATTGAAAAGGGCGCACTTTTATAGTGCGCCCTTTTCTATTATTAGTTAAGAACTTTTATCTTATTTCAGACTTCCAACCATATCTTCTGGTTTAACCCACTCATCATATTCTTCTGCCGTGACGTACCCCAAATTAATGGCTTCTTCACGCAGGGTTGTTCCGTTCTTATGAGCTGTGTTCGCAATCTCTGCAGCTTTATAATAGCCAATTTTTGTATTTAATGCGGTGACCAACATCAAAGAATTATTCAAAAGCTTTTTGATTGTGTCGTGATTTGGTTCTATGCCAACGGCACAATTAACCTCAAAACTAACACTGGCATCACCAAGTAATTGTGCGGATTGAAGAATGTTAGCCGCCATCATTGGTTTAAAGACATTCAGCTCATAGTGACCCTGTGTTCCACCTATGGATAGTGCAACATCATTACCCATTACTTGGGCGCAAACCATGGTCAAGGCCTCACATTGGGTGGGGTTCACTTTACCTGGCATAATGGAACTACCTGGTTCATTTGCGGGAATAATGATTTCACCAATACCTGAGCGAGGACCAGAGGCCATCATACGAATGTCATTGGCAATTTTATTTAAAGACACTGCTAGTTGTTTTAGGGCACCGTGACTTTCAACAATGGCATCATGGGCAGCAAGTGCTTCAAACTTGTTTTCCGCCGTTACAAAAGGGAGTCCGGTAAACTCAGCAATGTATTTGGCCACTAAAACATCATAACCTTTTGGCGTATTCAAGCCGGTCCCAACGGCTGTTCCGCCAAGTGCTAATTCAGCTAAATGCGGAAGTGTATTTTTTAAGGCTTGCAATCCATGGTCCAATTGGGAAACATAACCCGAAAATTCTTGACCAAGGGTTAGGGGAGTGGCATCCATTAAATGGGTGCGACCAATTTTGACTACTTCTTTAAATTCGTTCGCCTTTTTATGAAGTGTGTTTCTCAGTTGTTCCACACCGGGAATCGTCACTTCAACAATTTTTTTATAGGCAGCTATGTGCATTCCCGTAGGAAAAGTATCGTTTGATGATTGCGATTTGTTGACATCGTCGTTGGGTTGTATGGTTTTCTCGCCTTCACCTATTTTTTTACCTACTATTTCATGAGCTCTATTAGCAATAACTTCATTGACGTTCATATTGCTTTGGGTTCCAGAACCTGTCTGCCAAATTACCAGTGGAAATTGGTCATCATGTTTACCTTCCAGAATCTCATCGCAAACTTTTGAAATCAAATCACGCTTTTCAGATGAAAGAACCCCTAATTCACAATTGGTATGTGCAGCAGCTTTTTTTAGATATGCAAAACCGTAAACAACCTCTAATGGCATAGAAGCAGGTGTTCCGATTTTGAAATTATTTCGAGAGCGTTCTGTCTGGGCTCCCCAATATTTATCGGCAGGCACCTTAACCTCACCCATTGTATCTTTTTCTATTCTAAAATTCATGTAAGAGCAATTTAGATTGCAAAGGTAATTTATGAGATAGGATTAAAGATTTTTATTAAAGGATTTGTAACATAACAATTTCAAGCTATATCTTTGTACAAAACAATTTCCAATGCACGAAAATTTAGTTCAGTTTGACCAGTATTTAGGATTCTTAGCTTTCCTTACCATTTTGACAATTGGATTCTGGTTAATGATATTTCTATTGACCTTCGTTGTACCTTACTGGTTAGGAGGTAATTTATTGGAAATGTGGAAAGAAAGAAAAGCAGCCAAAAGAGCTGCAAGAAACGAATAAATCAAAAAGGAGCTTTTAAGCTCCTTTTTTTATTTACTTCCTCCAAATTCTTCTCCTCCTTCTCCATCATAATCTCTTCCGCCACCACGCTCACGTTTCTTCTTCTGATTGAATCGATACGTAAAGGCTAAATTAAAACTGCGGACCCTCCATTGAAATTCACTCTCGCTATCAAAAAATGGTGTTTGGGTAAAGGACCGTCGAATTCTACTGTTGAACACATCGCTAACATTAAAGGCCAAGGAGGCTTTATCTTTAAAGAAGTCTTTGCTAAAAGCCAAATCCAAAGAAAATATACCTTGGGTTCTGGTCTGTGCATTTTCCCGTGGTCCTCGGTAAAAGATTCGTGTCTGCCAATCGATATTTGCTGGTAGGGTTATTTTATTGTTTAATCGAATAAACCAACTTAAGTTATCAGCATCGAAGTTCTGTCCATTGAAATCACCGCGAGTGATTAAATTAAAGAGGTTAAGATTAAGATTGGCATTCCATTTTCGTGTTGGTCGATAATTTAAGTTAGCATCCAATCCATATCTATCGTTTCGTGCAAGATTTACAGGTGTTCTCCTGATAATACTGGTCAATTCATTATTAAAAAAAGTATCCACCCCAGTATCTTCAGTTATAAATGTGATGACATCCGTTGCACGTTGAAAATAGATGGAGGTATTTACCGTAAGTTTATCCCAACGTTTCAAATAGCCCAAATCAACTTGGTTTGAGAAAGAAGGAGTCAAGTTTGGATTCCCTTGAAATAAATTAGTAGGACTTGTTCTACTAGGAAATGGGTTCAGAAAGAAAGACCTCGGCCTTCTAATTCTCCTATTATATCCAAATTGCCAGCTTTCCGTTTCATTGATTTCATAATTTAAGTTCATTGTCGGAAACCAAGCGTCAAAATTATTTCGATTGAATTCACTGGTCTCAACCTGATTAATAATCAAACGTGTAGTTTCATACCGCAGTCCTCCCAAGAATGACATCTTGCCGAACTTGCTTCCATATTGTGTATAAAAGGCATTGATAGTTTCTTTATAATCCAAAACATTGCTTGGATTCGTCGCAAATTCATCATCTATATTGGGAAACAGTTCTTCTTCGGTTGGTGAGATAAATTCGACATCGTAATCGGTATCCAGTTTGTTGAAATCACCCCGATATCCTATTTCGAATTGTCCGGATTTACCAATGGGCTGTACATAATCCGTTTGAAAAAACACGCGACGTTGGTCTTCAGCTGTTCGTACAAATTCGCTGTCAAAACCGTTTTGTACTATTAATGATTCTTCTACTTCATCACTTTCCTCATACTGAAAATCAAAGGTCAGGCGGTGGTCTGATTCTCCATTGAATTGTTTATCATAATTGATGGCATATTGAAACGTTTTATCAATTTCTGATTCTGGATCAAATCGGAATCCAGAACTGGTACTACCATCCGAATTTTCTTGAAAAAAGTTATTTGTTGATTCGCTGTTTTGGTCGGAATCTCTAAAAAATAGGGTTTGGGTGATGGATGAAGTTTCATTCACATACCATTCAACTCCAAAGTTTATATTGTATCGGTCGCTGAAACGTTCTCGCTCTGAATCTTCGGTCAATGAGTTCGTTGGGGATCCATTATCATCAAAAAAGTTTGTGGAATTAAAGGAGTTACCTGGTCTATTTCTGTAATTGTAACCAGCATTTGTAAAAATATTTATATCTCCTGTTCTGAAATTGAGGTTACCATTAATTCCATATTGCTCAGGGTAGCCAACATTTCCGGTAAGCGCGCCATTCAGTCCTTGCAGTTTACTCCTCCTCAATATAATATTAATGATTCCACCAGATCCTTCAGCGTCATAACGTGCTGATGGTGAGGTAATTACTTCGACTTTCTCAATAGATTCCGCTGGTAATTGTCGAAGGGCATCGGTGCTATTTAAACCAGTGAGTGCAGAAGGTTTCCCATTAATAAGTATTCGAACATCATCGTTGCCCCGAAGTTGCACATTGCCCTCTACGTCAACTGAAACTGATGGTACATTATCTAATACGTCGCTAACAGTGCCACCACGTACCGTTAAATCTTGACCAACATTATATATTTTCTTATCTAGTCGCAATTCAACAGTTGTACGTTCTGCAACAACTTCAACCTCGTCTAGTTTTTCAACATCTAAAGACATTTCAATAGTTCCTAAATCGGTATTGGAACGAATGAGCTGTTGTTCTTGTCTGAAGGTTTTATAAGAAATGTATTCAACTGAGATATTGTACATTCCAGGATTGGTCTCCACTGCAAAATTTCCATCGATATCCGTAATGCCACCAGTCACATTTTCTGGATTTCTTACACTCTGCAAGATTAAAGTGGCATATTCCAATGGCCTGCCATTATCTTTATCTATAACCTTCCCGGTTATTTTAACCGTTCTTGAGTTTGCACCTTGCGGTCTTTGGGCAAAAACGAATGTTGCTACAAAAGCAAAATAAAGAAGTGTAAAAAAGCGAACGATACTCTGTAATCTCTGATTCATGATTACAAAGTTCAACCAGATGTACGTTAATTAAATTCTAAAAACCCTGAACGGCACAGATTAGAGTTTGTCCGACAACATTTAGCTGATAAAACTTTTTTGTAGAAAGTAGATTTATAAAATCGGTTGAACTTAACCTTCGGTTTCCTCCTTTTTCTTACGCTTTCGTTTTGATTTTTTAGACTCGCGCTCAGCCTTGGAAGGATTCTCTACCAATTTTAAATAGGCTTCGTATTTTTCAGGTGGAAGACCTGCTTCCAACTCTTCATTTTGCAATTTCCCCAACTTTTCAAATTCTTCCTTCATTTTCTGAGGTTCAAGTTGTAAAATCTGGAGCTCCATTCGTTTTTGAACATATTTGACCAAAGTAGTGCGCATGACTGCCTCCTCAAAAGGACCTAACTCTAAAGTTTCAACCAATCTTGGCATTTGTGTATCTACATATTCCTCTGCGGTCAATGGTTCTGGTTCCTTTTGGGGTGTCTGGGTTTGAGGTATTGCAGTTCGCCCTCTACCAAAGCGGTTCATATTAGGATTACCGTAAGGATTGCCAAATTGAGCTAGACATTCCGTCGTTAAAAAAAGCACTATAAATAAAGGCAGTATGTGTATAATATTTTTCATAGGTATTCACTTTAACTTCAACGATAGCAGACCATTGGATTCTCTCAAAACCTAAAATCTGGTTGCCCAAAGATACTATTGGTAATCAGAAACTGTACCAATCTATTCCTCTTTTTGACCCATCATCATCAAGAAGGACTTCAAAAATGCATTAATATCTCCATCCATTACGGCATCAACATTACCAGTTTCTTGACCAGTACGGACGTCTTTTACCAATTTGTATGGGTGCATCACATAGTTACGAATCTGTGAACCCCATTCTATTTTCATCTTTGAAGCTTCAATTTCAGCCCTAGCCTCTTGTTTTTTGCGCAACTCAATTTCGTATAACTGAGATTTTAGCATTTTCATAGCCGTTGCACGATTATCGTGTTGCGAACGAGAATCAGAACAAGAAATTTGTATGCCTGTTGGCTTGTGTACAAGTTGTACTTTGGTTTCAACCTTGTTCACATTTTGACCTCCTGCACCACTTGAACGAGCTGTAGTTATCTCAATATCTGATGGATTTACTTCAATTTCAATTGAATCATCGACCAAAGGGTAAACATATACCGACGCGAATGAGGTATGTCTTTTGGCATTACTATCAAAAGGCGAAATACGAACTAATCTATGAACACCATTTTCACCTTTTAACCAGCCGAAAGCATAATCTCCATCAATTTCTAAAGTAACTGTTTTGATACCGGCAACATCACCTTCTTGGTAATTGAGTTCTTTGACCTTATACCCGTTCTTTTCACTCCACATCAAATACATACGCATGAGCATAGAAGCCCAATCACAACTTTCAGTTCCACCTGCACCTGCGGTAATTTGGAGTACTGCTGTAAGTTCATCACCCTCATCTGAGAGCATATTTTTAAACTCTAAAGTCTCAATTAAATCTTTTGCTTTTTCGTGTTTTTGAGCGAGTTCAGTTTCTTCAACTTCGCCCATTTCGAAAAACTCGAGTAATACTTCCAAGTCACCGATAAGTGTTTTTGCTTCATCAAAGTCTTTGACCCACTTTTGTTTTGCCTTTAAAGATTTCATGTGGGCCTGAGCGGCTATTGGGTCATCCCAAAATCCTGGAACAAGTGTTTTCTCCTCTTCGTTCTCTATTTCAATGAGTTTGGCATCAATGTCAAAGATACCTCCTTAACGCACCAAGGCGTTCTAATAGACCTTTATGTTGATCTGTGGTAACCATTTCTAAAATTTCGGGCTAAAATAAGATTTCAAGGTGGTAGCGCAATCAAATTTCTCTATTTTTAGGCATCAAACACCAATCCGAATGAGAGCACTCTTACCACTAATTTTAGGATTTTTAGCAATTACAGCTATTCACGCACAGTCTTTCGAAAAGACCAAGGGACTTGAAAAATTTGATGGTTATTTTGACTTCTATTACGATGTTGGTAACGATAAGATTTTCCTTCAAGTTGACAAGTTGGAAGATGAGTTTCTTTATGTCTATTCTTTGAGCAGTGGAGTTGGAAGTAATGATATTGGCCTTGATCGAGGGCAGTTGGGCAATGAACAAGTCGTCTTTTTTAAAAAAGCGGGCAACAAACTGATGCTCATTCAACCTAATTTAAAATTTCGGGCAATCACTAGTAATACGTTGGAAAGGCAATCTGTAGAACAGGCCTTTGCAAAGTCGGTTCTGCATGGATTCAAAATTGAGGAAGAATCGAATGGAAGTTATCTTATCGATTTTACGGAATTTTTAATGCGTGATGCCCATGGGGTTTCAGCAAGATTAAAAAGCCGAAAACAGGGCAGTTATTCTTTGGACAAATCAAAAAGCGCTGTTTCACTTGATCGAACAAAGGCTTTTCCTAAAAATGTAGAATTTGATATGATGCTGACATTTAAGGGAAATCCAGATGGTGCCTTTATAAGATCGGTAGTACCTACCCCTAGCTTAGTAACTGTATCGCAACACCATTCCTTGATAGAATTACCAGATGATAATTTTGAAAAAAGACTGTATGACCCAAGATCAGGTAGTTATCCGTTCTCTTATTATGATTATTCCACTCCGGTACAAGAATCAATTTTAAAGCGTTTTATTCCACGTCATCGTTTAAAAAAGAAGAACCCCGAAGCTGAAGTTAGTGAGGCCGTTGAGCCAATTGTCTATTATTTGGATAATGGTACTCCAGAGCCCGTGCGCTCTGCTCTTTTGGAAGGTGGTCGTTGGTGGAATCAAGCATTTGAAGCCATTGGTTACAAAGATGCCTATCAAGTTAAAATATTACCAGATGACGCGGACCCTATGGATGTGCGATATAATGTAATTCAGTGGGTACACCGTTCAACCCGTGGTTGGAGTTACGGAGCTAGCGTTCGCGATCCAAGAACTGGTGAGATAATTAAAGGCCATGTAAGCTTGGGAAGCTTACGTATACGGCAAGATTTTTTAATTGCTCAGGCCTTATTGAAGGAACCTTTTAGGGGCAATGATGAGAATTATAAACCCATGTTGGATATGGCTATTGCTAGAATCAGACAATTATCGGCACATGAAATTGGTCATACCCTTGGATTCGCACATAACTTTGCGGCCAGCACCAACAACCGTGCTTCGGTAATGGATTACCCGCACCCGCAGTTCGAAGTAAGAGGAAGCAAAATAGAATTTCCGGATGCCTATGATACTGGTATTGGTGAATGGGATAAAGTAACAGTGGCCTATGCGTATTCTGATTTTCCAAAAGGAACGGACGAAAAAAGGGCTTTAAACGATATATTGGAAAAGGCCCAAAAAGATGGGTTACGATACTTATCAGACCAAGATGCAAGACCAATGGGTAGTGCGAGTCCAATAGCCCATTTATGGGATAATGGTAAGAATGCCACCAATGAACTGGAAGATGTTTTGCGTGTTCGGGAAGTAGCCATGCAAAACTTTAGTACTGATAACATAAAAACCGGTGAAGCCTATTCCGTATTGGAAGATGTTTTTGTTCCCGTTTACTTTTTTCACCGATACCAAACTGAGGCTACTGCAAAAATTATTGGTGGGGAGGATTACAATTATCAAGTGAAAGGAGATGGAC
Organism: Croceivirga thetidis; assembly: GCF_012272815.1. GTDB lineage: Bacteria > Bacteroidota > Bacteroidia > Flavobacteriales > Flavobacteriaceae > Croceivirga > Croceivirga thetidis. The sequence goes on from NZ_JAAWWL010000002.1 coordinate 354,907, forward strand.
AGGCAGGAAAGCAAGTGGTACCAAGGGCCCAACAACAAGAAGCGTTAAAAATGCTTTTAAAGACGTTGAGTCCAGATGTGTTGGCGATACCAGAACGACAATTGGAACTTTTTCCGCCTCGAGCAATAGGTTTTCCGAGGTCTCGGGAGTCTTTTAAGGGTAAGACTGGTGTTTCCTTTGACCCCTTAGGTGTGGCTGAAACAGCAGCTTCTGTAACACTCTCCCTTTTATTGAATCCAGAACGTGTAAATCGTTTGGTCATTCAAAAAGGATTTGACAACAGGCAGGTTGGGTTTGGTGATTTGCTAAATGAACTATTGACCAATACAATAAATGCAAACCAACAAACCGGTTACAAGAACGAAATTCAACAGGTCGTGAATTGGCAAGTACTTCAACATTTAATGCATCTTGCCGATTCTGATAAGGTATATCCACAAGTTAAAAATCAAGTGCTCAAATCACTCCAACAAATATTGAAACAATCAACTGGCAAGAATTATTTGTATACAGTAGAGCTAACTAAGTATTTTGAAAACCCCGCCAACTATAAGTTGAAGACCAAGGCACCAAAAATTCCTGATGGTTCTCCCATAGGAATGGATTGCATGAACTAAGAGCTCCTTTATGATTGATTTTGAAAAATTTAGGAACTGGCATTTTGTTGCTACTATACGATACAGAACTCCTAATGAAGGAGGAAGGAAGACACCATGCGAATTGGGATACAATCCAGATTTAAAATTTCCATTTACCGATAGAATGTTTATGGCACGTCAAATTTGGGAAGGTATCGATAAGGTTTTTCCCGGGGACACGGTTAATGCTAAAATTTTAACTGCATCACCTAATCTTTTAAAAAATAGACTTTCAATAGGATTGAATTTTACTCTCAATGAAGGACCAGTTATCGTCGCTGATGGCATTATTACTAAACTTGGTGAAATTTAAATATGGAAATCAATTTAATTAGTGATACGGTAACAAAGCCCACTCCACCAATGCTAAAAGCAATGATGGAGGCAGAAGTAGGGGATGATGTTTTTAAAAATGACCCTACCGTAAATGCTCTTGAGTCGAAAGTTGCAGAAATGTTCGGTATGGAAGCAGCACTGTTCTTCCCAAGTGGGAGTATGGTTAATCAAACGGCTATTAAGTTACATACCAACCCTGGGGAGCAGCTAATTTGTGATAAATATGCCCATGTCTTCAATTATGAAGGTGGTGGAGCAAGTTTCAACAGTGGTGTTTCGTGCAGGCTAGTGGATGGTCATCGTGGAATGATGACAGCAGAACAGGTAGAAGCGGCTATTAATCCTCCTGATTTCTATCATAGTCCGCTTACAAGCCTAGTTTGTATAGAAAATACAACCAATAAAGGAGGAGGAGCTTGTTGGGATTTTGAGGAACTTAAAAAAATAAGAAAAGTTTGTGAGGAACAAAATCTTGCTTTTCATTTAGATGGTGCAAGGTTATGGAATGCAATGGTAAAAAAAGGGGAATCTCCAAAACAATATGGAGCCCTATTTGATACAATCAGTGTTTGTTTAAGCAAAGGATTAGGATGTCCCGTTGGTTCAGTTTTGGTTGGGACGGAAAAACATATTCATGATGCCATTAGAATTCGAAAAATTTTAGGGGGTGGTATGCGACAAGCAGGGTTTTTGGCTGCAGCAGGAATTTATGCTTTAGAAAACCATATCGACAGATTAGCAGATGATCATCAAAAAGCCATTGAAATAGGTGACGTTCTTTCGACTTTGAACTTCATCAAAAAAGTGGAGCCTATCGAGACCAATATTATCATTTTTGAATTGGATGAAACAAAAATGACAAGCCAGGCTTTTTTAAATACTTTGAAAGAGCATCAAATTTCTATAATTGGTATGGGTCAAGGAAAACTTCGAATTGTAACCCATCTTGACTATTCTGATGATATGCACAAAAATTTTCTAGAAGTATTGAGAATATTGGGTTAGGAAAATTACTTATTCTTCTCCAAAAAATCGAGGTGGTATTGAACATGTCCATTCATACTGTAACCAGAATAATCATCAATTATTTCACCCTTAGGATTGACAACGACCAATAAAGGAAAAACCTTTCTTTTGTTCAGCTCTCCCATCAAAGCCTTGTTCTTTTCATATTGTTCCGCAGTAATCAAGTCTTGATTGCGCGGAATATCGACATAAACAAGATTGTATGCTTTAGATAATGACTTGAATTCACTGGTGCTGAACAAATCTTGCTTTAATTTTTTACAAGGGGCACACCAGTCGCTTCCAGTAAAATAGACTAAAACATTCTTTTGATTTGATTGTGATTCTTCCAAGGCAACGCTATAATCAACGTTCCAACTAACATCTTCAATTATTACACTACTTGGATTTAAAAAAGTTAAGAGACCAAGGGAAACCAAGAGAAAAAAGTACTTCGTCATGTTTAAAGATTTGGTTTATAAATAACGCAGAACCTTTTGGTATTATTGGGCAAACTAAGTTGTATTCTTGGTCTTATGGCATTTGTATGCCCATCTGTAGGTTTTTAATACCATTCTCCATTCCGGCTTCAGAGGAATAAAGTTCACTTTGACCTATGAGCACACCGTCGGTAGTTTTTAGGTTTATCATGAATTTTCCGTTGGTATTGGTTTTCCGTTCGAAAACCACATCTTTTTTCAATTTTAACAACGATGCTTTGGCTTCCTTTTCACTAGAAAATGGCTTGCTTTCAAAGAGTAAATTTCCCGTAGTTGAACTAATAGTAACGCTATATCTTCCTTCCTGATTATGAACTACTTCTACCATAATTTTTTTAAAAATTTAACAAAATGTGACCTTTTCCAGATTCTTGTTTCCAATTATACGAGTCTAAATAAACCATTAATATATTATGAAAAATTTACTATTTCTAGTAGCATTACTTGCTACTTCGACGATGTTCGCACAAGATTTACCAGAAAACCCAGAAGTGGGTAAGTGTTATGTGCGTTGTACTACACCCGATGTTTACGAAAATGAGAGTGTTACGGTTACAATTAAGCCTGCTTACAAAGTTTTAAAAGTTGTTCCTGCAACCTATAAAACTGTTACTGAACGTGTTTTGGTTAAAGATGAGAGTAAGACCCTAAGGGTTATTCCTGCAAAATGGGGTACCGAGCGCGTTTCTTTTGTTTCAAGAGAAGCTGCTGAGTCTTTAAGAATTGTTCCAGCCAGTTTCAAATCTAGTTCTGAAACTGTTGAAATTAAGCCAGCATATGCACAATGGGAATTGGGCGCTTCTGCTCCTGATTGTGATTCTAATGACCCAAATGATTGTCGTTACTGGTGTTATAAGGGGTATCCTGCAGAATTTACTACGGTAAGTACTGAAGTATTAGCTTCTGACGCTTCTGTAGAGAAAATTGCTGGTACTGCAAAGAGTGCATCTTACACTAAAAGAGTTTTGTTGGAAGCTGCAAAGGTTGTAGAGGATATCATCCCAGCTGAATATGAAACAATTACAAAGACTGTAATTGATCAGCCTGCAAGAACTGTTGAAGAAACGGTACCTGCAGTTACTAAAACAGTAACGAAAGAAATTCTTAAATCAAAAGGAGGTCTAACTTCTTGGAAAGAGGTTGAGTGTGCTTTGGTAGAATATCAAGCATTGCCGATTAATTGGAATTTAGGAAGCGCAACTTTGACTTCTGGTGCAAAGCAGATTATCGATTCTAGATTAATGCCTGTTTTAGAGCAAAACCCAGGTGTGAAATTGGAGATTGCTTCTCATACTGATGCCAGAGGAACTTCTTCTTCAAACCAAGATTTGTCAGAAAGAAGAGCTAAAGCAGTAGCTGACTACCTAATTTCAAAGGGTGTTAACTCAAGCTTATTGGTGGCAAACGGTTACGGAGAAAAAAGACTAAAAAATCGTTGTGCTGACGGTGTTTCTTGTACTGAACGAGAACACGCAACAAATAGAAGAACAGAGTTTAGATTGATTAACAACTAATCAACCTAATCAGACTCGATGAAAACTCCCAAGAAATTGGGAGTTTTTTATTGGTTTCTTTTTAAGAATTCGATATGATATCCGATTTCACCATTCATGCTATAACCTGAATATTCATCTAAAACCTTTTCTTTTGGGGATACTACTAAAAAAAGAGGAAAAACACCCGTTTTATTATATTTTTTAAAAACCTGTTGATTATGTTCTTTTTGTTCACGGCTAATTACGTCGTTCTTTCTAGGAATATCAATATAAAGCAATATGAATCGCTCTGATACTTCTTGAAATTCAGTGGTGTCAAAAAGGTCTTCTTTTAACTTAATGCAAGGGGCACACCAATCACTGCCAGTGAAATAAATCAATATATTTTTATCATTGTCCTGAGCCAATTGAATTGCCTCTTGAAGATTTGATTGCCAAACAATTTTTTCTTCCCCTTTTAATAGAAAAACAATTATAAAAGGTACAACTAGAAATAAGGTTCTCATCGTTGAGGGTTTACTTAAAGAACGAGTCCATGCCAGGTATATTGGGCATTCCTTCCTTAGCTACCGCTCCAAGCTCGTCTTCTTGAATTTTTGATGCTTTAGAAATTGCTTTGTTCAAGGTAAGTACTAGATAGTCTTCTAATTCTTCTTTATCACTAAGCAATTGCTCATCAACCGAAATTGATTTTATTTCTCTATTTGCGGTCAGCGTTATTTTTAACCTGCCATCTGAAGAGGATTCGTCAACAAAAACGGAATCAAGTCTTTTTTTTGTTTCCTCAACTTTTTGTCGGGCTTCTTTTAGTTTGCCCATCATTCCCATTAAATCTCCAAACATTATTATCAAATTTGATATAACAAAAATATTATTTTGTCTTTAAAACACTAAAAGCATGAATTCAACCATAAGGATTATCGTTCTGTTTTAGTGCCTTATTTTTGGGGTTTCTTGCAAAGATGCCACTATGGAGTTAAAAGCACCAGTTGCTAAAAAGAAGCCAAAAAAACTGGAGATACATAATGATGTGCGTGTAGATGATTACTATTGGTTAAATCAGCGTGACGACCAAGAGGTTATTGACTATTTGGATGCCGAAAATGATTACTACCACAAAATGACTGCACATACAGTTGATTTTCAGAAATCACTTTACCAAGAAATGCGTGGTAGAATCAAGGAAGATGACTCCTCGGTACCTTACAAACTAAATGGCTATTATTACTTAACTCGATTTGAAAAAGGAAGGGAATATCCAATTTATGAGAGAAAAAGGGATAGTCTGCAGGCTAAAGCGGAACTTCTTTTTGATTGTAATGCTATGGCCGAAGGACATGAGTTTTTCAATTTAAGGGGAATTTCAATAAGCCCGGACAACAAATGGGCTGCGTTTGCTGTTGACACCGTCTCCAGACGGCAATATCATATTCAGTTTAAAAATCTTGAAACAGGAGAGATTTTATCTGAAAGAATCGAAAATACAACAGGTGGCTCAACATGGGCTTCTGACAACAAAACGATTTTTTATACCAAGAAAGATCCTGTTACGCTTCGTTCTGACAAGATATACAAGCATAAATTGGGCGCTTTGTCGAGTGAAGATGAGCTGGTTTATCATGAGACCGATGAGACATTTTCCACTTTTGTCTACAAAACAAAATCAAAGCGTTTTATTGTTATTGGTTCATCGAGTACCTTGACTTCAGAATACCAAATACTCAGCGCAGACAATCCGGATGGCCAGTTCAAAGTTTTCTCACCTAGAACAAGAGGAATTGAATATTCAATTTCCCACTATGGAGACCATTTTTACATATTGACCAACAAAGACAAGGCCACTAACTTTAAATTGATGATGACTAATGTGGAAGAAACCCAAATGGGTTTTTGGGTGGAGTTTATTGAACATCGTGAAAATGTCTTATTGGAAGACGTTGAGATATTCAAAGAGTTTTATGTGCTCTCAGAAAGGCAAAATGGATTGAACAGATTAAAAATTGTTCGATGGGATACTTCTGAATATTACTATTTACCTGTGGATAGCGAAACTTATGTGATGGGCCCTACTACCAATTTGGATTTTGACACTTCAAAGCTTCGATATTTCTATAATGCCATGACTTCACCATATGCCATTATTGATTTCGATATGCATACTATGGAAAAGACTATTCTAAAAGAACAGGAAGTCTTGGGGAGTTTTGATAAGGAGGACTATCGTTCGGAACGTATTTGGGCAGAAGCCCGAGACGGAGAAAAGGTTCCAGTTTCACTCGTGTATAAAAAGGATACGCCCTTAGATGGTTCGAGCCCACTTTTACAGTATGCTTATGGTTCTTATGGTTCTACCATGGATTCATATTTTTCAACAGTACGATTGAGTTTGTTGGATAGGGGATTTATTTATGCTATTGCACATGTTAGGGGAGGAGAATATTTAGGTCGCTCGTGGTATGATAATGGCAAATTGCTTAATAAGAAGAACACTTTTACCGATTTTATTGATGTGTCAAAACACCTAATTGAAGAAAAATATACCAGTTCTGAGCATTTATACGCAATGGGTGGTTCTGCAGGTGGTCTATTAATGGGTGCAATTGTAAATATGGCTCCAGAACTTTACAATGGTGTAATCGCTGCGGTACCATTTGTAGATGTCGTTACAACTATGCTCGATGATTCGATTCCGTTAACAACAGGGGAATATGACGAATGGGGAAATCCCAATGATAAAATTTACTATGATTACATTAAATCATACTCACCATACGATAATGTGGTAGCCAAAGAATATCCCAACTTATATGTTTCTACTGGACTACATGATTCGCAAGTACAATATTGGGAGCCTGCAAAGTGGGTCGCAAAACTCAGAGAAATGAAAACCGATGATAACCAGTTGTTTTTAGATACCAATATGGATGCTGGTCATGGTGGAGCATCAGGCAGATTTGAGGCTTTGAAGGAAACTGCAAAGGAATTTTCGTTCGTGCTTGATTTGGAAGGAAAAATCCCAACAAATTAAAAAATACTATTTTTGCGGCGTGCTAAAACAACGGCACAAACCTAACTTTACTATGAAGAACACTATCAATGCTCATGATAGCATCCTCGATTTAGTAGGACAGACACCCCTTATAAAACTTAATCGCATTGCAGAGAGTTTAACCGGGAACTTTTATGCAAAAGTGGAGGCATTTAATCCCGGGCATTCAGCAAAGGATAGAATTGCTAAGTATATCATTGAGGAGGCTGAAAAAAAGGGAATCCTTAAGCCAGAAAGTACAATAATTGAAACTACTTCGGGTAATACGGGCTTTAGTTTGGCCATGACCAGCATGGTCAAAGGTTATAAGTGTATTTTGGCCGTAAGTTCGAAATCGTCACCAGATAAAATTGACATGTTACGGTCAATGGGGGCAGAGGTCTACGTTTGTCCCGCCCATGTAAGTGCTGACGACCCTCGTTCGTATTATGAAGTGGCCAAAAGACTGCATCTCGAGACACCCAATTCGGTTTATATCAATCAATATTTTAATGAACTGAATATTGAAGCACATTATAAGTCAACGGGTCCCGAAATTTGGGAACAAACAGCTGGTAAAATAACCCATTTGGTGGCTTGTAGTGGAACAGGAGGAACAATTTCAGGGACGGCCAGGTATTTAAAAGAGCAAAACTCCAATATCAAAATATTAGCTGTTGATGCCTACGGTTCGGTTTTGAAGAAATACCATGAAACTGGTGAATTTGACCAGGAGGAAATATATCCATACCGAATAGAAGGATTGGGTAAAAATCTTATTCCTACGGCAACCGATTTTAATATGATAGATCGCTACCTAAAGGTTACTGATGCCGATAGTGCCCATATGGCTCGAAAAATCGCGCATTCTGAAGGAATGTTTGTTGGCTATACCAGTGGTGCGGCTATGCAAGCTACAATGCAGTATAATCTTGAAGGAGAGTTCACTGAAGAAAGTAATGTTGTTGTCATTTTCCCTGATCATGGTTCACGATATATGAGTAAAATTTATAGTGACGAATGGATGGAGAACCAGGGCTTTTTAACTGAGCAGCACCAAGTGGAAGCTAAAAAAATTGAATACATAAAATAGAATACGTTTTTATATATCTAAAAAGCACCTCAAAGTAGGTGCTTTTTTTGTGTAAAAAATTTATTGCAAGGGCATTGCCGAATATATACTTTTGCAGTTCATTCAATTGTGATTTAGATGAGGGATTTATTTGACAGAATTATTGAAAACAAAGGCCCTTTGGGCAAATGGGCTTCTCAGGCTGAAGGTTATTTTGTGTTTCCAAAGTTGGAAGGACCCATTTCAAATAGAATGAAGTTTCGCGGAAAAGAGGTCATTACTTGGAGTGTTAACGACTATTTAGGGTTGGCCAATTTGCCAGAAATCAAAAAAGTCGATGGTGACGCTGCCTATGAGCATGGTGCGGCTTATCCTATGGGTGCTCGAATGATGAGTGGCCATACCGATTACCACGAACAACTTGAAAATGAATTGGCCGAATTTGTTCATAAAGAATCGGCATACCTTTTAAATTTTGGTTACCAGGGCATTATGTCGGCGGTAGATGCCTTAGTTGCCAAAGATGATATTATTGTATACGATGTTGATTGCCATGCCTGTATTATTGATGGCGTGAGATTGCACATGGGCAAACGATTTACATTTACCCACAACAACGTTGAGAGTTTGGAAAAGAATCTTGAGCGAGCAACAAAATTGGCTCAAGAAACAGGTGGCGGAATCTTGGTAATCTCTGAAGGTGTATTTGGAATGCGCGGTGAACAAGGGATTTTAAAGGAAATTGTAGCCCTTAAAAAGAAATATAAATTCCGATTATTGGTCGATGACGCCCATGGTTTCGGCACATTAGGTAAAACCGGAGCAGGAGCAGGAGAGGAGCAAGGTGTACAAGATGAGATAGATGTTTATTTTGCAACTTTTGCAAAGTCTCTCGCTGGTATTGGTGCATTTTTGGCTGCAGATAAGGAAATAATCGATTATTTAAAATACAATCTGCGTTCTCAGATGTTTGCCAAATCATTACCAATGATTTATGTAAAAGGTGCTTTGAAACGCCTTGATATGTTGCGTAGCATGCCTGAATTAAAAGCTAAGCTATGGGAGAATGTAGATGCCCTTCAAAATGGGTTAAAGGAACGTGGGTTTGACATCGGAACAACTTCAAGTTGCGTAACACCTGTTTATCTTAATGGTAGTATCCCTGAAGCTATGGCTTTGGTAAAGGATTTGCGTGAAAATTTTGGAATTTTCTGTTCAATCGTGGTTTATCCCGTTATTCCTAAAGGCTTGATATTACTAAGAATGATTCCAACAGCTACGCATACCATGGAGGATATTTCAGAAACCTTAGAAGCATTTTCGGCAATTCGCGAGCGCCTTCAAAACGGAACATATAAAAGACTTTCTGCTGCAGTAGCGGCTGCAATGGGAGAGTAATTATAGAAAATAGGTTTCAAGAATTTGTAAACAAGGTCTTCTGTAGGAGGTTCCAAACAAATTTAGATGAACCAATAAATAATAGAGCTGGTAGATTTCTACCAGCTTTTTTTGATTTTGATGGGCTGGTAGTATTTCATGATAGGCTCCATAAAAATCACTAGAAAATCCACCAAATAGTTTGCTCATGGCCAAATCAACCTCATTATGTCCGTAATAAACGGCTGGGTCTATGAGGTATGGTTTGCCTTCTGTTGAAATTAGATAATTACCACTCCACAAGTCTCCATGCAGTAGAGCAGGGGATACCTCCCCGAAAATATGTTCACAAGTATTGACCATCTTAGTTGTTGATGGAACTTGTTTAGGAGATATGTGACCATTTGTTTGCGCCATGTTCAGTTGAGGTAAAATCCGGTTCAACACATAAAATTCAGACCAATTGGAATTGGGAGTGTTGTCTTGGGGGAGCTTTCCAATAAAATTTTCTGTTTCCAGACCAAATTTTACTTCCGTTGATTCCAAATGCATTTTTGCCAGTGCCCGACCAAACGTTTGCATATCAATTGCTTTTGGTGTTCTGTTCTCAATAAAGGATAGAATTAAGCTACAAGCTTTATTTGTTTTATGGATTCCAATGACCTCAGGTATGTTAATCGCGCCAGTTTGCCTTAATTTTTCAAGACCAAGTATTTCCTTATTAAATAACTGTAAAGCGTTAGGAAATGATGCTGATTTCACAAAGAAATCTCCAGTTGTTGTTCTAACTTTTTGTGCCGATGCAATGTCGCCACCAGTTAAAGGAGTTATTGAAACGACTTCTTGCTTGAATATTCGTTGAAGTTGCTTTTCGTCCAAGCCGTATTAAAGGGATTTTCTATAGGTTCTTCGTCGTTTATGGGTAACAGGGTCAAAATGCTTCCACATTTGACGAATGGCTGTATTTTCTTTCAATTCTGGTGTTCGAATGCAATTTTCAACACCTCTTTTCTTAAAGGTGTGGTAAAATTCGTTGAATATAATAGCGGTAACGCCCTTATTTTGATACTCAGGGTGAATACCAATTAAGTAAAAGATAACGTCTTTACTTTTCTTTTTTGCTCGCAAAAGATGAAATACGCCAAAAGGGAATAGTTTGCCATTAGCTTTTTGCAGCGCTCTTGAAAACGATGGCATCACAATGGAGAAAGCAACAATATTTTCATCCTTATCCACAACAAACTTTATAAATTCAGGATTAATAAATCGTATGTACTTTTCTTTAAAATACGCTTTTTGAACATCAGTGATTTTAACGAAAGAGGAGAGTTTGGCATAGCTTTCATTGAATAAATCAAACATTTTATCGGCGTATGGCATTATCTCCGAACTCTTACTGAAATTCATAGGCTTTAGCCCATAACGCCTTTTTATGAGTTCGTTGGCCTTGGCAAATGTTTTGGGATTGGCATTTGAGAATTTGAATTTATTTTCGAGGTATTCTTTTTCTTTTACCAGTCCATGAGTTTCGTAGTGTTTTTGGTAATAAGGATGGTTGTACCAGGTAATCATTGTACCAATATGATCAAAACCTTCAATCAACACTCCAACCTTATCTAGGTTTGAAAAACCCACAGGACCTTCCATATACTCCAAGTTGTTGGCCCTTCCAATTTCAACAATCTTATCAAGAAGAACTTTTGATACCTCCAAGTCGTCAATAAAATCAAACCAGCCGAATCTCATTTTCTTGAGTCCTTGCTCATTAATTTCAATGTGATTTATAATAGCAGCTATGCGACCTACAATGGTAGATTCTTTATAGGCCAAAAAGAACTGGGCGTTTGCTGATTTGAAAGCCGGATTTTTTTCCTTATTGAAGGTTTCCAACTCGTCATTGATAATTGGAGGCACCCAGTATTTATGGTTTTTATATAGGGAAAATGGAAAAGTTACAAAGCTTTTTAACCCAGATTTGTCGCTAACTTCCTTAATCGTAATCATTGCGCTATTTTAAATGCACAATGTAAGGTATTATGTAAAGGAGGGAAAATGAAATGGGATATCTATTAGAAGTCTACTTTCTTTTTCTTTTTACCCTTGCTCTTTTTTTTCTTTTTCATAGAGCCTTTTTTGATTTTTCCTTGAGGACGCTGTTCATTGATAGGTACTAACTTGTCTTTGTGAAAATCAAGCCGGTATGACAATCCGAAAGAACCAAAATAACGTGACGGGGTCGTTTTAATACTTCCACCAAAATTTAGATCCATTTGAAAATTTTCGCTAAACAGGTGTGCTACACCAGTTCGGAAGAGGTTATCAGAATACCTATCACTGATTATTCCTTGATGTTCAAGAAAAACGCTCCATTTTGGGTTGCGAAATGCCCTTTGAAATGAAATTACATAATTCCATTCTGGAAAATCAGTAGTAATTCTGTCGTAGGCTACATTGGTAATCAATGTCGATTTTGGAGTCAATCTACTTTGAGTAGCAATCATACCACGATAGGAAATGGTGGCATCCTCTGGGTAAAAAGGGTTATCTCCCAGATTAAAGGTTGCCCCACCATAAAGAGAGACTGCAGGTAATAAATTTTTGAACTGAAATTTATTATTCGCCCGCCAACTATATAAATTCGGTTTGTTTTTATCAGGATTTTTAAATGGATCAAATACAAGAAATTTCAGTCCTGCTCGATTTCTCCTAAAATCATTTCGTGTTTCTTCAACTCCAAAATTGTTGAAAGTAATATTTTGTGAAATATAACTTCCTTCGTAAACCAGTTCCAAGGTTTCGAAATAGAGTCCATACCGTAGTGCAAAATCGGCACCAATGATATTTGAATCGGTATTGTTTTCTGAATGGTTCTGAATTTCATACAATCCGCCAACCTCAAATTGTAGCACATTACTACCAAGGGCATAAGCACTGACCGAAACCCCGGGGCGATTTGAATTTATTACTTCGGTATATTGACCAATTAAAAGGAAAGGGGTCAAAAAAAGTAAAACGAGTAGACTTCTTGTACTCACCATGTTTTTTAATACTATTTTATGATACGTGTTTCTCGAATGCAGGACTAACTAAGTAATTTTGAATCAATAGCGACAATACATGGTTTTATTAGAAACGATATTAATACTGCTAATCGTATACTACGGACTAAAATTACTTTGGCGATGGTTGGCACCACAAGTATTAAACTTTGCCGTAAAGAAGACTGAAGAACGATTTCAACAGCAGTTCAATACCTACCAAAACCCAAATCAGGGTTCTGGTAATGAGGGAGAAACGACAATTATCAAAAAAACTTCACGAAAGCAGAAATCTTCAAAAAAGGTAGGCGAATACATAGATTTTGAAGAAATTGACTGATATTTAGGGCTTCAAGAATAGCTCATGAAATTTGTTTCCAAAGAAATTCTTAGAAACCTTGGAGTGGTGGTATTTTTTATCATCGCCTCATTAATTTATTTCCATCCTGTTTTACAAGGTAAAGCAATCTATCAATCAGATATTGCCCAATACAAGGGCATGGCGAAAGAACGGGATGAATTCAAAAAAACAACAGGTGTTGAATCCTATTGGACCAATAGTGCATTTGGAGGAATGCCTACTTACCAATTAGGGGCAAATTATCCACACGATTATATTAAGAAGTTAGACAGGCTCATTCGGTTTTTACCCAGACCGGCAGATTACTTATTTCTATATTTTATAGGGTTCTACATACTGATGCTTTGCCTAAAAGTTGATTGGCGTGTTGCGGTTTTGGGAAGTTTAGCTTTTGGACTGAGCACCTATCTCATCGTAATTCTTGGAATTGGACATAATGCAAAGGCCCATGCACTAGGATATATTCCAATGGTAATTGGCGGTATTATTTTGACCTTGCGAAAAAAATATGTTCTAGGGTTTCTTTTGACTACCCTTGCGATGGCATTGGAGATATCAGCGAACCACTACCAAATGACGTACTATTTCATTTTATTGGTGTTGGTTTTAGGGCTGGTTTATTTGATTTATGCTATACGAGAAAAAAAGTTCAAAGAATTTTCCATAGCTGTTGGACTTTCAATTCTCGCGGTAATTTTGGGCATTGCCACAAACGCCACGGGTTTAATGGCAACAAAAGAATATGCAGATTGGAGCACAAGGGGTAAGTCTGAATTGACCATAAACCCTGACGGTACTGAAAAAGTTGATGTTGAAGGACTGGACAAGGAGTACATTACACGATATAGTTATGGCATATCAGAATCATTGAACCTTTATGTTCCTAGACTCTTTGGAGGTTCCGGTGGTGAAAACCTAGGCCAAGACTCCGAATCCTACGAATTTTTGAGGAGCCAAGGAGTACCTCCCTCACAAGCTCGAGACTTTTCAGAAAACCTACCACTTTACTGGGGCCAACAACCCTTTGTTGGTGCACCGGCCTATCTTGGGGCGATAGTTGTATTTCTTTTCATTCTAGGTCTGTTTATTGTCAAAACCAAACATAAATGGTGGCTAGTTTCAGGAGTTATCCTTTCTCTTTTTCTATCATGGGGAAAGAACTTTCCGGCACTAACCAATTTTCTGATTGACTATTTTCCATTGTACAATAAGTTTCGTGCCGTTTCATCTGCCCAAGTCATATTAGAACTATGTGTTCCGGTTCTTGCTATGCTCGGTTTATGGAAGTTCTTAAGAAAATCGACAGAAAAGGAAGAAAAATTAAAAGCCTTAAAATGGTCGGGGGGAATAGCTATTGGACTTGGTCTTCTGCTTCTGCTATTGAAAAGCACTTTCACTTTCGAAGGTTTGAACGATGGTTATTATGCTCAAAATTTTGGAGAGTTGATGAATGCAATAGTAGAAGATAGAAAAGCGGTTTACACCAGTGATACTTTACGAACCTTGGTTTATGTATTACTTGCTATCTGTCTTTTGTGGCTTTATGCACAAAAGAAACTCAAAAAGAACTTGGCACTTACCCTGCTTGGGGTATTGATGATTGCTGATTTGGTAGGTGTTGGTCGAAGATATGTAGATAGTGATGATTTTGTGCGCTCACGCCAAGTAGAACAACCTTTTCAGGCTTTAACATTGGACCAACAAATACTTCAAGACGAATCGGTATTTCGGGTTTTTGACCCAAGCGAAGGACTTAATGGAGCCCGTTTGTCCTATTTCCATAAGTCAATAGGAGGATATCATGCAGCGAAACCAGGTAAGCTTTTAGATTTGTTCGAATTTCATTTGTACAGCAATAATATCGATGTTTTGAACATGTTGAATGTTAAATACATTGTTCAACAAGATGAAGAAACTGGTCAATCATTCCCCGCTTTTAACGAAGACGCCAATGGACCCGGGTGGTTCATTGAAAACTTAATTGCTGTTGATAATTCAGATATCGAAATAAAGGCGTTGGATAGTCTAAACACTAAAAGGTCAGCGGTTTTTAATTCGAGTATTCAATCTTTGAAACCATCAAATTTTAAGGTTGATTCCACAGCTACTGTTAACGTAGTTGACTTTAGACCAAATTATGTGGTTTATGAAACGAATAATCCAAACCCAGGCTTTGTAGTTTTTTCAGAAATGCACTATCCGCATGGGTGGACCGCTTCAATCGATGATGAAACAAACGTTCCGCATTATCGTGTTAACTATGCCTTACGGGGGATAGCGGTTCCAGCCGGAAAACATAAAATTGTATTTGAGTTTGAACCTGAGGTTGTAAAAACAGGAAGTACCATCGCTTTGGCAAGTAATATATTACTTGGGTTGTTATTGCTGGGAGGAGTTTTTTGGTCTTTTAAAAAATCAAACGGAAAACCTGAGGAGTAATGAAAAAGGTGCTCATAATCACCTATTACTGGCCTCCTGCGGGTGGCCCAGGTGTTCAACGCTGGCTCAAGTTTGTAAAGTACTTGCCTGAATTCGGTGTTCAGCCAATTGTTTTTATTCCTGAGAACCCTACTTATCCCATTCAAGATAACTCGCTCCTTGAAGAAATTCCAGAGGGAATTCAAATTATAAAGCAGCGAATTTTTGAACCATATGCTTTATCATCTTTTCTGTCAAAAAAGAAAACCAAGCGAATTAGTTCAGGTATAATTCAAAAGCACAAAAAACAATCGATTTTAGAACGTATAATGCTATGGGTTAGAGGTAATTTGTTCATTCCCGATGCACGTAAATACTGGGTAAAACCTTCGGTAAAGACTATTTCTAAGCTTCTTTTGGATGAGAAAATCGATTCAATAATTACTACTGGACCACCTCATAGTGTTCATTTAATAGGACATGAATTAAAACGAAAATTAGGCATCAAATGGCTTGCTGATTTAAGGGATCCATGGACTTCGATTGGATACCACAAACAGCTGAAACTTTCAGCTGCTTCAAGTAAAAAACATAAGATTCTAGAAAGTACCGTTCTTAATGGTGCTGATGCAATAACAGTGACAAGTGAAATCACAAAACAAGAATTTGAGAAAATAACTGATAGGCCTATTAAGGTAATCACTAATGGATTCGATGGAAATCGTGTAAGTACGAAACTTGATGCAAAATTCGCGCTGTCTCATATAGGTTCCTTACTTACCGACCGGAATCCTATTGTTTTATGGGAAGTTTTACAACAACTCGTTTCAGAAAACGAAAAACTTAAAATTAGCCTTAAAATTCAATTGGTTGGGGTAGTGGGCGACGGAGTAAAAGAATCCATTCAATTTCATGGACTAGATGACTACATTGAAGAAGTTGGTTATGTTTCGCATGAAAAGGTGCAAGAGTATCAGACTGCATCACAAATACTGTTGCTTTTGGAAGTAGATTCAGTGGAAACACAGGGTATTATTCCAGGAAAACTATTTGAATATTTTAGAGCAAGAAGGCCTATTCTCGCAATTGGTCCAGAACAGTGGGAAGGTGGCAAACTTGTCGAAAAACATGAAGCTGGCCAATATTTTCGTCCTGACGATAAAGAAGCCCTAAAACAACAAATTTCACATTGGTTCAACAACTTTGAAAATGGTGCCTTACATTGTAATTCAAAGGGAATTGAACAGTACCATCGTCGTGAATTAACAAAACAACTCGCTAATTTACTCTCATGGGAGTAGTTATAAAGCAGTCCATACAAAATACAATTACCACTTATCTTGGGTTTTTACTTGGGGGAATAAACCTCCTATTTCTTTACACCAAAATCTTAGAGCCCCAATACTATGGATTGGTAACCTTT
Source organism: Croceivirga thetidis (assembly GCF_012272815.1). Lineage (GTDB taxonomy): Bacteria > Bacteroidota > Bacteroidia > Flavobacteriales > Flavobacteriaceae > Croceivirga > Croceivirga thetidis. The sequence goes on from NZ_JAAWWL010000002.1 coordinate 371,599, forward strand.
ATCTTGGCAACTGGGGCGATTCTTATGCCTGTAATGGCATTTGGAGCACATAACACCATGGTCAAGTTTTACAGTGAGCAAACAGAAGAACGTAAAGATTCCTTTCTGACGCTTATGCTGATAAGTCCACTAATTGCCTTGATACCACTCGTTCTGATTACCTTTTTCTTTCAAGATGCTATTGCAAATTTTATTGCAACTGAAAACAAGATTGCTGGTGATTATGTATGGTACATTTTTCTGGTAGGCCTTGCCATGGCTTATTTTGAAGTTTTTTTCGCTTGGTGTAAAGTACACCTTAGGTCGGCCTTCGGAAATTTCATGAAAGAGGTTTTTGTACGCTTATGTACAACCATTTTGTTGGTACTACTTTACTTTGAATTTATTAACCTCGAGTTTTTTCTAAAAGCTTTGGTTGGAACGTATTTGTTACGTACGCTAATTGTAAAATTATATGCTTTTTCCCTGAGAAGGCCATATCTCAATTTCAGTTTTTCAAAAAGGTTTAGAGAGTTCTTGATTTATAGCTTGCTAATGATTTTAGGAGGTTCCGCCGCATTGATTCTATTGGAAATAGACAAATTCATGATCAATCAGTTCGTGACCATAGAAAATGTCGCTTATTATGGGGTTGCTGTTTACATTGCAACGGTGATAATAGTTCCTTCGAGGGCGATGCACCAAATTACTTATCCGTTAACGGCCGAACTTTTCAGTAAGAATGATTTTGAGGAATTACATTCCCTCTATAAAAAGACCTCATTAAACTTGTTTATTGCAGCTGGACTTGTTTTTCTGTTGATAATTTTAAACTTAAATGACCTTTATCAATTACTTCCGACGGAATATAGAAATGGTTTTTACATTGTTTTCTTGATAGGATTGGCAAAAGTGTTTGATTCGCTATTAGGTAATGTGAACTCCATTCTCTACAATTCAAAATATTATAAGACCATTTTGCTTTTGGGTGTATTATTGGCTGTAACTACCATCATACTCAATCTCTGGCTTATTCCATTAATGGGTATAGAAGGAGCAGCTGCAGCAAGTTTTTCAGCCATCTTTTTGTTCAACTTGATTAAAATGGGCTTTGTAAAACAGAAATTTGGTTTCTGGCCTTTGACGAATGCCACCTTCAAGGTATTTCTTGTACTACTGTTATTGGGATTTTTGTTCAGTGCATTAAATGCACCCTTCCATCCAATCCTAAACATTTTACTAAAGTCACTAGTTCTAACTTTGATGTATTTAGGAATCATACATCGAATGGGTGTGTCAGAAGATATTTCAATGTTGGTTTCTAAAATATTGAAACAGAGAATTTAATTTTCAAACCTCCCTCAGACCCTTCTTTTAAGTGGGAAGTTAAAAGCTCATAATTGATAACTAAATACGGCAACATCTAAATTTCAAAATCATTTTTAAAGTAAAACCCCGCAATAAGCAGGGCGCTTATCACGGGGTCAAACAACTAACCAACCTAAAAACTATCTTACTGTCTTCTGCTACTTCTTGTTCTCGCTTGTGTAGCATTTCCTCTTCTCGAGGTTGAAGACGTACTTCTTGATACCGTTCTCTTCTGTGTAGAGGTACTCCTCTTTACACTAGAGTTGTTTTGCTTTGAACGGTTGCTTGCAACAGCCCTATTATTTGGCTTATTGTATGTGGAAGACCTTTTGGTCACGGTACGCTTAGCAGGTGTTCTCGTTACCTCACGCTTTGTTACCGTTGTACTTCTAGGTGACCTTGTTACAGTTCTTTGGGTGACCGTATTCCCTCGATTAGAGCGAGTGACGTTGGTACTTCTACCCACATCATTGGTTCTACGATTACTTCTAGTATTTACTACAGCTCTACCGCCACCACCACTGCTACCACCATTGCGATTTACACGAGTTCCTTCGTTCCTGGCTATTCGTGCGTTGCCATTTCTACCAGAGTTACCGTTCCTATTTATTCTGGAATCAGATGTACGATTGGCACTTCTTCGGTTAACCAAATCATTACTGCTTCTCCCAGAGTTTCTTCGCAATTGACTTCTATTGTCGTTTCGAACGGCTACTCGTCTATCGTTTCGGTAAACCTTAGCCCTTCTGTGCTCATTGTATCGGTATTTCTGACCGATTCTAGCATAACTTCTTCTGAAATTGTTTCTATAGGGTCTGTACCATGAATACCTGACTGGAGTATACCATCTCCTATAAGGAGTAGTCCATACGTTACAGAAACCCACTGCTGGTCTAGCAAACCACCTGTGGAAAGGCCTGTAAACGTAACCACGGTTATAAATGTTGATAAACCCTGTGGTATGGCTGAAAACGCCTCCATTCCAGAATACATTCAATCCACCGACACGTCTTACAAAACCATTTCTATACCAAACATCGACACTACCTATTTGTGAAACGCGCCCGTAGAAGTCGTAAAAAATCGGAATATTTTCCACTTGAATTACGGCACCATAATCATCATATTGTACGAATGGATTGTAATTAAATCCGGAATTGAACGTGATGCCCACATTCCCGATACGTCCACCAACCCCTACATTTACGCGATTGTCTATGTAAAAATCAAATTCTCCATCGGGATATACGGCAAAAGTGATTCCATTCTCCGTAAAAATAAATGAGTTGCCATAGTTGAAATTGCGTGTAAACACAGTTTCTTCCGTCGTTGCAGCAGCCATACTCGAAACGCCGAATACCAACGCTGCCATAAAGAGTACTAACTTTTTCATACTGTTTAATTTTAGTTTTAGGAGCAACTATTTACATCCCACCCAAATAGTACCAAACAGCGTGCCAAAAATCAATTTCTATCCTTAAGTAGTTGATATTAAGAATTTTAATTATTAATCAAGGAAACGATAGAGGTTTATGTTAATTCAGTTTTCTTCGTCACAACCTTCTTTCTAAATTACGAAGAGCCAGTTTTAATAGTTGTTCTCTATGGCAATTGAAGCGTAAAAGTCTTCTGACAACCAAGTGAACGAAATTGAGTTTAATCAGATGGTCGTTATTTACTTGAATGATAAAAGAACCAGAGCCAGAATAAACAACTTACACACCCATAAAAATTTAATAGTAAAAGAAAGTAGGACTTTTTAAATTTTGGAAATATTGATAGTAAACCAATAAGAAAAAATAGATTTCCAATAAGTGATATCGGTAATACCATTATTCCAAATCCCATTGGTCCGCCATTTTCCTTTAAAATTTGATAGGTCCCTGGAATAAAGCAAAACAAATTGGTCAGTACTGTGATACTTACCAAAACGATGTTTAATCTTTTGTGCTGGTCAAATTTCACATTTATAGCTTATCAACCAAATACTTCGCCGTAAATGACTCCTTGCTCTGCGCAACTTCTTCAGGAGTACCTTCAGCCAGCAAGTGCCCACCATTCTCACCGCCTTCAGGGCCAAGATCTATGATATAGTCAGCACATTTAATCAATTCAATATTGTGCTCAATTACCACAATGGAATGTCCTTTGGAAATCAACTCGTCAAAAGACTTCAAGAGCTTTTTAATATCATGAAAGTGAAGTCCAGTTGTGGGTTCGTCAAAAATGAACAAAGCTTTGTCTTTAGTGGTTCCCTTCACCAAGAATGATGCTAGTTTTATGCGTTGAGCCTCACCACCCGAAAGGGTAGAGGAACTTTGCCCTAAAGTCACATAGCCAAGCCCAACATCTTGTAAGGGTTTTAATTTCTGAACAATCTTTGTTTGTCCATAGGCGCCAAAATGCGAAATGGCATCATCAATAGTTAAGTTCAGGATGTCATTAATGCTCTTACCTTCAAATTGCACTTCTAGAACTTCCTTTTTAAAACGTTTGCCCTCACAGGCATCACATTCTAAATGTACGTCAGCCATAAATTGCATTTCTACGGTAATTTCACCTTCACCTTTACATTTGTCACAGCGACCACCATCAACATTAAATGAAAAGTGTTTGGCTTGGTACCCCCGTAACTTGCTTAATTTCTGCCCTGCAAAAAGGGCTCGAATATCATCATAAGCCTTTATATAGGTAACAGGGTTTGACCTCGAAGATCGCCCAATTGGATTTTGATCCACAAATTCAACAGTCTTGATTTGTGAATATTTCCCCTCTAGTTTGGTGAATTGGCCAGCCTTTTCACCGTAGCCTCCGACTTCCTTTAAAATAGCAGGGTATAGGAGCTTTTTAACCAAGGTACTTTTTCCACTGCCTGAAACACCGGTTACCACCGTCAACATATTCAATGGAAAAGTAACGTCGATATTCTTAAGGTTGTTTTCTCTAGCACCTTTGACCTGAATATAATTTTTTGAGTTTCTACGTGCTGCGGGGACTTCAATTTCTATAGCTCCATTCAAATAATTAGCAGTCAAGGTGTCTTTTGCAAGAATTTCTTCAAAGGTGCCAGTTGCCACTACATTACCACCTAAGGTGCCGGCCTCAGGTCCAATATCGATTATTTCGTCGGCCGCTTTCATGATATCTTCATCGTGTTCAACAACCACAACGGTATTTCCTAAATCACGTAATGATTTTAAAACCTCAATCAGGTTTTCCGTATCCTTAGGATGTAATCCAATACTAGGTTCATCTAAAATGTACATGGAACCAACAAGACTGCTCCCCAAACTGGTCGCAAGGTTTATCCGTTGACTTTCACCACCGGATAGTGTGTTTGATTTTCGATTGAGCGTTAAATAGCTTAATCCAACCTTGTCTAAAAAGTCTAGACGGGTAGTAATCTCTTTTAGCAACCTATTTGCAATGGTTTGGTCATGTTGTGACAATTCCAATTCCCCAAAGAAAGGAATCAAATTTTTAATAGGTAATTCAATTAAGTCTGAAATTGATTTCCCTTGTATCTTCACATAGTTAGCTTCTTTGCGAAGTCTTTTTCCATTACAGACTGGACATTTGGTCTTTCCGCGGTAGCGCGAAAGCATCACTCGATTCTGAATTTTATAACTTTTCTCTTCTAGCTGTTCAAAGAATTTGTTAATACCTATAAAATGGTCATTACCATTCCAAACCAATTGTTTTTGTTTTTCGGTCAACTCAAACCAAGGTTTATGAATTGGAAAATCGAATTGGAACGCAGAATTTACCAATTGGTCCTTATACCAACTCATGCTTTCTCCCCGCCATGGAAAAACAGCCTCTTCAAATATTGATAAAGCTGTATTTGGAATAACCAAATCAGGGTCTATACCGATTACATCTCCGTAACCTTCACATTTAGGGCAAGCCCCGTAAGGGTTATTGAAACTGAATAGATGAACATTGGGTTCAAGAAATTTCATTCCATCCAATTCAAACAGATTGCTGAACTTTTGAATTTTTCCCGAATTCAAGTCTTCAATGGCACAAGTACCTTTTCCTTCAAAAAAGGCGTTGTCAACAGCATTACCCAAGCGATTCAGAAAATCTTCGTCGTCTTTTTTCATTACAATTCGGTCGACGACCAAGTCAAATTCCTTGCCTATATCTTTTGGGACTTCATCAATCCGCATTACCTGTCCATTATATTTTATTCTTGCATAGCCTTGTTTTGAAAATAGTTCCAATGACTTTAAGGCATCTCTATCTTCATTGATGGTTATAGGAGCTAGAAGTAAAAGTTTGGTTCCTTCATCAAATGTATTTATGTAATCCACTACATTGGTGACATTGTGTTTTTTAACCTCCTCGCCAGAAATAGGGGATACAGTTTTACCTATTCTGGCAAACAACAGTTTAAGATAATCATATATTTCAGTTGTGGTACCGACCGTTGAACGCGGATTTGTCGAATTCACCTTTTGCTCAATCGCTATTGCAGGCGCAATACCTTTAATATAATCGACCTTCGGCTTATCCAATTTACCCAAGAATTGTCTTGCATATGAGGAGAGGCTTTCAACATACCTTCGCTGCCCTTCAGCATATAGGGTATCGAAGGCCAAAGACGACTTACCAGACCCAGACAATCCAGTAACAACGACGAGCTTGTTTCTAGGAATAACAACATCTATGTTTTTGAGATTGTGGAGTTTGGCACCCTTTATGATAATATTTTTCTTGGGATTTACGTCTTTTAATAGCGTCATTCGTCGATTTTTTATTGGTAAAGATACCCTTTGCCGACCTTAATGTCTATATTGTGCGTATATACATCAAAAAAATAGCAAGTCACAACATTGTTTTTACCTCAGACCACAGATCACATATCTTTGAGTCGTAATTAAAACCCTGATAGGCCTATACAGCGATAATTACTTTTTTACATTTTTTAAACTAATAACTCCGGAGCAGCCCGCTATGGTTGCCCCATGATTTAACCAAAAAAGTAATTTGTATGGACTTGCAAATCGATGACTCGGTACTAGTAAAGAATTATATTGGCGGAGACGAAAAAGCCCTTGAAGTCTTAATCAATAGACACAACCAAAGAATTTCCAGTTTTATTTATTCTAAAGTACTTGATAAGGAAGTAACTGAAGATATTTTCCAAGACACCTTTATCAAGGTTATCAAAACACTTAAAAGAGGTCGTTACAGCGAAGAAGGTAAATTTTTGCCTTGGGTTATGCGTATTGCACACAACCTAATTATTGATCACTTTAGAAAGAACAAAAGAATGCCCAAGTTTGAGGGTAGCGACGATTTCAATATTTTCTCTGTTATTAAGGACGAGAAAATGAATGCTGAAAAGCAATTGATCAAAGACCAGATTGATTCTGATTTGACCTTACTCATAGAAGAGCTGCCAGAAGACCAAAAACAGGTTTTGATCATGCGTATCTACAAGGATATGAGTTTTAAGGAAATTGCCGAAAACACTGACGTTAGTATCAATACAGCATTAGGAAGAATGCGTTATGCCCTAATCAACCTCAGAAAAATCGTAGAAAAGAATAATATCGTTTTAACGAATTAATCGGTATTAGGTCGATTCTTGCAATAATTCCATTTTAGTGGCGTTAATCTAGTGTATTAACAATACTGAAATATGGAAAAAATTTACTCTGAAGAACAAACTGCAAGATTGACTAAGACAAGCTCAGAGACCATCAAATTTTTGTTGGATTTCTCTAAATCGTTAAGAGTCATTGATTATCAGGGAGTTAAATTTGATTCAATGTTGAATTAAATTTTCCTGAAAGAAAATGAAAGACCACTAGTTAAGATTATTCTTAGCTAGTGGTCTTTTTGTTTTTATAATATTGGTTTACTACTGATTTTCTTCCAATAGTTTTCGTGATAATGTCTTTGTCCAGGTTCCAACCACGTGCTGGAGAATACTCTCGACCGTACCAAATAATTTGAAGATGTAGCCGATTCCATAAATCTTTTGGAAAAAGTCGTTTTGCATCCCTTTCGGTCTGAACAACGTTTTTACCATTAGAAAACCCCCATCTGTACATCAAGCGGTGAATATGGGTATCAACAGGAAAAGCAGGAATGCCAAAAGCTTGGGAAACTACCACGCTGGCTGTTTTGTGACCTACGGCTGGCAGTTCTTCGAGAAGCTCAATTTCTTTGGGAACCTCTCCATCATACTTCTCGATTAAAATTTCTGAAAGCCCATGAATACCTTTGGATTTCATCGGTGATAGCCCAACAGGACGTATGATTTCTCGAATTTCTTCAACGGTAAGTTTGACCATATCGTAGGGATTGTCTGCTTCTTTGAAAAGTAACGGAGTTATTTGATTTACCCTGACATCAGTACTTTGCGCAGACAGCAATACAGCAATTAATAGTGTATATGGGTCCTTATGGTCTAAAGGCACTGGAATTTCTGGATAAAGTTCTTCTAGTTTTGAAATAGTAAAATTTACCTTCTCCTGTTTAGTCAAAATTGTTTAGTTTTGATTTAAAATAGTTAAACAAAAATAAGTAATGAAAACACTTAAAGCGGGAGATAAAGTACCCGAATTTTCATCAAAAGACCAAGATGGTAATGAGATTTCTTTGTCTGACTACAAGGGTAAAAAATTGATAGTATTCTTTTATCCAAGGGCGAACACCCCAGGTTGTACTGCAGAAGCATGCAATTTAAGGGATAACTATGCCGAACTTCAGAATCAAGGATATGAAATTTTAGGTGTAAGTGAAGATTCTGAAAAGAAGCAGGCCAATTTTAAATCAAAATTTGAATTTCAATTCCCTTTGTTGGCAGATGAAGACCATACCGTTATTGAAACTTTTGGTGTTTGGGGTCCAAAGAAGTTTATGGGAAAGGAATATGACGGTTTACACCGAACCACTTTCCTTATTAATGAGGAAGGAGTTATTGACAGGGTAATTTCAAAGGTGAAAACCAAAGATCACGCAGCTCAAATCTTGGAAGGATAGTTAATTTAATCCTCGTCGACTTCGAGTTCTTCAACCTTTTCAACCTCTTTGCGCGCAAAGAGGTTTTTTTCTTTTATTATCTCCGCAATTCCTTTAGGAAGCATTTCTTCCCAACCATCTTCACCATTTGTAATTCTTTTCAATACATCCCTTGAGAAAATGTGCATAATGTCAGGGTCGTAATCGATAATATCCATCACCTTACTATTGTACTTGAAGAATTTATAAAGCTCTTTCATTCTTGGGTGCACCTTCAAATTGTTACTGGTCATGATTTGACCAGTTTCTGGATTCTTCATCGGGTAGAGGTACACTTTTAAATCTTTGAAAAAGAGTTTACCGAATGCCTCAAGAATACCTCCACTCAAATGGCGATAGTATTTTTCATCAAATACAGCTACGAGGTTGTTAACCCCCATAGTTAATCCGATACGGTTTTTTGTGTATTTATTCAAGTATTCCACTAGTTTGAAATACTCTTGAAATTTCGAAATCATTACAGTATGCCCCAGCGAACTTAGCAATTCAGCACGGTCCATAAAATCTTGTTCATCTATTTCACCAGAAGCCTTTAAATTGGATAATGTAATTTCAAATATTACGATGGTATTATCCATATCGACCGTTTGTTCCCGCACAAAAATGTCATACGATTTTTGGAACATATCCATGTTCACTTTGGTAACAGGTCGAAAGCTGCCGCGCAGTGCAAGTATGTTCTTTTTATAAAGAACTGCGGCGGGTAATAAATTGTTACCGTCAGGGCCGAACATGACCGCATCGGTCATATTATTCTTAATAAGTTGAAGGCTGATTAAACGATTGTCCACGTCCCTAAAATTCGGGCCGATGAAATTGATCATATCAATTTCTACGGTATCCTTGTCTATATGGTCGTAGAGGTATTTTAAAAGTTTTTTCGGCTTATCGTGTTTGAAAAAAGCGCCATATATCAAATTCACACCGAGAATACCCAGGGTTTCTTGTTGTAGTCTGGCTTCATTTTGCTTAAAACGAACATGTAATATGATTTCATCAAACTCCTTCTGTTTTGGATCTAATTGAAATCGTATTCCGACCCAACCATGACCTTTATACCGTTTTGAAAAATCTATGGTTGCCACGGTATTTGCATAAGTGAAGAAGAGGTAATCAGGATTGTTTTTTCTATCAATTCTCTCTTCGACCAGTTTCATTTCATGTCGCAACATTTGTTTTAAACGGGGTTGGGTAACATAACGGCCGTCCTTTTCAATTCCATAGATTGCGTCACTAAAGGCTTTATCATACGCACTCATTGCTTTTGCAATGGTTCCTGAAGCACCACCTGCCCTAAAAAAGTGGCGGGCTGTTTCTTGGCCAGCACCAATTTCGGCAAACGTACCATAAATGTCAGGATGCAAATTGATTCGTAAAGTCTTGGCTTTTATTGAAGGAATATTTTCAAATTCCCTATCCTTTTCCAAAAGGTTACCCATCACTAGAAGTTTATGTTAACAAAGTTAAAGAAGTTAACCAGTTAGATTAAACAAATAGTCATAATTTTGGTTAAATGAAGCGCAGCTTGACCGTTACATTTTTAGGCACCGGCACTTCTCAAGGGGTACCAATAATTGGTAGTAAGCATCCCGTTTGTTTGAGTAACGATTCAAAAGACAAGCGTTTACGTGTATCTGTTCTGGTTTCTTGGGACGATTTCAATTATGTAATTGATTGTGGGCCTGATTTTAGACAACAAATGCTATCCAATCCCATAGAAAAGCTTGATGGCATTCTCTTTACGCATGAACATGCAGACCATGTGGCTGGTATTGATGATATTAGACCTTTCTTTTTTCGTCAAGGAGACATTCCGATTTACGCTCATGAAAGGGTAATCAATTCTTTGAAGAGGAGGTATGATTATATTTTTGCAGATGAAGACCGATACCCAGGGGCACCAGCCGTAAGGGTTCATGAAATTTTTAAAAATCGTTCGTTCACGCTAGGTGGTGTTACAATTGTACCAATAGAAGTATTTCACAATCGTTTGCCCATACTCGGATTTCGAATAGGTGATTTTGCATATTTAACCGATGTTAAACGGGTGGAAGAGGACCAGATACGAAAGTTAGAAGGCGTTAAGTGTTTGGTGGTAAATGCTTTACGTATTGAACCCCATCATTCCCATTTAAACTTAGAAGAAGCCTTGGCTTTTGCCAAGACCATTGGGGCTAACAAAACTTATTTTACTCATATTAGCCACTTGCTGGGATTTCATGCAGAAGTAGAACGTAGCTTGCCGGAAAACATTCACTTAGCGTACGATAATTTAAAAATTACAATCTAAAATGAAGAAGAACATCTTTTTATATTTATTTGTTTTCACCGCTCTTATTGCTTTGTATTTAGGAATGAAAGGAAATAAGGTGGCTTCAAGTTCCACGGAGCAGATAACCCAACTAAAAAAGCAAAATACCGCGCTTCAAGATTCAATCCAAAAACTACAAATACGAATGTTGGACATGCAGTATTTTTCTTTGGAGAATAATGACGATGCTCTTGCCTATTACGAGCATTTGAACTTAGAGAACCCAACGAGATATACTGAAGATAAGTTGTTGGAAACCAATGAAAAAAGTGGGGATAATCCATTAATTCCTTATGAGGGTATGGAGAGTGACTTTAAGATAAATAAAATAAAGGTGCTAAACCATAAGTGGATATTATCCGACTTTTCTGATGGCAAATATTGGGGTGATCTAATTATTAAATACGAACTTAAAGACGACCTAAGTGTAGACTTTACTTTGGTCGATCATCTGTTGTATACAAGAGGAATCAATTAAAGCAATTTTTCAAGCCAGGTTCGAAAAGAATAAAAATTCTGAGGGCTTACTCCATGACCTACAGGAAATTCTTCAAATTTATTTTCAATACCCAATTGATTTAGGAAATCTGGAGTGCGTTGCGCCCATTCTAAAGGTATGACGGCGTCAACCTGACCATGTGAGCTGTAGATATTTAGTTTGGAGTGGTCCTTTTCTTGATAGCCTTTCAATAAAATACCTTCATTGATGTAACCACTTAGGCCTATTACATTTTTTATTTTTTCTGGATAAGATAGGGCCACTGAAAAGCTTAAAATTGTCCCTTGGCTGAAACCCAGTAAGGTAATTTTATCCTCATTCAAATCATAGGCTTTACAAGCTTCATCTAAAAATGTCGTAATTCTTTCACGAGATTCAACTGCTTGTTCATCATCGCTCCACTTGCCATCCTGTGCATCAAAGTGAATGGCATACCATGCATTTCCAAAAGGTTCCATTGGGTAAGGGGCACGTATTGAAATGATAAAAAGTTCTTCGGGTAGCTCTGAAGCGAATGAATAAAGATCTTCTTCATTACTTCCGTATCCGTGGAGCATAAAGAGTGGTGAAGGTTTCTCGATACCTGATTTTGATGGACGAATAAGATGTTCAAGGGATAAATCTGTGGGGGACATGCTTTGGTGATTTTGGGTTATGATTAAAATTTTACATTTCTAATAAATGATAATTTTCTAACTAATGAATGTGAACCATTTTTGAAAATAGCTTCCAATTGCTGGAATTAGTTTAAGTTCTCCATTAATTGCCCCCCAAAAGCCATACCCCCAGAGAATTAGGTAGAACACATATAATCCTACCCATGCAAAAGGTATATTGGCATAGTTAAAAAAGATGGCCAAGGCATGAAAGGTCAAATGAATGCCGAAGGCCTGTCTAATATGAAATCGCGCAAAATTATTTTTAGGTTCTAGATTCATCGTGATTGCGATTAAGCAACCAACAATAGTTAAATACGCTACAAGAGCAGCTGTTTTGCCGGCTTCAACTTCTTTTTTATTCAATTTAATTGACTTTTACCATTGTTTATGGTGCCATACACATGGCCTTTTAATGTTTCTCCATAGAAAGCCGAATTCTTGGACGTTGAGTAGACGTTGGCCTCTGAAAACTGATATTCCCCTTCAGGATTAAATAAAGTTAAGCAGGCTTTTGAACCTTCTTGAAACTCTGGAGTTTCTATGTTAGACCACTTGGTTCTTTTGGTCAATAGGGTTATGGCCTCTTCGAATCCAAGTAGGGCGTTTATCGCCCCAAATGTACTTTCCATTCCTATAGTTCCAAATTCTGCATTATCAAATTCCAATCGCTTTTCTTCAATGTCAATCGGGCTATGGTCAGAAGTGATAAAATCAATCGTTCCATTTTGTATTCCTTTTACAAGGGCTTTGGCATCTTTTTCGGTACGCAAGGGTGGATTTACCTTAAAGTTCGCGTCGAATTGTTCAACTTTTTTATCTGTAAGAAATAGGTTGTGAACCGCAACACTACAACTTACATTTAGACCCTTCTTTTTCGCATCTGATATCAGTTTAACTGATTGTGCTGTAGAAATCGTAGGTATATGTAAACTCCCACCGGTATATTCCAAAAGAAATAAATCCCTATTCACACGTAGTTCTTCTGCCAAATTTGGTTGTCCTTTCAATCCGAGACTTGTTGAAGTTTTACCTTCATTCATTACTGCTTTACCTGTTAATTGTGAATCATGGGGGAAAGAAAGAACCGTACCGCCAAAGTTCTGGGTATACTGCAAAGCAATTTTGAATAAATTGGCATTGTCAATCGCATGCTTATAGTCTGAAAAAGCCACAGCACCCGCTTTGGACATATCAAAGAGCTCGGCCATAAGCTCGCCCTGAGAATTGACTGATAGGCAACCCATCGGGTGAAGATTACAAACCTCACCTTTAGAACGATCTTTTAAATAAACAATATTTGAACGATTAGAAGGTGTCGGGTAGGTATTGGTGTTAAGAACAATATCTGTGAAACCGCTTTTCGAAGCGGTCCTTAATCCGTTGGTTATGGTTTCCCTTTCCTCAAAACCAGGTTCACCAAAGCTCACGCTTGAATCAAACCAGCCTAGTGATACATGCAGATTTTTTAATGCAATGGTTTTTACAGTATTATCGACCTCTATTTTATTGGCAATCTTTTCTATTTTGCCATTTCGGATGAGGATATCCCTCTTTTTGAGATGAAATTTCGGGTTTGTGGAGTCTACAATTATTGCTGATTTCAATAGTGCGTTCATGCAAGAAATTTTTGAATCAATACCTCCACTAGGGCAAAAATCAGGGCAAAAATAACAAACCATTTCCAATATGCGTCTATCGCCCTTTCATTGGCCAATTGATCAAACAATAAAGGAAATGCTGTATTGATAGAAGCAAAACCCTTTTGATCTAGGTCAAGATACTCCAATTTACTTTCTGCCCTGCTGTGGTTAAAACTTAAGTGTTGGAGCGTATCTATTCCTTTTATGACCGAGAAAATACCAGCAAATTCAGGATTGTTTTCAAATGTAAGACCCACCTTTGTTGGATAAGACTGTTGCAACGGTATTAATTCCATTCCATTATGAACAATTTTTATGAGGTCTTCTTGCGCCAAAATCGTAGGCACTTCAATTTCATTCTTTTGTTCAATGGTAAAATAAGGTTCCGATAAATTTAGACTATTCAACCCTATTTTATAAAAGGTAGGCACTATCAGTGGGGAATCTTGAAAATCGCTATTTTCTCTATTTATGGGTGCCGTAAAAAGATATAATTTTTGATTTTGTAACAAGAATGGTTCTGAATTATCAAGGGTTAAAACTTTAGAAAAACTTCCATTAACCCTGTAATAATTCGAAAAAGTAGGATAATCAAAATTCGACACCCTACGTTCAAAGACATTTGCAAATAAAGGGTGTTCAAAAGTAATCCCAGTCAACTTTTTTTCTGAAGTAACTTTCTCTGTAATACCAAAACCACCAACCCTTGATAATAATGCGGAGAAAGCCTCTTGATTCATATTATTTGATGGAATTATTGCAAGGCTGCCACCATCTTCCAAAAAAGAGGCCAGAGCAGTCTGAAGACTGTTAGGGATATTATCCAACTCATTTAGGATAATTAAGTTTTGCTTTGATATCGCACTATAATTTAGATTACCAATAGGAGTATTCTCGAATTCAAATTCATCTTCCGTGTAAATCCTCGAAAGAAAGTTAAATTCATTAGCGCTGATTGAGAGGACTTTAATTTTTGGTTTATCATCGATATTGAAAAAGAACACATTATCATATTCCAAAGAATTATCCATTATTTCCAATCTTCCCTTGATTTCTTCATTTGTAGGTATTGTAAGAACAGTTGTTGAATCTGAGTTTGATTCCAAGGCCGTTTTTGCAATCAATTTATTACCACTGTAGAGGGCCAATGGTACATTTTCTCCTTTTAATCCACTATACCTCACATTTAAATTTAATTCGCTATCGATAAATACTGAATCAATACTGACATTTTTACGTGTATCTGGCTTAAGATTGACCGCGTGTATATCAATGATATTCAAGGAGTCATTAGTTATCGGACCTAATCTTTTTTGAAAATCAGAAACAACTAATAATTCCTTTATGACATTACCACGATTTGAAAACAAGGTATTTGCCTTTCTAAGTACGTTTTGATAACTAATTTGCTTCGATTGTGCTTTTAGCGAAATCAATTCATTTTGAATTTGTTTTATATCGACTTCGTTAAAGGTTTTATGGTTTGTAAACAGGCTGAATTTTGCACCATCTGGCACCGTTTGTACAATATCTTGAACAGCCTTTTCCAAAAGGGAGACCCCATCAGTTTTAGCCCCCATACTAAAGGAATCATCCAAGAAAATAACGGTCTCTTTTTCCTTTAAAGCATTGACTTTGGCTGAAAATGGTTGCGAAAATGCCAATACTATGCACATCAATAAAAGGAGTCTAGAAATCAAAAGCAGCCATTTTTTTATGGAATGGCTTTTTCTCGATTCTGAACGTACTTTCTCCAACATGGCAACGTTGGTGAACAGGGTCTTTTTAAATCTTCTGAGCTGAAAAAGGTGTACGATTATCGGAATTAGCAGAAGTAGAAGAAACCAGAGAATTTCAGGATGTTTAAACTGCATTCCGTGTTTTAGTTCTCAAATATAGGTTTTTACTTTTTTGACCAACATACTTTTGACTTCAGCTTAACAGAAGAAGAAATAATCATCCATTGCTTCCTGCCCAAGGTTTGTCAGATGCGCTTTAATTTCCTTTTGAGCGGCTTCGTTCGCAACTGTAATTATACTTTGTGGTTTTTGTAATTGAGAAAGTATGGAGAAATGCTTCATTTCTTGATTGTAGATTTTCTTGCCAATTTTATTCGGATTGTCACAAAGCCAAGTAAAATCAATTTCTAAGTCCAATAGTTTTTTGGCAATTGTTTTGCCCTTAAAACCTGCGCCCCAAATTACTAAGGGTCTTTTGTTATCGTAATCCAATTTTACGAAATAATGAACCTTGATATCAAGGAAATAGTTCTGGGCATAATGAACATGGTTTCTTGAGGTACGTGTATCATAATCACGCCATAGATGTAAAATTTCATTGCAGGGTATTACTTTTAAGCCTTGTTCATAAAATCGAAATGTGAGATCATAGTCTTCAGGATATCTATTTGGCGTAAACCCATCACAGTAATCAAAATCTTCTCGAAATACCATCCAACAAGGAGAGGGGATAACACATTCTTTATATATCTCTGAATAATTGGTGCCTTTTTCGGAAAGGTTATTCAACCACTTTTCATAGCGATTATAACCATCACTAATGCCTCGTTCTGAAAAGTACTTGACCAAACCCACAGAGATGTGACCTGGACCCAACTTCTTTAAATCATTTACCATTCTTTCCAGTCGCTGTGGTTTCATTATATCATCGGAATCCATACGAGTTATAAAGCGCCCAGAGGTATTCTGATACCCAATTTGCAAAGCAGGTATGATACCTTCACCCTTGTTTTGTATTAGTTTAAACCTATTGTCCTTAGTAGCGTAATATGAAACAATTTGGTTACTATTATCAGTTGAATGGTCATTGACGAGTATGGCTTCCCAGTAAGGATAGGATTGTTCAAGGATAGAGTCAAGGCACCCGTTTAAATACATTTCTGTATTCTTAAATGGAATTATGATGCTTACCAAGGTATCGGTTACCATTCAACTATAGTTAAATATATTTTGGTCTATTCACTTAACACTTCAACGAGAAAATTGTACATTATATAGGAAAAATCCTACATTTGCCTCACCAAATCAATTACTTCAAATCATCGATGAAACAACTTAACCTACACTTCATCCTTGCTATTTCATTGCTAATCACAATAATAGCTTCCTGTACAAAAGACGATCAAAACGAATTGCTGGTCGAAGAATCTTTAAATAATGTCGTGCAAGATAGCATTGTATCTGATTCTACGCTTCTTCAAATTTTAATTGAAGAGGACGATATTATTGAACAAATTAAATCTGGGAAGATTGTTGATATTTCAGGAATGGAGGTTCCTAAAGACAATCCTAAAAAAGTTTATGCGCATTATATGCCATGGTTTCAAAGCAAAGACTACGATGGTTGGTGGGGACACCATTGGACAATGGCAAATAAGAATCCCGAAAATATTGACGAAAATGGAAAGAGGGAAATTGCCTCTTTCTTCTATCCAGAAATAGGTCCTTATTCTTCAATCGACCCCGATTTACAGGAGTATCATTTTCTAATGATGAAAATGGCTGGAATTGATGGAGTAATTTTCGACTGGTATGGTAGTCGCGATTATTATGATTATGGAATCATGAAATTGGCAACGGAAACATTCATGTGGAGACTAGAAGACCTTGGACTTGATTTTTCCATAATGTACGAGGATAGAACTGCAGTTCAGGCTGTTGACTTGGGTTATGCCCCTGATGCAGTTACTGCCGCAAAACAAGACTTTGAGTATGTTCGCGATACTTACATGACCAGTCCGAATTACATTCAATGGGAAGAAAAACCGTTGTTGTTGGTCTTTGGTCCACATCATATTCAAAATACATCGGATTGGGATGAAATATTCACGGTTTTCCCAGAACAAGAAAAACCTCACTATGCAACTCTATGGGGAGCATCCGAACCTTGGGTTGGTGATAGTGCCACTGGAGAGTTTGCTTGGATAGACCGTACCCATCTTGAAGCGCATGGTCATTATTATTGGCACATGAATCAGCCCCAAAATGAAGATAGACTAAGAATCGGTAGCGTTTATCCAAGTTTTATGAATTACAGTGAACTAGGTGGCTGGGGGCTGCAACATGATTGGCAAATAGAGCCTGATGGAGGAAATATTTTTGTTGAAACCCTAAATTACACTCACCATCAAACCGCTGATTTTATTCAATTGGCGACTTGGAATGATTTTGGGGAGGGTACACCGATTGAACCTACTGAGGAGTTTGGATTTATGTACCTACAATTATTACAAGAGTACACGGGTGTCGATTTTACACCTGAAGACTTGCAAACAGCACAGGACCTATATTTTTTAAGGAAAGAATTTTCCAATGATGGAAATGATGCCAAATCAAGTTCTGCAACAGAACGTAAAAAGAAAAATAAAGTACAGCAATATCTCGATCGGGCTTATCAACATATTAAAAAGGGAAATATGAAAAGGGCCAGATTTATCTTGTGGGCTATTGAACGTTTTTACAAAAATTAATTGTGCTTTTTGTTGTAAGATTGGCCGTTGCTTTGTCAACGGCCTTTTTTAAAATCGTCTAACCTTTGAGGGCTTGGGCAATTGAATTTTCGACCATTTTTTTCATTACATCATATCCTTCTTTTGTCAAATGAACTTCGTCAGTGGTATAGGTCTTTGGTAATCCATTACGTTCATCTGCCATTTCACTAAAATAATCGAGGTATGGAACATCTTCATTCGCGCACATTTCTTTGACCATTAGATTCAGCGCAGGAATTTTAATATTGGGTTCCAATCCTGGTCGCCAAGGATAATCATAAGCAGGTAAAACAGAGCACACAATTGGTATAATACCGTTGGCTTTCGATAATTCCACCATAGAGTGAATGTTATCTCTTATTTGTGCTAAGGTCATTGGTCCTGTATTACCAGCTATGTCATTGGTTCCGGCAAGAATGACCACAATTTTTGGATTTAGGTCAATCACATCTTGACGAAAACGTAATACCATTTGCGGCGTGGTTTGACCACCGATTCCCCGATTTACATATCGGTTTTTTTCAAAGAAATCCGAATCGGCTTGCAGCCAACCTTCTGTTATGCTATTGCCCATGAATACAACCCTGTTTTCCCCTTCTTTAGGCATTTCCAATTCAGTATTCGCCTTTTGATATTTCGATAAATTCGGCCAGTCTTGTGCAGTTACCTTTTGCATAGAAGACAATCCAAAAAGGGCGAAAGCAATAATCATTGTGGTATACTTTAGTTTCATTCCTCCATTTTCCTTAAAAGTATCAATTTTAAAGCTGACTAGAAATGTAGGCGGTAACCAATACGATTATCATAAATACTAGAATACCTGCTATGAAACCCTTGACGCGAAGTTGCCGATTATATTCTTGCATTTGCCTTTTGACCTTTAACACATCAGCTGGTGTCGATTGCTTGAGATTAAGTTTTGTCTTAACCGCGACTCCATAAACATCGTCCTTAGTTTTCTGCTTTCTTCTTTTTAATAGATTTCTATTTTGTTTTAGTGACTTAATAGCATGCATCATGCTTCCCTCTCCTCCCATGTCGTTGTTTTTTGATTAAAAAATAAGTGCGTATGCCAATACGAGGATGATAAGCACTAGTAACGCTACTACAGAAAGTTGTAAAACAAGTAAGGATTCCTGCTTTCTTAAATCTCTTTTTGTATATGTGGCGGCCTCTTTTTTAGTGGACTTCTTAAAATCAAGTGAAGTTTTTCCACCCTTACCATAAACATCGTTTTTTGTCCTAATTGGGCGTTTTTTTAAAAGTGACCGATTGTAAGCTTCTGCTGTTCTTCCGTGAAATCCAAATGCCATAACCTCATATTTTAATAATATGTAGGCATTTTCATTAAAATGTTACATTATATTTAATAAAAATTAATATTATATGAATATTATTTATAATTATCACATAATGATTGCACATTATTAAAATACGAACCCATATGTTGGCCGTCAACTAATGCATGATGCGCTTGAACTGCGAGAGGCATCATCGTTTTTTTATCTTGTCCAAAGAACTTACCCCAACTTATTCTGGGTACACTATCGTGAGGATGGTAATGCATTGCGTGTTGGATGCTTGTAAAACTTATCCAGGGTATTGCTGACATAAATAAATAATCGTCCCGACCGAGCTCATCTTCCATAGATGGTTCTGATTTCATTTGTATTCTGATTGATTCGGCAAGCTTGATAAAATCTTCTCTACTACTTTTAAAATCAACCGTGCAAAAACTAAAAACATCTGTTTCATCTGTTGGAACGGTAAATGAGGGATGAACCAAATCGTGTTCAATAATTTCATTATTTCGAATTCGCCATTTAAACTCCGGTATTTCGTTTGCTGCAGTTGCTAATAAATGAACTAAACTATAGGTTAATGGGAGCTTTTTTTTTCGTTGGATATTCAGGAACCTCGTTATATCAACATTTGCGGTAATATTAAAATGAGGGTGGTTCATTCCATTGAAAAAATCAAAATGCTTTTTTCGATGTGGATTATCAAAAGTGATTTTTTTCATTACTTTTTTGGAGGGGTAATCATAATGTGCGCACGATGGGTACCTGGGTCCATAAGCCATGCATGCCCTGGTGGGGTAGGGGTAGTAGGCAGTCCTGTGGATTCACCTGTTGCAAAAGGAATATAAAATACATAGCGAACATAAGGATTTTCAATCTCCTTGGTTTCTGGATTTACATCGCCCGTAAAAACACATAACGTTGCTTTGTCAGGCATTTTTAATTTGCCGTTTTTTACCTCTGATTCCCTTATCTCAAAAATTTCCTTTCCATCTTTCCCTTCCTTTCGAAGTTGACGTCCTCTAGCCATAAACACATCCAAATCTTTGTGATAAGCCGCTGTTGAGAAATTTTCTTTTTTCGGATCATCAGCTAAGGCGATAAAATCATTCGTTCCTTCGCGTAAAGTGGTAAAATTCCCGTTGGAATCATATCCGTATACTTTTGCACCGTCACGATAATCTTCGGGTACGGCCATTAGGGCGGTCTTAATTTGCCAATCTGTAGAAGGAATTTCTTGTGCTAGTATATTCAAGGAACATAAAAGCGAAAAACATACTGTTAGGCCTATTTGTTTGATCCATTTAATATTTTGCACTTTTTCCATTGGTCATTGTTCTTTTTATGAAATCACGTAAATCGTCGTTCGCTTTTTTCAAATCTTCCCGTCGTAAATACATCATATGCCCAGAACGATAACCCTTAAAGTCCATTCGGTCTTTCATTCTTCCACTGGGGTCAATTTGCCACATTGTGTATTTGGCATTGAAATAGGTTGTAGCCCCATCATAATAACCAGACTGCACTAAAACATTTAAATACGGATTCTGTGCCATTGCCTGTCGTAAGTTGTCTCGGGTGTTATCATTTTCATTATTCCATGGGCGCACGGGGCCGAACATATTATATTTTATATCAGTTTTAAAGTTGAGCTCTTCTTGTAAGTAGTAATTAATTGCTGGTGTGAAACTATGAAGCCAAGAAGTGAGTTCTGAGTTATAATCAGGCCTGGAGCCAAATAGCTGCCGATCAATTCCTTTGTAGCGACTGTCTAGCCGACCTACGGTATAGCCACCTTTTTCCTTCATTAAATTTTTCCAGAAAAAAGCTGTAGGAACATCTAGGTTGTGGTCTAAAATATCTTTTTTGTCCAGTCCGGAATAGCGCGCCACAGTTGCCGCAATATTGTCACGTTCGGTGTCTGAGATAAAACCTCCTTTAGCAATTGCAGGAATCAACTTATTTACCGTAAAATCCTCTGATTCGGGTAACACATCCAATAAATCCTTCCCTTGCAAATCTGAAGGCAAAACGCCATGATGCCAGGCCGCTGCAGTATAATAAGGGAGGTTTAAGGCGCTCGAAACAGGACCACCAACTCGAATAACCTTATAATCTGCTGGAGATACCATGATTACCCCATTTAAGTACATCCACTGTTGGTTTTGCAAGGCCAATGAGAGCCCCATTACCCTAGTGCCCCCATAACTTTCACCAACAATGTATTTTGGTGAACGCCAACGATTATTTCTGGTAACAAAGGTGTTCATCCATTCGGCTAAATATTTAACGTCGGCATTTATACCAAAGAATTTATCGCGATCTACTTCCTTACCAGTCTCGGGAATCGTTCTTGAATATCCTGTATTTGCAGGATTTATATAAACGATATCGGTAACATCTAATATCGAAAAGGGATTTTCTTTAACACCATATGGTTGCACAGGATATCCCTCATCATCAATTTTTAAAACTCTTGGACCTGTGTAGGCCAAATGCATCCATACAGACCCAGAACCAGGACCACCATTAAATGAAAAAAGAATAGGTCTTGAAGCCCGATTTTTTATATTATTTCGGGTGTAATAGGTATAGTGTAAAGAAGCGATTGGTTCTCCCATTTCGTCCCACACGGGTTGTGTGCCAGTTGTGGCAGTATAGCTTATTGCTGTGCCATTTATGGTCACACTGTGTTGGGTGGTTACGGTAGTATCAATTGGAAGTTTTCGTTCTTGTGCATGCAAAACGTATGCAAACACTAGACAAATTAGGAAGGTATTCTTCATTTTTGATGGTTTCTCGATTGTTCTAAAAGTACGGATTTTGCAAAACAATTAACGTTCTTAAATTGTCGCTGTTCGTACTTTTAATGAAACCATCGTTCATGAAAAATTTAATCACTAGACGGAAATTCGGAAAAACGGCTTCTATGGGCTTAGCAGGTGGCGCTATGGTCGCAAACTTACCTTTTGCCTGTGCTATGGGTGAGCAGAAAAAGAAGTTGGGTATTGCCCTGGTTGGTCTAGGGGGATACAGCACCTATCAATTGGCCCCTGCACTTCAAAACACCCAACACTGTTATTTGGCCGCAATAGTTACAGGAACTCCAGCCAAAGAAAAGACCTGGTCTCAGAAGTATGGAATTCCACAAAAGTCGATTTATAATTATCAAAATTTTGATGGTATCAAAGACAATCCGGATGTTGACATAGTCTATGTAGTGTTACCAAATTCAATGCACGCAGAATTTTCAATTCGAGCGGCTAAGGCAGGAAAACATGTTATCTGTGAAAAGCCCATGGCCATGAATGTGGCCGAATGTGATGAAATTATCAATGCGTGTAAAGCGTCTGGAGTAAAACTCGGTATGGGCTATAGACTTCATTCTGAACCGTTCACGCAAGCGGTCAAACGGTTTGTTCGAGAAAAAACATTTGGTGATGTTATTCATGTAAGTTCAGACGCAGCTTATCGTTCAATGGGGAGCCCTGGCCAATGGCGCTTGAACCGTAAACTTTCAGGAGGCGGTGCATTGGTCAATATGGGGGTTTATGCCATTCAAAGCTCAATATATGCTACGGGCGAAAATCCCATTTCTGTATCGGCCCAAGAATTCAGTACAAGGCCTGAGTATTTTAAGGATACCGACGAAACAATAACTGCGCAGTTCGAATTTCCTTCGGGGGCAACTGCGACAATGATGACCTCACATAATATCCGAGCCAATAGGTTGCACGCTAGTTGTGAAAATGGATGGTTTGAATTGGATCCTGCAAGTACATATATACCACTTGCTGGACGAACTTCAAAAGGACCTTTGGACTTTGAACAGGTAAGCCAACAACAACTTCAAATGGATGATTTTGCGAGCCATATTTTATATGAGACCCCCAATCTTGCCCCTGGTGAAATGGGTAAACGCGATATGATAATTGTGGAAGCCATATACAAATCAATTGCTCAAGGTGGCAAAAGACAAGAACTTGAATTTTCGAATAGTTATGGTTTTTCAAAATAGTTCAAATATTTGATTATTAGACTCTTAACTTTTAAGATGGTTTTTGAAAACTTTCTGGGAAAGTTAAAATAACATATTAACCTTTTCTTAAGACTGAAGTGATTTAAAGTAAAAATACAGGTAATGCTGTGGTAATGGTCTCCCAATAATTTTAGACCAACGAAAACCTAAAAACTTTAAATCATGAAATTGAAAAAATTAATTGTTCTAATATTCTCAGCTTCGGTGTTAGGTATGACATACACCAGCTGTGAAGGGGATGTTGGACCTCAAGGTGAGCAAGGTCCTGCTGGAGCTGATGGTGCCGATGGAGCTGATGGTGCCGATGGAGCTGATGGTGCCGATGGTCAAGATTTAACCGTTGAAGAAATGGAACCATTGACAATGTCGGTAGTTCCTAATTCAGTATTCGAACTCAAAGGTGTTTTTGCTGGTTCGGCGCAATTGGAGATGATTATGACGTCTGCAGATATCCTTCCAACAGATTCTACTTTTGTTTATGGCTCCTTTATGGATGGTGCTGCTTTGTATCCATGGAGTGATGGCACATACGCTTTTATTAATAATTTAGAATCCGATTTTTCCATTGCAAGAATTCGTTTGAACGAAGACCTTCAACCTCTGGAAGGGGACTACATCGTGAATGCAACGGCTACTGCTTTCACAGCTCAGTGTTCGGGTTCTTCAATCACTCCTGAGGAACATGGTTTTGGACCTCTTTATCTTTCTGGTGGTGAATGGGGAGGTAATGCGAAAGGGGTGTATCGTGTAAATCCTTTCCGTTCTACTGATGATAGGGTAGAGGCGGACAGATTGCCTGCTCTAGGAGAGTGGTCAACTGAAAACGCGGTAGTAATAGGTAAGGATGCCTATCCTTCACAAACAGTAGTATTTATGGGAGATGATGATAGTAGTAATGATTATCCTGAATCCCACTTCGCAATGTATGTGGGGTCACGAGGAGATTTAAATGGAGGCGGTTTATACATGCTGCGAGGAACCAATCCCGTTGAAACGGCTCCTGGTGCAGGTGGTCAATTGTTTGAGATGGGAATGGCTGAAGATACGGAATACGATGTTGAGTGGGTTGAAGTAACCGAAAGAACACTTGCTGAATTGAATCAAGAAGGTATAGATTCCTTGGCTATTGGTTTCCAAAGAATTGAAGATATCGACTGGAGAAGAGGTTCAGCTGAGGCAAACAGAGAGGTGTATTTTAATGCTACGGGCCGATACCGTTCTGATAACCCTGATTTAGCTAATAGGGGAACAACTTTTGGACGTGTGTACAAATTGACACTGAATGCCGACAATCCCATCGGTCCAGCAAAATTAGAGGTTGTAATGGATGGGGATAAAGTTGGTGGCGCTGCAGATGGCATGCATTCTCCAGATAACATTGTTGTAACAGAAAACTACGCTTATATTCAAGAAGACCCCAATGGCTATCAAGATTTAAATCCTGCGATTCAAGGGTTTGCTAAATTGTGGCAACTTGATTTAAATACAGGTGCCGTTTCAGAAGTAATGGAGTGTAATCAGAATGAGGCATCAACTCTTGGAATAGGGAACACTAGCAGTTACTGGGAAATAACTGGTTTGATTGATGTAACTGACATCATTGGAGCTACTGAACCTACTTTTATTGGAGGTGCTCAAGTACATGGGTGGAACTATGGCAACCAACCAGAATCCGCAGTGCGTGCAGACGGGTTAAAATTCTACGACCCAACTGCAATTGATGAAGGCTCTGCAAGACTTGAAGGTTCCTTTTTGTTCAAGATTACTGGCCTTCCAAGATAGTTATAGTAAAAAACTTTAATCAATAAAGGGTTCCCAATTCTGGGAACCCTTTTGCTTACTTATCGAGAATTCAATACTATGAAATACCATCTTTACATTTTTCAAACGTTTACCCTTATTCTATGCTTCGTAGCCTGTAAAAAAGAAGACAAATTATTGGTATTTGCCACATCTTCCGATAAAATTTCGATGTTTAATGATGCCATACGCGATCACTATTTCAAGACTTTGGATAGCGCTGCCTACTACATCCAAAAAATTGACACCTTAAAATCATTGAAAGAAAACAGAGCCAATTTCTTAAAAAGCAGGGAATGGTATAAGAGGCTGGAGCCGATGCTTATTGCTTATGATAACGAGAATTATCTCTCTATGAATGCTCCGAACTTATTGAAGGTTGAGATTGATGACTATCAGGATATCAAGAAGATTAAACCTAAAAGCTATCAAGTTCTCGAGGAATTATTATATGCTGATGAGGGGTTCGACAATAAAGATTTGGAATACGTAATTCAGTACTTAAAAGTTCGAATTCCCTACATAAGAAAGAATCACATCTTGATTAGGCAAAGAGACCGTCATCACTTAAAAATGTTACGTGACGCCATTGTCAATGTGGCTACTAAGGGGATTACAGGTTTCGACTCTCCAATGTTGGCTAATTCTTTAAACGAAGCCATTTACAACTACGAGACTATTCAGGAAATACTTAGCATTTATGAACCTGCTTTCAAATCTAAAGAGTTATATAATTCTTGGGTAAAAGAAATAAACAGTACTATTTCAGCTTTAAAATTGGGCAATTTCGACACTTTTGATAGATATTCCTTTATAAAGAATCACACCAACAGACAATTGGAACTTATCAATGATACCGCGGATGATTGGAATATAGTTTTGAACGCTTCACGCCCCCTAAACCCTAGGTCAACAAATCTTTTTTCTAAGAATTTTTTCAATATGGCCTTGTTTTCAACGCCAAGAGCTCCTGAAATAACAGAAGAGCGTATTGCTTTGGGCAAAATGCTATTTAACGATGAGTCTTTATCAAGTACTGAAAACATAAGTTGCGCCTCCTGCCATCATAAAGAAAAAGCATTTACCGATGGTCTTAAAAAGGCAAGGGGAATCAACAACAAAGAATTGCTGCGCAACACTCCAACTTTAACCTACTCCGTTTATCAACGTACATTCTTCTACGATGGTCGAGCTGCTAGCTTGGAAGACCAAATTGTGAAAGTTGTCAACGATGACAATGAATTTCATTTAGATTTAAATACCATAGAACAACGAATTAAAGCGAATCCAACCTACGTTAAAAAATTTGACTCCCTTTATGGCGGTAGTATTTCAAATCGGAATGCCCGGCATGCCATAGCCACATATATACGCAGTCTTTCCCCTTTTGATTCAAAGTTCGATAAGAACATGCAAGGCATTGAGAATACTTTGACGACGGAGGAAATTTTAGGATTTAATTTATTTATGGGCAAAGCGGCCTGTGCAACCTGCCATTTCCCTCCAGCTTTTAACGGTACGGTACCTCCAAAGTACATGGAGACAGAGTTTGAAAACCTTGGGGTTCCGGAGAATGCCAGTTTTGAACATCCGGTTTTGGATAAAGACCCTGGACAGTTTTATCCATACAGGGTTGAGGAAAAACGAAGCTTTTTTAAGACATCAACGGTTAGAAATGCGGAATTAACTGCACCCTACATGCATAATGGAGTGTACAATACTTTAGAAGAGGTAGTTAATTTTTATAACGTTGGTGGCGGACAGGGAATGGGCTTGGATGTACCTTATCAAACCTTGCCTCCTGATTCACTTAATTTGGCTGAAAATGAGTCTAAAGCTCTAATAGCATTTATGAGAACCCTAAATGACAAGCAATTTGAAATCAGTAACTAGAACTTTTCAAAAACCCCGAGTCCAAAAAGTGCAAAATCATATTTAACTGGATCTTCTGTATCAAATTTTCTGAGTGAGTTATCCAATTCCAACAGTGCTTTTGCGTCGTTTTGTTTTCGTTTAAGGAGTTTTAGTTTCCGGGCTACGTTGCCAGAATGAACATCAAGAGGGCATGATAGTTGGGCTGGTTTAAGTTTCTCCCAAAGTCCAAAATCAACTCCCTTACCTGGGGGTCGTACCATCCAGCGTAAAAACATATTGATACGTTTTGCCGCTGAACCTGTTTCCGGATTTGAAACATGTTTTCTGGTTCTGGGTAAGTGCTCTAATTCAAAGAAGTAAGATTTTAGGGCTGAAATGGAATTTTGGAGTGAGCGAGGTTCTTGATGTTTTACGAATATGGATTCCAAACCATTGTGGTTGTCATAAATGTTTTGAAGGGCTTTCACAAAGAATATGAGGTCTGTTCCATTAAACGTGCGATGCACAAAATTTTCAAGCACTCTTAAATCTCCCTCGGCATGATTCATTACAAAATCATAAGGAGCGTTGTCAAATAGCGCCATTAAACGAGTCGCATTGGTAATGATACTTTTCCGGTTTCCCCATGCGATGGTCGCCGTCAAAAAAGCACTTAATTCAATGTCTTCTTTCTTGGAAAAGCCATGAGGAATTTGAATTGGGTCGGCCGTTAAAAAGTCAGGATTTTCATAGAATTCTGCTTTCTCATCCAAAAAATCTTTTAATTCCGACTTTGTCAATGCACCGTGGGTTTGAAAATCTCAAGTAGTATAAATGGTCCTAGTAAAACAAGGTTGAACAATGCATGAAATAACATTGAATACAACAAGCCCATTCGTACTCGAATATAACTTAAGAATACTCCGGTGACCAACTGCGGTAAAAATAAAAATGGAGCAAACCAAATGGCATTTTCATAAGATTCAAAATTGAAAAGGTGAACAAACCCGAATAAAAAAGCCAAAATGTAAAAGAAAAAAGGGAAGGTCTTAGAATTTTTAAATAACACCAGTGGACCTCTAAAAATGGTTTCCTCGATTATTGGGGCTAGAATGACTGCCAAGAAAAATATCATCAATGGAGAATATTCTTCGAACATTTTCTCGACTTCATTGTCCCCAACATCTAAGTTCAAAAGTTCTATTAAAGCACCAACGAACATTCCAATACCAAATGCAATGATTACGTTCCATAATAAAAGATTAATAAAAACCTTTTTTTTCATGGAATTGGAATAGTTGTAAGTACTATACTTGGGTTTTAAAAAAAATGCCCAAACTTTTTGTAATAGGTTCATGAAACAATCTTTCCGTCGACCATAGTTAATTTTCTATCGGCCATTTCAGCCAATTCTTTATTGTGGGTGACAATTATGAACGTTTGACCCAATTCATCTCGAAGCTTGAAGAATAAGTCGTGCAAGTTTTCAGCACTTTCGGAGTCTAAGTTTCCCGAAGGTTCATCTGCAAGAATAATAGATGGATTGTTGATTAATGAGCGCGCAACAGCTACACGTTGTTGCTCACCACCAGATAATTCATTTGGTTTGTGGTGATAGCGTTCTGATAGGCCTAAGAAATCCAGAAGCTCTTTAGCCCTTGACTCAACTTCCGACTTAGGTCGTTTCTGAATAAATCCAGGAATACAGACATTCTCCAATGCCGTAAATTCAGGTAGCAATTGGTGAAATTGAAATATAAAACCAATATGTTTATTTCGAAATTTCGCCAATTCCTTGTCCTTTAGATCATGAATATCAACACCATCAATTTCAAGAACGCTTTCTTTGGGGTTTGAGCTATTGTCTAAGGTTCCAATAATCTGTAAAAGTGTAGTTTTCCCAGCACCGGAAGCTCCAACTATTGAAACAATCTCTTTCTTTTTAATTTCTACGTCAACTCCCTTTAAAACTTGGAGTTCACCGTAAGTCTTTTTGATATTTTTGGCCTTGACCATTAAATCCATTTGAATAACGAAATTAACCATTAGATACTTGAGCTGAAAGTCAAGTTTGGTAATTGCATTTTTTACTAATCAAAAGTTAAAGAAGATTTTTTGGTTGTGGTTCAAAAAAAAATACCCAAGTTTTATACTTATGGAAAATAAAATTGATACGAATATTGAAACAGCGATTTTTGCGAATGGTTGTTTTTGGTGTACAGAAGCCGTATTTCAAAGGCTTAACGGCGTTCGAAAAGTAGTTTCAGGTTATACTGGAGGGACAATTAAAAACCCAGCTTATCGTGAAGTTTGTTCAGGTAGAACAGGTCATGCTGAAGGTGTGAAAATTGAATTTGATAATTCAATAATAAGCTACAAAGAGCTATTGGAGGTCTTTTTTGCAACACATAACCCTACAACCTTAAATCGTCAAGGTAATGATGTAGGTACCCAATATAGAAGTGAGATATTCTACACAACGCAAGCTCAAAAAGAGACGGCAGAGGAGTACATCTCTTTATTAGGGAAGGAAAAGGTCTTTTCCAATCCAATCGTAACGGCTATTTCAGAAGAGAAGCCTTTCTATCTTGCTGAACAAGAGCATCACAATTATTATAACTACAATAGTTCACAACCGTATTGCCAGTTTATCATCAATCCAAAAATTAAAAAACTAAATCAGTATTTTTCAGACAAATTAAATACTGCAAAAAGCTAAGATGGGACCCTACAGAAATTTAGAGGAATACAACATTGAACTTACCAACGAGGTTAAGGAGCGTTATAAAACCATAATAAATGAAATAGGGGAGGACGTTACTCGAGATGGTTTATTGAAAACTCCTGAACGCGCTGCCAAGGCTATGCTTTTTCTGACCCAAGGTTATAAGCAAAGTGCCGAGGAGATTCTTAAAAGCGCCATGTTCAAAGAAGATTATGACGATATGGTCATCATCAAAGACATCGAACTCTATTCCCTTTGCGAACATCACATGCTACCATTTTTTGGAAAAGCCCATGTGGCATATATACCCAACGGACACATTGTAGGCTTAAGTAAGATTCCAAGAATTGTTGATGTATTCGCGAGACGTTTGCAAGTTCAGGAGCGATTGACCCATGATATTCTAGAATGCATAAATAATACGTTGAAACCCCAAGGGGTGGCGGTGGTCATTGAAGCTTCGCATATGTGTATGATGATGCGGGGTGTGCAAAAACAAAATTCCGTAACGACGACTTCTGGATTTCGAGGACAGTTTGAGAAAATTGAAACGAGGAACGAATTTTTAAAACTAATCAGTTCGGATTTATCTTAGAATTTTCTGGCATGGCTATTGTTTAATGGCTAAAGAACACTTATTTAATTTCCATGACAAAACAAAAAGACGACAAATACAAGAACCTATTTCTATCCCTACTATTTGATGCTATTGGGATGTTGTCATTTGCAATACCTTTTGTTGGTGAATTTTCAGATGTCATTTGGGCACCTTTGGCAGGATGGTTAATGACAAGGCTTTATAAGGGTAAAGTTGGACAAGCAGCGGGTGTTTTTACGTTTGTTGAAGAGTTAATTCCAGGGATGGATGTCGTACCTTCTTTCACCATTATGTGGATTTATACCTATGTATTTGCAGGTAAAAAAGCAAAGGGCAAAATAATCGATGTGTGATTGTTCAATTTTCAACGAACCATATTCTTTTTAGAACATTTTTTATGATTTAGTAACATCAGAAATTGAGGGTTACTTTACTTTTATCAATAGATACTAAATCATAAAATGCCCTAATGAAAAAGCCACTCTTAATTTTAATAGTAATACTGTTGTTAGGTTTTCCTGAGAGCTTTGCCCAAGACAAGCTCCAGTCTGGACCAATGGTGGGCTATTCAACTATGCGAGAAGTATTACTTTGGGTTCAAACCAAAGAAACCGCTGAGGTTTATTTTGAGTATTACGATAAAGAAAATACGGAACAACGCTTTCAAACTGAAAAATTAAATACAGTACACAAGCAAGGTTTTGTTGCAAAACTAATTGCTGACAAAGTGCTTCCCGGAAAAACTTATTCCTATGAATTATTTGTGGATGGAGAAAGGGTCGAGCGTGATTATCCAATGGAATTTCAATCACAAACCTTATGGCAATGGAGAACTGATCCGCCAGAAGTTGAGTTTGTAGTTGGTAGTTGTAATTATGTAAACGAAGAACGTTTTGACCGACCTGGCAAACCTTATGGAAGCGATTTTGAAATTTTTGAAGCTATACATGAAAAAAGACCTGATTTTATGCTTTGGTTGGGCGATAACACCTACTTGCGTGAGCCTGATTGGAATTCAAGAACTGGGTTCCTACACCGGTACACCCACACACGTTCCTTGCCTGAAGTTCAGCCATTATTGGCATCGACCCATCACTATGCCATTTGGGACGACCATGATTTTGGACCAAACGATTCTGATGGAAGTTTCTGGCTAAAAAAAACTGCCTCAGAAGTTTTCAAGCTTTTCTGGGGGAATCCCAATTATGACGTAATTAACGAAGGCGGAATAACAGGATCTTTCCAATGGGCTGATTTGCATTTCTTTTTGTTGGATAATCGTTATTTCAGAACTTCCAACAATAACGATGCTGTTGAGAGACAAATGTTAGGTAAAAAGCAAATTGATTGGTTGATTAATGCAATGTCATCGAGTTATGCACCTTTCAAATTTGTGTGTATTGGGGGACAAGTCTTAAGTACGGAAGCCATGCACGAAAATTATGCGACCTTTCCAATAGAGCAACGTTATCTTTTGGATAAAATTAGGGAAGCAAAAATTGAAGGTGTTATTTTTTTAGACGGAGATCGCCACCATACTGGTCTAAGTCGGATGCAAGAAAGTCGTGATGTCTATCCTATTTATGATTTGACTTGCTCCTCATTAACTGCAGGGGCTTATCCCAACAATGAGGAACTTAATCAATATCGTTTGGAAGAAACCCTATTCGGCGAACATAATTTTGGACTATTAAAGGTTACTGGTCCGCGTACCGATCGGGTATTAAAAATGACTATTCTAGATAAAGATGGTAGTGAGGTTTGGAGCAAAGATATTCGCGCAAAGGAACTTAGATACAAGAAAAGGAACTAGCTACAGATAAACCTACCTGTTATAAGAGATATATCAAACTTGCTATTGCGTCTTCAGTTTTTTAAAAGAAGCCTTTAATTTTTATCCAATTCACATTGTTCCTCACTACAATCGTGATACTTACGATTGTATAAATGAAAGATAATTAAACATACGGTAGGTATGTATATGAGTTGTTCGGGTAGTCTCATCAATTCGAATTTTTCGTTGAGAACAATTAGTGATAAAAAACCCCAACTTATCCATAAGGCGTAAGGAACCCATGTTTTCGTAGTATTGGAAGCAGACCACCAAACGGCAAAGTAGGATACCAACAAAAAAGCAATATCCAATAAGCCCCACCAAAAAGGATGAGACTCTGTACCACCAAGTAACTCAGCCTGTGCAACAAATAAAAAGGGCGTGGCTATGCAATGAATTAGACAGAGGGTACTAGCGCTAATACCTATTACGTCTGATTTTGAAGTTAGTTGAAGAATGTTCATTCTTTTTAGGTCCAATTTTTATGAAATGCAAAAGTAAATTAAAATTTCAAATGCAACTAAGTTGCATCTTTATTTCTTCTTAATTTTGTTCAAATTGTTGAAATGGTAAAAACACAAGGACTACAGTTTGCTTATAACGATAGCAGCACTTTTGATTTTCCTGATATCAGTTTAAAACCAAAAGAGCATTTACTGATTTTAGGACCTTCAGGAGTTGGTAAAACGACATTACTACATCTTCTTTCTGGAATTTTGCCGCCATCCAGTGGTCTTATAACAATTGATGATACTGAGATATCATCTTTAAGCCGAAAGGAATTGGACAGGTTTAGGGGTTCACAAATTGGTCTAATATTTCAACAATACCACTTTGTAAAATCATTGAATGTTGAAGAAAATTTGAAATTACGACAGCACTTTCCAAAGCAGTTAAAAGATACGGAACGAAGGCGGGCTATTGCACAACGGTTAGGGCTTTCAGACCATTTGCAAAAAAAAGTCGGTCAATTAAGTCAAGGACAGCAACAGCGATTGGCTATAGCAATTGGCCTTGTTCACCAGCCAAAAGTGGTTTTTGCAGATGAACCCACCTCCAACCTAGATGATAAAAACTGCGCACAGGTCTTACAGCTCTTAAAAGATGAGGCTGAACTGTGCAACAGTAGTTTGGTCATCATTACGCACGACCATAGGGTAACCGAACATTTTCCTAATCAAATTGTTTTATGAGTATTCTGTATCTGGCATTTCGAAATTTAATCTCAAAACCACTGAATTTAATACTTAGTTTATTGCTCCTTGTGCTAAGCGTTTCTTTGGTGACCTTCATTTTGCAGCTTACGGCGCAGATGAATGAGCAGATGGATAAGAATATTGCACCAATTGATATGGTAGTTGGGGCAAAGGGAAGTCCACTTCAGCTAGTCCTTTCCTCTGTTTTACATATAGATACCCCAACAGGTAATATTAAATTGGATGAGGCAGAGAAAATTATGAAACATCCATTTGTTGGTTCGGCTATACCGGTTTCTTATGGTGATAATTATAAAGGTTATCGAATCTTAGGTACGGAGCTTGAATATTTTGAGCAATATGACGCTGAGATTGCAAGTGGCAAACTTTATGAAAACACTTTTGAAATTGTAGCTGGTAGTGCAGTAGCCAATAATTTAGGACTTAAGATTGGGGATAAAATTGTCAGTTCCCATGGATTGGCGGCCACGGCTGTAGAGGCACATGAAGATAAACCTTTCACCATTGTGGGCATTTTGAAACCAACTGGAACAGTTACTGACCAATTATTGGTAAGTAATTTAGAAAGTGTATGGGCCGCACACGACCATTCCCATGAAGATGAAGGTGAAGATCACAATCATGAGGACCATGACCATGATGAGCATGACCATTCAGGTGAAGAGCATAATCATGAAGATCATGACCACGATGACCACGAACATGATGACCATGATCATGCGGCTGAAAATCACGACCATGAAGGCGAAGAACATGAGCATAACCATGCTGAAAATTTGGAGATTACCTCCCTTCTTATAAAATTTAAAAGTCCATTAGCCCTAGTGCAAATGCCCCGATTCATAAATGAAAATACAAATATGCAGGCAGCCCTACCTGGTTTCGAAATTCAAAGATTGATGGGATTATTGGGGTCTGGTGCTAAGACCATAAATGGTATTGCCTTGGCTATATTATTGGTTTCCGGTCTAAGTATTTTTATAAGCCTTTTGAAGACAATTCGGGAAAGACGACAAGAATTGGCCTTATTGCGCACCTATGGATTGGGAACTGCCAAACTTTTAACCTTGGTTTTGTTGGAAGGGGTATTTTTAGCAATTTTTGGCTTTTTATTGGGATGGTTATTTGGCCGGCTTGCCTTAGTTTTAGCCTCTAAATATGTCGAGTCAGGTTATGGGTACGTTTTGCAAATAAATGGCCCAACTTTTGCTGAACTCCTATTACTTGGAGCCACTTTGTTGATTTCTATTATAGCAGTAATTTTGGCTTCAACATCAATATTTAAGTTGAACATATCTAAGACGTTAGCTGATGCATAAAATTCTTTTCTTTTTAATCTCCATTTTTTCTTTTCAAGTTGCCCTTTCACAAGTTGAATTGACTTGGGCCGACTTTGCAGACGTAAATTTTGAAGCGCAATACAATCAAGAATATGACACCCATTTTTTAATGCCAACATTTGGGCAAAAGATTATGGGTTACCATGGCAAGGAAGTAAGCATAACAGGATACTTTTTGGACATTTCGGGTACTGGAGAAGTATTGTTATTGTCTTCCAACCCTATGGCTTCTTGTTTTTTCTGTGGGGCTGCGGGTCCGGAAAGTATTATAGAGGTAGTTTTTAATGAAATTCCTCCATTTATTACCGACCAAGTGGTTAAGGTGACCGGTACGCTTCAATTGAATGGGGATAATGTTGATAGGTGCAATTATATTTTGAAGAATGCAACGGGTAAATTGATAAATTAACATGAGAATTCTATTCTCTCTTTTTATCTTTTTTTCACTGACTGGGTTTTATGCACAAACTACAGTAACCTGGTCTGATCTGCAATATGGCATTTCTTGGAAAGAAAGTACATCAGAATTGGTTTACCCAGGTTTTTTAGAAGCGGATTTTTCCAACGAATTAACCCATTTAAAAGGCAAGGAAATTACGCTAACAGGATATTTGCTTGTTTTGGATGGTAGCCAAGAAGTTTTTATTCTTTCAAAAAGTCCAATGGCAAGTTGTTTTTTTTGTGGAAATGAAGGTCCTGAAACGATTTCCGAAATCTCGTTTGCAAAAGACTACAACTTTATGATGGACGACTTGATTACCGTCACCGGTATTCTTCGCTTAAATCGTGAC
Organism: Croceivirga thetidis; assembly: GCF_012272815.1. GTDB lineage: Bacteria > Bacteroidota > Bacteroidia > Flavobacteriales > Flavobacteriaceae > Croceivirga > Croceivirga thetidis. Next base: position 407,102 of record NZ_JAAWWL010000002.1, read on the forward strand.
GATCCAACGCGTTGTTATTATCGAATTGAAAACGCAGAGGGATTCGGCCTTTAAATAAGCAATTAATAATGAATCAGTCGGCTATTCAAAATAAACTTCAAGAATTTGGATTAAAGAGGACAAAACTTCGTATTGCCCTTTTGAACTGCCTTTTAGAAGCTGATCATGCCCTTGCATATCTTGATATTAAAGGAAAATTAGGGAATGACGTTGATAAATCAACAATATATCGGAATCTGTCTGCCTTTGAAAAAGCTGGTATAATTCACCATATTAAAGACCAAAGTGGAATTACCAAATACGCTTACGGTAAGATGAAAAGCCATCTTGAAGGGCATGCCCATTTTTTGTGCGAGCAATGCGAGACCGTTTATTGTATTGATGAAATCAAGTCCGATGAGATTGATGTTCCTAAAGGATTCAAAATGTCATCTGTGCAAACAATTATTAAAGGTACCTGCTCAAACTGTTAGAATTCGTAGGCTACCAAAAACTGTTTTCCAACATTGAAATTAATGACATTCCCGCAGCCGCTCCTGAAATAAAAAGGTTCCATTCGCGGTGTTTCACTTTTAGAAAATTCAAGAAAAGAAAGGCTACACCAACAATAAAAAGAACAATCAACAACTGACCTAATTCAATGCCTACATTGAAACCTAAAAGTGGTACAACAATATCTGAAGGGTCCATAATAAGCGCTTTAAAATAGTTTGAAAAGTCCATACCATGAATCATCCCAAAGAATAATGCCATCACATAATTCCGTTTCATTTTTAGGCCGTTGCTTTCAATTTCTTTACCAATTACATTGTGTATTGCGGTTAGGAAAATTGTGAGTGGGATAAGGAACTTAATAATGTTTGATGGAATCGAAAATAGTTCAAGTGACACCAAGACCAAGGTAACACTGTGCCCAATGGTAAAGGCGGTAACGAGAATTAGAATCTTTTTCCATTCCTCTAGGCGATAAACAGCACAAAGGGCAACCAAAAAAAGAATATGATCGTATGCCGCAATATCCGCTATATGCTCAAAACCAAGTTTCAGATAAAATTCAAACTGGTTCATGTTATGCCATATAAAAGTTAAAATAACACATTAAATTTCTTTCTTTTTCGCCATGGCTTCGTTAAAAAATGTAATCGTAGCTAAGGCTATGCTTAGATTTTTTGCCTAACCACGACAAAAAATGATTCAAATTCTGAATTAGCTAGTTTAACTGCTATAAGGCACTAATAATTTAACTGATGAACCGGTGTCTTTTTTGTGAACATAAGACTCTTTGATTTTCCCTTCGCATGTACATATACAATGTTGTTTTGATCAAAAAATAGGTCTGTAAAAACTGCATTTTTTATTTCTATCGACTTTAGAGGAGTTTTTTGTTCCAATTCAAAGTATACCCATAGCGCTGTATTTTCACCTTCACCACTTAGCTTTTTACTTTTAATTTTTAAGGAAGCTTTTTTATTATTGGCTTTTACATAAAAAAATCGATTAACGTATTGCATGAGCAATTGATTGGCATTGTTAGATTCGTTGGGTTGACAAAAAGCCAATTCCTTGCTGTAGGGGTCAAAAACAATAGCTTCATTTACATCTGTCAAAAACAACTTTAAATTAACCGTAATCAATTGTTTTTTAGGTAGATAATCGACCTCGCAGAGCGATAGTCGGAGCGGGTGTGAATAGGAAAACAACCCACACAATAACAAAACAAAAGGGAAAAATCGCACCACTATATTTGAGTCGCCGATTAAGGTTCAGCCTGAATTTCTTCCGCAGTTTTTTGAACATCCTTAAACACACGGATTAAGTTTCCACCCCAAATCTTTTCAATTTGCTCTTCAGTGTATCCGCGTCGAACTAATTCAATTGTAATGTTCATGACCTCACTGGCATCGAAAACCCCTTCAATTCCTCCACCTCCATCAAAATCACAGCCAATGCCCACATGGTCAATTCCTGCAACTTTAACGATATGGTCTATGTGGTCAACCACGTGTTCCACAGTCGCCGGTGGATTCGGAAACTTCTCGTTAAGTTCATTAAATGATTTTCGAAGTTCGGCCCGTTCTTCATCTGTCAATTCGGAGATAGGTTTTGTCATACTTGCGCGAATTGCGGCCATAGCAGAATCTCGAGCAGCATTGGGTGGAGCAGTACGTAAATAGTCAGCCAACATGGTCAGTTGAACAACGCCACCATTATCCGCCATTAATTTCAGCATTTCGTCCGTCATATTCCGTTTGTGGTCAGTTACCGAACGCGCATTGGAATGACTTGCAATGATAGGTGCTTTAGACATTTTAATAGCATCGTAGAAAACACTGTCGTTGCCATGCGAAACATCAACCATAATGCCCAATCGGTTCATTTCGCCAACTACTTTAGACCCAAATTCGCTAATTCCACCATGTTCCGTGCCGTTATCGTCTGTGGCCGAATCTGCTAAATCATTGTTCGAAGAATGCACTAGAGTAATGTAGCGCACTCCTTTGTTGTAATACTCCTCAACATTACTAAGGTCACTTCCAATTGGATACCCATTCTCAATGCCAATGTAAATAGCTCTTTTACCTGCTTTTTCAAGTTCGTAAGCATCATTAGGGTCCAAAGCAAGCCCAACGATATCTGAATTTCGTTCGGTTGATGCTATTACTGAGTCTATCATCTGTAAGCACAAAGCTTTTGCCCTTGTATTCCCATCATCATCACGAATGTCTTGAGCTACGAAGGCAGCAAAGAAAATAGCATCCAAATCACCTTCTTTCATTCTCGGGTAATCCACCTTAGAGCCCGTTTCTTTTGGATCATGGCGTTCGGCCATGTCAAAACCAGGTTCAATCATTCGTAAAGGTGTATCGGCGTGTGTATCGACGGTAAGCACCTTTTTATGTATTTCCATTGCTCGAGCGACTAGTTGTTCTTCAGTTTCTGCTTCGTCGGTATTGGATTTCGGTGCTTCTTTACATCCTATAATTACAAGGAATAAAACGAATAGGACAGATAAATTTTTTGATTGGTTTTTCATGGTATTTGAATTAGCTATTGTGTTCTTCTAAATATACAACATTAGATGTTTTGACCGCTACGAAAATTGTTCGCTTGTTAGTTCATTGATCAGTCTATTGAGCATCAATACTCCTTTGGCAAGTTGTTCTTTGGCAATGAATTCATCTGCACGATGTGCTTGGGCAATGGATCCAGGACCACATATTACCGATTGGAATCCTTCGTTTGCAAATTGACCGGCTTCTGCCGCATAGGAAACGGCATCCAATTCTTCATTCGCAGAAATACGTTTGACCAAAGCAACAACATCATCATCAGCTTTTGTATCCAAAGGAGGCACTGGAGGATGGTGCTCTACATTTTTGATTTGAAAGCCAGGAAAAGTTTTTCGCAATTCGGATTCCCTTTCACGACAATATGCCATAAACTCTTCAACAATACCATTTAAATCGTCTTTTGGTATTGTTCGTAAATCCCAATGAAATTGTGCTTTATCTGCGATTACATTAGGTGCAATCCCTCCTTTAACCAAGCCGATATGAATACTGGAATGTGGCGGTGTAAAACGTTCATCCAATCTATTGGCCGCAATCAAATCGTCCATCTTTTTTTCCAACCAAAGAATTAGTCTCGCAGCTTCATGTATGGCGCTGACTTCTTGTTTGATACGACTACTGTGCCCAGCAGAGCCATTTACAAAAGTTTCCATAATGTAAATTCCCTTTTGACCAACCGTAGGTTGCATTAGCGAAGGTTCCCCAATAATGGCATATTTGGGTGTTTCCTTGTAAAACGTATTGATGTGCTCGGCTAATTCTGGTGCGGCCAAACAACCAATTTCTTCATCGTAAGAGAATGCGAAATAAATGGGTTTTTTTAAGTCTGCCTGCACCATTTCTGGTAATGCAGCCAAACAACATGCTAAAAACCCCTTCATATCGCAAGAGCCACGACCATATAATTTTCCATCACCTTTATCGGTCAAAACAAAAGGATCGGTTGTCCATTCTTGTCCTTCAACAGGAACTACGTCCATATGTCCTGATAGAATTACACCGCCATCAACTTCAGGGCCAATTCGACAGTGTAGCGAAGCTTTGTTCCCTTCGGTATTTGGAACCAGGTTTACCTGAACATTATATGATTCAAGGTATTCTTTTATCCAATTTAGGATGCTTAGATTGCTTTCCCCACCTAATACGGGAAAAGAAACGAGTTTAGAGAGTAATTCCTCAACGTTCATATTTAGTTAACTATAATTAGTTGCTACCGCTACAATTAATGCCATAAAGGCCAAAATCAATAGTAGTAGTAATACTGGAAAAATAAATCGAATCCATCGGTCAATAGGTACACGACACATACTCAGCATGGCAATAAGTCCCCCAAGGGTTGGATTCACAAGATTTGAGAGACCATCACCAATTTGAAAGGCCAATATGGTGATTTGCCTTGTTAGACCTAAAGATTCCCCTAATGGGAGCATTACTGGTAAAGTTGCCAATGCTTGGCCACTACCAGAAGGGATAAAAAAGTTTATCACACTTTGTGAAATAGACATACAAATTGCGGACGCATACAAGGGCATACCCTCCAAAATACTGGAGAGTTGATACGATATGGTATCGCCAATATTGCCCATTTCCATCAAGACTTTAATAGTTGTTGCAAAACCTACCATAAACGCACCCGGTGCAGCTAATGCAACCGCGTTAAGTACAGTTTCACTCATAGTTGTGGCACTCATTCTAGAAGCTAAACCACATAGCAAGGCAATTATCAAGAAAACGGCAGAAAGTTCGTTGATATGCCAATTTAAGTTGAAAACCCCATACAAAATCGCCAATAAACCCAGTACGAAAATTCCGATGACCAACCAGTTTTTTGGCGTTAACGAATAGGCATCAATCGATTTTGAAAGGGTTAAATTTTTGGTATCCAATCCTTTTGCTAAGCTCTTGTCAGGATTATCGCTTATCCTCTTAAAATAACGAACATTATAGAAGGCCATGGCGCACAAACCTAGAAAACACAAAATACTGCGCAGCCAAGCCCCTGAAAACATTTGCAATTCAGCTAATTTGTGGCCTGTTCCAACTGTGTACGGATTAATAGGGGAGAGCCCAAACCCAATGGTCATGGCACCAACAGATATACCTGCAGCGAGAATTAAATCACCACCTAGAGCGAGAGATAGAACTGCCGCTATTGGTACCATTGCAATGTTGTTTTCATAACCAACAGCGACTCCCAATAGCCCATAGATAAAGGTCATTAGTACGATGATTAAATTTTTACGCTCTAATCCAAGATTTTTAATCAAGGTTCCAACAGCATTTTCTACGGCTTTTGATTTTTCCATAAAACCAAACATGATGCCACCGGCCAGAACAATGAATATAATTTCTACAGCAGCTTTAAAACCCAATGGTATGGCTTTGAACATGTCTAAAATTCCAATGGGTGTACTCGGGATAATTTCGTAAGAATTTGGAACAACGGTATTACGGCCATTCACCAAAACCCTTTCATAAGCGCCCGCCGGAAGTATATAGGTTAGAATGGAAACCAAAACTATAATGTTGAATAGCATGGTTATGGCGTGAGGGATTCGATTAAGAAAAGGTAGATTTTTTGCTTTTGATTTTTCCATTAATAATTTGATACATCGACCAGTGATGGACGCAATGATACGCTAATTTGTGAAATATCAATATTAATCGATTAACCAAATTCTATTTTATCAACTCAGTAATTACCAACCATAGTAGCCTTTTGGGGTTACTCCTTTCAATCGCAAATAGACAACACATTGTCCCCGATGGTGAATGATGTGATTTTCCATCGCGTAGAACAGACGCCAAACCGGTATAGTTTCCCCAGCAAATTCGCAATCAGCGTTCAATTTTTCTTCAGGTAATTCCGAAATTGATTTTCGTACATGGTTGTACATGTTCTTCAATTCTTTGATGATGTCCTTTTTAGGCATTTGAACTGGAAGCTTTACGTTTTCGTATGGATTTTTAATTTCAGCCCTTCCAGCCAATTGGCCACAAGTATAGATTACACAATGCCGCCATTGTTCCGAAAAGGTCATTGCCTCTTCTGTGTATTTAAATGTAAAATACGCTTCAGGCATTTGTTCAACATTGGTCAGGGTCATTTTTTCGGATTGGTACCAGGCTGCTAAAAGCTCTTCACGAAGTTGGTCAATTGCTCTTTCAGTTTTGCTAAAATTTGATTTCTCTTGTCCGGAAACTTCTTCAGTATTCTCGTTAGTCAACCTGCAGCCAATAGCGGATAGGAGACCTAATCCAGTTAGGTTTTTTAAAAAGTGTGTTCTTTTCATTTAGATAAAACTTCTAAAGTTTATTCCATGGCATATGCTCGCTCTACGGGCCATTCATCAAGGTAGCCGTTTTTCCAAACTGCCGATTCAATTTCATTATCGGTCGCCAGACAAGCATCTAGATGTTTTCGAATGGTCAATTCATCCATGTCCTGTCCTATAAAAACAATTTCATTTTTACGGTCACCAAAGGTGGAATCCCAATCTTTTTCTATATGCTCTTGATTTTCTAAAAAGGATAGAAATTGCGCCCTTTTTTGAAAAGGCATACTTGACCACCAAACTCCAGCGCTGTCTGCACGTAATGAACCTCCGGCTTGCCCCCAGATTAAGGCCTGTTCCGGTCGAGAAGTGAGCCAAAATAGTCCTTTGCTACGGATTATTGTTGAGGGAAATTTCTGTTGGACATATTCCCAAAAGCGCTCGGCATCAAAGGGTTTTTTACTTCTGTAGACAAAAGAACTAATTCCATATTCTTCAGTTTCAGGGGTGTGTTCATCTTTTTTCAATTCTTCAATCCAACCAGCACTTTGTTCAGCTTCCTCATAATCGAACAATCCTGTATTAAGTATTCGTTTTGGATTTACCTTGCTGAATTCAGATTCCACTATTTGGGCCGTGGGATTCAGTTTTTCAATAATAGCCCGTAACATTTTTAGTGAGTCTTTTGAAACCAAATCGGTCTTGTTTAAAACTATGACATTTGCAAATTCAATTTGGTCCGTTAGTAGATTGACAATGGTCCGATAATCTCCTTCCATATCTGTTAAATCTCGGTCCATAAGGGTTTCAGGACTACCAAAATCCTTAGAGAAATTAAAGGCATCTACTACAGTAACCATGGTATCTACATAGCTAAATCGGGATAAGTCGATATTATTTTCTTCATCAACAAATGAAAATGTTTGAGCCACAGGAACCGGCTCACTTATCCCTGTACTTTCAATTAGCAAGTAATCGAACCTATTTTCTTTTGCCAATCGCTCAACTTCTATCATTAAATCTTCGCGTAGTGTGCAACAAATACAACCATTGCTCATTTCGACCAATTTTTCTTCTGTGCGAGAAAGCGTATTTTCACTTTGAACTAAGGCAGCATCAACATTCACTTCACTCATGTCGTTTACAATAACCGCTACTTTAAGGCCTTCTTTGTTGTGAAGTACGTGGTTCAATAAGGTTGTTTTTCCTGCACCAAGAAAACCACTCAAAACGGTCACGGGCAACTTTTTCTCTAATTCCATTTTTGCTCGATTTTAACTGTTGATTAAAAGAATCAATTCTCAATCAAAAATAGAATAAATCAAATAAATGCAACTTAGTTGCATTTGTGAAATTTTCAACGAAAATTTTCCAGTTTACTTTAGATATGGAAAGGATTTGTCTTTCAGAGAGTATAAGTATACTCGCAAAGATTAAAAACCAGCAGCCTGCCCGTCTTTGCGACTTTCCGAAGCCCCGTGATAGACCTTGTTTTCAGCATCCCATAAAATGGCTTGATAACCGCCATAAATACCACGAGCAGTTCCCATGCGATGACCTTTATCCATTAGTCCTCGAATTGTGGAGTAGGGGATTCCTGATTCTGTTCTGATAAGCCCTGTATCTTCAGTAAGTCTACCCATAGGACTAGCTCCGCCAGTATGATCCCATCTGGGAGCGTCACCTGCTTCTTGGATATTCATGCCGAAGTCTATTAGGTTCATTACTATTTGGGTATGGCCCATCGGTTGAAAATCGCCCCCCATTACGCCAAAACTCATAAATGGCTTTCCATCTTTGGTAATAAAGGCTGGAATAATCGTATGAAAGGGTCGTTTACCCGGTTCGAATGTATTTGCTTGTCCAGGTTTTAAACTAAACAGTTCTCCTCGGTCTTGTAGCATGAAGCCTAATTTTGGAGGTGCCATACCTGAGCCCATACCACGATAATTGCTTTGAATCAATGATATCATGGTACCCTCCTTATCAGCCACGGTCATATAAATCGTTTCCCCAGCAGATATCTGACCTGCATTATACATTCCTGCTTTTTCACCAATCATTGCCCTTCTTTCTTTGGCATAGGAATCGGATAGTAGTTCTTCTACAGGCACATCAAAGAAGTCCAAGTCAGCATAGTATTTTGCCCGATCCTCAAAAGCCAATTTTTTAGCTTCTGTAAACAAATGAAGGTGTTCAGCGCTTCCAAATTCGATTTTTGAGAAATCATAGCCTTTTAAAATCTGAAGCATTTGAAGTGCTGCAATACCTTGTCCGTTAGGTGGTAATTCCCATACATCATAACCTCGGTAATTTATGGATACAGGTTCCACCCATTCTGACTTATGGGCCGCAAAATCCTTCGCAGATAAAAAGCCCCCTTGTTCCTTGATGAACTTTCCAACGATTTTGGCAATATCCCCTTTGTAAAAGGCGTCGCGACCTCCTTCGGCAATTTTTCTATAGGTATTTGCGAGATAAGGGTTTTTATAAATTTCCCCCTCATTTGGAAGTTTGCCCCCGTTCTGGGTCTTGTAGGTGTCTTCTACATTAGGAAATCCTTTTGATTCAAAGAAGGGCACCGTTCGCTGTATATACCAAGCAATCAATTCGGTTAGGGGGAAACCTTTTTCAGCATAATCGATAGCAGGGCCTAAAATCTCTGTCATAGGCCTTGAACCAAATTTTCCATGCAATTCAAACCATCCATCAACTGCTCCCGGAACGCTTACTGGAAGCGGACCGTGTGATGGAATTTTAGTCATTCCTTCTTTCTTAAAATAATCTAAGCTTAGGCTTTGAGGTGAGCGACCACTGGCATTTAGCCCATAAAGCTTTTTTGTTCTACCATCCCACACAATGGCGAACAAATCACCACCTATTCCACAGCCTGTTGGTTCCATAAGTCCTAGGGCAGCATTAGCAGCAATTGCAGCATCAATGGCGTTACCACCACTTTTAAGCATGTCCAAACCAATCTGGGTGGCTAATGGATGACTGGTAGCCACCATTCCGTTCTGACCTAATACAACTGATCGGGTAGCAAAAGTTTCACCTGTGATTCGGTCTTGGGCGACAATAAATTGGATTAAAAAAAGAAAACTAAAAATAGTTGATATTGAGGTTTTCATTGCTTGGATTAAAGTTCTTTAAAGTTAGTATGCACGACTAGTTCAACACCTCTTACTGCCCCGTATTTTCTGGTATGGAAGAAAATATTTCCTCTATAAAATGGGATAAGGAATGGGTAAACTAATAAGGTATCTATAGTCTGTTGATTTTAGAGTTTATTCTTCCCCGATTGAAATCATATCCATTCCGTTTTCAGATACTTTTCCATTGATTTTTGAAACGTAGTTGTTCATTAATTGTTTTAAGGCGTCAACTTCTACATCGAGTTCTTTGGTGACTTCTACAAAAAATTCCTTGGCTTGATCTGTAGGAGGATAGTCTCCGCGTTGTGAATCCACCATTAAAAAAGCCAACCTGTTGTTAATTCGAATACCATAGTTCAAGGGGTCTTGTCGACTTTGATTTTTGGTCATGTGGATATTGTTTTCAATAACATCCAACTTGTTTTCGAACTCAGCAATCATATCCTTCATTTCTTTCTTCAAAGTCTTTTTACCCTTCAGGTAGTCCAAATCCTTTTTTACCGTTCTTATGTCAATAATTGCAGTATTGGCCCTACTTACTTCATCACGCACATCCATCAAAAAGTCAAATTGTTTTTGGTAATCTTCTTGCGAATTGGGCAGACGAGGATCCTTTACTATGGTCAGAATTTCCTCTGAAGTTTGCCCATTGTAGTTCATACGCACTTTATATTCACCTGGTACAGCTTTAGGTCCTCGATTGGGCGAAGAGTAAAACACCATTCCTTTAAATTCTTTAAAACCTGGGTAACGCATATTCCAAATCAATCGATTTCCTCCTGAATTGACTTTCAGGGGTTTGTCGGCACTTGGATTAAGTTTATTGGCCTTTGCATTATTTGAGAAGCGTTGAATAAGAGAACCATCCATTTCTAAAATCTCGATGGATATGGTATCAGAATCTTTCACATCCTTTACGTAGTAATTGATAATTGCACCATTTGGATGATTTTCACCCACCAATTTGGTATTGACTCGACCCCAGCCGCCTCCTTGCTGCATGCGGTAGGCCTTATCAGGAGCAAAAAGATAAAAATTCGAACTGGCCATTTCTTGGGATAATTGATGCAAGGGCGTAAGGTCATCAATCATCCAGAAACTACGACCATGTGTTGCTGCAATCAAATCATTATCACGCACATGAAGGTCACGTATTGCCGTAATTGGCAAATTCAATTGAAATGGTGACCAACTTGCGCCATCATCAAATGAAACATACATGCCCCATTCTGTTCCAGCGTAAAGTAAACCTTCCCTTGTTTTATCAGACCGTATGGCTCTCGTATAATGATTACCTTTAATTCCCTTGGTTATCAACGTCCAAGTTTTTCCATAATCCGTGGTTTTGTAGAGATAAGGGGTATAATCACCAAACTTGTATGAAGTAGCCGCTACATAAGCCGTTCCATTTTTAAACGGGCTCGGGTCAATACAGTTGATCATGTTCAATTTTGGACTCATTCCCGCCGGAGGTGTAATATTTTCCCAATTTTGGCCATTGTCCCTTGAAACATGTACAAGCCCATCATCGCTACCAACCCAAATAACCCCTTTTTCTGTCGGTGATTCGTTTATCACAAAAATGTTGGAATAAAACTCTGCACCCGTGTTATCTTGGGTAATTGGTCCGCCAGAAGACTTAATCGTTTCGGGCAAACCTCTTGTAAGATCCGGAGAAATCGTTTTCCAAGATTGCCCACCATTTGTTGTAGCGTGCAGAAAATTGGAGCCTGCATATAAGGTATTATCATCATGAATACTGAACTTTACAGGAAAATTCCAGTTAAACCTGTATTTCATTACTTCGGCTCCAGAACCTGCAGGATTATCCGGCCATACATTGACAGAACGTGTTTGACCTGTAACATGGTCTTTTCGCATCATATAGCCTTTATAGGTACCACCATAAACTATATCATTGTTTTGTGGATCTGGTGCCAAATGGGCGCTTTCCCCACCGGCAGATGGTTCCCAATCGCGCTCTGTAATACTAGAACTTGCATTGCGATGTGCAATTCGTATTGAAGAATTATCTTGTTGTGCTCCGTAAATCCGATAGGGAAAATGATTGTCTGTGGTTACGCGATAGAACTGAGAAGTCGGTTGGTTGTGATAAGTTGTCCAGTTTTCACCACCATCATTTGATACTTGAGCACCACCATCGTCAGCGATGACCATACGATTGTTATTATTGGGGTCAATCCATAAATCATGATGATCTCCATGGGGGGCATTCTTTAATTTGAATGTTTTACCACCATCTGTGGAAACGCCATAACTAACATTCATCACGTACACCTTTTCCTTGTTTTGGGTATCGGCGTAAATTCTACAATAATACCATGCACGCTGTAATAGGGCACGGTCTTGATTTACCCTGTTCCAAGTCTTACCAGCATCATCAGAGCGATACACACCACCTTCATCAGCCTCAATAATGGCCCAAACCCGGTTTGAATCAACTGGAGAAACGGTAACTCCAACAATACCCCATGGCCCTTCTGGAAGTCCACTATGCATTGAAATATCGCTCCAGGTGTCACCACCATCGGTACTTTTGTACATTTTACTATCAGGCCCACCACTATCCATTCGATAACCATTACGCTTCATTTGCCAAGTTGCAGCATACATGATACGTGGGTTATTGGGGTCTAAAACGAGGTCTCCCGCACCCGCTTTATCACTTTCATATAGAATTTTTTCCCAAGAAGCACCTCCATCTTTTGTGCGAAAGACACCTCTTGTGGTATTTGGTTTCCATAGGTTTCCGATAGCGGCGACGTAAACCAGGTTGGGGTTCGTTGGATGAATTCGAATTCGCGAAATATGTTCGGAACCCTCAAGGCCAATAAATTCCCAAGTTTCGCCTGCATCCATACTCTTCCAGAGCCCATTTCCTGAAGAAACATTACCTCTTAAAGTCTGTTCACCTTCACCAACATAAATTATGTTTGGGTCGGAATCCGAAACCGCAACTACTCCAATGGATCCCCCAAAATACCCATCTGAGATACAACTCCAAGTATTACCTGCGTCTTCGGTCTTCCAAACACCACCACCAGCAGTTCCCATATAATACAAATTCGGATTTCCGAGTACCCCTGTAGCGGTACCGGCACGACCTCCGCGAAAAGGACCAACAAGGCGCCATTCCATTGAATTGTATAAATTTTCAGAATAGTTTTCTGTTAATGCGGTTTTACTTTTCTTGCGTTGGGCATTTAATTCTCCAGTCGAGAACACAAAAAGAAATAATAGCGGAAGTATGTAAAGAGCTTTCATAAAGTGTGGTTGTATAGTTGTTTTAAAAATAAGGATTTCTCGTATCATTAGGTTCAAAAACCCGGGCCTTTTCTTATGTTTTGATTTAAGTTTATCCCAAACCCGATCTTTAAAAAATTCCCTTCTGTTATTAGTGAATTTTGGTTAATTTGTGTGTTACCTTGTACGAATAGCTAATAACCAATCATCACTATTATGAAATCATCCAAACTGCACTTGCTCTTGTGGGCGCTATTATCTGTAAATCTTTCCATTTCCCAAAACAGCGACAACGCCGAAGCACTCAAATCTATGGAGTGGCGTGCCATAGGTCCGGCCAACATGGGAGGCCGAGTTACCGACATTGACGGTATACCTGGAGACCCAAGTACTTTTTATGTTTCAGGAGCTGATGGCGGTATTTTCAAGACCACAAATGGGGGAGTAAATTTTAAACCCATATTCGAAGGCCAACGGGCATATTCCATAGGTGCTTTGACAATAGCTCCTTCGGACCATAATGTGTTGTGGGTAGGAACAGGTGAAGGTGATCCCAGAAATAGTGTCGGCTATGGCTGGGGCGTTTACCGATCTGTGGATGCGGGCAAGAATTGGACGCATTTAGGCCTAAAGAAAACGGAACGTATAAAAAGAATAGTTGTTGATCCGAATGACCCAGATGTAGCTTGTGTTTGTGCTTTAGGAAAAGAATGGGGGGCAAATCCTGAAAGGGGTGTTTTTAAAACAACTGATGGTGGTAAATCTTGGGATAAAATACTTTACATAGACGAGGATACCGGATGTTCAGATATAACAATGGATATGAGCAATCCGCGTATTATCTATGCAGGGATGTGGACATTTCGGAGGAAACCTTGGCGATTTGATGATGGCGGTAGAGAAACTGCGATATATCGTACCATGGATGGAGGGGAATCGTGGGAAAAAATCATGAACGGATTGCCTAAGACCCCGATGGCACGACCTGGAATCCATATTGCACAAAGCGAACCGAACGTCATCTATTTGATGACCGAATTTCAGGGGGGAGGTACTGCATTTCGTTCCGAAGATAGAGGAGATAACTGGGTCATGGTCAATGACGATCCTAATATCAACTTTAGGCCCTTTTATTATAGTGATGTTCGAGTAGACCCGAATAATCCGGATATTCTCTTTTCGATTTCAGGTCGCTTGAGTCGTTCTGTTGACGGTGGAAATAATTGGGAAACCATAGCAAGAACCGTACATGGGGACCATCAAGCACTTTGGATAGATCCGACAAATTCGAATTATATCTTAAATGGAAGCGATGGCGGTTATCAGATATCGCATGACGGTGGTGATAGTTGGGAGATTATTAATAATGTTGAGCTTTCGCAGTTCTATCAGATTTTTATTGATAACAAAGACCCCTACAATATCTATGGTGGTCTTCAGGATAATGGCACCTGGGTTGGCCCTAGCAACTCGTTGTATTCTGCAGGTATATTAAAGCGGCATTGGAAAGGCTTGGCTTATGGCGATGGGTATTTTGCTGTTCCCATTCCTGGGAGTGAACATGAGGTTTATGCGAATTTGCAAGGCGGTGTCATATTTCATGTAGATTCTAGACACGGTAATGTGCGTAATATCCATCCTTATCCTAAAATTATTGGGTCTGCAGGTGATGCTATTGAAGACCACAAATACCGCTTTAATTGGGATTCGCCCATTACCATATCTCCCCATGACCCCAATACTGTTTATTTTGGTGGAAATGTGGTTTTCAAGTCTACCGACCGAGGTAATTCTTGGGAAGAAATCAGTCCAGATTTAACCACCAACGACAAATCAAAACAACGCACTTCTGGTGGTGAAATATACCAAGACAATACGGCTGCTGAGTTTCATTGTTCCATACTTTACATTGATGAATCTCCTGTAGAAAAAGGAGTTATCTGGGTTGGAACCGATGATGGCAACGTACAACTCACTCGCGATGGGGGTGCTACATGGACCAAACTTAATGATAGAATCAAAGGATTACCAGCATTTGCCTGGGTTGCCAAAATCCATGCTTCTGAACATGATGCGGGCACTGCTTTTGTTACCGTGGACCAACATAGAATGGACGATTTTAGGCCTTATATTTTTATGACGACGGATTATGGAAAGACGTGGGCGAAAATCACAAATGGACTTCCGCAAGATGATTATGTGAAAGTAACGCGGCAAGATCCAATCAATCCTAATGTGCTTTACGCAGGTATGGAGCATGGAATTTTTGCTAGCTGGGACAAAGGAAACTCGTGGACCAAAATCAATAATAATTTGCCCAATGTTTCGGTACGCGATTTAAGAGTCCAGGCCAGAGACAGAGATTTAATTGTAGGAACACATGGTAGGGGAGCATGGGTTTTGGATGATATTCGTCCTATTCAAGAGATTGGTGAGGCCAAGGGAAAATCCACGCATTTGTTTCCAGTGAGAAGAGCCACACAATGGCATATGTTCTGGCGAGTTGAAAACCTTGGTGACCGTCACTACAAGGCCAAAAACCCTGATTATGGCGCAAATATCAATTTTTATTTAGCTGAAGGGAATGGAAAAACCGCGGAAGTGGAAATTCTTGATACCTCAGGTAAACTAATTAGAACCTTAAAAGATACTACCTTAACATCAGGAGTTAATCGTATTGTTTGGGATTTAGGGCATGATGCTGCCACCAAGATGAAAGGTGGTTCAAGCGGAGGGTTCTTTTCAGGTCAAATGCACCCTTTGGTTGCTCCGGGTTCGTACACAGCTCGATTAAAAGTCAATGGAGAGGTTTTAGAAACACCGATAGAAGTTCGTGCCGACCCCAGAATTGAAATAAATGCAGCAGATTATGGGGCAAAAACTGAGCTATTGTTGGAGTTAAGGGAATTGTTGTCCCAAACCAATGTAATGATTAACAACACCAATACCTACAAAGCACAGTTAACCAATTTAAAAGAAAAATTAGCTTCAAATCAAAACCTTGATGAGGCAATCTCAGGCGTTATTGATGGCGCAATGAAAAAAATCTCGGACTTACAGGACGATATTTTAAAAAGGCCACCACCTTCAATGACCTACAGACAGCGACCTCGATTGCGCGAAGAAATTCGTTCGGTTATGAGAGCAGTAAATGGCGCATGGGCCAAGCCTACTCAGCCACAACTTTCAAGGTTACAACAGTTAAGGGGTGAAGTAGCAGAGGCACAGAGGTCCTTAAATCAAATTATTGACTCGGACATTAAAAGTATCAATGAGAAAACAAAAAATATTCCGCAAATCACAATTGGTGAAAAAAAATAATGCAATTGGTAGTTAATAAGCGAAATCTAATTTGGTCGTATTTACTTGTGCTGACCCCTGTTTGTATGGGCATTTTCGGATGCAAGCAAGGAGTTGAAGAAGCCACTAAAATTGAAGTTGAACTATACACGACTTCAGACTTGGATTATCCTGAAGATCCTATCAAAATAACAAATGGGGTAACAGAAAATTACCTCCAAAACTTTTTTCTCCCATGGAACTTAAGTCCAGAGCAAGTAGTGGATTCTTTGGATTCATTCCCTGGAAAGAATTTGTCCTATCTACAAAACTATTTGGAAGATGATGAATGGTATGGTGAAAATAAAAAACCACACAAAAGGGTATTGCGAGAGGAAATTGTAGAAAATGTTGAGCTTGGCACTTTCCCAAATTTTCAAAAAAAAGGAATCGTAATTGCCCATACCAATCTTAGGCGAATTCCATCAAATAGGCCCGGCTTTGATACCTATTCCAAAGCAGGGGAGGGTTTTCCATTTGATTATTTTCAAGAAACCAATCTATGGGCAAATACCCCTTTGCAATTACTTCACTTAACCAATGACAAACAGTGGTGCTATGCAGTAAGCCCATACTACAAAGGTTGGGTGGCCTTGCACGATTTGGCAATCGTGACTGATGATTTTATTTCAGCCTGGAAAACAGGGCATTATGCCATGCCTAAATCAGATGCAGTCAATCTCTCCGACCCATCCTCAAATTATGCTATCAATGCAAAAATGGGAATGGTATTGCCTTATGAAAATAGCACTAAAGGAGAACAAATTTTGGCATTTTATACAAATGCAGATGAAAATCAGAATGCGGTTATTTTAAAGGCAGCTATTGATAAAGATAAAGTTGCCCTAGCTGATTTTCGGTTCGAAAAAGACAAGCTAAAGATTTTGGTTTCTAACTTAATAGGTAGGCCCTATGGATGGGGAGGGAATCTAGAGAATCGGGACTGCTCTTCAATGATTCGAGATTTAATGGCTACCTATCAAGTTTGGTTGCCACGAGATTCGAAGGACCAAATTGATATCGGGCAGCAATTTGAACTTACCGGTAGTCTCGAAGAAAAAATGCAGCTAATTAAAGCAAAAGCAATTCCGTTTCAGACCATACTTCGAAAAAAAGGACATAATATGCTTTATGTTGGGGAGAATGAAAGAGGTGAGCCCCTTATATTTCATGCTATTTGGGGATTAAAAACTACATACTCCAATAAAAAGTTAGCTACTTATCTTGTTGATTATCCATTGGAAGGCATTCATCATGATGAAGATGGAGCACTCAAGGGGCGACATATTTTGGGAGAATCGGTTATCACCTCAGTGCTCGCTGGCTCAGGTAATGAAGGTGTAACCAGACCTTTATTGGATGAGATTTATACAATGACTAATATTTTAGAGAACTTAAAACCTTAATTCATTTTATAACTCTATTCAGTTGGGCCGGGCTATGGTTTTAAAACCATCATAGTTTTTTGCAATAAGGTTGCAATCCAATTCCTATATCTTTGTCGGGTGAAGTTTTTAGCGGTCATACTATCCTTTTATATTTTGGCATTGAATTTCTTGCCATGTGCTGACAATGACCCGATCAATGATTCAGATTGTACAGAAGTACATTTGGATTTCGACCATGGGCAAGACCATGAAGACTGTGAACTTTGCTCACCTTTCTGCCATTGCAATTGCTGCCACTCCAATGCGGTAGACTTTGAAAGGATATCGGTATTAAAAACTCTTGAAGAAAAAATATTCAATCGGGTATTCACTTATTGTGAAGGTTACGGCATCAACTTTTCGCCATCTCTTCTTCAACCTCCCAAGAAAACTGTCTGACCCCAAGCGATAAAATCATCGCCCCCAAAATTATTAAGACAGTTTATTCTAGTTAAAATGACCAAATACATAATGAGCTTTGGGCTCATGCTCATGTTTTGCGCATCCAGTATCGCACAAAACATATTGGAAATTAAAGTACTTACCAAGAAAGAAAAAGAACCTTTGCTTGGAGCTACGGTATACATCGCCTCGCTGGACAAGGGTGCGACCACCAATTTTGACGGAATTGCCATTCTGGGGGAAATTCCCAATGGGACCTACGAGATTCAAATTTCCTATTTGGGCTTTGAAACAAGGGAAATATCCATTTCAGTCCCAACTGCTACAGAACTAATATTCTACTTAGAAGAAAGTGCCAACGCCTTGGATGAAGTAGTGGTTCAATCCACCAGAAGTACCCGTACCATCCAAAGGATACCAACACGGATAGAGTATATAGGTGCTGAAGAACTGGGTGAAAAAGCTATTATGAATCCTGCAAATGTATCGGTAGTCTTGCGAGAAAGTACAGGGATCCAAATGCAGCAGACCTCACTGAGCAGTGCAAATACCAATATTAGAATTCAAGGTTTGGATGGGCGTTACACCCAACTATTGCGCGATGGTTTTCCACTTTACAGTGGTTTTTCAAGTGGATTGAGCATTTTACAGATACCTCCATTGGACTTAAGGCAATTTGAAATCATTAAGGGAAGTTCATCAACATTATATGGAGGTGGTGCCATTGCAGGCTTGGTAAACATGGTCTCAAAAACACCCGAAGAAGAGCCAACTTTAGATATCATGCTAACGCAGACACAGGCACTGGGAAGTACGGCCAATATTTTTTATGGGGAGCGAAAGGACAAATGGGGTTGGACACTTTACGGCTCGGGTCATTACCAAAAAGCTTTTGACCCTGAGAATGATGGCTTTAGTAATTTACCCCTGACCCAATCTATAAGTTTTAACCCTAAACTATTTTACTATCCTTCGAACAACACAACGTTTTGGTTTGGAATCAATGGAACTTATGATGACAGAATAGGTGGGGATATTACAAAAATTGAAGAAGGTGAAAATGGCATCCATCAATTTACGGAAGAAAACCTATCAAAACGAGTAAGCACACAAGCTGTTTTTGAGTCTCGGTTAGATTCCGTTCAATCCATTTCCATAAAGAACAGCATTGCTTTTTTTGATAGGAGTTTGGAAATACCCGATTTGTTCTTTAAAGGCAATCAATGGAACACTTTTACAGAAGCGGCCTATCAGAAACAGGGGATTAGGTCAGATTGGGTTTTGGGTGCGAACCTTTATACCACATCATTTGACGAGCGGGACAATCCATTGGAACGCGACCAACAAGATGTTACAGCGGGATTGTTCGCCAATGCCATTTTTGACCTTTCTGAACTATGGATTCTTGAAACGGGACTACGTACGGATTATGCCATTGACTGGGGGCTTTTTGCACTACCTAGGGTTTCACTGTTGTTTAAATCGAACAATAACTTTTCCAGTAGGCTTGGTGGTGGCTTGGGCTACAGGGTTCCAGATATATTTACTGAAGAAGCTGAATTCATCAACTTTAGAAATGTATTACGAATTGATAAAGATTTGCTGAAAGCAGAACGTTCTTACGGTCTCAATTTGGATTTTAACTACCAAACTAGGTTGACGGACGACATAGGCTTTTCTATCAATCAATTGTTTTATCTCACCGCCATTAGGGATGGATTGCTACTCAATCCTAATGCTGATGATTTCTTTCGGTTTGAAAATGCATCTGGTGAAATTCTTAGTAGAGGTGCAGAAACGAACATCAAGTTTACCTATGAAGATTTTAGGTGGTTTTTGAACTATGCATTTATTGATACACGACTCAATTATCTACCTGGTAATCCGCAAAAACCACTAACTGCTCGGCATAATGCAGGTAGTGTTTTGATGTATGAATCTGAAAAATGGCGTATTGGTTATGAGACCTATTACACGGGAAAACAATTGCTGTCCAATGGTATGGAAACAACAGACTTTTTTACGATGGGATTGCTCGCAATGCGTAATTTTAAATGGGGAAGTACGTTTGTGAATTTTGAGAACTTTACGGACCGAAGACAGAGCCGTTTTTCACCTTTGGTACTACCGCCACACGAAAACCCTACCTTCCCAGAAATTTATGCCCCTACGGACGGATTTATTTTTAGTGTAGGCGTTATTTTGAAACCATTTGGGAACGAGGACAACCATTAAACCGAACAATACTATGATACCTTCAGATAAATTTTTGGAAAGCAAAGGTATACGACCAACGGCAATGCGGCTTTTGGTATTTCAACATCTTGCCAAATCCAAAGTGGCAACTACGTTGTCAGATATAGAAAACGCTTTCGCGAAAGCGGACAGGACAACCCTTTTCAGGACCCTAAAAACCTTTGAGCAAAAACGGGTCGTCCATCAAATAGACGACGGTTCGGGCATTATGAAATATGCTTTGTGCGAAGAAGGCTGTAATTGTGAATTGGAAAGAGACCTGCATCTCCATTTTCATTGCACCATTTGTGGTGAGACCATATGCCTAACCGAACAGAAAATCCCTCATATCAATCTGCCTGATGGTTTTGTCGCCGAGGATGCCAACTTGGTACTAAAAGGAATTTGCGATAAATGTAGCGGTCAATAAATGCACTTCCATTGCATTGCCCTATGACATATCTTGAGCTTGAAAAAATGAATGATGAAATTAAACACGTTTATTCCAAAAGGCTTAAGAGGTTTTTATCTGAACGAATTGAACCTGTACCGTTTTTCAATGCAAAGTGGAAATTTGTCCCAAGCTTGGCACCATCTTGAACGTTCCCATATTCTCGGGCAGTCCTATCCATTTGAGCATACCTATTCACATTGGCTCATGCTGAAATTTGGTTTACGTCAGCAAAATGTAAAAGAGATTTTTGGACAATTGATTCGTTTATTGGTCGGGGGTTGGAAATCATTCATTGACCATGTGCCCCTTGGCAATACGGGGGGAAGCAATGTGCCGCCATTGAAGAAGATGGAACTCCCAAAGGATTTGGCCCATATCCTGAAAACGTACAAAAGAGTTTAAATGGGACACAATCACCACCATCATAACTCCAACAAAAACCTAAAAATGGCTTTTTTCCTGAATCTCGGGTTCACTATTTTGGAATTCATTGGAGGAATTTACGTCAACAGTATAGCCATAATATCGGATGCGGTTCACGACTTGGGCGATAGTCTCTCGTTGGGCACATCCTGGTATTTGGACAAAAAGTCAAAACAAAAGGCAAATTCAAGATTTTCCTTTGGTTATAGACGCTTTTCCCTCTTGGGTGCTTTGATCAATAGCGTGGTGCTCATTGTAGGTTCCGTATATGTGATATATGAAGGGGTTGGAAGGATTCTAGAGCCAGAACATTCCGATGCAAAGGGAATGATTGTCTTTGCCATCATCGGTGTGGCCGTAAATGGATATGCCGCTTGGAAGGTCGGCAAGGGCAAATCCCTGAACGAAAAGGTGGTTTCTTGGCACCTGCTCGAAGATGTGCTTGGGTGGGTGGCAGTACTGATAGTTGCAATCGTGCTGAGCTTTAAGGATATACATTATCTAGATCCAGCACTCTCTCTTGTAATCTCGCTTTACATTTTATACAACGTAGTTAAACGGCTTAAGGAGACTCTATATCTGTTTTTGCAAGGTGTTCCAAAGGACATAGATATGGATGTCATCAAGTCCAAAATTTCCAGCATGGAAAACGTGGCATCCCTGCACCACACCCATGTATGGTCCTTGGAAGGCGAAAATCACGTCTTTACCACGCATATCAAATTGAGGAACATCGAACGTTTGGAGCAACTAGTCGAGCTTAAAATTGAAGTAAAGGACTTATTGGAGGAATATCAATTTGATCATTATACTATCGAAACCGAGTTAGTAGAAGAAGACTGTCTATTAGAAAAGAATTAAAGGTAAAGCCTCCCAAACCTAGAAAGAATTGAGGTTTGGGAGATTTGTGTGTTTTTCCTTATTCCCTTTTTACAGAGTAATATTGAAGTTAAATGTTGCTGCAATATCAGTTTCACCACCAGCACCAGCTAGCGTACCGTCATTTGGTTTTGTTGGTTTATGACGTAGCGTAACAGTAAGTGTTCCTGCTCCAGCCGTATTCGTTACTAATGCAAAACTTAAACCAACTGGATTTCCATTACCATCTTGGTCGGTAGCAGCGGCACTGGCAACAGACCCCCCAATTTCAAAAATAAATTGATGTTCATCATTTTCTTCTTCAATCTCTGTGGTAACATTTTCAGCAGGACTCTCTGTTTCGTTAAGTAAAACAATAGAACCATTGTAAGTAGTGTTACCAGCTAAATTACCTGAAACTGTCACATTGGGCGCCCCAGGTCCGTCACCATCCAAATCTTGGGTTTGAAATGTAATTGTGTCACCACCACCAACTGGAGTCAAGGTGATTGTCATTGTAGTGATAACCTCTTCTTCATCTACTGGTGTAGGATTGCTATCATCATCAGAACATGCAACAAAAAGAAGCCCTGCCATAAAAAAGATTGATAAAAATTTAAGTGTTTTCATGATTAAAGAATTGCGTGTTAATAATTAAATTTTAATTGTAAAATAAAGTTTCGACCTAAATCGTCTGCGAAATAACGCTGTCGATTTAAATAGTCTCTGTATGTTGTATTGAGTATATTATTTATCGTTAGGCTAGGAGTAAAGGTTACCTTGCCAAACCTGAATTGCGAACGAAGGTCCATGCCCAATAAATGATAGGCTGCGGGGGCAGAATTAACGGCTATCTCAACCTCTTCATTTTGTTGGGGTGAGAAAACGAATATGTTTGGTGGCACCTCATTTTGCATAAAAACGTAGTTGCTTCTTATGTCTAACTCAAAACCTTTCCAGTCCGGTTTAGAAAAGGTCAAACTATTGCGAATATTGGCTGCGGGCACATTTATCAGTGCAGCATCCCTGCCTGTATCCTTTCCTTTTACTATAGAGAATTGATGCTGTGATTTTAAATTTGTTGTCCAATTGGAATAAAATGAAGCGTCTAAACCTAATAAGCGGACATCAGTTTGCACATAACTCCACACCGGAAAAGCTCCTCTAATGGTAAATTCAACATCAGTAGGCTCCAATAAGATAAAATCAGAAATAAAATTCGCATAGGGTTCTAGCTGAAATCCCCATTTTTCAAAATCGTTCTTTTTGGATAAACTGATTTTGTGTGAGGTTTCACTTTTAATGCGTAAGTCTCCCAATTCAATACGTGCAGCCGAATGGTGTAGACCATCACTGAACAATTCTGAAGGATTTGGAGCCCTTTGCGCAATGGCATAATTGAATTTGAAACTGTCAAAATTGGACTTTGAAAAATTTCCTCCAATGGTCCCAGAAATGTTATTGTACTTAAAAACCGGATTTGTCAATAACTGTGTTCCTAAATCGTCAATAATCAAATCTTCAAATTCCGTATCATAGCCCCGTTCTTCCCATCTTGAGGTCCTGTAGAACTTTTTTGCGTCTATTTGTGTAAAGTCATAACGCACACCCGCATCGAAAATCCAGTTTTCACCTAGGTGATATTCGGCTATTGCGAATGAGCCAAGCTCGAATCTATCATAGTCAGGTATTAACCTTCTCACCCCAGTATCAGGATTGGCAAAATTGTCTTGATAACGCCCTAAAAGACCAACATTGATATTAATATTATTGTTGGCATCCCATATAAAGTCAGTAGAAAGGGTATGTGTGGTCAATTCCAAATCTATTGCTGGAACATCATCACGATCACCACGTCTTACATCAAATTCGAACCTCCTGTTATTTTGAAAATCGTATTGTACGTTCCATTTTCCAAGTCCTTCAAATCGTTTGTAAAGATTAAGTTTACCTAAATGATGACGAACCTCTTGTTTGGGATTTTGTAAATCGTAAGTAAAATCACGAATAATCAATGGTTGACCGCTATTAATACTTCGAATCAAATCATCAACACTGCCAATGTGTGATGCCCTAAGAATGGCGATATCGGCTTCATAAAATGAATAAGTGGCATCCCAACCCCATTCAAATGTTCTTTTTCCAAAGGCCAATGTAGTACTTAACTCTTGGGTGCCCGTATTTGAAAGAATATAGTCTGGAGCTTCTTGGTCTCCTAATCTGCGGTATGAAGCTTGCCCATTAATAAACCAACCTTTGTGGTATGATTTCGTTAATTCTGAAGTGATACCGCCTCCTCGTCCATTGCTTACTCCGTTAATCAGGGTCTTACCAAAGAGGGTATCGGATTTAATTGGTTGGCCTTTATCAATTAAAATAACCCCGCCAATGGCATCACCACCATATTTTAATGCAGATGCACCTTTGACTACGGAAACACTTTGTGCGCCATTAATGCTAACATTAGGAGCGTGTTCATCGCCCCATTCCATATCCTGCATGCGCACTCCATCATTTAAAACCAATACACGGCTACCTGTAAGACCATGTATAGTTGGTTTCACAATGTTGGCGCCTGTATTAAAACTGGAAACACCGACCAATTCACGTAAAGCGTCCCCCAAAGTTGCCGCACTAAATCGTTCTATGGTCTGCGTATCTAAAACCAATTCTTGGGCTGAATTGGTCTCTGAGGGGACAACATCACCCACGACCTGAACTTCATTAAGTTCTTCCAAGTGGTGTTCAAGACGAATATCAAGTTTGGTTTTACCATTAATCGATATGGGAATGAATAGTGTACTGCACTCTGGATGCGATACCTCGAGCTCAAAATTGCCAGGACAAAGGCCTTCAAAGCTATAACTGCCATCTTCATTTGAAACCACGGTAGCCTCTTGACCAATAACCGTAATGGTGGCCCGGGCTAGTGGACTTCTATCATGAAAATCGATAACATTTCCCGTTAAAGAAGCTTCACATACTTGTGTAAAACCCATCAAATGATGACAAAAAAGCATCGTTGCAATTATAAATCTCATATAAATTATAGGTTGCCAAAAGGCAAGAATAAACGAATTTTCGTTTGGAGCGTTTAGTGATTACGGAATATCAAACGCTTCTGGGAGGGGGGCGTAAGAAGAAGTACGATTTGTTGGTTGTTGCAACTTTTGTTTTAGGTTGCCCAAAGGTTTTAACAATATCAATGTGAGAAATTACTTCTGGAGAAATCCTAAAATCCGGCTGTAATTCAAGCTCTGCAACCTGATTTTCCATTGCCAATTCGCAAAGATGACATTCTTCATGGCCTGAATCCTCTTCAGAATGTTCGTAGATATGAATAGCCGACACCTTGAGCAGCATTAAAACCATCAAGGCGAAAGAGAAAAGTATTTTGCCAGCGTTATTCATAGCCAAGCAAATCTAACTTCAATGCAACAACAACCACTGTTAAGAAAATCATAATTTATTTTAATAAAAAACCAAGTCCCATACGCCTTAGCATTTTCTTTTCAAAGTTCCAGAAGAATTGGAACTGTCCAAAGCACCAGCCTACAATGACCAGGAGAACTTGATAAATGGGTAGAATTATTAAAATTCGAATAGGCCAATAAAACCAGCCGCTTAGGTTTTCCGAATGTATACCAATCAAATCCAGCAATGGGGCTGCTAATCTTGCTGATAAACTTCCAGTAATTGCAAAAACAATGAAAATCGCTATCATTTCCCACCTATAGGTCGTTATCCACTTATTTTTCAATTTCTCAAAACACCACAGAAAGAATCGAAGGGCGATAAAATATCCCACAAGGGTAATGGTTAAAGTGAATGGCCATTCCCAAGCTGAATTGTTCAAATCGAAAAGATGTAAAAACTTTCTGGCGATGTAGTAAGCAGTAAGCAGTATCATCAAAGACCCTAAAACTGGAAAAAGATATTGCCAGTTCTTGTTAATGTCCCAGCGCTTTTTAATGCGATTCATAAAATACTATAAGCAGCAAAAATAGGATTTAGATGCGGGGTACAAAAGCACTCAAACGTTGACGGTACTTGCGTTGGAAATAGATGAAGTAATTGTAGAGTTTCCAGTTTACTTCGTAGCCATAATCAATCTGGGGGTCGTAATCAATTTGCCATATATATAGGTTTGGGTCAAATTGTCTTGGTTGCAAAACCCTTTGGTTCCAATTCAAGACCAATATTTGATTTCGGTTCTCCAGCCATGATTGCGTATAGTAACCCGAAGGTCTGGCTATACTGTTTAGCCAGGTGTAAAAACCGGGCTCGATAATAATGATTTCGTATTCTGTTTCCGCATCGGATATCTCTACGGCCTGCTCATCTTCGGAATCAAAAATTTCAGACTCATTTTCAGATACCTGCAGTGATTCTTTTTGCGAAGCACATCCCAACATCGATAAGCATAAAATTGCCAGTGAAATGCCCCGTAAGATTTCTTTTTTCATAGTATCCTAAGATAGCAAAAGCCATTCCGAAATCGAAATGGCTTTTTATTTCTCTTGTGAAAGAATTCTATTTTCCGAATAAGCCGCCGAGAAGACCACCTAAGCCTCCACTTTTCTTGTTCCCTGAAAGAACCATTCCGGCCAAGTCGTCGATGTAACTTCCGTCGCCATCAGAATCAAGCAAGGACTCTATAAGTGATTGTTGTTTGTTTGCATTTCTACCTCCACCAAGTAAACCGCCAAGCAGTCCGCTCATGGCGTCTGGATTACTTACGCTTTGTTGTCTAGATTGTTTTCCTAAGTAGCCCAACAAAATCGGTGCAGCAATTTTTAGAATTTGTGCAATGGAGCCAGCATCCATTCCAGATTTTCTACTGAGTGCATTTTCAACTTGAGGTTGTTTGCTTCCCAAAATATGCCCCAAAATTCCAGCGCCATCATCCATAACATTTTGGTCGACACCACCACCGAATAGCCCTCCTAAATCATTAAGAATGCTACCGTCGTGTTTATTGCTAAGTGCATTGAAAAGCCCTTGGGCTCCGCCCGGGGTACTCGCATTTCTTTTCATTGCACCCATTAATATTGGCAGTGCCATTTGCATAACATCGGCTGTTTTTCCTTCCGATTGACCGGTTTGACCGGCTACGCCACTTATTATTTGCTTGCCCATTGGGCTGTTTATCAAATCTAGTAATCCAGACATTTCTATAGTGTTTACAGTTAGGGCGTAAAGTACAAAAATCTACCTTATTCCAAAGTCCAAATGAAGGGTTTACTTTAGTATTTCAATCATTTGATTGGCCAATTCAAGTCCAATTCGCTGTTGGGCCTCAAGCGTTGAGCCCCCTATATGAGGAGAAAGCGATATTCTAGGATTCATAAGTACTTTAATGGCAGGTGAGGGCTCATCTTCAAAGACATCAAGACCCGCAAATGCGAGTTTTCCGTTATCCAATGCATCAACTAAAGCCACTTCATCAATAAGTCCGCCTCGTGAGGTATTAATAATACCTGAAGTAGTTTTCATTTTGCTCAATTCGGCTTCTCCAATAACGGCATTCTTTTGTGCAGGTAGATGAATACTTATAAAATCAGCTGCAGAAAGTAATTCATCCAATTTTTTAGGCTTCACCACAAACTCCAAAAATTTTCCTTCAATGAATTCCAAACGAATCGTTTGTTTTTCTTGGTGATGGCTATCATGAAAAATAACTGCCATACCAAGGCCTAAAGCTCTTTTTGCAACAGCTCTACCAATTCTCCCAAAACCTATAATCCCAATGGTCTTTCCTTTAATTTCAGTAGAATTCGCATACGATTTTTTAAGGGCCTTGAATTTGGAATCACCTTCGAGTGGCATATTCCTATTGGAATCGTAGAGAAACCTTGAACCAGAAAAAATATGTGCAAAGACCAACTCGGCTACCGAATCTGACGAGGCGTTCGGGGTATTAATGACATGAATGCCCTTTGATTCTGCGTAGTCAACATCAATGTTGTCCATGCCTACGCCACCACGACCAATTAATTTAAGATTTGGACAGCCATCAATAACATCTTTCTTTACTTGTGTCGCACTGCGTACTAGAAGGGCAACAATGTTGTTTTCATTAATATACTTAACAAGTTGCTCCTGAGCCACCTTCGTTTCAATAAGCTCAAAACCATTTTCAGTAAGTTTTTCTTTTCCTGAATTGGAAATGCCATCATTGGCCAATACCTTCATAGATTATGCTTTTCGTTCAAGTTCGCTCATAACATCGACCAAAACACCAACACTCTCTAAAGTCATTGCGTTGTACATAGATGCACGGTAACCACCCACAGAGCGGTGGCCATTGATACCATTGATATTTGCCTCTTTACACATCTGGTCGAAAGTTTCTTTCAAGGTGGCATCTGTCAAATTAAAGGTTGCGTTCATGTTCGAACGGTCTTCTTTCGCTGCAAAGCCTGAAAACAAAGGGTTTAAGTCAATTTCAGAATAAATTAAGCTGGCTTTCTTATCATTTATCTCCTCGATTGCACTGATACCTCCTATATCTTTCAACCATTGCATGGTCAACATTGAGACATATACCGGAAAGACAGGTGGCGTATTGAACATGCTGTCCTTTCCAATGTGTACTTGATAATCCAACATTGAAGGAATTTTACGGGAAACTTTTCCCAGCACACCGTCTTTAATGACAACTAGGGTGGTTCCTGCCGGCCCCATGTTCTTTTGGGCCCCAGCATAAATTAGGTCGAATTGAGAAAAATCCAATTGACGGGAAAAAATATCAGAACTCATATCACAAACCAAGGTAGAATCGGTTTTTTGGAATTCTTTTATTTGGGTACCAAAAATGGTATTGTTAGACGTAAGGTGTAAATAGTCCAATCCTTGAGGAATGGTGTAGCCTTTTGGGATGTAATTGAAATTGGATTCTTGAGAAGAGGCAACTTCTACAATTTCACCAAAGATTTTGGCCTCTTTAATTGCTTTTAGACTCCAGGTTCCTGTATTGACGTATCCAGCTTTATCTTCCAACAAATTATAGGCAACATTCAAAAATTGTTGACTTGCTCCGCCCTGCAGAAAAAGTGCTGTGTACCCTTTATCAGATAAACCCAAATGTTCTAGTGCGAGTGACCTTGCTTTTTCCATGATTTCCACGAAAGCACTGCTCCGGTGGGAGATTTCAATAAGTGAAAGGCCACTGCCATCCAATTCAACTACAGCTTCTGCGGCCTTTTGCATTACTTCTTGTGGTAAAATGCATGGGCCTGCGCTAAAATTGTGTTTTTTCATTTAGGTATCGTTATTTGATAAACAAGCTGTAAAGGTCTGAAAAAATGAGGGGAAGGAAAAACGCTATGTTCAAAGATTAACCAGAAAATCAATGGTGTCAATCCCATCAGCATAATCGTTCAACTTAGGAGTCTGCGTTTGACCAAAATCAACTGTATCTTCAAAAATCCCACCAGAAACCACGCATTGAATGGATTCATTATTTGTTTCAAGCAATGTTTTCAGATTATTCACTGATGTATATGTTGAATAATTTAGTGTTGCGATGGGCGAAGAGAAAAGACTATCTTCCTTCACGAGCAAATACCCCGTATCTAGAAATTTAAAATCA
The DNA here is from genome assembly GCF_012272815.1 of Croceivirga thetidis. Lineage (GTDB taxonomy): Bacteria > Bacteroidota > Bacteroidia > Flavobacteriales > Flavobacteriaceae > Croceivirga > Croceivirga thetidis. The sequence continues at coordinate 436,599 of NZ_JAAWWL010000002.1, forward strand.
GACATAAGGTATACCGCCTTGTTATAATCGTAGTTGTTGTTGTATTTATGATTTTCAGTTAGGGAATCCCATTCTTGAATAGCCTCAAACAAGGAATCGAATTCGTAGTCTTTAGGAACAAGTAATTTGGATACACTTCTGCAGCCTAAACCGAAATACCGGAAAATATCTTCCCCAAGTGCTTTTAATTGTCCTTGATTTTCACCTCCAGTTAAAATGGCTAAGGAGTTTCTGTTTTTTCGAATGATATTTGGGTACTTTCCAAAGTAATATTCAAAGTAGCGACTTGTATTATCACTGCCTGTTGCGATTATTGCATCAAAATTCTCAAGCTTGCTTGCAGAAAATTCAACTTTTTGTGACAGCGAAGCATCCTGCTCGATTAAAAATTTGGTTAGATAGGGGAGCAGCACTTTGTCGTTGTCGGATAATTTGGCAAGTACCTTATTTCCTGAAAAAAGAACACTGATAAAGTCATGAAAACCAACTAGTGGAATGTTACCCGCCATAATAATTGCAATGGTCTTAGGCCTTTTCACAGGTTCAATTGTGTACGAACCTAACCACTGTGTCAAATTTTCTTCAGTAAGGCAATCACCCCATTGTTTTAAGGCAAAATTTAAATTTTCTAGGGTAAACCATCCGTTTTGAGCTTTTGCAGTAAGGAGCACCTCGTTTAAATTATCGGTCCAAACTCCTTTATTGCCATTAGGATTTTCACAAAAATCACGAAGAACAGCTCCAAGTTTAACAAAAGCTTCTAAATGAGGTAGTTCTTGCAACATTAAATTTGTATACTGAATTAGTAGGATTTAATTTTGTCAAAATTACGCATTGAAAAAGGAAAATAATGGCAATTATAATAACGGATGAGTGTATAAACTGTGGCGCCTGTGAGCCAGAGTGTCCGAACACGGCAATTTACGAGGGTGCAGATGAATGGAGATATAGTGATGGCACATCATTGGCCGGCGACGTAGTATTGCCAGATGGAAAGGCGGTTAATGCTGACGAGGTTCAGGTACCAATAAGCGACGAGATATACTATATAGCTCCTGATAAGTGTACGGAGTGCATGGGCTTTCATGAAGAACCACAATGTGCTGCTGTTTGTCCGGTAGATTGCTGCGTTCCTGATGAAGATAGGGTGGAGTCCGAAGATGAACTTTTAGGCAAGCAGAAGTTTATGCACCCAGACGGGTAATTACAGCATTTTTTCTACAATTTCTTTCATCAATTTAGCGCATACCATTGCGGTTACGCCGTTAATATCCCTTTCCGGGTTGTATTCAACAATATCAGCACCTAACAATGGCACAGGAATATTTTGAATAATTTCAATTACTTGTCGGGTGCTTAAGCCCCCCGGTTCGTGGTGTGAGACTCCAGGTGCGAATGCAGGATCCAAAGCATCAATATCCAAAGAAAGGTAAATTGGTTTTTGGTACTTGGGCATTTCAAACAATTCAAAATCTTTCATTTCGATGATTTTGACACCAAATTCTCTTGCATTTTTGCGCTGTTCCTCACTTAAGGTGCGTATTCCTACTTGCGTAAGGTCAGTACTCAAACCATCCTTCATTATGTTGTAGAAGGGACAAGCGTGGGAATACGAGTCACCTTCAAAATCTGTGTATAAATCACCGTGGGCATCGATGTGTAGGATTCCAATTTCCCCATGTTTTTCATGTAATGCCTTTAAAACGGGGTAGGTTATGGAGTGATCACCACCGAAAGTTAACACTGGATTACCAGATTTTAGATTTTTTTTGGTGATGCGTTCAATTTCGAAATAATCATTAATCTCAAAATCCCCACAGTCCAGAATTAATTCCTCTGAAATATACACGCCACTCTCAGAATAATAATTTGCAGATGGAGAATGAAATGCCTCACGAACCAACGGTGGTGCTAAAGCTGGTCCCTTTAGAAATGATGATTTTTCATCGAATTTAAAGCCTTGTAGTGTAATTTTTGACATCTCATAAATATACCAAAACCATAATGTATTTTGTTGGCCATTTTATTGTTCAGTATCTTGCCGCGCATGTCTGAGAAAGAAAAGGAATATAGTGGTATTTGGATGAAGGTGGGTTGTTTTCTATCTACATTGGTCATTTTGGCCATTCTTTTTATAATAGGATATATCACCTATTCTATGTTCAATCGATTATAGTTAAGTTTCCATTCTTCGAACTATCTTTGCTGCCTTAAATTTTATACATGAAAGCTGGAATCGTAGGTCTTCCCAATGTTGGTAAATCAACGCTTTTTAATTGTTTGTCCAATGCCAAGGCGCAAAGCGCCAATTTTCCATTCTGCACTATTGAACCCAATATTGGTGTGGTCAATGTACCCGATACCCGATTGGAAAAGTTAGAGGAATTGGTTAATCCGCAACAAGTAATTCCGGCAACCGTAGAAATAGTTGATATTGCCGGTTTGGTTAAAGGGGCGAGCAAGGGTGAAGGACTGGGAAATCAGTTTTTAGGAAACATTCGTGAAACTGATGCCATTTTACATGTTTTGCGGTGTTTTGATAATGATAATGTGGTACATGTAGATGGTTCGGTTGACCCGATTAGAGATAAAGAGACCATTGATATTGAATTGCAGCTTAAGGACCTGGAAAGCGTTGAAAAAAAGTTGGATAAGGTTGGCCGTGCAGCCAAGACAGGAAATAAGGATGCCCAAAAGGAAGCGGCAGTGCTGCAAGCATTGAAATCGGGCTTGGAAAGTGGTTTGTCAGTACGAGGTATAGAAGTAAGTGAGAATGATAGAATTGATTTCGTGAAACCTTTGCAGCTGATAACCGATAAGCCGGTAATGTATGTTTGTAATGTTGATGAAGCTGCTGCGGTTGACGGTAATGCCTATGTTGAAAAAGTAAAAGAAGCCGTTAAGGATGAAAATGCAGAGGTAATATACTTAGCTGTTGGCACGGAAGCCGATATTAATGAATTGGATTCCTACGAAGAGCGCCAACTTTTCTTGGAAGATCTAGGACTTTCAGAACCAGGATCTGCAAAATTGATTCGAGGAGCTTATAAGCTTTTGAACCTTGAGACCTATTTTACAGCAGGAGAAAAAGAAGTTCGGGCATGGACCATAAAAAAGGGAGCCACTGCACCTCAAGCTGCTGGAGTGATACATACCGATTTCGAAAAAGGGTTTATTCGTGCAGAGGTTATTGCCTACCAAGATTATACTTCCTTTGGGAGCGAAGCCAAGGTCAAAGAAGCTGGTAAAATGCGCGTGGAAGGAAAGGAATATGTGGTAAAAGATGGTGATGTCATGCATTTTAGGTTCAATGTTTAGTTGTTGACCATCATACTTTCCGAAGGTTGCAGTAATTCTTATTCTGCAATTGCCATAGCTTTACTTCATGAGCGACAATAAGCTTTTGGGCGGATTGGGAATCCTTTTTGGTATTGTTGGGGTCATTATGCACTCCTCCAAGGCTGTAATCGTGAAGCTTGTTTATGAGTACGATGTGGATACCTTGGAATTGCTACTCTTTAGAATGCTTTTTTCAGCACCTTTCTATCTATTGATACTGGTTTTTTCAAAAGGTGAGAAAAGAAAAGATGCTATTTCCGGTATTGATTACGTTTGGGTTTTTCTTTTCGGTCTTTTAGGGTATTATCTCGCAAGCTATTTTGACTTTTTAGGCCTTAATTATTTAAAGGCAGGCTTGGAACGTATCATTCTCTTCATATATCCTACCATTGTTGTGTTCCTTGGCTGGTTGGTATTTAGAACCAAAATCACAAAAGTCCAGGCGATTGCCATTGCAATTACCTATTTGGGTGTTTTAGTGACATTTTGGAGTGAGGTTGAAATATCTGGTGATAAAACCTTATTGGGAGCTTTTTGGATTTTGCTTTGCGCTATTACCTATGCGGCCTATTTGGTTGGTAGTGGTTGGTTGATTCCAAAATTTGGAACATTACGGTTTACATGTATCGCCATGCTTTCTTCTACTGTTTGTGTTTTGGCGCATTATGTGATAGCTGGGGATTGGGATTTATTTCATTTTCCTCTTGCAGTTTATGGTTATATACTACTAATGGCGGTGGTGGCAACGATCGTTCCTTCGTTCTTGGTTTCGGAGTCGATTAAGCGATTGGGGGCTTCAAATTTCTCTATACTTGGCAGCATAGGGCCTGTGACCACAATCTTATTAGCATATATATTTATCGATGAACGCTTGAGTGCAATACAGCTTTTTGGAATGGCTATTGTAATATTTGGTGTGACCTACCTGTCAATCAAGGGTAAGAAGAAATAAAAAGAATAAAACCTTTATGGAGAAGCTCATTTTTTAAAAGTTGAGATAATTAACTTTGAAATTTATATAACACTAACCAATTCAAATGAAACACTTCTTATTTTCATTAGTACTAATAGTTATAATAACTGGTTGCTCCAGTTCTGAATCTCCGGAAGAAATGGAGGTTATTATCAATCTTCCAAGTTTAACAACCAATTTGGCAACTGAAATAACCGAAAATTCAGTCACTGTTGGGGGCAATATAACAAGTGACGGGGGGGCAAGTGTAACCGAAAGGGGTGTAGTCTGGAGCACTAGAGCAAATCCGACGACTTCAAATAACAAACAGACGGTAGGAAACGGAACCGGAAGCTTTTCAACTTCGATTGTCGATTTGGATTCGAATACGAATTATTTTATAAGAGCCTATGCCATCAATTCAGAAGGTACGGCATACGGCAGTCAACAACAGTTTACCACTCTTGAGCCTGAGCCTGTTCAAAAAATATTTGACGGAGATGTTATTTTAACCTCACAACAACAAGTGGATGATTTTGGGGCTGAGGGCTACACGGAAATTACTGGGAATTTAGAAATTTTAGATGGTGTTCCCGCTGACTTAACAAATTTATTGGCATTAAATGGATTAAAAACTATTGGTGGAGATATTAGAATTGGGTCAAACCGTATTTTGATGAATCTAAACGGGCTAGAAACTTTAATGGAATTCGCAGGAGAACTTACAATAGAAAGCAATAGTATTTTGAATAATATTGAAGGTCTTCAAGGTATTTCCGGTAATCTATCTATAATTCGAATAGACAATAACCCGGAGTTAAAAAGCTTGTCTAGTCTTAATGGTGTTAGCTCTTTAAAAGAGTTATTAATCCTTGGGAATACAGGTATTGAGGAAATAGATTTCCCAAATCTTGAATTTGTAGAGGGAGCCGTAATATTTAGTAATAATGATGGCCTTGTTAGATTAGGTGGCTTTAATAGCTTAATCTCAATTGGTTTTCTAAATATCGAAGCAAATGATCAACTAACTGAAATCACTGGTTTTAATTCGCTTATAGAAAATGATATTAACGGCATATTTATCGGTCTTAATGAAAGTTTAAATTCAATTTCTGGTTTCGAATCTTTTGAAACTTTGAGGGGTAGTTTGACTATAACCACAAACACTGCTCTTATAGAAATTAATTTTGCCAATAATCTTAAATCAATAAGTAATTTACTTGTAATAGACGGAAATTCAATGCTAAATAGTATTTCTGGCTTTACTAATCTTGAGTCTGTTGAAGAGATACTAATCAATTCTAACTTCAGTTTGCAAACCATAGAAGGTTTCGAATCATTAGTGAATCTCGACAAATTAACTTTTAGATTTAATTCAAACCTTTTAACGGTAATCGAATTTCCAAATCTGGAACGAATAAATGAAATTGAAATCTCCGGAAATGGTGACTTAAGTAATTTAGATTTTATGTCAAGTGTAACCGAATATACAGGTGAATTTTTAAATATCACTGATAACGTTAGCCTAGTCGATTTCTGTGGTTTAAATGAAATTATTTCATCAGGATGGGACGGGGAATATAACGTATCGGGAAATAGCTTTAATCCACTTTTACAAGATTTACGAAATGGCAATTGTAATTAAGAAATTAATTACATTATCTCCGATTTAATGGAGTGTTTACCTTGTCTTCATAATAATATGGGGACTAAATCCTAATTTAAGAGCGTTAAAGTGCGATTCAGTTATTTGCAATGTTTAGCGTAATATTTGGTATAATCTAATTCTCACTTAAAAGGAATAAGTCCTCTTAGAAATACATATCAACAACTTTTTGACCTTAATTGTTGATTACTTTCTTACTGGTACATTTCGATTTTTATGCCATAATTCTATATTAGACGGGCTAATCCCACGATTTTATGGCATCATCCACAAAGTATACTGAAGATAATATACGTTCACTCGATTGGAAGGAGCATATTCGGATGCGTCCAGGGATGTATATTGGTAAACTTGGTGACGGTTCTTCTGCAGATGACGGTATTTATATTCTCTTAAAAGAGGTTATCGATAACTGTATCGATGAATTTGTGATGGGGGCCGGTAAGACAATTGAAATCAAAATAGATGAGAGCACTGTTTCTGTAAGGGACTATGGCCGTGGTATTCCTTTGGGTAAAGTTGTAGATGTTGTTTCAAAAATGAATACCGGTGGTAAATACGACACTAGGGCATTCAAAAAATCAGTTGGACTAAATGGAGTAGGAACCAAGGCTGTAAATGCGCTATCCACAACTTTTAAGGTGCAGTCCACGAGAGATGGACAAACCAAGACCGCCGAATTCGAAACGGGAAATTTGGTCAATGAAGAATTGGCGGATTCTTCAAAGCGACGAGGTACCTTGGTTAGCTTTATACCAGACGGTACAATATTCAAGAAATACAAATACCGAAACGAGTATGTAGAACGCATGCTCAAAAACTATGTTTACCTCAATCCAGGATTGACCATTGTTTTTAATGGCGAGAAATACCATTCTGAAAACGGGTTGAAGGATTTGTTGGAAGACAACAACAATCAAGAGGATTTTCTTTATCCGATAATTCACCTTAAAGGAAATGATATCGAAGTTGCGCTCACCCATAGTCGAACTCAATACAGTGAAGAGTATCATTCATTTGTGAATGGGCAGCACACCACCCAAGGAGGTACCCATCAAGCTGCCTTCAGAGAAGCCATTGTAAAGACTTTACGCGAGCATTACAATAAAAATTATGATGCTTCAGATATCAGAAAATCAATTATTTCTGCCATTTCAATTAAAGTAATGGAGCCGGTCTTCGAAAGTCAGACCAAAACCAAGTTGGGTAGTACCGATATGGGCGGTGAATTGCCAACTGTTCGTACCTATATTAACGATTTTGTCGGAAAGTATTTAGATAATTTTCTTCATAAGAATCCAACGACCGCAGAAGCCATACAAAAGAAAATCGTACAGGCCGAAAAAGAACGAAAAGAACTTTCGGGAATACGTAAGCTAGCTAGGGAACGAGCTAAAAAGGCAAGTCTGCACAATAAAAAATTGCGTGATTGCCGTGTCCACTTGCAGGACATGAAAAAAGACCGAAGGTTGGAAACAACGCTGTTTATAACAGAAGGGGATTCGGCCTCTGGGTCAATCACCAAATCAAGGGATGTAAATACGCAAGCCGTTTTCAGTTTACGGGGAAAACCCTTGAACTCCTATGGCATGAGCAAAAAAATCGTCTATGAGAATGAAGAATTCAATCTGTTGCAAGCTGCCTTGAACATTGAAGATTCATTAGAGGACCTTAGATACAACAATATCGTCATTGCAACTGATGCGGACGTTGACGGCATGCACATTCGACTGCTCTTGATAACCTTCTTTCTTCAATTTTTTCCTGAACTCATAAAAGAGAACCATCTGTATATTTTGCAAACTCCTTTATTTAGGGTCAGAAATAAGAAGGAAACGATTTATTGTTATTCAGAAGAGGAGCGAAGAGCTGCAATCGAAAAACTATCTGGCAAACCTGAGATTACCAGGTTTAAGGGGTTAGGTGAAATTTCGCCAGATGAGTTCAAGCACTTTATAGGTGATGATATTAGATTGGAACCTGTGATGCTCGACAAGGCAATGTCAATTGACCAATTGCTCCAATTTTACATGGGTAAAAATACACCTGACCGTCAAAAATTCATAATTAACAACTTGAAAGTAGAACTTGATTTAGTTGATGAAAACTAATTGAAAGTGAGAAAGGTATAAATGGAAGAGAACGAAGAATTGAACAACGATTTTTCTAACGAAGAGCAGGCTTCAGGTGATACGCTGACCAAGGTTACCGGCATGTACAAAGACTGGTTTCTTGACTACGCATCTTATGTGATTTTGGAACGTGCCGTCCCAGCTATTGAAGATGGTTTTAAGCCCGTGCAACGCAGAATCATGCATTCGCTAAAAGAATTGGATGATGGCAGGTACAATAAAGTTGCCAACGTTGTCGGCCATACAATGCAATACCACCCGCATGGGGATGCAAGTATTGGGGATGCCATGGTTCAAATAGGGCAGAAGGACCTTTTAATAGATACACAAGGGAACTGGGGAAATATTTTAACTGGTGATAGTGCGGCCGCGTCCAGATATATTGAGGCTAGGCTCTCGAAGTTCGCCTTGGATGTGGTATTCAGCCCGAAAATCACGGACTGGCAGTTATCGTATGACGGCCGAAAAAAAGAACCAATTAATCTTCCTGTAAAATTTCCGCTACTATTGGCTCAAGGAGCAGAGGGTATTGCAGTCGGTCTTTCCACAAAAATTCTTCCTCACAATTTTAACGAATTAATAGACGCATCAATAAAACACCTCAAAGGGAAGCGTTTTTCTATTTTCCCCGACTTTCCAACAGCCGGAATTATAGATGTCAGCAACTATAATGATGGAATGCGTGGTGGAAAAATAAGAGTTCGAGCAAAGATTGAATCTTTTGATAAAAATACACTGGTAATTAGGGAGATACCATACGGAACAAACACCTCAAGTTTAATCGATTCGATCCTAAAAGCCAACGATAAAGGCAAGATTAAGGTTAAAAAAATCGAAGATAATACTGCGGCAGAAGTTGAGATACTCGTTCATATACCAAGTGGTATTTCTCCGGACAAAACCATTGATGCCCTTTATGCTTTTACTGCCTGCGAATCTTCAATATCACCTTTGGGTTGTATAATAGAAGATAACAAGCCAGTTTTTCTGGGCGTAACGGAAATGTTGCAGCGGTCAACTGATAATACGGTTGAATTACTAAAGCAAGAACTTGAAATTCAGCTCGATGAATTGGAAGAGCAATGGCACTTTGCCAGTCTTGAGCGCATATTTATTGAAAACAGGATTTATCGGGATATTGAGGAGGAGGAAACCTGGGAAGGTGTTATCGCTGCCATCGACAAAGGATTAAAGCCACATACCAAGCATTTAAAGCGAGAAGTAACTGTTGATGACATTACCAAACTCACAGAAATACGAATCAAACGAATTTCAAAATTTGATTTAGATAAGGCTAAGCAATATATTGAAGGACTGGAAGATAGAATTTCAGAAACAAAAGGATATTTGGCGAACCTTATTGAATTCGCTATCGACTACTTCAAAGAATTGAAGAAGAAATACGGGAAAGGAAGAGAGCGGAAATCAGAGATTCGAATATTCGATGATATAGAAGCCACAAAGGTTGTAATTCGAAACACAAAACTCTATGTAAATCGTGAAGAAGGTTTTGTGGGTACTTCTTTGCGAAAAGACGAATATGTTACAGACTGCAGTGACATTGATGATATTATCGTTTTTACCAAGAATGGCGAAATGATGGTAACGAAAGTGGATAGCAAGACTTTTGTAGGAAAGAATATTTTACATGTAGCCGTATTCAAGAAAAAGGATAAGCGCACTACCTACAATATGATATACAAAGAAGGTAGGGGCGGTCCGAGTTATATCAAACGTTTTAATGTTACTAGTATCACGCGAGACAAATTGTATGATTTGACCACGGGAAAAGCGAGCTCAGACGTACTTTATTTTTCTGCGAATCCCAATGGCGAAGCTGAAGTGGTTGCTGTACATTTAAGGCAATCGGGCAGTATCAAAAAACTAAAATGGGATTTGGACTTTGCCGATGTACTTATAAAAGGTCGTGCCTCTAAGGGTAATATTGTAACCAAATATGCCGTAAAAAGAATTGAACTTAAAGAGAAAGGCTTAAGTACCTTGAAACCTCGTAAGATTTGGTTTGATGATGTTGTGCAGCGACTTAATGTTGATGGGAGGGGTGAGTTGTTAGGTGATTTTAGGGCAGAAGATCAATTATTGGTGGTCAATCAACGGGGGTTTGTCAAGGTTATTCCTCCGGAAATGAACACCCATTTTGATGACGACTTGATTGTGCTTGAAAAATGGAATCCGCAGAAGCCCATATCTGTTGTCTATTATGATGGGGATAAAGAACGTTATTATATCAAGCGTTTTCTAATAGAGAATTCCAATAAGGAGGAATTGGTGATTTCGGAACATGGTAAATCACAGCTGGAAATCATAAGTACGGAATGGCGGCCGGTTTTCGAAGTAGAATTCGCAAAACCTAGGGGCAAAGAGGCGAAACCCAACCTAAGTGTTGATGTCGAAGATTTTATCTCAGTAAAGGGAATCAAAGCTTTGGGCAATCAATTAACCAGTCTAAAAGTTAAGAATATCAATCAACTTGACCCCTTGCCTTATGAGGAGCCAAAACAACAGGTAGCAAACGAAATTGAAGTTGTGGACGAGGAATCGATTGATTCAACCAATAGTGAAATCAAATCAAATGATGACGATTCTGAGCAGCCCACCTTGTTTTAATGCAATATGAAACTTATTTTCACGCTTTAACTATAACTAACCGCTTATTCTAATTCAATTCTATGGACTTTACCAACCCGCTGGTTTACGGCGTACCAGTGTTTATTGCCTTTATTCTATTCGAACTTACGTATAGTAAAACACATGGTGATGACCATCTTTATGAATGGAAAGATTTAGCAGCGAGCGGATTTATGGGTGTTGGTTCTGCGCTACTTGGCCCATTGTTCAAGGTGATTTTTGCCATTGTACTATTTGAAGGCGTTTATGAGCTTTGCAATCCAATGGTTGGTGATGTGCGGCAAAATTTCTTGGGCTTTGAGTCTTTTGGCTATGCCTGGTATGTTTGGTTGCTTTGCATGTTAGCAGATGATTTCACTTATTATTGGTTCCATCGCGCAAATCACGAGATTAGAATTTTATGGGCTGCGCATATTGTTCATCATTCTTCGGATAATTTCAATTTGGGGACTGCTGTGCGGAACGGGTGGTTTACTATTTTATACAAGCCTCTTTTCTATATGTGGATGCCGGCAATTGGATTCCCGCCAGAAATGGTTCTAGTCTGCCTAGGAATAGAAGCGTTATGGCAATTTCAACTTCACTCGGTATATGTGCCAAAACTTGGGTTTTTGGAAAAATTTCTAAACACACATACGATGCACCAGGTACATCATTCACAAAATGTGGAATATCTTGATAAGAACCATGGTGGTATACTGAACATTTTCGATAAAATATTTGGAACATGGAAAGAGCTAGAAGATGAGATTGATGTAAAATACGGCGTAATCCATTCCCCAGAATCGTATAATCCGATTGTAATCCTTACACACGAGTTCAAGGATATTTGGGCCGATGTAAAGAAAGTGGATAAATTATCCCACAAACTAATGTACATTTTTGGCCCTCCTGGCTGGAGCCACGATGGGAGTACGATGACGGTCAAGCAACAACAAGCACAGTTTCAGAAGCACAAAGAACTTCAACCAGAACTTGCGTTTGAGCGACCTAACTAGTTACTCTTCAATAATTTCAGAATTTTTATTTTTGTTCTTCTTCATTCGTAAGTCGAAGAATTCTACCATTAGGGAAAAGGCAATGGTAAAGTAAAGATAGCCTTTAGGGATAGTCCCAACCTCATTGTCAAAAACTACCAGATGGGATAAGTGGGCCGCTTCTGCTATCAACATAAATCCAATCAGGATAAGAAAGGATAATCCGAGCACTTGAATCGATGGGTGACGGTTTACGAACTCGCCCACAGGATTTGCGAAAAGCAACATTATTACAACAGAGGTCACAACCGCAATTATCATTAAAATCAGTGCATCATTCGGATTCGGGGAGATACCGTTGGTCATACCAATGGCGGTAAGGATGGAATCAAAAGAAAATACAATATTAATTATCGTAATCTGAACTATAGCGTTTGTTAGTGAAGATGACCTTCCTTTCTTAACTTCGCGCTCGTCATGACCTTTATCTTCAATTTTTTCATGGATTTCCTTGGTGCTTTTGTAAAGCAAGAAAAGTCCACCTAGAAATAGTATTAGGGCTTGCCAACTAATTCCACCATGAATCCAACTTTCATTAAGTACCAGAAATGGTTTTTTTAAGGATATCAACCATGTAATCCCAAATAAGAGAACAATACGCATGGCCATAGCCAACACCAATCCAAGGTTTGTTGCTTTTCTTCTGTCTTTTTTCTCGAGCTTGCCAGCCGCAATTGAAATAAAAATAATGTTGTCAATACCCAGCACTATCTCAAGAAAGGTCAGTGTCAATAGTGCCATCCAGGCATCTGGGTTGGTCAAAATGTCAAACATGGTTAGTTAGTTTTAATTGCGGTTCCCCTCAGTTTTTCGGATTCGCCGACAATGTTGAATTCAAATGTATAAGAACTATCAGTTGTTGTCAATATTTTAATATGTACCGGTCTTTTCTCTTGTGCCGATTTTGGATTTATAGTGGTCAAAATATACTCGCAATCATTAATCCAACGTACCGTAGCAGAATCGGTTTTGCCATTAAATTCCTCAATTTGAAGATTGGTGGTTCTTGAAAACAACGTAGTTTGCTCAGCGCCATCAATTTTTTGAGAAAAGGAAAAGGAGCCTGTTCTAAAGTCTGTACAATTTCTATCAGGTGCCTCCGCACAAGCGCCAAATAGTAATACCGAAATTAGAAGCAACTTTAATTGTTTCATACTGCCAAAATAATCAATTTGGACCGTAGGTTTCGAAACTTCCATCCTCAAAAAAGAAGACAATTCTTTTAATGGCCTTTTTGACGGAATCATTTTTTAATTTAACAGGAGTTGTCGATTTGGGTAAATCAGCAACTACATCCATTATAGGCTCCTTTTTAATTGTAGGGGAGGGAAGGGCCGCTTCTTGTTTTGGCTCCTCAGTCTTAGCAGGAAAGGTACCCTTACCATTGAGCAACCAATAGAGATTAATTTCTGGATAGGTTTTTATCAATTTCAAAACAAAATCCAAACTGGGCTTATTTCGTCCAGTTAACAAATGTGAAATGCTGGACCGAGGCACCCCGATGGAGTCAGCAAGGATTGAAGGAGTAAGCGAGTAGTAGGACATTACAGTCTTGAGTCTTTCAAGCATGATTTACAAATGTAATTTACAAAAGTAAAATTACGTATTATTGTTTAATTGAGTGTCATAACTTCACTAATCATGATGACTTAACCACCTTCTTTATGATATTATGTTATTGTATTGTAGTAGATTAAAACCATGTGGTAAAGTAATACTTTCAATATAATGCATTCTGAATGCACATATTGAATTTAGTTGCCCAGGCTACAAGATTTAAGGTAAGTATTCTTAGTTTACAAATGTAAATAATTGATGATTTTTTATTAATTTGGGCTTTTTATTACATATTTTGTTTTTAGTACTTAAATTTGCTGAAAATAATTAGCCATGAGCAAAGTAAAGCTAGACGAAATAGATCACCAGATTCTTGATATGTTGATAGACAATACAAGAACACCTTTCACTGACATTGCAAAAAAATTGTTGATATCGGCAGGAACAGTTCATGTTAGGGTTAAGAAGATGGAGGAAGCAGGGATTATCAAAGGATCATCTTTGACACTTGATTATGTCAAACTGGGCTATTCGTTCATTGCTTATGTTGGAATTTTCTTAGAAAAGACTCACCAAACTAAGTTTGTCTTGGAGCGTTTAAACCAGATTCCATATGTTACCGTGGCCCATATTACAACTGGTAAATTCAATATTTTCTGCAAAATTCGAGCACGAGATACGACTCACGCCAAGAATATCATTTTCAAGATTGATGATATTGACGGTATCAGCAGAACAGAAACCATGATTTCACTTGAAGAAAGCATCAATGATAAAAAGCGGTTGATGCATACCATATTCAACGAATTATAGTCTATAACCAAATGAGGGCTTCTGAAGTAGGGGAAGGTGAATACAATCCCTATTACAAAGGTTATATCGCTGCTGCTGGAGATGGTAATTTGCTCGATTTACTGAAGGAGGGTGTTGCTTCTTTCATAGATTTCATAGAATCCATACCTGAAGACCGACTTAATTATCGCTATCAAGATTCGAAATGGACAGTAGCAGAGGTTTTGGTACACCTTTTTGATGCCGAACGCGTTTTTCAATATCGAGCACTGCGATTTGCAAGAAATGATAACACCCCTTTAACTGGATTTGAACAAGACGACTATGTACCAGCATCTGAGGCTTCTAAACGAAGTAAAGCATCCTTGATTTCTGAATATCAATCAATAAGGGAAAGTACACTTACTCTTTTTGAAACTTTTGATTCAGAAAAACTTAAACGATCAGGGCAAGCTAGTGGTAGTAATATGTCTGTACGGGCTTTGGGTTTTGTGATTGTAGGCCATCAAAATCACCATCAGCAAATACTTAAAGAACGCTACCTTGTGTAAACTTTGGCCTAGTCCAAATCTACATCTTCTTCGACGGCTTCTTCAACAACAACATCACCTTCAGTTTCCATTTCTGATTTACCGTTGGCCATTTCCTTTTCAATGGTCTCCTCGAAATTTGCAATGAAAGAAGAAAGACTTTTGCTGATTTTTACGAGGTAGATGGTTTCTGTAGTTCGCAATTCTACAGCCTCAATAATTTCACCGTTTGGTTTTTTCAGTATGATAATATCATCATCGCCATATCCATGCGGATAAGAATCAATAAGTAGGGCGGCAATTTGGTTATCTAACTTTTTGTAATCAATTATTACGCGTTTCATAGTAGGTCGTTTTGATTTGTTACCCTAAACTATGAATTTTTAAGAACCATTTACGCAAAGAGTTGTGAAACCCGAATATTTAGTAGGCGTACTTATCTATCCATGTAGTAAGAAAAGGCCTCTTGTATTTCCTTTTCAGAAACTTTACAATCAATAACCGCATTTCCGATTTCTCGCAGCAACACAAAATTTATATTGCCATGGGTGTTCTTTTTATCATGTTTCATTAAATCAATGAAAATAGGAATCTCATCCTTCTCAAAATCGATTTTATCAAAGTGTGCTGAAACAACTTTATTGATTTCATCAAGGCTTACTTTAGAGAGGCCACTTACCTTATGAGACAGATAGCCTTCAAGAATCATCCCTGCAGCTATGGCTTCACCGTGTAATAGGGTTGGTTTTGTGAGATGTTCAAGATAGTATGATTCAATTGCATGGCCCAATGTGTGGCCAAAATTCAATTTTTTACGGACTCCCATCTCATAGGGGTCTTGTTCTACAATGCCAACCTTCACCTGGCTTGATGCTTCAATGTCATCTGCGTCAATCTCCAATTGCTTTTGCTTCAAAGTCTCCCAATGCGCGTGTTTTGCAATTAACCCATGCTTAAGCATTTCGGCATACCCGCTAACGAATTGTCGCTTTTCCAAAGTTTCCAAAAATGTTTGAAGAATCAACACCAACTTGGGTTGTGTAATGGTGCCGATTTGATTTTTTAAAACGCCAAAATCAATTCCAGTCTTGCCACCTATTGCAGCATCAACCATAGATAGCAGGGTAGTGGGTACGTTTACAAAATCCATACCCCTTTTGAAGGTTGATGCAGTAAAACCTCCAAGATCTGTGACCACACCTCCCCCTAGATTAATTAAAAGCGATTTTCTGTCACAACCAAAATCTGCCAGACTTTGCCATACCATATTGCAGGTTGTGATATTTTTATGTTCCTCGCCTGGTTTTATTGTAATTATACCGTCAATAGTGAAAGGAGTTCTTTCCATAAATTTATCCAAGCATTTTTCGTGCGTGTTTTCATCTACTAGCACAATTATTTTGGAATAATTACCATTCTGCACCAGCTGATTTAAAGATGCTGTACCTAAGGTTTCAAAATAGACGTTTTTCTGCATTACAAATTCTAAAAACGGTTGTCAAAATAACTACAAATTTGAGAAATCGATAGTGTCAACCGATTTATCTTTGCATTCTTGAGAAATTCAAAATAATGGAAAAGATTTTTGAGGATACGGCAACGGCATTTGCCTTAAAAAGCGATTCCGAATTGGAACGCGCCTATTTTCTGTTCAAATTAATTGCCAATGAACCTTTGGTGAAAATTGGGACCGCTGTGACAAATTTTGCCATTAATGCCCATTTGCCGGTAGAAGGACTGATTCGCGCCACCGTGTTCGATCATTTTTGTGGTGGTGTTACCGAAGAAGACTGTCTTCCCGTCATTGACAAAATTTACGAGAAAAAAGTACACTCCATTCTTGATTATTCAGTTGAAGGAAAAAAAATTGAAAACCAGTTGGATAGTGCCCTGGCAAAAATTCTTAGGGTTTTGGATTTCGTTAAAGAAAAAGATGCCATACCCTTTGCAGTCTTTAAGCCTACAGCCTTTGCCAGATTTGGACTTTTAGAAAAGAAGGGAAAGGGAGAAAGCCTGTCTGAAGATGAGAACGCCGAATGGGGCAGGGTAATTAATAGATATGAGCAGGTTTGCCAAAAAGCGTACGATTTGGATGTTTCACTATTGATTGATGCCGAGGAAAGTTGGATTCAAGATGCTGCAGACGAGCTGTGCTTGCAGATGATGCGTAAATACAATAAGCAACGAGCAGTGGTTTTCAATACTGCACAGATGTACCGTTGGGATAGATTGGATTTCCTCAAGAATCTCGGAACCATTGCAGCAGCTGAAAATTTTAAGGTGGGTATCAAAGCAGTTCGTGGGGCCTATATGGAAAAGGAAAATGACCGCGCCAAAGAATTAAGATATAAAACCCCAATTTGTTCGTCGAAAAAAGAAACCGATGTCAATTTTGATGCAGCGATTAGGTATATGTTAGACAACCTTGAAGTATTCACAATCTTTGCAGGAACCCATAATGAAGAAAGTTCGTATTTGTTGATGCAATTGATGCAGGATAAAAACATTCCTGTCAATGATTCACGTATTTGGTTTGGCCAATTATTTGGTATGAGCGACCATATAAGCTTTAATCTTGGGGAACGTGGCTACAACGTTGCAAAGTATTTACCCTATGGCCCTGTACGTGACGTAATGCCCTATCTTATTCGAAGGGCAGAGGAGAATACCTCCGTTGCCGGTCAAACAACCCGTGAATTGGATTTGCTGAAAAAAGAAAAGAAGCGGCGTAAAATCTAATAGTGCAGCTTAAGTACCTCTGAACTGTCTTTGCAGTTTTTAATTTCGAGGCTAGTCGATTCGTAATCAATCCAATAGGTGTTGCATGTCTCGGAAGAAGTATCACTTTTGGAGAAATCGATATTACCCTCATTTAGCATAGTCTTAATAAGTGTGGAATCCTTTTCAAAAGCGTCAAAGTTCAACGGTTTGTTTCGAATGTCTTTTAATACGCGACAATTGGGTAGGTAGCAAAAATCCACACCTTCACCACCTGACTTTTTCTTTAGGAAGAACACCAAAAATATGATTCCAATGGAAAAACCGATAAGGTACCAGCCCAAACGTTTGAAAAATCCAGCCATCAGGAATTAAAAAATAAGAAAGTTGATATCATTATACGAAAGGCCAAACCAATCACCTACCGATTTGTTGGTGAGTATGCCATGGTACATATAAAGTCCATTGCGCAAACCTTTATCAAAGCGAAGCGAATGTTCAAGCCCACCGTCTTCGCCGATTTTCAATAGATAGGGGGTAAAGATGTTGCTAATTGATATGGAGGAGGTTCTCGGGTATCGCGACGGTATATTTGGAACACCGTAATGGATAACCCCATATTTTTCTACGGTTGGCTTGTCATGTGAAGTCACTTCGGTGGTTTCAAAACAGCCACCCATATCAATGCTTACATCAATAATAACTGCGCCTTTTTTCATGTGTTCTACCATGGTACTCGAAACCAGAACTGGTGATCTGTCTTGTCCGCGCACCGCACCAATGGCTACATCGCACCGCTTTAATGCTTTTAAAAGGTTCTTTGGTTGAACAGTTGAAGTGTATACCGTTCTGTTCAAATTCGTTTGGATTTTTCGAAGCTTGGTCAACGAATTATCAAAAACTTTAATGTTGGCTCCGAGCCCCAAAGCCGACCGCGCAGCAAATTCACCAACGGTTCCGGCTCCTATAATTACCACTTCAACAGGGGGAACACCGCTTATGTTACCAAACATCAACCCATTGCCTTGATTGGTGGCAGCCATTAATTCAGCCGCAATTAGAATTGATGATATACCCGCAATTTCACTCAACGAACGCACAGCCGGATATTTGCCATCATCATCGCGAATGTATTCAAAAGCGATGGCGGTAATGCGTTTTTGAGCCAATAGCTCAAAGTATTTTTTTGATTGTGTTTTTATCTGCAAGGCAGAAATAACAATGGTCTGCGGATTGATGTTTTCAATTTCGGCCAGGGTAGGGGGTTCTACCTTTAAGATTATTGGACAGGAATACACTTTTTTGGTATCGCGGGAAATTTCCCCACCCGCATCAATATAGTCTTTGTCAGAGTAGTTGGCACCTTCTCCGGCTCCTGATTCAATTAAAACGCGATGCCCATTGGCTGTGAGTGCGTTAACGGCATCAGGGGTTAGACAGATGCGTTTTTCAGTTCGTTGGTTTTCCTTTGGCAAGCCGATAAAAAGTTCCCCTTTTCGTTTTTCTAATTCTAGGGTTTCTTCTTGGGGTAGTAATTGCTGTTTGCTAAACGGTGAGGTTGGTTGGCTCATGCAGTGGCTAATCTTATGCGCTACTCAAAGTTACATCTTTTTCTCCAGCTCTTCTTTGCGCTTTTCTAGCTTGGCCCATTCTTCTCGCAGTTCTTCTTTTTCTTTGAGCAATTTTAATTCATCATCCATGGCCTTCAAGTCAATGCCATGAACATATTTATCAACCAATTTTAGACGAATAAAATATACAATTGGAGCAATTACCATGGTTACGCCAATTACGTACATTATTTCATTCTCATCTATGGTATCGGTATCTCTAAATGCCTGTACGCATTGAAAAGCGAACATTGCCATAGGTATTAATATAACATGGTACCACCAATCTTTACAAGTAAGAAACCAAACTAACAATAATGTAAAAGGCACAAATTTTATTAAAATAAACCAAAGATTCGAACGTGCATCAGGGAAGCCGTTCGGAGTAATTTCAATAAATAAAAAGTCAATACTCGAAGTGTCTGGTGCGGTATACTTGTAAGAGTAAAATACCAAAGGGGAAAGTGCTATTATCAAAGAAATCAATCCCTCGGTTAATAAACGAATTCTAACAGGTTTTTTACTCATATGGATTGATAACTTCTTTAAGTTAGAATTATTGCAAAAAAAACCCTCTAATTTCTTAGAGGGCATTTACCAAAAAAAAGAGGTAAGTATTGTTACATTTTAACAATCTTTTTCTTTACCTCTGTTTTGACTTGGTCATCAAGATCAACAACAGTTGTAGATACAACTGTCATGGCAAGAAAACCAATGGCCATTAGGCCAGCTAATAACTTTTTAGTGTTCATCGTACTAAAAATTTTGGTTAATAAATGAATTCATTCAAGAACAAACTTAACCAAAAAAAGTGTAGTACGTCGATAAAATTTGCATTTTAACGACAATAGGGAACTTTTAATCGATTTTCATAGTTGTTCTCACTCAAATGTAGGAAATAACACCTTAACGAAAATTTAAGGAATTTGTAATTCGACAAAACGTTTGGTTTTATCGTCTAAGTGTTGGATTTTATCGACGAAATACATATTTAACATTATCGAATCAGGTGGAATTAGGCTCGAAATCTTCTCTGGCCACTCGATAAACAACCATTTATTGGAAGCGATATAGTCTTCAAAGCCCATATCTAAGGCTTCGAGTTCATTTTCTATCCTGTAAAAGTCAAAATGATACCCTAAAAGGGCGTTCTCCTTATCAACATATTCATTAACCAAGCCAAAAGTAGGACTGCTGCCCGAATCTATGGCACCCAATTCTTTGATTATAGCTTTGATTAAGGTCGTTTTCCCCACACCCATAGGGCCGTTAAAGCATAAAACAGCAGGGGTTTTAATTAATTGAAGAATTTCTCTGGCTACATCTTCTACCTCCTTAAGAGCAAACTGAACTTTCATTAATTATTTTGCTTCCAAAACTACAAAAGGAATTAGCATTATCTTCTAAATCATCCTCACGTCCTTACAATGTAAAGTGGCGCGATTGAAATTCTGTTTGTGTCTATAAAATTTATCCATCTTGAGAAATTTTTATATGAAACATTTGAGTTAAATGGAATATCAGAAGCTAAAGGAGGACCTAAATTTCCTCTACCTAAATCCTTAAGAATCCTTGGTTCCCTTATATAAGAAAATAAATAAAAATTAAAGGTATGATGTTCCTCTTTACCCGAACAAAATGATTAATACTTATAATTAGGAAAAATTGTAATTTAGTTGAACGTGATAAGAGCAAACGATTATAGGAACTTATGAACCAGAACAAATTGCCTTTTCATGCCTTGTTTTGGCTTTTTTTTTACTGCTTTCTTTGCAGGAAATTATTTAAGCCAAGAGTAAATCGGTTTAAAGCTAAAATCTCAGATTAATAAAATTATATGGAATCAGAAAAGTCAAGTATTTTGGGCAAGTATACGCTTTATATGGTACTACTAGGTATTTTGGTCTATTTATTTTCCAGTTTTGGATTGGAATTAGGGAGAGACTTATTCAACGCATTGAATTGAATTATAGCTCCCTTTTTATTTAAAAAAATTCCTATTCAAGATTAATCGTTCTTACAATACGACTATTCAGTACATTTTTCAATCTACTCAACTTCATTTTGCTTCCAAAATTACAAAAGGAATAATCATTTCTTCCAAACTAACCCCGCCGTGTTGATACGTATTGCGGTAATAGCTTACATAATGATTGTAATTGTTGGGGTAAGCAAAGAACATGTCGTTTTTGGCAAAAATAAATGAACTGCTCACATTAATATTCGGTAGCTGTATTTTCTTTGGTTCTTTGGCCGCAAGAACTTCCTTGTCCTCATAGGTTAAACTACGACCAGTTTTATAGCGCAAGTTTAAACTGGTTTCACGATCACCAATGACCTTTGAAGGTTGTTTCACGTTAATGGTACCGTGATCGGTGGTGATAATTAGCTTCATACCCATGTTCTGGGCTTGCTGAATAATGTCCAATAAAGGAGAGTTCTTAAACCAGCTCAAGGTTAATGAGCGGTAGGCTTTATCGTTACTGGCCAATTCTTTAATAACTTCCATTTCCGTTTTGGAGTGGGAGAGCATATCCACAAAATTGTAAACTAAGACCGTTAGGTCATTATCCTTTTGCGAACCAAAATTCTGTACCAACTGTTTTCCTTGTCTTTGACTGCTGATTTTATGGTACTCCCATTTTAGGTTAAGCCCAAGTCTTTTCAACTGTGCGCCCAAAAATTCTGCTTCGAACAAATTCTTACCGCCTTCATCAGTATCATTTTTCCACCAGTTGGGATGTTGTTTTTCCATTTCCAATGGTGTAAGGCCCGAGAATATGGCGTTTCGGGCATATTGGGTTGCCGTAGGTAGAATACTGAAATAGGGTACCTCATTAATCCTTTTGTAGTGATTGGTAACTACATCTTCAAAAGCCAACCATTGGTCATAGCGTAGATTATCAATGACTACCAATAGGGTCTTGTTGCCTTTTAATTCTGGCTTAATCAAATTTTTGAAGAGGGTATGCGACATTATTGGCCCTTCATCATCCGCGAACCAATCGCGGTAGTTTTTATCTACAAACTTGCTGAATTGACTATTGGCCTCCACCTTTTGCGACTCTAAAATCTCGAACATGCTTAAATCTTCGATTTGCTCCAGCTCTAATTCCCAAAAAATCAATTTTTGATAAAGTTCGGCCCATTCTTCAAAACTATTGACCATGGCCAGGTCCATAGCTATTTTGCGAAACTCTTGCTGGTAATTCGCCGTGGTTCGCTCTGAGACCAAACGCGAGTGGTCCAAACTTTTCTTTAGCGAAAGTAAGATTTGATTTGGATTGACCGGCTTTATCAAATAATCGGCAATCTTACTGCCAATGGCCTCATCCATTATGTATTCTTCCTCACTTTTGGTAATCATGACAACCGGTAATGTGGTGTCAATCAATTTTATTTCCTGTAGTGTTTCCAATCCGCTTATTCCCGGCATGTTTTCATCCAAAAACACAATATCAAATGTGTTTGAACGAATTTCTTCAAGGGCGTCTTGGCCACTTTGGGCAGTAACTACCTGGTAATTTTTCTTTTCTAGAAATAAAATATGGGGTTTGAGCAAATCAATCTCATCATCGACCCATAATATGGAGAGCTTTTTCATCTTCGTAATCGTGTTATCTTTGCGTCGATTTGGTCGTTTCAAGACCCACTAAAAGTAAGACCTTGTCGTCAACCAACCGGCTTAAAATATTTAACGATCCCATCTATGGTTTTATTGGCATACCCAATGAACTGATTTACAATCTTCTCGAACACCCTTATTTTCAGAGACTTCGGCGTATTTCACAAATGGGATTGTCGTACTTGGTTTATCCAGGCGCCCACCATACTCGTTTTCATCACGCTTTAGGCAGTATGCACTTGATGCGTGAGGCTATTTCACAATTGCGTTTTAAGAAAATTGAAATAACAGCAACTGAAGAACAAGGCCTTTTAGCGGCGATTTTGTTGCATGACATTGGCCATGGTCCATTTTCCCATGCCTTGGAAGGGCAATTGGTTCAAGGGGTTAGCCATGAAGCTTTATCCTTGTCCTTTATGAAGGAGCTAAACAATGAAATGGGTGGTCGGCTTGATATGGCAATTTCAATCTTCCAAGGAACGCATCCCAAAAAGTTTCTAAATCAGTTGGTCTCCAGTCAACTTGATATGGATCGGTTGGATTATCTGAAGCGAGACAGTTTCTTCACTGGAGTTACCGAAGGTAATATTAGCTCACAACGGCTATTGTCAATGCTGAATGTGGCTCAAGGTGAATTGGTTGTCGAAGAAAAGGGAATTTATTCAGTCGAGAAATTCTTAATGGCCAGACGTTTTATGTATTGGCAAGTGTATTTGCACAAAACGAGTTTGGTAGCCGAACTTTTGTTGACAACAGTCATAAAAAGGGCGAAGGTACTTTTGGCCAATGGAATGGATTTAGAAGGAAGTAAAACCCTACTTCATTTTCTTTCGAAAAAAGAGAATTCAGTTTTTGCAACAGCCGACTTGAATGCTTTTTCATCCTTGGATGATTATGATATTATTTCCGCTTTAAAAGCATGGCAGGGTACTAATGATAATGTGCTTTCCAAGCTCTCCCAAATGTTATTAAACCGTGATTTGCCAAAAATTAAATTGAAGAATAGCCCAATAAGTGATGACAAACTGGGGGAGGTCGCCGATAAACTTAAGGAATGCTTTGGCCTTACAGAATCAGAGTTGTCTTACTTTTTATATCATGGCGAGGTAAGTAATAGAGCGTACAATCTGAAATCGCAAAACATCAATATTCTTAGGAAAAACGGAAAAATTACCGATGTGGCCAAAGCATCGGACCATCTAAACCTCAAAGCTTTGGCAAAAAGGGTGACCAAATATTATTTGGCCTACCCAACTGTAGAGGCCTAATGCCAGCGTTTAGGTTTAGCGAAAATGCTTACTTTTGCCGAAATTATGAAGTTTACGGCCACTCAAATTGCGGGTATTTTAGAAGGGGAAATTGACGGAAATCCAACCGCAGCTGTTCATAAACTATCAAAGATTGAAGAAGGCGAAAAAGGTTCGATAACCTTTCTCGCCAATCCGAAATACACTTCGTATATCTACTCTACAAAGGCTTCAATAACTATCGTAAATAAGGATTTTATTCCTGAACAGGATATTAGTACAACCCTAATTAAAGTAGACGACGCCTATAAATCGTTTTCGAGGTTATTAGAATATTACAATCAAGTCAAGAACAATAAGGTAGGCATCGAAAACCCTTCATTTGTTTCAGAATCGGCCAATTACGGAGATGGTTTTTACCTGGGTGCCTTTTCCTATTTAGGGGATAATGTGACCATTGGTAATAATGTAAAAATTTATCCCAATGTTTACATCGGAGACAATGTTTCAATTGCGGACAATGTTTTGATTTTTGCAGGGGCCAAGATTTATTCTGAATCCGTAATAGGTCAGGGTTGTGTTATTCATAGTGGAGCGATTATAGGTGCCGATGGTTTTGGTTTTACACCAAATGAAGAAGGTGAATACAGCAAGGTTCCACAAACCGGTAACGTAATTCTTGAAGCTAACGTAGATGTTGGGGCAGGCACTACGATTGATAGAGCCACTTTGGGTTCGACCATTTTACGAAAAGGGGTTAAACTCGACAATCAGATTCAAATCGCACATAACGTAGAAATAGGCGAGCATACTGCAATAGCAGCCCAAACCGGTATTGCCGGTTCAACTAAAATTGGAAAAAATTGTCTTATAGGCGGCCAAGTGGGAATTGTAGGTCATATAACAATAGGTGACCGCGTAAAAATTCAAGCGCAATCCGGTATAGGACGAAATGTAAAAGATGATGAAGTATTACAAGGTAGTCCAGCCTTAAATTACGGGGATTACAATAAATCTTACGTGTACTTTAAAAATCTCCCCAAATTAGAATCACGAATTTCTAAGTTAGAAAAAGAATAGTTGTGACAGCAACCGATAACAAACAAAAAACGATTCAAAAAAAAGTGACGTTAAAAGGTGTAGGTCTTCATACGGGCCACAACGTCACCATGTCTTTTTTGCCAGCGCCTCCTAATCATGGTTTCGCTTTTAAACGCGTTGATTTAGAGGGTGAGCCTATAATAGAAGCTGATGCAAACTACGTTGTCAATACCCAACGGGGCACTAACCTTGAAAAAAACGGGGTTAAGATTCAAACATCAGAACACGTTTTGGCCGCTTTGGTTGGTATGGATTTGGATAACGTGCTGATTGAACTAGATGCGCCCGAGCCTCCTATAATGGATGGTTCATCAAAATATTTTGTTGAAGCCCTAGAAAAGGTTGGTGTTGAAGACCAAGATGAGTTTCGCGAAGAATATGTGATTAAGGATGTTATTTCCTATAAAGATGAAGCTAGTGGTAGTGAGATTACTGTAATACCAGCTGAATCTTACCAGGTTACCACAATGGTGGATTTTGGAACCAAAGTTTTGGGAACCCAAAATGCAACACTTGATAATTTGGCTGACTTTAAGGAGGAGATTTCGAGTGCGCGAACCTTCAGTTTTTTACATGAATTGGAAATGCTGTTGGAGCACGGTCTAATTAAAGGCGGTGACTTGAACAACGCCATTGTTTATGTAGATAAGGAAATCTCAGCCGACACCCAGAAAAAGCTTGAAAAGGCCTTCAATAAAGAAAAGCTTTCCGTAAAGCCCAATGGTATTCTAGATAACCTGACCTTGCATCACCCTAACGAGGCTGCAAGACACAAATTATTGGATGTTATAGGCGATTTGGCACTTTCTGGAACCCGTATTCGCGGTAAGGTAATTGCGAATAAGCCTGGACATTTTGTGAATACGCAATTCGCCAAAAAGCTTCAAAAGATAATCAAGCAGGAACGAAGAAATTATGTTCCCCAAGTAGACCTTCATGCACCTCCGGTAAAGGATATCAACCAAATTATGGATATGCTGCCGCATAGACCCCCATTTTTACTGGTTGATAAGATTTTGGAGCTCTCCGAAGAACATGTTATTGGTATTAAGAACGTGACCATGAACGAACCATTTTTCGTAGGTCACTTTCCTGGAGCGCCTGTAATGCCTGGGGTTCTTCAGATTGAGGCCATGGCTCAAACTGGTGGTATTTTAGTTCTTAGTACGGTCCCTGACCCTGAAAACTATCTTACCTATCTTTTGAAAATTGATAATGTACGATACAAACATCAAGTGGTCCCGGGTGATACCTTAATCTTTAAGTTGGACTTAATGAGTCCGATTCGACGTGGAATTTGTCAAATGCAGGCTAGGGCATATGCCAATGGTAAATTGGTTTCAGAGGCGGAAATCATGGCCCAGATTACTAAAGTAAAAGGGAATTAGAAGATGAATCAACCATTAGCATACGTTCACCCTGGAGCTAAAATCGCTAAGAATGTGGTTATAGAACCATTTACAACCATTCACAATAACGTGACTATTGGTGAAGGTTCTTGGATAGGTTCCAACGTTACCATTATGGAAGGGGCAAGAATAGGAAAGAACTGTAATATTTTTCCTGGGTCAGTAATATCAGCCATGCCACAAGACTTAAAGTACCAAGGCGAAGAAACTACTGTTCATATAGGTAATAATACCACTATAAGAGAATGTGCGACTATAAATAAGGGTACTTCCGATAGAATGAAAACGGTAATTGGTAATAACTGCCTAATTATGGCGTATTCCCATATTGCTCATGATTGTTTGGTTGGAGACGGATGTATTTTTAGTAACAACTCAACACTTGCTGGTCATGTGACCATTGGAGAGAATGTTGTTTTGGCAGGAATGGTTGCGGTACACCAGTTTGTATCGGTCGGTCGGCATGCCTTTGTAACAGGTGGTTCTTTGGTACGTAAAGATGTTCCACCTTTCGTGAAAGCGGCCCGTGAACCGCTTTCTTATGTAGGAATTAATTCGGTCGGCCTTAGAAGAAGGGGCTTTGATTCACCTAAAATTCGAGAAATACAGAATATTTATCGTATTCTGTATCAAAATAATTACAACAATTCCCAGGCTGCAGAAATCATCGAAGCTGAGATGGAGGCGACTCCTGAACGCGATGAAATTCTCCAATTTATACGAGATTCGCAGCGAGGTATTATGAAAGGATATTTTAGTTCAAATTAATTATGGCAAGTACGTCTGATATTAGAAAGGGGTTGTGCATTCGCTACAACAACGATATTTATAAAATAGTTGAGTTTCTTCACGTAAAACCGGGTAAAGGGCCTGCCTTTGTTCGAACAAAGTTAAAAAGTGTCACAACAGGTAAGGTTATTGATAATACCTTCTCTGCCGGTCATAAAATTGAAGATGTTCGTGTTGAAACAAGGTCGTATCAATTTTTATATCCAGAAGGGGATACTTTTCATTTTATGAATACGGATGACTATAATCAAATTGCTCTTCAAAAAGATACACTGGATACGCCAGAATTATTGAAGGAAGGTGAAATTGTGACCATTATTTTTAATACCGAAGACCAAATGCCGCTTTCGGTTGAGATGCCAGCCAGTGTTGTTTTAGAAGTAACGCATACTGAACCAGGGGTTAAGGGGAACACGGCTACAAATGCTACAAAACCTGCTACGGTTGAAACAGGTGCACGAATCAATGTGCCTTTATTCATCAATGAAGGTGATAAAATCAAAATTGATACTGCAAGCAGTTCATATCAAGAAAGGGCAAAAGAATAAGTACCCATGAAATTCCCTCGCCAGTTTACCTTAAAGGAAATTGCAGATTTATTGCAAGTAAACTATGTTGGTAAGCCCGATTTTTCAATTTTTGGAATAAATGAAATTCATGTGGTTGAGCCAGGTGATATCGTATTTGTAGACCATCCAAAATATTATGACAAGGCACTTAATTCGGCCGCAACTACAATTTTGATTAACAAAGAAGTAGATTGTCCGGAAGGAAAATCACTTTTGATTTCAGACGATCCTTTTGCTGATTTCAATAAGCTAACGAAGCATTTTCAACCATTTAAAAGTGCTGGTTCAACGATTTCTGAATCTGCAACAATTGGTTCAAGATCGATTATTCAGCCAAATGTATTTATCGGAAATGACGTACAAATAGGGAAAAACTGTTTAATTCACCCGAACGTTTCAATCTATGACAATTGTATCATTGGTGATGGGGTGACGATACACGCTGGAACGGTTCTCGGTGGTGATGCCTTTTATTACAAACGAAGGGACGATTTTTATGACAAATTACTTTCTGGCGGTCGCGTTATAATTGAAGATAATGTTGATATTGGTGCAGGTTGCACTATTGACCGTGGAGTAACTGGCGATACCACAATTAAAAAAGGAACTAAACTTGACAACCAAATTCAAATCGGACATGATACCGTAATAGGGGAGCGCTGCTTAATAGCTTCTCAATGCGGTATTGCAGGGTGTGTCGTAATTGAGGATGATGTAACCTTATGGGGCCAAGTGGGTGTTATCAGTGGTATAACTATTGGTACCAAAGTGGTTGTATTGGCCCAATCAGGTGTTGGACGTTCCCTAGAACCAGGTAAAACCTATTTCGGAAGTCCAGCGGAGGAAGCAAGGGAAAAGATGAAGGAAATAGCGTACCAAAAGCAAATACCCTCCATTTTAAAAAAAATAAAGAACATTTGATTTTAACTTCTTAATAGGTGATGTATTTTTGCCACCAAATAAATAAAATATGAGTGTCTTAGTTAATAAAGATTCCAAAATAATTGTTCAAGGTTTCACGGGTAGTGAAGGTACTTTTCATGCAGAGCAGATGATAGAATACGGTACCAATATCGTTGGAGGGGTTACCCCAGGTAAAGGTGGCCAAGAACATTTGGGCAAACCCGTTTACAATACGGTTGAAGAAGCTGTGGAAATGGCGGGAGCGGACACTTCCATAATATTTGTTCCACCAGCATTTGCAGCTGATGCTATCATGGAGTCTGCCAGTGCAGGAATAAAAGTTATCATAACAATCACAGAGGGTATTCCAGTGGCGGATATGGTCAAGGCATCTGATTTTATCAAGGATAAGGATTGTACTTTGATTGGCCCTAATTGCCCAGGGGTAATTACTCCAGAAGAGGCGAAAGTTGGTATAATGCCTGGTTTTGTTTTTAAGAAAGGAAAAGTAGGTATTGTTTCAAAATCAGGAACACTTACCTATGAGGCTTCTGACCAGGTAGTTAGACAAGGTTTGGGTATTTCTACAGCAATCGGTATCGGCGGGGATCCAATTATTGGCACCACAACTAAAAGCGCTGTTGAAATGTTGATAAATGACCCAGAAACAGAGTGTGTGGTAATGATCGGAGAAATCGGAGGTCAATTGGAGGCTGAAGCGGCCAGATGGTACAAAGAAAGTGGTAGCACCAAGCCAATTGTTGGTTTTATAGCGGGTGAAACTGCACCAGCCGGAAGAACCATGGGTCATGCCGGTGCAATTGTTGGTGGTAGTGATGATACTGCCCAGGCAAAAAAAGCAATTATGCGAGAGTGCGGAATTCACGTTGTAGATTCTCCTGCTGAGATTGGAATAAAAGTTAAAGAAGTTGTAATGTAGTAGTGTTTGCATTCAACTATACATAAATTCAAAGCCACCAATATTTGGTGGCTTTTTTATCAATCAAAATGTTCTTTATGAAAAAACTATTTTTTACGTTTCTTGCGGTTTCAATTGGGTTTGTTTCTTGCAAGAATTCATCAACTTCAAAAGAGGCGTATACTGTTGAAAACAGCACTGATGCCAACGGATATGCCTACGAATCTGTAAGCAATGACCCGACTGGAACTCGAAAATATACCCTTGAGAACGGGCTTACGGTTTATTTGAGCCAAAACCGGACTGAACCTAAGATTCAAACCTTTATTCCAGTACGAGCAGGTTCCGTTTATGATCCTGCCGACAATACAGGTCTGGCCCATTATCTTGAACACATGTTATTTAAAGGTTCTGATGAATTTGGCACTCAAGATTGGGAAGCTGAGAAAGTTCTTTTGGATTCAATTTCCAATTTATACGAACAACACAAGTCTGAAACTGATATCGATAAGAAAAAAGAGATCTACCAGCTCATTGATAAAGTTTCAAATGACGCTTCAAAAATTTCGATTGCCAATGAATATGATAAAATGGTGGGTGCACTTGGTGCACAAGGTACTAATGCTTGGACCTGGCATGAGGAAACTGTCTATGTGAACAAAATTCCAAGCAATGCGCTTGAAAAATGGTTGCATTTAGAGAGTGAGCGCTTTAGTCAATTGGTTTTGCGCATATTCCATACAGAGTTAGAAGCCGTTTATGAAGAATTCAATCGTGGTCAGGACAGTGATTTTAGGAGGGCTTCTTACGCCATGGGTGATTTGTTGTTCCCTACACATCCATATGGGCAACAAACCACGATTGGTACCTCTGAACATTTGAAGAACCCTTCAATGGTAGCTATTCACAATTATTTTGAGAAATATTATGTTCCAAATAATATGGCAGTAATCCTTGTCGGTGACCTTGATTTTGAGGAGACCATCAAAATGGTTGATGCCACGTTTGGCAAGTTTGAATATGAAGAAGTGGAACATCCTACAAGACCTACAGAAGAGCCTCTGGCCAATGCTGTTGAAGCAGAAGTTTTCGGCCCTGAGAACGAGCGGGTCAATATTGCATTTCGAGCCGATGCTATTGGTTCTGAAGATGAAATGAAAGTTGTTCTTATCGACATGCTATTAAATAACTCTGCAGCAGGACTAATTGATTTGAATTTAAATAAGCAACAGTTGGTTCAAAATGCGGGGAGCTATACCCAATTCTTGAACGACTATGGCGCACACTATTTCTATGGAAATCCTAAATCGGGTCAAACTTTAGAAGAGGTTAAAGACTTGATTCTTGAACAAATCGAGGAAATCAAGAAAGGGAATTTCGAAGATTGGTTAGTTGATGCAGTGATAAATGACTTGAAACTATCACAGATGCGTAACTATGAAGATGCTTCAAATTTGGCTTATGATTTGGTCAACACTTTTGTACATTTTCAAGACTGGAAGGATCGAATCAGTATGTTCGACCGTATGAAGGATCTAACGAAGGAAGATATAGTGGCCTTTGCCAATGAATTTTATAAAGACAACTATGCGGTGGTTTATAAAAGACAAGGGGAGCCCTCTAACGTTGTCAAGGTTGAAAATCCGGGAATAACACCCATAGAATTAAATAGAGACAAGAAATCAGAGTTTATGGCGTCTTTTGAGCAAATGGAAACGCCAAATTTGGAACCTGTTTTTGTAAACTACGAAGAAGCTATTAGTACCGATGAAGTTTCTGATATTGAATTGGCCTTCGTTGAGAATCCACAAAACGATTTGATGGAGTTTAATATCATATTCGATATGGGTAGTGATAACGATAAATTGTTACCGATTGCCCTTGATTACCTAAAATACATTGGTACTAATACCATGTCTGCTGAAGATGTTAGTAAGGAGTTCTATAAGCTTGGAGTTGATTATGGCGTTAGAGTGAACAATGACAGAACCATTGTTTATCTAAATGGATTACGTGAAAATCTTGATAAAGGTTTGGCACTTTTAGAGAATTTGTGGGATAACGCACAAGCAGATAAAGAAGCTTTTGACAAGTATGTGCTCAAAATAGCCAAAGGCCGTGAAGATACGAAGTCAAATAAAGGTGCTATTCTTTGGACAGGCCTTTTTAATTATGGAATGTATGGTGAGGAATCGTCACTTAGGGATATTTATACGATAGCCGAATTAAAGGCTATGAACCCTGATGATTTGGTGAATCTGGTTAAAGAATTGAAATCTTATAAACACCGATTCTTCTATTACGGTAATAATGTTAACGAAGCCAAAGATGCCATTGTGGCAAACCATATAGTCGAAGGCCTAAAGGATTATCCACCTAAAAAAGAATATGTCAAACTTGAAACTGGTGACAACGTATTCTTTACCAACTATGATATGGTACAGGCTGAATTGGTCTTTTTAGGTAAAGGAGACACTTTTGACCCATCGAAGATGGCTGCAACAAATGTCTTTAATTCTTATTTTGGATCTGGAATTTCGTCCATCGTTTTTCAGGAGATTCGGGAATCAAAGTCACTGGCCTACTCCGCTTTTTCTGCCCATATGATGGCCTCTAAAGCTGGTGATCCAAACTACACCTATGCTTACGTAGGCACGCAGGCTAATAAGCTAAATGAGGCAGTGGATGCAATGCTCGATTTAATGAACAATATGCCAGAAGCAGAGGAAAACTTTAACTCTGCGAAAGAAGCTACCTTAAATAAAATGGCTGCTGCTCGCACCACAAAACAAGATATTTTTTGGTCTTACGAACGAATGAAGAAACGAGGGATATCAGAGAACAATGGTGAGGAAATTTACAATAGCGTCAAGGATATGGAGTTGGCTGATTTGTCAAGTTTCTTCAAAGAAAATATTTCTGGAACTGAATATAATGTAATGGTTGTTGGAAACAAGAACGATTTGGATATCAATGCGTTGGAGAAATTAGGAAAGGTAAAAGAATTGGATGTAGATTACCTCTTTAATTACGAAACACCACCTCCGATAAAGGATTAAAATGAGATGATTAAACCCTGTTTTACGACAGGGTTTTTAATTGATATATTTGTTTTCTAACTGATTTTCATATGAAATTACTTCAAGACAAAAATGTAATAATTACTGGGGCGAGTCGTGGTATTGGCCGCGGAATAGCCGAAATTTTTGCCGATAATGGTGCCAATGTTGCTTTTACTTACAGTTCAAGTGAAGGGCCAGCACTTGAGTTACAAAATGAATTGGAAGCTAAAGGAGTCAAAGCAAAGGCTTATAAGAGCAATGCCGGTAGTTTTGAAGAGTCTGAGAAATTGGTCGCTGATGTCTTAGGTGATTTTGAGGGAATAGATGTGCTGATTAATAACGCAGGAATTACCAAGGATAACCTGCTCATGAGAATGGGAGAAGAGGACTTTGATACTGTAATCGAAATTAATCTTAAGTCCGTGTTTAACATGACTAAGGCAGTTCAAAGAACAATGCTAAAAGCTCGTAAAGGCTCAATAATAAATATGAGTAGTGTTGTAGGTGTCAAAGGAAACGCCGGTCAGGCCAACTATGCCGCGTCTAAAGCAGGTATGATTGGTTTTACGAAGTCTATAGCTTTGGAATTGGGTTCAAGAAATATCCGATGCAACGCTATTGCGCCAGGTTTTATCGAGACCGAAATGACCGATAAGCTAGATGAAAAGGTTGTTCAAGGATGGCGAGATGCGATTCCGTTGAAAAGAGGCGGAACACCTGAAGATGTTGCTAATGCTTGTTTGTATTTAGCATCAGATCTTTCAGCATACGTTACTGGACAAGTACTTAATGTTGATGGCGGAATGCTAACCTAGGCACCAATCCAAGTAATATTTATGTCCACCCAGTCCATTCTGCTTATTATTCTGGCAACAATTGTGGCGTTGGGACTCTCGGTATTTCAATACTTTTTTAAGTCTAAAAGGACGAAGCTTTCCATCTACCTGGCTTTTCTGCGGTTTTTGTCTTGGTTTACGGTTCTTTTATTACTTATAAATCCAAAGGTTACCAACGAGGATTTGATTGTTGAGAAACCAAATTTGGTACTATTGGTTGATAACTCAAGATCCATTGAAAAAGTACAAGGGGCCGAAAACGTATTGACCATTTTACAATCCTTAAGTAGTAACAATCAATTGAATGAACGATTTGCAATAAGCAGACATTTTTTTTCGAATGGTCTTACAAATAATGATAGTTTGAATTTTGATGGTGATGTTAGTGATATGACCACGGCACTCCGAGATTTGAGCGAGGTCTACGGCTCAAAACCAAGCGCAATTGTTATGCTTACTGATGGCAATCAAAATGTTGGCGCTGATTTTGAATTTCAATCGTTGTCTTCAAATGTTTCAATATTCCCGGTGGTAGTGGGGGACACCACCAAATATGAAGATGTTTACATCTCTCAAGTAAATACCAATCGATATACATTTATGGATAATCAATTTCCTTTTGAGGTTGCAATTTCATACACTGGTACAAATAGTGTGACTTCTGAATTACAGGTTAATCTTGATAATAAAATTGTGTTTCGTGAAAGGTTTGAATTGTCAAGGAATAACAATTCGAAAACAATTGAAGGCTTATTGAAGTCAACTAGTGTAGGACTTAAAAATTTAATTTTCAAAGTAGTTCCTATTGCTTCGGAAAAAAATATTCAGAACAATGAAAAGCAAGTGGCAATAGAAGTAATTGATGAACAAACTAAAATTGCCGTCGTTTCTTCAATAGCCCATCCAGATTTAGGGGTTCTTAAAAAATCAATTGAGAGCAATGAACAACGTTCTGTTGTTATCAAAAAGCCAATAATATCAAATAGTGAATTAGACACATTTGATTTTTTTATTCTATATCAACCGAACCGTCAATTTGAGAATATTTTTAATTTCCTCGCAAATAAAGGTGTTGGTAGCTTTATTATTACTGGTACGGATACGGATTGGACATTTTTAAATTCTGCTCAGAACTTTTTCAATAAAAAGAGTTTTAACCAATCTGAAGATGTAATCGCAGTCAAAAATCAAGGTTATAGCGTCTTCGATTTGTCAAGTTTTGATTTTTCTGATTATCCTCCTTTAAAAAGCCAGTTGGGCGAATATACTTTTAGTGCCCCCCAAGATATTGTATTGCTGCAGAGAATTCGTGGAGTGAATTTGGAAACGCCACTGTTATCAACTTTTGAAAACAATGGAACCAAGAATGCCGTTCTTTTTGGAGAGAATATATGGCAATGGCGCATGCAAACCTTTCGGCAAAACAGGGATTTTGAAGTCTTTGATAATTTTATGGGCCAATTGATTCGATACCTGTCGGATACGGAACAGAGGAGTAGACTTGAATTGGATTATGAACCAATTTTTAGTTCGCCATCTACTGCTAGGATTGGGGCAAGTTATTTTGATGAGACCTATACGTTCAAATCTGAGAGTAATCTTGTGGTGTCGGTCAAAAAGACTGGGAATTCAGCTCGTATGGAAATACCGATGATATTACGATCCAACCAGTTTGAGGCTGATTTAAGTAATCTAGAAAATGGTGAATATGCTTTTACAGTGACTGAAATCAATGAAGGAACTTCGAAATCCGGTAAATTTAAAATTTTGGATTTTGATATCGAAAGTCAAGTGTCTTCAGCAAATGATGAGAAATTAAAGAGAACTGCAGAACGGAATAACGGCAGTCTATATTACCCTTCCCAAATAGAAACCCTTATTCAGGATTTGGTGCAGAATGATAGATACATACCCGTTCAAAAAAGCATTAAAAATGTGGTATCTTTAATAGATTTCAAGTGGTTATTAGGGCTATTGGTTTTAAGTTTGACCCTTGAATGGTTTATTAGAAAATATAACGGATTATTATAAAGAGAAACTATTATGGACAGATTACCTAAAATTGCCCTTCCGGCAGTTTTCATTATTATTTTATTAATTATTCTGATTTCGAAGTCTGCGGTAACCATTGGTTCCGGTGAAGCTGGAGTCCTCTACAAAACCTTTGGTGGTGGTGTGGTTACAGAAAAGCCACCATTGGGCGAAGGATTCCATTTGGTTGCCCCTTGGAACAAAGTTTATGTTTATGAGGTTCGTCAACAAGAAGTTTTTGAACAAATGAAGGTATTATCTTCAAACGGTTTGGAAATTCAGATTGATGCTTCCGCTTGGTTTCAACCCAAATATGAAAACTTAGGCAGACTGCATCAAGAAAAAAGTGAGCAATACAAAGAGCGCATTTTATTGCCCGCTATTCGATCAGCTGCTAGAAGTGTAGTAGGCCGTTATACACCTGAGCAATTGTATTCAAGTAAACGGGATGCAATTCAAAATGAAATTTTTGAGGAGACAAAAGCTATTGTGGACGAGCAATATATTCAATTGAATGAAATTTTGGTTAGAGATGTGACATTACCACCAACAATACGAGAATCCATCGAGAATAAATTAAAACAAGAACAGGCGTCACTTGAATATGAGTTTAAGTTGGTAACTGCGCAGAAAGAAGCTGAACGTCAACGGATAGAAGCGCAGGGTAAAGCTGATGCGAATAGAATTTTAAGTGCCTCTTTGACAGATAAGATTCTTCAAGACAAAGGTATTGAAGCTACTTTAGAACTTTCAAAATCTCCCAACGCCAAGGTTGTGGTAGTTGGTTCAGGCGATGATGGTCTACCCCTAATTTTAGGAAATAACTAAGCTTCGCTTTTTTGTGTTGAAAATAAAGTTTAACTTCGTCTACGAAATGAGAAAAAATCATACACATCATCATACTGCATCAATCGCTCAGGCGAGGTAGCTGTATTTTGTGTATGTCAAAATAACCTAACCCGTTTGAGCAATCAAACGGGTTTTTTAATTTTTAAATCTGAGATGAATAAAATTAGAATTGCCATTCAAAAGAGCGGAAGACTTAATGAAGACTCTCTTAGAATTCTCAAAGAATGTGGTATTTCTTTTGACAATGGTAAGGATCAATTAAAGGCCAGTTCAAGAAATTTTCCAATGGAGGTCTTTTACTTGCGCAATGGGGATATTCCCCAATATCTAAAGGATGGGGTAGTAGATGTCGCTATAATTGGTGAGAACGTGCTCTTTGAGAAAGGGGAAGGAATTGAATTTGTGGAGCGTTTAGGGTTTTCTAAATGCAAGGTGTCCATGGCGATACCAAAAGGTAAATCATACACGAATTACAATTATTTTGAAGGTAAGCGAATCGCAACCTCTTATCCCAAAACCGTTCGAACCTTCTTGGAAAAATGGGGCATAAAAGCTGATATACATATAATCAACGGTTCTGTCGAGATAGCACCGAATATTGGCTTAGCTGATGCTATATGCGATATTGTATCGAGTGGCAGCACCTTATTCAAAAATAACCTTGAAGAGGTTGAAGTGTTATTAAAGAGTGAAGCGGTTTTAGCTGTTTCACCAAAAATAAATGAAGAGCGAAGCCTTATTCTTAATAAACTTCAATTCAGAATAAAATCCGTTTTGCAAGCCAGAAAAAACAGGTATGTCTTAATGAACGTCCCCAACAAAAGTTTAGAAAAGGTGATTGAAATTCTCCCTGGTATGCGCAGTCCTACAGTATTACCTTTAGCAGAGAAAGGATGGAGTTCGGTTCACACAGTAATTAATAAAGATACCTTTTGGGAGGTGATTGATGAGTTAAAAGCTGTAGGTGCAGAAGGAATTTTGGTTTGTCCTATTGAAAAAATGGTATTGTAATGGAAAAATGTTTCAATCCTGATAAAACGCAATGGACAAAAATCTTGGCAAGGCCAACCCAAACCTTTGATGCGATTGAGCCAATTGCAAAAGAAGTATTTGAATTGGTGAAAAATAAGGGGAATAAGGCCATTTTTGACTACACTAAAAAATTCGATAAAGTTGAACTGGCAGATTCAGAAGTCACCGAAGCTGAAATTGTCCAAGCCAGTAATAAGGTTTCTGTAGATTTAAAGAAGGCAATACAACTCGCGAAATCGAACATCGAAAAGTTTCACATTGCCCAAAAAACAGATAGGGTAACTGTAGAAACATTGCCTGGTGTAGATTGTTGGCAAGAAAAACGACCAATTCAAAAAGTTGGTTTGTACATACCTGGAGGGACTGCACCCTTATTTTCCACGATTTTAATGTTGGCCGTTCCAGCAAACATTGCAGGTTGTGAAGAGATTATTCTTTGTTCTCCACCTGACGAATCTGGAAATATAAATCCAGCAATACTATACACGGCTGCTTTATGTGGGGTAACCCAAATTTTTAAGGTAGGAGGAATTCAGGCCATTGCTGCAATGACATTTGGTACTGAAACCATTCCCAAGGTTTATAAAATCTTCGGTCCAGGTAACCAATTTGTTACTGTGGCAAAACAAATAGCAACTAAGTATGGTATTGCGATTGATATGCCAGCCGGTCCAAGTGAATTACTCGTAGTGGCAGATGATAGTGCCAATGCGTCTTTTATAGCTTCTGATTTGCTAAGTCAGGCAGAACATGGAGTGGACAGCCAGGTGATATTGGTCTCAACTTCTAAAGAGCTTATTTCTAAAGTAGAACTGGAAATTGAAACCCAGTTATCAGCACTGCCTAGAAAGGAAATAGCTGCTAAAGCTATTGATAACAGTAAGTTGATATTTGTAGAAAATGATGAGACAGCACTTCAATTGATAAATGAATATGGTCCTGAACACTACATTGTCTGCGTCAAAAATGAGGAGTATTACATCCAAAATACTATGAATGCAGGTTCTGTTTTTATAGGAAGCTATACACCAGAAAGTGCTGGAGATTACGCCTCAGGAACAAACCATACCCTACCGACTAATGGCTATGCCAAACAGTATAGTGGTGTAAACCTTGATAGTTTTTTGAAAAGCATGACCTTTCAGAAAATTTCAAAAGAAGGAATTCTAAACATAGGTAGTGCGGTAGAATTAATGGCGGAAGCAGAAGGATTGCAAGCGCACAAAAACGCAGTGACCCTTCGATTAAAAGAGTTAAATGGCTAGGCAATTCAACATAGAAAACTTAGTAAGAAATAACGTAAAAGCCCTGAAGCCCTATTCATCTGCCCGTGATGAATTCAAGGACTTTGATTCGGATATGGTCTTTCTTGATGCGAATGAAAATCCATTTGAAAATGGAGTAAACCGATATCCTGACCCACAACAAAGAAATCTTAAAGCAGTCTTGGCAGAACAGAAGGGTATTATGCAAAATCAGATTTTGTTGGGCAATGGTAGCGATGAAGTATTGGATTTAATTTTTAGGGCGTTTTGTGAACCCCATGTAGATAACATTATTACTTTACCACCAACTTATGGCATGTATAAAGTTTTGTCAGAGACAAATGCCGTTGAAAACAGGGAAGTCTACTTAAATTCCGATTTTCAGCCAGCTATTGATGGTATTTTAAAAAATGTTGATTCCCAAACGAAGCTTTTATTTCTATGCTCCCCGAACAATCCGACCGGGAATGCCTTCAAAGTGGACTACATCGAGCATATTTTAAAAGAGTTTCAAGGTATTGTAGTTATTGATGAAGCCTACATTGATTTTTCCAAATCAGAATCTTGGGTTGCAAGATTAGAAGAATTTCCCAATCTAATCGTGACACAAACCTTATCTAAAGCTTATGGAATGGCGGGAATACGACTTGGCATTTGTTACGCTTCCCGAGCAATCATCGAAACCTTAAATAAGATTAAGCCGCCATACAATGTGAATCAACTCACACAAGAGAAAGCGTTGGAAAGGGTTCTAAAAGTTGATTCGGTTGGTCAAGAAGTTGAAAGGATATTATCTGAAAGAAACAAGTTGGTCAAAGCACTTAATAAGGTGGAATTTATAAAAAAAATATTCCCAAGTGATGCCAACTTCATCTTAGTACGTGTAGATGATGCTAACCTGCGATATGAACAATTAATTGCAAACGGTATTGTCATCCGTAACCGAAGTACGCAACCGCTTTGTGAAAATACCCTAAGATTTACAGTAGGGACTTCAATCGAAAACGAAAAACTTGTGAACGCACTTATAAAACTCAGTAATGGCTAAAAAAATACTATTCATTGACCGTGATGGCACATTGGCAAAGGAACCGAAGGACGAACAATTGGACGCTTTTGAAAAATTGGTTTTTTATCCTAAAGTATTTACCTACCTAAGCAAAATTGCGAAAGAATTGGATTTTGAATTGGTTATGATAACCAATCAAGATGGTTTGGGAACAGAATCATTTCCCGAAGCTACTTTTTGGCCTGTTCAAAACTTCATAATTAATTCTTTTGAAAGTGAGGGCGTGACATTTAATGAGGTTTTTATTGATCGAACTTTTGCAAAAGATAATGCCCTGACAAGGAAACCAAATACCGGTTTACTAACCCAATATTTTACTGATGAATATGATCTAGCAAATTCCTTTGTAATAGGTGACCGTCTTACGGATATGGAGTTAGCAAAGAATTTGGGTTCAAAAGGAATTTTTATAGATAATAAAACAGCATTAGGTACTGATGAAATTACCGTTTCGCATGGTGAACTTTCTGAATGTATTGCCCTAACAACAAACGATTGGGAAGCCATATACCAGTTTCTAAGGTTGGATTCTAGAAAAGGTCAAACCCATAGAAAAACGAAAGAAACCGACATTCAGATTGAGTTGAACCTTGATGGAACCGGAATCGCCAACATTGATACTGGACTTAAATTTTTTGACCATATGTTGGATCAATTGGCGAGACATGGTCAAATGGATTTGACTATAAAGGTGGATGGAGATTTAGAAGTAGATGAACACCATACCATAGAAGACACCGGTATTGCACTAGGGGAAGTTTTTTATGGAGCATTGGGTAATAAATTGGGTATTGAACGCTATGGGTTCTGCCTACCAATGGATGATTGCCTTGCTCAGGTCGCATTGGATTTTGGTGGAAGAAACTGGTTGGTTTGGGAAGCGGAATTCAAACGTGAAAAGGTTGGTGATATGCCAACAGAAATGTTTCACCATTTTTTTAAATCCTTTAGTGATGGTGCAAAGGCCAATTTAAACATCAAAGCCGAAGGCACCAATGAGCATCATAAAATTGAAGCCATTTTCAAAGCTTTTGCGAAGGCGATTAAAATGGCTGTAAAGCGAGATGTTGAGAAGATGGTTTTACCTTCAACCAAGGGTGTATTATGAAGCTGGTTATAATTGATTACGGCGCAGGTAACATTCAGAGTATAAAATTTGCCTTTCAGCGATTAGGTGTTGAGGCTTTACTCTCCAATGACTCAGAACAAATAAAGAACGCTGACAAGGTCATTTTTCCAGGTGTGGGAGAAGCGAGTAGTGCCATGACAAAATTATGGGAAAGCGGTCTACACGATGTTATAGCCGATTTGAAACAGCCGGTTTTAGGAATTTGTCTTGGTATGCAGTTAATGTGCGATTCTTCTGAAGAGGGAGCAACCAAGGGCCTTGGTATATTCAATACGGATGTAGTTCGATTTAATTCAGATGTTAAAGTGCCACAAATTGGTTGGAATAAAATTGAAAATCTAAGGGGTGATTTATTTCAAGGATTGGAAAATGACTATATCTATCTTGTCCATAGCTTTTACGCCCCGAAGACTATCGAGTCCATTGCAACCAGTACTTATGGATTGGAGTATAGTGCTGCTTTGCAAAAGGATAACTTTTATGGAGTACAGTTTCACCCAGAAAAGTCCGGAACATATGGAGCTAAGATTCTTTCTAACTTTTTGGCCTTATGAGCGTGCAAGAAGTATTTGTTTCAACCGACCCATTAAAAATTGACTTGAATTTTGTCCATCAATATTTATCAGAAGAAGCCTATTGGTCAAAGGGTAGAACAATTGAAGAAGTCAAGACTTCAATTGAAAATTCACTTTGTTTTGGTTTATATCTAGTGGACGGTGATAAGCAAATAGGCTTTGCGAGGGTTGCAACAGACTATATAGTTTTTGCTTGGCTTATGGATGTGTTTATCGATGCCAAATTCAAAGGACAGGGTTACGGTAAATCACTGGTTCAACATATTGTGGACCATCCAAAATTGAGCAATGTAAATGGCTTTGGTTTGCGAACTTCAGATGCCCATGGATTATATCACCAATTTGGTTTTACAGAAATTCCAGACCCTGAAACCTGGATGTTTAAAAAAAACAAATTATGAGGATAATTCCAGCAATAGATATTATTGAAGGAAAATGTGTTCGTCTCTCAAAAGGCGATTATGCTACTAAAAAAGTGTACAATGAGAATCCTCTT
Organism: Croceivirga thetidis; assembly: GCF_012272815.1. Lineage (GTDB taxonomy): Bacteria > Bacteroidota > Bacteroidia > Flavobacteriales > Flavobacteriaceae > Croceivirga > Croceivirga thetidis. The sequence continues at coordinate 478,487 of NZ_JAAWWL010000002.1, forward strand.
GAAGTGGCTAAAGAATTTGAGGGTCATGGTATAAAACATCTCCATGTAGTTGATTTGGATGGTGCAAAATCAAAGCATATCGTAAATCATAAGGTATTAGAAGAAATTGCTTCAAAGACCAATTTAAAGATTGATTTTGGTGGTGGTTTGAAATCAGACGAGGACCTACATATTGCATTTGAAAGTGGAGCAAGTCAAATTACTGGTGGTAGTGTGGCCGTTAAAGATAGGCCAACTTTTTTACGTTGGCTAAATGCTTATGGAACGGAAAAAATAATCCTTGGAGCAGATGCTAAGGATGAAAAGGTTGCTGTTTCGGGTTGGCAAGAAACTTCTGATTTGGGCTTGATTCCTTTCGTGAAGAACTATCAAAATATCGGAATCGAATATGTAATATGTACCGATATCTCAAAAGACGGAATGCTCGAAGGACCCTCTTTCGAGCTTTATAAAAGGCTTTTGCAAGAAACTAAGGTTGTACGAACTGAAATTTGGGGCAGTGGTGTTTTGGATGTCGAGGAAAACGGAATCAAGCTAATAGCCAGCGGCGGTATTTCATCATATGACGAATTACCAAAGCTTAAAGAATTGGGTTGTGAAGGTGTAATTATAGGCAAGGCCATTTATGAGAATCATATTAGTTTAAAACAATTGGAAAATTACATTTTAGAAAATGGATGAGCTACGAAAGTTTCAGTTTGAGTTTGTTGAAAACTGTTGTTTTAGAATGGATGAGAGCCTTCGGATGCTAAAAATAGCCCTAGCTAAAGTTTCTGAAGACCAGGTCTGGTTAAAACCCAATAGTTCCTTGAACAGTATTGGTAATTTGATTTTGCATTTATGTGGTAATATGACTCAATATGGTATCGCTTCCTTAACTGAAACTGAAGATAAACGTCAACGCGATTTAGAATTCTCCACTGAAGGTGGATTGAGTAAAAATGAACTTTTGAACAAAATTCATGTGGTTATTGAAGAAGTAAAATCCACGTTTAGTACAATCTCAATTGAACGCTTGTTACAGCAAAAGCAAGTGCAAGGATTTGATTTTTCGGGTATAGGAAACATGGTTCATGTTGTAGAACACCTATCGTATCATACGGGACAAATTGCGTTTTGGGTGAAACAACTGCAGAATGAGTCTTTAGGTTTTTATGAGGGTCATGATTTAAATACAAAAAACGAAGATTAATGTTGACAAAGCGAATCATACCCTGCTTGGATATAAAGGATGGACGAACGGTCAAAGGAGTCAACTTTGTTGATTTACGTGATGCTGGAGACCCCGTTGAATTGGCTCAGCGTTATGCTGTGGAGGGAGCAGATGAGTTGGTTTTTCTTGATATTTCAGCCACTGAACAAAAGCGCAAAACCTTAGCAGACCTGGTGTATAATGTTGCTGAAAAATTAAATATTCCTTTTACGGTTGGTGGAGGTATATCATCAGTTGAGGATGTTGACATTTTATTACAGAATGGGGCAGACAAGGTTTCTATTAACTCCTCAGCAGTAAAACGACCTGAATTGATAAATGAGCTTGTGGCCAAGTTTGGTTCTCAATGTATTGTTGTTGCCATAGACGCTAAGCACGTTGATGGGCAATGGAAAGTCCATTTGGTTGGAGGAAAGGTTGCAACGGAAATAGACTTGTTTGAATGGGCCAAAGAAGCGGAACAGCGTGGTGCCGGAGAGATATTATTTACAAGTATGGATAATGACGGAACAAAAAACGGATTTGCCTATGAAGCCTTGGCCAAATTATCGGCGTTGGTCAACATACCAATCATTGCTTCAGGTGGTGCAGGGAATGTGCATCACTTTACAGAGACCTTTAAAATAGGTAAAGCTGATGCAGCCCTTGCAGCGAGCGTATTTCATTTTAAAGAAATTGAAATTAAAGGCTTAAAAGAAGAACTAAAATCAGAAGGAATTCCAGTACGGTTATGAAGATAGATTTTGATAAAAATTCAGATGGCTTGGTGCCAGCTATAATTCAAGATGCAAAAACAAAAAAAGTCTTGATGCTAGGTTATATGAATCAAGAGGCTTTTGATAAAACCCAAGAATTACAAAAGGTTACTTTTTTCAGTCGAAGTAAACAACGACTTTGGACCAAAGGAGAAGAAAGTGGTCATTTTTTGGAATTGGTGGACTTGAAGATTGACTGTGATTTTGATACTATTTTAGTTCGAGCCAACCCAAAGGGGCCTACTTGCCACACGGGTACCGATACTTGTTGGTTTGAAGAAAACAAACAGGACTTTGGCTTTTTGAGTGAATTGGAAGAAATCATTGCTTCACGAAAAGAGAATAAGGAAGATGAAAAAAGCTATGTTGCCTCATTGTTTCGAAAAGGCATTAACAAAATAGCTCAGAAAGTAGGAGAGGAGGCTGTGGAGACCGTCATTGAGGCCAAAGACGAGAATGATGATTTGTTTTTAAATGAAAGCGCCGACTTGCTTTTTCATTTGTTAATCCTTTTGAAGGCAAAGGGTTTTGGTCTTAATGATGTTGTAAAAGTGTTGGAATCCAGACATTAACATCGTTACTTTAACGCAACACGTCATCAAAAAATGAATTAATGAAAATCAGAATAATTCTGGTACTTGCCTTATTGGTAGTAACTTCCAAGGAAATCATCGCTCAGTCTAAAGCTATAACATTCCAAACTAATGGGTTGCACAGTTTAGTTACTCGGAATCCATTCGAAAAGTTTATTGGGGAATGGACGCTCAAAGACGATAGTTGGACACATAACTGGGGTGGTCAAACGGAAACAATAAAAATCCAAAACCATCATACAATTTCAACACAGATTAACACGGCCAACAGCCTGTTTTCAATAATCGATGGCCCACAACCAAACGGACATATTTTTTGGTCATATAATCCGGCGACCAAAGTTGTTGACCACCTCTCTAGTTTTGGAGAACTGCGTGCAGGAGTAGGGCAAGGCAGTGTGTCAATTGATGGTGACGTTAACTTGAAGATTAAGTTTGAGGGGGAACCAAAAGACACCTACCGAATCTATGATTACAAGTGGCTGAGTTCAAATGAATACCACATGAAATCTGTGCAGTACGATTCAAATGATGCTCCAACAGGGTTATTTTATGAAGGCAACTTTATTCGCCTACCAAATACCGCTGTTGCGTTGCGAAATGAAATAGAAGCTATCCTATCAGTTCTGGATAACAATACTATTTCTGTAGAGGAACAATTGGAAGTATATGCAGATGATGTGATTCATATGGCGCCAGGTAGTGAGGTCAATGTGGGAATAGAAGCGCTGGGTATTTATTTAACTGAACAACGCCAATATGGCAAATCAAAAATGCAGCACGAGATTATCGAAATCGAGGAGTTTGACGATATAGTTCTCATGCGCGGACAAGTCACGGGTACATTTTATCCGAAAAATGAGACTCCTCCTGTAGCATTTAGAACCAAAAATCTATTTGTGTTCAGTACCAAAGAAGGAGTCTTAAGGATTAAAAAGGTGATTTACAATACCTCACCTTTACCATAAGTTGTAGCAAACGCTAATCACGTTTTCGAATTCTAGAGTCCCCACTTAAACGTTGACGAATGATTTCGGCATTGCCGCTATAGTTTAAGACAGAATCTCCCGAAGCATCGATATCAATGGTTTCAGTTACTGAAAGAAAGGCTTCACTATCTCCGGTAAGCTTGAGAATGAGGTCGTTTACTATCATGTCGTAATCCTTCAATTCACTATCACCACTTAGGTCAGCATTCAATGTGTTTGCCGTTCCAAAAACATTTAGCTCCGAATCACCTTCAAGATTCATTGAAAGAGCTGCAGCATAGATTTCACCATTAAAACGACTATTTCCAGAGATATTTACTGTTGCATTTTCTGTTAGTAACATATTTTCCAACGCTACATATGAATCCCCAGATATGCTATATTCTGAAATATTTTGCGTTGTGATGTAGGCCTTGAAGGTGGCGTTCCCCCGAATACTAATGTTGTTCTCTAACCCAATTCGCAAGGTGTTCCCTTCTTTGGATACCACTATTTTGTCCTGAAGATTTTCATTGGCCTCAATTTCGATGTGTTCTTCGGTATCAGAAAACCAGACAAAGACATCAAAATCACCCCAAACCTGAAGTTTCGAATAGTCAGAAAAGGAATATTCTCGGGTAGAAATTTCATCAGAAGCCCTAATGGATTCGGTGTCGCATGAACACACAAGTAGTACTGTGGCCAGAAGGCCAAAAATTAAATTCGATTTCATTTTGATTGATGTTTAAAAGTTATTTAAGAGTGGATTGAAATCCAATTAAAATGAATAGGCATCCAATTTTCTTCGTCATCTTTAGTAAAAACTGTCTCGTTATTACAGAAAACTTTAATGGTGGTTATTGGTTCCATTTTGTGGGTATTTTTCTTCTTCATTAGTCCAGTTGCTTTTTATAGCGGTTCCGTCCCATATTAAAAATCCCCATTTTGATTCCGATGCCACCTGAGAAACCATTGATTCGGTCAATCGGACTGTCTGTCAATTCAATTTTACTAGAGAATCGATAACGTACCCCAGCTTCTAATTGCACAAAACGTGAAATATTAAAAAGAGCGCTAACTCCTGGTTCCAGTACAAAAACAGCATCTAAATCGTCTTCATCTGGATCAAAATCATCACTTTCTATAAAATCACGATCAGCATAACCAACGGCCCCACCACCAATAAATACAGGGAAGGAAAGACTGACCAATGACTTCCCGAAAAAAATAGGTTCCAAATGAAAGCCGGCATAACCTGCAAATAGGTCATCATTTTGCCCACTTCGTGGATTGAAAATATTTTGAGCGGAATATAGACCTCTAGCCAAGAAACCCACTTCGAATTGTTGGTTTGCGACGTAGGCTACCTTAAAGCTTCCGATATACGTTTCTTGCCCTTCAATTTCACCGTATGCCATTCCAATTCCTACGTAAACACCATGTACTACATTGCGACGGTCATTAAAGGTGATATAGTCTTCGTCATTTTGTTGGCCAAAAGTGAAAAGGCCACAGAATAGGGTCAATAGGAGTAAGAATGTTGTTTGATTGTTCATTTTTCTAGATTGATTTTCTTTAAGGACAATTGAATTTTTCAAGGGTTGCATTTCTTTTGACTTTTTTAATCGTTTATTGTTACAATTCCCTTGATGCCATTTATGGATATTAGTCCGGTCTCGGACTCACCATAGGTCGCTCTTATTTCACGTAATCGCTTTCCTTTGTCCAGTACCTTTGAATCTACATTTTTAAAAGACTTTGGTAATCGGACCACCCCTTGTTCCAAAGTGGCTTCAAAACGATGTGCAAAGTCTTTTACCGTAAGATTGATATCTGAAGATTCTTGTTCAATATTGATTTCATTGGTTTCCTCTGAAATTTGGCGTACCCAGAAATCTGAAATTTTTAAGGTCAAATCAACATCTTGTGCAAGCTGTTCCAGATGAAGTGTCGAAAATTTTAAGTCGCCATAAATGTTGCCCACTTCATCAATGGAAATATCATCCTTGTTTGAATAGATTTCAAAAGAATTCACCTGGCCCAAGCTCATCTCGGTGCCACTACTGTTAAGACGAAGGCTTTTGGCATCTTGCATATCCAACTCCCCATTTTTGAGGTTTAGACTTGCATAATTCAGGTTGCGGGCCTTTATTTTTCCAAATTTTAAAATGATATCGGCCTTGCCCAAATCCTCATTTATCCAAAGGTCTCCATGTTCAATTAAAGTTCTCAATTCACCGCTCCAATCCTCCAACACCACATCACCAAAACGATTGGTTATCTTAAGTTTTGCTTTTTTAGGAAGGAACACTTCGTAATCAATTTGTACCCGGCTGCGGTCCACGTCAATTGGATTGGTTCGATTAAAAAAATCGGCGAACCAACCTGTGTTTTTGTTCGCTATTTTGGAAACAATGGAAATATATCCAGTACTTGACTTGATTTCAGGATTGATGCGTCCCAACAAATCTTTGGCAGTATCATACTTGCGGTGATTTACCTTGATATCGATTTTCACGGAAACTTTGTCTTGGTCCCAACCGGTAACACTAATATTGCCGTACTTGTTCTCTAGTATCAGTTCTCCGCCATGAGTTAGGGGAAAATTTCGCTCAACCATCTTGGATACGCGCTCTTGGGCTGTACTGAATTGCACCGAAAGTAGCATAAAAACTGCTCCAAGAATTGTTCTATAAAGTGTAGCCATAATCTTCATCGGATTTTTTAGCATCGTTAATTTGTCGTAATAACTTCTCAATGAGCTCAATACGCTTTTTGTAATTGGCCACAATAGCCTCTAACACCCGCTCATTGTCAAGATTGTTTCGCATTTCTTCGCGAAGGGTCTCATATTCGGAATCGAGTTCATCCATAAAGGACAAAAACTCAGCCTTATCGGTTTCGGAAAGGTTTGGATTGTTTTGTACTAGTTGTACCTGATAGGAAACTAGCCCCTTGTAGTGCATATCTATCTCCAACAATTCTTTAGACACGTATTGCGTATCTGTAGCACTCCCATCGTAAATAGACAGGCCAATAAAACTGGCAATACCCAAAAGCAATACAATACTCGCTGCAATGCGAAGCATTGGCCGTTTCCATAGCGGAATGACCTTTGGTTCCGTTTTTTGGAGTTCAGCCGAGATATTTGCCCAAAGCTTGGAGCGGTCCGCTTTCTCCGTATCAAACTGAGCAGTATTTTCTCGAATATGTTTTTCAAAATTGTCCATTACAATTCGCTTATGATTTCCAATAATTTCTTTTTTGCCCTGTGGTATTGTGATTTTGAGGTACTGGTCGAAATGTCTAGTATTTCTCCAATTTCCACATGGTCATAACCCTCTATCAAATAGAGGTTAATAATTTGTTTGTACCCGTCGGGCAGCTGTGCAATGCCCAATTGTACTTTTTTAATGTCCACCATTTCGCCTTCAACGGTAGTTTCATCAGCCAGATGAAACTCATGTGGTTCAATGGGAACTACCGGTATCCGTTTTGCTTTGAGGTGGTTTATACTCTTATTAATGACAATGCGCTTGAGCCATGCCCCAAAACTGCTTTCGTACTTAAAACTGTTCAGTTTTTTAAAGGCATCGACAAAACTGTCTTGAACAATGTCTTCAGCATCCTCTTTATTCCCCAAAAACCGCAATCCAACATTAAACATAGCATCCACATACAGGCCATACAGCTCATACTGCGAACTGGCATTGCCGGTCTTGCATTGCTCAACCAAGCTTTGATGTGTGAATCTGATATCGGTTTCCAAAAGGTTGATGTGCCTTAGTTGTAGTTAAAGACAACGGCAAAAGTAAAGGGTTGCACTAAAGAAGAAAAAAGTAGGAAGAAATGTAAATCGTACATTTGAAATAAACGATTTCTAATGCGTATTCGTACCGAAGTATCCAGTGATTACATTAATGAAACGGATTATGAGCTGGCCAAAATTGCTAATGCCCTGGCACATCCAGTAAGGGTTGCCTTGGTACGTTATCTTGCAGAAAAAAACAAAGGGAAAGGGGTCGACAATGTTACGTGTAACAAGGATTTGGTAGAACTGTTTCAGTATTCCCAGTCCACCATTTCACAACATGTGAAGATTTTGAAGGAAGCACGGCTCTTTCTTACTAAGCAGCATGAAAAGTTCACCCACTACGGATTGAATTATAAACTGTTACAAGAGTATACTTCCAAAGTTTCCATATTAGGAGGATTATAATAATCAGCCAAAACACTTTCTCCGTTGCACAAATTTGATAAATTCGTATATCGTAAATAAACGATATGATAAAACTATAATAAACCTAATCATGCAAAAATCATCACTCCTTTTTATTCTTCTTGTTAGTGGATACATCAATTCACAAACACTCCATCCATTGGAACCGACTAAAAACCATTATTTTGACTTGCAAAAGCTTGATGCAGCTCCCAACTCTTTGCGAAGCACCCTAGATGAGCTCTCTTTTACTCCCGACCAATACAATTCAGTAGCCTTGTCATACACTTTAATGATTCCAGCTTATTTGACCAAGGCACAAATTGATGAACTAAAAAGAAGTATGGATTTTCCAGCCAACAGTTCAAATCAGACGAGGGCAGAGCTTGATTTCCTATTGGAGTGGCAAGAAAAGCGAACTCCAGAACAAATCCATCGTACTTCAAAAGTTCTAGCACCTATAGGGTACTGGCCACATATCAATGTCAAAAAAGACCATAAGGGCTATGCCCAAAATATTGAAAACCTAATGTTTGAGTGTAGGGAAGTGCTTGGTGGAAGTTGTACAGCAGTTAATTATCCGGCAACCTTCAAATTAATGCAAGGGGTTACCACTGATATGCGAATTATGGAGTTCACCGTAAAGTATCATTTGTTACGATCTCGGCCTTATGTTTTGGAACCCAAATTGGAACCCCTACAAATTATGGGTTCGCCTTCTTTTGCAAGTGGTCATACCCTTTGGGCCTATATTCAAGCATTTACTTGGAGCGAGCTATTACCTGATAAACGCGAACAGTTTTTAGACTTGGCCTATGAAATAGGAGAGTCACGAGAAGTAATGGGAATTCACTATCCAAGTGATGAAGAAGCTGCCCGTGTATTGGCTCATGCAATGCTCACTGCTATGTGGTCAAATCCTGTATTTCAAACGGATTTAAAGGCCGCAAAGGCTGAGTGGCAATAGGCGCACACTATTGCAAACGCACCATATGACCCTCTTGTGGGTCTATTTTTCCATTGAGCATTGATTTATAAACGCTTTCCAATTCTTGGGCTCCATGATGTTCTTTAACGCTCAAAGACGAACCAATGGTATTAATAAACTGTTGCCAAGCTATCCCGATCTTTTGTTGAAAACCAGCAACACCTAGTTCTTGTTGTCGTTTAGCAGCATGGTTTGGAGCGAAGAATATAGCCCCTTTTTTGGGTAATGGCTTTTCACCTTTAAGATTTTGCCAATCAACAAGACCAACCAGACAATTGTAAACAAGGCTTTCACCCAATGTGGTCTGCAGTTGGTATTGTGTATTGTGATTACCCGTAAAGTCAACTACTACAAAGGTTTCATTGGTATTTAGTTGGTCAAGATTATCATAAGGTAATACTTTGTCATACCAACCCAAGTTCTTGACAAAATCTAAATTGGTATTAGAGGTTAATCCTACAATATTGATATTTAATCTGTGCTGTTTTTTTCGTTCAGCCAATAGAAATGCCAAGGCTTGTGCTGTTTTACTTGAAGCACTTGTAATTACGATTTGGGTTGCATTAAAGAAGTTTTCATCTACCAAATGATAATCAATCAAAAAAGAAGTGGTGAACAAGGGCCTGAAAAGGGCATTCAATGCTTCAGTTTCTGAGGTAAATGAAGGGTCGTTCGCAGTATAGGAATAAAAATTATAGACCGATGCCAGCCCTTCGCGATGTGGTGTTTTATCTGAAAATCCAAAGGGGCTAACCCTGCCAGCTGTGACTAATAGGTGTGTACCCATGGGATAGTAGCCATAAAATCGCTGACCTACTTTTACCTCTGGGTGATTTGAAACTACCACATCTGCAAAGCCCCATACTGGAATAATACCATAACCTTCTTCTGCTGGAAAGAATTGCCAATACTTCAATTGCTCTCCGAGTACGCCATAGGTGATGTTGTTGGAGGTTAATGAGAAGGTATCAACTTCAAATAGAACTTGGTTGGGAGCCAATTCATCAGAATAGGTTTCCTCCAACACTTTGGTCTTTTGAAGGTTATTTTTATTTACGACTAGCTTTGTGGTACTAACAATGCCCATGATTTTTCTAATCTATTTTAAATTCAATTGCCAAGAGACACCGAATTGGTCTGTGACAAACCCAAATTTTTGACTAAAGCCATAGTTGTTCAAGGGCATAAGCACTGTTCCGTTCTCGGCAAGTCTATCGAACAAAGACTCAAGTTCAGCCTCATCCGAACAATTCACAAAATTCGAAACCGCAGGGGTAAAGTCCCATTCGTGTATTGGTGGGCTGTCACTGCACATGTAAAGGCTGCCATTTAACTGAAAAGTTGCGTACTTAATGGTGCCTTCTTTTGAAGGCATACCAGGACCCCAGCGTTCTATGTCAATCACTTTGGAATTGTCAAATAGGCTGACGTAAAAATTCATTGCCTGTTCTGCATCTTCTTTTTGAAAGGTCAAAAAGGTCAGCAATTCTCCCTTGGCCTTGTTTTCATTAGATGAGTCTGTCATTTGAGTATTGCTTTGGGCATTGGAAATCGTAATTAGGAGTAATCCCAGGAAAAGGGTGATTGATTGTTTTTTCATCTGTAGTGTTATTTTTAGTGTTTCATTCAGAAAGTAAAAATTGCCAATTAATGCCATACGAATCTTGGCACCAGCCGTATTTTTTACCAAACCCATAGTCACCCTCTTCGTAGCTGTCAAACGGTACCATGACCATTCCACCGTTTCCTGAAAGCTTGTCAAAATAACCTACTAATTCAGCCTCTGAATCTGATTCAATATAAATCGAAACAGCTGGACTAAAGCTCCAAGCATGATCATAATTGCTCTCAGAGACCATATATTCCGTTCCATTTAAGGTGAAAATGCCAAACTTGATGAGCTCTGGGGTGCCACCACCTTCACCTTCGGTATAGGCTATGGTTTTTTTCCACTCAGAATTGGGAAAGACTGATATGTATAGATCTATGGCTTCCTTGGCCTTGCCACATTGGTCGCCAACAAAAGTGAGAAAGGTGGTTGTTTTCATTATGGAAGGTGTTTGTTAGGAGGTGCTTTAAAGATAAGAAATCAATTCTTCCATTGCTTACTTCATATCATGTTGAATTCCCTCAAGTTCCATAAGGGTCAATCCATAATCTCGAATGGTTTCAATAATAGGTATGGCCGTTTTTCCCTTTTCAGTAATAGAGTATTCCACTTTGGGTGGAACAACGGGATAGACTTTTCTATGGATAAATCCTTCAGCCTCCAATTGCCGTAATTGACTGGTCAACATCTTATCGGTGATATGCGGAATGTCTTTTTTAAGCTCCCCAAAACGGAAAATACGTTCCTTTAAACGCCAAAGTATCGGCATCTTCCAAGTACCCCCAATGCGGTCCATGGCAAATTCAACCGGATTATAATAGACCTTGTTGTTATAGATAAAATCTGGCATAACTATTTGTTTTTCAATATACTTTCTAAAAAGTTAGTATCGCTCTATTGGGTAAGTATATTGACTAAAGTAAGTTAATCATTCAACTTTGTTATCACAATTAAAACAACAATAAATGTCAAGTTCAATACAAGAAGTTCAAGAATACGTGCATGCCCATGGCATGCCCTTAAAAGGTAAAATCCTAATGGTGGCCAGTAGTCCAGCCCTTTCAGAACAAACGGGTTGGCTCATTGGATTTTGGGCAGCAGAATTGACCCATCCCTTACATGTTTTTCAAGAGGCGGGATATGAAGTGGAAATCGCTTCCACCGAAGGTGGCAAAATCGAAATGGATGGGTATTCAAATCCAACCGATGCAAGTGGATACTCCGCTCATGATGTTATTTCCTTGGGATATATGCAACTGGATTGGTTCAACGAAATCTTGGAAAACACCAAAAAGCTTAGCGATGTCAATGCTCTAGAATATGATGCCATTTTCTTGGTAGGTGGCCAAGGTCCAATGTATACCTTTCGAGGCAATAATGATTTGGAAAAATTGTTCACCGACTTCTATGAATCAGGTAAGCCCAGTGCCGCTGTCTGCCACTCTACAACCCTGCTATTAGAGGCTGAAAAGAGTGATGGCAATCTACTCGTGGATGGTAAAACATGGACAGGTTTTGCCAATGCCGAAGAAGAGTTTGCTGACCAAGCGGTCGGTCAAAAAATCCAACCGTATTGGATAGAAGAAGAGGCACAAAAATTATCCAACACCAACTTTAAAGTGGCTGCACCATTTAGTTCGTATGCCATACAAGATGGCAATTTGATTACGGGACAACAACAGAACTCAGGCACCGCAGCAGCAAAAATGGTTGTGCAACAATTGTCAATTTAATTTTCTTAAAAACACCTAGTAATGAGTATACAAGAAATTGCAGACCAATTAGTCGATCTATTAAGAAAAGGAAAATTTGAAGAAGCGCAGAAAACGTTATTTTCTGAAGACGCCGTCAGCAAAGAACCGTTATCATCCAATATTCCTAAGGTACACGGTTTAGAAGCCATTTTAAAGAAGGGCGAACAGTTTAGGAATAGTGTAGAGGCTTGGCACGGTATTACGGTAAGTGACGCATTGGTAACCGACAAGTTTATAGCGATACGACTCAAAGTTGAGTTGACCTTTAAAGAACAAGAACCCTCTACCATGGATGAACTAATTCTTTACAAGGTTAAAAAGGGAAAAGTACAACACGAACAATTTTTCTATTAAATGAAATTAGCATTCATTGGTATTGGCAAGGTAGGCTTTGCCTTGGCCAACAACTTTCATCAAAAAGGGCATGAAGTGATTGTAGCCCATAACAATATCCACAGCGAAAGCGTAGTGGGAGCCCAAAAACGAAACCCCTACTTTACGGCTCTGCCCATACAGGAAGCCATCAACACAGTGGATATCGTCTTTTTAGCAACGCCATTTATGGCAGCTGAGACTATTCTAAATTCGTTAGATTTTAATAGCAAAACACTGGTTGACTGCACTAACCCAGTTGGACCGGGTATCTCACACGGATTAGAAAGCAAAATCTCAGGAGCCGAAAAGATTCAGGAATGGGCCCCAACCGCCCAGGTCGTCAAAGCCTACACGATTTACGGGTTTGAAAATCTTGAAAACCCTAGTTTTCCTAACTATAATGTGAAACCGGTAATGCTTACAGCGGGCGATGATGAAGACGCCAAAAAACAAATTGAAACCCTAAATACCGATTTGGGTTTTGAAACTTTGGATACTGGCAACCTTTCACAGGCCTTGCATTTGGAACATATGACGCTACTTTGGGTGAAAATGGTGCGGGCCAATGGCCATCACCCCAATTTTACTTGGGCGTATTTGGAGCAGTAAATTTTCGAATACTTTTTTTTGAATTAATGCAACCCCTCTCTTTTTGATTTGTCTCTGGTGGTATAAAATGTTTAACAACCATCAAAAATCAAAAAATGAACAATAAAAAAGCTGTGAGTCCGGCAATCAAAACTACAATTTGGTTGCTGTGGCTCTTTTTTTTGGGCTGTATGTTGACCTTTGGTCAAGAAAGCCACACCATTAGCGGAACCATTACCGATAAAAGTAACGGCGAGACCCTTTTCGGAGCTTCCGTTTTCCTGATGGGCACGACCATTGGGGGTATTACTAACGAGTATGGGTTTTATTCCATCACTGCCCCAGAAGGGGAGTATGTGTTGAATATCTCCTATATGGGCTATACCGATGTCAACATCAAAATCAATCTCAATCAAGACATCAAACGTGATGTGGAGATTGCAGAATTCTCCACCGAACTCCAAGAAGTGGTAATTACTGCAGAAGAACCCGAACGTGCCATTCTAAGAAAACCTGAGATGAGCGTGGTAAAAATGAATGTGTCCACCATCAAGCAAACTCCAGTGGTCTTGGGCGAGGTTGATGTGCTCAAGAGTTTACAGCTCTTACCGGGGGTGACCAACAATGGCGAGGGAACAGGAGGTTTTCATGTTCGTGGCGGCGCACAGGACCAAAACCTGGTCTTGCTCGATGAGGCCATTATTTACAATACCTCGCATATGTTTGGCTTTTTTTCGGTCTTTAATGCCGATGCCATCAAAGATGTAAAACTCTACAAAGGGGGAATTCCCGCACGTTTTGGGGGTCGGGTGTCTTCGGTACTCGATATACGCCAAAAAGATGGGAATCGAAAAAACTATGCACTTACTGGCGGTATTGGTTTGATTTCAAGTCGTTTGACCGCCGAAGGTCCCGTTTTTGGGGATAAAGGTTCTTTTTTGATTGCAGGTCGTCGCTCCTATGTTGATTTTATTTTGGCTGCTGCGGGGGAGGACAATCGGGTTTCTTTTTATGATCTCAACCTGAAGACCAATTATCGTATAAACCGAAACAACAAGCTTTTTTTGAGTGGGTATTTTGGTCGTGATGCTTTTGATTTTGCTGGAATCTTTGAAAACAGCTACGGCAATGGTTCAGGCAACCTACGTTGGAACCATATTTTTAACGACCGTTTGTTTTCCAACCTTTCTGCTATATACAGTCGCTATGATTACGACCTCAATTTTGACCAAGATGATTTCGAGTGGGTTTCCTCAATCACCAATTACAACCTGAAATACGATATGAAGTACTACCTCAATGATAAATTCTCTTTGGATTTTGGGGTAAATGGCATCTACTACGATTTTGATCCAGGACAAATAGCGCCAACTTCAGAAACATCTCCTATTAATCCCTTTTCGCTAGACCAAAAAAGAGCCTTGGAGGGTGGGGTATACCTTAATGCGGAACATAAGCTTACTGATAGACTAACAGCTCAATATGGCTTGCGCTATAGTACCTTCTCTCGACTGGGTGGCCAACCGATTACCCAATATGAGAATGGATTGCCTGTTGTATACAATTCAGCTTTGGGCATTTATGAACGCGGGGTAGCGATTGGGGAAACCGATTTTGCCCGAAGTGAATCCATCCACACTTACGACAACTTTGAACCCCGAATTTCCTTGGCCTACCTTTTGAACGAGGATTCTTCGGTTAAGGCCGGATTCTCAAGAGCAGCACAGTACATTCATTTGTTGAGCAATACCTCTTCAGTTACTCCGCTTGATGTTTGGACCCCCAGTGGCTCGTTTATCGAACCACAAGTATCGAATCAGTATGCCTTGGGCTACTTTCGCAATTTTCTGGACAAGGAATATTCATTGGAGGTAGAGGCTTACTACAAAACGGTGGACAACCGCATTGACTATATCGATGGTTCTGAGCTTATTGGGCAAAATACCATCGAAACCGAAATTCTGAATGGTGAAATGCGTGCTTATGGACTGGAATTCTTATTACGTAAAAACGAAGGAGCTTTAACAGGTTGGCTGGCCTATACGCTTTCCAAATCCGAACAACGTACTCCTGGCGGTGCTGCTGGCGGCCCCGGCATCAACAATGGGGATTGGTACAACACCTTTTTTGACCGCACGCACGATATCTCACTGACTGCGGCCTATAAACTGAACGACCAGTGGAGTTTTGGTTCAAATTTGGTTTTTCAAACAGGGCGTCCGGTGACCTATCCGAATGGGCAGTATCGCTATGAGGACCTGTCCATCGCAAGCTATGCACCTCGAAATTCAGACCGTTTACCGGCCTATCATAGAGTGGATGCCTCCATCACTTTTAGTCCAAAAAAGTACCAGAACAAACGCTTTAAAGGAGAGTGGGTGCTGAGTGTATACAACTTGTATCATCGAAAAAACGCAGCTTCTATTTCCTTCGGACAGAATTTGGAAACTGGAGCTAATGAAGCCACCCGAACCGCCATATTTGGCATACTCCCTTCATTTACCTACAACTTTAAATTTTAAGAAATGAGAACAATAGTAAAATACATTCCGATATTGATTTTAGCAGCACTTACCTCCTGTACAGATGTAGTGGATGTGACCGTGCAAGAAGGACCGGAACGTTTGGTAGTCGAAGCTTCCCTCGATTGGGAGAAAGGGACTAGTGGCAATGTACAGACTATTCGCTTGCGACAATCCACTCCTTTCTTTGATGAGGATAATATCATTGATGTGACCGGAGCCTCAGTTACTGTCACCGATGATAGTAATGGCAACCGTTTTACCTTCATAGACCAGAATAATGGTGCATACCAGACGAACAGTTTTCAACCAGTCTTAGGGCAATCCTATTCCCTCAGGATAGAATACAATGGCGAAGTCTATACTGCCCAGGAAACCATGACCTCAGTTACAAACATCACAGATATTTTTCAATCTCGTGAAGAAGGTTTTGAATTAGATCTGTTGGAAGTTAATGTGGTTTTTACCGACCCGGAAACTGAAGGAGACAATTACTTATTTAAATTTCAACGCCAAGGTGATTTATTACCAATGTTAGAATATGCTGAAGATGAATTTGTAAATGGCAATGAAATTGAATGGTGGTTCGAACCGGAAGATGAAGACAATATACGTCCCTTTGAAGCAGGTGATATCGTAGATATTGAGATGTTCGGTATTTCGCGGGCCTATTATAACTACGTCAGTATTTTGATTGACCAAATAGGTGGTGTGGGCATTTTTGAAACTACGCCGGTGACTGTTAAAGGCAATGTCATAAATCAAACAAATTCTGATAATTATGCCTTTGGATACTTTCGATTGTCAGAGGTAGATCGCGCCAGCTACACATTTGTGGAAGATACCATCAATGCAAAGTAATTTAGAATTTTAACGACCCCCGATAGGTTTGATGTGTGAAGGTGTCGAGTTGCTAGCGCTCGGCACTTTTGTCATCATATAGCCCTCTCTTTTAGAAATTATCGGAGCAGACATAATGATTACTTGTTAAACTGTTCCTAAAAATGATAAGCAAGTTCATTACAATGCAACCCTTAACGTATGCCAACTGTCTTTGCAAAAAACAAAGTATATTATTTATGAGAAAATTTTTTATTACTGCAATTGTTGCAATTACTGCTACAGTTAGTGTTAATGCACAAGAGTACAAAGTAATTACCAGCGTAGAATCTATAGTTCCGAGCGGATTGGGTCGTTCACGAATCATTTCTGCAAATGAGGACAAAGATTATCAAGAATACACTAGTGTTCAAACCGAGGAAGACAATACCAGAAATAAATCTAGCAGAAAGGACATTCGGGTCAAGAATTTTGAAGAAACCAAACTTTTAAACTTTTTCAATGTTGGGGGCATCCGTTTTCAAAATATTGCAGCCAATGATGCCCTAATAACTTCAAAAATTAATACCATGATTGAAGAAGGATGGGAGTTGGCCTTTGTGACCAGTGCAGTTGAAAGTGCTGGCGGTAAAGGAGATGCGAACGGAATTTTTATTACGCGCTATATTTTTAAGCGTTAGGTTGATTGTAGATTGATAGTCGAAGCCTCTCTTTTGGGAGGCTTTTTTATTAGTCCACTTTTGCGAATTGGTTAGATTTCTTAATCCTATTTTTTGGTAAATTCTTCTCAATTTTAGGAAAGGATACAATAAATGAGGTTCCCTTACCAACCCCTTCTGATTCGGCTCGAATTGAACCGTTATGGGATTCTACAATTTTTTTGACCATATAAAGTCCTAGGCCTGTACCCTTGACTTTAGGATGGAACCTTTCAAATGGGGCAAAAAGCTTTTGAATTGATTTTTCGTCCATACCGGAGCCATTATCAATTACAATGAATTCGATGCGTTCATTACTTTCATTAGTTTCTACAAGTACTGTTGGATGTTCTTGGTCCCCCATGTATTTGATGGCATTATCCATTAAATTGCTGAAAATCTGAATCATTCTGTTTTTGTCTCCTTTTATACTTGGTAGGTTTTTGACGATTCTGATTTCAATATTTCCAACACTCTGTTTGCCATGAACAAAGTTGTGGGCTAGTGTCATTACTTCATTCATATCAAGAACTTCCATTTTGTTGGCCACCTCACCCAATTTAGCGACCTTGGTAATGTCTTCGATAAGACCGTGCATTGTTTCACATGAAGTTCCAATCATGTTTAAATATTTCTTGAGGTTGGGTACATCTATATTAGCTGTTTCGATTGAAATCACATCCATTAGTCCTTGAATTCCAGATAGTGGACCCTTTAAATCATGTGAAATGGAATAAGCGAACTTTTGAATTTCTTCGTTTTTGTTTTTAAGCTCAGAGGCCGCTTCAGAAAGTTTTTGTTTTTCTTGGTTTAGTTCTTGCGTTCGAATTCCAATAGTTTTCTCAAGTTTAATTTGGTAGCGTTTCATATTTCTGACACGCATGTAATAGGCAAGGTATACACTAAGAACTATTGCTAATCCCACTAACATTTTAAACCACCACGTCTGCCAAAATGGAGGTAAAATCGTTACATGTAATTGTTTTTCATTAGTACCCCATATTCCATCTGTATTTGTAGCTCTGAGACGAAATGTGTAATTGCCTGGGTCAAGGTTAGTGTAAGTTGCACTTTTGGTATTCCCTACAAAGTTCCATTCCGATTCAAATCCATCTAAGTAGAAGGCAAAGTTTATTTTTTCAGGATGACTATAGGTGAGGGTGTTGAATTCAATGTTAAATACGGAATGGTGGTGGTCGAGAACAATTGAATCAGTTTCCCTAATGGTCCGATTTAGAATTTCGTGTTCATCATCTGGCAAGACTTTTTTGTTGAATATTCTCAACCCAGTGAGGAGTAATTTTTCTTCATAACCTGATTTTTTTGCTTGCGTTGTTTTAAAAATGTTGAATCCGTTACTACCACCAAAAAGAATTTCATTTTGCATAGTTCGATAGGCCGAACTTTTATTGAATTTATCGTCCTGTAAACCATCAGATTTGTCGTATCTCAAAACACGGTTTGTGGCAACATCGAATCGAAGGATGCCCTGATCAGTACTTAGCCACAAATAGCCATTCTCATCCTCAACTATTCCTTTAACAGCTTCATTTTTTAATAATTCTAATTGAATGTGCTCAAAAGCATCTTCATTTGGGAGGTAACGATTCAGGCCAGAGGCAGTGCCTACCCAAATATTTTCTTTTGAATCTTGAAAAATAGCATTTACATAGTCGTTGCTTATTTCTTTATTCCCATTTTTCCAGTAATGCTCAATAGTCCATTTATCTTGTTCTTTTTCAATTAATTTGAATAATCCATCCGTTTGGGAACCTACCCAAACATGATTTTTTGAATCGACCAAAATTCGGGCAATTGTTGTAACCAATCCTTTTCCGTTGCTATGCTCCAATGAAAAAGTTTTATGTGCTTTGGACAAAGGATCATATAGTTGAATTCCGCCATGTAGTGTGCCGATCCATATTCTATTTTTTTGATCCTCGGTAACTGAAAAGACGTTATTTGAAGCCAGAAATGAATTTTGACTATTTAATGCTTGATATTTGCCGGTTTTGCTATTGAAAATTCCCAAACCATTGGCCCATGAGCCAAGCCACAATTCACCATTTTCCCTACCGTGAATCGCTAAAACCACATTGGTATGTAACGTATTTTCCTTTAAACTAAAATGTGAAAATGAATTCTTATTTCTATCCCAGTAATTGAGGCCACCACCATCTGTTCCAATGTAAAGATTACCATTGGGGTCCTCGTAAAAACATTGTACAATGTTATTGTTCAATGAGTTTTCATTGAAATAGTTTTGAGAAATGCTGGTAAACTTGAAAAAATTTGGATCTACAAAGTTTAGACCTTTTTGAAATATACCCAGCCACATTACATTTTTTGTGCCTTTGTGTAATGACCAAATGGAATTGCCTGAAATTGATTTTTCTGTTTTGAAATCGGCCTTGTAATTATGAAAACCATCCTTTTCTCGGTGCCTAATCCATACACCGGCGTTTTCGCTTCCCAACCAAAGTTGGCCTAATTCATCGGTTTCAATGGCTAAAATGGAATGCCCTAAACAAACACTTTCAGACTTCGCATTTAACAATTCAAAATCATTATTCAATTGTAAGGTAATCAAGCTGCCTGACCAAGTTCCCGCGTATAATGAAGAGTTAAAGGCCAATTTGGCAGAACCAATAGTTTCGTTGGTTTTATAAAGTTGTTCAACGACCCCAGTCGGTTTTATAGCATAAATAGCATGCTGTGCGACTACTAAAAGATTTTCGTTTTGAGCATTTTTAAATACCGCATTGATATTTTCTTTATTTCCGAGCTGGCTTAAAATAATTTCATTAGTCTCTCCGGTTTCCTCGTTGTAACGATATAGACCGTTCTCACGCGTTCCCATCCACAAGTATTTACCCGTGTTGACAATGCCTTTAATATATTTTCCCTGTAAAAAAGTGCTTTGTTTTTTGAAAGGATAGGGCTTGACAATATCCAACCTTCTGTCATAGATATTCAAACCATTGAGTGTTCCAAAATATAAATTTTGCAGATGGTCTTCGTAGATTTCTGTAACATAACCATCCGTAAGGCCCAGAGCATTTTCATCCCCGGTTTTAAATGCTTTAAAAGAAGTTCCGTTAAATCTGAACACTCCGTTTTGGGTGCCTATCCATAAAAATCCTTCGTAATCTTCAAAAATTTGGGTTGGGGAGGCTTGAAAGATGTCTTCAGAAATTTTCCTAAATTCAATTGAATCAGCGTTTGATTGGGGGAATAGAGGGCCATATATGCCTAGTACGCATAGTATTAATGTACATATAAATTTTGGCCTGTGGGAAAACATAAGTAGTAATTATACTACAAATAAATTCAGAATATTATATCAATTGAAATATTTGTTGGCAAACAATCCAAAACTGTTGTTGATCGGTTGAAATGCACATTTTGAATTTAACAACCTCAGTAAAATTGTTCTGAAACGCTACCACCAAACAACAAATAACTTTGTCATCTCCCCTGATGCATGCTTTATCCAAAGCATTGGAGAATTTTCTTTAATCATATGAAGATTGACTTCCATTAGGATTTCAAAGTGGGATTTCCAATCAACAGCCTGATGTGGTTTCAAAACCCATTCAGTTTTATGTGGTATGTAGAATTGAGCTAAGCCAAATTCTTTTGAATTGAATTCATCAAATCGAACCCAATTGCCAACGATACAATCTCCATTCAGTGGGCGAATCGAACTTTTGTTTACATAGGGTTCGAAAAGCTGTGCTTTGAAACAACATTGTTGATTAATCTCAAAAGGATTGATGTCGTGAGATTTCCAATAGGGAAGAAGACTTTCGTGATGGAGCAGGGGCAACTGCTTTTCTTTAAGCTTGTCCAATTTGGTATAAAACATATCCCGTTTATTAGGGCCCATTAAACGATAGATAGGCTCAGAAATTTCAGGATTGATAATGTAGAATTTATACGCCAATTCCACATGAAGATGCATTCCGTTCAATACGTCCTTTAAGATGAAATCCAGCTCTCCGACCCTTATTTTGCCTTCTTCGATTAAAAGATTACTAAAAATAACCTCGTGCGTGGAAGATATAGAAACCAAATGCTTGAACACATGTTCCATCTGATGCCCAAGACGAAGATTGGTTGGTAATTCAAATGGTTCGGGATTACTTAAATCAACCTCGGGAAAAACAAACTGTTTTAGTCCAAACTGTTGATTTTTCCATAAAGGAGCGGTTTCATAAAATCCGTTTAGAAGTGCATTCACCTTTCAAAAATATTGCAATGCGTTAACTTTTCTTAAAAGATTTTTTCGCTTTAAAGAATGACGTAATTTTAACAAATGGCTATGGAATTGAAAAAAGGATTTCGTTTTACCACATACGAAGCTCCGAACATTTCCCCTTTCGAGAAATTATTTGAAATTTTCCAGGAATTGATTACCCATACTTCAGGAGATTTTGATGAGGCTATAGATTGGCTTCGTCAACTCGACCAGGAATATGAGTTGACCGACGACGATTACACCATTGATGATTTTATCGAAGATTTAAAAAACAAGGGCTATATACGCGAAGAGTTTGAAGATGGTGGAGGTGAAATGGGTGAAGCTGGAGAAGTTGGTGAAGAAGGTGACGGTCGCGGCGGAAAAATTAACATCACTGCCAAATTGGAACAAATGCTTCGTAAACGAGCTTTAGATCAAATTTTTGGAAAAATAAAGCGAAGTGGTTCTGGTAATCACAAAACCGGAAAGTTAGGCCAAGGCGATGAGCATTCCGGTGAGTTTCGAGAATATCGCTTTGGTGATGCCCTAGATCGTATTTCAATGACGGAAAGTTTAAAAAATGCCCAAATCAACCATGGTGTGGGTAATTTCTCGTTGGACGAAGGAGATTTGGTCGTTGAGGATACAGAATTTAAGGCCCAGATGAGTACTGTGCTAATGATTGACATCAGCCATAGCATGATTCTCTACGGTGAGGACAGGATTACGCCGGCTAAAAAAGTTGCCATGGCCTTGGCAGAATTGATAACCACCCGTTATCCGAAAGATACTTTGGATATTCTAGTGTTCGGCAACGATGCCTGGCCTATTTCAATAAAGGAACTACCTTATTTGAAAGTGGGACCGTATCATACAAATACTGTTGCTGGACTACAATTGGCAATGGATATGCTGCGACGAAAGCGAAATACCAACAAGCAGATCTTCATGATTACCGACGGTAAGCCAAGTTGTCTGCGTTTGCCCAATGGAGATTACTATAAGAACAGTGTTGGTCTAGATGATTACATAATTGAGAAGTGTTATAATATGGCTTCCCAAGCGCGAAAGTTGCACATTCCAATAACCACTTTTATGATTGCCCAAGACCCTTATTTAATGCAGTTTATTCGTGAATTTACACAAGCAAATAGGGGTAAGGCTTTTTACACTGGATTAAAAGGTCTGGGCGAAATGATTTTTGAAGATTACGAAAACAATAGAAAAAAAAGGATAAAGTAATTGGGGGCCATTACTACGATAATAGAAACTGATAACCCCTAAAATTCTGCACGAATTGCAAAATGGCAAAAGCTGAATATGAAAATAGAGAATATCAAAACCTTAGGAGAACTAAAGAATTCAGGCTATGAGAGCAAAAGCATCAAAGATGAATTGCGTGATAACCTGCGTGAAAAAATAAAAGCTGGTGAAAACGTGTTTGTTGGAATCTGGGGTTATGAAAACTCCGTAATTCCAGAACTGGAACGAGCCATTCTTTCAAGACACAATATCAATTTGTTAGGTTTGCGTGGTCAGGCAAAAACACGATTGGCACGTTTGATGGTCAATTTGTTGGACGAATATATTCCTTATGTGGAGGGTTCGGAAATACATGACGACCCGTATCAACCCATGTCTAGATTTGCGAAAGAAATTTTAGCTGAAAAAGGAGATGACACTCCGATTTCATGGTTGCACCGTGATGAACGATTTTATGAAAAATTGGCCACTCCAGATGTAACGGTGGCGGATTTAATCGGAGATGTGGACCCTATTAAAGCAGCGAATTTAAAATTAAGTTATGCCGATGACCGTGTAATTCATTTTGGAATGATTCCTAGGGCGAATCGTTGCATTTTTGTCATAAACGAGCTTCCAGATTTGCAAGCTAGAATTCAAGTAGCGCTATTCAACATTCTTCAAGAAGGTGATATTCAAATACGAGGATTTAAACTTCGATTGCCACTGGATGTTCAATTTGTGTTTACTGCAAACCCTGAAGATTACACCAATCGAGGAAGTATCGTCACACCTTTGAAGGATAGAATAGGTTCTCAAATTTTAACTCATTATCCTGAGGACTTGGAAACAGCAAAAAAAATCACAAAACAAGAAGCCCAATTGGATTCTAGACAAAGTGAACACATCTATGTTCCTGATCTGGCAATGGATGTTTTGGAACAAATCGGTTTCGAGGCACGCAATAGTGAATATGTAGATGCCAAAAGCGGTGTAAGTGCCCGTATGAGCATTACTGCATTTGAAAACTTGTTAAGTGCTGCTGAAAGACGAATGTTGCTTTCTGGTGTGGATGAAACCAAAATACGTGTCAGTGACTTTATGGGTGTAATCCCATCAATTACAGGTAAGATAGAACTGGTGTATGAGGGAGAGCAGGAGGGAGCCGCTTTTGTTGCGGAAACGTTGCTGGAAGAGGCCATTAAAAATATCTTCCCAAACTACTTCCCAAAAATCAGTAAGTTAGAAAAGAAGGGTGAACCAACAGCTTATGATGAGTTAATTGCTTGGTTTTTTGATTCTGATGGTTTCGAACTTTATGATGAAGATTCAGATGAAACCTATTTGAAAAAACTGGATTCAATTCCACCTTTGAATTCATTAATTCGAGAGTATGGGGGAGATATAGCAGAATCTGACCATTACTTCTTGAAAGAGTTGCTTTTATGGGGACTTGTATCCAACAAAAAACTCAGTAAATACCGTTTTCAAAATGGTGTTCGGTTTAAAGATTTGTATGGTAGCTACATAAGTGGACTCTAAGCTCATTTTTTAAAAGGAAAAATCCTAAAGAATGTGAGACTACGCCATAACCATTCCAATGGCCCATAGTTAAAGTGTTTAAGCCAAAGTCGGCTTAACCACATTTGTAGCCCAATAAAAACTATGGCAATCAAAAATGTATAGCTCTGTCTAAGTTCTCCTATGTAACCAAGGCCCCAACCAAATAGTATAAATGTAAAAATGATACTTTGTAAAACGTAATTGGTTAGTGCCATACGACCATAAGGGGCAAATTTCAGTAATCGTTTCTCCCAATTAGATTTGCGAAACAACATTGTAAAAAACACAATATACATTATGGTCATTGATGCATTGGCCAAATCCATACCTGTAAATCCGACCATGGCGTTCCAACTATTCATATTAAAATTTTGACCCATACTAGCGAATCCTCCTATCATTATGCCAATAGAGACCAATAAGCCAATTGCACTATAAGCCAAAACCTTCTTGGTTATTTTTTTGTCCTCTCTAAACCGATTAAAAAATCCGTTCCTACCAACCAGAAGGCCCAAGAGAAAAAATGCAAATGTGAAATAGGCTCTTCCGAAAATCCCGTATTGAAATTCTAACTTTTCAAGATGTCCTGTTGTGGCATTCCAACTAAATACATCATTGATACTTCCATTCTTTAAGATGTCGTAATACGCGGTAACTTGAGAAGCATTACCGTCAGTTGGAAGTGAATTAAAAACACCTTCACCATGGGTGAGTCCAAAGACTACAAATCTGCCTAAACCCAAAAAAAGTAGGATACTTACTATATATATCCATTTAGAATTCATTTTATAAAATGGGATTAAAAGCAGTCCTAAAGATGCATAAATGGTCAAGATATCGCCTCTATAGAAGAGGTGGTGTAAATAACCAATGGCAAATAGAATTACTAATCGCCAAAAAAACCGGCCACCAAAATAATTGCCCCTTTTCCTACCATTATCCATTTGAATGAAAAAACTTAATCCAAATAAAAATGAAAAGAGGGCTATAAATTTGCCCCTCAATAAAATGCCAATGAAATTATCAACAATATGGTCAGTTACACCTTGATGAACCGACTCATTGAAACTATTTGAGGGCATTCCCCCAATATAATTTTCAACTACATGACAAATAACGATGCCAGCAAGCGCAAAGCCCCGCAAAGCATCGATTATTGAAATTCGCTCAAACTGTACTGTTTTGGTAAGGTTGTTCACGTTCTCGGATTTATGGTTGTATCATAAGACTACCAAAACAAGGCTTTTGTTACAGTTTTGGGTTATATTAAATAAATCTATTTTTAATAAGCTTCAACAATATTTATTATGGCAAGAAAAAAGGTCCAAAAAATTAAATTACCAAAGGCTTTTCGTGCAAAATCCAAGTTGGGTAAAGCTCCTGGAGCTATAAACTATGTTGGTGGAAGAAAGGAGCAACTCACAAAGATTTCATTGTTGGAGTATACAAATGATAGCTTAAAGACTCAATACCCAAGGCCTTTAAAGCTAAAAGAGAGTATATCGAATGAAATGACCTCCTTTTGCAACGTAGTGGGGCTCGCTCAAGAAAATATTATTGATGGAATTGGAAAGTCATTTAATTTCAACAACCTTTTATTAGAGGACGTTGTGGACACCTTTCAGCGCCCAAAGATTGAAGAATTCGATGACCATGTTTTTGGGGTTTTCAAGATGCTATATCTAAACCAGGAAGACCTTTTGGTTGTTGAACATATGGCTATGGTGCTAATTGAAGGAACTGTGCTGGTTTTTCAAGAGACGGAAGAAGATGTTTTTGATGGTGTTCTCAACCGGATTGAACAAAAATTCGGTAGAATTAGATCAAGAGGTGCAGACTATTTGTTTTTTGCCTTGCTTGATGCAATTGTTGACCATTACTATATCGTTCTGGATGAAGTAAAGGATAAACTTGAATTACTTGAAGAAGAGGTATACAACAAGCCAAGTGAAGAAACTGCCAAAAGAATACAGTTGATAAAAAAAGAAATTTTGCGCATACGTAAATGGATTTTCCCAGTTAAGGATTTAGTAAATAGACTTATCGAATCTGAACATCAGTTAATCTCAAAGGATACCAAACTCTTTCTAAAAGATACTTTAGACCATTGCATTGAAATCAATGAAGATTTAACTCTTTATAGAGAGATGTCTACTAGTCTTATGGAAATGTATATGACCAGTGTCAGTAACAAAATGAATGAAGTAATGAAAGTACTGACCGTAATCGCGGCCATCTTTATTCCGCTGACCTTTTTGGCCGGGATTTATGGGATGAATTTCGAGTATATACCAGAGTTGCACTATCAGAACGGTTACTTTGTTCTTTGGGGTGTCTTTATTGCTATTGGCATTGGTCTGTTAATTCTATTTAAGAAGAAAGGCTGGCTTTAACATTCTATTCTGTTAACAAATGCAAAGAAGGGTTAAAGGCCGTTAAAGGCCTTGACAAAAGCGCTATTTCCCTTAGTTTATTAGTGTAATTATTTCAAAATCAATTATTTGAAGTTGTGATAATTCATAAATGAAGTTGAATCTTAAATGAAAAGAATGAATTATTTAAATCTAAATGAGGACAAATTGTCCAATGTGGTAATAGAGTTGAATCAATTATTGGCGGATTACCATTTGTACTATCAAAATCTGAGAAACTTTCATTGGAACATCATGGGAGATAATTTTTTCGATTTGCATAAAAAATTCGAAGAATTGTATACGGATGCCAGAGGAAAAATTGATGAGATAGCTGAACGTATTTTAACCTTGCGATATCATCCGATGAGCAATTACAGCGATTATTTAAAGCAATCGAACATCCAAGAAAACGAGACTACTTTATTAGATAATCAAATGGTCAGTGAAATTATAAACAATCACGCCATCCTTATAGCGCAAATGAATAAAGTATTGGCTACAGCTGAAGAAGCAGAAGATGAAGGAACCATTGATTTAATTGGAGCCTACATTCGTGAGCTAGAAAAAAGTAGTTGGATGTTGGATGCATGGAATAGAAAACAAAACCAGAAATTGAAAAAGATGATTGAGGCCTAAATCAAGGTATCAATAGATATAGAATGAAGTTGAATTTTAAAATGAAAAAGATGAATACAATAAAATTAGTTATATCGGTAACATTGTTGCTTTTAGCAATCAATGCACCTGCACAAGAATTACCAAATGAAGGCACAACAGAGGTCACTGAGAAAACCTTTACTATGAAAAATGGTGAAGAAACTATAGAAAACTCTGTGAGAATTACCACTTCGGTTAAACAAGCGGTTATGATTGATAAGAATAATAATGATGTAAATCGAAAGCGTATATATCCTCCAAAACTGGTGGTAAAAACAGTAGAAATCGATAATGACACCGATAATTTATATGATGAAAAAATAGAGTTCAGTTACTTAACGAATGAGCGAACCGACTTCACACTGATAAGTAGTGAGGAAGATATTATGTTGGTTGTTGAGGAAGGTGAAAATGTCACTGTTCTTGAAAATCAAAGATTGTTTAAAACCAATCAAGACAATAGAACAACGTATGTGTATACCAGTGAAGATGGAGACAAGATTGAATTTAGAATTGAAAAAAGTCCTATCAAGTCGTAAAGGCTATTAAATAAACCAAACAAAAGAGCCCCTTCAAAGGGGCTTTTTTATGTTTGAATGCAGAACAATCAATTTAAAAAATTTTTGAAGAAAGATAACGATCACCTCGGTCACAAACTATTGAAACTATTGTTCCTTCTTCAATTTCAGAAGCTAATTTTAATGCTATTGTTGCCGCTCCACCGCTGCTTATTCCTGAGAAAATACCTTCTTGACTTGCTAGTTTTCGTGACATTTGAATTGCTTCTTTTTCAGATACGAATCTAATTTCGTCAACTTTTTTTGAATCGTAAATAGAAGGAACATAGTCTGGTGACCATTTGCGTATACCTGGTATGCGAGAACCTTCTTCGGGTTGCACACCAATTATCTTGATATCAGATTTTTTTTCTTTTAAATAGGTGGAGGTTCCTGTTATGGTTCCTGTAGTACCCATACTACTTACAAAATGGGTGATTTCCCCCTCGGTATCTTTCCAAATCTCTGGACCGGTAGTCTGATAATGGGCCTTCCAATTGTCGTTATTTCCAAATTGGTCTAACATCACATATCCATCGTTGGAAACTTTATTCATAACGTAGTCCCTTGCGCCTTCAATTCCGATTTCCGCAGGTGTCAAAATAACCTTTGCACCATAAGCTTGCATGGTCTGCACACGTTCTCGTGTAGAATTCTCCGGCATAACCAATTCAATATTCAATCCATAAATACCTGCCGCCATAGCTAACGCAATACCGGTATTGCCGCTGGTTGCTTCGATTAATTTGGAATTTCTATCAAAATCGCCTCGTTCCAATCCACTTTTTATCATATTCAATGCCGGACGATCCTTAACGCTTCCACCAGGATTATGGCCCTCTAACTTGAATAATAACTTCACGTTAGGATTGCTGTTCAATACTTTAGATTGAACCATTGGTGTGTTTCCAATCAAGTCTAAAATTGATTTAGGCATTTGAAACGGTTTTGATTTTAATTTCAGGCGTATGAAAAACAGTTGAATTCGGAGGAACCGAGGAGGTTAACCAGGCGTTTCCTCCTATAACTGAATTTTCACCAACAACCGTTTCACCGCCCAAAATAGTAGCATTAGCATAAATCGTGACGTTTGATTCGATGGTCGGATGTCTCTTCGTCTTTTGTAAACTTTTATCAACGTAAAGAGCACCAAGTGTTACTCCCTGATAAATCTTAACCTTGTCTTTTATAATAGCGGTTTCTCCGATAACGACTCCAGTGGCATGGTCTATAAAGAAAGAGTTGCCAATTTGTGCTCCAGGGTTGATATCAACACCAGTTTGCCGGTGTGCATACTCTGTCATTAATCTGGGAACCATCGGAAAACCTTCTTGATATAGAAAATGTGCTAACCTATAGATGGCTATTGCATAAAACCCAGGATAAGCCATATAGACTTCTTCAATAGATAAAGAAGCCGGGTCACAATCACGAATTGCCTCTGCATCTAAGTTTAATTTTTCAAGTATAATGGGTAACTCAGCTAAATATCGTTCCCAAACCTTTGTGCATGGCCTAACAGTATCCCAGCAGGCTAAATCGACCAGTTCGTTAAAATCCAGAGCCAAGAATTCAAGGTTCTCCTCAACAGTTGTATTGATATCAAAAAGGGTGTAGAAAAGCCTATCTGTAAATTCCTCAGTTTTTCTTTTTAATCTATAGTCTAAGTAGGGTTGTTTCTTATGGTGCTTTAATTGTCTGATTATTTCCTGCCTGTCCATTTCTTGTTAGGTTGTTTCGTCTTCATGTTAAAAGTAGTTATTTGGACTACCACAATTGGTTAACTTTAGCATAAATTATCCTTCTTAATCGTATGGACAATCCCATCATTACAAAAGCCT
Organism: Croceivirga thetidis; assembly: GCF_012272815.1. Classification (GTDB taxonomy): domain Bacteria; phylum Bacteroidota; class Bacteroidia; order Flavobacteriales; family Flavobacteriaceae; genus Croceivirga; species Croceivirga thetidis. Next base: position 508,126 of record NZ_JAAWWL010000002.1, read on the forward strand.
CGTTTGATTTTTTAAAAAAATTGGCAGACAACAACAATCGTGAATGGTTTTCTGCCCACAAAACTGAATTTAAGACCCATGAGTCTGGTATAAAGGAATTTTACACTGCTGTAAAAAATCGACTTGATGGACATGACGAAATTGAAAAGGTAAAAATGTTTCGTATTTATCGAGATGTCAGGTTTTCAAAGGACAAAACGCCATATAAAGCACACTTTGCAGGTTCGTTATCAAGAGCAGGGGCAAGCAGAAGAGGTGGGTACTACTTAAGGTTAAAACCAGGTGAATCATTTGTTGCAACTGGATTTTGGGACCCGAACAAAGAGGACCTTTTAAGAATTCGCAAAGAGTTTGAACTTGATGCAGATGAATTTAGGAACACCATCTACGAACCAAGTTTTAAAAAAATTTGGGGAGAACTTCAAGGTGATGCAGTCAAAACAGCACCAAAAGGGTTTGATAAAGAACATGTTAATATCGACCTTATTAAACGAAAACAATTCATATTCGTCCGTAATTTTTCAGATAAAGAAGTCTTTTCAAAAGACTTTTTAGAAGAGGTCGATACATCATTTAAAGCTATTCGACCTTATTTTGATTTGATGAGTAGTATTCTAACGACTAATTTAAATGGGGAATCATTAATAGACTAAAGTATCAGGTTCCAGAAGTTGTACCTGGCTTTTTAGTCGTTCAATGACCATATTCATCATACGTTTGTTTAGTGCCGAAGAATTTTCAATGTAGGTAAGGTACTCTTCGACAGTAAATTGACCTATAACCATTCCTTTAAGGGAATTACGAAATTTGATATCCTTTTGAATTGAACGTTCAATGTATTGCAAACGGGCTTCAAGATTCAATTCGTAAAATTTATTCTTGTGCTTTCGAATATAATTTTTGAAAGCTGCTGTTAAGAGGTCATTCTGAAATTTTATGATAGGTCTTAGTGTGACGTTTTGAAAATATTCTTCGTCTGAAGTCTCGGAATTAACTTTTGCCGTTTCAAGGACTGGACGAATCTGTTTGAGGTGGGATGACCTATTGTCCATAATGGTAGTTTTTCTAAAATTAGCTATATCAAGCAAGACGGCATTGTACTTTGAATATAGTTTTTAACTGTTATATGAACAATCGAAATGTTTGCTGATAAATCTTTATATTCTTTTAGTAACCCATAAGTAATCAGCGTTGTGCAGAGGGTTTAATTCGAAGACTACAATAATTAAGTTTCGCCACACTAATTCAATACGCATAAATCATAAATGCTGATGGTAATCTTTACTAATAAGTGCAGCCTACTTCAACAAAACAGTCTTTTTCATGGAATCTGGGAGCTAAGGGCGATGCCATACAACAAGTGGAACCTAAATGGAAAACGGCCAACTCATCCAACTTATTGATTTTTTCATTTATTCGAATGTTGTTGGGTAACTCAATGGTGCCAACGGCTGGTCCACCAACAATTGAAAGGTACCATACTTTACCTGCGGTGTCGGTAATATCAATATTATAGCGCTCATTTCTAAAGGCCGGCAAGGATTGGTTTTCTTTGTAAATCCAAGGTCTAAGAACTATTAGGTCACCAGGTATGTGTTGTATTCTAGTTATTGTCCCTGTTATCGGTGCATGAATACGATGGTAATTTTTGTTGTGTAAAAACACGTTTGTAAAATGGTATTCTGCTGGAATGCTGCCATTTTCCAAACCAAAAATGGTATCAACTTCGCGTATATCTCCTTTAATATTAGCAGAAGAAATGCTTTTGATTTTACCGTTATCACAGAGTAAGCCTTCGCAGGGCCAAACGGTATTGCTTGAATTTACAGGTCGTTCTTTGAATTGACGCGTGAAAAAATCCTGGAAATTGTCGTAATTCATTTTTCCATTGGGTGGTATGAATTTTTCCAGATAAAGCTCATCTTCATAAAAAAAATCAACATAAGGTCTTATCAAATACGCACTCAGCCGTGATTCATAAACCTGACTATATAAAGCTGAAATTTTTCTTTGAAATATACTGGGTAAATTCCCCCAAAGTTTAACCGATAAAAATTTGTAGAAGTAAGCCCTCCATTTAGGTAATTTAAATACTGTAAAAGTCGGGTCTGCATAAAATTCTGTTACAGTTTCAATATTCATTAGTTGTTGATTAGATTGATGCTGCCTTAAATTATTCGATTTTCAACGTTGCAGGTCTATGATTAAGAAAATTTTATTTTACGATTAACAATTTTTAATAATCGGTAATTCTTTTAGCAACAATCATCTTCCTAATGGCCGTAATCGTATTTCTAAATAATTTTGAATTGTAAAAACACTACAGATGCGCTTTCATTCTCGAAGATGGGTCAAACCCGAAGATTTAAATGCCAATGGAACTTTGTTTGCTGGTCAGGTATTGTCATGGATTGATGAAGAAGCAATTATGTACGCAATGATTCAATTGGAGAATAAGCGCATTGTTACCAAATACATGTCTGAAGTGAACTTTATGGGTACCGCAGTTGTTGGCGATGTCATTGAAATTGGGATTAAGGCTATAAAGTTCGGCAAGTCATCATTGACCTTAAATTGCGAAGTAAGAAATAAGATGACCCAAGACCCAATAGTCACTGTTGACAATGTTATTCTCGTAAACTTAGATGAGAATGGCAAACCAAAGCCCCATGGTAAAGTTAAAGTGGAGTTTGTTGAAGAAAGATTGGCAAAAGCCGCAGAGAAAGAAGCCGCTCTATCGACTGGAAAAAAATAACCTAGCTGTGATTTGTATTTCTTTAAAACTTTGAAATATAATTAGTTGGTTTATCTAAACTCATTCTTAAGTTTAAGTTAGAAGTTAAAATTTCCAATATGATTCACTTTTGATTCAAATGTGATACAAATCCTGTTTGCACAAATTTTTCTTTTGAAGCCTACAAACCAGGTGGGTTTACAGCATCAAAAAAGCTTCACCTACGAAAAAAGAACTTATACAACAAAATAGGGAAGCCCGGTAACAATTTATTGCACATACCACGTCAAATAAAGAGTTTTAACTCAAAAGAAATCAGGCATTTAAAGAAAATAAGTTATTTCTTACAAATTTAAAGCCTTCTAGAAAAGTTAAGATTTGGAAATTACAGAGCTACAATTACAATTGAATCAATTAGGACGAGAGATAGAGCAAATATCGTCTGATACTGTCGATGGTACTCAGATTGATCAATTAAAATTACGTTTTGAAGTTTTCAAGGAAAAGTTGGAAAATAACATAAATTTCCCTGATGTTGAGCTAAGCGAATCACAGCAGGAAATTGCTTTAAACAAGGCTCATCAAGAAGCAAATAATCTCGTTGCCAATGTTAGTCATGAAATTCGAACTCCTTTAAATGGAATTATCGGATTCGTTGATCTGCTTCAAGAAACGACTTTGAATCCAACCCAAGAGGAAATCGTTAATGCGTTGAACTCAGCTTCTTCCAGCTTAATGAACATAATAAATGAATTGCTCGAATACTCGAAACTAGCGGCGGGGCAAGAGAAATTCGAAAGACATCAGTTCAACTTAAAAAACTTGATTAGTGAACTCCAATTTTTAAGCGAAACACTAATTATTGGAAAGGACATTCAATTTGATATTGAAATTGAAGATTCAATTCCAGAAAAGTTGATAGGGGACCCCTCTAGGCTTTCTCAAGTTCTATTAAATCTTTTAGGCAATTCAATCAAATTCGTTGATAGTGGACGTATTGAATTGGCTGTTTATTTAAACTCTATTCAAAATAATAAGGCCATACTAGACTTTGTCGTCCGAGATACCGGTATTGGCATTGCCCAAGAAGAATTGGTCAATATTTTTAATACCTATCATCAAGTGCCTCAAAATTCCAAAAAATTTGGTGGTACTGGTCTTGGTTTGAGCATTGTGAAACAGATTGTTGAGAAAATGGGAGGCTCCATTTCAGTTGAAAGTATTTTAGGTGTAGGAACATCATTTCAATTCAATCTTCCTTTTGAGACCGTTTTTGAATTTGAGCATGAAATTGTCAATACAGAACTTAATGATTCATCTAGCTCTGATATCAAAGGTAAAAAGGTGCTTGTTTTTGAAGACAACACCCTAAACCAAAGGCTGTTTAAAAATCAACTTGAAAATTGGGGCTGTGAAATTGCCATTGTCGATAACGGTCTTGATGGTCTGAAATTACTTGAAAAAAACAATTTCGATATTCTCTTAATGGATTTGAGAATGCCTGTTTTGAACGGATTCGAAATTTCTAGAAAGATAAGGGAGAATGATCTACGAAATATCAATTCTATACCAATTCTAGCGATTTCAGCGGATTTTACCATAGCAGATAAAGAGAAATCAGCTGAAGTAGGAATTAATGATTTTTTAATGAAACCCTATGAATCTGCAGCTCTAAAAGAAAAGATAGCACATCTCGTAGTTAAAAAACAAACTACTATTGACGACAAAATAGCTATTGAAAATAATCCAGCTGAGCCTAATCTTATTGACCTCGAACCATTAAAGCAAGAATGTTTAGGGCAAGTCTCGCTATTAGAAGAATTAGTAAGTCTTTTCAAAAAGAACATATTGGAATTTATTGGTGAAACAAGGATTCATTTGCAAAGCGGAAATTTTCAAGGTGTGGATTTTGCATGTCATAAAGTAAAATCCTGTCTTGGTATGGTAAAGGCACACCATTTGACTGAGATAACGACGAAAATGACAACCATTTCTAAAGAAGGCCAGGATATCGAAACGATCTCCTTTCTTTTTGATGAATTTATTGAACTATATCCCAAAACTGAAGATAAACTAGACCTAGAATTTAATAAACTAAAGCTAAAGGCATAAAATTTTGGAAACCAAACAACTACTCTTAGCAGAGGATGACGAAATGTTGGCATCCTTGCTTGATTATCGCTTACGTAAAGATGGCTATGATGTCTGTGTAAGCCATAACGGAAAATCTGTAAAGGAGAATCTACAAAAACGTATTCCTGATGCCATAGTCTGTGATATAATGATGCCCTATTTCTCGGGTATTGAATTAGTTGACTATGTTCGTAACGATTTGAAATCCAATGTTCCTATTATCATGATTTCTTCTGCGTCCAATGATGAGAATATTTTAAGTGCATTTGAAATGGGAGCTAATGATTTTGTTCCTAAGCCAGTTAGTCCTACTGAATTATTGGCGCGAATAACCAAAGAACTAAAAAGAAGTGCATAAGATGACCTAAGACCAAACATCCCAAATCTAACTACTTTATCGACACACCAAACCTACATACCAATCTCCTCTGGGATTTAACCTTGCTCTTTGTACTGCTGGGTGCTTTGTATTTTTTGGCAATTTTCGGTTATCGCAAATTGTCCGAAAATCGTAAAAAGGGCAGCAAGACAACCCGCGACGAATTGGCTCCTGTCATTAGTAATTTTCTTTTTCACAGTCATGATGATCCAATTGATGAACAGCGTCATTTTGTGGAGTTGAAAATTAGGATTAGGGAAAAACTTAGAGCTTCAGCATTCAAAAAAGCTTTGACTGCTATTCTATTTGATTTACAAAAGGATGTCTCCGGTGAAACACGTCAACGTTTGGTGAATCTATATCGTGAACTGGAATTGCATCACGATGCCATGTCTAAATTGAAAAGTTGGCGATGGGAGGTTGTGTCTCAGGGTATATTGGAATTAACCCAAATGGAAGTCATAGAATCCTACAACCTTATTGCCAAACTTTGCAAGGATCAGAGAAAAACAATTCGAAAACAAGCTGAAATTGCAATTGTTCAGCTTAAACAAGAAGGAATTAAGCACATATTGGATAATTCAAGACATCCAATAAGTGAATGGCAACAGCTTAAATTAATTGAAGCTATAGGAAACCATTCAGATTTTGTCCCACCCGCTTTTAAGTTCTGGCTGCTATCAGAGAATAATGATGTTGTTCTATTCGCACTTCGTTTAATTCGTCATTACAATCAAAGTGATGCAGAGGGGGCTATCGTGGAATTGATTAAACATAAAAACGATCAAATTAAAATTGCAGCGCTTAATTGTATTCGAGATTTCAATTTCAAGTCAAGTTTGCCAACGATAAAAAGGGTTTTTTGGCACGCTAGTAACGAAGTCAAAATTCAATTGCTTGATACAATTGCCAGTTTGGGTACTGTTAGTGAACTCATATTTCTTGAAGAAGTTAAGGATAGGGTCACGAATCACCAAGTAAAGAGCAAAGCATTGGGTGCAATAAATATAATCCGGCCTGATTCAGTTCTACCAACCAAAGATATTGAGTCATTTGATAGTCCAAAATTAACGCAGGACTCAGAATTGGTGATTACAGAAGACCACCAACAAATAGAAGTTGAATTTGAGGTAGAACCAGGGGATGGAATTTCTCCAATAATGCGTTCAACAATTGAATTCACTGAAATTGAGGTGTATGACGTAGTAGAGCATCCGAAAAAATCAACAGAAACAGAAAATCCAATCAGCGGCGATAAGACAGATGAAATCTTTCCTGAATTCGAATTGAATTTATTGGATGGTGAATCAAACCATTCTCTTGAAAATCATATAGGTCTTGTTAATAGTGCTAATGAGGAAGGTTTTGAAAAGGATTTTGATAAACAAGAATTCGAAATCCGATATGAAAAAATGAACCATGCTGAACGTGAAAAGTTCTTGAACTCAATAGTCAGTTACGGCGATGCCCGTGAAAAATATTTATTGGAATCCATTGTTGACCTTGAAGAAAACAGTGAATTGCGATTCAGGGCCTTTGGTAAATTAAAGCAACTTCAAAGTTCCTCAAAACCAGATGAAAATATTGAAGAAAAGAAAGTTGACTCCTTAACGAGAAGTGAACAGAGTATATTCTCTAAACTTTTTGAACATGCAGCAGACTTGGAATCCCAACTACTATTACTAAATGAAATTTCTTCAATTGGCGATGTAAAGGAAACAGTATTCCTAAAACAACTTTTAGAAGTAAATCAGGAGGATGAATTAGTAGAAAAGATTGAAGAGACCTTAGAATTAATAGAAGAAAGACTTTCGAAAGAAGAGGTAATTAAATTGGAGCCTTTACAAAAAAACCATGATTTCGAGGAAAGCCTTGCTAGAAATGACCACAACAAAATGCCTTTAGAGTTATTATCGCTAAATGAAGAAATAGGTATTTCCAGTCCTGGGCAGCTCATTGAAATACAACCTGAGTTTGAACTGGAAGAAATTCCTATTCAGCTTCAAAAACCTTTAAAACGCTTTTATAATGGATAACGGCATTTTTGAATTGGTTCTAGAGTACGTAAACGTCTTGTTTCTGGTGTTTACTACAGTTTTGTTTTCAATGTTCACTGTTATGGGGTATCTGTCTACAAGAAATTCCATTCACTATAAAAACAAGAACAGTTTTGGAGATTTATCAAAGGTAATGGCATCGCCATTGGCACCTTCAATTACGATTATCGCCCCGGCATATAACGAAGGCATGACCATAGTCGAAAACATTCGTTCGTTACTCTCCTTACAATATGTAAACTACGAAGTAATGGTAGTGAATGATGGAAGCAAGGATGACACCCTTCAAAAAATGATTGATGCCTATAGTTTAGTGAAAATTGAACGTGTTTTGGATCCAAATATGAAATCCAAACCAATACGAGGAATTTATAAATCAGAAATACCTGCATTTGGTAAGCTTACAGTCATCGATAAAGAAAACGGTGGCAAGTCTGATGCCCTAAACACAGGAGTTCAACTTTCAACTAGTAGATATGTGGGGTGTATTGATGTTGATTGTTTGTTATTGCCAGATGCCCTTTTGCATGTAGTAAAGTCTTTCGCTCAAAGAAGTGAGAAAAGGGTAATTGCGGTTGGAGGTGTAATTCGTGTTGCAAATTCATGTATAATTTCGGGCGGTGAATTAGAGCAAATCAACCTGCCAAAAAATTGGTTGGCAAAGTTTCAGTTATTGGAATATACCCGTTCTTTCCTTTTGGGTAGAATGGCCTGGGGCCGTATCGACAGTTTATTAATAATTTCAGGGGCATTCGGTTTCTTTGATCGAGAAATAGCCAATGCAATAGGGGGCTACGATACAGGAACCGTTGGTGAGGATATGGAAATAGTTTTTCGTATGCGCCGCTATATGCATGAACAAAACTTGCCTTACAACGTAGAGTATATTCCAGACCCACTATGTTGGACTGAAGTTCCTGAAGACTTAAAAGTCTTTGTAAAGCAAAGAGACAGATGGTCTCGGGGTAATATCGAAACCCTTCAAAAGCATAAAGACATGTTCTTGAATCCGAAATTTGGTAGGCTAGGACTACTCAGTTATCCCTACTGGTTTTTTTACGAATGGTTAGCGCCTATTCTTGAGTTTTTGGGCTTTTTCTCCATAATACTCTTCTACTTTTTGGGAATTCTAAATTGGAAGTTTTTTGTTGCGATAACGTTCTGTATTTATTCCTACAGCGTCATGTTTTCCCTATATGCCATTTTGTGGGATACTTATTCCTATAAACAATATACAAGGCCAAGGGATATTTTAATACTTGTGTTGTGCGCTCTTATTGAACCTATTGTTTTTCATCCGATTGTTGTTTGGTCATCGGTTAAGGGAAATTATAAGAAACTCTTTAATATTCAATCTGGTTGGGGCTCTATGACCAGAAAAGGATTTAGCAAGGCTTCATGATAGTTGAAAATAAACATAGCGCTAAAAATGGTTTAGGCCAATACGCAAAACAGATTGTTGCTTTTCAATGTTGTTTATTGATATTGGTTGTCTTTCAACATATCCACTTATATATGGATGGATTGGTTGACAGGGTCATTAATCAAAGTCTATGGTTGCATTTTATCAATCAAACAGGTTTTACTGCCGTAGTTGGTCTTGGTCTGCTCTGGCCTTATCAATTTCTAGAAGGTAAAAAGCACAATTATGGTAAGAGATTCGTCGCACTGGTTTTGATATCGCTTTTACTTACAGAGCAATTTTTGACATTGATATATGCAGAAACGCATATCCCTTTCATATACCGGAGTGAATTTGAGTTAGAAGACTTAGATATAAGTACCGGCCATTGGTTATTATTCATGTTGGGCCTCGTTCTCTTAATCTATTCATTTCGATTGTTGTCAAGAAAATTCAATTGGGTAAGTTCTATTTTAAAGAGAATGTTTCCTTTTACAATTGTCTTATTCATCATGCTTTTTGGTATGTTATTTACAACCAAAAAACCTATTAACCAGAACAAATTTCAATTGTTCGTTACGGATTTGGTCCAAGAAAAAATTGAACTAAACACGTACGACGGCAAAAAAGAATACCCATTTTTAAAACCTGCAATTGCAGACACCTCCTTTGTTAAGAATTTCAATTTAAAAAGTGGTAATCCAAATTTTGTAATCATAATGATTCAAGGTTTGGGAAAAGAATTTATTGGACCACAAGCACAATTTAAAGCCTTTACTCCCTTTTTAAACGAACTTTCAAAAGAGTCGTTGATTTGGGAAAACCACCTTTCAAACGCTTTGGATACCAAAGGCTCGATAACGTCTTTAGTTGCTTCCTTACCTAGTCTGAAAGATGAGAACGAAGAAGTCAACCAGTTAAATCGAAATTCATTATTTGGACTTTTAAAGGAAAGAGGTTATAAAACCGCTTACTATTATGGAGGAAACAATTCACTTCTTCAAATGGATAAGTTCCTGTATCGAGATAGGGTAGACCTCATTGTTGATAAATCCAAATTTGATGAACGCTACAGTCTTTCGCCAACTAATGATAATGGAATTGTAGAGGGATATCCAGATAGTGAACTTTTCAGAAAATGGGAAGAAACCTACATTCCCAGTTCAAAACCAAAGTTTGAATTATTCTTGAACTTAAGTACTGTTTCAGGCGGAATTCCTAATTCGGAAAAATACATTTCAAAGGTGGAACACATTCTAGATGACAGATACTTTTCCAATGCGGCAGAATGGAATATTAAGCGTCAAAAATCATTTTTTGCCAGTATGCTATATACTGATGAGTCCATTCGATATTTTATCGAAAAGCGCAATCAAACAAAGGAACATGAAGAAACCATTTATATTATTACGGGTACTCAGAATGCGCCATTTTTAAAGTCCGAAAACGATTTGCAAGATTATAGAATACCATTGATGATTTTTGGAGATGCTGTGAAAGCTCCAAAGGTTTTCTCAAATACTACAGCGCATACCGATATAGCCCTATCGATATTGTCCATGATTAAAGAGAAGGCCTATCCATCGAGTCCGTCAATGATTACTGCTCTTGGAGAGGGCTTGTGTTCCAAAACTGAGGAAAAGAAAATTCCCTTATTCCGAAACTCAGAAACCGCCAAAGAATTTATACAAGGAAACGATTTTTACAGCTCTGGTAATGTTTACGAAATAGGGGAGGACATGAAACTTCGAAATAAATCGAACGGTGAAACCAAGCGAAAATTAAAATCAAGTGTCAAGAACTTCAATGCTGCACATAAATATGTTCTTAAAGAAAACAAGGTTTTGCCAGATTCATTAATGGTATTTCGAAAGGATAAAAGTTCATATTCCAATGAGGAACTCGTTTGGATTTCAAGTGTCTTCAATGGGAAGAATTTTGATAAGGCCTATGAAAAAGCTCGCGATTTAGCCCATAATGGCAATACGGAACGTGCACTACTGTTGAGTCAGTATATACTTGATCATGTTCCCAATCATGTTGATGCCATGATTCTACAAGGTCGCATTTACGCATGGAACAACAAATACAATAAAGCTATTGAAATTCTGAAGGATGCGATGGCAAACAATCCTAAATACCATGACTCCTATGCCGCTGCATTGGATGTTTGTTACTGGGCAAAGGACAAAAGATTGGCTGCAGAGATCTATGAAAAAATGAAGGAAAATAATGTTATCTCAATAGAGTTGGATGATAAGGTTCAGCGCTGCCTTAAAGACCAAAAAATATTGAATGAAGTAACGGCGTTAAAATTTGAACTTGATGAATACTAGATTCTTGTTTGTATTAATTCTATTGATGTCGACCAAAATTATGGGGCAGGGGCAAGGTGTTCATAAATTCAATCCTGACTCTACCTATTTTGCAGCAAGACAACTCGCATTTGAGGGAAAGAGGGAAATTGCACGTGACTCCCTCAACAAAATTCTAGAAAACTATCCGAATCATTTAGATGCCAAACTTCTGATTGCAAAAACATTAAGTTGGGACAAGTCATATGATATTGCAAGAAAGTATTTCAATGAAATGACTTCTTTAGAAAAGTATAACCAAGAATTATGGCTTGCGACCATAAAAAATGAGCTCTATGCCAAAAGGTATCATTTGGTTTTAGGTTTGGCGAATAAGGCTTTGGACTATTTTCCAAAAGATGAAGCTATTAAGTCATTACGAAATAGTGCAATCAAAAAAATCGAAGGCGAACAAGAGATTTACGAAATACTTAAAGCAGAGAATAGTACTCAAATCGTTAAAAATGCAATTGGAGTTCGTTCTGAAGTTCAAGTTTTTGATGACTATTTTGAGCCATTTTATGCTACGACAATCGAATATCAAAGAAATACGAAGATTGGTGCTTTTTTACCTCGAATTACTTATGCGAATCGATTTGAATTGGAAGGGACACAATTTGAATTGGACTATTACCCTCGTTTTTCGAAGAAACTTCATGGTTATTTTAATGTTGGTTATTCAAACGCAACAATTTTTCCAAAACATAGATTTGGAGGTGAAGTTTACTTGCAATTGCCTTCAGCAATGGAGACCTCATTAGGTTTGAGATATTTAGACTTTACAGACCAACAAGCACTTATCTATACGGCTTCATATGGCATTTATTCAGGTAACTATTACTTTTCATTGCGTCCATATGTCTCATATGCCGATGATGATTTTGGTTTTGCTGGGAGCCTTGTGGCACGTAAGTACCTAAAAGACGCACAGAATTTTTTAGGCGTTAACCTATCCTACGGCATTAATGCCGAAAACAATCAATTCTTCAATGGCGACCGGCTTTTAGCGGAATCCCTTGTTTACTTAAGTTCTTTTAACCTTAATCTTTCCTATCAATTTACAGGGAAAAATGAAAAAGCTGCCATCTCAACTTCATTGAACCTTTCAAGGCAGGAAGTACCTTTCTTGCCGAACGAATTTGTTCATTCGGCCACCATAGGCCTTCAATACAGGTTTAACTTCTAGTTTTGTGTTCATCATTTCCTACTAGACAACAGCATTGTAGGATTTCACATCATTTTATTGAAAATGCACAACTAACGGAATAAGTTTACGTTATATATGAACACACCCAAATTAAAATCTTAATCTACCCAATTATGTTGTACGATACCTACGGTGAGGAGTACCTCGCATTTTTACAAGAATTGAATGAGATACTTAGCTTGAATGAATTAGCTGAGTTAGATTACTTATAAGCCCCAAATCCTAAATCGACCCACTATGGAAAGACAAAACAGTGAAAATACGGCATACATGAATTTCGTCCGAAATTTGAACGAGATATTGGTGAACTACAATATCTCTCAATTGAATTGTTCTTAAGTTTAAGTGTTATCAGAAAAAGGGGAACTTTCGTTAGAAAATTCCCCTTTTTCATTTTACCCTAGATACATCTTAAGTATCTTACTCTTAGAGCTGTGCCTTAATTTTCGAATCGCCTTTTCACGTATTTGTCTTACACGTTCCCTTGTTAAATCAAACGTACTGCCTATTTCTTCCAATGTCATTGATGGATATTCTCCAATTCCATAGTATAAGCGCACAACATCAGCTTCACGAGGAGAAAGCGTATCCAAAGCACGATTAATTTCTGTTGTCAACGATTGGTGCATCAGATCTTTGTCGGGTTTGGGTGATTCACCAGCCTTCATAACATCATAAAGATTGGAATCTTCTCCTTCTTTTAAGGGAGCATCCATAGAAACATGTCTTCCCGAGTTTTTAATCGAAAGTTTAACCTCACTGACGGTCATATCCAATTCGCGTGCAATTTCTTCTGCTGAAGGCGGCCGCTCATGCGCCTGCTCTAAATAGGAAAAAGTTTTCTTAATCTTATTTATGGAGCCAATTTTATTCAATGGTAGTCGTACTACTCGAGAATGTTCGGCCAATGCTTGTAAAATAGATTGCCTTATCCACCACACGGCGTATGAGATGAATTTAAAACCCCTTGTTTCATCAAAGCGTTTCGCGGCTTTCACTAAACCAACATTGCCTTCGTTTATTAAATCAGATAGCTTGAGTCCCTGGTTCTGATATTGCTTCGCAACAGAGACCACAAATCGTAGGTTGGCATTGGTCAATTTTTCTAAGGCAATTTGATCACCTGCTTTGATTCGTTGGGCCAGTTCAACTTCTTCTTGAGCGGTTATCAATTCTATTTTACTAATGTCTTGAAGGTATTTATCCAGAGATTTCGATTCCCTATTGGTGACCTGCTTGACGATTTTTAACTGCCTCATTAAGTAATTAGTTTTAGTTCTTACAAGTAGTTATGATACATTTTTATACCCAAAATTCCAAATGGATGCTTTCCGATTTATAAAAATTTTATTACATGCTTGACAACCAAAGGTTTAATTCGATTAAAAAATTGTTGATAGAATCTTAATGAATAATCCCTTCATCAGCAATATTTGAATGGATATTTCGACTAATTTTGTAAGGTTTATTTTTAGTTGACTTAACCTAAAAAACTGTTTTTGCAAGTTCAAAAAGAGACCATAAGAAAAAGCCTATACGATTACCAGCTAAAGGACTTGGAGCGAATCTTTGAAGTTCTCAAAGAGCTGCCAACGGGGTCAAATTTACTTTACCAACTACCCACTGGCGGAGGAAAAACCGTGATTTTCTCCGAAATCACTCGCAGGTTTATTGAACAAACTGGAAAAAAAGTAGTGGTATTGACCCATAGAATAGAATTGAGTGGTCAAACCTCTAGAATGCTACACAATTTTGGTGTAAGTAATAAAATCATCAACAGTGAAGTAAAAGAACTCATCGATCAAGACGAGTATTTTTGTTTTGTTGCGATGGTTGAAACGCTGAACAACCGACTACAAGAAGAAAAGGTTAAGATTAACGATATCGGCCTCGTGATAATTGATGAGGCTCATTATAACTCGTTTCGAAAACTATTTAAATATTTTGATGAGGCAACTATTCTGGGGGTAACCGCTACACCGCTGAGTTCAAATATTAAACTTCCCCTTAAGGATCACTACAAGAAACTCATTGTTGGAAAGTCAATTAAATCGTTGATTGAAAACGGGTTTTTGGCGCAGGCCAACCTGTATAACTATGATGTTAGCCTTCGCAGTTTAAAACTCGGAATTCATGGTGATTATACCGTAAAATCTTCAGACGAACTGTATAGTAACCAATCAATGCTTGGCAAACTGGTTACGGCATACGAAGAGGTGGCCAAGGGCACCAAAACTTTGATTTTCAATAATGGTATCAGTACATCTTATTATGTATATGAAACTTTTAAGAAAGCCGGTTACGACATACGCCATTTAGACAATAAGAATACTGCAACCGAACGAAAAGAAATTCTAGAATGGTTCTCTAAAACTCCTGATGCAATTTTAACTTCGGTAAGTATCCTCACAACCGGTTTTGATGAACCCACAGTAGAATCCATTATCTTGAATAGGGCAACTAGATCATTGACACTCTATTTTCAAATGATAGGCCGAGGTTCTCGTGTATTGCCCAATAAGAAAGAATTCAATGTAATTGATATGGGTAATAACGTTGCCCGTTTTGGACCTTGGGATGAACCCGTTGATTGGCAAGAGATATTTCACTTTCCGGACTTTTATCTTGAGAACATCAAAAATGATGAAGACATTGAACGTGACTTTGTATATGAAATGCCTGCTGAACTTCGTGAAAAATTCAGTAAGTCAGAAAATGTCAACTTTGATATAAAAGAAGAATACAAAAAGGTTTTTGCAGAAGGAAAAAAATCAAAATTGGTATTGGAACGCAGTATTGAACAGCATGCCCAAATTTGCGTTGAAAACAGCGAAGATGTATTTGATGCTCGTATCCTGGCCAAAGAACTTAAAGAAGAAATTGCGTTCAGGGTGCGGCAGTATTCCTATTGTATTATGAACAATACTAAGAACTATAAGGAGTGGCTAGAGGAAGATTACGAGCGAAAACTACGATCCAGTATTTCAAAAAAGTTTGCCCAACTTATGTAGTTGAAATGAATAGTGATGTTTTATAAAATCGCTTAATCCGAGGGCATGTTTAAAATTTTAATGTGAGAACGAATTGATTGTGAAGGTTCTCGGTTTTGTAATTGAAATTGAATCAATTAATTTCTAAAAAATAAACATGTGAAAAAGTTGCTTGTCATCGGTCATGTTTGGCCAGAGCCTAAAACAACAGCCGCCGGCAACCGTATGATGCAACTTTTAGAAGGATTTTTGGCCTTCGATTATGATATAACCTTTGCTTCAACTGCAACCAAAACGGAGTTTTCAGCGACTCTTTCAGATTTAGGGATAAAGGAAGTTGGTATTCTACTTAATGATGCAAGTTTCGATGGATTCGTTTCTCAGTTAAAGCCTGAGGTTGTCATTTTTGACCGTTTTATGGTTGAAGAGCAATTTGGGTGGCGCGTTGCGCAAATCTGCCCTGATTCCCTTCTAATTCTAAATACGGAAGATTTACATTCCTTACGGGAATCGCGACAGTTGTGTTTTAAAAAAGGGGAGGAGTGGTCCATACTCAAGTGGTTGCAACAAGATAAAACCAAAAGGGAATTGGCCAGTATATTTCGTTCTGATTTAACCTTAGTGGTTTCCACCTATGAACGTGAATTACTTAAGGAGGTAACTGGAGTTAGGGCAGAACTGCTACTTCATCTTCCTTTCTTGCTCGACAAAGTTTCAGAATCCTTGATTAATCAGTTTCCAAAATTCAAAGAACGAAAAGATTTTATTTCATTCGGAAATGGGAAACACGCCCCAAACATTGATTCTTTTCATTATTTAATAGAAGAAATTTGGCCAACAATTAAAAAAAAATTGCCTCAAAGCAATTTGCATATTTATGGAGCATATTTACCCAAAATGGTGCAACAATTGCACAATCCAGCTCAAGGACTACTGATTCATGGATGGACCCATAATTTAAATCAAGTCATTCAAAAAAGCAGAATTGTTTTAGCGCCATTACGTTTTGGTGCAGGGATTAAAGGAAAGCTAATCGATGCCATGCAAAACGGAACCCCGTCGATTACAACTAATATAGGGGTAGAGGGAATGGGTGATTTCAAGTTATGGCCCGGAAAAATCGCCAATAATCCGCAGAATTTTGCAAAAGAAGCCGTTGACCTCTGCAATAATGAAAATGATTGGCTGCAAGCACAAAAAAATGGTATTGAACTAATAAATGAACATTACAACAAAGAATTTCTAATGGAACGCCTTATGACAAGAATCGAGGGAATTAAGGAAAGTCTTGTAGATCATCGGTCTTATAATGTTATTGGTACTATGCTACAGCACCAAACAATGGCAGCTGCAAAATATATGGGCAAATGGATTGAAGAGAAAAACAGAAAGAATTAATGATTATGAATTCTATTTTCTAGTTCAGTTATCAATTCTTGATTTTCTATAATAGCGAAGTCCAAAGCCGCCAAATAAAAACCCATAGACATTCTTAATTCCGATAAAAGAGATATTGCTTTCGACTGTTTCAAGGATTCTTTGAATTTTGCCGTATCAATGGTGGAAACTCGAAGTAAAGGAGGGAAGGTCCTATTTTCATAATTAAAGACGACATCATTTTTTAAAATATTTTGTTCAACCAAAAAAAATGGCCTTGATTCTTTGGTAATCAGTTCATTAAATTCTTCCCTAGCATGTTTTACCTGATTTATTCTACGAAAATATTTGTTTATGCTTACCCTTATTTCATTGTTTCGAAGCTTATCTATATTTTTTTGATGATTGTCTTGGGTTACAGGATTGAACTCTGCATTCATAGCTATGAAGTCAGGAAAAACATTTTCGAAAGTCCCTTGGTTTTGAGATACTTTATTTATTTTAAAATAGCCGTCTAAGAAGCTATCGTAGGTAATTTTATAATTATGAAAAAGTATGGAATCGCGTTTTAAATCAGAAATAATAAGATTGTAACTTTCTAATTCTTCTTGGTAAAGGTTCTTATCTCGATTCCAATCATTTATCTGAATGGCAATTAATATTCCTAGTACTACTAAGACTATTTCTCCGATGGCATATAATAGATATCGGGAAATTCGATTTTCAACTAAGAACTTTTTACGAAATTTTTTAAAGAAATGTGCCATTTACCCATGTTGATATTATTAATGGGGGAGAGGTATGTCTAAGGTAAAATAAAATTGATACTGAATCTAATTATATCATTATCATTGTCGCCTCTCGCAATTTTGAAAGGTTTTTCGATCCCAATTGCACCATATTATTTTTTAAGTCATCTATTAAAAGGTTAGCCGTGTAATCACCCCCATACTTTCCTAGAGCAGCCACCCCATAAATAAAGGGTCTACCAGCAAAAACAAAGTCCGCACCTAAATAAAGTGCTTTCATTATGTCGAGTCCACTTCGTATACCACTATCAAACAGTATGGGTATTTTACCTTTTATGACCTTTACAATTTCAGGGAGTGCTTCTATGGCGGTAACTGCGCCATTGAACTGCCTTGCACCATGGTTTGAAACATAAATTCCATCAAGCCCTATTTCCATTGCCTTTTTTGCGTCTTCAGGGTGTAGAATACCTTTTAGTACAACCGGGCCGTTCCAAGTTGCTTTGACCTCAGCGCAATACTGCCAATCCAAGGTTCCTCCCAGACGGTTTCCAACAAAACCACTCGTAAATTTCATATCGGTTGTGTTGGTGTAATGTTCTACTGTGCGTAATCTTGGTAGTCCGCGTTTTAGGGTTTGCCACCCCCATAAGGGATGTTTCATACCATCCCAAATCAATTTTGGGGTAATTTTAGGTGGAATGGCCAATCCAGCTTTTTTGCTGCGTTCACGTCTGCTGGCCATTGGCACATCAGCTGTTATGACAAGCGTATGAAAGCCTGCATCTGACGCACGTTTTAAAAGGGAATCTCGAACCTCCCTGTCTTTTGGAGGGTATAATTGAAACCAGCCATTCCCGCCTACTTCTTTTCCAATGATTTCAGGGGTTTCTGTGGCTACCGTACTTAAACAGTAGGGTATGTTCATTCGATGTGCCGTTGCTGCTAAATACAGTTCGGTTTTTGGCCACATAAGGCCCGTAAGCCCCACTGGCGCAATACCGATGGGGGCGGCGAAAGATTTTCCGAATAAAGTTGTGGTTGCCTCAGCGTTCAATTCCCCTTTGCAAAACCTGGGATAAAAGCGAAGACTTTGAAAAGCTCTGGTATTTTGAGCCAATAATTGTTCATTTCCAGTTCCAGAATCTAGATATTCCCAAGCAACATTGGGCATACGTTTTTTAGCTTTTTTTGCCAAATCTGAAATTCTTGGGTAATTGTTGGCTGCCCTTCTAAGCGTCTTATCATAGGTCATCAGTGAAAAATACTAAAAGCTTAAGGAGTTACTGTTTTTACAAGAATTAAATTTTGGTAATTCACTCGATTAAAACCCAGATAGTTTCCGTTTATAGGAAATTTTGTATATTGTTTCCGTTTTTAGGAAAAAAAATAATTTTTTCCATAAATAGGAAATAAATGGAAGCTAAGTATCATATTATCATGGCAGATATCATTTCTAGTAGTCAGATTGACAAAAGAAAAGATTTCATGAAGGATTTTAGAAAATTGATTGATCAAACAAACCAAAACTTCAAAGAAAAAATCCTTTCACCCTTGACAATAACCTTGGGAGATGAGTTTCAAGGTGTAGTTGCAGATACCATCACCTTAATCAAAATGCTCTTTTTCATGGAAGAGCAGATCATCACAAAAAAATATCCGTTCAAATTACGATATTCAGCAATTTATGGTGAAATTGACACTGAAATAAATACTGTCATTGCGCATGAAATGTACGGTTCAGGATTAACACAAGCTCGCGAAGCCCTAAAAACCACCAAAGAGACAGGAGATAACTATTTTATTGATTTAAACACACCACAAGACCACCAACTTGAATTGTGCCTTAAACTGTACCAATCAATTAAAAGTGAGTGGAAAACATCGGAATACGATATTATTGCTGCATTCCTGCAATACAACGATTACAAAGATTTGGAAAAGATAGGACTCTATAAAACGCGATCCGGGGCATGGAAAAAACGAAAGTCATTGCGAATGGAAGAGTACAATATCATTAAACAACTCGTTTTCAATATAATCGGTTATGCATGACTTAAAGTACCAAATACTCTATTGGATAATCGTAGAAGTACTATTGATTATCGTATTCTACGCTGTTTCAAAATGGTTAGATCCAAAAAATTCGGGAAAGACCATTCAACAAAAATTCACCTCTTGGCTGAAAGGATTTTTAGAGCGAATATTCTTGACCTTCTTATTACTAACAAATTTTGAGGGCAGCGCGTTGGTTCTATTCGGGGCCATTAAATTGGGTACTAGACTTGAAAGTGATAAAGAGAACAAGGTGAACAACGATTATTTTGTTGTAGGTAACCTTATTTCAATAGCAGCGGCAGTAATCATTTATTTAATCTTTAATCAAACCATAATACTTGAGTAAAACCTATGAGTACATCTCCCAATTGGCAAACTGCCATAGAATTTGAAGACATAACCTATAAAAAATGTGATGGTGTGGCACGTATTGCCTTTAACCGACCTGAAGTGCGTAATGCGTTTCGACCTAAAACCACAAGTGAACTCTATAAAGCCTTTTATGACGCACAAGAAGACACCTCAATAGGAGTGGTGCTTTTATCTGGTGAAGGACCGTCGACAAAAGACGGCGGTTGGGCATTTTGTAGCGGTGGAGACCAAAAGGCTCGTGGACATAAGGGCTACGTAGGCGAAGATGGTTATCATAGACTTAATATTCTCGAAGTGCAACGTCTTATCCGCTTTATGCCTAAGGTCGTTATCGCAGTTGTGCCGGGTTGGGCAGTTGGAGGTGGACACAGCTTGCACGTTGTATGTGATATGACCCTAGCCAGCAAAGAACATGCAATTTTTAAACAGACCGATGCTGATGTGACCAGTTTTGATGGAGGCTATGGCTCGGCCTATCTGGCTAAAATGGTAGGTCAGAAAAAGGCTCGTGAAATCTTCTTTTTAGGGAGGAACTATTCAGCTCAAGAGGCCTTCGAAATGGGAATGGTAAACGCCGTTATCCCTCATGAAGAATTGGAAGCAACAGCGTATCAATGGGCACAGGAAGTCTTGGAAAAATCGCCCACTTCAATAAAAATGCTCAAGTTTGCTATGAATCTTACAGATGACGGTATGGTTGGTCAACAAGTATTCGCAGGAGAGGCTACACGACTTGCATATATGACCGACGAAGCTATTGAAGGGCGAAATGCGTTTTTGGAAAAACGTAAACCCGATTTCGGTAAAAACAAATGGATTCCCTAATTGGGGAATCCATTCTTCAATCAAAAAAATCAATCTAAATGAAAATCACACTTTCTTTCTCAGTTTTCTGAGTTTTTCTTTGTTTTTAGCCAATTGCATTTCCAACTTGGCCATTTTTAGCTCCAACTTTTCCCGATCGACATCAGAAAGTTTATTATGTGTGTTGTTATGGCGCTCGTTCAATTTTTCAAGTTTTATGCCATCAGTGCGTATATCACTTTCTAATCGGAGGATACTACGTTCCAACTTGTTTTGTTTTTTTAGGGCTTTTACAGTTTTGCGTGCTTCTTTTTCCTCCAGTTTTAACTGGTATTCTGATTTTTCAATTCGTTCTGTAACAGTTGTTTTGGGCAAGGAGTCAACAGATGCGGATTCTTCTTGAGCAAACGTAGTGGTAAATACAAATCCAACTAGTGCTATGGTGTAAATGAGTTTTTTCATTGTTCTCGTTTATGGTTTTGACACGATATTCTAAAAAAAGTCACATACCCAAAAAACACAATTTACCGTAAATAAAAAGAGCCCTGACTTTTGGTCAAGGCTCCTTTACGAGAACACTATATGAAAATGAAAAAATTTACTTGCTTGATTATTACACTGTAAATGTACTACCAGAGCTCTCGTAAGGGAAATTAATGTTGTGAAGCCACTCTTTCTTGTGGTCAGTTAAGTTAAATACGTTATTACTGAAGATAATTGCTTATTCCACTGCAGATACTATCCCAGATAATACTTCATTTGCATTGAACGCAGGAGGTTCGGCCAGCCCAGTACGTACAATTACCATTTCTTTTGATGGAATTATAAATACGTATTGTCCTTGATAGCCATTCATAGAATACATGTCTTTGGGAACATCAGGATAATTTTCTCCATTATTCAGCCAAAAATGAGCACCATAGGTACCATTTGAATTTGTCGTGGGTTTTGCTATATAATCAATCCATGACTTGTCAAAAAGTTGTTGACCATTCCAAAGGCCTTGATTTAAATATAGCTGTCCGAAACGTGCCCAGTCGCGGGTATTTGCCCATGCATAACTCGACCCAACATAGTTTCCTTCCAAATCAGCTTCTATTATCATACTATGGGCTCCAATTTTATCAATTAATGCTTCGTAGGGGAAATCAAGGTATTCTTGATGGCTCCTAAATTGTTGACGCAGGATTCCCGATAATAAGTTGGAAGTGCCAGAAGAATAATTCCAAATCTCTGTCGGTTTGGCAATGGCCTTTTTAATCCTTTGGGCTTTGGTCATATCAGAATCCAAAAAAAGCATTTTTGTTACATCTGAAATACCGCTATAATCCTCGCTCCATTCCAGACCACTTTGCATGCGTAATAAATGGTTCAGGGTAATTTCTTTTCGTTCATCATCTTTCCATTCAGCAATAGGTGCTGGCCAGTCCATATTAATCTTACCTTGGTTTTGCAATACGCCATAACAGGTGGCAAGAATGCTCTTTGTCATTGACCAACCAAGTATCGGAGTATCTTTTGTAAATCCTTCTTCATATTTTTCGCCGATTAAATGTCCTTTGTACAAAACCAATAGTGTTCTGGTTTTTTGAACTTCCGGATTTGAAAATGCCAATGAAATTGCCTTTTCCAATTTGCTATAATCTATTTCTGGGAAAAGTGAATCTTTGGGAGGTAGCTGCCCCATAGGATAAGGCAAGGAATCAAATTTTTTGTTTCTATTAGGTTGAAGGTAGTTTTGATCTTCCTTATAATCTGCATTGACCAAAACACTGCCAAGTCCATTTCTATCGATGGCTTTTCTCTCAAGTAGTCCGTAAACATCAGCTGATGCCCCATCTTCACTATACTCGGTAGTTGCCAATTCAATCAAAGGCATTTTTAGGTCGTTTTGATTGATGTATGCCGGAGAATGTCCACCGATTGTTACACTAGATGCCATATATTTTGAAGCATAGCCCGAAATGATATTTAATTTAGGATAATTGAGATATACAACTACAGCAATTAAAAGGATAAGAAGGAGTAAAATTCGTTTAAACCATTTCATATTAAAGAGGTAAATATTGTACTTTATAGCGATTAAAGATAAGTATTTCATGCCCCATACTTTTAAATTAAAGCGCATCTTAAATAAACAAGTATTATTCCTAATTTTTATACTGTTCTCGGCATGTAAAAAAGAAAAACCACAGCGAGAAGTTGCCTTATTCAACCAATACTGTGCGTCTTGCCATTTGGCTCCAGAAATTAATGATTTACCCAAGGATGTTTGGAAAAACGGTGTGCTTCCTAAGATGGCCGATTTTATGCAAATAGAAGAGATGTATCAAGACCCTAATATTGTTGATTCCGTATTTAGGCCAAAAATCAAATTAATGGATTGGGTTTTGCTCTCGGAATATATCATTGCCAACGCTCCAGAAGAAATGAACTCGATACCTAAAAGGGTACTTCAAAGGCAGGGTCAATTTAAGGAAGTTGCCCATACCTTAGAAAGCAAGGAAGGTGCATATACAACCTTCATGGATTTTGATGATTCCTTAAAAACCATTCTTCTAGGGAATACCCTAGGCGAAGTCAATACCTACAATCCAAATCAAAAAGAAACTTCGAATTTGTTCTCTGGAAGTTCCCCGGTTACGTGGTTTTCAAATAAAGACACGGAGCATGCCATATCAGAAGTTGGGATTCTAGATCCTTCAGAAAGAACCAAAGGAATATTCAGTTTGTTGAAAGGTGCTGACACCGCTTTTAGCATTGAAAGTCTTCATAGACCGGTTTTTCATAAAATCTTAGACCTTAATAAAGACGGTAAGCAAGAGGTGTTAATTTCAGAATTTGGAAATAGTGCTGGAAAATTCTCGCTCTTTCATCAAAATGATTCCCTTGAGTATAAACGCAGGGTCTTATTGAATCTTCCTGGTGTGGTCAAAGCTGAGATAAAGGATTTTGATGCTGATGGGTTTGATGATATTATTGTTATGAGTACCCAGGCTTATGAAGGACTCACAATTTTTTATCAGCGCGAGAATTTAAAATTTGAAGCGGTCAAGGTATTGGAGTTTAGTTCGGTTTATGGCAGTAGTTGGTTTGAATTAGTTGATTTCGACGGAGACGGTTTTGACGATATTATTACTGTAAATGGAGATAATGCAGATTATTCCTATACGCACAAGCCATATCATGGTCTTCGAATTCATTTGAACGACGGCAGCAATCAATTCGAACAACGTTATTTTTTCCCAATGTATGGTGCTACTCGAGTTGTAGCAGATGATTTTGATAATGATGGTGATATTGATTTCGGTATTGTCAGCACCTTTCCGGATTATGAAAACAAACCTGAGCAGACCTTTATCTACCTTAAAAACTTGAATTCAAAACAATTTCAATTTCAACCTGAAATTCTGCATAACCCGAACTCTGCGCGATGGTTTCTTATGGATACGGGCGATATCGATTCGGATGGTGATATAGACATCATACTAAGTTCTTTCACCTATTCATTTACTCCAGTACCACCTCATATCACGGAATTATGGGATTCATCAAATACGGATTTGTTGATTTTGGAAAATAAACTCGAATGATACTTAGAACATGCTTATCGAACTAAAAAGAATGACTCTAGTTTAGAATATATGGGCAAAATAAGAAATGCAACCAAAAAGCTTAATTTTAAACCAATACCACAGCCTAAAACCCTATGCGAATAAATCTGACGTTACTCACCTTTTTAATTACAGGTTGGATACTTACCGCTCAAGATGAATTTACTTCACAATTGTATCAAACGTTTAATGATTACAAGGAAAATTCATTACAAAGCAGGAGGATAAAATACAGTCAATTACAGCCGCTGATTGAACGAATTAAAAAGAACGGGCTATTCAAAGTCACGAAAGTTGGGGAGTCAATAGAAGGCCGCGATTTGAATTTGATTAGCCTAGGAACGGGAAGTACAGATGTTTTTCTTTGGTCACAAATGCATGGTGATGAACCCACCGCAACCATGGCAATATTCGACATTTTCAATTTCATTATAGCAGACGGTTTTGCCAAAGAAAAAGAGGAAATTCTTTCCAAGCTAAGGTTGCATTTTATCCCAATGCTCAATCCTGATGGGGCAGAAGTTTTCTCTAGGCGAAATGTATTAGGTATAGATATCAATCGCGATGCCCTTCGTTTACAATCGCCGGAGGGCAGAACGCTGAAAAAAGTTCGTGACAGTCTAAATCCGGTGTTTGGGTTTAACCTACATGACCAAAGCCGTTATTATAACGCAGAGCATACACCAAAACCTGCAACAATATCATATTTGGCCCCAGCTTATAATTATGAGAAGGAAATCAACGAAATCAGGGGTAATGCAATGCGTGTAATTGCTTTTATGAATAACATTATCCAAAAATATGCTCCTGGTCAAGTAGGACGTTATAACGACACCTTCGAGCCAAGGGCTTTTGGCGACAATTTGACCAAATGGGGTACAGGTGTCATCTTAATCGAATCAGGAGGTTTCGCTGGCGACCGGGAAAAGCAGGAAATTCGAAAATTAAACTATGTTTCTATTCTTTCCGCCTTATATACCATAGCTAATGAAAGCTATAGAGAGATAAATTTGGAAGAATATGAAAAAATTCCGAGGAATGATAGGAAACTATTTGACTTAAAAATAGAAAATGTCACCTATGAACTCCTAGGCAAAGAGTACGTTCTTGATTTAGGTATAAACAGGAACGAAATTGATTTAAAAGGTCATACCGAATTTTATTATAGAAGTGTACTATCCGACCAAGGTGATTTATCAACTTATTATGGATATGAAACCTTTAATGCCGAAGGATACAAAATCATAGCTCCAAAGAAAACATCCCAAGCGGAATTTGCCTCTAATTCAAACATGGCAACAAATTTATTAAAAGCGGGTTATGGTTATCTAGAAATGCAACGAATGCCCAATAGTGATATGGTAAACCTGCCATACCATGTGGTCAATCAAAATTATGAGGTGCCTGAATTTAAATTACAACCAGGAATTAACCCCACATTTTTCTTAGAGAAGAACGGTATTTTAACCCATGCAGTAATCAATGGTTTTTTATTGCGTTTGGATAAACCATTGGAGAATCAAAAATTCGGAAACGCCTTAATATTTAAATAATCAATATGAAAAATAGCTATCTAATCTTATTGGGCATATTTATTTCCTGTTGGGTAATCAACGCCCAAGAAATCAAGGAATTACCACTATTTAATGGAGAGAATCTAGATGGTTGGGTTCAGCATGGAGAAGAGAAATGGTATGTTGAAAACGGGGAGTTGATATGCGAGAGTGGACCTAAAGCGGCCTATGGTTATCTTTCAACCGAGGAATTCTACGATGATTTTGAACTTACCTTGGAATTTAAACAAGAAGCAAACGGAAATAGTGGTGTTTTTTTTCGTTCAACTTTTGAAGGGCCCAAAGTCAGTGGATGGCAGGTGGAAGTTGCTCCACCCGGTAAGGACACTGGAGGAATTTATGAGTCCTATGGTCGTGGTTGGTTAATAAAACCAGAAGCTGACTTGGATAAATACCTAAAAATGGGGGACTGGAACGAAATGAAAATTAGAGTGCTTGGAGATTTTGTAACCACTTGGCTGAATGGCCAGATAATGGTGCAAATCAAAGATGACAAAATAGGTCAGGGCAAGGGAGCCATTGCACTTCAGATTCATGATGGAGGAGGAATCAAGGTGAAATGGCGCAATATTCGAATAAAACCAAATCCAGAACTCCCAGCTGAATAATATTAAAAAAGGGAAGCCCTAAGGCTTCCCTCTTTCGTCTTAAGTGTCAGTGTTGTTTTTTAAGGCTGTGTTTTGGCTTCTGAATCCAAAAGGGCAAAGAACTTATCCAAATCAGGAATTATAACAATTCTGGTTCTTCTATTTTTTGCCATATTGTCGTTATCGGTATTTTCAACCAAAGGTTGGTATTGACTTCTACCAGCTGCAATCAACTGTGTTGGGTCAACATCAAAATCATCTTGTAGTTTACGAACAACGGATGTTGCACGTTTAACACTTAAATCCCAGTTGTCTTGGAACAAAGGCGTATTAATTGTTCTAGAATCAGTATGACCTTCAACCATTACTTCCATACTTGGTTCTGAGTTAATTACCTCAGCCAATTTTCCTAGAATTCCGTCTGCTTTATTACTTATTTTGTAACTACCACTTTTGAATAAAAGGTTGTCGGCAATGTTGATCATTACAACTGTTTTGTCAACAAAAACGTCAATTTCATCTTCTTGATCGGTCAATGACTTTTTTAAGTTATGGGAAACCGCTAGGTTGACTTTTTCCTCCATTGTTTTAGCCTCGGCCACTTTTGCAGGATCGATTTCACTTAATGTCTTGTCCAATTTGGCCTTTGTGTCGTTATTCATGACAGTACCTTCTTCAATCGTATATTGGCTGTCATTGATTTCTTTTAGAGAGTTGATTTTAGCGTTGTATTCTTCAACCCTTGCTTCAATTTTTGAAAGCTTAGCTTCCAACTCTTCTTTTTCAACTTGGGTTTTTGAAAGTTGGCTCTGTGTATTGGCCAAGTTAGCTTCAAGGGCAACGTATTTCTTTTTTGAAACACAAGCAGTAAGCAATAGGGCTGCTGCCGCACTAGAAAGAATTATTTTTTTCATGTTTAGATTTTTTCCTGTTCATAAAGGTTTTACATCATCATTTACGCACAGAAACAAAAAATGGATTACAACAACTGCAATCCATTCCTCATATTTAGCATTTATGCTAGATGTTTTTATTCACATCCGCCGGTAAATCCACTAGCGTTGAATTTAGTTTGAACTGCTCCCTGTCTGGCCCCATCGGTAAGTTGAATCACCAGATTGTTTTCGCCGCTACCATCTCTTTTTGGAGTACAATATTCGAAAAGATAATAGCTGTTGGCTCGCTCAATTACACGTTCGGATATTTGATTAAAGGTAGTTTCCAATTCTTCTTTATTACTAGCTACTACACTTGCGGTTTTTCCTATATCCTGTAAAACTTGTTGGTCTATTTCTGCACCGAGACCAATGGTAAAAAAGGAAATATTACTATTTGCACTGTTGACTTTGTTAAGAGCTTCCGATTCCGAATAGCGGGAAGCTTGATCGGTACCATCGGTAAAAATTACTACCGATGTAGCCTCAATAACGCTTTGATTGCTACGAATTAAATTCTCAGCAAGGTCGGTCGATTTAATTACAGCCCCATATAGGTCAGTCGAAGGGTCTGCACTTATATCTTCAGTAATACTATTTATAGCGGTTTTTAAATCAGTAATTGATGGTGTCAATTCACTTAATAAATGTAATTGGTCCTCACCATCAAACCAGTATATTGCCATTTTAACAGATTCTGTTTCGTTTTGAGGCATTACGTTGTCCACAAAACTGGCCGAAGCTGTTTTTAATTCATCAAGGCTATTTTGCAAAACCGAATTACTTAAATCCAATACCAAAAAGGTATTATTACTAAATACTTGAGCATTCGGTGAAATTCTTGCTAATGATTCAGAAGAAGAAATGACATTAAAACAGTCATCGTTTCTTCCCTGTTCATAAACCGTGAATTGGTCAGCGGTTAACCCAGCTACTGGATTACCAACGTTATCGGTTACACGAAAAAGAATAGATACTTTGGCAGGCGGTTCTGCATTTTGTGATTGAATAGATAGAACAAGGTTGTTCTCTTCAAAGTTCAAACAATTATCCGGATTTTCACCCAGGCCTAATTCATTGTTATTGAGGTCAAAGCGAACATCATCATCAGAGTTTCCACAAGCGACAACTAAGAATAAAATCGAAAGAAAAGTAGCCGTGTGGCCCAAGAAAGTTTTCATTTTCAATAAAGTTTAGGTTCTGCTTTCGTAACGGGATTTTTATTTTGATAGTATGAATTAGCATTTTATTAATGTAATTTTAAGAGTTGTCGAATAAACTCGTTTTAATGTAAATCCCATGTTTTTTATTTTTCATGATGTCCATTGCACTTGTATGTGGGCAAGTCAAAAACGTTGCTGAGCAATTAGGCCATCAAAATTGGGGAGCCAAATGGCGTCAGGCTGATTTCGATTTTTTCACCAGTGACCGTTGTAAGTAGCTCATCAATACCAATAACATTAAAATGGTTACTTGGAAAGAAGTACGAGATAAAATAACGAGGTCATAACCTATTTTGAGTTATTCTAAATGCACTAAAAGAAACGTTAAAAGAGGTTTCCTCCTGGTTAAACTAAAGCAAATCGTGCCTAATTTTTGGTAATTTCAAACAGCGAACAAAAACCTAAGAACAATGCCAACGTATGAAATTAAAGTTAACGGAGAAAGTAAATCCGTTGACGTCTCTGCGGATACCCCTTTACTCTGGGTATTGCGTGACCATCTAGACCTAGTAGGTACAAAATATGGTTGTGGAATCGGCCAATGCGGTGCTTGTACCGTTCATATTGATGGAACAGCCATGAGAAGTTGCTCTATGACCTTAGCACAAGTTGATGGAAAATCGATAACCACAATTGAAGGACTTTCTGAATATGGAACCCATCCTGTACAGGAAGCATGGAAAGAAGTTGACGTACCACAATGCGGTTACTGCCAAGCTGGACAAATTATGACGGCTTCGGCTTTCCTTGAAAACAATCCGAATCCATCTGAAGAAGATATTAAAAATGCCATGCATGGTAACATTTGCAGATGCGGTACCTACAATAGAATCTACAAGGCAGTTGAAAAGGCTGCAGAAAAAATGGGTTAACGCAAAACACTGAAGAAAATGGCAACAAATAAAAATAAACAACTAAGCCGTAGGGCTTTTATGAGAAACACTGCGCTAGCAGGGGGTGGAATGGTTATAGGATTCAATTTATTGCAATCGTGTAAACAAAAGGTTATTGTTGAGCCACCAGTAGATTTATCGCTTTTGGACTATAAGGATTTCAATGCCTTTATTAAGATTGCAGAGAATGGTGTAGTGACCATTTTTTCACCAAATCCAGAAATAGGGCAGGGGGTCAAAACCTCAATGCCGATGATTATTGCAGAAGAATTGGATGTTGCATGGAACAATGTTCATGTGGTTCAGGGAAAACTTGACCAGGTTAATTTTACCAGACAAGTAGCAGGTGGTAGTCAATCAATTCGTCATGGTTGGGATGCCCTTAGAGAAACTGGTGCGAAGGCCAAGGCAATGCTAGTACAGGCTGCAGCAAATCGTTGGGGCATAGAAGCATCTCAATGTTCGGTAAATGAGGGGGTTATCTCAAATACCATCAATAAAGAGACCTTGGGTTATGGAGATGTAGTTTTAGAAGCAGCTCAATTGGAGGTTCCTGAAGAAGTTACTTTGAAAGCACCCAAGGATTACAAAATAATTGGAAACGACGCTCCCAATGTTGATATAGATGAAATAGTTACCGGAAAACCATTATTCGGATTGGATTATAAAGCTGAGGGAATGGTATATGCGGCAGTGGTGCGACCCCCTGCGTTTGGGCAAAAACTAAAGTCTTTTGATGCTACGAAAGCCAAAGACATGCCTGGGGTAATAGATGTGGTGACCATTGGCGAGAAGGCTCGAAAATTGATTGAAGCCCAGCCGAATATTGCAGGTATCCTTTCAAGTAGTGATAAAATAGTTGTAATCGCTGAAACGACTTGGCAGGCCTTTAAGGCAAAGGAAGCCATTCAAGCGCAATGGGAAGATGACACTAAAATGGAAAGTACAGATGATCATAACAAAGCTTTGACAGATTTGTTGAATGGATCTGAATTCAATACCATGCGTGAGGACGGTAATGTAGATAAGGCTTTTGCTGAAGCCGATGAAATTGTAGAACGAACTTATGAAGCTCCTTTTCTACCACATAATTGCTTGGAACCCATGAATTTTTATGCAGATGTATCGGATTCTAAGGTTCATCTTGTTGGTCCAATTCAAACACCTGCATGGAAAGCCGGGGCAGTTTCGGCTATGTTGGATAGAAAACCTGAAGAAATCGAACTTGAAATGACACGCATGGGTGGCGGTTTTGGCCGTCGCTTGTATGGTGATTTTACCTTGGAAGCTGCCGAAATTTCGGATAAAATCAGAAAACCCGTTAAGGTCGTTTATACTCGAGAAGATGATATGAATGATGGGATTTACCGTATGGCAACCAAATACAAGATTAAAGCTGGTATTAAAGGAGGTAGGGTTACAGCTTATCATCTAAAAGAGGCCGCAGTTAATTCTAACATGTACGGACTTATTCCTCACTTCTTTCCTGCAGGAGCCATTGAAAATTATAAGGTTGATGTAGCCTCGTACAAAAGCAATATTACAACTGGAGCATGGCGAGCACCTTATACGAACTTTCTGGCCTTTGCAGAACAGCATTTCTTCGACGAATTGGCTGAGATTCTGGAAGTGGATAAAATTCAGATGAGAATTGATTTACTACAAAAGGTCAATGCGGATGCCGATGAGAATATTGCGTATTCACCAGAACGTATGATTGAAGTGATCAAGACTGCTGTTGATAAATCTGGTTGGGGAACCAAACCAAGCAATGTATACCAAGGCTTTGTGAATTATTATTGTCACAATTCGCATGTAGCAGAGATTGCTGATGTTGAGATCGAAAAT
Source organism: Croceivirga thetidis (assembly GCF_012272815.1). Classification (GTDB taxonomy): domain Bacteria; phylum Bacteroidota; class Bacteroidia; order Flavobacteriales; family Flavobacteriaceae; genus Croceivirga; species Croceivirga thetidis. Next base: position 539,416 of record NZ_JAAWWL010000002.1, read on the forward strand.
GGTACTCCGGTGGTCAAAAAAGTGACCTGTGTAGTTGATTGCGGCATTGTTGTTAATCCCCTGGGAGCAAAAAATCAAGCAGAAGGAGGGGTAATCGATGGAATCGGACATTCAATGTATGGAGATTTTAATTTTGAAAATGGTAAACCTTTGGCGAGCAATTTTGACAAATACCGTTTGATAAGAATGAAAGAGGCACCTGAGGTTGAAGTGCATTTTGTTCAGAACGAGTTGTCACCAACCGGTTTGGGCGAACCGACCCTGCCGCCTGCCGGAGGAGCAATTGCCAATGCTTTCAAGGCCGCAACCGGTAATCGATTGTTCCAACAACCATTTACAAAGAATCCAGAATTATTAAAGGTCAAAGAGACCAAAGAAATTATCGGATAAGCTTATGAATGTTTTATTGTTCGGGGTTACCAAAGATATCATTGGTAGCCCTTCACTATCTATACCAAGTACTGCATTTGTAGGAAAAAAATCACCAAGAAATGTTGGAGAACTCCGCAGTTATTTAGGCAATGCTTATCCTGAATTGAAAAAATTAACTTCTCTTGCTATTGCTGTAAACAATAACTATGCAGATGATGAAAAGGAAATCAATTCTTTTGACGAAATTGCACTGATTCCACCAGTAAGTGGAGGCTGATTTATGAAGAATTACTTAAAAAAAACCATTTGCTTGGATTTTGATTCGAAAGAAGTACAAGCACTAATTGCAGAGTTCAAAACAAACGATATTGACGAAATTGAAAAGGCTAAGGGCATATACCTTAAAATTCGTGATGAATGGAGGTACAACCCCTACTCAATAAGTTTTGATGCTGAAAAATATAAGGCAAGTACGATTGCGCAAAGGGATGAAGGGCATTGTGTTGACAAGGCAATATTATTGGCGGCATGTCTTCGTGGACTAAATATCCCTTCTAGGCTACGATTTGCAAAGGTTACAAATCATATTGCTGTTGAAAAGTTGACAGAACGATTTGGTACGAATGTTTTGACTCCACATGGGATGGTCGAAGTGTATTTGAATCAAAAGTGGTTGAAAGCAACACCTGCTTTCAATAAAGAACTTTGCGAAATGTGTAATGTTAAGCCCTTAGAATTTGATGGTGAAAACGATTCAATGTTTCAAGAATATAATGGTGATGGCCAACAGTTCATGGAATATTTAGAAGATTATGGACATTTTGATGATGTTCCATTAACGTTTATGCGAGATAATATGATGGAGCATTATCCAGAAGTATTTAATTCCAATAAGGTTGACTATAGTTTTTAGGCATTATGTTGGTAGATAATCATGGTAGGAAAATTAACTATCTGCGATTAGCAGTCACAGACCGCTGTAATTTGCGCTGCAATTATTGTATGCCGGCAGAAGGCATCAATTTTGCAAAACGAGAAGAATTATTGACCACATTAGAGTTGAAACAAGTAGCAAAGGTTCTAGTCGAAATGGGAATTGAAAAAATAAGGCTAACAGGCGGGGAACCATTTGTTCGAAAGGATATCATGGATTTACTTGCATTCCTTTCACATCTCGAAGGGTTGAAAGATATCTCAATAACCACAAATGCCACACTTATTGGAAAGCATTTAGACGAACTCAAGCAGCTCGGAATTAAAAACATCAATGTAAGTCTAGATGCAATCAAAAAAGAAACCTTTGAACATATAACGCGAAGAAACTCCTATGAAATCGTTCGTGAAAACTTATTTAGATTATTGAACGAGGATTTCAATGTTCGTGTGAATTTTATTGTGCTACAAGGGCAAAACGAACAGGATATTATCCCAATTTTGAATGAATTTAAAGACTACCCGGTAGGCATACGTTTTTTGGAAGAAATGCCGTTTAATGGCGGTACAAAAAGCTTCGGAAGTATTCATTGGGACCATAAAAAAATCTTAGAGTACATCACGGATTACTTTCCAAATTACCAGAAATTAGATTCCCCAAAAACCTCTACTTCAGTAAATTATAAAATAGATGGGCATCAGGGTACGTTTGGAATTATTCCTTCCTTTAGCAGAACTTTTTGTGGGAGTTGTAATCGCTTACGTGTAACGGCTAAAGGAGACGTTATAACCTGTTTATATGGCAAACCCAAAACTAATCTCAGAGAAATAATTCGCGGCAACGATTCCTTCGATAAAATTAAAATGGAGGTTGAAAGGGTAATAGGAGAAAGAGCTAAAACTGGTTTTGAGGCTCAAAAAGAGCATGAAAACAAAGTATTTGAGAGTAGTATGACTTCAATTGGTGGATAAGAAAATGACAAGGGTATTTAGTTTTTTCTTATTGGTACTTCTAGTATTTGGTTGCAATAAAAAAGACCAATCTTCTATTGCGGTACCTACCGATGGTTCCTTTACAATTGAAAAAGAAAAAGAGGCTATACTAAATACTTTAAATAACGAAACCAAAGCTGCTTTTCAAAGGAACTATCAAGAATGGCAAGCGTATTGGGTTCATGATGAAGATATAACCAAAGTCTATATTGATATTTCAGAACGTTCCTTTTCAGAGTCAATTGGTTGGAAGGAAATAAGTCAATTTGTTAAAACATTTTTTGAAGAACATCCCGAACCTGAGCCAGTACCAGAGTTATTGGATAAAATCGATGTTCGATTATATGGTAATGGGGCTTGGGTCACTTACATGCAGAACGATTCTATTCGTGGATTAAAAAAGGAAACAAGACTGATGGAAAAGGTAGGAGGGGAATGGAAAATAGCCGGAATGCAAACAACGATTTATGGCTTCGATTAGCAATGAGGCATATCATGTAAAATTATACGGACTTATTCTTTGTGGTGGGTTAAGTACTCGGATGGGCAAGGACAAAGATGAGTTAAAATATCACGGCATTCCACAAAGCAGGTATATGTTTGAATTGGCTTCTAACTGCTGTGAGCAAACGTTTTATAGTGTTCGAGAAGACCAAAAATCCTCCTATAATGGGTTACCTAAAATTATTGATCGAGACGAATATCAAGGTCCATTAAATGGAATTTTGAGTGCGCATGAAGAATTTCCTAAGGTTGCATGGTTGGTATTGGCCTGTGATCTACCATTACTGAATTTGCCTAATATTCAAAACCTAGTATTGCAAAGAGACAATTCTAAAAACGCTACTGTTTTTTCAAAAAGGGAAGATAATTTACCTGAGCCTTTGGTAGCCATTTGGGAACCAAAGGGACTGCGAAATTTGAAAAACAATATTGCAGAGAAAAGGGCATTCGGTCCTAGACAATTTTTGAGAAGTACTGAAATCGCTTTTGTTTATCCTTCCGATGAAAATGTCCTATTTAATGCAAATTCAATGGAGCAGTTCGAACAAGCTCAATTACATTTAAAAAGTAAGGATTGACCAACAGGTATATTAGACATACCAGTCTTTCTAGTTTTGGTGTACAGGGCCAAACTAAATTATCCAAGGCTTCCATTCTAATTGTTGGTCTTGGAGGTCTAGGTATACCTGCTGCCCAATATTTAAACGCAATGGGAGTGGGCGAAATAGGTCTTGTAGAAAACGATATTATAGCCCTTCATAATCTTCAACGTCAAGTTCTTTATTCAGAAAACGATATCGGCAAATCGAAACTGGATGTAACTTTACATAAACTTCAAGAGCAAAACCAATCAACAGCGTTTAAGACTTTCGATGCTTACTTAACTCCAGAGAATGCATTGGAAATAATAGCACAGTTTGATTTAGTTATTGATGCAACTGACAATTTTGAATCGCGTTATTTAATTAACGACGCCTGTGTTATTCTAGATAAACCTTTTGTTTACGGTGCTTTACATGCCTTCGAAGGTCAAATTTCCGTGTTTAATTTTGAAGAAGGGCCAACTTATAGATGCTTATTCCCTGTTCAGCCTGGTATTGATGAGATTCCAAATTGTGATGATAACGGGGTATTGGGTATTCTCCCAGGTATTATTGGATCCCTTCAGGCACTTGAAGCTGTAAAAGTGATTACTGGTATAGGTGCTGTTCTTTCAGGTAAGCTTCTTCTTTTTGATGGTTTGAGTCAAACGACCCAAAAAATCAATTTTAATTTAAACCCTATAAATAAAGGAATATCCCATCTTAAAGAAAGTTATCATGCAACATCATGTACGAATATTAAAAATATTTCAGCGGAAGAGTTCATTGAAATTTCAGAAAGGGAGTCCATTCAAATAATTGATGTGCGTTCAGACACTGAATTTGGAAATGGATACTGGAAAGGCGCCAAGAATATCCCCTTATCAGATATAGACAAGCGATTGGAAGAATTCGATTTCAATGATGAGATTTATTTGCTTTGTCAATCGGGTATCCGCAGTCAGAAAGCCTACGAGCTTCTTACCACATTGAGGCCCTCAGCAAAGCTTATTAATGTGGCCGGAGGCATGAACAACCTAGAACTTCATGTTGGCTCAAACTGAGATTATATTGCTGGCTACCGCCTTTTTTTTGGTAGCGCTATTGTATTCCAGTGTTGGTTTTGGCGGCGGATCAAGTTATTTGGCACTATTAGCTTTGGTCTTCGCTAACTTCTTTATGATTCGTAGCTCTGCATTGCTGTGCAATCTTGTTGTGGTTTCTGGAAGTAGTTTTCTCTATTTTCAAAGAGGTCACCTACAATTCAAAAAGTTCGTCCCATTCTTAATAACTAGTATTCCTTTAGCCTTTGTGGGGGCATTATTTAAATTAAAGGAGCATTTTTTCTTTATTCTTTTGGGCATCAGTCTTCTTTTTGCTGCTTTTGCTCTCGTCTTACAGACTTTAAAGTTAAAAGGTGAATATCAGCCAAGTTCATATTCAAAATACCTATCCTATTTACTGGGCGGCGCTGTTGGCTTTTTATCAGGAATGGTAGGTATTGGGGGTGGAATATTTCTAGCTCCTATTTTAAATCATATGAAGTGGGATAAGCCATTAGTTATAGCCGCATTAGCCAGTTTTTTTATTTTGGTGAATTCGATTTCCGGAATTTTAGGTCTGTTGTTTGCAGATACATTTATTGTACCCACCCCAGATATTTGGTTTTTAATTGTTGCTGTCTTTCTAGGCGGACAATTAGGGGCAAGATTAAGTTTGGGTAAATTATCTGGTAAAACCATTCGATTATTGACCGCATTATTGGTTTTGGTAGTGGGCATTCGGGTCTTACTAAAAAATGGTTTTCAACTAACAATATTTTAAATGATATCATTTAAAGAAGCAGAACAAATAGTTTTAAGGAATCTCATGGATTTAGGTAAAGAATTGGTTCCTTTAGAAAATAGTGTTGGTCGGGTCTTAGCTGAAAAGATTTATGCCGACCGGGATTTCCCTCCATTTGATAGGGTAACCAAAGATGGTATTGCCATTAGATTTCAGTCATACGAAAATGGCAATAAGTTGTTTAAAATTCAGGAAACTGCCGCTGCCGGTAGTGCCCAAGTAACCTTAAGCCACCCTAACGACTGTATTGAAGTAATGACCGGAGCTATGCTTCCTAAAGGAACGGATACGGTAATAATGTATGAAAATCTTTTGTTGAAAGATGGTAATGCAATAGTGGAAATCGCTCCTCAAAAAAGTCAAGACGTTCATTCAAAAGGTTCTGATGAGCATAGCGGAAGTGTTTTGTTGGACTCAGGCAATCTAATTACACCGGCTGAGATAGGGGTATTGGCCACTGTGGGCAAATCAGAAGTAAAAGTAAAAAAGTTACCAAAGATTGCTATTGTTTCGACAGGTGATGAGTTGGTGAACATTGATGAGATACCAGAACCACATCAGATTAGAAAATCCAATTCATGGTCGCTGAAGGCTGCTTTAAAAAGTCAAGGGATAATAGGTGAATTATTGCATTTTAGGGATTCAAAAGAAGCTCTTTTAGAGGGCTTAGGAAAGGCAATTGATAATTATGATGTTCTTCTTTTAAGTGGTGGTGTATCCAAAGGAAAATTTGATTATCTACCTGAGGTATTGGAGAAGTTAGGAGTCAAAAAACTATTTCATAGAGTATTGCAACGACCTGGAAAACCATTTTGGTTTGGCCTTAACGATTTTTGCACATTATTTGCCTTCCCTGGTAATCCGGCTTCTACGTTTGCAAACTTTCATGTATATTTTTTACCCTGGCTAAGAAGTTCATTTGGAGCGCAGACCGATAGGTGTCACGCTGTATTAAATGAGCGTTTTGAAAATACCACAGATTTAACAAGATTTATTTTGGCAGATGCACAGTTGTCTCAAGGAACAATAAAAACTAATTTAGTAAAGGACAACGGTTCAGGAGATTTAACTAGCCTAGCAAGATCAAATGGATTAATTTGTTTTGATTCCAATCGCAATTATGAAGTAGGGGAGTTGGTTCCTTTTTATCCAACAAAAAAGATTTTGTAAATGACACATGAGCTAAAACGAATAATTCAAGAATATGAGGAAGCGCTTCAATCTGGAATTGCAGCAGTACTAGCTACCGTTGTTGCTCTTGATGGGTCTTCATATAGACGACCAGGCGTTCGAATGCTTTTACTTGAAAATGGCAAAATGGTCGGAGCTGTAAGTGGAGGCTGTGTGGAAAAAGAGATTTATCGACAAGCCGAAAGCGTATTTAAATCGAAAATTGCTAAAGTAATGACCTATGATGGTAGGTATCGGCTAGGTTGTGAAGGCATACTATATATTTTGTTGGAGCCTATTTCAATGACAACCAAGGCACTGGGACTATTGCAATTGAGTCTGGCTAAACGTAAACCTTTTGAGATTAAATCTTTTTTTGAAAAAGAATTCTCAGAAAGTGAGAATTTCGGGTCGGTCATTAACTTTTCCAATGTTTCCCATCCCTTTAATAGTGGTTTTAAACCGAATTTAAAATTAGATACGTTTACCCAGAAATTACAACCTTGCTTTCGACTCATTTTAATAGGAGCTGAACACGATACCGTACAGTTATGTTCAATGGCGGCCTTAACGGGATGGGAGGTCACCGTAGTTGTCCATCCTAAAGAGGAAAAATCTATTCAAGATTTTCCTGGCGCTTCTGAACTGATTGCTAATGAGGGTGATAATTTGGATTTTGATTTGGATGATGAAACTGCTGTCGTACTAATGACTCATAGTTATGTGAAAGACTTGAAATATCTCATAGCACTTAAGGATAAAAAGCCAGCTTACTTTGGTTTATTAGGGCCTGCACGAAGACGTGAAAAACTTTTTGATGAGTTAATGGAATTACACCCAGAACTAGAACTTGAATTTATTGAGTTGATTCACGGACCCGCGGGATTGGATATTGGAGCAGAGACGCCACAAGAAATAGCATTATCAGTATTAGCCGAAATTATTGGAGTGGTCAATAAAAAAGAAGTGAATTCCTTAAAAGAAAAGGAAGGACGTATTCATGCCTAAGGTAGCTGTTTTAGTATTAGCGGCAGGTGCATCTACTCGAATGGGCAAACCTAAGCAATTGTTACCTTGGAAAAATACGACCCTCTTAGGACATGTAATCTCGAATTTAAGGGTAGTGTCAAAACACATTTTGGTTGTTTTAGGGGCAAATCATGAAAAAATTCTTCCAACACTACCATCTTACCTTGAAAGCGTAATTAATATTGCATGGCAGTCAGGAATGGGCACATCAATAGCTTTGGGAGTAGGGGAACTCGAAAAATCTGTAAATCCAGAAGCTATTTTAATATGTTTGGTTGATCAACCATTGATTGATGCCGAACTCTTTAAAAAGATTATTGATTTGCATAATCTAAACCCTTCAAAGATTATCGCCACTACATATGTTGGTGGCAAAGGAGTACCTGCACTTTTTCCTAAAAAGTATTTTAATGCTCTAAAACAATTCAGTGCTGATTATGGTGCAAGACATTTTTTAAAGAGCAATAAAAATGAAGTCATTCCATTTGATTCGGATGGTAAGGCCGTAGATTTGGATACTCCTGCAAATTATGATGCATATTGGAAAAAACACGGCCGAGAACTATTGTAAAAACACAACAAAACACGTATTTTGAATAACACTTAAATCTTGAACAAAATGAAAATAAAAACATTTTTAATCACCCTCTTTGCTGTGTCTTTGGTATTTGTGGGGTGTATGAATTCTGGCAAAAAGAAAGAAGCTGAAACTAAAACAGAAGAGGTTACCTACGAACCAAATTATGTTGGGAATGAAGTGACCTATTCCAATGATAGCATAACCATGAAGGGTTACATTGCGTTTGATGAAAACGCTACTGAAAAAAAACCTGGAGTTTTGGTTGTACATGAGTGGTGGGGCCATAATGACTATTCGAGACAACGTGCAGATATGCTAGCTGAATTGGGATATACTGCTTTAGCGGTCGATATGTACGGTGATGGAAAAAATGCAGAGCACCCAGAGGATGCAGGTAAGTTTGCTGGTATGGTGATGTCAAATATGCCTTCTGCCAAAAGCAGATTTATGGCAGCCATGAACGAACTTAAGAATCATCCCTCGGTCGATCCCGATAACATAGCTGCCATTGGGTATTGTTTTGGAGGTAGTGTAGTGTTAACCATGGCCAATGCAGGAATGGATTTAGATGCCGTAGCTGCTTTTCATAGTGGTGTTGGTTTACCAGTTATGCCCAACGAGGACCTTAAAGCCAAGGTTTTGGTCTGCAATGGGGCTGATGATCCCTTTATAGCTCCAGAATCGGTGGAAGCCTTCAAAGTAAAAATGGACAGTATTAATGCTGATTATAAATACATTGCCTATGAAGGGGCCAAACATTCGTTTACCAGTAAAGAGGCGAATGCAAATGGAGAAAAATTCGGACTCCCTTTGGAGTATAATGCGGAAGCTGACCAAAAATCGTGGCAGGAATTACAAAACCTGTTGAATGAAGTTTTTTAATGCCTTCAGAGCGATAGAAACAAAAAAGCCTGCAATTAAGCAGACTTTTTAAGTTCTTTTGGTTTTGTATTGGGTTGAATATCCTGAAAAATTCCACAGGCTATTTGCCTTTTAGCCAAATGACGTGATTGCGATTTGGAAAGCTTTTCTATTTGAGGATTTAAAAATTTCATATGAAGGTAAACGCAGAATTTCGCAAAAAAGTACAACTAAAAAAACCTGACTATGTCAGGTTTATCTTTTTCTATTTGGTCAGGCCTTATGGTTAAGGTTTAATACCCCCTCCAGGTTTTGAAACAGCTCCTTGTGGTTTAATTCCTCCTCCTGGTTTTGATACAGCGCCCTGTGGCTTTATACCTCCTCCAGGTTTAGATGTGGCCGCTTGCGGTTTAATGCCACCTCCTGGTTTGGAAGTCGCCTTTTTTTCTTTGTCGCTCATCTTTCAAGTGTTTACGTTTGATTATCACTATATTAGTGAAAAATACCAATCAAACCAAATTAAGTTCCTAATAATCAGTTAGTAGGAATTTTCGCCAATAGATAAATGAACATTAAGGAATTCATCAAAGAATGCCAAAAATGGGACGTTTTCAAAAAACTCTCGATTTATATTGTAACAAGTTGGCTTCTTATACAAGTGTTGGGTTCTACATGGGAGTCCTTGGGCCTTCCCAAGGTAGTTAATACTTATCTCTTACTCATATTATTGGTTGGGTTTCCATTTTACATATTTTTTGTTTGGAAGTATCAGATTTCGCCTTACATAAAACAAAGTGTTGCCGATCCTGAAGCTTTGGATATCGATAATTCCTATAAAAGGAGGTTTCAACGCATTTATTTTGGCGCCCTTTCCATTGTTGCCTTATTTGCCCTTTTAGGAGTGGCCTCCATTGCGAAAAATAAATTGAGAAACACGAACAACTTTCCTGAATTTGAAGAAAGTAATAAAATAGCTGTTCTTAAATTCGACAACAATACCGGTAATGCTGAATATGATATCGTTGGTAAAATGGCAGCAGATTGGCTGATGCACGGCATAACCCAATACAAAGCAGGCCAAGTTGTATCTCCAAAGATTATTGAAGATTATACCGAAGTTCTTAAATCATCTTACAGTGGTGAAGGCAACGAAAATGTAATAACCAAATTCATTAAACCTTCTAAGGTCATCAATGGGGATTTCTATTTGAAAGATGGGGATTTGGTCATGCAATGTGCCATTACCGATGGATTGATGAACAAGACCTTGATTTCTTTTGACTATACGGTATGCGACATTGATAATTCATTGAACTGTATTGAAGACTTAAAACAGAGTGCCTTGACATATCTTATTCAAGGTGATTCATTAGATGCCTTGAATCTTCAGGAGACGCCTCCAAAATTTGATGCATATCGTTATAAGCTCGAAGCAGAAGAAAAATATGCTGGTCAACCTAATCGATATCTTGAATTATTGAACAAAGCCATTGCTGCTGACCCTAATTATTTTGAACCAAAAGTATTGAGGGTAGTACATTTTTATAATGAAGAAAAATATTCCATTGCCGATTCATTACTAAGAGATTTGGCCTTTAACTCAAGAGGGACAGAAAGACAGGCAAATCTTTTGAGAATGTACAGGTCTTTATTGGACGGGAATAATCGCAATGCCACTTCATATTTTGAACGTGAATATAATTATGCGCCCTTCCATTTATCGTCGAACAGTACAATGATGGTACTAACACAACAATATATTAATAGACCCGCATACATTGATGATATTTTTAATGCCATCGATATGGCCCGACTTGATGTTTTAGGCTGTACGCATTGCCAGTATAGATATTATATAAAGGCTTTCGCCTTAATAGAACTTGATAAACCAAATGAAGCCGTAGCGCTCTTAGAACCGCTGGTTTTAAAAAATAGGGGACTTGCACTACTTAAGAAGGCGTTATTGGTGGCATATACCAGATCAGGAAATCTGGAAAAAGTAAATAGTTTTCTAAAGGATATAGAGGTTTATAATGAACACGACATTCTATTGAATTCAAACCTTACCGTTGGCCGGGAACTACTTTTACAGGGTAAGAAAATGGAAGCGGAGCCTTATTTTCAAAAAGTATTGGCAGAACACGGCAGCCATTCTGAACTTGAAATAATGGCTGAAGCCAATTACTATTTAGAAAATTTTACTGTTGCCTCAGAAATTTTATTCTCCTTGCAAGAGAACGACAGTGACCTAACCCCATATTCTTTAAGTATGCTTGCAGTTTCATTGGAGAAATCCAATCAAAAGAGCAAAGCAAAAGAGGTCCTGACATTACTGGAAGAATTTCAAGGGCCCTATTTGTTTGGAACCGTGGATTATGCCTTAGCACGTTACCATGCTTCTGACGAAGACCGTGAAAAAACAATTTACCATTTAAAAAGAGCTGTTGCGTCAGGTGCACAATTTGAACCTGATAGTTTTAAGAACGACCCCCATTTTAATTTTTTAAAAGACTCACCAGAGTTCAATAACATTTTAACCTTTTGGCATTAAAAAAATATAATTATGGATTGGACAACATTAACTGCTTTAGTTGAGCATCTGGCTTGGCCTATCACTGTTGTGGTTTCGCTTTTGGTATTCAAAAAAAATATTTCAGGAACTTTTAACCGATTGGGGTCTTTTTCAGCTGGGTCGCAAGGCATAAGCGCTAGTTTTGTTCAGGAAAAAATAGCAGCGGCGAAAAACTTGGCGAAAGGTATTCAACCCAATAGTCAATCCAAATCGACAAGTATTCGTCCCCAAGGCCCATACTCCGAACTAAAAAAGTTGGAACATTCCCTGCATGGAAGACTAGCCGAAATAGCAACAAAGAATCAAATCGACCATACTCAAATGAACAATTCAGAACTGGCTGATAAGTTGAAGGGTGTAGGTATTATATCAATTCAAGACTTCAAATTAATTGAGGCTTTTATGGAGATTGAAAAAGCTGCCGATGATTCGTTGACCTATCAACAACTAAATGAAATAAAAGAAGTTTTCCAAGAAATAAAATTCAACTAATGGCACAACTAGAAAATTGTTATGCTTTGTTGATAGGAATTGGAGCAGACCTACCGATAACGGTTCGTGATGCCAGGGCCGTATACAATATTCTTGCTGATGAAGCCTATGCAGGCTATCCTGCTGAAAATATAATTCTAATTACAGAAGAGCAAGCTACACGAAAAGGAATCCTAGATGCTCTAGATGAGTTGATTGCCAAAACTTCAGAGGATTCTTCTGTCTTATTATTCTATTCGGGTCATGGCGGATTATATGAACCTTGGAATCAATTTTATTTGGTTCCGCATGGTTTCGATGAAGTGGAATACGAAACAACTTGGGTTAAGGCCGAAGAACTTCGTGAAAAAATCAGCAAAATCAAATCTCGAAGATTGGTTTTCTTTTTGGATTGTTGTCATGCAGCAGGTATGACTCAATCTCTCAATATGTCAGAATCTGCCAAGCCGCAAAAAGAATTGGGCCAAGCAGAGGGATTAGCCCAGCATATTGACGATGGCCGAGGCATGTCAATTGTTTCTTCCTGTCGCGAAGATCAACTATCATACATTATGGATGGCGACCACAATAGCCTTTATACCAAATGCCTGCAAGAAGTATTGAAAGCTGAACATAAAAAACAGTTTGAGGAGCCTTTTATTCGAATATCCGAAGTTGTACAGTACATTTTTAGAAAAGTACCCGAACGAAATCCAGCACAAAGGCCCTACGCGAACCTTCAGATTTATGATGATTTTATTTTGAGTTGTGTTCCAAAGGATAGGCAGTCTGCTGTTTTGCAAGAATCCAGTGAGCCAGATGTTGTTCAAGCTCCAAAAAACGAAGCTCAGGAAATGGTTACGGTTTTCCGCGAAACACCAGGTGCTAATAATGCCATTTTATTTGTTCATGGGTTTTCAGGTGAAAGTGCCGATAGTTTTGGTGATATCCCCAATTTGTTAATGCAGGAATCAAGCTTGGAGGGTTGGGACATGTTTCCTTTAGGTTACAGCGAGTACGTCAAACCTGAAAAAGGCAAGGAGGTTTGGGCTTCAGTAAACGATATTGAACGTATTGCAGATTACATGGCCACTAGCCTGAAATACAAATTCGACAAGTACGATAGAATAGCAATTATAGGTTATAGTTTGGGTGGATTAGTCGCTCAAAAAGCAATTCTGGATAGCTCAAATGATGTTTTGGACCGTATTTCTCACTTGGTATTATTCGGTAGTCCAAATAACGGCCTTAGTGAAAAAGAAACTGAGAAAATTTGGAACAAGAAGAATTCTGATTTGGCAGCAAACAATTCCTTTATAAAAAATTTGAGGGATAAATGGAGTCAAAAATTTGATTCGACCTATCCTTTTGATTTAAAAGTAGTGGCCGCAACCCAAGATGAATTCATTCCTCTAGAGTCTAATTTTTCACATTTTCCTGAAGAAAACTGTTACACAGTTGCGGGGAGTCATTTGAACATGGTAAAGGTTTATGACAAAGAAAATGATGCCTTCCATCTCATCGAAAACTCTTTAAACAACACTACTTTTTTCAATATGTTCACTTCAGCTGAGGACATAAATATTACGCTGGGTGAATATGAAGCCGTCATCAAGAAGTTACTACCTCAAAAAAATGACCTTGACCCAAGGGGGGTAAAACAACTGGTCTTTGCTTTGGAAGGGTTAAGTAGACATGAAGAGGCCGTTGAAATACTATTGAATCACGACGGATCTAAAGACAATAGCGATTTGCTTGGCATGCTTGGCGGTAGACTTAAACGCAGTTATTTGGAAAACTTTTCAGGTAAAACGGCGCAAGACAGTGCGGAATGTTACAAAAAAGGATTGGCTATTGCGGAGGAAAGGAGTAACAAAGGACAAATTTATTATCATGCCATAAACCTAGCCTTTCTTAGCTTGGTCGCAATGGAAGATATTGGCGAAATGGAATATTACGCCTCAAAAGCCCTAGAAGCTGCGGAAAATGATTCAAGAGAAAGTTTATGGAAACTCGCTACACTTGGAGAGGCCAATCTCTATCTCAATAATTTGGAGAAGGCGAAAAGTTTTTACGAAAAAGCATCTGAAATGGCGGGCATAAGGGAAAAAATATCAATCCACACAAATGCTTACAAAGCATATGTGTGCTTGACTCAAAGCACGAGTGAGGAAGATGATTTTGTAAAATTTCTAAAGGCCAAATTCTTAAGTTAGAATTTAGTACATTTCAAGATGAAGCGATTTTCACCTAAAATTTCTCCTAAGCTAACTTTTGTTGAAGCTATAAAAAAGCCAATACCCATTAAATGTGCCCAAATTCAGGAACCCTTTATTGTTGAAACAATGGAAGGGGAGCTTCAAGGTAAAAAGGGTGATTGGCTAATGATAGGCGTAAATGGGGAAATGTATCCTTGCGACAAAGATATTTTTGAAAAAACATATGATATTCAACCGTAATTCCTAATTAATAACCAAACCGACCAAAACCATGGCTGACAATAAAATTTTCTTCAGTTATTCAAGAGACAACTCTGAATTTGTAATAGAACTTGCCAAAGAACTTCGTGAGGCCGGAGCTACAATTTGGCTAGATCAATTGGATATAAAACCTGGTACGCGCTGGGACCGCTCCATTGAAGAAGCACTGAAATCATCGAATACCTTATTGGTCATCCTATCAAAGTCGTCAGTAGAATCGCATAATGTAATGGATGAAGTTTCTTATGCGCTAGAAGAGGGTAGAACCGTGGTTCCCGTACTTTTGGAAGAGTGCGAAATTCCTTTTCGCCTGAGAAGGCTTCAATACGCTGATTTTACACAGGGTAATGAAAAGGGAATTCAAACTTTAATTAAATCGCTTAACCTTGAAAGTGATGTTGCCAACAAACTGGTCGACATTGCTGCGGAGGCAGAAAGCACCAAAAAAGCGGACAACAAACCGAAACCAGCCCCTGAAAAACCAAAAGAAGAACCGAAATCCAAGGCTAAAGCGGACCCTATCGTAGCCCCTTTGGAAGAACCAAAAGTGGTTACCCATAAACCAGAACCTCCAAAAAAAACCTCCACACCACCAACACCAGCTAAAAAATCAAATTCTAAAATTGTTCCCGCCATTCTTGGGGCCTTAGTTGTCGGTGCGTTGATTTATTTTGTTCCTAAATTGATGAACGGAGATGAAGCAGCTGTGACTGAAGATTCTTCTAATGTGGAGAATACAGAAACGCCAACAATTTCCCCTCCAGAAAGTGGTGGGACCAATACAAGTATAACAGAAGAAGAACCAGAAGAACCCGCAGTTGATGAAGCGAGTATTGCTTGGAAACTTGCAAAAGAGCAAAATGAAATAGAAGGTTACCTATTCTATCTCAATAAATATCCAGATATGGACGAGGCCCGCAAAATGGACTTTGAAGGTTCTATCAAGGCGCTTTATTCTAAAGAGGGATACATTCAATATTCACAGTCAAATGGTGTTTCTTATTTTGAAAAGGTATATCCTCAGAATACTCCTTCGGTACCGCCAATTGAAGGGTATTTGATTAAAATAGACCAAAGCAGAAACGTAAAAGGCGGGGCATATGGCACATCAGGTTTTAATAGAAGACTAGGCGTGCTTGAAAAGGATGACTATGCCATTATTAAAGAAGTGATTCCAAGTGGAACGGCCTATTGGGTGAAAATCAGTTACTGATAGTTCCGTTGAGACATTTTAATTGGCGAATAATATGTTCCAAAATAGCCAACCACTTAAGCTTTAATATAAGTGCGGCGGTTGGCATATTGTTTTCTTCTACAGCTCTCAATATACCTTCATTTTTGTTGTCAATAGAATCATAGAAAGAAGCATCGGTTACGAAATATTGTTCGTAGAACAACATTCTTGTTCTCAGATATTCCAAAATATTGGTTAGAATCTGATTTGAATTCTTAGTGACCAATTTATGAAACTCAAAGTGTGCATTGATTCGAGAACCCAAAGTGTAGGTTCGCTGTAGTTTTAAAAGTTGATTTTTAAGCGATTTTATATAGGCTTCCGTAATGATGACATTATCCATGGCCAAAACCTCGAGTTCAGCTACGGTTTTATATAACTCAGAGGCTTCTTTCTCGGTTAGTTTAGGTATAAGAAACAGCTCTTTATCAATAAAAGAAACGACTCCGCCCAATTCAAGTTTACGCAGTACTTTTCGAACCTGAGAGGTTTCGTGTCCAATATCTTTTGCTACTTTTCGTATCTTAATTTCGTGGTCGAGCCTTAAGTTTCCGAACTGTAGTTCACGAATTAGATAGTCCCATAACTTTTCTTGTATGACATGTTCCTCTGTCTTCAAATCTGATTTTTGATTGCGTAATTCCTTTAAATTACTTCAATTTCCGGAACATTGGGCAATAGCATCAAAAAGCTTCGATAAATGTGCCACAGTTTACGTTATATTTAGGGCTTAGTTATATTTAGTATATCATGAAATACAACTTTATTATTCTAGGCCTATTTCTAGTAACCCTTGGTTCTTGTAAAAATGTTACGACGAAACAGGAGCCCACTACTTTTTATGAAACCGAACTTTTTAAAGATGTTCAGTTAGCGGCGCTGTATAAAGACTCCAAGACCTTTGTTGATTTAGTTCCTAAAGAGAATTTTATCACTTTAGAACAGAAATACCTAGCCGCAAAAGACCTTAAGGGCTTTGACCTCCAGTTATTCGTAAATGAAAATTTTGAAGATCGTTCAATGGCGTCCTTAAAATTTGAAACAGATACCACTAAAACAATGTATGAACATATCGAGGTGATGTGGAGTAAATTAAAACGAGGGCCCGATACAAGAATAGAAAATTCTTCAAGAATACCGTTGCCCAAAGAATACGTCGTTCCTGGGGGAAGGTTTCAAGAAATATATTATTGGGATAGCTATTTCACCATTGAGGGCTTATTAGCCTCAGGCCGTTGGGATTTAGCCAAGAGCATGGTTGATAATTTTTCTTTCCTAATTGATTCCATTGGTTTTATACCAAATGGCACTAGGGACTATTTTGAAACACGTTCCCAACCACCTTTTTTCTCATTGATGGTGAATGCCCTTTCAGAAGAGCGTGAAAACATGCCGCTCTATTACGTTGAACAAATGTCCAAGGAATATGCCTTTTTTATGGAATCCGAGCTGATAACGGAAAACTTTACAGCAGATAATCACTTGGTGCGTATGGATGATAATGGGCAATGGCTAAACCGATATTTTGATAAGGGATATACACCTCGGCCAGAAGCCTATAAAGAAGACCTGCACCTTGCTCAAGAACTTACTGATGAAAATGAAAAGGAGCAATTATACAATGACTTGAGGTCGGCAGCGGAATCCGGATGGGATTTTAGTTCGAGATGGTTTGCAGGAGCGGATTTTTCTACCACCCAAACCACCAATATTATTCCTGTAGATTTAAACTGTCTTTTGTTCAATTTGGAAATGACCCTTTCGAAGGCAGCTGAACAAAAAGGGGATAGGGATTTGGCAGAGCGCTTCCGTGACCGATTTAGAAAACGCAGAAGATTGATGAACACTTATCTATGGAACGAGGAAGCGGGTTTTTACATGGATTATAATTTTGTAACCTATAAACCTACAGGACATTTGACCTTGGCAGGGGCTTTCCCTTTATTCTTTAAACTGGCGAATCGTGACCAAGCCGAAAAAATAAAAAATGTTCTAATGGAACAGTTCCTAAAAGACGGTGGTTTGGTAACCACATTAAATAACTCTGGTCAACAATGGGATGCGCCAAACGGCTGGGCTCCCTTACAATGGATGGCCGTAAAAGGTCTTTTAATTTATGGCTATGAGAAAGAAGCGATTGAAATTATGGAAAGATGGTTGGCCTTAAACGAAAAAGTCTTTAAGAATACTGGAAAAATGATGGAGAAATATAACGTTGAAGATTTGACACTTCTTTCTGGTGGTGGGGAATATGAAACGCAAGATGGTTTTGGATGGACAAATGGTGTGGCCGTTGGTTTCAAAAAAATTCTAGATGAACTAAAGTCAAAAGAAAATTGAGTAAAGCATCGAAGAACTTTTTTACTGCGGATAAGATTTTTGGCTTGACCGCAATGCTTATCAGCTTTGTAACACTCATAATATTCGTTAGGCAAACCAATATTATGGATAAGCAAAGTCGACTTTCGGCCTTGCCCTATCTTATGGTGGAGCAAAGTACCAACAGTAGTGAGTTTAAGGTGCAATTTACTTTGGTTAACCATGGTGTAGGTCCTGCAATTATTGAGGGCAGAAAAATAATATATAACGGAAAGGAATACGACCAAGATTTTCATCAATTCATGACCCAAAGCATACCTGAATTAAAAAGTATTAAACCAATTAATTGGCACAATATTTATAAGGGCCAAGCCATTCCTTCAAATGGAAGGGTGGTAATGTTTGCAATAGGTGGAGATGAAGAGAAGTTCAATGAATTCATGAATGTGCTACGTACATTCAAAGACAGCAACACTTTTGAGTTTGAATTTGACTACCGTTCCGTTTATGGGGATAAATGGAGAATTACCAATCAAAATACGGTTCCGGTTCCTATTGAATAATAATACCCTTAGTCGTTTCTTTTCCCTCTTCTTTTACTTACCTTTCCTTATCGAACAACTAAAACCTTCCTATATGAAATCTCTTACTGTTAAAGGGCTCATTTATGCGTTATTGCTATTGTTTTTAATTCCAGGTTATTCGCAAGAAAAGGAAAAGGATAATAATCCTTTTAGTGGATTGGAGTTTAGAAATATAGGCCCTGCCTTAACCTCTGGAAGAATAGCGGATATTGCCATTCACCCACAAAACGAAAACGTATGGTATATAGCCGTTGGTTCTGGCGGCGTATGGAAAACTGAAAATGCAGGTACCACTTTTAAACCCATTTTTGATAAGCAGAGCGTCTATTCAATAGGTTGCGTTACCATCGACCCTTCAAATCCAAGTACGGTTTGGGTGGGTACCGGAGAAAATGTCGGTGGTCGCCATGTCGGTTTTGGAGATGGAATATATGTCAGTCATGATGATGGTAAAACCTGGAAGCATATGGGTTTAAAAAACTCTGAGCATCTTTCAAAAATCATAGTCCATCCTGATAATTCAAATAAAATCTATGTAGCGTCTCAAGGCCCTTTATGGAGTAAAGGTGGAGAACGAGGGTTTTATCGTTCAGAAGATGGCGGTAAAACTTGGACTCGAACCTTGGGTAATGGAGAATGGACAGGGGTTACCGATATGGTCATGAATCCTGATGATCCAGAAGTACTATTCGCGGCTACATGGGATAGACATCGAACCGTAGCTGCCTACATGGGTGGTGGTCCAGGTTCTGGTATCCACAAATCCATTGATGGCGGTAAAACATGGACCAAACTTAGCAATGGTATCCCAAAATCAAATCTTGGTAAAATAGGACTAGCACTTTCACCTTTTGATTCAGAGACGATTTATGCAGCTATTGAATTGGATAGAACAAAAGGGGGCTTATACATTTCTAAAAATGGCGGGACAGCTTGGTCCAAGCAATCTGATGCGGTCTCAGGAGGTACTGGTCCTCACTATTATCAAGAGTTATATGCTTCTCCACACCAAGAAGGAAAACTGTATTTAATGAGCAATTATGTTCAGGTTTCTGATGACCATGGTAAGAACTTTTCGTTCATGAACGAAGAGAACAAACATGTAGATAGTCACGCAATGGCTTTTAAATCGAATGACCCGAACTATGTCCTTTTTGGCACGGATGGGGGTTTATACGAGTCATATGATTTGACCAAGACGTGGCATTATTTCGCAAATCTACCAGTTACTCAGTATTATAAAGTTGCAGTTGACGATTCCAAACCATTTTATAATATCTATGGCGGAACGCAAGACAATGGATCTCATGGTGGGCCATCAAGAACTTTACGTGAAGATGGCATTTTAAACCAAGATTGGTGGATCACCCTCGGGGCAGACGGCCACCAATCAGCAACGGAACCGGGTAATCCTGATATTACCTATGGTGAGTTTCAGCAAGGGTGGTTATGGCGAATCGACCAGACGACAATGGAGACCGTCTTTATTCAACCACAACCGGCCACGGGTGACCCACATGAACGCTTTAATTGGGATGCACCAATTTTGGTCAGTCCTCATAATCCAACACGACTATATTTTGCATCCTACCGCGTTTGGAAATCAGAAAATAGGGGTGATGACTGGACTGCAATATCGCCCGATTTAACCCGTAACGAAGAACGGATAACCTTACCAATATTGGGTAGGCAGCAAAGTTGGGACAATCCCTGGGATGTAGGAGCGATGAGCGAATACAACACCATAACCTCCTTGTCAGAATCTCCTGTTCAAGAAGGATTATTGTATGCTGGCACTGATGATGGCATTCTACAGGTTTCTGAAGATGGAGGTGCCAACTGGCGTAAAATAATGCTTGGTTCAATTAAAGATGTCCCTAGTCGCGCTTTTGTAAATGATGTCAGGGCCGATTTGTACGATGCCAATTCGGTTTACTTGGTCTTGGACAACCATAAAGAGGGTGATTACAGACCATTTATCCTAAAAAGTAGCGATAAAGGTAGAACCTGGAGCAAAATCAATGGCAATCTCCCGAATAAGTTATTGACCTGGCGAATTGTACAGGACCATAAGGATAAGAACTTGTTGTTTGCGGCAACTGAATTTGGTATCTATTTCACAAAAAACGGTGGTGTAAATTGGCAGAAATTAAAAGGCGGCGTGCCAACGATTTCTTTCCGTGATATTACCATTCAAAGAAGGGAAAACGATTTGGTAGCTGCGTCTTTTGGACGTGGGTATTTTGTTCTTGACGATATTTCTCCAATCCGCGAATACGATTCTTCAAAATCAACAGCAGTGCAACTGTTTCAACCAAGAACGGCATATTGGTATATTCCTATTGCAGGCATGTACGGACAAGGTGACAATACTTATAAGGCCGACAACCCGCCTTATGGCGCCATGATTTCGTACTATTTACCAGAAAAGTACGAGTCGGCAAAAGCCAAAAGAACCAAGAAAGAGAAAGAACTTAATAAGGAGAACACTTCAATTCCTTTCCCGGGTTGGTCAGCTTTGGCCAGCGAAAAGAATATTCCAGCACCTGTATTGAAAATGATGATTAAAGATTCAAATGGTGAAGTGGTGAATATGATTGATGCGACCAATAAAAAAGGTTTTAACCGAATTAACTGGGATTTGTCCTATGCAAACAGAACAGGTATTCCGTTGAAAGCACCAAGACCAAATGAGTCGGTTGGAGGATTTGGAGCCCCCTTCAAGGCATTACCTGGCAACTACACAGGAACCTTGTACCTAGTTGAAGATGGTGCAATGAAACAGCTGGCAGAGCCTATTGATATAAAGGTAGAACGGTTGAAAGAAGGAGCATTACCTTCCAAATCAACGGAAACTATCGATGCTTTTAGAAGTTCTTACCAAGAGTTCAGACAAGACTTACTCTTGGCAAATTCAGCTCTTGAAAAAGGTCAAAAACGAATTGGAGCGATGAAAAGGGCTTTTGCGCAAGCTACCAATCCAACAGAATCATTGTTCAAAGAATTAACTTCCTTAGAAAAAGAACTGAATAAAATCGACGAAATCATGAACGGTAATGCTGCCAAGAACGAAATCGGTGAACGAAACCCACCAACGCCTGGCGATGGTAGTTTTGTTGGTATTGTAGCCTTAATGAATACCTATGGACCAACCGGCAACCAAACAAAGGCTTTTGAGCGAGCCGTATCACAATTGGCGAACGTGAAATCTGGTTTGACAGAAATTATGACACAGTCGATGCCGAAATTGGAGCGGTCATTAAAAGTTGCAGGTGCTCCAGCCATAGAAAATTAAAATGTAACGAATAGATTGAACATCTACAGAAATGGTCATTTGCTTAGATAAAAATGATTCATTCTTGTGGATGTTCTTTTCTTTGCAATTAGATTAGCTGATTCAAAACGATGGAAAAAAAATCTAACCAAACCCTGTTTGTCATACTCGCTTTTTTTTCCATTTATGTCATATGGGGATCAACTTATTTGCTGAATAAGATTGCAGTAGCCGAAATACCACCATTTTTCTTGGCAGGCATACGATTTATAACTGCTGGCCTTTTAATTTTCGGCATTGCGAAACTCTCTGGAAAATCTATTTCAATTACAAAACATCAGCTAAGAAATACCATTATAGCAGGATTTCTTTTTCTAAGTTTTGGTAATGGGATTGTGGTTTGGGCCTTGAAGTTCGTTGATAGTAATTTTGCCGCATTACAGATTTCAGCACAACCACTTGTTATTCTATTAATGATGTGGGCTTTACAAGGTAAAAAGATTCAACCCATGTCGATTTTTGGTATCATTTTGGGTATGCTTGGGATTTATCTTTTGGTAAGTCAGAAAAACATCTTGGCACAAGAGAACTCTTTGGTGGGAATGCTTATGATTTTCGCAGCGATGCTTTCATGGGGCTATGGTAGCCTGTACATAGGCAAAGCCGATATGCCAAAAAATTATTTTGTCAATACCGGTTATCAGATGTTTACAGGAGGTATCATGCTAGGGTTATTTAGTTTGGTTTTTGGAGAGGAATGGTCATTTGTTAATGATTGGTCCACTAAAACCCAATGGTCAATGCTCTTGTTGGTCATTTTTGGCAGTATTGTCGCTTTTACTTCATTTAACTATCTCCTTAAAATGGTTTCACCAGAAAAAGTAGCAACAAATACGTACGTAAACCCAATAGTAGCCATGATTCTTGGCTGGTATTTTCTAAATGAACAAATTACTGCGCAATCTGTGGTGGCCGCAATAATACTGCTGACGGGAGTTTACTTTATAAATACCAAAAAGAGACTAACAATCTTAAATCGATTTAAAAAATGATAAGAATTAGCCTAACCTTAGTTCTCTTAATCTTCCTATCGTCTTGTGCTGAAGATTCAAAATCATTGTTTAATGGAAAAGACTTGAATGGTTGGTCAATGGATGTACCGATGAAAGATTCCATACCCAATGCTCCAGAAT
This sequence comes from Croceivirga thetidis, assembly GCF_012272815.1. Classification (GTDB taxonomy): domain Bacteria; phylum Bacteroidota; class Bacteroidia; order Flavobacteriales; family Flavobacteriaceae; genus Croceivirga; species Croceivirga thetidis. The sequence goes on from NZ_JAAWWL010000002.1 coordinate 562,411, forward strand.
CCTTTATTGTAAGGGATGGCATGTTGGTCTCACTTGGCGAACCAAGGGGGCATCTAGTGACCGATTCCATCTATAAGAACTATCGCCTTGAAGTTGAATATCGATTTCCAGGAGAACCTGGAAATTGTGGTGTATTGGTACACGCATCGACGCCAAGGGCTTTATACAAGATGTTTCCAAAATCACTTGAGGTTCAAATGGAACACCAAAACGCTGGCGATTTTTGGGTAATTGTTGAAGATATTGAAGTTGATAATATGGTTCAACAGCGAGGACCAAAAGAAGAATGGGGTATTACTGAAGGAACAAATAGACGCATTAAAAACCGAACAGATGATTCAGAAAGGCCATTGGGCAAATGGAATTCAATGACAATTGAATGTTTTGAAGACCAAGTTAAAGTTTGGGTTAATGGTACCGTGGTCAATTATGGTTATAATGCCACGGTTTCTGAAGGAAAAATTGCCTTGCAAGCTGAAGGGGCAGAAGTGGAATTTCGAAAATTGGTCATTACTTCCATTGCTAAATTGACTGAATAGCAAACAGATGGTTCATTCTTGTACATTTCACTACATTAAATGTACAGTCCATTACATCCGATTTTTTTTGAAGACCCTTGCTGATGATATTTGTGCCATCATCAATCAAAAAGTGAACAATCAATCATCAAAACGTCCACTTTGACCGAAGTGGACGTTTATTTTAAAAAACGAACAATCATGTCACAAGCATCAAAAATTATCATTTCCTTTTTAGTAAAACTCATCGTTCTAGCAGTTTTTCTAATTCCATCTGACTCAAATGCCCAACGCCGAAGTACTTCGGTCAATATCAATAGTAATGGCAAGACCACAATCTCTATAAAAAATGGATTGGGTAATAATTTTGCCATTGAATACAAGGGTGAAATTGAACTTGCCAACGACGATTCAGATATCGTCTCAATCTCTAGGGGAGGATATTTCGAAATTAAAAAAACTGCTTTCGGTAGTCGTAGAAAAGTATTTATTGAACCCAATGGTTCCGGTGGGCTAATTAAAAAATATTACACCGGAGGTTCCCAACAAAGCTTTGATCCAGAAGGTAAAAAATGGCTTTCTGAAGTTTTGTTCGAGGTCGTCCGAACGACAACACTCGGGGCAGAAAAAAGAGTAGATCGGATTTATAAAAAAGAAGGATATTATCCTGTTTTAAAATTTGTGGATGAAATTTCAAGCGATCATGTCAAATCAAGGTATTTGAAATTATTGCTGGAAAAAAAATTAGATGAACGCGGATTGATTGGAGCCCTCAAGCGGGTAGCCGATATCGACTCTGATCACCATAAGGCTGAAATCTTGAAACACAGTTCAAGGGCGTTTTTGACTTCTGAAGCGGTAACGGCCTCATATATTGAAACTACAGGTAAGATCAATTCAGACCATCACAAAGCCGAAGTTTTGAAACGTTCAATAGAAGATAGGGCTATTTCAGACAATCAAATGAAGGCACTTTTTCAAATTACAGATGATATAAATTCAGATCACCATAAGGCCAGTGTGTTAACTAAAGTTTTGAATAGTAGAACCTTGAATGCTGAAAACACAAAACTATTGATAGCCACCGCCAATTCGATTAACTCTGATCACCACAAGGCCAACGTATTAAAAAGGGCTTTATCCAGCAAAGAACTATCATCAAGTTCATACCATACCTTGATTTCATCGATGGATAATATCAATTCCGATCATCATATGGCCAGTGTGTTCAATGAGCTATTGCGCAATAACTTAAATGATGAAGCCTTGGCCCATTTGTTAAAGCAGGTGAAACAAAATATATCATCAGATATGCACCAAGCGACCGTACTTAAAAAAGTTGTCCAAGAACAAGATGTTAAGGGTGTTATGGATTCATTTCTTTCGGCCTTACAATCGGTTAATTCGGATCACCATAAAGCTGAAGTATTCAAAGCACTGGCACGTCATTCGTATTCGGACAATGACCTTATTTCAATTTTAGAAACCACTAAAAATATAAACTCAGATCACCATCATGCTGAAATCCTTATCGCTTTTGCACCAATGGTCAGAGGAAAGTCAGAACGGGTTTTGGATGCCTATCACGATTCGAGTGACGCCATATCCTCAGACGCTCATTTGGGCAGAACATTAAAAGCATTGAGATAAACCGCTAAGAAATAACAATACCACCAAGGCAAACTAATTGCTAAATTGGTGGTATGGCAATTCAGTTACGACAACTATTTTACCAACCAACCATGCGAAAGCACCTGGGCCTGCTATTTATTGGATTCATATTAGGTGTATTAACCTTTGGATTTATCAATTTTCAAAAGGAATTACATAATGTGGATTTACTAATGAGCGGGCTTTTAGGTGTTCTGGTGAGCTATAGCATATTTCACTCCAACAAACCACTCAATTCGGTCTTTGACTGGAAGTCGTATACAGGTTTTCGATTACTATTGGGTATATTATTTCACACAGCTATCGGATTTACCTTGATTTGGTTAGGAACTTGGCTGGTTCGAGGTAACGGTTTTTTTGAGGCCATTTCCCTAGAAACCGGACTTAAATTGGGAATTTTACTTTTCTGTGCTGCCATCATTTACAACATTATTTATTTTGCTTTTTTCTCATACAACCAATTTGCACGCAATCAAGTTGCTGAACTCAAAACGGAACGTAAGCAAGCTGAACTTCAATTGGAAACTTTAAAATCACAATTAAGCCCTCACTTTCTTTTCAACTGTATCAATTCACTTTCTTTTCTGTTTCATGATGATGTTGAAAAAGCAGAAAGCTTTATTCGGTCAATGGCGAACTCGTATCAATATACCTTGGAAAATTGCAGAAGTTCCTTGATTTCACTGAAACAAGAATTGGACTTTTTAGAGTCGTATTCATTTCTTCTGAAGACTCGTTTTAATGGAATGTTTGAACTAAAGTATGATTTAAATGATAAGCATCTTTCTAGTAAAATACCACCTTTGACCTTACAATTATTGGTTGAAAACGCAATAAAACACAACAAGCTAAGTGTGGAGAACCCAATATTAATCCAGATAAAAGGATACGAATCAACATTGTCTGTATCTAATACCAAAGCAGCAACATCGATTGCCAAAAAAACGACTGGCATTGGATTAAAAAATATAGATAAACGCTATAAAATTTTAGCAAAAAAGGGAATTACCATACAGAATGATTCCCAATTCAACGTACTATTACCTATGTTAACGAATGAATAGGCTCTTCGTACATAATCCATGGTTTCGCCTGTTCGGACCACTTTTTAGTGGTACGTTAGTGTATTTGCTATTACTATTGATAAACGATTCGGTTCTATCCATTAATGAAGATTTTCTAAGTCAGGAACTATTCGTTTGTATTGCATTGGCGTATTTGAGTCAGGAGTTTTTGAGACTAAGCTTGTTAATCTTTGGACGATTTGATTTAGAAAATCGACCTTTTCTACGGGTGGTCCTACAATTGATGGTCTCTTTAATACTGACCGTAGTTTTGGTTACTGGGGCTGTATATCTGTACTTCTCAAAAGTTCTTTTTTACGAACCCAATTTCAGGGAGCTCTTAATCTTCAATAGTATTTTTTCCTTCATAACGCTGCTTTATGTTGTGCTTTATTTCGGACATTATTTTTTATATCGGAGAAATACTTCAAAAATTAAGCGTGAAGAACTCGCTCTAAACGAAGTAGACCATGCATTCAACCATTATGTAAAAGGAATCAATCCTAGCTTATTGTTTGAAAGCCTGGAGGCCATGTTGGTAGAAATGAAGTCAAATCCAGATAGGGCAGAGGAACTTTCAGACCGGTTTTCAGAAGTGTATCGTTATATGCTTTCCAAAAGAAAACAAGAGGTGGTCACCATAAATGAAGAAATGACCGTGGCAAAACATTTAATTCGGTTATTCAATCACCTGCCCTATAGAAAAGTTGAACTTGAGAATTTAGTTAAAAGTGGATTTCAAGTATTGCCAACCACCATTTTAGTTCTTATCCAAAATATCGTGCGATCTACGATTGTCTCTGAGAAACAGAAGCTCTCGATTAAATTTGATGAAGTAGGGGAGATGCTTACCATATCCTACAAACCGGAAGAAAAATTGCAATTGTCATTTAACCAGTATTCCATCAAAGACCTTTCTAAAAGCTATAGCTACTATACTGAGAAACCCATTTCAATACATATGGATGGAACCATGAGAATAATTGCACTACCAAAACTAAATTTAGATGAACGTAGCAATAATTGAAGACGAACCTTTGGCTGCAGAAAAGCTCAAAAGATATCTTGGCAAATACGATAGTTCCATTACAGTGCTAACCGTCCTCAATTCTTTGGAAACCGCGATTTCTTGGATAAAGGATAACAATGGTAACGTTGACCTCTATTTTATGGATGTGCAATTAATTGATGGACTGAGCTTTCAAATTTTTAGTTCCGTTTCCATTAACAAACCAGTCATTTTTACAACGGCTTTCGATGAGTATGCAATTGATGCTTTTAAAGTAAACAGTATCGATTATTTATTGAAACCAATTACGTTTACCGACTTATCTAGGTCTTTGGAGAAATTAAAGACTTTGGAGCAACAGTTCTCAAATGCAAAAGCTATAACACCAATAATCAACGAATTATCAAAAAAAACTTTTAAAGACCGGTTTTTGATTCGCATTGGAAATCATTTACGGTCCATTTTAACTAATGATATTTCAGCCTTTTATGCAGAGGGTAGGGACGTTTGTTTGGTAACATTAGAAGGGAAGGAATATCCTGTTGAATATACAATTGACACCTTAAAAGAACTCTTGGACCCAAAAGACTTTTTCAGGGTAAACCGAAGCTATTTGGTTTCCTTGCCGGCAATTGTGGATGTTGTGGTTTATTCAAATCGAAGATTAAAGTTAAGTCTTAAGAATTCCTTCAATCGTGAGATTATAGTAAGTCGTGAGAGGGTTGCAGACTTTAAGCAATGGTTTGAGGGCAATTGAAGTAAGACATTTGCCTGAAATATAATACCTTAGGTGAAAACTATTCCTTATGAAATCGCTTTCACTTTCCGTAATCCTTCTTTTAATTTTTGCTTGTCAACCCGCAGAACGCTTTGAAACTGTACTTCAAAACGGTTTGATTTATGATGGCGACGGGGGTGAACCATATTTGGCCGACTTCGGAATTAATAAAGACACTATTGCCCATATCGGGGAACCAAATTCATTACAAGGTGATATCGTAATTGCACTTGATGGACTTGCCACGGCTCCAGGATTCATTAATATGTTGAGTTGGGCAAATGTATCCTTACTTGAAGATGGTCGTTCCCAAAGTGATATACGTCAAGGAGTGACCTTGGAAGTTATGGGAGAGGGCCGTTCAATGGGTCCTTTAAATGCCGAAATGAAAAAGAATATGCAAGAAAACCAAGGTGATATAAAGTTCGATGTAAAATGGAATACCCTAGGTGAATACCTGCAGTATCTAGAAGATAAGGGAGTCTCAACAAATGTGGCCTCCTTTGTGGGTAACGGAACATTAAGAACCCATGTTATAGGTTTTGAAAATAGACCTGCTACTGCCGATGAAATGAACCAAATGAAAGAGCTTACAAAACAAGCCATGCAAGAGGGTGCCGTAGGTATTTCGAGTGCTTTATTATATGCACCAAGTATGTATGCTGATGCCGAAGAATTGATTGAATTGGCAAAGGTGGCTTCAGCGTATGACGGGATGTACATCTCACACATTAGAAATGAAGGTGACCAACTTTTGGAAAGTATTGACGAACTGATACAAATAGCTACAGAAGCCAATATTCGTTCAGAAGTCTATCATTTAAAAGCCTCTGCTCCTCAAAATTGGCGGAAGCTGGATACTGCAATTACAAAAATTGAAAATGCTCGGGCAAAAGGATTGCCTATCACTGCAGATATTTATACTTACAATGCCAGTTCAACTGGTTTACACGTGCAATTGCCTGATTGGGCACGAGAAAATGGAATCTCAGCCATGTTGGAACGTTTGGCAGATTCGGAAAACCGCAAAAAGGCCATTGAAGAATTGGAATTCAGAAATACACCGGAAACTATTTTATTGGTTGGTTTCCGTTCTCAAGAATTACGAAAATATGTAGGCAAGTATTTGAATGAGGTAGCTGAAGAATGGGGCAAGAGTCCTGAAGAAACCTTAGTGGATCTTTTACTAAAAGACCAAAGTAGAATTCAGGTTGTCTATTTTTCAATGTCCGAGGAGAATATCAAAAAGAAAGTTGCCATCCCTTGGGTCAGCTTTTGTTCAGATGCTGGTTCATATACCAACGAAGGTGTTTTCATTAAACAAAGTACCCACCCAAGGTCTTACGGGTCATTCATTAGGGTGCTTGGCAAATTTTCTAGGGATGAAGGCGTAATATCCCTAGAAGAGGGTATTCGAAAATTGACTTCTTTACCAGCAGACAACTTAAAGCTAAAGAAAAGGGGTAGGCTAGCTGTTGGTAATTTTGCTGACATCACCATTTTTGATCCGGCTACTGTCAATGACAATGCCACTTTTACAGAACCACATCAATATGCCGATGGCATTGTTCATGTGTTCGTCAATGGCGAACAGGTACTTAAAAATGGAGAACATACCGGGGCAATGCCTGGGAAATTTGTCAAAGGACCCGGTTATTCTGGTAATTAACATTGAATTTCATCGATTTCAAGGTAAATAAGACACTAATCAATTGTCTATAGCGTTGCCTAAGCACAAACCCTTTAAATCTTAAATCAAACGATGAAACTTACTAAGGCAATTTTAGGTTCGGCATTATTGGTCAGTTCTTTGATTTTCACTTCTTGTTCGGAAGACGAGGATGTAGTAGTCAATGGAGAAAATGAGGCGCAATTATCCCAGGCCGAGGTCCAATCCTTATTGGAAACCGAAGATGTTATTTCTGTTGTTGATACTGCGCTAACTGATTTGTACAATCAAGCCGGTGGAACGTTAAAGAGTAGTAAAAATGAGTGCTATAGCGCGGAATACACCGACAATGGTTTTACCGCAACATTCAACAATTGCGTATTGAATGGTACTGAAAACGTTAATGGAACTTTAGTGGTAACCTACAGTGCTTCTGAGCAATCGGTGGCATATACGGCATCATTTACTGATTTCTATGTTGGAGATATTCGAATTGTGGGTACGCGAACCTATGAGTTCAATGCTGAAGATCCCGAAAGTGCGTTGTCCTTTTCAGTAACCAGTAATATATCAGTAGAATTGGCTGATGGCAGTACATTGACTGAAAGCGGCACAAAAACTTTTGCGATTTTATTTGAAGAAGGGCAGGATACTTTATTCAACCTTTCAGGGGAATGGACGGTAACCCTAGATGGAAATACTTACGGAATTTCAGGTAGTGTTTCCAAACAATTGAATTGTGAATATTGGTCTTCTGGCGTATTGGACATTAGTAAAAATGGATTGGCCATTGATGTTGATTTTGGTGATGGTACCTGCGACAACAAGGCTACGGTTATTTATCCTAACGGAGCGACTGAAGAAATCGATTTATAATACAATACCATAAATAGACAATCGGCCCTTTCCAATTCGTTTTGGAAAGGGTTTTTTTGTTGGTATCATTTTTGATAAAACATTGAAAAGGTGTAACTTAAAAAGAAAAAGGATGATGCGAGCGATTTTGGTTGTATTGGTTGTAGCACTAACCTCATGCGCAGGTTCTAAAAAAGCAATAACAGCCGAGCAAATGATGGAATTGGAAGGTTTTGTAAGATCTGGTGACTTTACTTTCGAGGCACAATGGGCCTTTCCGCGAATGTCCAATGGCATGGTGGCGGTGAGCAATGCAGGACTTTTAATGCCCAATAGCAATGCAGGAAGAATAGACCTATTAGGAAACACCAATTTCATTACGTTCGAAAATGACAGCATAAATACCTATTTGCCATATTTCGGAGAACGTCAAATGGGCGGCACCTATGGTAACCAAAATGTTGGAATACAGTTTAAGGGGTTACCTGAAGACCTGATCATTAAACCTAATGCAAAGAATACAGGTATCCTAGTAGCATTTACTGGTCTTGATGGCACAGAATCCTATCAAGTTACCATGGATGTTTTTCCCAATAAAAAATCATATGTAACGGTCAACAGTTCGCACCGTTTTCCAATTGGCTATTCGGGTAGTGTTAGAGACAACTCAAAATCAAAGGATACCGCAGAAACGATTTTCGATTAAGATATCGTTGGATTTTTTCAACCAGTTCTTAGTATTTTCGTTGAAAGAACTATTTCAATGAAAACCTTTTTTCAAGTATTGGCCTTAATCATGGTCGTTTTAGTTGTTGCTTCTTGCAAGGATAAAAAGGCAACTGAAGAAAAAGAAATGCAGATCGTGGCACCTTATAGTGGTGATTTACCCTTAGATAGTTTAATACTCCCTAAAGGATTTAAGGTTGATGTTTTTGTTGATGGCCTTGATGGCGCGCGATCCATGGCAATGGGTGATGACGGAACGCTTTTCGTGGGTACACGTACCGAAGGCACCTTGTATGCCCTTCCTGACAAGGATAAAGACTACAGGGCTGATAGAATCGTTGTTTTGGATACTGGCATGAACGTACCAAATGGATTGGCGTTTCGAAAAGGTGCTTTGTTTGTTGCAGAAGTAGATCGTCTGTTGCGATTTGATGGAATAGAGGAAAATCTTGATGAAACCCCTGAACCCGCTGTGGTCTATGATGATTACCCAGATAAATTTCACCATGGCTGGAAGTATATTGCCTTTGGTCCTGATGACAAATTATATGTACCGGTTGGTGCACCATGTAACATCTGCGATAGTACTACGGTTGATGAGCGTTATGCTACGATTACCCGAATGAATCCTGATGGCAGTGATAGAGAAATCTTTGCCCATGGAGTGCGAAATACGGTTGGTTTCACCTGGCATCCTGAGACCAAAGAACTTTGGTTTACCGATAATGGTCGTGATATGATGGGGGATGATATTCCTCCTTGTGAATTGAACAGAGCCTCAGAAATCGGTCAGCATTTTGGTTATCCCTTTTGTCATGGTGGTACGGTCAAAGACCCGGAATTTGGGAATTTAAGACCTTGTGATGACTTTGTAGCTCCTGCAAAACCTTTGGATGCACACGTTGCACCACTGGGTGTGAAGTTTTATCGTGGCGATATGTTCCCTAGCAAATACAAAGACTACGTTTTTGTGGCGGAACATGGCTCGTGGAACCGCTCCAAGAAATCGGGCTATCGCATTATGATGTTGAAGCTCGAAGATGACAAAATCGTAAGCTACGAACCCTTTATTGAAGGCTGGTTGAACCACGACACCCAAGAACGATGGGGTAGGCCGGTTGATATGTTGGTTCTTGATGATGGTTCCATGCTGATTTCTGACGATTTTGGTGATGCCATTTACCGAATTACCTATGAGGATGATGCAGTGGCCGGGAATTTCAACTAAGGATACCTCCAAATTATTTTAAGCCGCTTGCATTTTGGTAATCAATTGATAGCCTGAGCCCTAAATGTGAAAATTTTAGGCGGTCAATTTTTATATTCCTTAAAAAATAGAACACCAACGTCTAATTTACTCGTATTACCGTATACCTTTGGGCGGTAAGTTGCTTAAAACTTATTTCATTACGAGAACGAAGAAATGACCTTGAACATAAAACCCACAGGGCCGAATTTTATGGTTTGGCTGCTGCTTTTTTTTACTGTTTTTCGGTTAGATGCCCAAAACGTAAAACGTTACAACGGCACCTATACGGTCGATGGCTACACGGGCACCGCAAATTTCAATTACAAGCTTATCGAAGGGGATACTATCCTACACGGTCCCTTTCAGTTTCAACGAGCCAATCCTGGTACTGCCTTAAACAAAACCGATGCGTTCTTCGGCATATTGGGTTCCTTTGAAAATGGTGTTCCAAATGGTTATTGGAAGTTCCAATTTGGGGAATTCAAATCTGGAGAAAAATCAGAATTGGTCGGATTCGAATACCGCGTAAGCGTTAGTGGTATTCAATTGGAAGCTGGTGGTAACTTAAAAAACGGCAAACCTGATGGTGAATGGGTCTTTACGGAGCAAGAAATCAAGGATTCCGAAACCCATAAAACACTTTTCAGAAGCAGTATAACCTTTGAAAACGGCTTGCCCCAGCAAAGCTTTCGAATTGAGAACGAAGAATTGACCTTATTGGGTCGGTTTCTAAGAAATGGAAAAGCCCATGATAGCTGGTCGTGTTTGGGCACCTCAGTAGAATCAACAGAAAATTGGATTTTCAACTCAGGGGCACTTTCCAGAATTGAAAAAGAAGATGAAGATAGTTCCCAAGTTTATCGCTTTCCTAAAATTCCTAATAATAGAAAGACACAAATCGCACTCAACAAAGAATACCTGAACATTCTCAATGCGGCCAAAGAAGATAGTGAACCTTTTACAAGCAACACCATGGCTTTGCTTGTAGAAAATGCAGCCTACTACAAAAAAATCAATACGTTATTGAACCTTCTTGGAGAGGCCTCTTTTGAACCCAATATGATGGTTGACGTTCCTTATTTTCCGATGGACTCATTGGAAACTTCAAAGGCTGAATCCGTTGCGGATAAAATCGAAAAATCCTTCAAAGAATACAAGGCGCTTATTGACAACTCACAGCTGAACCTATTAAAACGCTCTGATGCTGAAGTTGCAGCGCTAACCAGAAATTTGGAGGCATTGGGGCGGTCTTTTATTGTACCATTGAATAGAATTGCCGAATCCCAGTCCGAAGGGGTGCTGTCATTTCTAAATAGGGAGGTTTTGCTAACAAAACTATTTCCTGATGGATTACCCAGCACCACATTAAATATTGCAGGGCAGGGGAGTTCCTATTCAGGACCAAATGCCGATACCTTCAGTTTTGAAGGTGATTTTTGGCAATCGGTTACGCAAATGACGGAATATGCATCCTTATGTCTTACCGATATTGGTACACGCTTGTCACGAAAAATATCCAATGTTGAGGACCAAGAGGAGCTTATTCAGTTGGAAAACGAAATGGTTTCGCTTTCTGATAGTCTAAAACAACGTCTCGAGGCAGCTACCGAACTACCTGAAATTTACAAGAAGGGTATCGCTGCATTGATTGAAAATGGGGAATTGCAACTGGCCGAATACGCTAAGCTAAAGAACAAAGATGCTCGATTGGAACAGGCCAGACAGGTAGTCGCTTGTTTAAATGACCTGCACACCTTGACCGATGTCTTGCTCCAATTGCCACAACGAAGCCAAGAAATCAAAAATGCCTATCAAGACGATGTCTGGAACCCCTTTATGGCCACCATAATGAAGGAAGACATCAAAAAGCGTATAACATCGGCATATGAAAATGTTTTGCTTCCTTATGTTTTGGATACCTTAACCCAAGAAGAAGTCTGTTCCCAAGTTGGAAACATCAAACAATTATTGGATTCCGCGTACGAGAAGGTATTGGGCTTACGCGACGAGGATACCTCAAAACTGGAGCGAAAGCTCAGACGTGAAAAGAATGCAGAAACGGTCATTGAACTGTTCGGCCTTTATCAATTACCAAAAGACGAGTAGATGAAAGGGCTGTTTCCATACATCATAATTTTGCTGTTAATGGTTCCATTGACCCCAACCATGGCTCAAGAAGGGGAGGTGTTGCCAGCAGAATCAGAATTTAAAGATCCAAAGACACGTATTTGGTTCAATACCTATGGCAAGATTCGTATTTCAAAACGATTGTTTTGGGATGCCCAAACACATTTGCGATTGGAGGAGACCGAAGCTACCCCATTTTTTGGTCAGGTAGGCCAAATGTATAACCGACACGCCATCGGCTACATCTACAACAAACGTATCAACTTTAGTTTAGGGGGCGTGCTACGTATTAATTTCAATACGGACGAAGATTCGATGGACCGTAATGTGGTCCCAGAATTTCGTATTTGGCACCAGTACCAATTTGCGCAACCGGTTTATTCAGCCATGATTTACCATCGTATTAGAATAGAACATCGCTGGACACAAGGTTTTGAAGAGAATTCCGAATACATCTTCAGAAATCGCTGGCGCTATATGTTTCGAGCCAAGATTCCCCTGAACAGTCACAAACTGGAACCGAAAACGCTTTATGTTTCCCCCGAGTCGGAATTGATCATGCAAAGTGGCAAGGCCGTAGTTGGGAGCGTTATGGAAGATTTGCGATTGACGACAACCTTAGGTTACATTGTTAACCCGCGATTGACCTTTGCTGCCGGTGCGATGTACTCTCACGGACAAACCTTGGCAAACCCGGGTGAATTCAAGCAGAATTGGACAATTCGGCTGCATTGTTACTTCTCTCCAGACATTAGAAAGGTTAAAAATAAGTTACCTGCAATCCATTTGGACGATTAGCACCGTATATGCCCTATACAACAAAGCACACCTTAAATGAACAAGAAGCAACGCAATTTAGTCCTTTACCTGGCTGTTAGCCTTTTGGTAGGCTTTCTTTTGTTCACGCTGTTAAAGGTAAACGCCTTACAAGAACAGCTTGAATTGCAGCAGCAAAAAGAATTGAGCCTCACTAATGCGATGTCAACACAAGACAATTTGAGTCAGATCGATTCGATGTTGGTTGATGGCGAAGATTACACAGCGGCATTGTTGGCCTATCAGGCGAAATTTCAAAATGAAGGTGATGTCAACCAACAATTGGCATGGCGAATGGCAGTTGCAGAAAAATTAATGCGTTTGAACGTACAGCAGGCTGCAATTGCATCAAATACAGAGGAAGCTGAAGAAATTAGTGTTACAAATACCATATCCCCCGATTTGCTACAAAAGCAAGATTCTTTGCGGTTTGCGCTTGAAAAGACCAAATTGCAATTATCACGCATTCGTAAGCAAATGCAACAGAAGTCCTTTGGTGAGTACTTGACGTTCTCAACTGCAAAAGGCAACCAGCTTCATTATGTAGGTGGAGTAAAACATGGCATGGCCAATGGTTTTGGCATCGCCATTTTAAATTCAGGTAGCCGTTACAAAGGTGAATGGCGCGATAACCTTCGTCATGGTCACGGTACCTTCTATTGGGCAGATGGACAGTACTACGAAGGGGAATATGCCAACGACAAACGTAATGGTGAAGGTACCTACTACTGGCCGAATGGTGAGAAATACGTGGGTAACTGGAAAAACGACGAGCGTTGGGGTTCAGGTGTTTTCTATGACAAGGATGGTAATACCATAGCCGACGGTATCTGGAAAGGTGACAAACTTGTAGAACAGAGCAAGAAAAGAAAAAAGGAGACCGAAACCATGGTTACCGTCTCCTTGTAAGTGTGCCTTAGCTTTTCGTAGCTTGAGTTTGGATTGAAGATTTTAATTCTTTCTTGTCAATGGTGATGGGCAATTGTACCACAAAAGTGGAACCTTTTCCTTTTCCTTCGGAAGTAGCCCAGATATCACCACCGTGCGATTCAATGATTTTTTGCACCATGTAAAGGCCTAAACCGGAACCTTCTACGCTGCCGTCAAAACGTTCAAAGGGTGTAAACAGCTTATCCAAGGCCCGTTTATCCATACCGGAACCGTTGTCGATAATCGCAAATTCATTGTAATGTGCCCTGCGTTTGGCTTCTACCTTGACCACAGGGAGTTTTTGGTCTCCCATGAATTTAATGGCATTATCAATCAAGTTTTCGAAGACCTGAAGAATTCGATTGTGATCGCCAAAAATTTCGGGTAATTCGGCATCTACGATGAGACTGGTATTGTTTTCCAACAATCGTCCCATTACTAGGTTAGAAGCCAAATCTAGTACTTCATTGGTGTCAAGTACCTCCATTCGGTTTTCGATTTTACCCAATCGGGCAATTTCTGAAATGTCGGTGATAAGATTGGTCATGGTATCACAGGTCTCATCGATATACTTGATGTAATCCTTCAATTCAGGTTTGTCCTCAATATCAAGTTCCATGGGTATTAGGCTTGCAATACCCTTAATACTGTTTAATGGACTCTTTAAATCGTGCGATACCGCAAACGCAAAGCGCTGTATCTCCTCATTACGGGTGGTTAGGGTATCGGCCGCCTTGAGCAGCTTTTTCTTTTGCAATCGCAGTTCTTTGGTACGAGCGGCGATTTCCGTTTCCAGTCGTACCTGGTAACGCTCCATCTTGGTCACTCGAGATTGGTGTATTTTAAAAGCGCTGAACAACACCATACCAATCAATAGCGAACGGAACCACCAGGTCTGCCAAAAGGGTGGGGTAATGGTCAGGTGCAAGGTTCGTTCGTTATCGACCCAGACACCGTCTGAGTTGGTTGATTTTATGCGTAGAATGTATTCGCCAGGGCTCAAATTGGTATAGGTGGCATGTTTATCATCACCAACGTAGTTCCATTCCGTTTCAAAGTTTTCGAGAAAATACGCAAAGCTTACGCGTTCAGGATGACGGTAGGTGAGGGCGTGAAACTCAAAATTCAACACATCGAGGTTATAAGCTAGGGTCATGGAATCTGTCTGGCTGATATCGTTGGTCAACACCTTCAATTCATCACCAGGTAGCACTTCCTTATTAAAGATTTTAAGCTTTGAGATAAAGATATTCGGCTTGGTCTGCCGACGTTTTACTTCCTCTGGTGTGAAAATATTGAATCCGCCACTACCACCGAACGCCAGTTCGCCAGTGGAAGTAAGAATACTGGACGCCGCATTGAATTCATTGCCTTGCAATCCATCATTCACATCATAATCCACAAAGGCTTCGTTTTTATAATCGAAACGGGTAATGCCATTACCGGTACTCAGCCATAAAAATCCACTCTTATCTTGAATGATACCACGTATGGCATCGTCCTTTAGGCCTTCAGCCTTGGTAATGGCCACGAACCTATCGGTCAAGGGCTGGTAACGGTTTAGTCCTGCTTGGGTTCCAACCCAAATATGCCCCTCGTTGTCTTGAAAAAGAGTGTTTACAAAATCATTGCTGATGGTACGCTTTTCGTGCATGCTATGGTAGTGCACAGGGGTAAACCGGTTATTTTCCTCAACAACTTTAAACAGACCTTTGGTTTGGGTTCCGACCCATATCTGACCTTGTTCATCTTCCAATAAACGTGCAATGGTAGCAGCTTCGGAACCGTCCTTTTCAGAACGAAGGCTCACGTGTCGATACTTCTCGGTTTTGGGATGGTATACATGCACGCCCCCAAAAAGGGTCACAAACCACATGCGGCCTTTACGGTCTTGATGTATGTCTATAACGTTGTTTGAACCTAAAAAAGAGTTCTCCTTAGTCCAGGTTTCAAATTTTTTGGTCTTAGGGTCGAATATGGCCACTCCATTCGCCCAAGAACCGACCCATAGGCGTTTTTGGTCGTCTTCAAAAAGTGTCAGAACCACATCGGAATGTAATTTTCCGTTGGAAAGGGAGTAGTGCTCATAGGTATTGGCTTCACGGTCCCAATAATTGAGTCCACCGCCGTCGGTACCAATCCATAAATTGCCCTTACTATCTTCCTTAAAACAGTTGACAATATTGTTGCTGAGGGAGTTGGAACCAAAAGGGTCTTTCTGTAGGTGCCTAAATTTTCGGTATTCGGTATCGTAAAAGCTGAGGCCATTTTTGTAAGGGCCCATCCACATCACTCCATTTTTGGCACGGTATACCACCCAAATGGAATTCCCCGAAATGGAATTCGGCTTGCTGACCGACGATTTGTAATGGTTTAGGTTGTTCCAATCGGGACTTAAAATGTACAACCCATCATTTTCAGTACCCATCCAAATGTTTTGGTCGGCATCTTCGGCCACACTGGCAATCTTCACACCCTTGCTGATTTCTTTACGTTCAGTTTTAAAGGAATAATCGTCCAATACGGAAAGTTGTATCAATTCACCGTCGTGTGAACCCAATAAGAACCCTGAATCATCGGCTTCTATCGCATAGCTCAGGTTCTGTAGACCATCGATTTGGGTAATCACCTGTAAATCATTACTAATCAAGTATATGGATGCTTGAGTAATGATCAGTAATTTATCCTGCAAAACCGGAAATACCTCTACTATATAATGGTTGCTTGGACCACCTTTGACAATTTCATCAAAAATGACCTGTTTGGTTTCACCCGTTTTTATATTGTAACGATAGACCCCTTCGCTATCGGTTCCCAACCATAAATAATCATCCTGTCGTGCAATCGCCCCAAAGTATTTGCCCTGTAAGAACTGTGATTCGGCAACGAACGGGTAGGGGGTAACCACGTTTAAATCGCTCTGATAGAGGTTTAAACCTTGATTGGTACCAATGTAGAGGTTGCCTTCTGCATCTTCGTAAAGCTTTTCAACATAGCCATCGGTTAGCCCAATTTTGCCATCAAGGGTCTTTTCAAAGATTTTAAAAGAAGTGCCGTCGTATCGGTTGAGCCCGTTAGGCGTACCGACCCAAAGAAAACCATTTCGGTCTTCCAGTAGTTGGGTGGCAGAACTTTGCGACATGCCCGTGCGAATATGCTGCAGGCTAAAGTCTTCAATAATTGGTGTAGGTTGTTGAGCTGAGAGGTTGCTAAAGATTTGGGAAACAATTGCAATGATTACAAAATGTTTCATTTGGGGGATTTAAAGATTGGATGATACTGGTTGATGATGTGAAAAAAGAACAAATGGGAGGGGAAGTCAACTTTTTGTAGTGGCGCTCTTAAAAATTGTTGTGAAAGTGGTGAATTTCGACATGACCAAAAATTGTGGATAACTCCCTTGCAAACCCTTGTCTATACAAGTATTTAGAGGGAATCGCTGGCCCTAAAAAATCTCGTTATTTTTAGGTCATCGAAAACCACGAAAACTAAGGCGATGATATCACCCAAATTACGGTGGAACCTGGGTCGAATTCTACCTTTCGGAATCATTTGGCTGTTTGTCAATTGGGTCTTTATCCTGTCTGATACTATGGCTTTGGGTGACAATCCATCTCCTGATGGTACGGTGGGCTTTACCAAAGAAGTTTTGGTCTTTGCCAGCGTAATATCGTTTTTGATTGGATTAGTTGTGGGCTTCACTGAATTAATATTTGTCAACCGTTTATTTCGCCGTTTTAGCCTTTGGAAGACTGTAATTGGCAAGTTTCTGCTCTATGGGTTCTTGTTTGCGGCCATTCTATATTTAGCATATCCCGTGGCAGCAAGTTTGGAGTTGGGTGTACCCGTTACAGATGCCGCGGTGGTGGAAAAAGCATCGTTTTTTTGGGGCAGTTATGCTTTCTGGAGTACCGTAATTCAGGTATCGTTCAGTTTGTTACTTTGCTTCGTATACGCTGCCATCAGTGAGAATCTGGGGTTATTGGTCTTGGTGAATCTGTTTACCGGAAAATACCACAGCCCAAAGCAGGAAGAACGCATCTTTTTGTTTTTGGACATGTACGATTCTACAAGTATTGCCGAAGCTTTGGGACATACCCGCTATTTTGAATTCTTACAGCGGTATTACGATGATATGGCCGATGCCATAATACGTACTAGAGGAGAGGTCTACCAGTATATTGGGGATGAGATTGTGATTACCTGGCCAAAACACAAGGGATTACCGAATATGAACTGTATTCGTTGTTTTTTCGAAATGAAGGCCGATTTGGAGCAAAAACATTCGAAATACCAGGCAGATTTTGGTGCGATACCAAAATTTAAAGGAGGCATGCACATGGGAACAGTAACCACAGGTGAAGTTGGCGCGTTGAAGAAAGAGATTGTGTATACAGGCGATGTATTAAATACATCAGCGCGAATTCAAGGCCTGTGCAAGGAATTGAATCAAGAGTTTTTGATTTCTAAAGAGTTGTATGAGAGGTTGGCTATTGCAGAAGTATTCAAAGCAACGGTTTTAGGAACTCATAATTTACGTGGAAAACAAAAGGATATAGAAATCTACACAATATCAGAAAAGGAGTAGTTCCCACAGATTACGAAATAATCTATTTGACATAATATAAATTATAGTACAAATGCTTATATGGGTAAAACTGCGCCAATACCACCGTATTTGATATAATATCTGATATAACTTCATCTGAGCGATTTTTATTATGTCTATCTGACATAGATTGGTTTTTCACTTTCTTTCTTAACATTATCGAAAAAACCTTGATCTTCCATCCATCTATCATTAAACACTTTGTCAATGTCATTATAACCATTATCTGGAGAGTACATTACTATTTTTGAACCCTTGGCAATAAATTCTTTAATTCATAAAATCCATACGTAGCAGCGCGTAAAAACTGCGTTAAAAACGTAGCCTATTTTTTGACCAAATTGTTCTTTTCCAAATTGCATTAAATTGAAATCGAATTGGAATTAATTTTTTGAGATATAGACTTGATTAGAAAATCTGGAAACAAAAAAGCCCACCTAAAACAGATGGGCTTAAAAGAAATTAGTTTTATGAATTTAGATGACCTTTACGTTAACTGCATTCAATCCTTTTTTTCCTTGCTCTAAATCAAACTCAACGTGGTCACCTTCGCGAATTTCGTCGATTAATCCAGAAACATGTACAAAGTGCTCTTTATCCGCACCTTCCTCATTAATGAAACCAAAACCTTTGGTGTCGTTGAAGAACTTTACTGTTCCTTTACTCATTTTATGTGTTTAAATATTAAGGTGCAAAGGTGGGGCTTATTATTGGTTAATCAGTGATTTATTCTAGAAGTCCCAAAGATTTAATTTGTAAACCATTTTAAAATTGTCCAAAACTGACTAAGTACTTCAATTTAATGGAATGATTTAAGGTCGAACTTGACATTAACCTATTACCAAACAATACCACCAGCTTCCAATTCGTTATTTTTAAAATCGAGATTTCTTCTTAACTATATACAGCAGTTTTGCGACTTAAAAAGCGTTGGAAACGATTACTATTAGCACTGATTGCAGTGCCCCTACTTGCTTTTGGCGGTCTCCTACTCTATGTGCAAAGCAACCAAGCCGAAATCCTTAAAAACGAAATCGCAAAACTCAATGAAACCTATAAGGGACGAATCACTGTTGGTACAAGTCGGGTCTCTTTCTGGAGTAATTTTCCGGACCTCTCCATTAAAGTGTATGATGTAAAAATCTTTGAGACCAAGGCCAATGATGCTCCGGTCATTATGGAGGTCAATGACCTTTATGTGGGCTTTAACCTTTGGGACATGGCCACAGGTAACTACGAGATACACTCCATACTGGTTCGTGACGGGGTTTTTAATATCGTGATACACGAAGACAATACCACCAACCTCCAAAATTCATTGGTCACTGCCACCGAAGAAAGTTCTGAGGCCACCAATTTTCAGTTAAAACGAATCCGCCTAAAAAATCTGGATGTTCATACCCTAGATGAAGCCACCAACACTGATGTGGAAAAGTTCATCTATGAGGCCAAAGGGGGTTTTAAAATTGAAGATAACATCATCGCAGGCCATATTGATACAGAGCTTGAACTCAACATCATTCAAAATGGCGATACAACCTTTATTCGTAAAAAACACTTTGAAATCCATACCGATGTCGCCTTTAACGAAGCTACGGGGGTGTTGAACATTGCCCCATCCGGTATTCTGATGGAGAACGGTGATTTTGACATTCAGGGTAGTATCGCTACCAAAAACGATGTCGACTTGGACCTAAGCATTAAAGGGACCAAACCCAATTTTGATATGCTTATCGCCTTTGCCCCTGCCGATGTGATTCCCTTTTTAGAGAAATACAACAACGCTGGTGAAATCTATTTCAATGCCAGTATCAAAGGTCCCGCCAATAAAGGCAATAGCCCGGCCATCAATGCTGAATTCGGTGCTGGAAAGGCCTTTTTGGAAAATACGGCCCGTGCTAAGAAAATTGACGAAATGGGCTTTAAGGGCCATTTTACCAATGGTGCCCAGCACAATGCCAGTACCATGGAATTTTCGGTGACCGATATGACGGCTTCATTGGAAGAAGGTGAATTTAAGGGCAACCTCTTTGTCAAGAATTTTGAGGCCCCTGAAGTGGACTTGCAATTGGAAGCCGACTTTAACCTTGATTTTATCGCCGAGTTCTTTGAACTGCAACAGGTAGAAAACGCTTCGGGAAACGTTCGGGTACAATTGAATTTTCACGATATCGTGGATGTTGACAATCCGCAAATGGCCTTGCAGCAATTGAACCAGGCCTACTTTGCAGCTTTGCAAGTGGAAGATTTGCACCTGGAAGCGGAGAACCTACCCGTTCCCCTCGACTCCCTAAATGTGGACTTGATTATGAATGGCAAAGAAGCGACGCTTAAGCAGTTCGATTTGATCATGGGCAATTCAGACCTTTCCATAAATGGATTTCTATCAGACCTGCCTTCAATTGTACACCATACGGCCACGCCAGTAACCGCCCATTTGGATATTACTTCCAAATCGCTTGATATCGCTGAACTGACGGGATTTTCTGCCCAAGATTCCATACAAACCGGTTTTGATGAACAGGTCGAAAATCTAAGCCTTGGGCTTTCCTTTGTTGCCGCTGCTAAGGATTTTACGGAATCCAACTATTTACCCCGAGGGGAATTCTTTATCGATAGTCTTTACGCCGAATTAAAGCATTACCCACATCAACTGCACGACTTTCATTCAGATATACTTATCGATGATACAGATTTAAAAATCGTAGACTTCAGTGGGTATATTGACGATAGTGATTTCCACTTTGATGGACTGATACATGACTATGCTTTTTGGATGCAACCCGAACGCAATGGTGATGTGGATTTGGATGTGAACCTTACCTCAAAGAAATTGCGCTTGGAGGATGTTTTCTCGTACAAGGGTGAAAATTACGTACCCGAAGAATACCGTCATGAGATTTTTGATGACCTGGCCCTACACTTTAGCTCAAAAATGCACTATGCCGATTCTGCACTGCAATCTGTGGCCATAACCCTTGATAAGCTGGATACCAAGATGGAACTCCACCCCCAACGTTTTCATGACTTTAAGGGTACTATCCAATATGAAAATGAGCACCTGTTAATCAAAGATTTTCATGGAGAAATTGGTTCCACCACATTTAATGTGGATTTGGATTACTTCTTGGGAGAAGATGAAACCATAAAAAAACGGGATAACTACATAGCGGTTCAAGCCAATTATATTGATTACGATGCCTTGTTCGATTTTGAGTTGAGTCCACCCGATTCCACGCAAACCAAAACCGCCACTTTAGGGGATGTTCCCGAGCATGCCGCAGCATTTAACATCTACGAACTGCCATTTACCAACATGCGCTTTAAAGCGGATATCGCCCATTTTATATACCATCGTATCGACCTTCAGAACATCAAGGCCGATTTGCGAACTACGCCAGACCATTACCTCTATGTGGATACCCTAAGCATGAATGCTGCAGGTGGTAACATTCAATTGAGCGGTTATTTTAATGGTAGTGACCCGGAACACATCTATATGAAGCCCGATTTGAAAATGACCAATGTAGACTTGGACAAATTGCTGTTCAAGTTTGAAAACTTTGGACAAGACCATCTGGTTTCTGAAAACCTACAGGGTAAGCTCACTTCTAACATTAGCGGAATGATTAGAGTGTATCCTGATTTGGTGCCCGATTTGGACCAATCCACCCTAGAAATGGACGTTAAAGTGCTTGACGGTAAACTCAAGAACTACGACCCTATGTTGGCCCTATCGGATTATATGGGCGATAAAAACCTTCAAAACATCCGATTCGATACGTTACAGAACCGTTTGACCATTGACAAGGGTACCATCAACATTCCTGCCATGACCATAGAGTCTAGTCTTGGACATATGGAACTTTCCGGCACCCATGATAGCAATCAGAATATTGACTATTACCTGCGTATCCCATGGAAGACCGTTCGTCAGGCCACTTGGCAAAAACTCTTCGGAAATAAAAAAGACTCCGTAGCCACTGAAGAACAGGTTGATGAAATCGTAGAAGTCGACCCGAACCGTAAGACCAAGTTCTTAAACATTAAGGTCCAGGGCACCCTCGATGACTACAAAATATCCTTGGGCAAGAAGAAAGACGGTCGTTGATTTTCAAATTCCTTTTTTGGAGTATCAGTTCGAAGAAAGAAAACTATAACACTTACTCAAAACATTGCGTTTCGCAGAATTCATAAAGGTCCCAAACGGTTTTAAGTTGTGTATTCTTTTTCTGGAGTTCTAATTGCAGTTCGGGACAATCGAAAAAGTAGGCCCTTAATTTTTTCTTTTTAAAACCGAAAAGACCCTGTGTCACCCTAAGCATTTCTCTTGAACCTGGTCTGTAAAAAAACGGAACGGATTCTACATACGAATTGTCGTCATGAACGAATTCCTGTTCGTAATACATAAGATTTTCCGAATGCGCTATTAGGCGTAAAAATGCCCTTGGAGAGTCATTATCAGTGTAATACCGAAACTTTAAAAAATCACTTTCCTCGCGAAATGGTACTGCCTCATAATTTCTTCCTTCATACCCATAACCAAGAATATCATTTGGTCCGTATCGCTTGGTTCTTGACTTCCCTTCGCTTTTAAATCGCACTTTATCGTATAGCGACACAAAAGGCTCTGGGGAACGGTCTTTCAATAGGCCATAAATGGTATCCCCACTTTTTTCAATGATGTATCCCTCATTAAAATTTCGCTTTTGCGCATCCAACGTACAAGTAATACAAACCAGTAACAGGAAAACAAAGAATCTTTTTATCATAGCGCTAATGGTATTTGATTTTGGTCATTGTTATACCCCCAAATGGTGTACCAAAATCAATCCACAATGATGCGCTTCAACCCAATTTTTCGGTTACTAGTAGAAAAGTTGACATTATCAGAACATCAGAATTTAAATATTACAATTAGATGAATTCTATTCAAATAGTTGCCGAACCTCTCCTTGTATTTTTTCAGGTGCCTCCGCTATAAAGTATTCGAGTAAATCCATTGAAGTGGTATAACGATTGGTTTGTGATTTGATATCTCCAGAATAACTACGCCAATCAGTAATAAACCGATTTAAGGCTTTATTTACTTGGTCCTCCCCTATTAATTCTTGCAATTGATACATTGCCAAAACCCCTTTGTTGTAATAAACAAAGTCCTGATTTTCGACCAAAGTCAATGATTGCTCTACTTTGGCTTTCTTTCGCTCTTTTTCGTAGATTTCTTGCTGCAAGTCTAGAAATTGCTGAACTTTTTCCTTAGGATAATTCGCTTTCAATACCATGAGGGCTCCATACTGTGCCATGGTTTCCAGAACAAAATTTTTGCCTTGAACGTTGGCGGCCTCCACTTGCATACCGAACCATTGATGGGCCATTTCATGTGCCGTGATATAAAAGGCCATATCCGCATCAGTTTCATCATCAATATCCAGTACAAATCCCAAAGCCTCTGAAAAAGGTATGGTATTCGGCAACGATTGTGCATAATCCGCGTATCTCGGAACTTCCATTATTCGCAATTGTTCATAAGGATACGGACTGAAGTTTGTACTGTAGTAATCTAATGAGGCCTTCATGCCTTTCATCATCCTATCCAAGGTGTAAGTATGACTTTTGTGATGGTAAATTTCCAAGGCCACAGGTTTGGAAATATAGTCTGAAGCCTGCCAGGTGTCTTTTTTTACTTCATATTCTGCCGAAACAATAGCATAAAAATTTATGATGGGCTGTTCGTTGGTATAAACGAAATAGTTGCGCCCATTTTCACTCCATTTTTTTTCAAGCTTTCCAGGAGCTATGGCCGTTTGACCTTCTGAAGTTCCCAATTTTACTCTAAGCATAGTTCCATCGGAATCACTTCCAGAGCGCGCATTAACCAATTCGTTCTTGTCGTTAATAAGAGCCTTATCCCTTCTTTTCGGTAATCCCATCTCTTTCCGTTCATCGGGGCTGTTAAGCTCGTATTTTCGGTTATAGCCCAAACTTGGAAGTATCGAATTGTTTAAAAAACTACCATTGTATACCAGTTGGGTATCCGAGACATCGTTTTCAAAACCTTTAGGATGAAAACTTTGCTCGAAATTCAATTGAATTGAAGATTCCGGTTGCAAGGGCTTTTGTAACTGGTACATGGTATAATCAAATTTTGCATAGGTACTATCTGCTACTGCCCCACCTTCGAATTCAACATTAACTAAATCAACATGCGATGCCAATAGCTTTTGAATATGGATTTCGTTAATTGGCTTCTCCGTTGTATTGGTAAGTTGGTAGGAACCTTTTAGGTCATAACTCCGGGTCTCTGGGTATAACTCCATATCGAGGTTTATTGCGGTTATTTTAGGTTGGGATATATATTCCAATGGTTTTAAGGTCCGCTCATAGTTGGCACGAAATTCTTGTTCTTCTGCCGCTGTCCAATAGGTATTCAACACATTGGTATTGTAAAAAATATAAGAGCCCAGTATTAGGAAGACAACTATTAACGAAATGGCAATCCGTTTGGTCGTATTCGATAATCTATAGGTTATGGTTTTAATTCGTTTCCACAATTCGGTTTCCTCACCACGCCTCAATACCAGTGAAGCACCAATCAAAATCAAAATCCCAAAAACCATCCAGTACGCCTTCACCCAGAGATAGGGTTGTAAAAAATGGCCATAACCGTTCATCTCAGAATAAATACCCAATGGTTTGCCTCCGAACTTATAAAGACTATGATTGAAACCTAGTGCTTCGGAACCTACGTTCAGAATAAAAAACATCAATGAAAGCAAGATGCCGATGAACTTGTTCTTGCTGACAACTTGAAAGAAAAAGGCAATAAAGGTGTACAGGCTAAGAAAAGGCAAAATCTCTACGAAGAAGCCTGAAAAGTAGACTCCCAATTCAAATTCATAAAATCCCATACTGGCTTGAAGCAGAATGCCTGCAATAATTAAACAAGCCATCAAAACAATGTAAATGCCATTTAGGGCCAAGTATTTAGCAGCTAAAACTACCAAGTTGCTTACCGGTGTCGCATCATTAAGAAGATATTGTTTGACTGCGCGTTCTTTCCAAACCAACTGCCCTGAATAGAACAATAAAATAACCACAAAAAAGTACAGTGACATTTCTTGTAGCTCAGCGATTATGAAGTGTGTGGCTGGATAACTGTTCACCCCATAAACAGTGCCCAAATTCACCGAGTTAATCGCAATAATCAGTACTCCACAAATAACAATGGCCCAAAATGCAGTTTCTTTTAGGAGAGAAAATATGTGAAATTTTGTGAGTTCTAGTAGTTGGGTGAATTCGCCCCTCAAGCTAAAATTCAAGTATACTTCTGGTTTTGTCATTGTTGGAATGGAAACCATTTTTTCGACAGTGTCTTGAGTAACCTTCTGCGCACGACTTTTTTTGTTGGGCAGACTGAATGAAAATCTTTGATAACCAATCAATAGCATTATCCCTCCAAGGGTCAACCATAGCAGTTTGTTGTACAAAAGAATTCCCGATAGCGAAATCCCATAGCTATTTAGTTCCTCTATAGACCAATCCTCGGTAAACTGGGTTAAGGTCGTCAGTGAAAAGGGGTCAAGAAGTCCCTGTAGGTATTCATTGGTGATGGCTTTGGTCAATAAAAAGAGTACGAACATCACCACTCCTTGAGTATAAACCAGCAATAGTCTTTTACTCAACATACCGGTTACAAAAAATAAAGCGGCACCAAAAAACAGTATTGGCAAAACCACTACAACAAAGCACTCTACATAACTCCAAGCATTAAAGGGTCGTAATTTGTCAACTTCATGCCAAGGCAAAAAATAACCGAGCATCATACCAAATAACAATCCACTAAAAATGAACAGTAATACCGCAAAAGAGCCCAAAAATCGACCCAAGAGATAGTCCCGCTTTGTAATTGGATTCGAATACAACAAGGACTGAATAGCATATTGGGAATCACGTAAAACGGGAACGCCCATAATCATGGACACCAGAATCATAAAAATTCCAGTCGTGGCCCCCATGGTTTTGGCAATAACCAAAGGAGCGTTCTTTTTCACCAAGCCTATTTCGACACCCTGAAAGATAAAGTCGATTCCAACAATGGAAAACAGCATAAGAAACACAAAGAATACATAGGTCTCTGGCCGTTTACTACGATATCTTAGTTCAAATTTTAAATGTTCTTTCCACATGGCTGGTTAGTTTTGAATATTGATTTGATTGAAGTACACATCCTCCAAACTGCTATCGACAGCTACAAAACCGTCACCTGGAATTTTGTCACTGACGATTTGAATTAGCGGTTTCCCAAGGAAGCGTTTTTCACTAATGACCTGATAGCTGTTTTTATAATTCGCTAATTCATCTTGCCTAATAGTTTTCTGATATATCCTTCCTTTCAAATCTTCAATTAGTTGTATCGGATTTCCTTGTAATACCACATTACCCGCATTGATTATTGCCATTTGGGTACATAATTCCTTTACATCATCAACAATATGAGTTGAAAGCACAACTATGGTATTTTCCGCTATTTCGCTTAAAAGGTTATAAAAACGATTACGCTCCTTTGGATCTAGACCTGCTGTGGGTTCATCTACAATCAACAACTTAGGATTATTGAGTATCGCCTGTGCGATTCCGAAACGTTGTTTCATTCCACCTGAAAAACCTCCTAAATGTTGATTTCTGACCTCATACAAATTGGTTTTTTGCAAAACGAAAGCCACCAGCTCCTTTCGCTGCTTTTTAGCTGTTATTCCTTTCAGTACAGCAAAATGATTCAACAATACCTCGGCTGTCATTTTAGGATACAGACCAAATTGTTGTGGTAGATACCCCAACACCTTTCTTAGCTCTTGCTTTTCGGATTGTACATTGAGGGCACCTAATTTGATACTTCCTGAATCTGCATCCTGCAGGGTGGCTACAGTGCGCATTAAAGTGGATTTGCCTGCACCATTTGGGCCCAGCAGTCCGAACATACCAGTTGGAATTTCCAAGGATACATTTTGTAGGGCCTGCACTCCATTTGCATAGGTTTTATTGAGGTTCTCAATGACCAATTTCATAACTGTTCGTTTTATGATTGTTGCTGCAAACGTATTTGCAAACTCCTATGCCAACATAGTTTTTGGGATAGAAGACTTGTCAACTGTGGTGTTCGTTTTATCAGGTAGGATGAAGGGCGTTTGTCACTGATTTTAGTACGTTTCCTAGTTGATTTTGAACGTTCATCAACTTATTTGCCAGCGGTCATGAAATGAAGTAATATTGATTAATGCTAGCACCTTTTTCCATTTTGAAATCAGTTTTGTCAATCCGCGTATTACGGGTAGTTCTGGTCGTACTTGGCGTTATTATTGTTTTTTTTAATGACTCCCTTGGGAAGATTGAAGGTTTTGTTGAATTCCTTTTATTCTATTTCATAGTTGCTCTTATTGCGCTTTTTCATTGGTTATTTGTAAACATCCGATTTATCATCAACCTTAAAAACGAAAAGACCAAAACAGAGTTGATGCATTTACAATCACAGGTGAACCCACATTTCTTTTTTAATATGTTGAACAACCTGTATGGGTTGGTTGACAAAGACAGTGAAAAGGCAAAGATGCTGATTCTAAAGCTGTCAGATATGATGCGCTACAGTATTTATGAAGGACAAAAAACACAAGTGACCCTTGGCGAAGAAATTGAGTTTTTACAGAACTATATAGCGCTACATAAAATGCGCTACCACAAGAACATTGAAGTTGTCGTTAAACAAAATGTAGCCAACGAAAAAGTAAAAATAGCTCCACTCCTATTTATTATTTTGGTTGAAAATGCGTTTAAGCACGGTGTGGAAAAGTTGCGCAAAGATGCTTTTGTTCATATCACTATTACAGGAGAAAACAATCAGGTTTCTTTAGAAGTTGAGAACAATTTCGATATGGAAGAACAACAAGAAAAAGGTATTGGATTACAGAATTTAAAGCGAAGGCTTGAATTGGCCTATCCGAAAAAGCACCAATTTGAACATTCCATTGAAGGGAATAGCTATAAAACTTATTTGTCGCTAAGCTTATGACAACGAATTACATCATAGTCGATGATGAACACATTGCCCATGATATCGTTAAGGGATATTGTGATGCCATGCCGAATCTAAATTTGGTTAAACATTGTTACGATGCGATAGAGGCCATGGAATGTCTAAGAAATCACAAAGTCGACCTGATATTTTTGGACCTAAATATGCCTAAGCTACAAGGGTTTTCCTTTTTGAAAACCTTGGTTAATCCGCCAAAGGTTATCGTCACTTCAGCCTACCAAGAATTCGCCTTGGAAGGTTATGAACTCAATGTTGTGGATTATTTACTAAAGCCCTTTAGTTTTGAGCGTTTTGTTACTGCTATCAATAAATTAGAGCATATGGACAAACCAAAAACCAACTCAACTGTAAAATTAGAAGAAGAACGCCTATTTCTGCGTTCGAACAAAAAGCACGTTCAGGTCAGGTTAAACGACATACTTTACATAGAATCAATAGGCAACTATATAAACATGATTTTAGCCGATAAGGAGATTCAGGTTCGTGAAAAGATTTCAGAGATTAAAAAAATGCTCCCTAATAACAAGTTTATGCAGGTTCATAAGTCTTTTATAGTGGCTAAAAACCATATCAATAGCATTGAAGGAAATCGCATTTTTATCAAGGATTATGTAGTTCCTATAGGTAAGACCTACAAACAAAATGTGAATGCCCTACTCGGTTGATTAGACTATGTTTTGGCTGAAATTAAATGCAATTTACTATTGACAAAATGTTATTTAGCCTCGTTTTTTAATAAAGCTATTTGACCTTTCAACTCCTGATAACGCGCTACAACGTCCTTCCCAATTGCTTGGTCGGCCCCGGTTACCATATTGTAGATATACGATATTTGTGAAACCAACATCTGTTGGGGATAAGCCCCTTCATCATTCTTTAGTTTAGCTAAGACGTTTTTGGTCTTTTCCATTTGTTCTTTTGCCTCTGCATTGTCCTTTTTCTTTTTAAGTGCTTTTAGCTCCTTTTCTAGCGATTCTTGAAACTGTCTCGCTTCACTCAGCAATTGGGCAACTTCCCCTTGCATTTTGTGCTGTTTTAGCATATGGTCACCAGTAATACCATCTTCTGTCACTCTTGGGTCAGGTATTATCTCAAATTCTTGGGTCAGTATTTCATTACCTACAGTAAGTCTTACCGAATATTTTCCGGGGATAACCATTGGGCCATTTTTAAATCGTCGCTTTTTTTCTTTGTGCCATGGCCCTTTTTCACGCAAATCCCATGCAAAACGATTTAAACCTTTCTTGGCTTCCAGTTTCTTGTTTACGAATCGAAAAATAGTACTCAGCCCCATATCCTCTTCTTCTTTTACAGAGGATTTTAATAAGGTACTATCACTCAAAATGGTGGTAATGGCATTTTGGTTGGCATCGAGTATCTCCAGTTTAAGGCCTTCTGTTTTCTCAGGTAAGTAGTAGTCAATCAGTACCGCAGTTCTGGGATATTTCGGGAAAGCCCCCCCTGAACGTACCCTCGGATAACGATACCGAATGGTTTTATCCGGTTTAAATAGATAAGGCGTTGCTGCGAAATTGGCCATCACAGCATCACGTAAACTGGTGATATTATCCAAAATCCAGAAACCGCGACCCATGGTACTGAGTATTAAGTCTCCTCTGAAAATCTTAATATCCGTTATCGGGGTAACGGGTAAATTTTGCTGAAATGATTGCCAACTTTTCCCATCATTAAAGGAAACAAACATTCCGTATTCCGTTCCAGCAAATAAAAGACCAGGCTTAACTGGGTCTTCACGCAGTACCCTAGCGGTATGGTCACTTGGAATGCCATTCATCCCTGTACTCAACAATGTCCAAGAAGCGCCATAGTCCGATGTTTTATATAAATAGGGAGTTGGGTCACCCAACAAATGACGGTCTACAGCTATATAAGCAGTGCCCACATCATGACCTGAAGTAGCAATGGACTCTACCCTACCGCCTTTTGGTAGTTTTTTTGGGGTAACATTTTGCCATGTCTTGCCGCCATCCTTGGTCACAGAAACCACCCCATCATTGGAACCGGTCCAAATCAATCCTTCTTGTAGGCTTGATTCACGAATGGAATATAAGGTACTGTAATACTCTTCTCCTGTTATATCTCGCGTTATTGGACTACCAGAAATCACCTGTTTGTCCGCTTCAAAAGCCGTCAAGTCAGGTGAAATGGTTTCCCATTCATACCCATCAGAATCGGTCTTGTGCAAATACTGTGATCCATGATAAACCACATCAGGATTATGCGGTGAAACATGTACGGGTGCTACGCGTTGAAAACGGTATTTTAAATCCTTGGGATTATGGCCGTAAATATTACTAGCACCCACATAATAGCTCTTTTCAACGCCTGTTAATTTGTTAAATACACCGAATCGCCCTTTACAATTGGCGTAAACGACGTTATGATTTCCAGGTTTGGGAA
Organism: Croceivirga thetidis; assembly: GCF_012272815.1. GTDB lineage: Bacteria > Bacteroidota > Bacteroidia > Flavobacteriales > Flavobacteriaceae > Croceivirga > Croceivirga thetidis. The sequence continues at coordinate 592,943 of NZ_JAAWWL010000002.1, forward strand.
CCGCTGGCCCTGTTTCACAACCTCCTGTATTGATGACCCAAGAAGAACCCGCACTTTGAACCGCACTAGGTGGAAAGCTAGGTACAGCGATAGTTGTATAGTTGTCCTGCTGGCCAGCGTACAGCCAATAGGGATATTGGTCATCTACTTCGACCTGATAGAGCTCAGCAGTGGGTTGGTTAAATTGGGTGGACCAGGTCTTACCACCGTTAAAGCTCACATTTGCACCACCATCATTGGCCTGAATCAATAAATTCGGATTATTTGGATTCAACCATATATCATGGTTGTCACCATGGGGAACACTCATTTCTTTCCAAGTCTTACCTCCATCAATGGATTTTATCAGTGGATTGGCATTTGAATAAACTATATCAGGATTCGTAGGGTCCAATTCAACATTGGTATAATAAAACGGACGGTTTACCAATCGCTTATCATCGGAGATATGTTCAAATGTCTTTCCCTGGTCAATTGATTTGTACAAACCCTGTTCGTCTTTCGGCGCTTCGATTACTGCATATACAATGCTCGAGTTTACCTTTGAAACGGCCAAATCTATCTTACCAATGGTACCTTTAGGAAGCCCCTCTTTGAGTTTTATCCAATCCTTGCCCCCATTGACTGATTTATAAATTCCTCCTTCATCGGTCGTTCCTCCTGAAATGATAGTCCAAGGTTTGCGTTCTGCTTTCCATGCTGCAGCATAGATAACGTTCGGATTACCTGGTAAAAGTTCAATGTCGGCAAAGCCCACTTTATCAGAAATGAACAATACCTTTTCCCAGTTTTCGCCACCATCAGTTGTTTTGTAGACACCACGTTCGGGATTGCTCTTAAAGGCATTGCCGATGGCTGCTACCCAAACTACATTGCTATTGTTCGGGTCAATTTCAACCGCACCAATTTGCCCAACATTCTTTAACCCAATATGGTCCCAAGTTTTACCGCCATCAATCGATTTATAAATTCCCTTACCGCTGATAACATTACTTCGTAAACCATCAGAACCTGTGCCGACATAAACGATATTGGGGTCATTATCCGCTACTTGAATTGCACCTATGGAAGGTGTGTCAAAAAAACCATCGGAAACGTTGTTCCATGTGGTACCGTAATCGAGTGTTTTCCAAACCCCACCACCGGATGCACCCAAATAAAAAGTGCCAGGTTCCATTGCGACCCCGGTTACTGTAGTAACACGACCACCACGGGAAGGACCCACAGTGCGGTATTTTAAGGCTTCAAAGTCTTGTGCTACAACAACTATGCTTATGCCCAGTAACATAGCAAACATGAATTTTGATTTAAGAGTCATTCGATGAAAGGTTATTTATGAGTTAACTATTAGTTTGAATTGAAAGGCCTATTTAAATTTAGGTAGTCTAGCTTAATATCCAGCGGCTTGTCCATCTTTTCTTGATTCGGATGCTCCAGCATAAACTTTGGTCTCCAAATCAACGCCAATGGCTTGGTAACCACCGAACATGCCAACCCCGAAACCAATTTTATGTCCTTTCTTGCGCAATTCTCGCAGCGTTTCTGGAGCGAAACCGCTTTCTAAATAAAGCGTACCGCCATTGGTCATTGTTGACCCTGTAGGCTGTGAACTACCTCTATGTCGCATTCTTGGTGCATCTCCTGCCTCTTGTAAATTCATTCCAAAATCAACAACATTAACTACAATTTGGGCATGCCCTTGTGGTTGTACTGCCCCACCCATAAGACCAAAACTAACCCAAGGCTTTCCGTCTTTGGTAATAAACGCAGGAATAATCGTATGAAAAGGACGTTTGCCAGGTTCTAGGGCATTGGCATGGTTTTTATCCTGTACGTTGAACATCTGACCCCGATTTTGGAGGACAAAGCCTAGACCATCAGGAACCATCCCCGAGGCAAATTCAGAATAAATACTTTGGATAAATGAAACCATATTGCCCTCTTTATCAGCGACAGTCAGATAGGTGGTATTTCCCGTTTCAATTTCCATATCCCCAGCAGGATAGGTGTTTGCCGCTTTGTCCAAGTTGATAAGATTCCTTCGTTGTTTGGCATAGTCCCCAGAAATCAATTCTTCTACCGGAATGGAATTGAATTCAGGATCGGCATAAAACTTCGCCCGGTCCTCATAGGCCAATTTCTTTGCTTCGGTCAGTAGATGTAAATATTCAGGGCTACCAAAACCCATTTTTTCAATATCAAAGCCCTCAAGTATTTTCAGCATTTGCAATGCCGCAGTTCCTTGTCCGTTGGGTGGTAGTTCCCAAACATCATATCCCCTATAATTTATTGAAATGGGTTCAACCCAATTTGAAGTATGGGCCTCAAAATCTTCATAGGATAAAAATCCATCATGCTTTTTCATGAATTTAGCAATGGTCTTTGCAATAGGTCCTTTGTAAAAGGCATCACGACCACCTTGGGCGATTTGCGCATACGAGTTCGCCAAATCTAGGTTTTTGAAAACTTCCCCCTTCAAGGGAGGTCGTCCCATTGGCATATAAGTCTGTGCGAACCCTGGTTGATTTTGAACTGCTTTGTAATTGGAAACCATCTCATAAGCGATGACCTCAGATACAGGGAATCCGTTTCGGCCATATTCAATAGCGGGTTGTAGAATTGTTTCCATAGGTAGTTTCCCAAATTTTTCATGAAGCATGAACCAACCATCAACACATCCTGGAACTGATACTGGCAAAGGACCATAGAATGGAACATAGTTCATATTTCGCTCCATAAAATAGTCGATTGATAATGCTTTTGGCGCCCTACCACTGGCGTTTAAACCATATAATTTTTGTTCCTTGGCCGACCAAAGAATCACAAAAAGATCTCCACCGATACCACAACTGGCAGGCTCAACTAGTCCCAGGGTAGCATTAGCAGCAATGGCGGCATCAATTGCATTGCCTCCATTCTTTAAAATATCCAAAGCGACTTGGGTCGCCAAAGGTTGGCTCGTTGCTGCCATACCATTTTGAGCTAAAATCTCTGAACGTGTCGTAAAAGTTTCGCCTGTAAGTCTGTCCTGCGCGTGAAGGGTATGAATCAAAAGCAAGGCAGGCAATACCGAAAAAAAAAGTTTCAGTTTCATAGTTAAATGCGTTGAATCTCGATTGGAAGTATTTTGATTGGGAAATTAAGAATGTTTGGTTCTGAATTTTTCTAAATATAGGGAATATTGCCTTCAGAATGCTTGTTTAAAGACCCAATAATATTTTGATATTCTATTGCATTAAAAAGTCAATTACATATGAAATTCGGCACTTGAGCTTATTGGTTTAGCCAGTTTTTAAATTCAGTGGTTTTTGGCCTGCTAACTATAAATTCATCTTCTCTTTCGGCTTGGACCGATAGTTTTAATCGATGATTAAAGTATTTGTCAATTTTTTGAATAGCCTTTTTCGCTACGATCTGCCCACGATTTATCCTAAAGAATTCTGATGGGTTTAAAGAGTTCATTAATTCGTCTATGGTTTCCTCAATGATGAATCGTTTCGAGTTGCTTATACCGAAGGTGATGCTATCTTCAGAATAGGCATACAGTAGTTCACTAATCGGAATTTGAATGAATCCACTACCTTCTTTTACCAAAATACCCTTCCGATGATTTGGCGCTTGCAGTTCTGCCAACATTCGTTGTACCACTTGAACATCAATGGCTTGTTGTTGCTGTGAAGAAAATTTATCCAATGCGTTTGATAAAAGATCTTGCTGGATAGGCTTTAATAAATAGTCAACACTATTTACTTTAAACGCTTTAATTGCATATTGATCAAAAGCAGTGGTGAAAATTATGGGACATTGCACGGACACATTTTGGAATATTTCGAAGCTGAGGCCATCCGCTAGCTGTATATCCATAAATACCAAATCTGGGGCTTCATTTTTTAAGAACCAATCCACACTATCCTCAACTGTGTCGATTATGTCCAAAAGCCTATGTTCAAAACCACATTGAGATAGCAGCTTTTGTAGTTGGTTTGCTGCTCTGGCCTCGTCTTCAATGATTAGGATTTGAATCATAGTTTTGTTTCTTCTGAATGGTTTAGCAACGGTAACGATACTTCAAAAAGGTCTTTCTGCTTTCGGACTTCAACTTGATGTTCGGAAATCAATGCATACCGATCTTTAATGTTCTTTAACCCTAATTTGGTTGAGGGTAATTGCGTTGATTTGGGTTGTAATTTATTTGTAACAGTTAAGGCATGCCCATCGGCAGAAACAACTACCTCTAGCGGTTTTGCCCTCGAAACGATATTGTGCTTTACAGCATTTTCCAGTAACAATTGCAAGCTCATTGGTATGACCATTTTATCCTCAAGCTTTTCAGGAATCTGCCATTTCACCTTGAGATTATCCCCAAAACGCTCATTTTGAACATGTATATACGCTTTCGCAAATTTTAGTTCGTCTCGCAAAGTGATGATATTGGCGTTACCAGCTTCAAGAATAAACCGATAAATATCGGCTAAGCGATCCACAAACTCCTTTGCTTCCTCCTTGGTGTTTTGATCTATGATGTCACGCAAGGTATTCAAGGTATTGAAAAAGAAGTGAGGCTGGGCTTGATTGCGAAGGGTGTCCAATTGGGCCTGAACAATATGACGTTTGGCTTGTTCTTCTTCCCTAATCGACTTCTTTAAAAGAATATAGTAATAAATGGCTTCGTAAATCGCCATGGTCATTGTGCTAATTAGGATTATTGGAAGAATTATGTTTGAACGAAGAGGATGGTTGTAATTCCTACCAAAAGCATACCCCAATGCCGCATTGCCAATAAAATCAACAGTTAACACGGTAACAACAATTGACAAAAAAAATAATGGAATACGTTTTTTATTGTCCTTTAAACTCGGATAGCGTTTTCGCAATCCGATTAACAACGTTCGCATAACCAACCAATTAACCGTAGAAAACAGTAGTGAAACACTCCAGTTAATGGTTGCTTCCAGAAAAGGCAACCTCGTAAACGAACTACCTGAAAACAAGAAATCGGTAACAAAGCTCAGCAGTAGTATACCGAAGACGACAAACCATTTGTCATCAAATCCCAAATACTTTATACGCTTCGCTTTGTTAAACAATTTCATGAGTTTGATTATTTAAACCCTGACTAATGGCATTCCTTGTTTTGCTTGGTAGAATGTAAAGGCTATCCAAGATGCATAGGCCAAACCAAATAAAACCGTTAGCAATATTCTGTTGCGTTCCAATGTATTCCATCTCTTAGTGAGGTTCCATGCGAATAAAGGGATAATTTGAATGCCGTGCAATCCGAAAAAATGCGCTACCCTTAAATCTCCGGCGATAGTACTCCAATTTAATATCGGTAATCCCTCTCCGCCATCTGCTACTCCGACATTATGAGCCATTTGACCAATCATTTGGCCACCTACCCAACTGCCCAACAACACAACTATCCAGCCTATAAGTATTGCCCATTGCACAGGTCTTGAGGTCTTCATTCGAAGTCGAATGGTCTCGACAATAAAGAAGACCATGGTCATTACAATGATGGATATTAAAATACCCATTGCAGCAAATAAAAGGCCATCTACCAAATTCGATTGATTGTAATGCGATTTAACTCCCCTAGCAGCTTGGAGTACGATAATGGAAATCTCAATCGCCAAGGTCCATGACACGATGTTGTTTACAATATTTCGTTTTCTATTTGAAAACGGATACAAGGTCGTCAAATAACCCACTGTGAGGATATAAATTCCTCCCGAAATGGAAAACTTAAAGGATTTTATCCAGACATTAATTCCCATTAATACTCGGTCATCAATAAAGATTCCAACTAGGCTAATTAAGGCCAATACTGCATGGAATAGGAAAATCCCATACAATATTGGACTTTTGGTTCTAACAGTTTTAAATACGTTTTTGATTGATTTCATGATGTTGATTTTTGATGTATTGATTTATGCTTTTTTGATTGCTTTGATAAAGCTGAAAAGTAAAAACCCTACTGGTCCTAACATAAAGGTGAAAAAAAGACAAGGAGCCATTAGTATTTGATGTATACCGATGGTCTTATTTTTATCGAGCATCCACATACCTACCAATAAATCAAAAGCCAAATAATGCACCCATCCGGCAAGCACTGCATTTTCGACCGTAAATAGGGCCATAACGCTTTGTAAGCTGCCAAAATCCATTGATCCTCCAGTGTATAAGGATATTCCGATATAGATAGCATAAATAACGGAAAGGATAAGTGGTATTACCTTATAATCGATTAAAAATCGAGTAACCTTCCATTTGGGAAGAAAAATCATCAATGCCCACATCGGCATGACAATTAGATTTGCGATTGAAAATACTTCAGTTGGTGTCATGTGTTATTGAAATTGGTTGAACATGACACAAAAATGCAGGATAGTCTATTTATTGGAAAGCGATAATTGTTGAATCATCGTCAATACGGGTTGAATTGTAAACAGTTTTATGCGAAAATACAGCTAAACCGAAGGAAAGTGAATAGCAAATACAAGTATTGGTATCTATTCTTAGCGAAGTATCTTTGAATTCAAATTGGAAGATTTCAATTGCTAAAGGAAAAAGAAAAATGGGCAAAGACGCTTTGAATATCGTCTGGCTAAAACGCGATTTGCGTTTATGTGACCACAAGCCTTTATTTGAGGCCGAAGCCGCCCAACTACCCTATCGCATAATTTATATCTTCGATTCGGAACTTATAAACCGGCAGGACTGTTCCCTTCGACACCTCCAATTTATTTATCACTCCATTTCTGATCTTAATGAACAATTAAGTCCTTTTAACCGCGAGGTTGAAATTTTTTACGGTAAAAGTGTCGAGGTGTTTAAATACTTGATTTCAAATGAACCTATTGGCACCATATTCTCTCATGAAGAAACGGGTGTTCAACAAAGCTGGGAACGCGATAAGGCTGTGGCCAAGGTTTTTAAGGACTCAAAAATTAAATGGTTTGAATATCCAACCAATGGCATAATTCGTGGAATTAAAAATCGGTTTGAGTGGGATAAACATTGGGCGGATACCATGAAATCACCCTTAATTTTAAATAACTACACCCAAACTAGTATAATTCTTTTAGAGCATCCATTTAAACTGCCTATTGAATTGCTTGAAGAATTAAAGTTATATCCAAAACATTTTCAACCCGCAGGACCTAAAAGTGCGGTAAGATATCTTGAAAGTTTCTTTGATTCCCGAGGTGAAAGCTATCATTGGGCCATATCAAAACCTGAAGAAAGTCGTTACCACTGCTCTCGACTTTCCCCTTATATAGCATGGGGGAATATAAGTATTAGACAGGTATATCAATTGACCAAATCAAACCTTAATGTTCAAAAACACAAAAGGGCATTCAATGCATTTATCACCCGTTTACATTGGCATTGTCATTTTATTCAAAAGTTTGAAGTGGAATGTTCTTACGAAACACGCTGTGTAAATTCAGGATATGAAGAAATACAATGGGAAAACAACCCAGAATACTTAGAGGCTTGGAAACAAGGAATGACTGGTTATCCGCTTGTAGATGCATGTATGCGTGCAGTTAATAAAACAGGATGGATAAACTTTAGAATGCGCGCCATGCTTGTTTCCTTTCTTTGTCACAATCTTGATATTGATTGGAAACTGGGAGTTTATCATTTGGCGCAACAATTTTTGGATTATGAACCCGGCATACACTTTCCGCAATTTCAAATGCAAGCCGGTACTACAGGTGTAAATACTATTCGTATTTATAATCCCATTAAACAATCAATGGACCACGACCCAAATGGTACATTCATCAAAAAGTGGGTGCCAGAACTACAAAAAGTTTCAAAAGAACATATACATGAGCCATGGAAAATGACCCTTTTGGAGCAACAATTTAACGGTATTGAGATTGGAAAAGACTATCCCAAACCATTGGTCGACTTAAAATCTTCTGCAAAAAAAGGACGTGAAAAGATTTGGGGGCAACGAAAGAATACACTGGTTCAAGAAGAAAAAAAACGAATATTAAAAGTACATACAAGGCGTAATTAGCCCTTTGTGTCAATTAAATCGTCTTCGGTAATCACTAGGACTTATGCCCTTAAGTCGTTTGAACATTCGATTGAAATAAGAACGATTTGTAAACCCGCAAGCCAAATATATCTCAGTAAGGTCCGTAGAAGGGTCTTTTAAAAACTGGGCTGCGGCATTTATTCGTTCTTCATTAATGAAATCGGTTGTAGAAATCCCCATTTCTTGTTTGAATATCTTGTAAAAATTACTTTCACTCATACAGGCCTTGTCACTGAGTTCTTTTATCGACAACGGGTGCTGGATATTCTCACGTATATAGCGTACTACAAAGGCCAAACGTTTCGACCCTGATAGCTTTTTTGCGTTCTGCTGATAAGTCTTTCGAACATTTGCCTGTAATATCCGAACGACCAGCTCTTGAACCATATTCGATACAAAAAAGTCCTTTGATGGATGGTTTTCTGTATATAAATAAACCAATCGTTGCAGAATCTGATAAATACCAAGGTCATTGGTGAAGTGGAAATTATAATCTAAAATATTCCATTCCTGTCCATCACTTCTGGTCATGCGGTCATTCATGAATTGAACAACCCCCTTCAAGCGATCCTCACCAATTTCCATTGCCAGGCACCTTGTAGGATCGTCTTCACGTGCTTCTGGAAAATCAATGCACATCAATTCATCGGCCGGTAGAATTAGTGATTCTCCAGGCAAAAACTCAAAAGACGGCTTATCCCTTAGATGCATCACCTTTTTTCCTTGAAACATACTGGCCAAAACAGGTGTCCCAAATTGCAACTGTACCCTTTCTGCACGCTGATGTGTTTCAAAAATATGCATGGCAGAATCCTCAAGCTCGTAAGAAGTTTGGTTCTCGACTAAATCAACGAGTTTTCTAGACTTGAAAAATGAATCTGATAACTGCATCCTATTAGGAATTTCTCAAATATTAAAAACAAATATCTATGGAATCACATAAAAGGTACGTTTTTTTTGCCTAATACATAAATATTGATAGGATTGTTCATAGGGATTATAGAATAGTTCAAAGAAATGGCTGTGCATCACAGTACCTTGTATTTCAATTAATTAACGAATAACTAATAAAATAATAAGGAAATGAGTGATGTAAGCACAACCGAGAAAAAGGCTTTGGTAAAGCCATCGTTTAAAAACCAATATGACAACTATATTGGAGGAAAATGGACGGCTCCGGCAAAGGGAGAATATTTTGACAATATTTCACCTGTTGATGGGGCTAGTTTTACAAAGATTGCCCGATCTACAGCCGAAGATATTGATATGGCCATCGATGCCGCTTGGGAAGCCGCTCCCGCATGGAACAACAGTTCTGCAACCGAGCGTAGTAATGCACTATTAAAGATTGCTGATGTTATGGAGCAGAATCTTGAGGCCTTGGCCCGGGCAGAAACCTGGGATAATGGTAAAGCCATTCGTGAAACCATGGCTGCGGATTTACCGTTGGCAGTTGATCACTTCAGATATTTTGCGGGAGTGATACGAGCAGAAGAGGGAACGGTAAGTGAACTTGATGCAAATACAATTTCCATGAACGTTAAAGAACCGCTTGGTGTAGTAGGTCAAATTATTCCATGGAATTTCCCACTTTTAATGGCAGCTTGGAAAGTGGCTCCTGCATTGGCGGCCGGAAACTGTGTGGTTTTAAAGCCTGCAGAACAAACCCCAGTAGGTATCATGATTCTAATGGAAATGATTGAAGGTATTCTACCTGCAGGAGTATTGAATGTTGTAAATGGATTTGGTATTGAAGCAGGAAAACCGCTAGCATCAAGTTCAAGAATCAACAAAATTGCCTTTACAGGAGAAACCACTACAGGACAGCTTATTATGCAATATGCTTCAAAAAATATTATTCCAGTGACCCTTGAATTGGGTGGAAAAAGTCCAAATATCTTCTTTGAAAGCATAATGGATGCAGATGATGAGTTTTTTGATAAATGCTTGGAAGGTGCTGCCATGTTTGCCTTAAACCAAGGAGAGGTATGTACCTGCCCATCTCGAATTCTTATTCAAGAGAATATTTATGAAAAGTTTATTGAACGCGTTATTGAACGTGTTGAAGCTATAAAGTTGGGTCATCCTTTAGACCCTACAACCATGATGGGTGCCCAAGCATCAAATGATCAATATGAGAAAATTTTGAACTACTTGGAAATTGGTAAAGATGAAGGTTGTGAAGTATTGACCGGTGGAGAAGCTGCTTATAATGAGGGCTTGGAAGGAGGCTATTACATTAAGCCAACTTTGCTGAAGGGAAATAATAAGATGCGTGTTTTCCAAGAAGAAATATTTGGTCCGGTGGCCTGCGTAACGACCTTTAAAGACGAGGCTGAGGCCTTAGAAATTGCGAATGACACCTTATATGGCCTTGGAGCTGGAGTCTGGACACGTAATACACATCAAGCTTATCAGATTTCAAGAAAAGTAGAAGCTGGTCGTGTTTGGGTCAATTGCTACCACCTCTACCCTGCCCATGCTCCGTTTGGTGGTTATAAAAAATCCGGTATCGGTCGTGAAACGCATAAAATGATGCTTAACCATTACCGTCAGACCAAGAACATGTTAATCTCACATGATAAAAACGCCTTAGGCTTCTTTTAAAATGGTAGAACGTGTTTTGATAACTGATGAAGCAAAGCGGGTCATTGATTCCCTTAGGGAACAACATGGTCCGCTCATGTTTCACCAAAGTGGTGGGTGCTGCGACGGTTCGTCACCTATGTGTTTTCCTGAAGGAGAACTAATGCTCAATGACACCGATGTTCATCTGGGTACAATTCATGGCTGTGAATTTTACATGTCTAAAGACCAATTTGAATATTGGAAACATACGCAGTTAACAGTTGATATTGTTAAAGGCCGTGGTTCGAGTTTTTCCGTAGAAATACCATTAGGGCTTCGGTTTGTGGTAAAATCAAGGATTTTTAATGAAAACGAACTTGAAGCTTTGAAACAAACTTAGTTTTAGGTGTTCAATTCCACTACTTTCATTCTAACCTGCCCCTCTTAGAACTTCAAGAGGGGAACTTTTAAGAACAGGTCGAATATTACTTAGCCCAATGGCGACTACTAAAAGAACCAAAGCGGGTAAAAAGATTAAAAATGGAATGACTGAAGGAGTAAATGGTTCTTGAAATAAAAATAAGGCCAATAATACACTTCCTATCATAGCAAGTAGCAAACCTGTCAGGCTTCCTAAAAGTCCTAAGAAAAGATATTCTAAAGCCGATATCTTAAGAATCTGTTTGTTCTTGGCACCTAAGGTTCGAAGTAATACACTTTCACGAATTCGTTGATATTTGCTAGTTCTAACGGAGCCAATCAATACGATTATACCGGTTAGTATACTAAAGAAAGCCATAAAATTAATGACCCATGAGACCTTATCCAATATTTCCTCTATGATGGAATAAACTTGTCTTAAATCGATTATTGACACATTAGGAAACTGTTCTACCAAATCGCGTTGCAAATCTGCTGAAATCTTTTCATTACCAACATAACTTGTCAGCACATTAAATTGAGGGGCTTCTTCCAATACCCCAGAAGGGAATACTACCAAGAAATTGAGCTGTAATCGTGTCCAATCCACTTGACGAATACTCCCAACCTTGGTTTCCATCAATACACCTTGAACGTTAAACACGAGGGTATCCCCCACTTTTGCTCGTGCATCACCAGCAAAATTTTCTGAGATTGAAATGGGTATCATTCCGTCTCCTTCAAAATTGGGAATCCAATCCCCTGATAAAAGCTGCTCAGAAGCAATCAACGAATCGCGATAAGTGGTTCGGAACTCATGATTAAGAATCCATCTACTAACTTGGCGTGTAGTGTCTTTTTGCAAGGTTTTTACAGGCACCCCCTTAATACTGTGCAACCGCATGGTGACCAATGGAATATTATTGATGACCCTTAAATTGTTTTCTTCAAATGTTCGTTGTACAGAATCCACCTGTTGACTTTGAATATCAAGCGCTACGAGATTCGGGTTGTTTTCAGATTTTTCGAGTTGGGTTTTCGCCAGTAAAATATCTTTGGTGAAATACAAAGTTGCTATTAAAAAGGTACCCAGCCCTATAGCCACTATGAGAACTAAAGTCTGGTTATTCGGTCTAAATAGGTTGAGCAACGGTTGTCTTAAGGTATAATCGGCATTCTTTGGGAAGAATCTTTTCACCGCTTTCATAATTAAAGAAGACACGCCCCCTAAAATTGAAAAGATGACCAGTACACCGATTACAAAGGCCAAAGCATAGACCGTATCTTTCAAAAGCCAATATGAAAAACCAAAAAGGAATAGAACAATCAGGGTAAATAAAACGAATTGCGGCTTCTTTGAAGGATTAGTAGCTTCAGAATCAACCCGTAAAACCTGTAATGGAGAAACGAACCAAGTACCCAGTAAAGGTAAAAGGGCAAAAAGAACCGACATTAATACTCCGAGAACAACCCCCAAAACCAAAGGCTGAGGCGTAATTCTTAGTTCAACTTCAAAGGGCAGGAAATCTTGAAGTATATAAGGAAATGATTCTTGCAGACCAACTGCAGCCAAGGTGCCTAAAACACCTCCCAATAAACCTATCCCGGCAATTTGAATTAAAAATATCAAGAAACTCTGCCTTCGGGAAGCCCCCATACATTTTAAGACCGCAATGGATTTTAATTTTTCCTTGATGTAAATATTGACGGAACTTGCGATACCGATACAGCCCAAAAGTAATGCGATAAAGGCAACCAAATTGAGGAATTTACCAACGTTGTCATACCGTCTTCCCAGGTTTCTACTGGTAGCGGTGTGTGTATCCAAATCTGCATTGTCAACATCCAATTGAGGGTCGATGGTCCTTTCAAGCAATTCAAGGTCAGACTCTGTGTCTTCAAAAAAATATTGGTACTCTTTTCGGCTGCCAAACTGTATCAATTCGGTATCCGCGATAAATCGATATGGAATTATTACAGGGGGCGCCACCGATGTAGAAATCGCAGTAGAGCCCGGAATTGCCTTTAAGGCCCCGGCAATTGGAAGGGTCACTTTTCCGACCTTAATGGAATCTCCCGGTACGATGTCGTATTGCAGCATTAATGTAGCGTCGACCAAGGCACCTCCATTATATTGATAGTTTTTTGCAGCTGATTCTGGTTGGGAATCAATTTCACCGTAAAACGGAAAAGCACCTTCTATGCCACGAACTCGAACCAATTTGGTGCCTCCATTTTTTGGAAAGGCAATCATGGATACAAAATTGACCTCAAAGGCATCTGGCCCCAAAGAATCAATAATTTCTTGCGTGCGTTCATTTGGTAATTGTCGGCTATCAATTAAATAGTCAGCACCTAATAAGGCCTTGGATTGCTGTTTAATATTATCCTCTAAGTTTTGACTGAATAATTGTATCGCCACAACGGCAGCGATGCCAAGTACAATTGATGCAACAAATAACAACAAACGAACTCGACTGTCTTTTGCATCTCGCCAAGCCATTTTGAATAACCAAAGAGTACCGGCTTTTGACTTAAATCCTTTATTCATCAAACTGCGGTAACAACTTCGTTAGTGACTATTTGCCCTCCTTTTAGGCGTAGAATTTGTTGCGTACGTTGCGCCAAATCCAAATCGTGTGAAATTATGACCAGGGTCGTACCCGCTTCTTTATTTAGCTCAAAAAGTAGTTGTATAACATTTTCCCCAGTCTCAGCATCCAAATTGCCTGTGGGTTCATCAGCAAATAATATGGAAGGGGTATTTGAAAATGCTCGAGCTAAGGCCACACGTTGTTGCTCACCACCAGATAATTGTGATGGATAATGATGAAGCCTCCCACTTAAACCAACTTTATCAAGTAATGTTTTAGCGTTTGTTGCAGCATTTTTAACACCTTGTAACTCTAGCGGTACACTTACGTTCTCTAAGGCAGTCAAGGTCGGTAACAACTGAAAATTTTGAAAAATGAACCCGACCTCTTTGTTTCGCAATTGTGCTCGTTCATCTTCATTGAGTTCAAAAAGATTATAACCGCAAAGTTCGACGGTACCCTCATTTGGAGTGTCGAGTCCAGCACAAAGTCCCAACAACGTCGTTTTTCCACTTCCAGAAGGTCCAATTATTGAAAACGTCTGTCCTTTTTCAACGGAAAAGCTCACATTTTGAAGTACGGTTAACTCTTTGGAGCCACTGGTATAGGTCTTCCGCAACCCATCTATCTTTAATATCTTTGACATTTAATATGCTGATTGATTTGGAATTTTCATCAAAATCTAAAACTAAACAATCGTTTTAACACCCCCTAACCGCTATGTCTGGAAACTTCTTAAAGTTGTGTTATTTTCTAGGTTTTTTGATGTTGTTCTCATGCAAGGAATCAACGAAAGAAGATACTGGTGTTTCAGATGAATCAAAAAATGAAGTACAGGAAGCTGAAACGAAATCAGGAACAAAGAAGATTCTATTTTTTGGAGATTCCTTAACGGCAGGTTATGGTCTTGAAGACTCCGATGAAGCATTTCCTGGAATAATCCAAGAAAAAATCGATTCCCTTGGTTGGAATTACGAGGTGGTCAATTCAGGTGTGAGCGGTGAAACGACAGCTGGTGGAATTGGTAGAATCAACTGGATTTTAAAGCAGGATATAGACGTATTTATTTTGGAACTCGGCGCAAATGACGGACTTCGAGGTGTACAACTTTCAGAAACAAGAGAAAACCTTCAGGGCATAGTGGATGCGGTACGTGATAAAAACCCGAACATACCGATTGTTTTAGCAGGGATGCAATTACCACCAAATATGGGGCAAGAATACACCACTGGGTTTCGGAAGTTATTTGCCGAAATTGCTGAGAAAAATGAACTTCATTTTATTCCTTTTCTGTTAAGGGATGTTGGTGGTGTAGCCGAGCTGAATCAGGCTGACGGCATACATCCTACTGCTGAAGGGCACCACATTGTCGCAAATACGGTTTGGGAATTTCTTGAACCAGTTATAAAGCCTTAAGATTTACTTTTCTAAATTCACGCGAACTGCGTTCATGCCTTTCTGACCTTTTTCCAATTCAAAAGTTACCTTGTCGTTTTCAGTAATTTCATCATTTAGTCCGGATACGTGAACAAAGTGCTTTTCTTGGGTTTCACTATCCATGATGAACCCAAAGCCTTTAGAATGGTCAAAGAAAGCTACCTTACCACTTCGAATTGGATTGAATTTATCTTCGTCAGTCTCTTCCTTTTGAGGAATTCCCAAAACGATGTCTTCAGCATCTACCTTAATCTTTTCAGAAGGGTCTGGAGGAGTGTCGGTTAGATTTCCAAACTGGTCCACATAGGCGAAAGGTATGCCACCATCGCCTTCTTTGGCCTCAGCTTTGCGTGCCTCACGGCGCTTTTGCTTTTCTTCCTTCTTTTTTTGCTTTAGTTTTTCTTTCTCTCGTTTGTTAAAGGTTTGCTGTGATCTCGCCATAAATATTAATATAAAGGGAAGATAGGATTTTAAATTGCGAATCAAAATGTTTTACGATAAAAAAGTAAATTGTACGATGCGTGGAATGAAGCAGACGCTACTAAATTATCGGCAAACTTTGGTTGACGTTCTTTAATTTATACCTAAGATTGTGTTAGATATAATCGTATGAAATCAAAAAACAGAAACGGCAAACTCCTTATAAAACTTCTGGTTCAATCCATACTCTTTTGGGGTTTTGCACTTTTCTCATACGCTATTTTTCGTTTTTATGGCCTCGAAAA
The DNA here is from genome assembly GCF_012272815.1 of Croceivirga thetidis. Lineage (GTDB taxonomy): Bacteria > Bacteroidota > Bacteroidia > Flavobacteriales > Flavobacteriaceae > Croceivirga > Croceivirga thetidis. Next base: position 608,743 of record NZ_JAAWWL010000002.1, read on the forward strand.
TGAATTAGATACTTTGACGCCAGAACAGCTTCAAGAACGCCCCTTCGGCATTCCACTTTTTGTGGCCACGACCTTAGGTCTTGGGTTAGGACTGCTGTATGGCCTAATTGACTTTATTTATGAGAAGTATCTTTTAAAGCGGCTGAGATTAGGCGTTGGGCTTCTAGTAAATACACTGTTGCATTTTACAAGTACCATCTTCGTTTTCTCTTTGGGCATCGGCTTTTTCTCGAAGATCTTTCCTATAAATTTTGAGTTACAGCCCGGTTGGTGGTGGTTTGACAAACGTTTTTGGGCCGTAATGTGGTATATCATATTAGCCTCGTTAGTCTTTTCAATATTAAAAATTGCGGCAGAACGATTTGGTCCTGGGGTATTCTTTAAAATGCTGATGGGTCATTATAAAAATCCACAGGAGGAAGAACGCATATTTATGTTTTTGGATTTAAAGGACTCCACTACCATTGCTGAAAAACTTGAACACCATAAATACAGTCAGTTTATACAAGATTGTTTTTATGACCTTAATGAGGTGGTATTGGACTATGGCGCCGAAATCTATCAATATGTTGGAGATGAGGCGGTTTTGAGTTGGCCATACCAAAAAGGATTGGCAAACAACAATTGCCTTGGGGTCTTTTTTGCCTTTGAGGCCCAACGCTTATCAAGAAAAGAATATTACTTAAGCAAATACGATGTGTTTCCCGAATTCAAAGCAGGAATTCATGGTGGTCCTCTAATGGTTGCCGAAGTTGGATTTGTAAAAAAAGAACTTGCCTATCATGGTGATGTTATCAATACCTCTGCCCGCATTCAAGCAGAGTGCAATAAGCACGACGCAAACCTACTGATATCAACAAAATTGTTAGATGAATTGGAGCTTGACAAATCGTCAAAACCTACATTTTTAGGAAGTGTTTTATTGAAAGGGAAACGGAAAGAAATTGGTATAAGTTCAATTATAACAAATCCTATCTCGGGAAATATTGATCTGCTATGAAGTAACCCGCAGTAAGTACGTGGCCATATTTGTCTCTAATTCCTTGAAACGACTGGAGAGCTCTTCAATGTCCGCTATATCTGAATCTGCAATGGAACCTTTTGAATTGTACTCCGTTAAAGCAATTTGCTGTTGATTTGAAAGTTCTTCAAGCTCAATTCGCAATTGCTGAAGCAATTGAAAACAGCTATAATCTTTAGGCTCAAAACGATAAGAAGTAGTCTTTTTTAATAGTCGAGAAACCGCTTCACTCTCGCGCTCAAGTCTTCGATGTACCTTATCGTAATTAGTACTTATTTCTGTTGTCATCTATTGGGGAATTTGAAGTACTTTAAAATTAGGAAAAAATCTTACGAAAACGTTTGATTACTACTACTTTGTAACATTATTAACACTTTATTCAACGCTTAACATTGAGTTAACCATTTGAAGATGATGACATAACTACGATTACTGTCAGTCCACAACTAACCGAATTAAATCTTATCTTCAAGTCATATCAATTAAAAAATTCAACATTGAAGACGAGAAGAATAATTACTTCGGTATTAATACTGTCTCTGGCAATTCAAGGACAAATTTATGGTCAATCAACCCAAATAAAGACAGCTGAAATAACCTTCGAGTTTCCTTCAAAGAACGTAAGCGGCACAATTGAAGGATTCGAGTCTTCTTCTACAATTGATTTCAACAATTTGGAAGGGTCTAAAATGAAGGGGGCTGTCGATAGTAAAACTTTGGATACCAATAACTTTTTAAGGAATATCTCCTTACGAAGCGGTCGTTATTTTGATGTCAAGAACTATCCAAAAATCTACTTTGAAAGCTCTAGCATTCGTAAACAGACCAATGGTTTTAAAGTTATCGGAACCCTTACAATGAAAGGAACAAGTAAACCCTTGGAAATCAATTTTAAAGAAGTAAGAAACAAACTTTTAGGAAATACTTCACTATATTCTTCGGATTATGGAATTACCATTAAAAAGGAAAGAACGGATAATTTGGTGAAAGTTAATTTTTCCTTTGAGCTTCAGTAACACCAAAAAGTAAATCATAGATTTTGCCTACACCCCAATTCCCCAATGGAAAGTAGAGGGCGAAGAAAAGACTCATTGCAAGACTGAAGTTTCTGATATTAAATAACTGATCTAAAATATTGTTGGGATAAGCGTAGGATGTTTGTAAGGCGTATCCACCAAACTCTAATAACCCCATTGCAATAAGCCCATATGCGTATTGAGTATGAAAGGGCAATCCTCTAAGAAGCAGTGAGATGGGAACCATATATAGGATATAACAGGTAATTACCTGCCACCAAAAGGTAAATTTGGCAATTTCTACTTGGGCGCCGAACCAATTCATAGCAAGCCCCCAAAGAAAATATACCAATACATATGTTATTAATAACCGTTTATCAACGCGGAGTTTGGTCAATGCCCATTCAAAAAAACCTTCCACTATTCAGATTTTAATTTTTGACCTAATATTCCAGCTTTAATCAAAAGCACGGTTCCAGTCAATAGAATACTTAGCGAGACCGTTCCTAATACTACCCATTCCCACAAGGGAGCACCGCTATGTTTATAAAAAGCACTTTCTATCACACAACAGATTCCAAAACCGTATAATAAGGCACCGAATCCACCAGTGAGCAACCATTTTCTTTTTAAATCCATTAAGAATTAGGCTTTTCCAATTTTTGCTCAATTATGGTAAGTGCGTCATTGACGGTTTGCATACCATCCATATCCTCATTTTCGAGAATGATGTCAAAAGCGTCTTCGACATCCAAAACAATATCGACCAAATTCGCTGAATTAATATTCAATTCGGTGGTAAAGTTGCTTGAAGTATTTATAGAATCTGCACTGACATCATCCGGCAAATATTGGGCAACTATGGTTTTAAGTTTAGTGTAGTGTTCTTCGTTCATCGGTTCTTAGTCGCTGTGTCGACCAAAAATAACGCATGCATTCACATCTCCAAAGCCAAAACTGGCTTTTGCCAAATGATTTATGCTATAATTCTCTGATTCTTGAGGTATGCTTTTAGAACTAATTTGATTAAGAATATCCGGATGAACATCCTCACAGTTTTTATTGCCAAAAAGACGATCGTTTTTTATTTGAAGAACGGCCCCAACGCATTCAATACTGCCGGCTGCAGCCAAACAATGTCCCAGATGTCCTTTAAAACTGTTTATTTTAGGAAAATCCTCTCCATCCCTTCCCAAAACCATACTCCAATTCCTTATTTCCTCAGCATCCTTTGAAGTTGCAGTTAAATGGCCATTAATTGCATCTATTTGAGAAGCATTTATTCCCGAATTGCTTAAAGCATTAGCAATACAGTGTTGAACTCCTTCAGGATTTGGAGCTGTCATGCTACCACCATTTCGTTGTCCACCGCTATTGATTGCACCACCCAAAACTTCTGCATAGATTTTTGCTCCACGACCAAGTGCACTTTCTAAAGATTCCAAGAATAGGGCGCCAGAACCGCAGCCTGGAACAAAACCAGCCGCAGTCGCACTCATAGGTCTGCTTGCCTTTTCGGGTTCTTCATTGAATTTTCGAGGTAAAATGCGCATAGCATCAAAGGCTCCCCATACATAGGGACCGCCATCGCTGCAACTGCCGACAAGAACTTTGTTTGCTTGACCATTCGCAATGAGTTCATAGCCCATTAATATAGCTTCCGTTCCGGTACTACAGGCAGAGGAATTTGTTGTGACTTGATTACCTGCACCGATTTTTCCTCCTAAGAATGCGCTTATGCCACTAGACATAGTCTGTTCCACTACCCCACTGCCCAATCTTCTAACTAGACCATCATCTACCTTATGAATTGCCTCCCTAAATTTATCCACGCCTAAAATACCAGTTCCAAAAACGACACCTAAATCCCAATTTGGGGATGAGGGGTTGAATTGTAATCCAGCGTCCTTATAAGCTTCCAAACCAGCTAATGCCCCATAAACAAGACCTGAAGAGTTTAGTCCACGTAATTCGACAGAAGAAAAATAATTCAATAATTCAATTGAATTTAAATCTGGTTGGCCTGCAACCTGACAGCTGAAATTGAGGTTTTTTAGAGTGCTATGATGTGTAATTCCAGATTTGCCAACATCCAAGGCTCTTGAAAAATCTTGAAGGTTGTTACCCAATGGAGTGCAAACTCCCATACCCGTTATGACAACCCTATTTTTCATCCTCTTTATTCACTAACATTCCTGCCAAGGTGCCTGAACAGACCAATTCTTCATTGGTATTGTACATTTTCACCTTGCATTTCAATTTATTAAAACGGAAGTATAGTTTTTCAGAAACTACTCTTACCCTTTCTTCTGGAACTACGGGTTTTAAAAATTCCATTTCAGAACTGGTCATTCCAACTCCCACAGAATCTTTTACCAATTCATCTCCCAACAGACAAATCCCTAAAGCCACCAATCCGATTTGGGCGCAGCATTCGGTAAGAATGACACCTGGGGTAATTGGATTGTCTTTAAAGTGCCCTTTGTAGAAAAAAGAATCTTTCGGAAAACTGTAATAACCACTTATTCCCTCTTCACTTATACTAACCAATTCATCAACAAATAAGAAGGGTTTACTATAAGGAAGTCTAGAAATAATATCCTCATTGCTCAACATAGGCTTTCTCCTCCATCGACTTTTAAAACATTACCGGTAATCCATTTGGCCTCATCGGTCGTCAATAAATAAACAGCATTTGCCACGTCTTCTACGGTGGTCAAACGTCTATTCGGATTTCGATTTAGAGCTACCTTAGCAATCAGTTCGCTATTAGGGATCAATCGAAAAGAGGCTGTATCACAAACACCTGCCTGTATGCAATTCGCTTTAATACCAATTGGTGCCAGTTCAACGGCGATTGCCTTGGTCAAACTTTCTAAGGTGGTTTTTGCAGCTGATACCGCAGCGTAGTTAGGTATTATTTTAGAACTACCTTCGCTTGTAAATGCTACTATCCTAGAATCACTTTCAAACAATTGCAATGCAATAAGTTTCTGAATCCAATCATATAGGCTGAGCGCCATTGCGGAAATCGTTAATTCAAAATCTTGATGATTTAATAATGGCCTGTTTTCTGAATACATTGGTTTAAGGTTTCCTTTGGCAATACTATGTACCAATACCTTTATTTTCTGATTCGAAAGAGCTGCAGCAACTTCCTCTAAAACGGAATCTTGTTTGTCACCATTTGTCGCATCAACATTGAATGACAACACAATGGCCCCGATGTCACGGAGTTTTTGAAAGGTACTTTCGATGCCTTCTAAGTCCGTACGTCTATTTCGATGTACAAGAATTAAATTAAACCCTTGTTTGGCAAGTTTAGTTGCTGTGGCTAGGCCTAAACCACTACTACCCCCTAATATCAATGCCCATTTTCTTGTTGTATTGCCCATTTACCATTCAATTAAGACCCGTTGTGCTGAAAAACCGGGACCAAAACTCAGAATTAATCCTAGCTCCCCTTTGGCCATATTCCTGTGTAAGAACTTTTGTAAAACATAAAGCACGGTAACACTGCTCATATTGCCATACTCCCTGAGTACTTCCTTGGTTTCGTTAATGTTTTTACCCATTTCCCCAAAGAGTGTTTCGACTGCTTGAACTATTTTTTTTCCACCAGGATGGAAAATTAAGTGGTCTACGTCTTCAATCCTCCTGTTGTTTTGTTCGATAAATGGGTAAATCACCTTTTCAAAATCTGTTGCTATTCGCTCCGGGACCTTCGGGTCTAAAATCATCTGAAGACCGGTATTGGTCATATCAAAACCCATTAAATGTGTCGATTCTGGATAGTGGTACATTTCACCATCAATAATTTTAGGACCTGCAGCTTCCTTTTCAGAAGATAACAAAACACACGCTGCCCCATCGCCAAATATTGCCGCGCTTACCATATTGGCCATCGAAAAATCGTTGTGTTGAAAAGTTGCGGTCGCACTTTCAAAGGCTACTATGGCAGCTCGTTTTCCCGGATTTGCCCTTAAAAAATTATAGGCGTATATCAAACCGGAAACTCCTGCAGCACAGCCCATTTCGGTTACTGGTAAGCGAACGATATTCGTTCGTAAACCAAGAGAATTGATTAAATAGGCATCCAAAGACGGAATCATAATTCCTGTACAACTGACAGTTATGATAAAATCAAGGCTTTCTGGATTCCATTGCTGATCATCCAATGCCTTTTGAAGTGCTTTTGCCCCTAACTCTTTTGCTGACTTTTCATAAACTTTATTCTTTTCTTCGAAACTAGTTGTTGTAAAAACTTCTTCGATAGGCATGATACCATAACGCTTGTCTACCCCGGCACCTTCAAAAATCTTAGTTATTTTCCTTCGGAAACGATCATCTTCATTTTCGAGCCAAGTTTGTATATACGGTATAATTTCATTGGTACTCCTAGTATATGGGGGAAGGGCTTTTGAAACGCCTACGATATGGGTATTTGTCATAAATTCAATTGAATTGTGGCTGTTTTATTGACCAAATAAATCGATAATTGGGATACCATTTAAAATCGTGTACAGCCGTTTTCAGCTGATTTGCAAAACCTTCGATTTCTGGTTTTATAAATCCGCTTTTGATGGAAACCAGTCCATCATTTTTAGCAATTTTTGTTTTTATAAACAAGGTACTGATTATTTTAAACCATAAACAGGCCCAGTAACTCCGTTTTAAATCATTGATGATGATTTCGATGTTTGTTATGGATTGGAATCGTTCTAACAGCAAGGGTATATCTTCTGTTTTAAAGTGGTGAAGTGTTAATCCACAAAGTAATATATCACAGCGTTCCATTGAATTTTCCTCTTTCAAAATATTCACCTTTGAATAGCTAATTTCCGGATAGGCCTTTGAGGCTTCTTTTGCAATTGCTATTGCTTTAGGACTAATATCCAAACCAACCATTTTAAATCTGACCTTCTTCTTTCTAAGATAATCCGCCAGCTCTCGTAACAAGTTACCATCACCACAACCAAAATCATAGAGGGTATAATCCTTTTCCGTATCTCCCTGAACGGTCTGCCAAACTTTATTCTTCACCATATGGTGTGCAGCCAAAAGGGAATTGACACGATTTATATCAACAAATACCGCTTTCAGAGTTTGAATTTCCAAGTCAGGATCATCCATTAATTCATTCTGTGTATTCCTGTGATCAAGTTTCTTCATACTACCATTGGTTTACCATGGGTTTTAGAAATTAAATATGGCAACAACTTTTGGTTGGTCCTTAATATCCCAAGACCACTTTCCAAAAGGAAAGGTTTTAGAAATAGGTTCTGAAAGTTCCTGCCAAAGGCAAGTCGTTTTGAAAATTCATTTTTCCACTTGATAGAATAGGTTTTCTCTAAGTTATCTCTATCGATACTCCCCTTCAAACCCGCTATAAGAATCTCTGAGGCCAATTTGGCACTTGTAATTGCCATTGCCATTCCATTACCACACAATGGATGAATCAAGCCTGCAGAATCTCCGCACATGAGCATATGGTTTTCAACAGCACGTTTTTTCTCAAAGGAAATCTGTGATATACTGATTGGTTTTATAAAATCTTCAGTAAGTTCGGAATGCTCTAAAAACGCTCTGAGCATGGGATTCTTAGATACTATCTTTTCATTGAACCCCATGATATCTCCAATTTCTTTGAAAGATTCGTAAGAAACCAAATAACAGAAATTGACTTTATTGTCTTCTACCATTGAAAGCCCACCATATCCACCTTTAAATGTGCCCAAGGCGACCAAATCATGGGGAAATTCCTTTGAATAATAATGTCCTTTGATTCCCAACCATGGTGATTTGCGCTGTATAAAGGGGCGATTGAATTTTTTGTCCATCGTTGAACGCTTACCAAAACATCCCAATACATATTTTGAATGGAATCTTCCGGATTTAGTCTCAACTAAGAACGAATTATTATTAAAGACCACGTCTTCTACATTTTCAAATCGGAATTTTACCCCGTTTTCTAAACTCTTTACGTAGAGACCGTTATCAATGGCATATCGGCTAATGCCGAAACCTCCTAATGGCAATTCACATGAAGTGCTTCTTCCGCTGGTAGTTTGCAATCTAAATTTAGAAATGCTCGGATATTCTTTACCGAAATCTATTCCAAGTGACTTGAAATAAGGGCGAACTTCATTGGAAATATATTCTCCACAAACTTTATGTCTTGGTAAAGGTGACTTTTCAAGTACCAAAACACTTACCGAATTCTGGCTTAGATGTATGGCCGCGGTCAATCCTGCCAACCCCGCTCCAATAATAATTACTTCATAATCCAACACCTAGTGAAGATAGGCCTAAAATAAAAAATCCCAAACCTGATTTACATCCGGAATGGGATTTTACTATTCGTGAAAAAGGATTAACCCTTAGTTTCGCGCATCGCTTCTTGTTTCAAGGCATCACTTGCTACAATAGCCAATTCAACCCTTCTGTTCTGTGCTTTTCCCTCTTTCGTATCGTTGGTAGCCTTTGGCTGTCCTTCACCATACCATTTAGTCGTAAATCTACCACTGCTGATGCCCTGGTTGACCAAATAATTGGTAACCGATTCTGCACGCTGCTGGGAAAGACCCCAATTATATTCTTCACTGCCGGCACTATCGGTGTGGCCTTCAACCAAAATATTTGTCTGTGGATATTCTTTAAAAATATCCGCTAATTTGTTGAGTGTAGTGGCAGATGTTCCTTTAACATCAGATTTATTAGTGTCAAAATAGACCCCTGCATCTTCTGTAAAGGTTACATTGATACCCTCGCCAACACGTTGAACTTCAGCTCCTGGTATTTCTTCTTCAATTCGCTCTGCTTGACGGTCCATACGGTCACCAATATAACCACCGGCAGCACCGCCAACAACAGCTCCGATTATGGCACCTAAAGCCGTATTTCCTTTACCGACGTTATTCCCAATTACTCCGCCAATTACAGCACCTCCTACAGCACCAATCACAGCACCTTTTTGTTTGTTGTTGGCATTTTTGGTAGCGTTACAGCCAACTAATAATCCGAATATGGCCAACATGGCCAATGGTTTTGAAATATATGTTTTCATATTGCTTCTATTGTTGTTTTGTGAATTCGTAAACTATGATAATGGGCTCACCATCAACACTGACATTTGATTTTAAAGTCATTTCGGTTTCGGTTAGATTGGCAATATCCAATCGGTATCCAAAACCTCCGGAAACGTCTTTGCGTTTTTCATCTATGAATTTGAACTGCAATTGGCTCACCCTATCAGCAGGTTCTACCACAGACCATCGAATAAAGCGATCACCTCCCTGACACAAGGACCCTTGTTTTATGGTGTATCGGCCAGTACTATTATTGTCCCTGAAGTACCAATTGCTTCCTTCAAAACACAAATCCTTGGCATCTCCAAAAATCACAGAACTAAAGGCACCTTCATTATTTTCGTAATCAATATTGTCCAAAATCCAGGTACCACTGATTATGTTTCTCTGGGTTCTTGCAGATTTTGAGACAGAGCAAGAAGTTATCGTAACCAGCAACACAAGTATTGCCAGAAGTTGGCTTGTTTTCATAATTGTCTAAAGTTTTTAGTTACTCTATATACGTCTTAGACACAGAATGGATTATGAAAGACCGTTAAGCAAAAGTTAAATTCAATACTGAAGTAATTGCAATAGTTCGGTTTCAAATCTTTTCTTGGGTAGGTAATTTGCTTCTAAAGAAGAAGCGAAAGGCACAGGGGTTTCCAAAGCTCCAACTCGCTTCACAGGTGCATCTAAGAATTCAAAGCAATTTTCCATCACCAATGCAGAGATATCACTACCAATTCCACCAAACAGCGTATCCTCGTGCAGAATAATAAGTTTTCCGGTTTTCTTAACCGATTCGAAAATTGCCGCTGTATCTAAAGGCTGCAGGCTTCTAAGGTCAATTAGGTCTGCCTTAATTTCAGGATATTGCTTCAAGGTTTCCAAGGCCCAATGTATTCCAGCTCCATAAGAAACAATGGTTATTTCTTCACCCTCAGTAAGCAGATTTGCTTTTCCTAAAGGCAGTAGATAAAAATCGTCTGGCACATCTCCATATACGCTTCGGTATAATCCTTTGTGCTCAAAGAACAAAACCGGGTTGGGGTCTTCAATAGCCATTGCCAATAAACCTTTGGCATCAGCTGGAAATGCAGGGTAAATCACCTTTAAACCTGGCGTTTTGGTAAACCATGCTTCGTTTGTTTGGGAATGAAATGGTCCTGCCCCAACACCGCCACCGCAGGGCATTCGAACAACAACATCAGCATTTTGCCCCCATCGGTAATTTACTTTTGCCAGATAATTTACAATAGGGTTGAATCCTGAACTTACAAAATCGGCGAATTGCATTTCAACAACTGCCTTATGTCCATTTATTGCGAGTCCCATGCCCGCTGAAACAATTATCGACTCACAAATCGGAGTATTACGCACTCGAGATATTCCAAATTCGCTATGAAAGCCTTCAGTAACTTTAAAAACACCCCCGTATTCTGCTACGTCCTGACCCATTATCACCAAGTTTTCGTGTCGCTTCATTGATTGATACAATCCTTTTGAAATTGCATCTACAAAACGAATATTAGAAATGCTATTTGAAGGTTCAATTACTTCTATTTCAATATTTTGGTATACCTCATTTAATTCTTTACTTATATCTGAATCAACGATAGGTTCATTAAATGCCAATTGAAGATTTTCCTCAATTTCCTTGCTTATTTTTTGCTTTTCGGCAGAAATCCAATCCTCATTGATAATACCTTGTTCCAGCAAAAAGTCTTGATAGTTTTGAATGGGGTCCTTTGCCTCCCATTCTTGCATTAATTCCTCAGGTACATATTTCGTGCCACTTGCTTCTTCGTGACCGCGCATTCGAAACGTTTGAAACTCCAGTAAAATGGGCCTTGGCCGCTGACGAATGGTTCTGGCCAACTCGGAAACTTTAGTGAAAACATCCAGAATATTGTTCCCGTCTATTATTCTACCTTCAATACCGTACCCCTTGGCCCTATCCACAAGATGTTCACAGTTGTATTGTTCAGATGTTGGGGTTGAAAGTCCATATCCATTGTTTTCGATACAAAATATCACCGGCAAGTTCCAAACCGAAGCTACGTTCAATGCCTCATGAAAATCACCTTCACTTGTCCCACCTTCTCCAGTGAAAACTGCGGTTACCGCCTTTCTTTCCTTTAACAAATCACCAAGGGCTATTCCATTTGCTACACCTAATTGGGGGCCTAAATGCGATATCATCCCAACTATGTTGAATTCTTGCGTACCAAAATGAAAACTTCTATCCCTGCCTTGGGTAAATCCACTGGCTTTTCCCTGCCATTGCGAAAACAATCTGTTTAATGGAATATTACGCGAAGTAAAAACACCTAAATTTCGGTGCATCGGAAGAATATACTCATCGGTTTTTAAAGCATGGGACACACCAACTGAAATAGCCTCTTGCCCTATACCACTGAACCATTTCGAAATCTTACCCTGCCTAAGTAAGACCAGCATCTTCTCTTCTATCATCCGCGGTTTCAGCATTTGGAGATAGAGTGTTTTTAATTGTTCGTCTTCAAGAACTCCTTTGTGAAATCGCATTCATTAGTATTTGCCTTCAAATGTAATAAAATGGAAAACCAACACTTTAAACCTAGGTCATAGAATTGTTATTCTTTATTTTTGGTAGTAGACTTCAAACCACTAAATATGACTTCAATTCCAAGTGTTGATTTAAGGGATTTTACCTCAGGTGTGCCTGAACGCAAAACAAAATTCATTAATGAAATAGGCGCTGCATTCGGCGATATAGGCTTTGTGGCATTAAGCGGGCATTTTCTTTCCGATCAATTGGTAGCTGATCTTTATGGAGAAATCAAAAGATTCTTCTCTCTTCCGCAAGAAGTAAAAGATAACTATGAGATTGAGGGTATCGGAGGCCAACGCGGTTATACCTCGTTTGGAAAGGAACACGCCAAAGGAAGAAAAGAAGGAGACCTAAAAGAATTTTGGCATTTTGGGCAGTATGTTGAAAACAATCCAAAGCTAGAAGAAGAGTATCCAAATAATGTAATGGTATCCGAATTGCCTGCCTTTAACGAAGTGGGAAAAGAAACCTTTAAACAACTTGAGAAAACAGCGAAATATGTACTTCGAGCCCTTGCGCTCCATCTCGGTTTGGATGAAACGTATTTCGACCGTTACATTGAAAACGGAAATTCAATACTGCGCCCCATTCACTATCCCCCTATAACCCAGGAGCCAAAAAATGCCGTTCGGGCAGCTGCACATGGAGACATCAATTTAATTACCTTGTTGATGGGAGCCCATGGCAAAGGTTTACAGGTGAAAAATCACAATGGAGAATGGATTGATGCCATTGCCAAACCCGATCAATTGATGATAAATGTTGGTGATATGCTTTCAAGGTTAACCAACAATAAACTAAAATCAACAATACATCAAGTTGTAAATCCACCAAAGGAGCTTTGGGGTACTTCACGATATTCAATTCCGTTTTTCATGCATCCCATAAGCGATATGCCATTAAATTGTTTGGAGGATTGTATTGACGAGAATAATCCAAAACAGTTTGAAGACATAACTGCAGGGGCTTTTTTGAACGAACGGCTTATTGAGTTGGGTCTAGTAAAAAAATAAAGTTGTGTTTAAAACGAGACTTACCCTACTTCTTTTACTAGTTTTTACAGCGGTTCCAGCACAAAAACAAAAAAATGTCTACCAAGAAAAGGTCAAGGACTTGGATAGTATTATCGAAACGCTTTACGATGTGATTTCAGGCGAAAAAGGCATTGAGCGTGATTGGGACCTTTTTAAATATCTATTCCACCCAAAAGCTAAGCTCATTCCATCTCGCCAAACTGACGATGGCTCAATGAGCTTAAAATTTATGAGCCCCAAAGACTATATAAAAGCATCTGGCAATTGGTTGGTTGAAAATGGTTTTTTTGAAAAAGAAATTCATCGTGAAGTAGATGTTTTTGGCAACATAGCGCACGTATTCAGTACCTATGCTTCTTTTCAAAAACAAAATGACAGCACCCCGTTTATTAGGGGTATTAATAGCATTCAGTTGTTAAATGATGGTGAACGATGGTGGATTGTCAATATTTACTGGATGAATGAAAGTGAAGAACACCCAATTCCACAAAAATATCTTCCAAATTAGACCGAATGGATTTGCACGACCAATTGAAAAATCTATTTCCAGACCATGTTTCTGAGGAATCAAACGAACCAAAAATTGAAAAACCAGATTTTTGGATTCAAGACGAACCTATTATTTGCAAATACGAAAAGCGTAAAGGAAAACCTGTAACTATTCTTGAAGGTTACAATGGTGCCAAAGAAGATTTCAGAAAATTGGCAAAAGCATTGAAATCCTATTTAAGTGTTGGTGGTAGTTTCAAAGGTGAATCCATACTAATACAAGGGGATTATCGTGATAAAATCATGGCTTTTCTCAAAGAAAATGGGTTTACCGTTAAACGAGTTGGTGGTTGACCAAGCCAAATTAAAGAACCATCTTTTTTGCAGATACTTCCTGTTAAAGTTTGGATATGAAACATCAGGTTTTTGGCAATAAATTTTTGTTTTTTTTGCAATACCTGTACATTTAGCATTCCTAACTAACGAAAACTACATCTGAAAATGAAATCACTCCTGCATATTAGCAACGGGGATAGTTTCACCAGTAGGCTAAAACAACTCCCCCTAGATGGTGATATAATCACATGGCGAGAGATGCTATGTGAAGGCCAAACATTGAGTAATGTCGGTAGCGAATCATTTTGGAAAACACGATTTGAATTTCTAAACAAGAATTATCGTGTATCAAAATCATGGTTTGTTGAGAAAACCCTGAAAGAATATCGTTCCCTTTGTAATCATAAGCAGCAAGACAAAATCGTGCTATGGTTTGAATATGATTTATTCTGTCAAGTAAATATGCTTGCAGTACTTAGCTGGCTCAAAACACATCGACGGCATGCAAAGATTTATTTGGTATGCAGTGGCAAAGAAGATGACTCAGGCAAAATGTATGGGCTCAATGAGCTTTCAGATGAGCAATTAATCAAACTCTACGAAAACAAAACGCTTCTCTCCCAAGACGATATTGAATATGCAGATTATGTTTGGCAGCTGTATTGTAGTGACAATCCGATTCGCTTAGAAAATCTTCTAGACTTTGGAGACTATCAATTTGAATATCTGTCTAGTGCCGTAAAGGCACATCTTGAACGTTTTCCGACCATAAAAAATGGTTTGAATGCAGTAGAGAACAAAGTCCTTCACTTAGCATCCAATGAAAAAGCTGATTCTAAAAATGAACTCCTTGGTAAGATTTTAAAAACACAAGGTGTGTATGGTTATGGAGATACCCAATATGAAAGGCTTTTAACTAATTTAAAACCTCTATTCACCTCCTTTTCCCCAGTTAAATTGTCAAAGAAAGGACTACAGGTTTTGAAAGGAAATGAAAATTATTATTCCAAATTGCGGAATAGTACTACATATTTAGGTGGTTCTCTGAAATATAGTTTTCTATACAACACCGATTCTGGTAGAATACACAAATTGTAGTCAATGCATTTATCGGAATCAGAACTTATCCTGAATTCTGATGGGAGCATTTATCATCTCAACCTATTACCTGAGGATGTAGCGCAAACTATAATCACTGTCGGTGACCCAGATAGGGTGCCTGAGGTCTCCAAACATTTTGATGAAATTGAATTAAAAAAATCAAAACGAGAGTTTTGTACACATACCGGCCACATTGGAAAAAAACGTGTTAGCGTAATTTCTACCGGTATTGGAACCGATAATATCGACATTGTTCTGAACGAGTTGGATGCCTTATTCAATATCGACTTTGAATCCAAAACAGAACGAAATCAAAAGACCGAGTTAAATATCATCCGAATTGGCACCTCTGGTAGTATACAAAAAGACATTCCGGTAGATAGTGTACTAATTAGTGAAGTTGCCATTGGGCTGGAAGGGCTGCTCCATTTTTATAAATTCAGCCAATCACCATTCCAAATTAATTTACAAGAAAGTC
This sequence comes from Croceivirga thetidis, assembly GCF_012272815.1. Taxonomy (GTDB): domain Bacteria; phylum Bacteroidota; class Bacteroidia; order Flavobacteriales; family Flavobacteriaceae; genus Croceivirga; species Croceivirga thetidis. The sequence continues at coordinate 623,881 of NZ_JAAWWL010000002.1, forward strand.
TTACCCAGTACTTGAACTGGTCAAGCAATAACATTTCACCATATGTAACAATCGGCAACGATTATTTATTAAATGAATTCACATCTAGCCAAACAAAAGCCGGTTATACCGTTACTAATGCTGGATTTTATGGTCCTCAAGGCCGAAGAATTCGATTGTCACCAACTTTGAACGATTTTTTTGAAAAACTAAGAGCCTTCCGTTTTCAAAACAATCGAATAACAAATTTAGAAATGGAGACCGCAGGAATCTATGGAATGGCACATATTTTGGGTCATAAAGCCCTTTCCATTAATGCAATTTTAGCAAATAGGGCCACAGGTAATTTCTCAAAAAAACCACAGAAAACAATTGAGAAAGTCATCATGTACACTTTAGAAAAAATTGAAGGACTCTCCTCTTAACTTTAGTTTTAACTACGCTGGATTTCATTTCCATATTTTTGGGGTTACACAGATATATTTGAATGGAAAATAGACCTTACAAACATCGGGATATAAGTTGGCTTTACTTTAATCAACGTGTTTTACAAGAAGCAGAGGACCCAAATACCCCTCCCCTTGAACGGCTTAAATTTTTAGCTATTTTCTCTTCCAATCTGGATGAATTCTTTAAGGTTCGCATCTCCCAATTACGACAATTAAAATCCGTTGATAAGGAATTGCGTAAAAAATTAATGACCAAGGCCAATAAAACCCTTAAGTTCATTTTAAAGACTGTGGCCAATCAGCAAGAGCAATTTGGCAGAATTATTAGCAAGACGCTTTCTGAATTGGAAGGTCATGGAATCTACATTAAAAGAAATACGAATCTTTCACAACAGCAGCAACAATTTGTTCAGAACTACTTTGATACCGAAGTCAAACAGTATTGCTCTGTAATTGATATTGTTGCCCCACAAGACGTAAAGGATAGTAGGTTGTATCTGATCGTGGTATTCAATGAACATGATTTTGATACGATTACCATTCCTTCAAAGTCATGTGGAAGATTTATTGAATTACCTGGTGAAGACCACCAGTATATATATTTAGACGATATCCTTCGGGCTAACATCCAAAAGCTTTTTCCAAACAAAACGGTTAAAGACTCTTTTTCAATAAAAATGTCGAGGGATGCGCAATTGTATTTGGAAGATGACTACACCAATACAGAATTGGTTGAGAAAATATACCAATCACTGGGCAAACGTAAATCAGGTCAACCTACACGATTGTTATATGACATAAATATGCCTGATTATCTAATACAGCAACTAAAACAAGCACTTGATTTGAGCGATGTTGATATGATGGCAGGAGGTCGCTACCACAATACTTCAGATTTTTTCGCATTCCCCACACCTGAAGGCAAGGAAGACTTGTTATACAAGGCATTGCCCGCACTTCAACATCCTAGTTTATCACAAACCACAGATATATTTGGAGAAATCAAGAAAAAAGACCAATTGGTTCATTTTCCTTATCAAGAGTTTTCTTCCGTTGAAAACTTCATTTCTGCTGCTGCCACTGACCCCTCGGTTACCTCAATTAAGCTTTCACTTTACAGAATTGCCAAAACTTCACAATTAACCGATTCGATACTTAAAGCGCTAGAAAATAAAAAGGAAGTTGTGGTGTTTGTTGAAGCCCAAGCGCGCTTTGATGAGGAAAATAATATCAAATGGGGTCGGATTTTCAAGGAAAAAGGGGCTAATGTAATTTTCAGTGTTCCTAATATTAAGGTGCATTCAAAAATTGCATTGGTAGAAAGATTTGAAAATGAAATACTTACACGATATGCCTATATTGGCACTGGTAATTTCAATGCTAAAACCGCGAAACTTTACTGTGATCATGGTCTTTTTACGGCCCATAAGAAAATTACTTCAGATTTAGCTCAGGTCTTTGATGTGTTGGAACGAAAACTAATCATTCCAAAACTAAAGCACCTTTTGGTTTCACCATTTACAACAAGAAGTACATTTTTGGAATTAATACAGAACGAAATTCTTTTTGCCCAAGCAGGGAAACCAGCAAAAATTACAGCAAAAATGAACAGTCTGGAAGATTCAAAAATGATTTCCGCACTGTACAGGGCTAGTGAAGCAGGTGTTGAAGTAACACTTTTAGTAAGGGGATTTTGTTGTCTTATAAACAGAAGAGAAAACTTATCAAAAAATGAGGTCCCTATAAAAATAACCAGTATAATCGACCGCTATTTGGAACATGGCCGAATTTACCTTTTTGAAAATGGTGGCAAAAAAAAGATGTTCATTGGGTCAGCGGATTGGATGACAAGAAATCTAGACCGTCGAATTGAAGTCCTCACCCCCATTTTGGATTCTGATGTATTCCAAGAACTAGAAGATATTTTAGCAATACAATTATCGGATAATGTAAAAGCACGGATTTTGGATGCTGAAGATAGCAATACCCGTGTTGTTCCTAAAGAGGGTGAACCAACAATTCGTTCACAATATGCCATATACGATTACTTAAGGAAAAAGTTGAATGAAGACAATTAAAATTATTGGGGTTCCAGAGCATTTTAATCTGCCTTGGCACATGGCTATTGATGACGGGGCCTTTGAAGATCGCGGTATCGACTTGATATGGGAAGATATTCCAGAAGGCACTGGGCGTATGGCTAAAATGTTGGCTTCCGGAGAAACCGATCTGGCAATTATTCTAACCGAAGGACTTGTTAAGAGTATTACAGAAGGAAACCAAAGTAAAATTTTACAGATTTACGTTAACAGCCCGTTGCTTTGGGGTATTCATGTTGCTGCAAAGAGTCCATTTCAATCTATCGAAGAATTAAGAAACGAAAAGGCCGCCATTAGTAGATTTGGTAGTGGTAGTCATCTTATGGCTTTTGTGAATGCACGTAGGAATAAGTGGAATGCACAAACTCTAAAGTTCGAGATTGTAAATAATTTGGACAACGCTGTTAAAGCCTTGACTGAAAACGACGCACAATATTTCATGTGGGAACATTTCACTACCAAACCTTTAGTAGATTCGGGAGTTTTTAGAAGATTAGGGGATTGCCCTACCCCTTGGCCTTGTTTCGTAATTGCTGCAACAGACAAGATTTTAAGCACAGAACCCAAAATCCTTAATCATATTTTGGAAATTATCAATACGTACACCCTAGAATTCAAACAGATACCAAGTATTGACCGAACGTTGAGCAACAACTATGGTCAAAAGCTTGAAGATATTAAGGAATGGTTACAAAATACGGAGTGGGCACAAGAACAGTTAGTGGAGGGCGAATTGCTTAAAGTTCAAGAAGAACTATATGAACTTGGGTTAATTGATGAAATCAAACCTGCATCGCACTTTCTGGCAAAGACTAATTAAAGTACTTATTAATCAACACCCTGAATTTCAAATCTGATAATGGTTTTTGGGCAGTATCCGTAACGCAAGGGTGCGCTAATGCTTGACCTACGGCCTCTTCAGTTTCTAACGCCGTAAGCATTACAACTATCAGTCTATCCTTTACGGATTCGTCAAACTCTGTTTCTAGGGTATCAAGAAAATCCCAACCATTCATAACTGGCATGTTGGTATCTAAGATAACAAGGGCTGGAAGCAAACCGTTTTTGTGATTGGCCACAATAAAATCAATAGCTTCCCTCCCATTCCCAAGGGTTTCTACCCTCATCTCAGAATCGAGTTGCTTTATAAAGAATTTATTTAAGAAGTTGGTGGTTTCATCATCATCCACCAATAAAACAGTATTTAATCCCTTCAAAAATTCGTATTTGTTATTACATCAAACGTAGTATTTTTCTTATTATTTTAAAAATAATAATCCTACTACCATTCAATTGAGTCAATTCCTTGACTATTTAATAACAAATTTGTTTGACTAAAGTGTTGATTTCCAAACCACAACCCCCTATTGGCACTTAGAGGTGATGGATGGCCTGATGTTAGAACGTGATGTTTTGTCCTGTCAATTAGTGCTGCCTTTTTCTTTGCAAATCCGCCCCAGAGAAGAAAAACCACCCCTTGCAAATGCTCAGAAACTGCTTTTATCGTAGCATCCGTGAAGGTTTCCCAGCCTTTTTTTTGATGACTTCCAGCCTGGTGAGCTCTTACTGTTAAGGTAGCGTTCAATAAAAGCACCCCTTGCTTTGCCCATCGCTCTAGATTTCCACTTTCAGGATAAGCTTTTCCCATATCGACCTTGATTTCTTTGAATATATTCACCAAAGAAGGTGGGTGCGGTACTCCGTCTGCAACGGAAAAACAAAGACCATTGGCCTGATTAGGACCATGATAAGGGTCTTGCCCAATAATGACAACCTTTGTTTCTTGAAACGGGCAATGGTCAAATGCAGCAAATATTTTCTTTCCGGGAGGATAGCATTGTGCAGAGCTGTATTCCTGTTTTACAAACTGCGTGAGTTCGTGAAAATAGGGTTTGTCAAATTCTGGTCGGAGCTTAACCTTCCAAGAAGGCTCAATTTGAACGTTCATTTTCGGGATTTCCCATAAAAATACACTTTGGCCACTATTTCTTTGAATAGAAATTCAAAATCAGATATTTTTAAACGAACAACAGTTAAAATGCAAGTAGATTTTACCATAAAATACCTGAAGAAGCGGTTTCCACTGCGTATTAGTCGTGGTGTTCGAGACGGCCAATACAATCTGTACGTTTCGGTTAATGATGGCGAGCACATTGGTTGGGGGGAGACCTCACCTGGAACGTCAGAAGGTGCAGGAACAGCAGAAGAAGCACAAGAACACTTGGAGCGTTTGCTTCGAGAAAATCTTGATTTCAATTCACCTCATGATGTTTATGATAGAGGCTTGGAAACGGGGATAGCACCTTGTGCACTTGCCGCTTTGGATATCGCCCTATGGGATTTGAAGGCAAAAAAAGCAGGAATGCCCCTCTACCAACTTTTGGGTTTCTCGAAACCAACCCATGCCACTTCGGTTACCTTGGGCATTATGTCCCCTGATGAGGCAAAAGAAAGACTCCCAATTATTTTAGAACAAGATGGGCTAAGAACATTAAAAGTGAAACTTGGTAATCCTGAAGGAATCGAGGCGGACAAAGCTATGTACGCTGAAGTGTTGCGCTACCACCAATCCTACCCCATTTCCATTCGTGTTGATGCAAACGGAGGTTGGAACCTAAATGACGCTAAACATATGATGCAATGGCTTTCAGAACGAAATTGCGAATATGTAGAACAACCTTTAAAAGAAGGTGATGAAGCATTATTAACAGAATTATTTGAAAATAGGCCTTTACCCATTTTTGTTGATGAAAGTTGTCGTTTTGCAACCGATATTCCAAAATGGGCCCACTCGGTTGATGGGGTTAACATGAAGCTAATGAAATGCGGGGGAATAACCGGTGCTTTGCGAATAATAGCAACCGCGAATGCATTTGGGCTAAAGACCATGATTGGTTGTATGGGCGAATCTTCAATTTCCATTGCAGCTGGTGCGGCAGTTTCCGGCGCCCTTGACCATATAGACCTTGATTCGCATTTAAATTTGAATCCAGACCCTTGCGAGGGTGCTCCAATAATTAATGAAATTACCATGCCGTTGGACATTCCGGGGCATGGTGGAAAATTCAAATCCGAAGCTTAATGTTCAATTCCAATCAAAAATTGGCAATTTTCATGGAGGGTGCGCTGGATAACGATTCAGGCAAGATGGGATATGGTCTTATGCGCTTTTCCAAGCACCCCATTGTATGTGTAATCGATTCCAATTATGCTGGCCAATCCGTTAAAGAAGCTGTTGACCTACCTTACTCCATTCCTGTTGTTGCTACTGTTGATGAGGCAATCGCCTTAAATGCCGAGATTCTGGTTTTGGGTATTGCCCCAAGCGGTGGAAGATTTCCTGCTGAGTGGGACTCCCCTATTTCACACGCCTTAAAAAACGGATTGTCATTGATAAACGGTCTACATGATGATTTAAATGCCCGTTTTGGGCACTTACTAACAACAAATAGTATTTGGGACGTTCGCAAACCCGCACACTCCTATCCAATCGCGACTGCAAAGGCCGCTGAGTTAAAGAATATCAGAATTCTAATGATCGGTACTGATATGGCGGCGGGCAAAATGACTGCTGGGCTGGAACTATATGCTACCCTAATTGAAAATGGAATCAATGCAGGCTTCGTGCCTACGGGACAAATTGGAATCACTTTGATGGGTAACGGTATTCCTTTAGATGCGATAAAGGTAGATCAGGCAGCTGGTGCAGTTGAACAAGCAGTATTGGAATTACAGGATAAAGATGTAATCATTATTGAAGGGCAAGGGTCCTTGGCCCACCCAGGCAGCACGGCCACTCTCCCCTTAATACGCGGGTCCCAGCCTACCCATTTAATTTTATGCCATAAGGCGGCCCATAGGCATTTGCGTTTTCCAGTTTCCCATATACAAATTCCACCCCTTGACGAATTCATCACCTTAAATGAGGCTGTAGCCCAAGTATGTGGTTCACAAACAAGGGCAAAGACAATCGCAATTGCCTTGAACACTGTTGGATTGACAGACCAGGAGGCTATAGAAAAGCGCGACGAAATCGAGCACTTGATCAATTTGCCAACAACAGATGTTGTTCGTTTCGGAACGGAAAAACTATTGACAGCCGTAAGCTCAATTTTAGATGAAAAAAAATAAGCGTCTTATCCTATTGATAGTCCTAATCTTAGTTCTTTTACTGCTGTGGGTCGAGATGGCTGTTGGAATCTTTGGTAGCCCAATTGCAGGCAATTGATGCATTTAAATCCTAATCATATTCGACCAGATTTATAGTTTCCACCTTTTGTCTTAAAGGACGAATTACAAAATCATATGCATATGATTTAGGTGGAATACGATATGCTGCATGTGGTCTGCCAACAATTGACCAACTGTCATCGCCCCCAACACCCATTTGACGATAATCGATATTGATCGTATTGAAATCGTTTAAATTCAAATCCGCAATATGTCCTCGAGGTTTTGAAAGTTCTTCCATGCTATAGGGCCATGCACTAATACTCAATTCATTTAATGCAAGTACCTCAAGGCCTATGCCCTTCTGGTTTGTAAAACTTGCCCATCGAACACCTGTATAATTATTGCTCTCTTGAGGCCTTACATAGTGGAAAAAGTCTTCTTTTATTGATTTTGCATAGCGGCCAAAACGAGTACTGGAAACACGGTCTGAGTAATTTTCATGCGGACCTTTTCCCAACCATCTCATGGCATCCATATCATTGTCCAATCCCATTTGTAGTCCTAACCTCGGTAAATTGGGAAAGTACGAAGGGACATCGATTTCTTGCCTAATTTTCAAAACACCATCCTTAAAAATCTTATAGTGCAATCGTAAAGCAAGAGGTTTACTGCTTACTTCAGGGCCGGAAGCTTCATAATCCATTGTTAAGTGAATGTAATCGGCTTCATTCGTTTGCTGTTTTGATTTCAAAATCAGACCCTCTGGAACGGTTTTCCAATACCCTTGTCGCTCCAACATTCCCGAACCTATATCATTATCTGTTGGTGGCCGCCAAAAATTGGGCCTTATTGGTTTCTTCAGAATTTCCTTCCCTCCCATTTTTAAAGACTCCAGAAATCCATTTGCTGAATTGAAGGAATAGGAAATATCGCTTACTGCAATTGTTTTTAGAATTGCAGTTGAGTCAACTTCAAAATTTGCATCAGGAAATGAATTTTGCAGTAGTTCCTTTTCAAAGAATGGTAGCTCAAATTGCTCCCAGGCAACTTCAAAATCCTTTGCTGCCCATGGTTTTTCTTCGTTCAATCGAAAACTCAACGTCAAGTAATACTTTGACCCAGGACTCACCTTTGGCTTTTCAAAATCAATTTTTATGTCCGCTATAGCATCAGGCAATACATTTTCGGGGGATAAATTTCCATTTTGAAGTAGCTGCCCATCTTCTTCAATCCGCCATGCAATGGAATATTCTGATAGATTCGTAAAATGATGTCTATTCCGAATTGTGAAAATCCCGTCGGCAAGTGATTTGGCACTGATCTCGATAGGCTGCTGTATTTTTTTTGCTTCTTTCGCTTCCGGCTTTATGCTTTGATCCGGTGCTAATATGCCGTTGTTATTGAAATTTCCGCTATGAATTTTTTCGCCAAAATCGCCACCATAGGCCAAGTACTCTTTGCCCTCTGCGTTTTTAGTTAGCAAGGAACCATCGGTCCAATCCCAAATAAAAGCCCCTATCAGTCTTTTGTTTTCTTTGATTGCTTTCCAAAACGAACCAAAGTTTCCTAATGAATTGCCCATGGCATGGGCATATTCACACCAAATAACGGGTCTTGTGTCCGCTTCTTGATTCGCAATTTCAACCATAAAATCAACGCTGGAATACATTCGACTTTTCATATCCACATAGAAAGGGTCTGGTGTAAGATTCCATTTAGTTTTATCTGTTTGCTTGTAGTCCAACTCCCCATGCCCAGGTTGGGCACCCTCATAATGAATTAACCGCTCAGGGTCATATGATTTTATCCATGACGACATTGCCGCATGATTGGGACCTGAGCCACTTTCATTTCCTAAAGACCATGAGAATATGGATGGGTGATTCTTATCACGTTCCACCATACGGATAGCTCGTTCTAAATGGGCATTGGCCCATTGAGGATTGTTTGACAAAAGCCCCCCTATGCCATGGGTTTCGATATTGGTTTCATCCATCACATACAAACCGTAGGTATCACAGAGCTCATACCAATAGGGGTCATTGGGATAATGAGAGGTGCGTACAGCATTGAAATTTAACTGCTTCATTAATTCAATGTCCTTTTCCATAATGGATTTGGAAACAGCCTTGCCAGTATGTTGGCTATGGTCGTGCCTATTAACCCCGTATAGGAGTACAGATTTTCCATTCACAAAAAATTCCCCATCGATAACCTCATACTTTCGAAAACCTACCTTGGTACTTCTAGTTTCAACCAATTGACCTTCGCCATTTCTTAAATACAATACAAGCCCGTATAGATTGGGGGTTTCGGCAGACCATTTTTTTGGATTTTCAATAGACGCCTTTAACATACCGAAAGGTACATTTCCTCTTTGCGGATAGGTTTCTTTGATGACTTCAGACAAAGAGATTGTCATTTCACCACTAACAACTTCATTAGTGTCATCGAACAACTTAGCTACAAGTTTCCAATCCTCAATTTTATTGGGGTTTTCTACAATTACCTTTGGCCGAATAATCAGTTCGGCGTTTTTATAGTCTTGATCAAGCTCTGTTTTGACAAAAAAGTCTTGAATATGTGTTTTGGGCATTGCCTCGAGGTATACATTTCTATGTATTCCGCTCAAACGCCAATGATCTTGGTCTTCTAAATAAGATCCATCACTCCAACGAAATACCTTTACTGCCAATACATTGGTTCCAACCCTCATTTGATTCGTTATATCAAATTCGGCAGGCAGTCTACTCCCCTGACTGTATCCTATTCTATTGCCATTCAAATAGACATAAAATGCTGAGCTTACACCCCCAAAATGAAGTATTATTTTTTTATCGGACCATGCTTCATCTATTTCAAAACTTGTTCTATACTGACCAACAGGACTATCATCTTCGGGAATATTAGGAGGGTCAACTGGTTCAAACGGATAGATGATATTAGTATAGATGGCTTGCCCGAAACCATGAAGTTCCCAATTCGCTGGAACTGGAATTTCTGGCCATGATGAATCATTAAAATCAACTTTTTCAAAATTTTCAACTGCATCTTCCACCAAAGATGAGAAGTGAAACTTCCAATTGCCATTTAAATTCCTGTAATTAGGACTCGACTCAATCTTGCCTCCCAAGGCTAATTCTTCATTCGGAAAGGAAATAGAGGTTGCCCTTGGCGGTAGCTTGTTAATGCCAACAATCAACGGATTTTCCCAATCATTTTGATTTTGAGCGGATAGTTCTAAGGTAATCAATGTGCCTATTAGTAAAACGGTTGCCTGTAAAGCCCTCATAACATCGGAAAATTGAAGTAATAGTTTATTCTGATCAAGATACAGATTTTCAAATTCCATTTTCAATATGCCGTATCTTTGCCTGGCTATAAAAAGAAAATGCATCCCATACAGCAAAGAACCCTTGAAGACTTAGAATTTCCAACTGTTCTCGAACAATTGGCTGACCGTTGTAATACTGAATTGGGTAAGCTGGCCGCCTCAGATATAGCACCAATGACCGATAGGGATAACCTAATGGTACAATTGGGCCAAACTTCTGAATACCTTTCTTCCTTTGAAAACGATAACCGAATTCCAAACCATGGTTTCGACAGCATCAATAAGGAACTCAAACTTTTACAGATTGAGAATACGGTATTGGAGGTTTCAGGATTTCGAAGAATTGCACATTTGTGTGAAACCCTTTCCATTCACAAAAAGTTCTTTAAGAAATTTAAAGAATATTATCCGTTATTACATGCTTCGGCAGATGTGATCAATGAAAACACTTACATACCCAAAGCAATTGGTGATGTCATTGACAAGTTTGGAGAAATTCGGGATAATGCTTCAATTGACCTGAAGCGAATTCGCATGGATATCAATCAGGTTCGCGGAAAAATCAATCAAAGTTTTGGTGCAGCCCTTTCACGCTACCAATCCGCAGATTTCCTTGATGACATCAAAGAATCCATCGTTGAAAACCGTCGCGTACTGGCAGTAAAGGCCATGTATCGCCGGAAAGTAAAAGGAACAGTGCTTGGTAATTCTAAAACCGGAAGTATCGTTTACATCGTTCCAGAGACGACCTTACAGTACAGTACCGAGTTAAGCAACCTTGAATTTGAAGAAAAAGAAGAGATACGAAGGATTCTTTTAGCGCTAACAAATAGCATACGACAAGAAAGTCCATTACTAGAAACGTATCAGTATTTTTTGACCCACATTGATCTGACTGCAGCAAAGGCAAAATATGCCTCAGAGATGAATGCCTTACTACCTAAAATCAATGAAACTCGTCAACTTGAGTTGTTAGATGCCTATCATCCGCTACTTTATTTAACGAACAAGAGTAAGAAAGAAAAGACCTGGCCGCAAACCATTAAGTTACAACAGCATAACCGAATTATAGTAATCTCAGGCCCCAACGCAGGGGGTAAAAGTATTACCCTAAAGACTATTGGTCTACTTCAAGTAATGCTTCAATCAGGGCTTCTAATTCCAGTTCACGAACGAAGTTCCGTCTGTTTTTTTGATAAGATATTGACAGATATTGGAGACAATCAATCCATTGAAAATCATTTGAGTACGTACAGTTATCGACTTAAAAACATGAACTTCTTTCTTAAGCGTTGCAATTCAAACACTTTATTTCTTATAGATGAATTTGGAACGGGTTCAGATCCTGAATTGGGAGGGGCATTGGCCGAAGCATTTTTAGAGGTCTTTTACGAACGTGAAGCTTTTGGTGTTATCACCACCCATTATGCAAATTTAAAGTTGTTGGCCAATGAGTTGCCACATATGGCCAATGCTAATATGCAGTTTGACAATAAAACCTTGGAGCCAACATACCAATTGGTATTAGGTGAAGCAGGAAGTTCTTTCACCTTCGAAGTAGCACAAAAGAATGGCATACCCTATAGCCTCATCAATAAAGCAAAGAAAAAAATTGATAGAGGAAAGGTTCGATTTGACGCAACAATCTCAAAATTGCAAAAGGAGCGGTCGAAGATGTCAAAAACCGAGTCTCGTCTTCAAGATGAAGAGGCAAAAGCTAAAGAAGAGGCCCAAAAACTGGAAAAGCTCAATGCTAAGATCAAGAGCAAGCTTGAGAACTACCAAGAATTGTACGATCACAACCAACGAATGATACAATTGGGCAATAAACTCAATGATGCAGCTGAGAGGTACTTTCATGACAAGAAAAAACGTCCATTAATTTCAGAGCTACTTCGCATAGTTGAGACAGAGAATAGCAAGCGAAAAAAGTCCTCGGCAAAAGAAGCTAAGGTCAAACGTGCCGTTAAAAAGCAAACAGCCAATGAACTGGAGCAAAAAATAGTCAAGGTCCGAAAACAAAAGGCTGTTAAAAAAGAGAAAGCCAAACAGGAAGAAAAGAACAAGCCACGTCCCGTATTTAAGATTGGAGACCGTGTACGAATGCACGATGGTAAAGCTGTTGGCAGTATTGATGATTTGGAAAAAGGAAAAGCCATAGTGAACTATGGCCTTTTTACTACAAATGTCAGTGTAGATTTATTGGAACTGGTTTCGTCTAAAAAATAACAGCCGGCATCAGATTGTTGAATCCACAACCTGAGCGGCCAGCTGTTCGTATTTCAAATTTAATCGCAGTCTGTGCTACTTACGGAATATTCAGTACATATTCCTGCAAAACGCTTTGTACAAGTAGCTTCATAGCATAACGGACTGCTAACATAATCAGGATTAAAAGTGCCGTTGAAATTTTTCCATCCCAAATCCCAATATTGAAATTCAATTTTTACATCATAAGCTCCATCAGGAGGGGTACTGTAAAAATACCTATTGCGTTCATCTACTTCTACATAACCACTAGAGGGATAGTACTTAATGGTGTTACCAGAATCGGCATCTTTATAGGAAAATCGATATCTAACATCAACTAAAATTTCTTTTTTTAGACCGACATTTTTATGGGTATAATCATAATAGCCACAAGTCTCAATTCGATAATCTGTATTGTAGCCCATTTTTGCTATTTTGTTATCCTTCAAATATTTGATGGTATACCCTATCGGAGCACCAGGATTTTCCCTATTGTACAGTGAACTCTCAGTAATTACATAATTCAATCCTCCCTCACCACCTTCGACATCAGTTCCAGTAATTATACTGGTTGCTACTTCCGCATTCCCACCAATAGTTACTACATTAAAAGTGGATTCCTTAATTACCTTATCATAACTTGCATTGATTTCACCAGTAGCTGTTTTAGCTTTAGTTGCATAGTTTAAGACAGCCTCAAGATTAACTTCAGTTTCAGTATCTGTAGTTTCCATTCGGATCATAATAATTCTCCCATACTGCACTGAACTAACATAGGCCGGCGGGTTATCATCTGATATAAGACCTTTGATTTGCTCTGGCGTAGCGTTGCTTCCAAAGACAGCTGCAGGTGATTCAGGGGTTTCTGCAACTATTTCATAATATACCTGTCTATAAAGTTGTGCTGCAACACGCTTGGTTGTTGTTTTTGTGTATTCAAAATTGGATTCAAAGTTAGATCCACCGGCCCATTCAGCTCCTACTCCCAATGAAAGGCTTAGTTGCTCTTTTGAATACGCCGTCGTACTTTCAAAGTAAGCATCCGCATCAATGGCATATCCTTGAGGGGCGATTTCAGCGTTCCAAAACTCAAGGGTTTTATCAATTTCAGCTTGGGTATTTTGATAGGTAGGATTGGTTACAGTTATATTACCCCCTTCGCCAATTCCCGGTAAATTGACCCTTAAATTACTAGGAGCCTTATCGACCTGAAGGGGCTGGGGAGCTCCTGATAACATCTCTCGATTTCCAATTATTAAGGCCCCAGGATAAATAACGGCAAGACCAGGGTCGAACATTACTACGTCCTCAAAATTAGAACGAATGTTCATGTCTTGCGTCTTACATTCAAAAACCACACCTTTGGTTAAATCATATTCGCCGGTATATTCATCTCCTTGTGGACTATCACCAGTATTACTTTGTACATTTAAGAGACGATCGGCATCATAACTTAGGTTTGCAATAATTCCATTTATACTATCCGCATCAGCTCCACTTATGGGTTCTGGCCCTAAATCAACTTCTTCTATATTCTTACTGCATGAACTAAAGGCAATAACTAGGGCTAAAGCTCCAATACACAGTAATTGGTTTTTTTTGGTGAATGATTTCATAATTTCTTGGTTTAAAAGATTCAACAGCTCAAAACTATCTTTATCAGCACCCCACACCTAATTTTGTCCATGGACAAAGTATGGACAAGTTTAATAATTCTTGATACCGTACACCATGGACAAGTGGTTCAATAACTATTGGATAAAATTTTATATATAATTGAATATCAAGTTTTTATGAAATTCAATTACAAATTTTATTTTAGTTTTTACATGGACATACAATGGACAATAGTCGAATTCCTTGAATGACAACCTCTTTCTTAGGATGATTCATTTGGTTAAATTCGAGCTCTTAAACTGATAATTATGTCTCTTAAATCGCTGGTGTTTCCCCTTATTATTGTCGTATCGATTCAAACTATTGCTCAAACTTCCTCTAATTCTAAAGTTGTTGACAGTCTTTTGAATGTTGTAGCTCAACATAAATCGGATACAGTCGGCGCAAAAACACTTCATGCTCTTTTCGACCAATACATGTATGTAGATTGGAATAAGGCTTTAGAATATGCCAAGAAAGAATATGACTTGTCCAAAAAAATAAACTACTTAGAGGGAATAGGCAAAGGTCACTTACATAGTGGGATGGCCTACTATTTCCTAGATAATATGGATTCTACACGTATTAGATTTGACCAAGCTCTTGAGGTTTTCAATGAAATTGAAGCTGATTTTTTGTCCGCTACAACATATAGGAATTATTCAATAATTGAATACGAGAACGGAAATTATGACAAGGCATTGAAGATTCTTGACAATAGCATCTTACTATTTAAAGAGAAATTGAATGATTCAATTGGCATGGGAATTTCATATGAAACCAAAAGCAAGGTTTATGTTTCTAAAGGGAACTACAGATTAGCCCTTCAAAATGCACTTAGAAGTCTCCGAATTTTAGAGAAAGCAGGCAATAAACTTCAACATGCAAATGCCTTATACAACATGGGTTACACGGAATTCCACAACAAAAACTATCAGAAAAGTATTGATTACAACGCAAGAGCTTTAAAAGTATATTTAGAGGAAGACGAAAAGTGGTGGGCCGCTCAAGCCTACAATGATTTAGGTAATAATTATTATTATTTGGACAGTCTTAATAAATCTGAAGAATACTTAAATAAAGCAATCGAATTTTCAAAAGAAGTAGACGCCAAATGGATAGAATGTTCTTCTTTAGGTGCTCTGGGCAAAGTTAGGTTAGAGAAGAAAGATTATGACGATGCCAATAGACTATTTAATGAGAGCTTAAAAATAGCAAGGAGTCAAAATTTAAAGTTCAAAATTATCGAAGCTTTGACACATAAAGGGGAAATCTCTAATCTATTGGGAAATCCAACAAAAGGTATTTTATATCTCGATGAATCAATCAGTTTGGCAGAAAGTATTGGGGCAAAAGACAAACTTAAAATCGCTCTTAATCTAAGAGCAAAGTGTTATTCGCAAAAGAATAATTATGAATTGGCATTCAATGACTATCAAAACCTTATTTCAGTTAACGATTCGATTTATACCGAGAAAAAATCACAGCAAATTCAAGAATTAACTACAATCTATGAAACCGAAAAAAAGGAAGCCGAAATCGCCCTGCAGGAAGAAGAAATTAACACATTAAATGAAAAAGCCAAAGTCGACAAACTCACCAAAGGCCTTTATGCCGGTGGCATGGCCTCTGCCCTAGCCTTGTTCGGCCTTTCCGTTTTTGGATTTAGACAGCGTATTAAAAAGAACCGGATTGCCCGAGAAAAACAAGAGGAAATTTACAAACAGGAAATTGCCCATAAGAAAAAGGAACTGGCCAGCCAGACGCTTCATTTGGTGCAGAAAAATACCTTTTTAGAGGAGCTGAAGGAGAATTTGGAGAACCTCAAAAGTTCGCCCGACAAGTTCAAGATGGAGTTCCGCCGTATTGTCATGTTGCTCAAAAAAGAAAAGGCCTCTGATAAAGATTGGGAGACCTTTAAAACCTATTTTTCAGAGGTACATAACGACTTTGACCAGAAGTTAAAAACACTCTATGCCGATATTTCAGAAAAGGAAATCCGACTGGCCGCCTTTCTACGCATGAACCTGACCACCAAAGAGATCGCCGCTACCCTAAACGTATTGCCCGATAGCATCCTCAAATCAAAATACCGCCTCAAAAAGAAATTGGGTCTGGATAAAGAAACCGATTTAACTTCCTTTTTAAGTTCATTATGAAAAATATTAGTCAAATACTTTTTTTCGCTTTTAGCATTCCCTTTTTTACTTTCTCTCAATCCTTTACCAACATTGATAGTTTATTGTCTGATGCCAAGAGTTCTAGGGCTGATACCAATAAAATAAGAACACTTGAAAGAATTTGGAAATATTATTTAGATAATGATACGGACAAATCAATGGAATATGCGAATCAAGTTTTAAACCTTTCCAAGGAATTAAAGTACGCTAAAGGATTGGGTCTTGGTCATTTGTATCGAGGGGCAATTTATTCTCAGCTAAGTGAATTTGAAAAATCTTCAAACGAGTTCAAAAAGTCTTTCGAGATTTTCAAGGGCAATGATTTGAAAAAAGAAGAGGTGCTAGCCACTAGTAATATTGCAAGGGATTATTTTTTTCAATCCAAATATGACAGCGCTGTTTACTACAATAGCATAACTGAAAAAGCTTTAATTGCGCTTGGAGATTCCCTAAAACTAGGGTCTACTTATCTGCTAAACAGTTCAATATATTTAGAGCAAGGCTATTTTCAACTTTCCCTAAAAAATGGACTGAAATCAGCTGAAATTTTCAAAAAACTTGGTGATGAAGTAGGTTATGCCAAGGGGTGTTATGTAGTTGCTTGTGTTCATGAATCATTAAATAACCGAAATGAAGCATTAAAGTATTACTATGAATCCATCCCCATCTTTAAGCAGTATAATTCAAACTATACTTTGGCTCTAGCCTATGAAGGACTCACCATTTTATATAACAAAGAACCCTTCCAAAAGGACAGTGCCGAGGTAAATATCAAAAAAGCCATAGCGTTAGCAGAGGAAATGAAAGATTCAATTTTACTGACAACTTCATTGAACGAGTTTGGGAACATAAAATTTTTATCGAAAGATTTTGAAAATGCAGAACGCATCTATCAAAAAAGTTTAGCGATTGCGAATGAAATTAATTCTGGGTTTAGTAAACAAATATTATTGTTAGATCTGGGTGAACTCTATTTGCAAAAAAAGGAATTCAATCAGGCAATCAATTACAGTATGCAGGCTTTAAGACTATGCGACTCTTTGGAAATCGAGGTAGGTGTCAATCGAAGTTTCGAAATTCTTTATCAAGCTAACAAAGAAAAAAACAATTTGGTGGATGCCATCAAATATTTAGAACTGCAAAAAGAGAAAAGTGATAGCATATATGGTAAAGAAACCAAAAACCGAGTAAACGAATTACAAACCATTTATGAAACTGAAAAAAAGGAAGCCGCCCTCGCCTTACAAGAAAAGGAAATACAGACCCTAAACCAAGAGGTTGAAATCAGTAACCTGCGAAAAGGTCTTTATGCAGGAGGTATGGCCTCTGCCCTAGCCTTATCAGGATTATTGATTTTCGGGTTCCGTCAGCGAATGAAAAAAAACCGTATCGCCCGCGAGAAGCAAGAGGAAATTTACAAACAGGAAATTGCACATAAGAAAAAGGAACTTGCCAGCCAGACGCTTCATTTGGTGCAGAAAAACACTTTTTTGGAAGAGTTGAAAGAGAATCTAGAAAACCTTAAAAGCTCCCCCGACAAGTTCAAGATGGAGTTCCGACGTATTGTGATGTTACTGAAAAAGGAAAAGGCCTCCGACAAGGATTGGGAGACCTTTAAAACCTACTTTTCTGAGGTGCACAACGATTTTGACCAAAAGCTGAAGACGCTTTATGGCGATATTTCAGAAAAGGAAATTCGATTGGCAGCCTTTCTTCGCATGAACCTGACCACCAAGGAAATTGCGGCCACCCTAAACGTTTTGCCTGATAGTATTCTCAAATCAAAATACCGCTTGAAAAAGAAATTGGGATTGAATAAAGAAACTGATTTAACGAGTTTCCTGAATACTTTATAAAAAAAGGCCGCTTTTATAGCGGCCTTTTTTAGTCAATAATCCTTTCGGATATCGTCTATTTAAATGATATGCATGCATTCCCTTTAAACTGCCAATTGATGATAATATCCTCTGAATTGGCCGTAAACGTTGTGCTGCAATACGAACTATTATTGCGTTCTACCATCTGTTTTGTATACTCATTGTACCGCTTAGTTACGTACCCATCACTTGTATATAACCAAGTGTACATGGTATTGCCATTAGGCATGGTATATACCTCACCTGGAGGACCCCATGAGCTGATCAAGCCGTTTACATTACTCCCTTGCCACGTACTGATTCTGTTTGCATAGTTCTTTGTGGATATACAGGACGTGGTAAGCAATAAAGCAAACAAAATAATGGCTGACTTTAAAATTCTTGTTTTCATCTTCTGCTTTATTATATTGATTAATAGGCCATATTAATCGTCTCACAAGAAGATATATCTAAGCTCCTTTCTTCTAAGGTTGTGCTTCGTATCTGACAGCGATCACCTGTACAGGTGGACGTAATTCTTCGAACTAGAATATTAGGTACCCCAGCCGCAAGGTCTATGCTCTTTTTTTCTCCAGGTGCAACGGACAAATCACCAGGGGTGTTAGATCCTATCCGAACCGGGTTGATATATAAATGTAGGTTGCCTTCAGTGCCTAGGTTTTGAAGGGTAATGGCACCTGTATTTGCTTCTTCACAGGCTTCTGTATTGTCACAGGAGGTACCGGTGAATAAAACAGCTAATAATACGAATAGATAAAAAATTCTTGGAGTTTTCATACGATTTAAATTTGTGGATTAAACTGAATTTTGGAGTTACTTGCGACCGGTTTAGTCTGCAGCCTAACCAGTGCAAGACTCCACAAAATTTTGGTTATCAACTTAATGACAGCACAAACCTAAAAGTTGAAAATTGGGGGTAAAAAAAACGGGGGGGTACGAAAGGGGTACAAGGTCTTCTAGCAGGGGGTACAATTGGGGTACACCCTCTAAACCCTTAATTTTACTGGGTGTTACAGCTAAGCTCTAAAGCAATTATATTGCCATTATGGTCGTGTCGAGGGAATCTTCAGGCGCGAGCTGCATTTTTTTTCGAAGTCGTTGCCTCGCTTTTTTAACCCCATCAGAAGAAATATTCAAAATATTGGCGACTTCTTTAGAAGAGAGATTCATTTTTATAAGCGCCATTAAACGCAATTCATTTCTGGTAATATCCGGATACTTATAAAGTGCATCTTTCTCAAAATCTTTGTGAACGGCTTCAAAGTAGCGTGTGAAATTTTCCCATACCTTATCACCTTGTTGATCAAAATTAATGGTGGTTATTAAATCTTGATATGACCTTCCATCTCCTTTTCCATTCTTTAGTTCTAAAGCTTTTTGTTTTACTCCTTCAAGCACTTCGTTCTTTTTAGCCAGCTGTAAGGCATGCGTGGTGAGTTCTTTCTTTTTAAAATCGAGTTCAGATTTAACACGTTCTCGCTCCAGCCGATTTCGTTTCATTTTCTGTCGCAGTGCATAAATACCCATCCCAAAAATCAATACGGTTGCTATCAAGCCCGCAATAAGCCCAATACGTTGAATTCTACTCGCCTTTTGTTTTTCCTCCAGCAGTGCAATCTCTTTATTCTGTAGTTCAATTTCCTGTTGACTCTTTTCTGCCTGAAACTGTAATTCTAGGGCGCTGATTTTTTGTTTGTTTTTTTGATTGAATACGGTATCGTTCAATGCATAGTATTTCTTTCGGTACTCATAGGCTTTTGAGAGATTGCCAAGTTTTTCATAGGTGTCAGAAATTTTCAAGTAGTCCTTAACAGCATCTAAAGTATTGGACGATTCTCCTGTAATTTCAAGACTCTTCTGAAAAAACCGCAAAGCAGTATTATATTTTCCCAGTTTATAATCGATGTCTCCTAAATAGCGGTTAGCACGGCCAATTTCTTTTAATTCGCCTGTTTCTTCATTCGTGTTAAGGGCCAATTCGAGATACCTTTTCGCTGTGCCCAATGAGTCCAATCCAATATAGGCAGCGGCCATTAAATTATATTGCTCACCAAGATCATTTTTTAGCTCATTCTCCTTAAAAAATAACAGGCCTTCTTTGTATAATCGTAAAGCCTCCGAATAATCTCCCATTTTGACTAGGTTGGTGGCCAAATTAGATCGTGTTAAGGCCAGACCATAAGGAATATCCTCCTCAAGGCATATAGCTTCTACCCTCTTATAGTAGTCGTTGGATACCTCCAAATTGTCCAATTCTGCATAAAGCACCCCTATATTCATTAAGCTTTTTGGATCCGTTTGTCCTAAGTCTTCTCTTATTTTTAGGGAATTCAGATAAGATTCCAAGGCTAGACCGGTTTGCCCCAGATACTTATAAATTATACCCAAATGGTTAAAGCATTGCGCTAGCCAGTACTGATCGTTAACCATCGTATAAAAATCTTTAGCCAAAAGAGTCTCTTTCAAGGCTTCTTGAAAATTAGAGGTATTTATATAGTAACTGCCTTTCGCATGATGGTGATCCCCTTTAAGCCATGGATTGTCCAATGCATAGGCAAGAGCTCCTAAAGAATCTGAGTACTTTTTAGCCGTCTCTATATCCCCTATGTTTCTATATCTGTAGTATAGCTTAGAATATGCATCGGCCAATAACGAGTCTTTTTGCGAGGGTATCGTTTTAAGAATGCTATCTATTTCACGTTCAACTTGGGCATAGCTTGGTATCACAAAACAGATACTAAAGAATACCATTACATTGATAACGTATTTCATAAGGGGTTGGCGGAAGTAAAGTCTTTTAAAAATACCACTTTTTAAAAGAACCTATTTAGGTCTAAAAAACACCCATGCAATTCTAGTATGGATTGTAATTTTCAAAAAGGATCAATGCTAAATATTTGGAAATTTTAGACCAATGGTAAATACCACTTCTAAAAGTACCCTTTATAGCAAGTTTCTTAAATACGTTATAAAAACTAGGCTTTCAATAGATCCGAAGGTATCTTTGCAATGTGGAAGATGGAAAAAAGATAATCTTGTTTGATGGCGTCTGCAACCTTTGTAATGGCGTAATTCAATTTGTAATCAAACGGGATAAAAAAGACCTTTTTCGCTATGCACCCTTACAAAGTGAACTAGGTCAACAACTGACCAAAGAACGTGCAATAGATACTGCTAGAATAGATTCTTTTATTTTGATTGAACCAGGAACTGCCTATTTTATAAAATCAGATGCGGCTTTGGAAATCGCCAAGGATTTCGGAGGCTTCTGGAATATACTGCGCATCTTCAAATGGGTTCCAACTTCTATCCGAAATGCAGTTTATGATTTTGTTGCGCGTAATCGCTATCGCTGGTTCGGTCGAAAAGACCAATGCATGATTCCTACACCAGAATTACAGGCAAAATTTTTGGGTTAATCGAAAGACATCGGTTCGGTCAGGGCTTTTATAACCTCTTCATCACCTGCGAATTGTTTTTCGAAATTATAGACCACTCGTTTATAGGGGTTGTACCCCAATTCAATAAACTTATGCTGTGCTTTGACTTCTACAAAACGATATAATTGCCATGATTTTGTATCTGGAAATTCTTGCTGAAAGGCCTTTAAATCTGGACTTATCCCTTGGCGTATACTAAGAGCTTCTAGCACTGCCTCTCGAGTTGCTTCATCATAACCTGGGGCATTTTCAAGCTCCAAAACTTTCTTTTCAGTAAAAACCCAGGTCTTCGTCAAATCTTTCCAAAGAGGCAATCCATTATTGGTATAAAGCTTTTCTACTTGTTCTGCTGTCTCTGAAGGATAGTAGATGCCTATCGATTTTATAGCCCCATCATGTATCAAATCAGTTGTCATCAGTGCGTAATCGCCTTGACGATTAGGTTTAAAGATGATATAATTTGAGGCATCGATTCGCTTCACAATATCAAGGGTATCCACACGGGCAGGATACGGACTTTCTTCTTCTTTAACCTCTTCATACAAAATGATGTCCTTAAGCTCCCTAATTTTTGTTTTGTCGCCCTCATTACCAAAGGAATACCAAATACTGTTTTCTTGGCCTGTGGTATTGGTAAAGGTTAACAGGAATATTAATAAGATTCCAATTTTTTTCATCTTACTTTAAATTATTAAGAATAAAATCCAAAGTGGTGTTGGTATTCAATTTTCGGTCAAACGAATAGCTTTTGTGGGCAATAGGAAGCACTAAACCTTTTTGCTTTAAGTATTTTATATTGTCTTCGTCGGTCAAGGCCACTTTTCCCAAAAGCAAGTTATCCATAGACTCTTCTCGCTTATATCGTTTGTAGATTTTACGGAGACCACTGAGGTATAACCGGTCTTTGGTAAATCCACCACCACGATGGGCACGTAAAGTGATACTAAAGGCCTCTTTACGATTGAGTTTGTATGTACCATGGATCAAATCAAAAGTATCTGCAAAACTATAGCCTTTAATAAGGCTATCTGAGGCCAATACACGATAGGCCAATTCCTTTAGACGCTTTAAGGTTAAAGCTCCTCCCATATATTCACTGAAAACAGCAAGGCCTTCCTGGGTTTCAACATTCTTGGGCATTCCGTTGGAGAATATTTTCAAAGGTTGTTGAAGGCCATTGAATGTGGTAACCAAATGCACTCCAATTTCATGATTGGCCAATGTTAGCAGTTGGTTCTTACTGAATTTTGTATTCCTTTTGATGATTAAGGTTTGGTCACTGTTGGTCACCATAGCATCTGCTGCGATATGGGTGGAAAAGCGAATGTTCAACGGAAAATCATATTGCTTTACAAATTTTTCAAAGTAGTCTTTCGCATCAGTCGGCGTAAAAACCTTATCCATATCATTACCTAAAGGCTCATCATCAAAATGGAGAATAAACCGGGCATTTTGAACATCTTTTTCCGTGGGCGTGCCATAAACACTTAAGGAGTTATAATAAAAATGTTTTCCTTGTCCAATGGTCTCAATACACTGCACCATATTCGAATAATAATTGATGATGTCTTTGTAAATACCACGAATGACGTCATCTTTCACTTCTTCCAGTTCTTGTGCAAAAAAAGCCCGTTGCAACTTGTACGGATTGAACTTAACCTTGGGATATTTAAATTCAGGCTCAATGGAATATTTGGAAGCAAAGAAACGGTGCTTCTCTTTCTCAATGTTCAAAGGGTTTACATAACTCAATAGCTCAATCCGTTTTATTAAACGGTCCAAACTGAAATCAATATCAAATAGAACAGGGTATTTTCTTTGTAGTTCTTGATGTTCTTTTGATGCTATCATAAACCTTCTGCGAATTCTTTGGCCTGCAAAGGTATCAATTCCCTTAATTGTCGTTCAACCGAATCGACCACTTCAGGGAAAATGACGCCAGTGTGCTCGTCACAGTAAATTTTAGAGATTTCGGTAGCAAGTACAAGGGTATTCTTAAAGTTTTGGGTAATGTATTTCAAAAAATAGCCATTGCCCTGAAAAGTATCATTGATACGTGATGTTGATTTAATGCCGTGAGGTAATTGTAGTCCACCCAATTTATCACTCCAAGCCTTAACAGTCTTACCAAAGCGTTCATTATCGATATTAATAGTGCCCAAATTCCAAGTAGGCACTTCCCTATCCCACCGTTTCCAATTGTAACTGTGCATATCGAAAACAATTACTTCAGAAAACAACTTTTCCAATTGACGAATCAGCGCATGGACCACAGTGTAGAATGCAGCATGTTTGTCTAAACTTTTCTGCTTCATTAATTCAGGAAGTGGATTCTTCCATAGCTGTTTTCCCCAGGCCGTATCAAAAATTGCCGTATCAGGAGCTCTATTCAAATCATATTCAAATCGACTGTCAAGACCTGAAATTACGATAGGTTGCGAGTGAACCATAGCCTTCGTACAGGGATCTTCTTCGTACCAACGTTCATATTCGGTATGTAGGCAGTTATCCCAAAGCTCCTTTCTAAAATTATGCCCGTCATGTACTGCTGCACAGACATAAGGAACATAGTTTTCAATCTTTATGGTAAAGGAATAGTCCTCGCAAACCGCCTCAAATACATCTTGGTTTTCAATACGCCGAATAATATCGGCAACGGCGAGCCTATGCATCTTCAACCTCTTTACGAAGTCTAGATCTTCGGTCAAAAGCCTGAAGTTTAGCCGTGACCTTACTTTCAATAAAATCGATGACTTGACATTGAATCTTAGTTTTGTATACCTTATTCATGTAAGTTACACCACCTGGTGACATCACATTCACTTCTACTAATTTGCCTCCAATAACATCGATACCCACGAAAAAAAGTCCGTCTTTTACCAATTTTGGTCCAATCTGTTTACATAAGGCTTTTTCCGCCTTCGTCATCTGATGCTTAGCCACCGAGCCACCAGCGGATACATTGGAGCGGTGATCATCGGAACCGGGAACCCTTCTCATCGCCCCGATAGGTTCACCATTAAGAATCAATATTCGAACATCGCCTTGGTCAGCACCTTCAATATATTCTTGAAGTATAACATAGTTAGATGTTCCATCTGAGTTGGTTACGTAAAAGTCTAAAAGCGATTTGATGTTGCTCATGGCTGACTTTTCAATCAGGATAACTCCAGAACCCCCAAAACCATTTAATGGTTTTAGAATCATCTTTTCAGCTGGTGATTCCTTGATTTGCTGAACCAAGTAATTCTTATTTTTTGATACATGGGTAACCGGTATAATATTGTTGTGGCTATCCCCAAATGCGGCAGTATACAATTTGTTATTAGCCTCGCGCAGTCCTTGAAGGGAATTCATGATAAAGACATCATCTTTTACAGAATCCAGGAAGTTTAGCATAATTGGATCCAAGGGTGGGTTGGCCCGCATGAAAATGACATCAAAACCCGCCAACGGAAGCATATCTTCCCTTGTTTTTGCCTGCTTGTAGAAAGATTTAAGTGCCGAAGGGACTTTGTCCATCCTACCGATAACAGTGCAAAAGGCACTGGTGACACTATTTCTGATGGTCAAATTGGCTGGTGTACAGAGCGCTACTCCGTGATTTCGTTTTACACATTCGTGTATTAAAGCAAGGCTAGTATCGTTTTCTGGGTCGATTTCTTCCCACGGATACATCAAAAAACAAATGTTCATATAGTGCGAATTGATGAATTCCTAAATTAGGACTTAGACCTCTGAATACCAAATGGGATATTTAAAGATTAGGTGAAGAATTATTTCACCTCTTCGTAATGATCGTCCCAATTTTTGACCTTTGGATCACCCAATTTGCCAACTGATTTTGCCACAATGGTAGAAACAGTGGCATCTCCGGTTACATTTATTACAGTTCTCAGCATGTCAAGAGGTCTATCGACTGCAAAAATCAATGCGAGTCCAACAGCATATTTATCTGCAGGAAAACCAACGGATTCCAATACAATTACCAACATCACCATGCCAGCTCCGGGAACAGCTGCAGTTCCGATTGATGCTAATAAAGCGGTCAATACAATGGTCAATTGCGCTCCCAAAGGCAAATCAAAACTTAAGGCTTGAGCAATAAAGACCGCAGCTACACCCTGATAAAGACTTGTACCATCCATATTGATAGTGGCTCCAACTGGTAAGACAAAACTGGAAACCTCTTTGTCAACCCCAATATGCTCCTCCACCCTTTCCATAGTCACAGGTAGGGTGGCGGCACTTGAACTGGTAGAAAAAGCTAGTAATTGGGCCGGGCTCAACTCCTTCAAGAACCAAAAAGGGTTCTTCTTTGCAAAAACAGAAACCAATATGCAATAAAAGACTATCATTAATAGAAGGCCAGCTATTACCACACCTGCGTATTTAAGCAAAGCAAGTAATATTTCTGGGTCACTTGAAGAAACGACAACATTGGCTAAAAGGGCAAAAACAGCATAGGGTGCTGTAAGCATAATCAAGTCTACCATTTTCAATACCACATCATTCAGCGAATCGAAGAAACTTTTCAATGGTTTTGCTCTTTCTTCACCAATAAGTAACAAGGAAATTCCCATAAAAATGGTAAAGAATATTACTTGGAGCATCAATTGGTTGTTCCCAAGTGCACTTACCGCATTATCTGGAACCATGTCTTCGAGAAACTTAAGCGGTCCACTTTCTTTTTGCCGAGTTGCTTCTTCCAATTTCGCGGTTACACCGCTATCAGTGGCATAGGTTTCCGTGAGTTTTGCAATGGTCTCTTCTGATATACCATTACCTGGTTGTAAGATGTTTACCAGAACCAAACCAAGTATAATGGCTACAGTTGTGGTACCAATATAAATACCAATGGTTCGTAATCCGATATTTCTAAATTTGGAAATGTCTTTTAAATCGGAAATACCTTTTATTAATGAAGCTAATATTAGCGGAATTGCAATCAACTTCAAGAGTTTTATAAATATGGTACCAAATGGGCTAATCCAGTTCGTCACAAAATCTTTTCCCCATTCAAAACCAGTCATTAAAAAACCAAAGAGAATACCTAAAACCATTCCGATTAGGATTTTCCAATGCAATTCCAATTTGCGCATATCAAAAATTTAGAAAGTCAAGATAGCATTTTGATGGTAAACAAAATGAAAGGTCCTCAAATTTTGTTTGTCTTTGCTAAGAGTGTGTAATCGGCCAAGACCAAGGCTGTCATGGCTTCAACTATGGGTACTGCCCTTGGCACAACACAAGGGTCGTGTCTTCCTTTACCCTGAGTTTTAACCTTGTTACCATCTTTATCAATGGTCTCATAACCTTGTAAAACGGTCGCCACAGGTTTAAACGCCACATTAAAATAGATGTCCATACCATTACTAATCCCGCCTTGCACACCGCCACTTTTGTTTGTCTTAGTTGTACCATCGGAATTGAAGGAATCGTTATGGGCACTACCCTTCATGGTAACACCCTGAAAACCACTTCCGTACTCAAAGCCCTTAACTGCATTGATCGAGAGCATTGCTTTGCCCAGCTCGGCATGCAATTTATCAAAGACAGGTTCACCAAGACCAATGGGTACATTTTTCGCCACACAAGATATGACCCCGCCAATTGTATCCCCTTCTTTTTTGATTGCCTTGATGTACTCTTCCATTTGAGCAGCCATTTCTGGGTCAGGACAGCGAACAGGGTTGGATTCGATTTTCGAGAAATCAAGATCCTCATAACTCTTATCCAATTTTAATTCTCCGACTTGAGAAACGAAGGCATTTATTTTTATCTCAGGAAGCATTTGTTTTGCAATGGCGCCAGCCACTACCCTACTTACCGTCTCTCTCGCCGAACTGCGACCACCCCCGCGATAATCCCTAAAACCATATTTTTTGTCGTACACGTAGTCGGCATGGGATGGCCTATAGGAATCTTTGATGTGGGAATAGTCCTTTGATTTTTGGTTGGTATTATGGATGGCAAAACCAATCGGTGTTCCGGTTGTCTTACCTTCAAAAATACCGGAGAAGAATTCTACAGAATCAGGCTCCTTACGTTGAGTTACGATTTTTGATTGTCCGGGTTTGCGTCTATCCAATTCAGCTTGAATTGCATCGAAATCCAAGGTAATTCCCGAAGGGCAACCGTCTATGATGCCACCCAGTGCCTTACCATGTGATTCACCAAAGGTTGTTACCTTAAATAGCTGTCCGAAAGTGTTTCCTGCCATGAAATCTAAAAGAAAGTCAAATATAGACCTTACACAATTGAAACAAAAGAATCCAAGGCACTTAAGAATTATGAAACATTGCAAGCATTGTGATAATGTTCTAATAACTATAAGCTTATAATCTATTGACGGCAATTTGATTTTCAGTTCATTATGCCAGCTTTACTTTGCATTTAAATCGTGTTGAATTGAAGAAAAGAAAAATAGAAGTCGCTGTAATTTCTGATGTTCACCTAGGAACTTATGGCTGTCATGCCGATGAATTAATTACCTATCTCAATAGCATAGAGCCAAAAAAATTGGTGCTAAATGGTGATATCATTGATATTTGGCAATTCAGCAAGCGTTACTTTCCCCCTTCTCATTTAAAGGTCTTAAAGAAAATCATCGGTATGGCCTCAAAAGGCACAGAAGTTTTCTATATCACAGGAAACCATGATGAAATGCTCCGGAAGTTTGCACCAACTTCTATGGGAAACATCAAAATTGATAACAAATTGGTCCTAAATTTAGATGGAAAAAAGGCATGGATATTTCATGGTGACGTATTCGATTTATCCATTCAAAATGCCAAATGGCTGGCAAAATTGGGAGGCTATGGTTATGACCTACTTATTCTTATCAATAGTGCTGTCAATTGGGTGTTGACGAAATTGGGTCGTGAAAAATATTCACTTTCCAAACGAATTAAAAACAGTGTTAAGGGTGCTGTTAAGTATGTCAATGACTTTGAACAAGTTGCTGCTGAATTGGCCATTGAAAACGATTATGACTACGTAATCTGCGGACATATACATCAACCAAAAAAGGAGATTATCAAGAATGCGCAAGGTGTGACCACCTATTTAAATTCAGGGGATTGGGTAGAAAACCTTACCGCTCTAGAATATTCATTTAAACGATGGAAGGTGTATCAATATAATCACGATAAACTATCACCATTTTTTGCAGATGAAGATTTGAAGGAAATGGATATGAACGACCTCATTGCTTCAATAACAACCAAAGCCGATTTATCAGAATTCGAAGTTAACGGGGAGCAAGAAGAAAGCCTACCTCGAAATGAGGGCTTGTCTCAAGATAGTAGCGGGATGTAGCGCCTTTCTACCAGTCCCATCATAAATCTGGTGTCTGCAACTGGTACCATTGGCAGAAATAATGGTTTCCTTATCAGCTTTCCGAACAGCTGGAAATAACTTAAGCTCACCAATTTGCATACTAACCTCGTAATGTTCTTTTTCATAACCAAAAGAACCGGCCATACCACAACAACCTGAAGGTATTATTGTTACCGAGTAATTCTCAGGTAAATTGAGAATATCAAATGTCACTTTTTGGTTGGCCAAGGCTTTTTGATGACAGTGTCCGTGTATTTTTATCGTCTTAACTTCCGTTGTAAACTGCTTAGCTGTTATATTCCCAGCACTGATTTCCTTAGCCAAAAACTCCTCTAATAAAAATGATTTTACAGCAAGTCTTTCCGCTAAGTCCCTATTGGAAGCCATTCGTTTGTATTCATCTCTAAACGAAAGTACTGCAGAAGGCTCCAGACCAATAATTGGCCATTCGTTGTCGAGTAAGTGGCGAAGCTTTTCTAGATTTTCATTCGCCAATTGTTTCGCATGCTTTAAATATCCTTTGGATAAATAGGTGCGGCCACTCTCAGCATAAAAAAGCTCAACATCGTAACCTAAGCCAACTAGCAAATCTATGGCATCCTTACCTACCTCAACATCCAAATACTTCGTGAACTCATCTAAATAGAGCACAACCTTTTTTACATTCTTCAAAGACTTTTTTGCATTCGAAAGATAGCTGTCAAATTTTACCTTATGCACCCTTGGCAAACTCCGCTGCATAGCTACACCAGCCAGTTTTTTTAGAGCACCACTTAAAAACTTTGACTCAAAAGTGAAGTTTGCCATTGAAGGGACTAAACTCCCCAAAGCATTCAATTTGGTATTATGGGCGAATAATTTACTCCGCATCGAATACCCATTTGCTTCTTGATAATGGTATAAAAATTCTGCTTTTAAAGTGGCGACATCTACATTGCTGGGGCATTCTTTGGCACATGCCTTACAACTGAGGCATAAGTCGTAGGCCTCTTTGATTTCTTCGTAATCAAATCTGTTGGTCTTATCGGGTCTGGTCAAAAATTCCCGTAACACATTGGCCCTCGCCCTTGTAGTATCCTTTTCATTCTTGGTAGCATGATAACTCGGGCACATTCCGCCCTTCATTTCGTGTGATTTTCTACAATCACCACTACCATTACACTTTTCAGCCGCCTTTAAAATGCCTTCACTATCCGAAAAATCAAAAAGTGTTTCCACTGTTGGTTCTTCCCTATCGATTTCGTACCGCAAAGATTCATCCATAGGAAAGGAATCCACGATTTTACCAGGATTGAAAATATTATGAGGGTCAAAAACCGACTTCAGTCGTTTTAGTAAGGCATAGTTTTTTTCGCCAATCATCAGCGGAATGAACTCTGCCCTTACTATTCCATCACCATGCTCTCCACTGAAACTACCTTTGTATTTTTTAGTCAACAAGGCTACATCGGTCGTTATTTTTCTAAATAGGCCAACATCTTCAGATTTTTTAAGGTTTAGAATCGGTCGAAGATGGAGCTCCCCTGCTCCTGCATGTGCATAATAAACGGCTTCTTGGCCATAGCCCTTCATAATTTCTGAAAACTCAAGAATAAAATCCTTTAAGTCGTTTAAGTCAACTGCCGTATCCTCTATACAGGCAACAGCCTTTCTATCCCCAACAATATTGCCAAGAAGACCAAGACCGGCTTTTCGAAGTTCAATTGCTTTATTGATATCAGCGCCATACAGCACTGGGTTGGCATAACTCCTACCCTTCCCAACAGTTTGTAATAGGTTCTTAACTTCTTTTTCTAGGGATTGTTCAGAGTCAGCTTTAAGCTCACACATTAAAATTGCTGCCGGATCACCGTCAACAAAAAATCGATTTTCGAGTTGTTGACGGTTGTTTTTGGTACAATCCAATATTACCTTGTCCATCATTTCACATAGGTGTAACCCATGTTGCATCACTACAGCAACATCTGCAAGACAATCCTCTAAACTATGGTAATGCGTGCAAACCATTGCAGAATACTCAGGTGGAAGTTCGTCAAGCTGCAATGTAATTTCAGTGGTAAAAGCCAGGGTTCCTTCGCTTCCAGCCAGCAATTGGCAAAAATTAAAAGGAATGGGGTTGGAGCCAAACACCTCATTCTTCAATAATTCATCAATGGCGTAGCCAGTATTTCTTCTATGGATGGAAGGTTTGGGAAATTCACGTTCTATTTCCTCTTGAATCTCCGATTTGGACAACTCCTCTAAGATGAATCGATATACCTCACCTTCCCTGTTTTCACTTTCAGTTTTTGCTTTGAACGCTTCCTTATTCAAATCTTCGAAGACTACCTCGGTACCATCTGAAAGCAAGGTTTTCATTTTGAGTACCTTATCTCTGGTGACTCCATATTTGATAGAAGTAGTACCCGAGGAATTATTCCCGACCATACCACCAATCATACATCTATTTGAAGTTGAAGTGTTGGGACCAAAAAATAGTCCGTGGGGTTTTAAAAATAGGTTCAGTTCATCACGAACAACTCCGGGTTGAACAGTAACTTGTCTTTTTTCTTTATCAAAATTCAATATCTCTGTGAAGTGCTTTGAGGTATCGACTACAATACCGTCACCAACGCACTGCCCAGCAAGTGATGTTCCTGCTGTTCTTGGAATCAAGCCTATATTGTTATCAGTTGCAAAGGATATAAGTTCTATTATATCATCAGAACTTTTTGGGTAAGCCACTGCTAATGGAATCTTTCGGTATACCGATGCATCAGTTGCATAAAGCACCTTATGCAAATCGTCAAATAACAATTGCCCTTCAAGGCGTTCAGAAAGAAGTTTCAGAACTGAATTTTTCAAGTTGGAACAATTTTTGGAGACGAAATTAAGTTTTATTGAGCGAATGTTTCATGAGCATTCGACTGATTTATGAACTAAATGGAACACTTATGAAAAAAATCACAGCATTTATCTTTTTTGTATTCGGTACCCTCACTTTTGGATTCAGTCAAAATATAGCCGATAATGCCTTAGGGCTTCGCCTTGGCGATAGTGACGGCTTCGGTGCTGAAATATCGTATCAAAAACACGTTTCGAATAATAACCGATTACAGTTCGACCTGGGATGGCGTGATAGTCGTGAATATGATGCCTTTAAACTCGCAGGAGTTTACCAATGGGTAGAAAATATTGATGGCGGTTTCAATTGGTATTATGGTTTTGGAGGTGGACTTGGAAGTGCCGATTTTGAACCACGGGAAGATGGCGACGGTATGTTTAGGGATGAGAACGACGGATTGTTTGTTTTTGCCGCAGGAAACGTAGGGATTGAATATAATTTTGATATTCCGCTAGTGATTTCAATAGGAACACGCCCAGAACTCGGCATTATCAATTATGATGGTTTTGATAATAATTTTCTTTTTGATTTAGCCTTGGGTATTC
Organism: Croceivirga thetidis; assembly: GCF_012272815.1. Taxonomy (GTDB): domain Bacteria; phylum Bacteroidota; class Bacteroidia; order Flavobacteriales; family Flavobacteriaceae; genus Croceivirga; species Croceivirga thetidis. The sequence continues at coordinate 656,088 of NZ_JAAWWL010000002.1, forward strand.
GATACCAATTCTAAAATGGATTTAAAGGGCTTCGGCCCTTTTTCTATGGCTTTGATTATCGCTACCTTTATCCAAATTTTGATAGCAGATGAAGAAGCTTATACTTTCATTATTGACCCTCACTGTGCTTAGTTGTAATACGGTTCCTGAAAATGGGTTTCGCATAGAGGGGCAGTTACGGGGTGACTTAGAGGATAGCACTCTTGTTTTTCTTCGTATTAATGACACCTTGCAAAGAGGTATGGTTACCCTTGATAGCACATACCTTGTAAATGGCAGTTTTGAATTTAGCGGTGAGACAAAAATGCCCGAATTACATTACCTGAGTTTTGATGGAATTCGTAACGCCGCAGCCGTTATTATTGAAAACGGAACCATTGAATTCAAAGCACAAAAAGACAGTCTCAATTTTGCTAAGGTTAAGGGAACCGAACAGAATAAAATGTTCATGGAGTTCATGGATGAGCGAAATCGAATGCAAAACATTGCGAAAACTTTTAGCGATGATCTTAGAAGGGCCAACGCTGCCAATGATACAGCAACAGTAAATTCATTACGAGAGGAATATTTTGAGCTTCAAGAAAAATCAAAGAATTTTAACCAGGAATATATTGAGAGCCATCCCAACGCCTTGATGTCAGCCCTTTTACTCTATGAGATGGCGCAACGCAAGACGCTACCCATCGAAGATATCGAGAAATTGAGCCAAAAATTTTCACCTGAAATACAAAAAACACGGCCAGCTAAGAAAATAAAGGAATTGGTTGAGACGGCTAAAAGAACCAAAATTGGGGCTGTGGCACCTGATTTTTCAGGTCCAACGCCAGATGGCAAACAATTAGCACTCAATGACGTAAAAGGAAAAGTTACGCTAATAGACTTTTGGGCTGGCTGGTGTAGGCCTTGTCGAATGGAAAATCCCAATATCGTCTCGGTCTATGAGAAATATAAGGATAAAGGCTTGGAAATAATCGGGGTTTCATTAGACCGTAATAGAGAACAGTGGTTACAAGCCATAGAAGATGACGGCCTTGAATGGAATCAAGTTTCAAACGTTCAGTACTTCCAGGGTCCAATTGCACAATTGTACAATATTCAAGCCATTCCAGCCGCTTTTCTTCTTGATGAAAATGGCGTCATTATTGCTAAAGACCTTCGCGGACCGGCTTTGGAAGCCATGGTTGCAGAACTATTGAAATAAAAGAACTTTTACCAAAATAAAAACCCTGGTGAAAATTGCACCAGGGTTTTTTTATTAAGAAGTAATAGGTTATTAAAACCTATTAAAGTAATCGTCGAAATTTCCACTTACTTCAGCCGAATCTGCAATGGATACATCTCCAAATACATATACTCGATTAGTTTCTCCAAGGAATTCCAATTTGGCGTTATCCTGTAAGATTAAATCTCCATAAATGATTAAAGTGCCTTCGATACGCATGGTCGCATTATCGCCAACAACAATATTTCTTCTTCTACTATTTCTTCCGTTATAAAGTGTGCCCTGTACTTCAAAAAGTCCATTTTCAGTAACATTCAATTCATTACGTACTGACCAAGAACCACAAAGCAGTAATTCACCCGATATACTTAAATCCCTGAAATAATAACTTCCATTATAGTCTAAATCTTGACCTTGAGCTACATTTAGGTTGTTACCTCCAGGATATCTCTGACTAGCACTACAAGCCTCGGTCAATGATTCTGTTGGCCTATTCATTTTAATTATCTGCAATCCAGCTCTTCCTGAAGCAGCAAAGATGAAATCACCTTTTGACGCCACATGGTTAATTGATCCACTTAATTCGATTATCCCTACCTGGTTTAGGTCATCACCATTTTCTGAAATTGCAAGACCTGCACCACCATTGGCCATTAAGAAAACATCATCGTTAAAGGTGACTGAGTTAGTTACCACCTCTTCTTGAGAAGCGTCTTGTGGGTTGATTAAAATTGGCAAATACCCTTCGAAAGCTCCTGTTTGGATATTATAGATACCCGCTCCATTGCTGCCTTCGGCAACTGATATTTTATTATCGAAATAAGAAATGGTTCGTTTATCTGCCTCCCTAAAGTCACCATTACTAATGGGAAAACCTCCATTAGGTTCGAGATTTGAATCCAAGTAATGAACCCCATAAGATGCATCCAATACTGCAAGATTGTTCTCCATTTCTATTATATATCGTAAGTCATCATAAGGAACCTCACGAATAAGCTCTAATGAGTTTTTGTCGTATTGCGTCAGGTATCCATTTCTACCACTGGAAACGAAAAGTCCATTTTGGTTGATAACCAAATCATTGGCAGAAAGACCTTCTTGAAAGCCATAGGAAATACCACCAGAAATATCCAGTCGTCCACTATTAACAGGAATCTTACCGATAAAGGAATTAGAGGTTGCTGTTACCGATTGTTCCGAATCAACCCCACCAACAACATAAATATATCCGTTGTCATATTGCAGTGAATTGATATCCGCATTAATGTAATAAAGTCTAGAAGTTAGTCTTGGCTGCAAAACATTTGAAATGTCTATTACATCCACTCCACCGGCATAAACATCACCTGCTGTATTGTAAGAAACGTAGAGGTAGTCCCCATTCATATCGATGTGGGTCGCAGCTAAATCAGTAGCATTTGCATATGAAGGTGCCGATATATTTGCAACAAGGGTCAAAGGATATTGGTCAGCATCAACTCCATTCGATTTAGAGCTCGCCTTTAAGGCGTCGTCTTGATAAATATCCAAAACACCACTCTCATCATAATTAACACTGTTTGAAAGTATGGATTCGTTAATTTCAAGAACTAAAGACTCATTGGGATCTTCGTAAATGATTGTTTCGTCAGTACATGCATTAAAAACTACTGCGAATACCACGGGAAAGAGTATTCTTTTTTTCATAAGTAGGCATTAATTTGTTTGGTATTCTACCAACGAATGCAACTACCTGATTGTATGAATGTTTGCACTTTTTCGATGAAATGAAGCATTTCATCATAAATAATGTCAAAAAAGAAGGTTTTTTCTTACAATAATTAAATCTTACCGAGCTTTTGAAGAATAAAAAGTCCAACTATCGGAATGGCCAATAAAATTACCATTAGGGTTTCATCAACAAGCAATTCTGGACGAAAAATTATTGTTGTTATATATCCTCCAACAGCGCCACCAAAATGTGCTGTATGCCCAATATTGCCTATTCGGGTTTTCATTCCATAAATGGAATATATCAAATAGCCAATCCCTAAAATATATGCCGGTAATGGAATGGGAATAAAAAAGAAGCCCAATGTCATATTAGGTTGTAGCAGAATGGCTGAATATAGAATACCAGTTACAGCCCCACTGGCACCCACTGCACTGTAAAAGGGCTCATCTTTATGAAAGAACAATGCAAATAAGCTCCCAGCCAAAAGACTTATCAAGTAAATAATGATAAATTTTCCTGGGTCAAACCAATAGATGACCACGTTTGCGAAAAAATACAATGTTATCATGTTGAATAAAAGGTGTGTATAGTCAACATGGAGAAAACCAGAGGTAAGTGTTCGCTCTTTTTCTCCAGTCTTTATGGCACCAACACTAAACTTGTAGCGTTCAAAAAACGAACGGTCGTTAAAGCCTTTTAGTGAAGCCAAAACATTGGCTGCTATGATTGCAATTGTGGCAATATGAAGGTTTTGCATGTACGCAGTTTGGTCTCAAATATAGCTATATTTGCGCAACGAATTTTTTATGCAGCTACTAGCGTACCTCATAGCTTATCCCCTGCTCTGGCTCGTTTCACGACTACCTTTTCGAATACTTTATTTCATATCCGACGTAGTGTATCTATTGGTATATCACATGATTGGATATCGTAGAAAAGTGGTAGAAGAAAATTTAAAGTTGGTTTTCCCAAAGAAATCAAAGTCAGAGATAAATACCATTCAAAAAAAATTCTACAAGCATATGTGCGATATGTTCTTGGAAATGGTAAAGACCATGGGGATTTCGGAAAAGGAATTGCACAAGAGATTTACATTTACCAATGTAGAGGTCATTCATGAATTTGAAGCAAAAAACAAAAGCATGATGACCTTTTTTCCGCACTATGCAAGTTGGGAGTGGACCATAGCACTAGACCCATTAATTCAATCAAAAGGTTATGCCATTTACCAAGTGGTCGGGAATAAATATTTTGATAAACTAGTGAGGCGTATTCGAGAAAAGTTCGGCACCACGCTGATATCTACCAGAGAGACCCCAAAAGTGGTACGTAGTAACCGAAAAAACAACCAACTCAGTATTTACGGTATTCTAAGCGACCAATCACCCATGGTAATGCACGCCAAACATTGGACTGAATTTATGGGCATCAAGGTTCCGGTACATGTGGGAGCGGAAGTTTTATGCAAGAAACTGAATATCCCGGCAGTCTATTTGAAAGTGGAAAAACTAAAAAGGGGGTATTACCAAGGCACTTTTATTGTTTTGGCAGAAAACCCAAACGAACATAACAACTTTGAAATAACGGATGCCTTTTTGAGGCAGGTCGAAAAATCAATTCAAGAAGCCCCTGAATATTACTTTTGGACGCATAAGCGGTGGAAGCACCGAAATAAAGTCCCTGCCGCACATTCAGATTGATATTTCTTGCTGAAGTCATAATGCGTATCTTAAAGGCTTAATCCATCTTCATGAAAGATATAGAGATTGCCAGAGAAGTAACGCTTCGACCCATTGCTGAAATCTCAGAAAAGCTGGGCATCCCATCAAATACTTTTGAACCTTACGGTCATTACAAAGCGAAACTACCCATTGAGCTTATTGATACCGAAAGTGCCAAAAACTCAAACCTTGTATTGGTCTCAGCCATTTCCCCTACCCCAGCTGGCGAAGGGAAAACGACCATGTCTATCGGATTGACTGAAGGCTTGAACCAATTGGGAAAAAAGACCACTGTGGTTCTCCGTGAACCTTCGTTGGGCCCTGTTTTTGGTATTAAGGGAGGGGCCACTGGAGGTGGTTATTCACAAGTACTACCTATGGAGGATATCAACCTTCATTTTACCGGAGACTTCGCTGCAATTGAAAAAGCCCATAATCTTTTGTCTGCTCTAATTGACAACAACATTCAAAGCAAGACCAATTCGCTGAACTTAGACCCAAGGACAATTTCATGGAAACGGGTTCTCGACATGAACGATAGGTCTTTAAGACATGTTATTGTCGGTTTAGGAGGAACCGCCTCAGGTATTCCGAGGGAAACAGGTTTTGACATCACTGCAGCATCAGAAATAATGGCAATTCTATGTTTGGCTAATGACCTACTTGATTTAAAAAATAGACTGGGGTCCATTTTTATAGGATTTACGTTTAAAGGAGATCCAATCTATGCACGAGATTTAAAAGCAGAAGGTGCTATGACAGCCCTTTTGAAAGATGCCTTAAAACCCAATTTGGTACAAACCATAGAAGGTAATCCTGGCATAATACATGGTGGACCCTTTGCCAATATCGCCCAAGGCACGAATTCGGTGATTGCGACCCGAATGGGTATGACCTTTTCTGATTATACGGTCACCGAAGCAGGTTTCGGTTTTGACCTTGGGGCTGAGAAGTTTTTTGATATCAAGTGCCAAAGTGCAGACCTTTCCCCAAAAGTGGTAGTGCTTACTGCAACTATCCGAGCACTAAAATACCACGGCGGAAAACCATTGTCAGATTTGACACAACCCGATTTGGACGCCTTGAAAAAAGGACTTCCCAATTTAGAAAAGCATGTAGAAAATATAAAACAATTCAACGTAGAACCGGTCATTGCAATAAATCGCTTCAATTCAGATAGTGAAGAAGAAATAGCTGTTATTCAAGAAAAAGCAAAAGAACTAGGGGTGTCAGTGGCGATAGCAGAGGTTTGGGCCAAGGGAGGAAAAGGCGCGCTTGATTTGGCCGAAAAGGTGGTCTCCATTGCCGAAAAAGCTAAGGGTGATTTTACACCGATGTATAAATGGGAAGATTCCATTGAGGATAAAATAGAAAAAATCGCCACTAAAATCTACGGTGCAGAATACGTGGACTATAATGCTCAAGCTAAAAAGGACTTAAAGAAAATAAAAACCCTGGGTTTAGAGCATTTACCTGTTTGTATTGCGAAAACCCAGAAATCCCTTTCTGATAATCCAAAACTGTTAGGAAGGCCAAAAGACTTCATTATAACTGTGCGCGAGATTGAAATAGCAGCGGGCGCAGGCTTTGTAATCCCGATAACAGGTAATATTATGAGAATGCCGGGTTTACCTGCTAGACCTGCTTCTGAGCAAATTGATATTGATGCCAAAGGAAATATTTCGGGTCTGTTTTAAACTCAACTATAAGTTTTGTAAATACCTAATTATTTTAAAGTGAACCCTATCAATATCCAAACAAAAATATTTTCGATTCTGGTTTTTTTTCTCCTCATTTGCCCGTTGTTTGGACAAGAAGAAAATCAATCAAAAACAGATGTGGATTTAATTTCTGCAATAAAACAGGATATATGGATTCCATTTATGGAGGCCTACCGAGATTATGACGAAGAAAAGTTAAAATCAATCCATACAGAAGATATTCTGAGAATCAATATTGATAATAATCAAATTCGTTATGGAGCGCCTTATTTAAATGAGTTTGCTGCTTTTCTACCACGGATGAAACAAAATGGTGATAAAGTCGGTATTGCCTTTGTAATTTTAACCACAGCATTCAATAACACTAAAGAAATCGCCTACCAAACAGGGTATTATCAATTTCAAATGCAATCAATGGAAGAAGAAGCCATTAGTCCACGAGGATATGGCTACTTTCATGTTGGTCTCCGAAAGGAAAAAGATGTTTGGAAAATCTTTTTGGATTCCGATAAAAAAGCAGACCTGAACACTGCCCAATTCAAAGGCGGAAATACGGTTTACGAATTGGAAAACTAAAGACCGGCTATCGTTTTTATTTCTTCAATTATTCTATCTGCAAGAGAATTGGCCTCGACTTGACTTTGGGCCTCCGTATAAATTCTAATAATTGGTTCCGTATTTGATTTTCTTAAGTGTACCCAATAGTTTAGAAAATCAATTTTTACACCGTCTATAGTAGAAACCTCTTCATTTTTATATTTATCATGCATGGCATGCAACAAGGCATCAACATCCAACTCTGGAGTCAATTGAATTTTTTTCTTGCTCATGAAATAACTTGGAAAACTTGCCCTTAATTCAGCCACAGTGCCTCCCTTTTCAGCCATAAGCATCAAAAACAAGGCTGTACCCACCAACGAATCTCGACCGTAATGGCTTTCAGGATAAATGATGCCTCCATTCCCTTCGCCACCAATAATGGCGTTTGTAGCTTTCATTTTAGTAACTACATTAACTTCGCCAACGGCAGCAGCCTCATAAGTGCCTCCATGTTTCTGGGTTATATCTCGAAGTGCCCGGGACGATGAAAGATTTGATACCGTGCTCCCTGGTGTTTTCCCCAATACATAATCTGCACAAGCAACCAAGGTGTACTCCTCACCAAACATTTCACCGTCGTTGCTGATAAAAGCCAGTCTATCCACATCTGGATCAACTACAATACCAAAATCTGCCTGCTCATCAACGACCATTTTACAGATATCACCTAAATGTTCCTTTAAAGGTTCTGGATTGTGTGGAAAATGCCCCGTAGGATCACAGTACAGTTCAACTACTTCCACGCCAAGTGTTTTTAGCAGCTTTGGAATTGCTATACCTCCGGTGGAATTAACTCCATCAACCACTACTTTGAATTTTTTCTCTCGAATCACATCAGCCTCAACCAATGAAAGGTTTAGAACTTCATCTATATGAATGTCGATGTAAGAATCATTTTTCGTGATGGTTCCCAAATCGTCAACTTCAGCAAAGTCAAAATCTTCTTTCTCAGCTAATTCCAAAATTTTGGCTCCCTCTGCAGCATTTAAGAATTCTCCTCTTTCATTCAATAATTTTAAGGCGTTCCATTGCTTAGGATTATGGCTGGCCGTGAGAATAATTCCGCCATCCGCTTTTTCTAATGGTACAGCAATCTCCACAGTTGGTGTAGTCGAAAGACCTAAATCAACAACGTCAATCCCTAACCCAACCAATGTAGAGACCACCAGGTTTTGGATCATTTCACCAGATAACCGAGCATCACGTCCAATTACCACGGTCAACTTTTCTTTTTTGGAATATTCCTTCAACCAAGTGCCATAAGAGGCTGCAAACTTTACCGCATCAATTGGGGTAAGATTGTCACCTGTATTTCCACCAATTGTTCCTCGGATTCCTGAAATGGATTTGATTAAAGTCATATGTTGAAAAAGTTTTTGCAAATATATGGTGATGAAACCAACCCCAAGTCTTGAATTTGTAAATTCATTCCGTGAATTTTTTGGCCCACATTTATCTTTCTTTCGACGAACCTGAAATTACACTTGGAAATTTTTTTGCAGATCATATTCGGGGCAATAAATACCAGCATCTGCCGGAAAGAATTCAAAAAGGTATCCTTTTACATCGAGAAATCGACACCTATACTGATGCACACCCAATTGCTAAAATGAGCAGTAAACGTCTTCACAAGAATTATAGTCATTATAGCAGGGTTATCGTAGACATTTATTACGACCATTTTTTAGCTAAGAATTGGGATGATTACTGTCCTATTCCTTTAAAAAAATACGTTGAGGATTTCTATGATTTGTTAGAGGAGAATTACAATATTTTACCGATAGGGACCAAAAGAATGATGCCCTACATGATTGCTGATAATTGGCTTTATAATTATTCCAATTTGGAAGGAATTTCAAGGGTTTTAAATGGAATGAATAGAAGAACCAATAATAAATCAAAGATGAATTTTGCGATTCTTGATTTGGAAGAACACTATGAAGCCTTCGAGAATGAATTCATCGAATTCTTCAAAGATTTAAGTACCTTTTCCCGAGAAAAATTTAATGAACTATGCGAAAACTAATACTGTTATTAGGAGGTTTAACACTATTTACTGCGTGCAAAACCAATGCTCCAGAACCTACTGGACTTGTTACTAAAAATGCAATGGTTGTCGCTGCACGTGAAGAAGCAGCAGAAATCGGTGTTGAAATCATGAAAAAAGGTGGTAATGCCTTTGATGCCATGGTTGCTACTGAATTGTCACTATCGGTAGCCTTCCCGTTTGCAGGTAATTTAGGTGGTGGTGGTTTTATGGTTTATCGCAAGAACAATGGGGATGTCGGAAGCATAGACTATAGGGAAAAAGCGCCCTTGACCGCACATAAGGATATGTACCTTGATTCCCTAGGGAATGTAATACCCAATATGAGTACAGTAGGCGCCACTGCAGTGGGCGTACCTGGTACGATCGCTGGGGTCTTTGAAGTTCATGAAAAGTTTGGGTCCCTTTCAATGGAGGAGATTTTGAAACCAGTTATAGCCCTGGCCAAGAGGGGTGTTATCGTGACAGAGAAGCAGGCAAAAAGATTGGAGTTTCTAAGGGAAAGGGTAATCGAAGTTAGTGGTGACAGTACCAAGTTTGCACAAGTTTTCGTTAAGGGAGACACCATAAAATATCCCAAGCTAGCTTGGACTTTAGAGCAAATAATGGAAAAAGGCCGTGACGGTTTTTATAAAGGGGAGGTTGCCGAAATGCTAGCTGGTTTTATCCAAGAAAAAGGGGGTTTCATTACTGTTGAAGACTTGGCCAAATATGAAGCAAAATGGAGGCAGCCAGTAATTTTCAAATACAAAGACTTGGAAATTATCAGTATGAGTCCACCGAGTAGTGGCGGAGTAACTATCAATCAAATTTTTAAAATGATGGAGCCCTATGATGTTGCGGAATACGGCCATAATTCGGCCAAGACCATTCAATTATTTACAGAGGCTGCGAGACGTGCCTATGCCGATAGAAACTTCTTTTTAGGCGACCCAGATTTTGTAGATATACCTTTGGATGTATTGCTTAGTCAGAATTACCTTGATGAACGAATGAGTACGTTTTCATTTGAAAAGGCCACCCCTTCAGACTCCGTTTCACATGGAGCCGTAGAAATTTTGGAAAGTGCGGAAACAACTCACTACTCCATAGTCGACAGTGAGGGGAATGCCGTTTCTGCTACCACCACTTTGAATGGTGCCTATGGATCTAAACTTTTTCATCCTGAATTGGGCTTTTTCTTGAACAATGAAATGGATGATTTTAGTTCCAAACCGGGCGTGCCGAATATGTTTGGGTTAATTGGCGCTGAGGCCAACAACATACAACCTGAAAAAAGAATGCTAAGTAGCATGACCCCTACAATTGTTGAAAAAGATGGGGTTTTGTATATGGTGGTCGGAACTCCAGGAGGTTCAACCATTATCAATTTTGTCGCACAGACCATTCTCAATGTTTATGAATTTGATTTGAGCATGCAGAACGCTGTGAACGCACCAAGATTTCATCATCAATGGCTGCCCGATATGATTCTGTTTGAAGAGGAAGGGTTTTCAGAAGAATTAAAAACCGAATTAAAAGACAAAGGTTACAATCTATTTGAAGGTCCCGCCAGAATTGGAGGTAAGGTAGATGCTATTCGAGTTTTACCAAATGGGAATTTGGAAGGAGGTGCGGACAAACGCGGGGACGACAAAGCGGTTGGCTATTAATGAAAGCTTTTGACATTGTTCTGCTTACCACAGATAAATATATGCCTTCGGAAACGCAAAATCCTTTGGCTACAAATCCCATTTTGGAAAATGAATTGGTAGCTCAAGCGCTCCGGCAAGAAGGACTAAAAGTGACAATTCAATCTTGGTTGGACTCTGAATTTGTTTGGGAAAGCACCAAATATGTATTGATACGCACCCCATGGGATTATTTTGAGCAGTTTGATGAATTTTCAAAATGGTTTCAGACTACAGCCAAGAAAACATTATTTATTAATAGTTCAGAACTAATTCAATGGAATATCGATAAAAACTATCTAAAGGAATTAGCAACAAAAGGGGTTCATATTCCAAGTACTTTTTTTATTCCGAAAGGTTCAGGTTTATCCTTAACAGAAGCCTTGACCCTTGCAGAAAAAGAGTTTGGAAAAGAATGTACAACTTGGGTTTTAAAACCTTGTATTGCTGCCGGTGCTTTTCATACCTATAAATTCGAAAAAGATGAAATGGGTGCTAATGAAGAACGATTTAGAAGTCATATAGCGGAAGGAGATTTTATGCTACAAGAATTCCAACAAAGTATTTTGGACAAAGGTGAAGTATCCTTAATGCTCTTTAGCGGGGAGTACACCCACGCGGTGTTGAAGCTACCGAAATCGGGTGATTTTCGAGTACAAGATGATTATGGTGGTAGTGTCGAAAATTATAACGCTTCAATTAAAGAAATAAACTTTGCAAAGCAGGTTGTAAATGCAGCACCTGAAGAAGCCGATTATGCACGGGTAGATATTTTTATGGATAATGAAGGTAAGCTTGCCCTGGCGGAACTTGAAATTTTTGAACCGGAACTATGGTTTCGCCTTAAACCTGAAGCTGCCCAGGTCATGGCCAAACAATTGAAAAAACGTTATTTCCAATGAAACGAATTTTAAAATGGGTTGGAGTCATTTTTGCAATACTAATTCTGTTGGGCATTGTGCTGGCATGGATTAAGAGTGAGCCTTTACCCGCTGGAGAAAATGGTCAAGCAGCGAATGAACACGCTGAAAAAATGCTAAAGGCAATGAACAGTGAGGCTTACGCGCAAACCCGCTACCTTGAATGGTCTTTTCGGGGTGGAAAAAATCATTACAGATGGGATAAAAAACTTGGTATTTGCCATATTAGATGGGAAGATTACAAGGTCGTCTTAAACTTAAATAACCTAGAAAAGAGTGAGGCTACCAAGGCCCACCAACCACTTGAACCAGACAAAAAAATGGAAGTTGTTGAAAAAGCACTGGAATATTTTAATAACGACTCCTTTTGGTTGGTAGCACCATATAAAGTCTTTGACAAAGGAACCGAAAGGTCATTGGTCGAATTAGAAAATGGAGAAAAGGGATTATTGGTTACTTACCAAGAAGGTGGAAGCACTCCCGGTGATAGCTACCTTTGGCTGTTGAACGACAATGGTTTTCCAAATTCATTTAAAATGTGGGTCGGGGTTATTCCAATAGGAGGTGTCGAAGCAAGTTGGGACAATTGGCTTGTAACAGAAAGTGGCGCCTTTTTACCCAAAACACACCAATTCGGACCTATGGAGTTTGATATGGGAAATGTTAGGGGTTATAACTGAATTTAATCAACAACAAAGTTGGAATCCAAAAAAATGAAATACCTCTCCCTTAAAAATTTGAATGTTCGCCTTCGCAATCAACTTGGTTTTGCCCTAGTATTATTTTCTTTTATTACCAATGTAACAGCTCAGCGTTTAATGGTAAGTGATAACCATCGTTTTCTAGTAAACGAAGATAACCAACCGTTTTTTTGGTTGGCCGATACGGCTTGGGAACTTTTTCATAGGTGCGATTCTACTGAGATAACAAACTACCTAAACAAGAGAGCCTCTCAGGGATTCAATGTCGTTCAAGCGGTAGCATTGGCAGAGCTTGACGGATTAAATACCCCAAATACGAATGGAGATAGACCATTGCTTGACAACAATCCAGAAAAACCGAATGCGAAGTATTTTGATTATGTGGATTGGGTTATAGTTGAAGCAAAAAAACGAGGGATATACATTGCGCTTCTTCCTACTTGGGGAGATAAACTTTTTACCAATAACTGGGGTGTTGGGCCTGAAGTGTTCAACCAGAAAAATGCTCAGTCTTTTGGTAAATGGATTGGAAGTCGCTTTAAAGCACATGATAACGTTATTTGGGTAATCGGAGGTGATCGTAACCCCAGAGATAATAGTGAAGATGTAGACGTTTGGAATCAAATGGCCGAAGGAATTCTATCGAATTATGAAAATCAAGATGATGTCCTTCTTACTTTTCACCCTCAACCAAAACAAGCAGGAGGTTCATCCACATGGTTTCATGATGAAAAGTGGCTAGATTTCAACATGCACCAAACCGGTCATTGCGCCAACCAAGGCACCTACCTGCACATTGAACATGATTATAACTTGAAACCGACCAAACCCGTATTGGACGGGGAACCGCTGTATGAAGACCATCCCAACTGTTTTAATGCAAAAGAACTTGGGCACTCTGTGGCAAGGGATATACGTAGAATCATGTACTGGAATGTCTTTGCTGGGGCGTTTGGACAAAGTTACGGTTGCCATGCGGTTTGGCAGATGTATGATTTGGATAAAAAGGGTGTAAATCAACCGTTACGACCTTGGAAGGAAGCATTGGATTTACCAATGGCAAATCAAGTAAAGCACCTTAAAAACTTAATGCTATCGCGTCCATTTTTAAGTCGTATACCTGATCAAGAAATGATTATTGATGCGCAAGAAGCGAATAATGATTACACTTCTGCCACAAGAGATATAGATGGAACTTATGCCATGATTTATTTTCCACAAGGTAGGGATGTACCTATTTCGTTAGAAAACCTTCAAGGGCAAAGCTTCAATACATGGTGGTATGATACAAGAACAGGAAATAGTTTTATGGGCAAAGAATTAACCTTAAAAGAGGAAATTCAAATTACGCCTCCAACTTCTGGATTAGGGAATGACTGGGTGTTGGTCATAGATGCCGTGAAATTCAACTATCCAAAACCCGGTGTGTCTTTGTATGACTAAAGCTCTGTTAACCCAAATTCAGAAAGAATAACTTCCCATTCTTGTGTTTCCAGAATTTCTAAGATGCGTTGTGAAATTGCTTGTTCCAGCTCAACCGCGTCCTTTTTTATTCCAAAAGCATAAAATTGAACATCGAATTTTAAGGGCAATACTTCAAGCTTTTTCAATGACTCATCTTTTTTCATACGATATTGTAAAATCGGTTCGTCATAAATAAAAGCATCCAATTGTCCTTTCTTTAGGTCTTTCAATCCAGGTACAACCCCTTCGTATTCAATTACATCTTTAAAAAAGTGAACTCGAAGAAAATCCCTTGATTCAGAACTTTTAACCGTACCGACTTTTCTGTCTTTAAAAGCATTAAAGCTATCCGAACTATTTGCCAATTGATTTACGGTTAAGCTTGAAGCAATACTCGCTGTCAATCCAGAAACAAATAACAATCCACTTAACATTAGACCAAGTGCGGCAATCTTTCCGCCTCGTGTCTTCGGTGATTTATCTCCATAACCCACAGTAGTCAAGGTAACAGCAGACCACCAGAGACCATCCCAAATTCCCTTATGATTTTTTCGAAATTCAGGATTCCCCCTCCGTTCGAAAAGCCAAGCTAGCATTCCAAAAAACAACAGTATTATGAACAGTAGTAAAAATCCCCTCAAGAAATTCAGTCGAAAAAACGATTCTACAAACTGTTTGATTTTTTGAAATGAAGAAAGCTGGGCAACTGCAATAGTTGAATGTGATGCAAAGAAAGAGTGGGTGAATTCCATCTCTTTGCTCCTATCTCCTGTGATGGTCAATGGATTTATACTAACATCGATTTCTCCAGATTTGATAGCAGTTAGCATCTCTGAAAAGTTCATCTGCTTTAGGGTATACTCCAGCTCTAAATCATCAGCAACTTTGCGCCATAACCAAATATTTATTCCTTCTAGTAAACCATCTTCCTGAATAATAAAAGGAGCTGCAGGAGCATAGCCTACAATCAGTGTGTCTTTGGTTTCATCAATTTCCTGCCCAATACTGGAATTAAATAAGAGCAAGAGAACCAGTGTAAAACTATATTTCATAAGGTTGGCAATTACCCTAAAAATACACATTACCTAGATACATCAACAAACTGTAATTCTGTATTCAAATTCAACGTCACTTCGTATATTCCGCTAAATTTTTGCTATGAATTCACATTTTGATGTGATAGTCGTTGGTGCAGGACTATCCGGAATTGGTGCTGCATATTACATTCAAGAAAAGTGTAAAAGCAAAACCTTTACCATACTTGAAGCCCGTGAAAAAATGGGAGGCACTTGGGATCTCTTCAAATACCCCGGACTTCGTTCAGATTCCGACATGTACACCTTTGGTTTTCCTTTTCACCCTTGGAAAGACCCAAAAGCCATTGCAGATGGAAAATCCATTTTGGAATACATCAAGGATACCGCTCAAACCTTCAAAATTGACCAGAAAATTCAATATGACAGAAGGGTTACAGCTGCAGATTGGAATTCGGAAACAAAACAATGGTCGCTTGAAGTTTCATCAGCTACTTCAGACGAAATGCAAATGGTTACATGTTCCTTTTTGATGATGTGCTGTGGGTACTACAACTACAAAGAAGCCTATACCCCTGAATTTAAAGGTCTTGAGAAGTTCACTGGAAAGGTGGTTCATCCACAATTTTGGGATACAGAATTAAACTATACCGATAAAGAGATTGTAATAATTGGCAGTGGTGCTACGGCAATCACTTTAGTTCCCGAATTATCAAAAAAAGCAAAAAAAGTTACCATGTTACAACGCTCTCCCACTTACATTATGAATTTACCAAGTGAGGACATTGTAGCGAATTTTTTACGCAAAGTGATACCTAATTCTTGGGCGCACCACCTTGTTCGATGGAAGAATATTTTATTATCCATCCTAATATATTCTTGGTCACGAAAAGCTCCAAAATCATTGATTAAGCTTTTAAAAAGAGGGATTAAGAAAGCCCTAGGCAAAAAATATATTGAAAAAGACTTTACCCCAAAATATGGCCCTTGGGACCAAAGACTGTGCCTAGTTCCAGATGCTGACTTTTTTGAAGCGATGAAAGCTGAAAAGGCACACGTCATAACCGATACCATTGCAGATTTCCATTCAAAAGGGGTTCTAACGGACTCAGGAATAAATCTTAATGCTGATATTTTGATTACTGCAACTGGATTAAAAATTCAATTGCTTGGGGGTGCCACGGTCAGTATTGATGGCAAAACGGTTAATACTGCTGAACTTCTAGCTTATCGAGGCGTCATGTTCAGTGGTGTACCAAATTTTGCAGTTGCCATTGGGTATACCAACGCTTCATGGACCCTTAAATGTGATTTAAATTGCAGGTATTTGGCCAAAGTTTTGAATTATATGGATGAAAATGGGAAATCTGTTGTAATCCCACAATTTGATGAAACTGAATTCGAAACAGAACGATTATTGGACTTTGACGCAGGATATATTCTTCGTGCAAAAGATGTCTTGCCAAAACAAGGTTCGGCTTCTCCTTGGAAAGTGCATCAAAACTATATCAAAGACTTATTGGCCTTGAATTATGGTAAAGTAAATGACCAGTATTTGGTCTACCATTAGGTCGTACCTCCTAGTTGTCTTTTTAAATCTTCCATAGATTCTTGAAGTTGTTTTAAGAGCCCATGGTTACTGGTAGGATTTAAATCAAAGGTCAATTTGCTGCTAACCTCCCAAACCTCTTGAATTTGGAATGGTTTTATATCGTAAGGGGGATAGTTTTCATTGGTAGAAACAAGTGTAATGTTATTGGAGTTTGGTCGCTTTTCAATCTTTTTGACCATTACTGAATCTTGTAAGACCACTACGTACATTTTATTGGGACTAACGTAGTCAATATGCTCAATGGCACGAGCCATCACCCAATCACCAGGATACAAATTGGGAAGCATACTATCACCTTCGACCTGAAAGCCACGATAGGTGGCATTTCTGAATTCAGGAATTGGCAAATCAAATGCTGGCAGTTGTTCATACCAACTCGTGTCGGCAATATTTTGAGGATAGCCCGCTGCAGCCTTGGCATTGACCAAAACCATATTATCGTTTTCCTGACTATCAACAGTCACAACTTTCGGAATGACACTGGTCTTGTTTGTATCTAAATATTTTTCATCGCTTTCACCAAAAAGCCAAAGGGGATTTATTTTAAACTGTCGTAATAATTCAGCTACTACCCTGCCCGATAATTTAGTTCGCCCCCTTTCGATATCTGCTGTGGTATTTGACACACCAATTTTTTCGGCAAACTCCGATTGGGTAAAGCCTAAATCTCGCCGAATCTCAGAAAATCGCTTAAGTGTGAGTTCATTTTCCATACTCAAATATAGGTGATTTGGATTATTTCCAAAAATAAATTTGGAATATTTCCATATTTAGGAATTAATCCATAATTTTGGATAAAAACCAAATTACGTTGAATTTCGAACGAATAAAGGAAAAACTAAACATCTTGGCAGACGCTGCAAAATATGACGTTTCCTGCGCCAGTAGTGGCAGTAACAGAACCAATACCACCAAAGGTTTGGGTAACAGCACAGGCATGGGTATCTGCCATAGCTATACTGAAGATGGGCGTTGTGTCTCCTTGTTAAAAATTCTATTGACCAACCATTGCATTTACGATTGTGCGTATTGTGTATCTAGAAGAAGTAACGATATCAAACGTGCTGGTTTTAAGATTCAAGAAGTTGTTGACTTAACCATCAATTTTTATAGAAGAAATTATATTGAGGGACTGTTCTTAAGTTCAGGCATTTTCAAAAGTCCTGACCATACAATGGAGCGATTGGTTCGTGTCGCTAAAAAACTCCGTGAAGAAGAAAATTTTAATGGTTACATACACTTGAAATCCATTCCCGGATGTAGTGATGAGCTAATGTATGAGGCTGGACTCTATGCAGACCGTTTATCGGTCAATATTGAAATCCCCACCGTTTCTGGCCTCAAACTATTAGCCCCCGAAAAAGAACACAAAGATTTTACCAAGCCAATGCTCAAAGTTAAAAATGAGATTGTGCGATACAAGAATGAAAAGAGACTCATCAAGAATACCCCAAAATATGCACCCGCTGGGCAGAGCACACAAATGATTGTGGGGGCAACGGGTGAAACGGATAAAGACATTATGTATTCAGCCACCTATTATTACAAAACCTACAGTATGAAGCGGGTGTATTATTCAGGTTATGTACCTGTTCTAGAAGACAGTCGACTTCCTTCGCTCACGGCAAAAGTTCCCATGCTAAGAGAGAATCGCTTGTACCAAACAGATTGGTTGTTGCGCTTTTATGGCTTTGCTGTAAATGAATTATTAAACGATGACCACCCGAATTTAGATGTGGACGTTGACCCCAAACTTTCATGGGCCTTACGTAACCTTCATCACTTTCCTGTAGATGTCAATAAAGCAGATAAACATGTATTGGCCAGAATACCTGGACTTGGAATGCGCTCTGTTCATAAAATTATCAATGCCAGACGCTTTCGAAAACTGAACTGGGACCACCTTAAAAAAATAGGAGTGGCCCTCAACCGTGCCAAATACTTTATGATTTGTGATTCTCGAAATTGGGAACGTCGTGATTTGGATGCGGATAGAATTAAAGGATTGATTTTACAAAACTCCACAGGAAAGTTTCGAAATCAATATAGTCAACAGTTATCCCTTTTTAATTGAATGATATTTTAAAAGGGAGTTGAATTCAATTGGAAAATAAAAACGAGAACAATGGAAACAATCATCAAAAAACAAAATTACTTAGATCGTAAACGAGCACTAATTCTTGATATGGGGTATGATTTCGTTCGTTTTAAAAGCCGAACGAAAAAGTCTTTAGCAACCCTAAAAAGACAGATTTCTTCTTTTCAATCTTAAATCAACAATCATGAGAAACACAAATACAATCGAAATGTCTTCTCAGGCACAACTAACCTTTCAGCAAATTAAGTCGAGAGAATTAGAAGCTAAAGATTCACGCCTCAGTTCGCCTTCGCTCGCTGCAAGTTACACGAATGAGAAAGAGGTTACTTTGATTTATGATGGTAGTTTCAATGGCTTTCTTACTGCTGTATTTATGGCCTTTGAAGAACGATTAAATATAGTTGATATTCAACGTAATGGACAAGCGCAAAATGGATTGTTTTCTGAAACCGAAACCGTCTTTACCAATGTTGAAAAAGCCAAACGGGTTTGGAATGGTGTTCGAAAAAAAAGTTACAATGCCATTAGCAATATTTATTTCGCTTTTCTAAGCGAAACTGAAGGTGTTGAAATGTTGTGTTTTGATTACATCAAAAAACTGATGGCTTCAAAAGACAAGCAAAAGGACTATTCAGATGAAACCATGCTTTACATTGCCCAATTAGCCCGTAAAGTTGGTCGTGAAAAACATCGGATGGAGGCCTTTGTGCGTTTTCAATTGACAAAAGACAATATTTACTTCGCCAACATTGAACCAGACTTCAATGTCTTGCCTTTAATTTCAAAACATTTCCGCAAGCGCTATGCAGATCAACAATGGTTGATCTATGATGTGAAGCGACGTTACGGTATTTTTTACAATCTAGAGGGGGTTGAAATCGTGTCATTGAATTTGGATGAAATTCATTTTAACCGTACACGCAAAAGCAAAGCATTCTCTGATACCGAGTACAACTACCAAGAATTATGGAATAATTATTTTCAAAGCACGAACATCAAATCACGTATCAATAGAAAGTTGCATACACAACATGTACCAAAGCGCTATTGGAAGTATCTATCGGAGAAAAAGGTTAGCTAGAAATTGGATGGCTTGAACTTTTGATATGGTCGGTATTAAATGATAAAGGCAAACCCTGAGCTAAGTCGAAGGGTAAGTGAAAAGAAAAAGGTAGTTTAAAAACTGTAACAAATAAGAGGATTCTTTGTCTTTCAAAAAAATGACAAATGATAACCAACCGCTTATCCTATCATTTATTCATCTCCGTATTGCTCTTTTATATCTCATTAAATTTAGGCTGCAAACACTATTCAAAAAATGAGACCCTTAGTCCTGAAGTTAATACGAAAGGTGTTTTGTTTGGGAAGTTATTACCGACAGTCAGCATTGATTCATTTATAGAAGCCGAACGACAGGTACATAAGATTCCTGCGGTTTCATTGGCAATTATTAATAATGGAGAAGTTGCTTACTTCAAAAACTATGGAGTGGTCAATGTTGATTCACAGGAGCCTATTGCCCAAACAGCCGTCTTTGAAGCAGCCTCGATAACCAAACCCGTATTCGCCTATACCGTTTGTCGCCTGGCGCAGAAAGATATTATCAATCTTGATAGTACTTTACACGAGCGATTGCCATTTCCTGTTGATTTAATCAAGAAATATCCCTGTTATCCCGATATGACCCCGCGTCATGTATTAACCCATGTCTCAGGGCTTGCCAATTGGGGCGTAGATCTAAAGCATTGTCCTGGTGAAAAGTATGGTTATTCAGGGCAGGGTTTTGAATTTTTAACCAAGGCACTGGCTAGGAGTTTTACAGAGGTTATGGACCAAAGAATTATGAAATACCTCAATGATGAGGTACTTATCCCCTTTGAAATGACCAACACCTACTTTGTAGAAAGCGATGAGCTAAAAATGCTTTGTGTTGATGGGCATTTGGAAGGAAAACCATCGAAACAAGAATTTCCTGAATCTCCTGAAATGGCCTTTGGCATGCACTGCAATGCCAGGGATATTGCCAAATTCGCCATTCATATGCTCAATCGTACGGGATTGAGCGAAGAGATGTCAGAAACCATGTTCAGTATTCAAACACCCGTACCTGAAGAGGAAAAAGAATTTCAGAATTCGTTTGAACAAGGATATGGCCTCGGTTTCTATATTAGGGAATCTCCAAAAGGCAAGGTTTTTGGTCATTCAGGAAGTAATTATGACTTTAAATGTCTCTTTGAGGTTTATGAGGATCTAGAGATGGGTTATGTCATAATGACCAATTCTGATACTGGAGACCTTTTAAATGATAAAATGGCCGAATTTTTGGTCGAAGGTTTTAAAAAGTAGAAGTGATTAATTCAATAATTCTTTATGCTTAGCCTATTGATTATTTTTATTGATGGTAGTCCAAAATCAGTCCGATAATAAATTTAAGAGATACTATTCATTTTAGTAGCCCTCAACATCATAAAAGCAGGGAATTCTCGGAGTTCCTTATAATGTCTTGGGTCCAGTTCTTTAAATTCTGGCACCGGTAGGGGTTCTAACAATTCTTCAATATGAAACCCATTATCAGTAAATGGCGTTAGACATTGCATAAGTGGTCTTCGAAAACTCGGCACTTTTACTCGACCTCCAGATCCAGTCCAAGTAGCTTCAACCTGTTCTATTTTAAAATAGTTTTTTGATTTAAAATACGTGTACTCAAAAAAGGGATGTTCTATAGAAATTACCACTTGACCCCTATCTTTTAATACCCTGTGAAATTCCTTTACAACTGCATTCCAATCTTCAACATAATGCATGGCCAAAGCACAAAGCACCAAATCAAATTGTTTTGGTTCGAACATTGAAAAAGGTTGGCTAAGGTCATGAATAAAGAAATGGCCATTTTCCTTATTACGTTTATGTGCCATCTCTACCATTTTAGGGCTAATATCAAAGCCTTCAATAGTTGCCCCTTGTTCCATTAGTATTTCAGCGTATTTACCTGGCCCGCAGGCAGCATCAAGTATATGCTTCCCCTTTACCTCCCCAAGTAAACGAAGTGTGTTTGGCCTATCATAAAAAGCGTTATGAGGTTTGTACTCTATACGTTCACTATAACTCTCGGCTAGTGACCATAGGCACTTATGATTGCTGACCTTGGTGACGATTTATTTGCTTTTTTCCCCCACAAACCGATCGCTTTCATTTTTAAAGAGCACATTAAAACTGGTCAATGAACCGTATATGCGGGTAATGTATTGCTGCAAGTCAATTTTATCTTGATCTTCAAGGGTTTTGCTACTGTTTACTTTTTGCTCCATTACCCGTAGTCGGTCACGTACCATCACGATTTTATGAAAAAAGGTTGCAATTGGCATTTCTTTATTTGCAAGGTCACCTCCGGGTTCCAAGATGAGCTTCCCACCTTTCCACTTGTCAGCAATGGCGACTTTTTCATGCGTGTCACCCCATTTCTTTAGAATGCTTACCAAAGAACTTTCCACATCAAAAAGACTAACGGTATCCACATCATCCTCCGAACGTTCAATAACTTCAAATTCGGAATCCAAATCAATGGTTTCGAGACCCTTTTCTATAAAGGTGACCCAATAATGCTGTGATGAAACGTTTGTGACGACCCCTTTACCGTAATCAGGGTGATTTATTCTAGAGCCTATGCCCAATAATTTCATAGTAGTTGTTTTATAAACTCAAAAATACCTCACTCCCTCTCAAAAGCCAATAAGGTCTCATAAAAATCTTGATAGATGGCATCCGCATCGATGCTTTTGTAAAAGGTGACCACTCGATTGCCACTATCACGTGAGGTTTTGATTTTGACGGTTTCCCCAAAATCGGGATTTATAAACACTGATATCAAGGCCAAGTCCCATAAGGTGCGGCTTCTTCGTTCGCCATCAATATGGTCAACCCATCGTTTCTGAAGGTGTTTCCCTAGAAAATGACTACCAATTTTTGAATCCATTACATCAAAACCAATCTTCATGGCACTGGCTACACTTACCGGAATAATGTTCAATTCCACTTCAGACTCCAATAGATAATCAAGTGCAAACGGGTCCATTAAGGGATTGAAGTCGTTTCGCTTCACAATTTCTTTTTCAAAATCAACCGTTGTACCCAACCAATAGACCGTTATGTTCTTGGCTATCTCCGGCTTAATGAATACTGCAGAGCCAACATTGGTCAAGGCCCCAAGGGCAAGAATTGTTAAATGTCCTTTCTCAGCTTCATTAATAATATTATAAGCAGCAGCCGAGTGTTGGGCGCGATCTCCCCAATCATACATTCTGGCAGAGGCTCCCCGATAGGTGGGAATTTGCAAATCCATTTCACCCAATAATTGCTGGTTTAACCGGTGGCTATTTTCCATCGAGTTCTCGATTGACCAATGACTGGTTTGCCAATGGGCCGCATTCAAGGCGGTTACTTTAATGGAAGGTTCCAACAATATGCGAACCAAAGCATATAAATCATCGACTTCATTACCCGTGTCAGCATCTACAATAATTTGCTTTTGTGCCGAACTTATAAGGGTTGCCGTTACACATATCAAAAAAAATAGCTTTTTCATGGTGTCCACTTTGTTTAAAAATAGCAGATATACTTCATAAAACAACAATTGAATCTCACTTCTTTTTTAGTAGTCAAAGCCGTATTTTTGAAGCTTTGCTATGTTTAAAGAAGCTGAATGATTAACTACGAAGAAAACATCGAAGTAAAGGGTGCCCGGGTGCATAACCTAAAAAATATCGATGTTACCATACCTCGTGAAAAATTGGTGGTTATTACCGGTCTCTCGGGCAGTGGTAAATCATCTTTGGCCTTCGATACCATATATGCAGAAGGCCAACGGCGTTATATTGAAACCTTCTCTGCCTATGCCCGTCAATTCTTGGGAGGTCTTGAACGACCCGATGTAGATAAAATCGATGGCCTATCTCCCGTCATTGCAATTGAACAGAAGACTACTTCAAAATCACCAAGGTCTACTGTAGGAACAATAACCGAGGTTTATGATTTTCTTCGTTTGCTATTTGCAAGGGCTGGTGATGCCTATAGCTATGTAACTGGCCAAAAAATGGTGAGTTACAGCGATGAGCAAATCAAGCAATTGATCATTGATAGCTACCACGAAAAAAAAATCAATGTTCTAGCACCAGTAATAAAATCAAGGAAAGGGCATTATCGCGAACTTTTTGAGCAAATTGGCAAGCAAGGATTTGTTAAGGTCAGGGTGGATGGTGAGGTACAAGACATCGTTAAAGGAATGAAAGTCGACCGTTACAAAACCCACGATATAGAAATCGTCATCGACCGCTTAAAGGTTGGCCAAGGAGAGGATTTTGACAAACGCCTCATGGAAACCATTAATACGGCCATGTACTCTGGTAACAATGTTTTAATGGTTCTTGAAGAAGGATCTGATGAACCTCGCTATTTTAGTCGTGATTTAATGTGCCCGACTTCAGGAATCTCCTACCCCACGCCTGAACCCAATACCTTCTCTTTCAACTCCCCGAAAGGCATGTGTCCCGATTGTAACGGTTTAGGACACGTATATGAGGTGAACAAGGACAAGATATTCCCAAACAAAAAATTGTCCATCAAAAATGGAGGTATTGCCCCTCTAGGTGAATACAAGCGTTCATGGGCTTTCAAACAATTGGAAACCATAGGGCAACGCTACGGTTTTGATATGGAAACCCCAATTGAAAAAATACCAAAAGAGGCCATGGAAATCATCCTAAATGGCGGTAATGAAAGCTTTACGGTGGATTCAAAAACCTTGGGGGTCAAGCGCGATTACAAAATCGATTACGAGGGTATTTCGAATTTTATCAAATCCCAGTTTGAAGAATCGAATTCAGCTTCCATAAAAAGATGGGCCAAGGAATACATGGATAAAATTACCTGTCCAACCTGTGAAGGATCTCGTTTGCGGAAAGAATCGCTTTATTTTAAGATTGACGGAAAGAATATCGCTGAGCTGGCCCAAATGGACATCGCAGAACTGGCCGATTTCTTTAATCAATTGGAAGGTAAACTAGAAGGCAACCAAAAGAAGATTGCAGAAGAAATAATTAAGGAAATTAAGGCTCGTATTGGTTTTCTGTTGGATGTAGGTTTGGATTACCTTTCGTTGAACCGAGGGTCCAAAACACTTTCAGGTGGTGAGGCGCAACGAATTCGTCTGGCTACCCAGATTGGCTCCCAATTGGTTGGGGTACTTTATATTTTAGACGAGCCTAGTATTGGATTACACCAACGCGATAATGAACGCTTAATTAATTCACTATCATCATTACGCGATATCGGCAATTCCGTAATAGTTGTTGAACACGATCGTGATATGATTGAAGCCGCTGATCATGTCATTGATATTGGGCCGAAGGCAGGTAAACATGGAGGCAAAATAATTTCTGAGGGGCCACCTTCCGAATTAGTTAATTATGATACGTTAACTGCAGATTATATCACAGGCGATAAAGAAATTGCTGTTCCGCAGAAACGTAGAAAAGGTACGGGTAAAAAAATCACCTTGACAGGCTGTACGGGTAACAATTTGAAGAATGTTTCGGTTGACTTCCCTCTAGGGAAAATGATTGGGGTAACTGGAGTATCCGGTAGTGGAAAGTCCACTTTGATTAATGAAACCCTTTACCCTATCATGAATGCCCATTATTTCAATGGGGTCAAAAAACCAATGCCCTATAAAAAAATATCTGGGCTACAGCATATAGACAAAGTAATTGACATCAACCAATCACCTATCGGCAGAACGCCACGTTCTAATCCGGCGACATATACCGGCGTTTTTAGTGAAATACGTTCACTTTTTGCGAAAACTACCGAGGCTACCATTCGAGGATACAAACCAGGTCGCTTCAGCTTCAATGTCGCAGGAGGTCGTTGTGAGACATGTCAAGGTGGTGGCATGAAAGTTATTGAAATGAACTTTCTACCAGATGTGTATGTACAGTGCGAGACCTGTAATGGCAAGCGTTTCAACAGAGAGACCCTCGAGATTCGGTATAAAGGGAAATCCATAGCCGACGTGCTTGAAATGACAATTAACGAAGCCGTTGACTTTTTTGAAAACATTCCAAAAATCCATCGGAAATTAAAGACTATTAAAGATGTTGGCTTGGGATATATTTCATTAGGCCAACAATCAACAACGCTTTCAGGCGGTGAAGCGCAAAGGGTAAAACTGGCAACAGAATTGTCGAAACGTGATACAGGAAATACATTCTATATTCTTGATGAACCAACTACAGGGCTACATTTTGAAGATATTCGTGTTCTAATGGAAGTTTTAAACCAATTGGTAGACAAAGGAAATACCGTATTAATCATAGAGCATAATCTCGATGTCATAAAAATGGTCGACCACATAATTGACATTGGCTATGAAGGCGGTCGCGGTGGTGGAATGGTTGTTGCAACCGGTACTCCGGAACAAGTTATCAAAGATGACAAGAGCTACACCGCTAAATTTTTAAAGAAAGAATTGGAACCATCAAATAAAAACATTGCAAAAGCAGTTTAAACAATATTATGGCACTAAGCAATCATCCTAAAGGTTGGAACGAAATCAAAACCAACGACTCCTGGGCACTTTTTAAAATTATGGGTGAATTCGTTAATGGGTTTGAACGAATGAGCTTAATAGGCCCATGCGTATCGGTTTTTGGGTCTGCGCGCACAAAACCAGGTGAAAAGTATTACGAGCTCGCCGTTAATGTTGCCAAGAAAATTGCCGAATCAGGATATGGAGTGATTACCGGTGGAGGACCCGGAATCATGGAAGCTGGTAATAAAGGAGCAAACGCTGCTGGCGGAACTTCTGTTGGATTGAATATTGATTTACCGTTTGAACAACACGACAATCCGTTTATTGATCCAGATAAAAGCCTGGATTTCGACTATTTCTTTGTACGAAAGGTAATGTTCGTGAAGTATTCTCAGGGTTTTGTGGTAATGCCTGGGGGTTTCGGTACCCTTGATGAACTTTTTGAAGCAATGACACTTATACAAACCCATAAAATTCAGAACTTTCCTATCATCTTGGTGGGAACTGAATTTTGGGGAGGTCTTTTTGACTGGATTAAAAATACCATGTTGGAAGCAGGAAATATCAGTCCAAAAGATTTGGACCTTATTAAATTGGTTGATACTGAAGACGAGGTTGTTGAAATTATAAACGCATTTTACAAGGGACACACCCTGAGTCCTAATTTCTAAGCCTTGAGTTGTCAAAAGTTATTCTTCTTTTTAATTTTTACGCTGTGCATTCATCCTGCCTCTGAAATCCTTGCACAGAGGCATAGCAACACAATCTCGGCCACTCTTGATGGGATTTCACATGCCATAGAGATAAATCAAGAATTTGTTTACTTCAATAATTCAGGTAAACCACTAAAGGAATTATATTTCAACGATTGGAATCACTCCTATTCAAGCAGTACAACTGCGCTAGCCAAAAGATTTGGGGAAGAGTTTAAGAAGAGCTTGCATTTATCCAAAGAAAAAAATAGGGGGTTTACTTATATCAAAAGCATTACTGACAGTGATAATAATGGACTAAATTGGGATAGGAAACATGCACCAGACATTATCAAAATAGTTTTGAAAGAGCCGTTACTCCCACGTGAATCACTAAAACTTTTCTTTTCGTATGACATTCAACTTCCAAATAGCAAGTTCACTACCTATGGTCATGGCTACCTAAATGGTTATTACTTAAATGACTGGTATCTCACACCTGCAGTTTTTGACAAGGAATGGAAACTTTATAGCAACAAAGACCTTAACGACCTTTACACAGAAGCCTCAGATACAGAGATACGATTAAAGTATCCTAAAGGCTTGAATGTCGCGAGTAATTTCAAGCGTACCAGCTCAACTGATTTCTCCTCAGGGAACTTTTTAATGCTAACAGGCACAAATAGAAAAAGCTGTAGAATTATTCTAACTCCTGAAAAGCGATTTACCACGCACAAAACAGAAACGTTGACCATTACCACTGACCTTGAAAGTGACAAGTACAGTGAAATGTCACAAATATTATCAATCGACCGTATAACAAGGTTCTTATCGGAAAACCTTGGTGCCTTTCCGCATGACAATTTATTGGTATCTGATTTGGATTACGGTAGAAACCCCTTGTATGGGCTTAGTTTGTTACCAGGTTTTGTAAGACCGTACCGAGAACAATTTCAATTTGAGCTGAAGTTCTTAAAAACTGCCCTTTACAATATTGTCAAAGAATCGGTGTATTTGGATGAACGAAAAGAAAGATGGGTTCTGGATGGCATCAAGAATTACTTGATGATCAAATATGTTGATGAATTCTACCCGAACCAAAAATTCACTGGAAAGCTTTCCAATGTCTGGTTGTTCCGATCTTACAATTTGGCAAAGATGGATTTTAATGAGCAGTATTTCTTATTGCAAATGGCTGCTGTTAGAAGAAATGACCATCAATCGTTATTAACACCAAATGACTCACTTACACGGTGGAACCAAAAAATAGCCAATCGTTACAAGGCAGGTCTTGGTTTGTCTTTTTTAGGCGAATACGTAGGTTACGACCATATAGATAAAACCATTAAAGATTTTTATGCTACACACAAAACCGAGCCGAGATTAAAGGCAACCGTTTTCGAAGAGATACTGAATTCAAATTCAGAGAAGGATATCTCGTGGTTTTTTGATGAATTTCTTAATCAGCGTAAAAACATTGATTTTAAGATTAAAAAGGTTGTAAAAACCGAAGATTCCCTTTACGTAACCATTAAAAATAAAACCAAATCAACTGTACCAATTTCACTATTCGGATTGCAAAATGATAGCGTAATCACCAAATATTGGTTAACCGATATCGATAGCACACAAAGAGTGGTACTGCCCAATAACAATGAAACCAGATTGGTTTTAAATTATGACAAAAAGATTCCTGAAACCAATCAACGGAATAATTGGAAGAGTTTGACCGGCAGCATTTTCAGTAACAAGAAGCTCCAACTTCGTTTTTTTAAGGATATTGAAAACCCCTATTACAATCAGTTGTTTTATTTACCGGAGTTCAAATTTGACGTGAATAACGGAATTACCGCAGGTTTGACATTGAACAATAGAACCTTCCTTAACCGTAATTTTAGCTTTTCATTGAAACCCCAGTACTCATCAAAAGAGCAAGCTTTGGTTGGTAGTCTAGGGTTTACCAAAAGAAATTTCTTCACCGAAGGCAAATTAAATAGTTTCAATTATTCATTGAGTTACAGTAATTTCTTCTTTGATACCAATTCTAGATTTACCACTTTCACTCCATCTGTAAGCTTTAATTGGCGACCTACTGACTTCATTTCAAACCACCGACAGTTCCTTTTCGCCAGACTGCGAAACGTTTTTCGAAACATTGATGAAAGCGTGGCTGAAACTATTGATACTGACCCTGACTTCACGATTTTCAATGTTCGTTATGGAGATATAAATAATAGTATTCTAGATTTTAAGTCATGGGTTATTGATGGTCAAATTGCAGGTAACTTTTCAAAGTTATCCGTTGAATGGGAAAGTCGAACCTTATTTAACAACAACCGACAACTCAATCTCAGGTTTTATGCCGGAAAGTTTATAACCAATAATACGAATTCCGATTTTTTCAGTTTTGCATTGGACAGACCCACAGATTATTTGTTCGATTTGAATTATTTAAATCGATCTACAAATGCCAGCGGCCTTAGTAGCCAGCAATTCGTTTTGGCCGAGGGTGGTTTCAAATCAATTTTTGATGACCGATTTGGTAATGATTGGATTATCGCTGGTAACCTTAGCTTTAATCTATGGCAATGGATTGAAGTCTATGGGGATATAGGTGGAATAAAGGATAAAGGCGAATCTGCGCGCTTTGTTTATGATTCAGGTATTCGATTGAACCTCGTCACTGATTTTTTTGAATTGTACTTTCCAGTGTACTCCAACAATGGCTACGAAATTGCACAGCCAGACTATGGCGAGCGCATCAGATTTGTTGTTACCCTAAGTCCCAGAACTTTAACGGGACTGTTTACGAGAAAGTGGTTTTAGTTTGAATTATTCTTAATTCGAATACTTCAATTTAGCTTTAAAATAACATATTATCAATTTATGTGATATTTTTTGTCATATTCTCAATTATTTAAGATGCTTCGATATACGAAAATTCGTTATGGTTTTGTAGTTTTGCAAAAAATCACCCTTCAATGAATAACAATCCCGAAACGAGCAAAAATATTTCATTTGATGACTTCAAATCACAAATCTTAAATGATTACAAGATTGCCGTTACTAGTAGGGAATGTAGTTTGTTGGGAAGACGTGAAGTTCTAACTGGAAAAGCAAAGTTTGGGATTTTTGGTGATGGTAAGGAATTACCCCAGCTCGCAATGGCAAGAGCTTTCCAAAATGGTGATTTCAGAAGTGGTTATTACCGCGACCAGACTTTTATTATGGCCCTTGGCCAATTGACCCCGAAAGAACTATTCCATGGTTTATATGCTACGACAGATTTGGAATTGGAACCGATGAGTGCTGGTCGACAAATGGGTGGACATTTCGGAACGTACAGCATTAACGAAGATGGTTCTTGGAGAGATTTGACCCAACAAAAAAACAGTAGTGCCGATATTTCCTGTACTGCTGGTCAGATGCCACGATTACTTGGACTTGCACAAGCCTCGAAGATTTATCGTGAAGTTGAAGGAATCGATGGTACCAATTTCTCAAAAAACGGAAACGAAGTTGCTTGGGGCACTATAGGTAATGCAAGTACAAGCGAAGGTCATTTTTTTGAGACCTTTAATGCTGCGGGTGTAATGCAAGTTCCCATGGTCATTAGTATATGGGATGACGAATATGGTATTTCGGTTCCTGCAAAATACCACACTACAAAATCGAATATTTCTAAAGTCCTTGAAGGTTTCCAACGTAATGAAGAGGAAAAAGGATATGAAATAATTGTAGTTAAGGGCTGGGATTATACAGGCTTGATACATGCTTATGAAACGGCCTCCGATTTAGCTCGCGAACAACATGTTCCGGTAATGATTCACGTTACCGAATTGACTCAGCCACAGGGTCATTCAACCTCGGGTTCACATGAACGATACAAGTCAAAAGACCGGCTCGAATGGGAAAGGGAAAATGACTGCAACAAACGGTATCGCGAGTGGATATTAGAGAACAATATAGCAAATGAGGCAGAACTTCTAGAAATAGAAAAAACAGCAAAAGTAGAAGTGCGCACTGCACGAAGGGAAGCATGGTCAGAATTCTTGCGGCCACTTTTGAAACAAAAAGAAGAATTGGTTGGTCTTCTAAATCGCATAGCAACAAAAAGTTCAAACAAGGTTTTCTTGCGAAAACTCATCAATGAGCTCGCTGAAACTAAGGAACCCATTAAGAAGGACTTGATTTCTACAGCAAGAAAATCATTGCGATATACCCTAAAAGAAAACATCGGAGAAGTAAAACAACTTCAAACCTGGATTAATAACTTTTTTGAAGAATCCCAACCAAAATACAGTTCTGAATTGTACTCCGAATTACCAAATAGAGCCAGCGCCATTGAAGGTATTGCACCTAGTTATGGCCCTGACAGCCCTGAAGTTGACGGCAGAGTAGTTCTCAGGGATAATTTCGGGGCCGTTTTCTCCAAATACCCTGAAACTTTGGTTTTTGGTGAAGATACTGGGGCAATTGGTGATGTCAATCAAGGGCTTGAAGGCTTACAAGAGAAATTTGGGCCTTTACGTATTGCCGATACAGGAATTCGGGAAACAACGATTATAGGTCAAGGTATTGGTATGGCAATGAGAGGTTTAAGACCGATTGCTGAAATCCAATATCTGGATTATATCTTATATGCCTTACAAACGTTAAGTGATGATTTAGCGACTTTAAGATACCGAACCGTCGGAAAACAAAAGGCACCTTTAATAATTCGAACTAGAGGGCATCGATTGGAGGGAATTTGGCATTCAGGCTCACCAATGGGTGGATTGATTCATTTATTGCGGGGAATCTATATTCTTACACCGCGCAATATGACCCAAGCAGCTGGTTTTTACAATACCCTATTAAAATCGGATGAACCGGCGTTAGTTATAGAAAGTTTAAATGGCTATCGCTTAAAGGAAAAAATGCCCAGCAACCTAGGCGAATTCTGTACACCAATTGGCCAGGTCGAGACGATAAAAGAGGGCAAAGACATTACCCTTCTTTCATATGGATCAACGTTAAGAATTGTTGAGAAAGCGGCACAAGAACTGTTAGAAGTAGACATCGATGCAGAGGTTATTGACGCACAATCATTATTACCTTTCGATTTGAACCATAACATGGTAAAAAGCATAGCGAAGACGAATCGTTTGTTGATAATCGATGAGGATGTGCCAGGAGGGTGTTCGGCCTATTTATTGCAGGAAATCATTGAAAAACAACAAGCCTATCGGTATTTGGACAGTGCACCACAGACACTTACTGCCAAAGCTCATAGACCGGCTTATGCAACAGATGGTGATTATTTCTCTAAACCTAGTTCTGAGGATATCTTTGAAAAAGTGTATTCCATTATGAATGAGGTTAATCCTGTGGATTATCCCGCTTTACGCTAGTCTTTCAAGCCTAAAAACTTCTTTCTGAATTTTTCGGGGTAATTCCTATTTCCCTATTTAATTTGCGATTACTATTTTCGTCAAATAACTAATTCCCCCTTTAATATGAATTCTAATATTCTAAAACACATTGGTTTAGCAATTTTAAGGATAGCGCCGTCCTTATTGATGTTGACACATGGCTACCCCAAATTCCAAAAACTAATTTCAGGTGATTTCTCCTTCGGTAACCCTATAGGTATTGGAGAAGCACCAACGCTATTTTTAGCGGTTTTAGCTGAATTTGTTTGTCCGTTACTTATTATAATCGGCTATAAAACAAAACTTGCGTCTATCCCTGTAATTATTACAATGCTTGTTGCAGCATTCGTAGTTCACCTTTCCGATCCAATTGGTACCAAAGAAAAGGCTTTGTTGTTTCTGGCATTCTACGTTTGTGTATTTCTACTTGGTCCTGGTAAGTTTAGTTTGGACAAACGTTAAAAAGTACCGGCTAATAGCTCTTTAAGTAAATCAGCTTGTGAAATATTTTGGCTTCCTACGCCTTTACCCTTAAGGTCAAGATTGCGTAGGTGGCTAATTATTCTGCTTACCTGTTTCATTGGATAATTTTTGGCTGCAACCTCAAATTCATTTACAAAGAACGGATTGATTCTTAAGGCAGAAGCAACATTTCTTGAGGATTTGTCTTTCAAGCCATGGTATTGCAAGAGTTGCACAAAAAATGCTTGCAAGGTTGCTACCGTAACCACAAAAGGATTGTCCTTTGGGTTTTGTGAAAAATAGGACACGATGCGACCAACTTTTTTTATGTTCTTTTCACCGATGGCCTTTTTAAGTTCAAAATTGTTGTAATCCTTACTAATCCCAATGTGCTTCTCAATGAACTCTGGGGTTATTTTTTTTTCAGCTGTCAGCATTGGTAGCATTTTCTTAAACTCATTTGAAATCCTGCTGAGGTCATTTCCTAGAAATTCAGCCATCATCTCCGACCCTTTGAAGTCTATTTCAAGTCCCCGTGCCTTTGCAAATGAAGAAATCCATGGTCCTACTTGATTATCATATAGTTTTTTGGTCTCCAGTACAATTCCGTTTTCCTTGATTAACTGGTGCAACTTTTTTCGCTTGTCCAGTTTTTTGTATTTGTAACAAACTACTAGAATGGTAGTGAGTTGTGGGTTTTTTGCGTAAGCACCCAGTTGTTCAATGGTTCTAGAAAGCTGCTGCGCCTCTTTGACTATAATAACTTGGTAATCTGCCATCATTGGAAAACGTTTGGCATTTGAAGTTATCTCGTCTATGGTAGTGTCTTTACCATATAAGACCATTTGGTTAAAGCCTCTTTCTTCTTCTGTCAAAACTGAATTTGAGATGTAATCAGAAATTAAATCGATATAATAAGGCTCATCACCCATTAGAAAATATATAGGTTTGAGTTCCTTGCTTTTTATGTCCTTCAAAATCTTCTTTACTTCCTCCATGTCAATAAGATTATGCAAATTTGTGCATGCAGTCTTTGAACTTTCCCAAATTCAACTTTCGATTCAAAAATAGCGAAAAGGGTGTTCAAATATTTGATATAATCCGCAAGAAGTTTGTTGTCTTGCAACCCGAAGAATGGGTAAGGCAACATGCAGTTCACTACCTCATTGAAAATTTGAATTATCCAAAGAATTATATCAATGTAGAAAAGCAGTTAAAGCTAAACAAGCTAACTAAACGTACGGATATTATAGTTTTTGATGCTATTGGAAATTTGGAAATACTTGTGGAATGCAAAGCACCATACGTGAATATTGATCAATTGACCTTTGATCAGATTGCACGGTACAATCTTGCTGCAAATGCGAAGTTTTTGATGGTCACTAATGGGCTTTCACATTACTATTGTCAAATGGACTATGGTGACGAAAAATATAATTTCATACCAGAACTTCCTGAATTTAGCCGTTAATTTGCCCTCGTTTTGAAAATCGCGATAGTCATATTGAATTGGAACGGGGTTACTTTGCTAAAAGAGTACCTCCCTTCTGTGGTTGCACTTTCAAATAATGCGGACATTTGGGTAATTGATAATGCATCAAGTGACGATTCAATTTCTTTCCTAAAAGAAAATTATCCACAAATCAATATTGCAGAGTTAGCGAAAAATTATGGGTTTGCCGGTGGTTACAATAGAGGGTTAAAACAAATTAAGGCAGACATTTACTGCCTATTAAACTCTGATGTAAAGGTATCTGAAGACTGGCTTCAACCCATCATGGAATTATTTCAGAACCGAACTGATATTTCAATTATCCAACCCAAAATACTAGATCTTAAAAAACCTGAGTATTTTGAGTATGCCGGGGCTGCAGGTGGTTTTATTGACCTTCTAGGCTATCCCTTCTGTCGTGGACGTATTTTTCAATCAATTGAAAAGGATGAAGGCCAGTATAATGATGAAATTGATATATTCTGGGCTACGGGTGCATGCATGTTCATAAGAACCGATGTTTTCAAAAAACTTGGTGGCTTTGATGAAGATTATTTCGCACACCAAGAAGAGGTTGATTTATGCTGGAGAGCACAAAACAAAGGACACAAAATTCGATACTGCGGTGAATCTAAGGTTTATCATTTAGGGGGTTCAACATTATCGAACATGAATCCGAAAAAAACATTTTTAAATTTTAGGAATTCGCTTTATTCCATCACTAAAAACCTGCCTGCCAGTAAAGCATTCCCTATAATTTTTGCCCGTTTAATTTTGGATGGGATTGCGGCGGCACGCTTTTTACTACAGCTAAAACCCTTGCATTGCCTAGCAGTATTGCGGGCCCACTTCAGTTTTTACAGTAACTTTCGAAAAATGTATAAAAGAAGGGAAAAGGCTAATTTTTTATTAAAATATTACAGCACAACATCTATAGTGTGGAAACACTTCGTAGGTAAGGTGAACAATTTTAACATTTTAGTAAAAGATTAACGGTGCCGAAATTTTGCCCAGTTTGAATTTGCATAGTTTTGCATCAATTTCTTTTAAAATTAGAACCTATTTAATCATTAATACTTTAATTCACAATTAGTTATGAAGAAAATCATTTTAGGACTTTTTGGTTTAGCGATTTTAGCTTCTTCTTGTGTTTCGCAAAAGAAATACGCTGAATTGGAAGCTAAACATAAAGAAACTCAAGACCTTTTGAATTCGGCTACAGTAAAATTGAATGACTGTTTGGAAGAGAAGGCCACAGCTACTTCTCGATTGGCGTCTTTAGAGACCGAAAACGAGTTCTTGAAGTCCACAAATTCAGGCTTAATAAAACAAATCGGTGATATGACCACCCTAACTGCTCAGGGTGCTGAAAACCTTGAAAAGTCTTTGGAAAGTCTTCAAGAAAAAGACTTAACGATTAGAAAACTCCAAGATGCGGTTACTAGAAGGGATTCTGTGAATCTTTCATTGGTACAAAGTCTTAAGGGTGTTCTAGGAAACCTTGATGATCAAGATATTGAGGTAAGCGTGGAGAAAGGTGTTGTTTTTGTTTCAATTTCTGACAAACTTTTGTTTAGAAGCGGTAGTTACAACGTATCTAGTGAAGCAAAGGCCATTTTAGGTAAAGTTGCCAAAGTTGTGAACAACAAACCTGATTTTGAATTTATGGTTGAAGGTCATACGGATAATGTTCCTTACAGCAGCGGAGTTCTTAAAGATAACTGGGATTTAAGTGCCAAGCGTGCTACTTCCATTGTACGTATTCTACAAAACGATTTTGGTGTAGACCCTGCGAGAATGACTGCAGCAGGTCGTAGCTACTATGTACCATTGGCTAGCAACGATTCTTCAGCCAATAGAGCTAGAAATAGAAGAACACGTATTGTGGTGTTACCTAAATTGGATCAGTTCTACAGTATGATTGAAGAAGGAATGAAAGACCCAGCTATCGGTGGATCTGGAAACTAGTTTAGTCCCTAAATAAAATCTAAAAGGACGGCCAAAGCCGTCCTTTTTTTATTGCAAATGTTCAATTGAACCTTTCCCTTCACGAACAATTTCCACTTCTCCCTTCGACAGGTCAACGACCGTTGAAGCGATATTTCCGCCAAAACCGCCATCAATTACACAGTCAACCAATCCATTCCATTTTTCATAAATTAATTCTGGATCAGTTGTATATTCAATGACATCATCTTCATCATGAATTGAAGTAGAAACGATTGGGTTTCCTAGTGATTCAACAATGGTCGTTATAATGGAATTGTTCGGTACACGTATACCAACCGTTTTTTTCTTTTTAAAGGATTTGGGTAAATTGTTGTTGCCGGGTAAAATAAACGTGTAAGGGCCTGGCAGGTTATTTTTTAAAATTTTAAAAGTAGGTGTATCAATTTGACGGATGTAGTCAGACAGATTTGATAAATCAGCACAGATAAATGACCATTTAGCTTTTTCCAATTTCACCCCTTTAAGTTGGGCCAAACGATTCATCGCTTTAGTATTCGTAATATCACACCCTAGACCATAGACGGTATCGGTAGGGTAAATTACCAAACCTCCATTTCTCAAAATGGATACAACCTCTTCGACTTGTTTTGGATTTGGATTCTCCTCGTATAGTTTGATAAAATCGGCCATATCTACCCAAAGTTAGGGAGAAAAAGCCACCATTAGTGATAGGACAACATCAATTCTAACGGTCAATATCTTTGATATAACCTTGGTCAAACATTGATTTTATTGCATTGTTAGTTAAGACATAGACTTCACTACTATAATTCTTTTTCAAGTCTATTTTTCGAATTCCAGAAATCTTGTCTGTTTCATAGTCATTGTAGTTTACAAATACACTATCCTGAAATACCTCGACAATTTTGAATGTTGAATAGTAATTCGATTCCGTTTTAAAGGTATACGTATCAAACATGGCAGGATTTTCTAGGTACTCTACAACTTTTTTGTCATTTTGAATTGAAGAATAAATCCCCATACCAATTAGTATGGCGATAATTGCAAGTCCGGTGTACTTCCATAATGGTGTCTTGACAGTACCCTTGAAATTTTTATAGGCCAATTTTGCGTCTTCTCCCAATTCTTTCTTCTTGAAACCTTTATGGCACTGTTTGCATTCAAAAACTGCCTTTTTACCAACAGGAAAGAGGGGAATCCAAAAAACATGGACATGCCTACCAAATACACTAGCAGTTAATTTTCCTTTGCTTTCTCCACACGGGCACTTTGCATTTGGGAGATTACTTGATTTAAGATGGGTTGAACGACTTCCGTAGATAATCATGGTTAGTTTGTTGATGGTTACCCCTTTAAAACGGCCGAAAAAAGAATTTGTTTTCTTTTGAACTCGTCTACCCTAATATTTCGAGCTTGGCAAATCGAAGCAGTAACTTTTTAACGTCACCAGAGTCAAATTGAATTTCGGCCTTTTTATCATTACCAACACCTTCGATTTTTAATACTTTGCCTTTTCCAAACCTGGTATGATTGACCTTTACCCCTTCTGCTAAATTGGGGTCGATGACCGCAGTGTTCTTCGAAGGTTCTCCTAGGTTGGGTTTAATTTTCCGAAGCTTTCGAAGTTGATTTTCGTTCGGTTTATGCGTTCGTGGTGGGGTGCCATTTTTAGGTTTTACTTGCCGAAGTTTGCTTTTATCCACATCCCCCCAGATATCGTCACTAATCATTGATTTGTAACGATACCCATCATTTACTGGTGTCAGATTTTCTAGGTATTGCTCGTCTATTTCTTCCAAAAATCGACTAGGTTCTGCATCAATAAGTTTTCCCCATCGATATCGATTTTGGGTATAGGTCAAGTAGGCCTGTTTCTCTGCTCTAGTCAATGCTACATAGAATAATCTCCGTTCTTCCTCCAATTCACTTCGGGTATTCATGCTCATGGCAGAAGGAAACAAATCCTCTTCCATACCAACAATATATACATAGGGAAATTCGAGCCCCTTTGCCAAATGTATTGTCATGAGAGCAACTCGGTCATCATCTCCAACATCTTTGTCCATGTCAGTAGCAAGGGCGACATCTTCCAAAAATTCAGTAAGACTACCTGTAGCGTCAGCCAATTCTTTTTGCCCCTCAACAAAATCCTTTACCCCATTCAACAATTCTTCTATGTTTTCCATACGGGCAATACCTTCTGGTGTCCCGTCCTTTTTAAATTCAAGTAGAAGACCCGTCTTTTTTGATACATGTTCGGCCAAGGTGAATGCATCAGAACCTTCATTCATAATCTGAAAGCTCTTGATCATGTTCACAAAATCGGTGAGTTTATTCTTTGTACCAGCGTTAATCTTCAAATCAATTTTATCAAGATTCTCCATTACTTCGAATATCGAACGTTGATAGTGATTTGCCGCTACAGTTAATTTGTCAATTGTGGTATTGCCTATACCACGTGCCGGGAAATTAATGACACGTTTTAGGGCTTCCTCATCTTTAGGATTTACAATAAGCCGTAGATAGGCCAAAACATCCTTTATTTCCTTACGCTGATAAAAAGAAAGGCCTCCGTAAATACGGTATGGAATATCCTTCTTTCGCAAGGCATCTTCAATGGCTCGCGATTGTGAGTTTGTGCGATATAAAA
The DNA here is from genome assembly GCF_012272815.1 of Croceivirga thetidis. GTDB lineage: Bacteria > Bacteroidota > Bacteroidia > Flavobacteriales > Flavobacteriaceae > Croceivirga > Croceivirga thetidis. Next base: position 694,878 of record NZ_JAAWWL010000002.1, read on the forward strand.
CAGCAAATTCACCATTCTGAAGTTGCTCTTGCATTTTAGTCTCGAATATGGAACTGGCTACATACCTGCCTTCCTCTGCATCGGTGATACTGCGATGTACCTTGATTTTATTCCCGGCATCATTTGCTGTCCAAACCACCTTTTCAAGCTGATCTCGATTCTTGGCAATTACTGAGTTAGCTGCTTGAACAATATTCTTTGTAGAACGATAGTTCTGCTCCAAGCGGTAAACGGCAACATCTTCATAATCACGTTGAAAATTTAAAATGTTGCTAATGTTTGCTCCCCGAAATGAGTAAATACTCTGAGCGTCATCACCCACAACACAGATATTTTGATAACGGTCAGCCAAAGCCCTGACTATCAAATATTGACTGTGATTGGTATCTTGATACTCGTCTACCAGAATGTACTTGAACCGCTCTTGATATTTCATTAAAACATCTGGAAAACGATTCAATAATTCATTGGTTCGCAACAACAAATCATCAAAATCCATGGCTCCAGCCTTAAAGCAACGGTCTACATAATTTTCATAAATTTCACCCATTCTTGGGCGCTTCGCCATAGCATCGGATTCTTGTAATTCAGGGTTTTGAAAATAGGCCTTGACCGTTATTAAACTGTTTTTATAGGATGATATTCGGTTTTGAATCTGCTTGTACTTGTAAATGTCCTTATCCAGCCCCATTTCCTTAATAATGCTATTGATAAGCCTTTGGGAATCTTGGGTGTCATAAATAGTGAAATTACTAGGAAAACCAAGCTTGTCCCCATCATATCGTAAAAGGCGGGCGAATATGGAATGAAAGGTTCCCATCCATAGATTTTTGGCTTCAGAGTCCCCAACAATAGTAGCAATCCGCTTTTTCATTTCACGGGCTGCTTTATTCGTAAAGGTCAATGCCAAAATGTTGAAAGAATCTACCCCCTGCCCCATTAAATGGGCAATTCTATAGGTAAGGACCCTTGTTTTACCAGAACCCGCACCAGCAATAACCATTAAAGCTCCGTCCTTATGAAGGACAGGTTCTCGTTGGGCATCATTAAGCTCGTCTAAATATGACATTCAGTTATCTTAACTCAATTGGTGAAATTAGCCAAAAGAACTAGCTCTAAAAAATGAGATCTTCAATACTTTTAAACAGTATATGTTGGTATTAATGAATTTAGATATATTTAGCTTCCAGAAAATGAAACGAAATCTATTCTTCCTTTTAATTTGGCCTTTCGCCTTAATTTCTCAAGAAAAAAAAACTGGGCCAATTATAACAGACTATGGGCCCGTATGGACAATTGAAAACACTGATTTTGAAACCCCAATCGAAGCGGAATACAAAGTCGTTTTTGATATCATGAATTCTCCCGAAGATGTTTCAAAAAGAAATGCCAGTATTGAAACGGCAGCACGTTTTTTGAATATGCATGCCCAGGCGGGAGTATCAATTCAAAACTTAAAGGTTGCCTTGGTTGTTCATAATAAAGCTTCGAAAGACCTACTTTCAAAAAAAGCTTATTTTGAACGCTACAATATTGAAAACCCAAATGCGGATATGATAGCCCAATTGATGGATGCCAATGTTCAATTTATATTTTGCGGTCAATCTTCCGCATCACGTAATATTCCAATTAAAGAAACAATACCAGGTGTACAACTTGGACTTTCAGCCATGACGGCCTTAATACAATTACAAAATGAAGGCTATCGCCTTATTAAATTTTAAACTCCTCATTATGAGACTTTTTACAACACTATTATTCTGCGCATGTTCAATAGCATGTTTCGCTCAAGGACCTAATTTGGAAGATGATTATGCCGCTATAGAACAGAAAGTTATTGACTGGCGACATGACATTCACCAATTTCCTGAGTTAAGCAATCGTGAGTTCAAAACTTCAGAAAAAATTGCCAAGCACCTTAAGAGTCTTGGAATTGAAGTACAAACCGAAGTTGCACATACCGGAGTGGTTGGAGTATTGAAGGGTGACAATCCGGGTAAAGTGGTCGCTTTAAGAGCAGATATTGATGCGCTACCTGTTACAGAACGCAACGACTTACCTTTTAAATCGGAAGTAACCTCAGAGTTTTTAGGTGAGAAAGTTGGAGTAATGCATGCTTGTGGTCATGATACGCATACGGCTATTTTAATGGGCGTAGCAGAGGTACTTTCAAAGAACAAAGATAAAATAAATGGCACTGTAAAATTCATTTTTCAACCGGCTGAAGAAGGTCCACCACCGGGAGAAGAAGGCGGTGCACTTCTTATGGTTAAAGAAGGGGTGTTAAAGAATCCAGATGTTGATGCCATTTTTGGCCTTCATATCAATTCGCAGACCCCGGTTGGCATGATACGTTATAAAATCGGCGGTGCAATGGCTGCAGCACAAGAATTTAGAATCAATGTTAAAGGAAAACAGAGTCATGGTTCCCAACCATGGTCAGGTGTAGATCCCATTCTAATAAGTGCCAAAATCATTGACGGTCTTCAAACTATAATAAGTCGAGAGGCTAACCTGACAAATGAAGCGGCAGTAATCACTGTTGGAAAAATAAAAAGTGGTGTTCGTTTCAATATCATACCTGAATCAGCTGAAATGTTAGGGACCATCCGCACTCTGGATTATGATATGAAAGACCACATTAACAAGAGAATGAAGGAAATGGTTTCGACCATTGCCAAAGCTTATGGTGGTGAAGCTACTTGTGAAATTAAAGATGCTACAGACATTACCTTCAATCAACCTGAACTTGCACAACAAATGCTACCAACCCTTAGACGTATTGCCGGCAGGGAAAACGTGGTAGCCCAAAAAGCGATTACTGGTGCTGAGGATTTTTCATATTTTCAACGTGAAGTTCCTGGTTTCTTTTTCTTTTTAGGTGGCATGACTCCTGGCAATAAAGAATCATATCCTCATCATACTCCAGATTTTTTAATTGATGATGCTGGAATGCAATTAGGTGTTAAGGCCATGACAGAACTAACATTGGATTATTTGAACGCAGGCAGCTAATTACTTATGGTGCATATATTTCAGTTTCTGAAATCCATCCCTTGGTGGGCCTACCCTATCCTATTTATAATTCTAGTGGCCTTGTGGGATGTTTTTATCCAAAAAAAACATACCATTAAGCACAATTATCCCGTAGTTGGCCATTTGCGCTATTGGTTGGAAAGTATTGGACCGGAAATGCGTCAGTATTTTGTAGCGAACAATCGTGAAGAGCTACCATTTAATAGGATAGAACGTGGATGGATTTATGCCTCCGCCAAAAAGGAAAACAACTACGAGGGTTTTGGAACGGATCGTGACATTTATGCCCATCAACATATTTTCATAAAGAATGCAATGATTGGCTACAAAAAGCCTGTTGGTCATCCAAATCTAAGCGACCCAAATTTTTTGCCTTGTGCCAAGGTAATTGGTGCGTATAACAATAGAAAAAAGCCTTTTCGGCCAGCAAGCATAATCAATATTTCGGCAATGAGTTTTGGTTCGCTTTCGGCGGCTGCCGTTGAAGCTATGAATAAGGGTGTTGAAAAATCAGGTGCTTATCACAATACAGGTGAAGGTGGCTTGTCGCCGTATCATAAGCAAGGAGGTGACGTTATATTTCATTTTGGAACCGGTTACTTTGGAGTGCGCTCCAAAGATGGAAACTTCTCTATGGAAAAGATGAAGGAATTGACGGTGGGCAATCCTTGTATCAAAGCCATTGAAATAAAGCTAAGTCAAGGGGCAAAACCTGGTAAAGGCGGTGTCTTACCTGGCGCTAAAATTACTAAGGAGATAGCTGAAATACGGGGTGTGGAAGTTGGTAAGGACGTACTCTCACCATCAACACACAAGGCCTTTTCGTCAATTGAAGAATTAGTTGACCTAATTGAGGCCATAGCAGAAGAAACAGGACTTCCTGTTGGTATTAAGGCTGCAATAGGAAAAACGGGCCAATGGATTGAACTTGCTGACCTAATGAAAAAAACTGGTAGAGGACCTGACTTTATTGCGGTTGATGGTGGTGAAGGTGGAACAGGGGCAGCACCTCCAAGTTTTGCGGACCATGTCTCGTTACCATTTGTATATGGTTTCGCAAGTATCTATCGTATTTTCCAAGAACGCGGACTAACGGAACGTATTGTTTTTATTGGAAGTGGAAAACTTGGTTTTCCAGCTAAAGCTGCAATGGCCTTTGCCATGGGAGTTGATTGTATCAATGTGGCTCGTGAGGCCATGATGAGCATTGGTTGTATTCAGGCACAAGTGTGCCATACCAATAAATGTCCGGCTGGAATTGCAACGCAGAGCAAGTGGCTGCAAGCTGGAATAAATGTTCCGTTGAAGTCTGACCGTCTTGCGCAATATTTTAAAACCTTTCGAAAAGAACTCTTAGAAATCACTAATGCCTCTGGTTATGAGCATCCGTGCCAATTCAATATGGAAGATGTTCAGGTAAACGTTGACGATGATTATCTTAGCAGCGATTTACGTCGCGTGTACGGTTATCAAAAAGATCAGGTTCCCTTTGAAGGAATGGAATCCCTTTTAAAATGCCCACACTTAGGCGGCAAAAAAATAATTTCAGTATAAATTACCTATTCAAAGCGAAATCTGTTTACGACTCCAGATTCGTAGATAAGATCAAAATCCTAATCCATTTCGATGAAAAAAATATTACTTCTATTTAGCATTCTTTTTACTCTTACAGTTTCTGCCCAGAAAAAATCAGAGTTAATAGCACAAGTTGCCCGCTTACAAAAAGAGCTTGATTCTACGAAATCTGTAGTCGCCAAAGCTGAAAGAGAAGCTTCAAGCAGCAAGACTTTTGCTGAAGAAAAAGAAAGACAATTAAAAGACCTACAGGCCGCGAACACAGCACTTCTACAAAACTTGAACAATTTTGCCGAAGTGTCGAAACGAAATACAACCAATGCGACCAGGGCCCTCGAAACCCTAGACAAAAAAGAGGCCCAGATAAACACCATTACAGATGTCTTTGCAAAAAATGATTCCCTAGCAGTGCAAGTGGTAGGCAAAGCCAAAGGTACCTTGGGTGATGGCCCTCAATTGGGTATCGGAGAACGCTCCATTGGTATTTCATATCCGGTTACTTCCTTTTTTACGGATTATAAAGCCAAACAGCTAACAGCAGAAGGCCAAGCAACTGCCGAGCGATTAGCTGCGTTTTTTGCTAACTACCCAAACTATAATATTGTTGTTGAGGGATTAAGCAATACAGGAGATTTTGACCTAACGGGAGCTCAAGCAAATATCATTGCGTTTGCCATAAATAAAGCAGGGGTGGAAATTAGCAGAATTAGTAGTGCAGGTCGTGATGGTGGATTTAAAGATGGTTTTCTATTTCGAATGGAGCCACAATTTGACCAATTCTATAGTATGGTGAAAGACCAATTTAAAAACTAAGGGTCTATATAATTTTAAGGGTTTGCAAACGTTTGTGTTGTAAACCTAAAATTCCAAACCGACATGAGTGGTGACGATATTTTCCAACTCTTCGCATATTTATTACCTGCAGTGGTAACTGGGGCAGTGGCCTTTTACTTTTTTAGATTACATACCAATAACGAAGAAGGACGTCGACGCTTTCTATTGCATAAGGATTCACAAAAAGAAACACTACCAATTCGACTACAGGCCTATGAACGAATGGCCTTGTTTTTAGAACGAATAACCGTAAATAATCTGGTAGTACGGGTTTCTCCACTTACTGCCGATAAAACAGCTTATGAAAATTTGTTAATTAAGCAGATAGAAAATGAGTTTGAGCATAATTTATCCCAACAAATCTATTTGAGTGATGAATGTTGGAATATTATCAAAACTGCTAAAAATGCCACAATCCGAATCATTCGCTCCGCAGGCATGAGTGATTCCGATTCTGCAGATAAACTTCGTGAAGACATTTTGAATCAAACTATGGAGAAGACCTCTCCTTCTTCTGCTGCACTTGCCTTCATCAAAAAGGAAGTAGCAGCTCTTTGGTAGACCTTTGGTTATTCTTGTTTTTCAGGTTGAATGGGCATGCTCTCTGTATTCTTGTTTTTTGCATAGAGATAACCTCGTTTCCACCATCTTGTCATTTTTTCTTTATTGAAAATCAAGGAATTCGTAGTAAGTATGGTTGGGGTATAATATAGGTTGATAATAACGTCACGTTGATTAGCCACAAGCTTTCCGATTCTAATATTTTGATTTTCAATTCGTTCCAACACAAAGGTGAACATGCTGGTCAAAAGCTCAAAGGCATTTCGTGAAGGCATTTTATTGTAGAAACTAACCTCTGTATGGAGCACGACAACATCTACCTCTGTTGCCCCTAATTGAATAGCCTCTTCTATGGGTACCAGACTGCCCAAACCGCCATCGGCATATTCGCATCCATTCTTCCTTACCAAACTCATAAAAGGAGTATAATTTGAAGAAATCCATATCCAATCTAAAAACTCCTCGTAACCAAAATCATTAATACTCTTGTATTCTACTTGGTTCAGTGAAAGGTTGGAGACAGTGACAACCACATTTCTGTTACTCGCTTTGAGTTCGTCAAACTCATCCCTTGTAATACTATTACCTATAAGTTTGCGAAGGTTTTCACTCTCACCAAAGGTCTTTTTTCCTTTAATAAAATTCTTAAGTATGTTGAAATGGTTTAGAGTGATGATATCTGCCCCATATTTTTTTCGAATTTTATAAGGGCAAACACTAAAAATACTATGCTCATCAACAGATGAGTAGATATTCTTGATTTTGTCGATTTTCCCCAAGGCCAGATGGGATATTAAAAGGCTTCCCGTAGAAGTACCCACAAAAATGTCATACTCCCTACCCAACTCTTCAATGAGAAATTGAGCGACACCTCCTGCAAAGGCACCTTTGCTTCCACCTCCTGAAATCACTAGGGCCTTCATGGATTAATTACTTTTTGGAAGTTTTGTTGTGATTCTTCTGGCCACTGCTTCTCCAGTTGCTCGAACCTCATTTTACCTTCAGGGGTATTATACAATTGACGGATTAAATTTCTTGAAGATTTTTTGAACTGCCAAGCATGGTGGTCCAATGCCAATACTAAATTCTTAATGGATTTATCACTTAATGCTTGTATTTGAGAAAGATACTGAAAGGCCAACTGTCTGACTTCAAAATTGTGTTTAGGTAATGTAAAATCATTTAATTCGTCGTAGAATTCCTTTTTTCTTTCAGGTTCAAACTCTGGAGTTACCAAGGCCAACGTAAGCCATAGTTGCCGTACATTTTTATTAGGCAGCCCCACTACCCCATCCATTTGTTTCAAATACTTAGAACGGTTGGCTGGAAAAGCTTCCCATAATTTAAAAAGGGTCGTTTCTTGGGTGACATAGCTTTTATCTGTAAGCAATGATTCAAATTCTTCTTGCAGGGCATTTGGGAATTTTGGCATAGCTATGGCCACTGCTTGCCGAACTATTAAACTTTCCTCTTGAATTATTTCCTTTAATCTGGTATTTGGAATTTGCTCTTCGAATTCTAGTATACAATGTTTTTTAAATTCATCGGATGCATTGTTCCAATAGCTATCAACCCAGTAATCTGCTTCGCTTTCAGTTTGGTTCGAATAGATTTTCTTGACAAATAAAAAGTTCTTGACTTGTTGGCTTTTTTGCTCCAGAAGCCATTTAACTTCCTGCCAAGGGAATTCCGCACTTTCAAGCCAAATTTTTTGGAAATTCTCTAGGTTTATCCCCGAGGCATTTTGAATTTCATTTAAGAAATCAGAAATCGTTGCATTTTTAAAGGCATAGGTTTTCAAATAGGATTTAATGCCTTTTTTAAAATTTGAATCACCAACACGTTCTCGCAACATTACCAAGGCCCATGCTCCTTTCTCGTAAAAGGTCAAACTACCGGCCCCTGGGTCGGTTAATGCTTCCCCTTGACCATCTTCCGAAAGTTGGTGTAAGGTTTTGGCTGTATCGTAAAGTTTCCAGTAAAAATGATCTTCTCCGAAAAGTTCTTTTTCCGCTAGGTAGGCATAGTAGGTCGCAAAACCTTCATGCAACCAATGGTGCTCCCCACTGACTTCAGTAACCAAATTACCAAACCATTGATGTGCCAGTTCATGGGCGTTTACATTGATATAATTTTTATCTACAAAGGCCGTGGAATCGATAACAAATTGGTTTGAGAATATGGTGCAGCTGGTATTTTCCATTCCGGCATAGAGAAAATCTTGAACAGGTACTTGTTTGTAATTCTGCCAAGGGTATTCTACCCCAATCTCTTGTTCTAAAAAGTCAAAAATTTCTCTAGAATAGCGGTATGTAGGTTCAAATTTTAAGCTATCCTTTGGTTCATAGTACAATTCCAAAGGAACGCCAGACTTTGATTTTAGCACCTTCTTTTCAAAATCCCCAATAACAAAAGCAACAAGGTAGCTGCTCATGGGTTTAGTCATATCATATCTCCAATAATTATGGAAAAAATCCAAGGTGTCAGATGACTTCAAATTTCCATTCGCAATAACTTCAAATTGAGGTGCCGCACGAATTGTTAAATCAAATTCAATCTTATCATTCATATCATCCAATGAAGGAAGCCAATGACTTGTATATTTTCCTTGGCCTTGTGTCCAAACCTGTCCTTTGGAATTGTCTTTTTCCTTCTTAAGAGAAAACCATGAATCCCTTTCCAAAAAGTATACGGTTTGTTTTGGAAAAGCCGCAAATTTCAAAAATAAATGATATGTTTCGCCCTTTTTGAAATCATGATAAACTCGAATCTTATTATCGAAGTATTTATAATCAAAAGGTTTTTTATTTAGAACAACACTACTAAAAGCCATGTTATTTGCATTTAAGAATATTGAATCTACATCTTTCAAGACATGAAAGCGATAGCTTACGCTTCCATTTATGTATCCTTTTTTTAACCTTTTTATTTTAACGTTTGCAGTTGTAAAATCAATACTCTCCTGTCTTTGCGAAAAAGAAAAAGAAAAACAGAATAGTGCAAAAAGAAGAAAGAATCTCATAAAAAGAAAGAAGCAAAAGTCAAGCCAATTTAAGTATTTTCGTTAGATGCGAAGTGGCGTACTGCAAACTCCCCTAGCCTATCTTAAAGGTGTTGGTCCGAATCGTGCCGAAGCCTTAAAAACTGAACTTGGTTTGGAAACCTTCGGTGACCTATTACAATTATATCCGAATCGTTATCTCGATAAAACCCAATATTATAAAATCAATCAACTGCAAAATAGTGGTGCTGATGTTCAGATTGTTGGCAAAATTGTCAATCTAAAAACCATAGAACAAAAGCGCGGAAAACGTTTGGAAGCCTCTTTTGTAGATGAAACCGGAGAGTTGAAATTGGTGTGGTTCCGTTCACACAAATGGATTCGCGAAAACATTAAAATCAATGAGCCCTACGTGGTTTTTGGTAAGGTGAACCGTTATGGAAACAGCTTTTCAATGCCACATCCTGAAATGGAGCTACTTAAAGTCCATCAAGCTGGACTAAAAATCAGTATGCAACCCATTTATCCATCGACTGAGAAGCTGAGTGCCAAAGGCATCACCAACAAAGTCGTCAGCAAGATGTTGCAGCAATTGTTTTTGGAAACTAAAGCTGATTTCAATGAATCCCTACCCAAAACCCTGCTTGATGAGCTAAAGTTGCTTCCGAAGCCAGAATCACTCTTAAATATCCATTTCCCAAAAAGTCAAGAATTACTGGCCAAAGCCCAGTTTCGATTGAAGTTTGAAGAGTTGTTCTATGTGCAACTGCAGTTACTTTCAAAAAAAGCAGCTCGAAAGAAGAAAATTAAAGGACTGCCCTTTAAAGAAGTGGGTGAACAATTCAATTCGTTTTTCAACAACCATTTACCATTTGAATTGACCAATGCTCAAAAACGGGTTATTAAGGAGATACGAAACGATATGGGCAGTTCAGCACAAATGAACCGTTTGCTGCAAGGTGATGTAGGTTCAGGAAAGACCATTGTTGCCCTAATGTGTATGCTTTTGGCTATTGATAATGGGTTTCAGGCCTGTTTAATGGCTCCAACCGAAATCCTGGCCCAACAGCATTACAATGGGCTTAAAGACCTCTTGCTTCAAATGAATTTGAAGATTGCACTACTTACAGGGTCTACAAAACGTGCTGAACGTACATTTTTGCACAACCAATTGGAAAACGGAAATTTAAATATTTTGGTGGGGACCCATGCCGTTCTTGAAGATAAGGTCCAATTCAAGAATTTAGGTTTAGCCATTATCGATGAACAACACCGATTTGGCGTGGCACAGCGTTCCAAATTGTGGCATAAAAATGAAATACCGCCCCATGTTCTTGTGATGACAGCAACACCTATTCCCAGAACATTGGCTATGAGTTTGTACGGCGATTTGGATATTTCAGTAATTGATGAACTTCCGCCAGGTAGAAAACCTATAAAGACCGTACATCGATTCGATTCAAATCGGTTAAAGGTTTTTGGTTTTATTAAAGACGAGATTAAAAAGGGACGTCAGATATATATTGTTTACCCACTGATCAAAGAAAGTGAAGCCTTGGATTACAAAGATTTGATGGACGGCTACGAAAGTATTGCCCGTGAGTTTCCACAACCGGAATATCAAATATCCATAGTGCATGGGCAAATGAAACCGCAGGATAAGGATTATGAAATGGAGCGTTTTGTCAATGGGGAAACACAGCTAATGGTGGCCACTACAGTCATAGAGGTTGGGGTTAATGTGCCTAATGCATCGGTAATGATCATAGAAAGTGCTGAGCGTTTCGGCCTTTCACAACTGCATCAATTACGTGGTCGAGTTGGAAGGGGTGCGGAACAGAGTTTCTGCATTTTAATGACAAGTCACAAATTATCGGCCGATGCAAAAACACGATTGGAAACCATGACAGGAACCAATGACGGATTTGAAATTGCAGAGGTTGATTTAAAACTTCGAGGCCCCGGAGATTTAATGGGTACCCAACAAAGTGGACTGCTAAATCTGAAAATAGCAGATATCGTAAAGGACAACCCTATTCTGAAATTAGCCAGACATCACGCAGTTCAACTATTAAAACAGGATCCTAAATTGGACAAGCCAGATAATCTACCGGTTCGAAGAACCTATGCTGAACTGGTAAAGGATAAAGCCATTTGGGGATATATAAGTTAGGTGCATTCACTATTTCACAATTGATTTCAACTTTGTTGAACATCGTAATTTACAGGTCTCTACTTTCCATTTAAATTACCTACAATTCCTATTTTAGTCGCTTAAATTTATTTATACCGTATTATGGGAAATACGTTGTTTGACAAGGTCTGGGATTCACATGTTGTGAAAAAAATAGAAAACGGCCCAGACGTGCTGTTTATAGACCGTCACTTGGTTCATGAGGTGACAAGTCCAGTTGCTTTTTTGGGATTAAAGAATCGAAATATTCCGGTTATTTTTCCCAATAAAACCTTTGCAACTGCAGATCACAATACCCCAACCTTAAATCAACATCTACCGGTAAAAGACCCATTGTCTGCAAACCAGCTCGCCGCACTAGAAAAAAATGCAGGTGAACATGGTATTCGTTATTGGGGATTAGGACACGAAAAAAACGGAATTGTTCACGTTATAGGACCAGAAAACGGGATTACCCTGCCAGGTGCCACAATTGTATGTGGAGACTCCCATACCTCTACCCATGGGGCCTTTGGTGCAATTGCTTTTGGTATAGGAACTTCTGAGGTGGAAATGGTTTTGGCCAGTCAATGTATTATGCAACCAAAACCAAAGAGCATGCGTATTAATATCAATGGTGAATTGCAATTTGGAGTAACCCCAAAAGATGTAGCGCTTTACATTATTTCGCAATTGACAACATCTGGGGCAACCGGTTACTTTGTAGAATATGCGGGTGATGTATTTAAAAATATGTCGATGGAAGGTCGAATGACCGTCTGTAATTTAAGTATTGAAATGGGTGCGCGAGGCGGAATGATAGCACCAGATGAAACCACATTTGATTATATCGAAGGTCGCGAATTCGCGCCGAAAGGAGCCGATTGGGATAAGGCCATGGCCTATTGGAAAACCCTATATTCTGAAACAGATGCTGAATTTGATAAAGAATTGATATTTGAAGCCTCTGATATTGAGCCAATGATTACCTATGGAACCAATCCAGGAATGGGCTTCGGAATTTCAAATTCCATCCCATCAGCTGGTGAAGGTTCTGGAGCCAAAACCTACAAGAAGTCCTTGGCTTACATGAATTTTAATGAAGGTGATGAAATGTTGGGCAAACCTATAGACTTCGTTTTTTTGGGTAGTTGTACCAATGGTAGAATAGAAGATTTTAGGGCATTTGCTTCCATTGTTAAAGGAAGAAAAAAAGCAGCTAATGTCACCGCATGGTTGGTACCAGGGTCGCATAGAGTTGAAGAAGCCATAAAGGAAGAGGGAATCTTGGAGATTCTTCATGACTCGGGTTTTGAACTCCGTGAACCTGGCTGTTCTGCTTGTTTGGCAATGAACGATGATAAAGTTCCTGCAGGCAAATACGCAGTAAGTACCAGTAATCGAAATTTTGAAGGAAGACAAGGTCCGGGTGCCAGAACATTATTGGCAAGTCCTTTGGTGGCTGCGGCGGCAGCGGTAACAGGTAAAGTCACAGACCCCCGGGAATTGATGCAATTAGAAACGGCTTAAATAAAAAATTACAATCTCGCATTCGCGGGAATATTTAAAAAGAAAAGAAAGATGGCTTACGATAAATTCAGTGTACTTAATTCTACGGCGGTTCCCTTACCCATAGAAAATGTGGATACCGATCAAATTATACCTGCACGATTTTTAAAGGCAACGGAGCGTAAAGGTTTTGGAGACAACCTTTTTCGAGATTGGAGATATAATACCGATGACACCCCAAAAGAACAGTTTGTATTAAACAATCCCATCTACAGTGGAAAAATTCTTGTAGGTGGTAAAAATTTTGGTTCTGGCTCGTCAAGGGAACATGCGGCATGGGCAGTTTATGACTATGGATTCAGATGTGTGGTTTCCAGTTTCTTTGCAGATATTTTTAGGAACAACTGTTTAAACGTAGGTGTTTTACCCGTGCAAATAAGTCCCGATTTTCTGGAAAAGATATTCAAGGCCATTGAATCAGACCCGAATACCGAATTCAAAGTAGACCTCCCTGAACAAACATTTACTATTTTAAGTACTGGAGAGTTTGAAACATTTGGTATCAACGAATACAAAAAAGGAAATTTACTTAACGGTTTTGATGATATTGACTATCTCTTGAATCTCAAGGATAACATTAAGGAATTCGCTCAAACCCGACCTTTTTAATTCAACAAAATGGCTCGAACCATTGAAATAATGGATACTACCCTACGTGATGGGGAGCAGACTTCTGGGGTTTCCTTTACGGCTTCTGAAAAATTGACCTTGGCAAAATTGTTATTGGAGGAATTAAAAGTAGACCGTATAGAAGTAGCTTCCGCAAGGGTCTCTGAGGGCGAATTCAACGCCGTTAAAAATATTACGGAATGGGCAGCTGAAGAAAATAGACTTACACAGGTGGAAGTGTTGACATTTGTTGATGGAGGTGCTTCCATTAAATGGATGAAGAAGGCAGGTGCAAGGGTTCAAAATCTACTCACAAAGGGCTCGATGAACCATTTGACCCACCAATTGAAAAAAACTCCTGAAGAACATTTTGAGGGGATTGCCGAAGTTGTTCAATTAGGACTTGACGAAGGAATCGAAACTAATGTGTATTTAGAGGATTGGAGCAATGGTATGCGGAACTCACCTGATTACGTATTCCAATTTCTTGATTTCTTAGCGACCCAACCCATAAAACGTATCCTTTTACCGGATACCTTAGGAGTTTTGACTCCTTCAGAAACATTTGAATATGTTGAGAAAATAGTCAAGCGTTATCCTACAATTCACTTTGATTTTCATGGCCATAACGACTATGATTTAAGTGTTTCAAATGTAATGGAGTCGCTTAAAGCCGGTGCGCATGGATTGCATTTAACCGTTAATGGCATGGGTGAACGCGCTGGTAACGCCCCATTGGCCAGTACAATAGCCGTTATAAATGATTTCTTGCCAGAAATAAATACAAAGGTTATAGAATCCTCACTTTATAAAGTGAGCAAACTGGTCTCTACTTTTACAGGTTTTAGCATACCAGCTAACAAACCTGTGGTAGGTGAAAATGTATTTACCCAAACGGCAGGTATCCATGCCGATGGTGACAACAAAAACAATCTCTACTTCAGCAATTTGATGCCTGAGCGTTTCGGAAGAAAACGCCAATATGCATTAGGAAAGACATCTGGAAAGGCCAATATTCTTAAAAACCTACAAGAGCTTGGTTTGACCCTTAATGATGAGGAAGTAAAAAAAGTTACTGAACGCATCATCGAACTTGGTGATAAAAAAGAAAAAGTTACCAAAGATGATTTGCCGTACATCATTTCAGACGTATTGGATAGCAGCTCATTTAAGCAAAAGGTATTCATAAAGTCCTATGTTTTGACCCATGCAAAAGGATTGATGCCCTCCACTACCCTTTGCATTGAAATCGATGGCGATTTATACGAAGAAAATGCCCAAGGCGATGGCCAATTTGATGCTTTCATGAATGCTCTAAAAAAGATTTATGAAAAGCGTGATAGTAGTTTGCCAAAATTAATAGATTATGCCGTTCGAATCCCACCAGGTAGTAGTTCTGACGCCCTATGTGAAACCATGATAACCTGGAAAACCAAAAAGAACGATTTCGTTACAACAGGTCTCGATTCCGATCAAACTGTTTCGGCTATTAAGGCCACTGAAAAAATGCTCAATTTAATTTAACCAAAACAACTATATGAACCTTAATATCGCTTTGCTGGCCGGTGACGGTATCGGCCCCGAAGTTATTGACCAAGCTGTTAAAGTATGTAATGCAGTGGCATCAAAGTTCAATCATGAAATAAGCTGGAAATCGGCTTTGGTAGGAGCGGCAGCTATTGATGCTGTTGGCGAACCCTATCCTGATGAAACACATGCGATTTGTGAGGCCTCTGATGCTGTATTGTTCGGCGCCATTGGGGATCCAAGATTTGATAACAACCCTTCAGCTAAGGTTAGACCAGAGCAAGGATTGTTAAAAATGCGTAAGGCATTGGGCTTGTTTGCCAATGTGCGACCTACTTTTACATTTCCGTCCCTAATTGACAAATCCCCTTTAAAACGGGACAGAATTGAAGGTACCGACTTGGTTATCGTACGTGAATTGACCGGCGGTGTTTACTTTGGTGAACGAGGACGACTAAATGAGGGAGAGACCGCCTTTGATACTATGACATACCATCGTTTTGAAATTGAACGCATCGCCAAAAAAGGTTTTGAAATGGCTTTGAAACGTGGCAAGAAGTTGTGCTGTGTTGATAAGGCTAACGTCTTGGAAGCCTCCAGACTATGGAGGGAAACGGTTCAACGAATGGAAAAGGACTATCCCGAAGTTGAAGTTACCTACGAATTTGTAGATGCTGTTGCTATGCGATTGATACAGTGGCCAAAAGGCTATGATGTCATCATAACGGCCAACCTTTTCGGAGATATTTTAACCGATGAAGCCTCGGTTATTTCAGGTTCTATGGGACTAATGCCTTCTTCGTCTTTGGGTGAAAAGATTGGATTATATGAACCTATTCATGGTTCGTACCCACAGGCAGCTGGCAAGGATATTGCGAATCCATTGGCAACAGTACTTTCAGCAGCAATGCTATTTGAAGACCTTAACCTTGCTGAGGAAGCAGAAGCCATTCGAGAAGTAGTAAATAAATCTTTAGCAGAAGGTATAGTAACAGAAGACTTGGCTGATGGAGGCAAATCTTATAAAACATCAGAAGTTGGAGATTGGTTGGCAAACAACCTTTAGTAGTTAATAAAAGAAATAAAAAGGCCCAGTGAATCACAGGGCCTTTTATTATAATAAGTAATCCGTACTTAAAAAATTGCTGACCTTCGCGTCTAAAAGCTGCTCAACAGTTTCATTGTTTAAATCGTTGTCTTTAAACGCTACAAAGGTTCGAATACTAAACGAACGTAAGGCATCATGAACACTGAGTGTTGATTGGGCGGAGTCTTTTCTGCCCGTAAATGGGTAAACATCCGGTCCACGCTGGCATGAACTATTTAGGTTCACACGGCAAACCAAGTTAGCCAATGTATCAATCAATGGGGAAAGTGTATACACATCCTTACCAAACAAACTTACCTGTTGGCCGTAGTTGCTTTCGGCCATATCATCTAAAGGCTCATCGATATCAGTAAATGTGACTACCGGAATTACTGGACCAAACTGTTCCTCTTCATAAACACGCATGTTTTTGGTTACCGGATGTATGACCGATGGCCAAATAAAATTCTCAGAACGCTCCCCGCCTTTAGCATTAATAATTTTTCCGCCTTTCTCTTTGGCATCATCAATTAGCTCCTGAATATATGCCGGTTTACCAGGTTCAGGGAGTGGGGTAAGCTGAACCCCTTCGTCCCAAGGGTTTCCAAACTTCAATTCATCTACAGCAGCTGAGAAACGCTTTAAGAATTCTTCTTCAACATCTTTGTGCACATAGACTATTTTCAAGGCTGTGCAACGCTGGCCGTCATAAGAAAGCGTACCTGCGATACATTCCTTAACTGTCAAATCCAAATCTGCATCTGGTAGAATTATGGCCGGGTTTTTGGCTTCAAGTCCTAAAACCTGACGTAATCTATTACTTTTCGGATGTTGATTGACCAATGCATTTGCGGAAGAACTATGACCTATTAGGGCGAGGACATCAATCTTACCGGTTGTCATTATGGGTCCTGCAATCGCCCTACCCCTACCAAATAGAATATTTACTACACCTTTAGGAAAACTACTTTGGAACGCTTCCAACAGTGGGGTAATTAACAATACGCCGTGCTTAGCAGGTTTGAAAATCGTCGTATTTCCCATGATTAATGCGGGAATCAATAGTGTAAATGTCTCGTTCAACGGATAGTTGTAAGGTCCCAAACAAAGCACCACACCTAGTGGACCACGACGAATATGCGCGTATACACCATCGTGCTTTTTGAAATTTGCAGCATCACGGTCCAGTTGTTTATATTCCTCAATGGTATCATTAATGTAATCAACCGTACGGTCAAATTCTTTGTACGAATCAGGTTTGTTCTTTCCTATCTCCCACATTAACAACTTTACGACCTCTTCACGCTTCATCTTCATTTGGGAAACAAAGTTTTCCATACAGGCAATCCTGTCTTTGACTTTCATGGTGGGCCAAACCCCTTTGCCATTGTCCCAAGCGTTAGTTGCGGCATCCAATGCCTCTAAGGCTTCGGTTTCCGCATTGTTAGGAATACTACCCAAAAGAGTTGGTTTGTACTCCTTTGTAGAAGAAATCGTGGAGAACACCTCTGAAGTTGCTCCGTTCCAGTTCTTTAATTCCCCATTGACCAAATATTGCTTTTGGTGGATTTCATTTTGAATTTGAAATTCTTCTGGAATTAAATTTTGCGTAGTCATCGTAATGAATTTTACTAAAGATACTATTTTGTTTAATATTTTATCTTAAATATTAAACAAAATGAAGGTAACGAAAATTTCTTCGTTTGCTTTTATCTAAACAATGGGTTTCATTGCTGTCATTGACTCTCGCAGTCTTGCGCCAACAATCTCAACTTCATGCTCACGAATGGCCTTGTTAACCGCAATAAGTCTTCTGTTGTCAACACCATGGTCGCTGCCATTAATGAAGTCCTTTCCAATGACATCGGTATCAATGTTTTTCATGAAATCCTCCAATAGGGGTTTACAGGCGTGGTCAAATAGATAGCAACCATACTCAGCCGTATCAGAGATAACCCTATTCATTTCAAATAATTTTTTACGTGCAATGGTATTGGCTATCAACGGGGTTTCATGTAAAGATTCATAGTATGCAGATTCACCGATTATTCCAGATTCGGTCATAGTTTCATAGGCCAATTCAACACCAGCTTTAACAAAAGCGACCATTAATACACCATTGTCATAGTATTCCTGTTCTGAAATTTCAATATCTCCAGCAGGTGTCTTTTCGAAAGAAGTTTCGCCCGTAGCGGCTCTCCAAGTCAATAAATTTTTATCTCCATTTGCCCAATCTTCCATCATGGTCTTTGAAAAATGGCCACTCATTATATCGTCTTGGTGCTTTTGAAATAACGGTCGCATAATTACCTTCATCTCTTCGGCCAAGTCAAAAGCTTTGATTTTTGCTGGATTGGATAGACGGTCCATCATATTGGTAATACCACCTTGTTTTAATCCTTCTGTGATGGTTTCCCATCCGTATTGAATCAATTTAGAGGCATAACCTGCATCGATACCTTTTTCAAGCATTTTATCAAAACTCAGAATCGAACCGGTCTGTAATAGGCCACATAGAATTGTTTGTTCGCCCATTAGGTCAGATTTAACTTCCGCTACAAATGATGATTCCAAAACCCCGGCCCTATGACCACCAGTAGCTGCCGCATATGCTTTTGCTTGGGCGAGACCTTTTCCTTCAGGATCATTTTCAGGATGAACCGCGATTAATGTTGGCACACCAAAACCTCTTTTGTATTCTTCCCGAACTTCAGAACCTGGACTTTTAGGTGCTACCATGATTACAGTCAGATCTTCTCGAATCTGCATTCCTTCTTCAACAATATTGAAACCATGTGAGTATGAAAGTGTGGCCCCTTTTTTCATTAATGGCATCACCGTACTTACTACATTAGTGTGTTGCTTGTCTGGTGTAAGGTTAATAACGACATCCGCATTAGGAATTAGTTCTTCATAATTGCCAACTGTAAAATTATTCTCAGAGGCGTTTTTGTAAGACTGTCGCTTTTCTTGAATAGCTGCATCACGAAGCGCATAAGAAATATCAAGCCCTGAATCTCGCATGTTCAAACCTTGATTAAGACCTTGAGCCCCACAACCAACAATTACTATTTTCTTTCCCTTCAAAGCGTTTACACCATCAGCAAACTCATGCGCATCCATAAAACGGCATTTTCCGAGTTGCTCCAACTGATCTCGTAATGATAGTGTATTGAAGTAGTTTGTCATTTTCTTAAGTGTTATGTTTTGATTTTTAGTTCTCTAATTGAAATTCAGCCAATAATTCAGTAATTGGCATGGTGTCTTTTGTTACTGCGATGCGTCCAGAACGCACAAATTGCATTATACCAAATGGCTCTAATTTATCGTGCATCTCGTCTATTTCGTGTCTTCTACCAGTTTTTGCCAAAACAAAAAAGTCGCGTGCAACCGTTACAATTTGTGCATGACTTTCTTTGATTATGTTTTGAATTTGACGTTCATCAAAAAGTAAGCTAGACTGTATCTTGAACAAGGCAGTTTCTTGAAAAATAGTTTCGTCATCCGTGTGATAAAAAGCCTTAATCACATCAATTTGTTTTTCAATCTGCTGCACGATTCGTTGTACCCATATCTCAGTGGTATGAACTACAACTGTAAATTTTGAAACATTCTCTATTTCTGATTTTGATACATTCAGACTTTCGATATTAATATGTCTTTTCAGGAAGATTCCTGATATTCTGTTCAATAATCCTACGTTGTTCTCTGAATAAACCGATATGGTAAACCACTGTTTTTCCATAATTATGCGATTTTAACTGCAATTATAACTCCTGTCGACCAATCCATTTTAGTAATGGTTATATCGTCACGAATTTCTAGTGTGCTTATTAAATTTCTAACATTCTCGTCATGCCCTTCGGGCCAATTGGGTTGGCTTGACATGTCATCGATGATATAAAAGCCACCTTTATTTATTAAATCCAAAACTTCATCTAAACAAGCATATTTGCCTGGCCAGGCATCGGCAAAGACCAAATCAAAATTGGGACCATCATACCTTTGTAGAAACTCTGCGGCATCATCACAAATCAGATTAACCCTTTTGTCATTTCCAAAAAACTCCGATACACTTTTTACCAATTCACTATCATTGTCAATACTCGTAATAGAAGACTCAGCGTCCATTCCTTCAATCATCCATGAGAGTGATAGCCCAATACCAGTGCCCAACTCCAAGAAATTACCTTTAGGCTTTGAAGCAATCAAACTTTTCAGAAGCGTTCCGATATAAATATCAGAAGGCATGGTAAAACCGATTTCATTAGACTTTTGAAGAAGTCTTGTATACTGTTCAGGCTTTTCTAAGATTAAGGCTTGATCCAATTCTAAGTTATTTAAGTCTTATGTCTGATACTGATGCCCCTGAAGGAATCATTGGAAAAACATTGTCCTCTTTTTCAACCTTTACTTCCAAAAAATAAGGTCCGTCAAAAGCAATCATTTCCTGAACTGCTTTTTCAAGATCTTTACGTTCTGATACTCGGTTCGCCTTTATATGGTACCCCTCTGCTATTTTAACAAAATCTGGATTGGTCATAACGGTAGAAGCATACCGCTTATCAAAAAATAGCTGCTGCCATTGACGAACCATACCCAAAAAATCATTGTTCAAAACCAATATTTTAACTGCGATTTGGTGCTGAAAAATAACCCCAAGTTCTTGTATGGTCATCTGGTATCCTCCATCACCAATTACGGCAACAACTTCTCTCTCGGGCGCTCCTTGTTTGGCACCAATTGCCGCTGGTAATGCAAAGCCCATAGTTCCCAAACCACCTGAGGTAATGTTACTTTTACTTTGTTTGAATTTTGCATAACGACAGGCAATCATTTGGTGTTGCCCCACGTCGGTAACGATTACAGCTTTATGCTCAGATGCCTTATTGACTTCTTCAATCACCTCGCCCATGGTTAAACCAGGTTTGGTAGGATGAATGTCATTCTTTATGACAGCTTCAAATTCTTCTTTATGCTTTTTATCAAATTCCTCTCGCCATTCAGGGTGGGATTTTTCATCTACAAGAGGAAGTATTCTAGCGAGTGTATCCTTTGCATTACCCAATAAGGCAACATCTACTTCAACGTTTTTATTGATTTCAGCAGGATCAATTTCAAAATGAACGATTTTTGCCTGTTTGGCATATGTTTCCAAATTACCAGTAACACGATCATCAAACCGCATCCCAATGGCTAAAAGTAAATCACACTCATTGGTAAGAACATTTGGGCCATAATTACCATGCATACCTACCATGCCGACATTCAAGGGATGATCTGTATCAATTGCTGATTCGCCCATAATGGTCCATGCCGCAGGAATCCCTGTTTTTTCAATAAACGCTTTTAGCTCATTTTCAGCTTCGCCCAAAATAACGCCTTGCCCCCACACGATGTATGGTTTTTTTGCAGCATTAATTAGATCTGCTGCAGATTTTAAAGCACTTTCATCGGCCTTTGGTACAGGTTTATAACTTCGTACACCGGTACATTTGCTGTATTCGAAATCCAATTCATCAAACTGAGCATTTTTAGTAATATCAATCAGTACTGGACCCGGTCTCCCTGATTTAGCGATATAAAATGCTTTGGCAAAAATTGCAGGAATTTCTTCAGCCTTGGTAATTTGATAGTTCCATTTGGTTACGGGAGTTGAGATACCAACAATATCGGTTTCTTGAAAAGCATCGGAACCTAATAAATGCCTCGGTACCTGACCAGTAATGCATACCATTGGTGTCGAATCAATTTGAGCATCGGCAAGACCAGTTACCAAATTGGTGGCCCCAGGACCTGAAGTTGCCATAGCTACTCCTACCCTACCGCTGACCCTTGCATAACCTTGTGCTGCATGGGTGGCACCCTGTTCATGCCTAGTAAGAATATGGGTTAATTTGTCCTGAAATTTGTACAATTCATCATAAACCGGCATGATGGCCCCGCCAGGATATCCATAAATCAAATCTACTCCTTCAGCCAATAAACAATGGATAACTGCTTCAGCACCTGAAATTCGAAGTTTCTCAGATGCCCCTTTTGTTTTCTTTTCAACCTTTAGTGTTTCCATAGGTCTTTCCTGCTTTACTGATACCTAATATAGCAGCTTATTAAATTCAACTTAAATTATAACTCGTCGGTAACGCAACCTTGAGAGGCTGATGAGACCATTTTGGCGTATTTATAAAGACTTCCTCTTTTAACCTTTAACTGAGGTTTGGTCCATTTTGATCTTCTTGCCTGTAACTCCTCATCGCTAATATCAACTGAAATGGTGTTCTTTTCCGCATCAATTGTAATGAGATCACCATCTTTTACCAAAGCAATTCCACCACCATCTTGTGCTTCAGGAGCGATATGCCCCACAACAAAGCCATGTGTTCCACCTGAGAAACGGCCGTCAGTAATCAATGCGACGTCCTTACCAAGTCCTGCACCCATTATCGCAGCTGTTGGCTTTAACATTTCAGGCATACCCGGCCCTCCTTTTGGACCTTCATAACGAATCACTACTACATCTCCTTTTTTCACCAATCCATTCCGAATACCATCGTTTGCCTCGAATTCTCCTTCAAATACTTTTGCAGGTCCTGAAAAATGTAATCCTTCTTTGCCTGTTATTTTGGCAACTGCCCCTTCTGACGCCAGGTTACCATATAAAATGCGAATATGACCTGTTTCTTTTATTGGATTGTCCAAATCATGAACCACTTTCTGACCATCAGTTAAACTCGGTACATTGGCTAAATTTTCAGCAACTGTTTTTCCGGTAACGGTTAAACAATCGCCGTGAAGCATGCCTTTTTCCAACATAAACTTCATAACAGCCGGCACACCACCAACCCGATGTACGTCTTCCATCAAAAACTTACCACTTGGTTTTAAGTCTGCCAAAAAAGGAGTGGAATCACTGATTCTTTGAAAATCATCCAATCCGAATTCTATATTGGCGGCTTTGGCAATTGCTAAAAAATGAAGGACCGCATTGGTAGACCCTCCTAGAACAGTAATTAGTCTTATTGCATTTTCAAGTGATTTTTTAGTTATGATATCACTCGGTTTAATGTCCTTTTCCAATAATTGTCTCAAAGCTTTTCCTGCTTCAATACAGTCATTTGGTTTTTCTTCTCCGGTAGCTGGGTTTGAGGAACTGTATGGAATCGACATGCCAAGGGCTTCAATTGATGAAGCCATGGTATTGGCTGTATACATGCCGCCACAAGCTCCAGCCCCTGGGCAAGCATTTTGAATGACCGCCTTGTAGTCTTCTTCGTTAAGTGTTCCTGCAACTTTCTCACCCCAAGCTTCAAATGCGGATACCACATCGAGCTTTTTCTCTCCTAAACACCCTGAAGCAATTGTACCCCCGTAAACCAAAACAGACGGACGATCAAGTCGTATCATGGCCATCAGTGCACCAGGCATATTTTTATCGCAACCTACAACGGTCACCAAACCATCATAATTCATGGCTTGTACCACAGTCTCCATGGAATCGGCTATGATATCACGAGAAGGCAATGAATAGCGCATACCATAGGTACCCATTGAAATACCATCACTAACCCCGATTGTATTGAATATCAAACCGACTAAATCCGTTGATTGTATGCCCTCCTTGACCTTTTTAGAAAGTGCATTCAAATGCATATTACAAGGATTACCCTCATAACCTGTACTACCAATCCCAATTAAGGGTTTATTCAAGTCGTCTTCGGTCAACCCAATTGCATGAAGCATTGCTTGCGCTGCAGGTTGTGTAGGGTCTTGGGTGACATTTTTACTATACTTATTCAATTCCATATAACATCGTCGTTTCAAGAGATAATTACACTTGAAAATACTTTCATTACCAAAAATATAAGATTCCAATACCCTATTTTTTTAACAAATAGCATTGGTTTAGATTCAGGTTAGGTCATATAGTTTTAACCAATTGATTTCTAAATATTTAAACCTGCTTTTTTACCACATTCAATTAATTCTGAACAGCTAATAAAAAGATTGGGGTATTTTTATGTGCTATGGAAAAAACTGTTTCAGAAGCCATCTCGTATCGTCGTTCAGTACGAATTTTCAATCCGGAAATAGAACTTGACACCAATATTGTGAAAGAGTGTATCAAAAACGCCTCTCTTGCCCCAACTAGCAGTAATCTTCAACTATGGGAATTCTACCATTTGACCGATTCTTCAATTTTAAAGAAAATGACCAAGGCATGTCTTGGGCAAAATGCGGCTAAAACTGCAAAACAGTTGTTGATTGTAGTTGTGCGAAAGGATTTATGGCGTAAACGTGCTGCAGCCAATATCTCGTTCCTCAAAAAATCCTTTGGCAATAAGTCAGCTTCTGATTACTCAAAAAGGGAAAAATTCGCATTGAATTACTACGAAAAATTAATACCCACAGTTTATTTCGATTTTCTTGGAATACTAGGTTGGATTAAATTCTTGATATTTCAAGTATTTGGTCTCTTTAAACCCACTTATAGACAGGTAAGGACATCAGACATGCGAATTGTTGCCCACAAAAGTGCAGGGCTAGCGGCACAGAACTTTATGATAAGTATGGCCGCTCAAGGTTATGACACTTGTCCAATGGAAGGCAGTGATACCCTAAAAATTAAAAAGATCCTGGGACTACCTTTTGGTGCTGAAATCAATATGGTTATCGGTTGTGGTGTTCGCGATGATGGCGGAATTTATGGAGAACGATTTCGAATTCCTTTTGAAGAGGTTTACCATCAATTGTAAAACAACTCAAATTTGATTTTATCACCCATTTTTTTCTGGGCTAAGGCAGAAATAGCATCATTTCGTAGTTGTAATAATCTTGGGTAGCCTCCTGTAGTTTGACCATCACGCATTAATATTATCAGTTTACCTGCAGGGGTGCATTGCACCGTTCCTGGTAAGGTTGCAGATGTTAATATGTTATGGGAGTGACTCTCAAAGGCTTCTTCTAATTGGTAAGCCATACGATTGTTTTCCTTTGAGATATGAAATTCGGAAGCAAACAACTTATCAATTTGAGATTCAGATAAAAGATGGAATTCTGGACCCTGAAAAACCTGTAAATTCGTTTCAGACAGGTAATTGGCCGGTTTCATACCTGATATCAATGGATTGAAATCGGAGTGCGACTTGTAGGCCACTTCGTCATTCTTCGTTAATTGCGCTTTCGGGGTCAATGGCATAAATTGAGATGCACTGTCCAAAACCATTTCAGTTTCAAAACCACCCTTGACACCCAAATAACAACGAAAACCGGAAGCCAGTTTTTCAAAAGATAATACATCACCCTTTTTAACTCGAATCACTGAATAATTCGAAATTGAGTCGTTATTCAATTTAGGGTTCATATTGGCACCCGTCAAAGTAATGAAAGTTGGCTCCAAAAATTCTAGTGTGGGGCCTGTCATCGTGATTTCTAAAACCGGAGTATTTTTTTCGTTCTCAAGAAGCCTATTACACTGTTCGAATGCCATGTTATCCATACATCCAGAAACCGGAACACCTTTATTTCGGAAGCCAAATCTACCAGAGTCTTGTATGGTGGTATAGAAACCGGGTTTCAAAATCTTAAGCATTCCAAGGCAATTTTTCAGGTTCTAAAATTCCCACTTGTGCTTCAATCTTATACACTTCATATTCAGGTTTCCCAATGCTAAAAAACTGTACCTTATCCCCAACACTAACAAAACATGGTGATTTTGCCTTAAGGTTGAACATTGGCACAGGACATTTTCCAATAATATTCCAACCCCCAGGAGAATCCTGAGGATAAATACCCGTTTGCTTACCAGCTAGACCGACAGAACCTTTATCAACATGCAATCTTGGGGTATCTCGACGCTTGGTCTCAAGTACGGGTGGTAATCCGCCCAAATACATAAACCCCGGTAAAAAACCAATGCCGTATACCGTGTAGGAATGGGACGTGTGTAGTTTGATTATTTCTTCTTTGGAAAGACCTATTTGATCTTCTAAGGAGCTAAAATCAAGTGCGAACTCGTCGTCGTAACATACAGGGAGTTTCCATAAATATCGTTCCGTTTGTCCAAGCATGCCTTTTGTGGAATACCATTCTTCCAATTTAGGCTTGATTTCTTGAAAACTAATTGTAGTAAACGGATTGACCAGTGTCAAAGAATTGTAGGCGGGTATAAGGTCCCAATTGTCGTCGAGAACACCTTTTAGCTTTTCTTGAAAAAATAAAATATCATCAAGGATTTCTTCACTTACTTCATTGGGCCATTTAACAATTATTGCGGATTCGCCGTAAGCATCTATGGTTATTGGGAAGGAATTCACTAGGCGATTTTCAGCTTATAATTTGGCAATTCGCGTTGAAGATACGTTAATATTTTAAATGCCGAAGGGGTATCGCCATGAATACAATAAGTTTCAGATATTATAGGTTTATCAACACCGCCAACTGTTCTAACTACACCCTTGATTACCATCCTTTTAATATGTTCCAACACCAATTTTGGTTCTTGGATTAGTGCGTTTTCGTTGGTTCTCGAGACAAGACTTAAATCCGCATTATAATTTCTGTCTCCAAAAGCTTCATAAACAATAGTAAAGTTTAATTTTTTCGCCAATTTGGCCACTTTAGAATTGAATGGTACATATAACCGGCAGTTACTTTTATAAGAGTCAATAGCCTGCAAAAAAACGCCCGCAAGAATGTCATCTTTTGCAATTTGATTATACAAGGCTCCGTGTGCTTTTATATGATGCAAACTACCCCTTTCTTTTTGCAATAAGCTTGAAAATAAATTCATTTGGTTTTTTATACTTTCAACCAAATCCTTACTGGAAATATCAAGAACTTTTCTACCAAAATTTTCTTTGTCAGGATAGCTCGGGTGCGCACCTATTTTAACACCATTTGAGATTGCCAATCCAATGGTATTCCGAATGATTTTTTCATCACCTGCATGTCCGCCACAAGCAATATTACATGAACTGATTAAGGGTAATAGTTGTTCTTCATTGCCCACTCCCTCGCCTACATCACAATTAATATCAATTAGTTTGAATCCCATCTTTAAAAAAGTCCAAATACTTTGGCAATACTCTTCGCGCCTAAAAATAAAGTCAGCAATAAAATCAGGATGCCAAAGGTATTTTGAATCATAGAGTTTTTATTCGATGCCATTACACTGGTTTTGTTCACCATCCACAATAATATGAAAGCTATTAAAGGCAATAAGATGCCATTAGCTACTTGTGCAAATTTTATGACTTCTATTGGTTTGATTTTTAAAGTCAGAAAAAGAACGCCAATAAGAAGAATGCTAACCCATACCATTCGAAAGCGCCAATCTTTCAAACCTTTGTCCCAACCAAAACAACTTTTGGCAACATAAGCAGCTGCTAAAGGTGCAGTTATTGAAGAGGTAAGGCCTGCAGCGAAAAGACCAATACCCATAAAATAATTCGCCCATGCACCGAATAGTGGTTCAAGACCTTTCGCCAAATCATCAGCTCCATTAACATCTGTTGTGTCTATGGCAGATGCCGATATGATTATTGCCATTGAAACGACACCCCCGATGGCAATTGAAATCAAGGTGTCCCATCTGGCTGATTTTAAATGGGAAACTCCATTCCACTTTTCATTTACCAATGAAGCGTGTAAAAACAGATTATACGGCACTATGGTCGTACCAACCAAGGCGATTATGGTCAATAGACTTTCTGATGAAATATTTGGAACGAAGAGTCCATTCAGTAGTTCACTGAAATCTGGTTTTGTCAAGATTGCGGTTACAACAAAAGCGATACTCATCAAAAAAATCAATCCGACAAATACGCGTTCCAAAAGTTTATAATTGCCAAACCATAGTAATAAAAAGGCTGCTATTCCTATGACCCAAGGAAAAAACAAGACATACGAATTGCCAAAAATGGAAGCTAGGCCTAAGGTAGCACCACCAATATTACCTGCTTCATAAGCAGCATTACCAACGAGTATTGCCGAAATAATTAGAACTAAGGCGAAAGTCCTTAATCCGCTATTAGAAACCCCTTCTTTAACCGCATCTGCTAATCCCTTGCCAGTAACCAAGCCTAATCGTGCAGCCATTTCTTGAAGTGACATCGTCGCCAAAACTGAAAACAACAATGCCCATAATAAAGAATAACCAAAAGAAACCCCAGCCAGAGTACAGGCTGTAATTGTTCCTGGTCCAATAAAAGCAGCGGCCACTAAAATTCCCGGGCCTAAATTCTTTAATCTTGAATTTTTCACATCAGAAAAATACGTTTTCTCAACAAGTCATTAACCGTTTATCTAAAAAATTGCATTTCACCTAAAAATGAGAGGTCATTCATCGATTCGTTATACGATTTAATAAATGATAAAGTTATAATAGTCCCAAATCTTATTATAAATCAATTAAACTGACCTACTAAATGAAGTGTAAAGAATGTGGTAGGCCCATAGGCTATTTAGAGCATAGAGAGGCAATGGACTATGTTGGAGTGGAACTCTGCTCTAGGCACTTAAAGCTCATCGAAAAAATAAAAAACGAAAAGGAAACCCCAAAAGAGGCTTTGCAACTGTATTATGCCTTAAAAGAGAATGGATTAAATCCAATGCTCGAATGGTGGGATGGTTCGAAATCCGTTGATATCGCAATTTCAAGGGTAAAACTGAATATCGATATTGGAACGGACTACGAATTAATGACCCACAAACAAGCTTTGGAAGATTTAGAAGAAACCATGCAGTCTTTCAAAAACGGGTTTACCAATATTCGAATTCCCCATATTTTGGTGAAACATTATTTAAGCGATACGGTAAAGTATGTAATTGGAATTGTTGATGGACTCAAACTAAACTTAAAAGTTGTCAATTAGACCTAATAACTAAAGTTAATAAAGCCAAAGGGTCAATTAACTAAGTACTATCCGATTCAAAAAAGACTAAAAGATTTCGAATGCAACAGGCTTTCGGAATCTTTTTTTATTTGCATTACCCAATACTTAAATTCTTCTTGTAATTTACAGGGAATCTCTAAACACCTGGTAAATGAATTACATCGATAGAAGAAAATGGTTAAAAACCGCTGGATTGGGAAGCGGATTTACCCTTCTCAGTGGGGTAAGTACCATAAGTGCCGCAACCAACCAAATAGTAACCGAAAAAACAGAGGGTTCCATTGCCAAATTGAATTCTAACGAAAATCCTTTTGGTCCTTCAAAACGTGTTCGTACAGCTATTAGTGAAGCTTTTGATAAGGCTTGTCGTTATCCATCATTCGTTTTTAGACCATTTTTAGAGCAAATTGCGGAAGCAGAAGGAGTAACTACCGACCACATTGTTATTACAGGAGGGTCTACCGAGGGACTAAAAGCAACAGGCTTGACCTACGGTATTGACCAAGGTGAAATTATAGCTGCCGACCCAACGTTTCAGGCAATGCTTCGCTATGCCGAAGGATTCGGGTCGTACGTACACAGAGTTCCTGTCGATGAAAATATGGGTCATGATTTAAACGCGATGGCCCAGAGAATCAATAATAAAACCCGATTGATTTTTATATGCAATCCCAACAACCCAACCGGCACCTTAATTGACAAAAGCACCTTGAGTGATTTTTGCAGTTCAATCAGTAAAAAAGCAGTAGTATTCAGCGATGAGGCCTATTACGACTTTATAATTGAACCTAACTACCCTAGCATGGTAAGTTTGGTTAAGGAGGGGATGAATGTTATCGTTTCTAAAACCTTTTCAAAAGTTTACGGGCTGGCTGGCATGCGCCTGGGCTATTTGATTGCTCGACCAGACATTGCGGCTAGATTGCGCCGTAACATTATGGCAATGACAAATGTTTTGGCTATTGAGGCAGCGAAGGAGGCCTTAAAGGATGATGAATTTTACAAATTCAGTTTACAAAAGAATACAGAAGCTAAAAATTCAATTTACCGTACTCTCGACGATTTAAATCTACAATATGTAAAATCACATACCAATTTCGTCTTTTTTAAATCTGGTAAACACATCTCTGATTTAATACCCGCAATGCAAAAAGAAGGGGTTATTGTAGGTAGACCTTTCCCACCCTTTTATGACTGGTGTCGTATAAGTACAGGTACAATGGAAAATATGAAACAATTCGATTTGGCCCTCAAGAAAGTATTGGGTTAACCAAATTAGACTCTCAAAAAATGACGCCAATTATTACTCCCAAATCCTAAATACTTTTAGTAATCGCTTCAAAATTCTTTTCTTAGTATCTTCAAAGATGAAAAAGGAAATTTAGGAATGGATAAAAACAAGGCCCGGGTCAAAAAGTGGCTAAAAGTATTTCAATACTTGGCTGGGTATTTGGTGGCAGCATGGACCTTTTTACAGTTTGTTGAGTGGATTCTTGACCGCTACAACATTTCCCCTTATTGGGTCGATATCTTTTTATGGTTCTTTGTGGGCATAATTCCTTCCCTTTTAATTTACCTGTATCATCAAGACAGAATCAACCAAAGAATCTTAAAACTCAGGGAAAAAATAATTTTCCCATTAAATCTTGTATTGGTCTTTATAGGACTATATTTCGGTTTTGGTACCTCTGATTTAGGAGCAACGACTAAAGAAGTGTCCTATTTAGATGCAATGGGTGAATTAAATGAAACTACTGTTACCAAAGAAGAGTTTCGTACACAATTACCGATTTTCAATTTCACCAATTTGACCGATGATGAGGAGTTGAATTGGATGGGTGAAGGCATCGCTGAACTCCTCTTTTATGATTTATTGCAAGACAAGAATATAACACCCGATCAAAATTGGGCAGAGAATACGACGGATAAGGTGATGGAATCGAGTTTTATCTCGGACATTTACGTAGATGGAGAGTTCGAAAAGAAAGATGGTAAATTCAGTATTACATCTTCCATTCGATCCAGTAAAAATGGAGCTGTCATTAATTCAAAAACATTTGAAGGTGACGATTTTTTAGACTTGGTTGATGAAATCAGTCACTTTATAAAAATATCCGTTGATATACCGGAAACCAACAAACTTCAATACATTGATTTGGGCATTAAAGAGTTCGTAAGTACTTCGGTGCCAGCAATCAAAAATTTTGTTCGAGGTAACTATGAAGAAGCTACCGCCCTAGATAGCACATTTGCACTAGCCTATCTTAGAAGTTCTAGAAGGGATATTACCTACAGTAAAGGAAAAATTGATGAACAGGCTCTTGCAGAAAAAGCATATCGTTATCGGGAGCGATTACCGTACGACATGCAAATGGAAGCAATGGCCAACAGATATTTGGCATACGATAAATTCGATGAGGCCAAAGAGTTGGTTGAGATGCAATTGGAGATTTCACCTCAAAATCGCTTTTTGAACAATCTACTCTATGGTATTCATGGCGAAACAAAAGATATAGAAGCTTACTTTGATACCGCACAAAAACGTTTTGAAGCTTCCAAAAGCATGTATAACATTGAGAATATGGCAGATGCTTCTTTGGTAGTTGGAGAGTATGACCGTTACATCCAAATGGTAGATTTCTATTCAAAACTAAACCCACGTAACAACTTTATTTTCCCATATAAACTGGTACCAGAGCTGCTTAAGAAAGATGCTGAAGCAGCAAAAGAAACCCTTAAAAAAACCAAGCTATTACATCCGGGCCAAGACAATATCAATGCTGCATTTGATGCTGCAGTTACTTTTTTAGAAAAAGAAGAAACTGTTGATTTAAATTATTTTGAAGGTATCTATAGGTCACAGCTCAGCGAAGCTTTGGTAAAATTTTGGATAGTTGAAGACCGATTATTATACCATTATTCCAACCAAACGATTGAAACAACCATGCCTACGGGTAAAACCTCATTGGTCGTTGGCATGCCTAATGGATTCACTGGAGAGTATGAATTCTATTCAGATAAGAATGGGATAGCCTACGGAGCAAAGGTCACTGAGAATTATTACAATGGAGGAACTAATGTTTATTGGATTTGGAAATTAGATGATTCGATACGCAAGGCAGAGGAACATCTACTCAATGAGGACTACGACAAGGCCGAAGTCGCTTACCAAGAAGCTATTACCAAGAATCCAAACCACTTCTATTTGAAAAATACACTTCAGCATATTCAATATGTAAAATCAATAGACTCACTCGATTTGCAAAAGCAGTTCAACGATGTGGTTGGTTTATACTCCAAAGAAGGTGTAGAGAATACAAGAAAATTATTTGTCAAAGATGGCAAGCTCATGTACAAAAGAGAGGGAATTCCCAGTAAACAGTTGTTACCAATATCTAGGAACAGGTACATGAACTTGAATTCCCTAAGGCTGCATTTTGAATTTGATTATGAAGATGATGAGGCAGTAGCGAGTTATTCACTGCTCTATGATGCCGAAACCGATAAATGGGAAAATTACGGACCGGAATTGAATTACCTGTATAAGGAAAAGAAGTAAAAAAGCAGCCCTTTTTAGGTGACTGCTTTTTGAAATATTTCCTTAAGACCTATTGGTAAAACGACTATTTACCCGTTCCTTGATTTCTGCTTTCCAAGTATTTCTTAAAATTTGTAATTCTATTTGAAAGTAGTTGTGCGTAATCAGCACCTTTGTATTTCTCAAAGGTTTTTTTAGAAATGCCCTTGTACCAGACTGTTTCTGTATACTGCAAAGGTTCTCCGGGCACTAGTCCTCGTTTGATGTAAATATTTCCTGAAGACAATTTGTAACGTAAAGTATACGATTCATTTTCAACAATATCGACTATCTCAACATCAAATAACTGACCGTCGGACATAATAGCCTGACAGCTCTGATTCTTTTTCAATTCTTCTGGACACCTAACATCGATTATTTTTTCGTCCCAGTACTTAAAGGTGTCAAAATCGGTAATAACATTCCAGACATTTTCTTGGGTGTCGGAGAGTTCAATACTATTCGAAAATTTCTTTTCTGATTTTGCATTTTGGCTAAATGCGAACGATGTGCTTAAAAGCATCATCAAGATTGGCATAAATTTTTTCATGATTGAAGTTTTTGTGATTTACATACTTCAAAATTCAATCATGGAGGAAAAAGAAAGTGTGTCATTTGACACACTAAGAAAACTTTAAGAAAATCTAGGCCGCCGTTAATTTACGCCGAATTCGGTGTAGTGTTTCCCGAGAGGTGCCAATATAAGAGGCAATAATACCCACAGGTACTTCCTGTACCATTTCCGGATAGTTTTGCACCAAATCAACATATCGTTCTTCTACGGACATTTTAGAAATGTTATTGGCCTCAACGACTTTAGAGGATAAGATTTGTTCGGTAATGGTCTGAATAAAATTAGACAGCTCCTGGTTCTTTTCCTTTATGGCCATAAAGTCGGCCCTAGTCATTTCACAATAGCGTACATCGGTAAGTGCTTGGCACTCATTTAGTGTCTGCATTTGATGAAAAAAACTTTCCAATACAGTCCAGCAATAGTTGGGGCTGACAACTTTTAAGGTAACTCGTTCTCCTAAATCATTGTAAGTGAAATAATGGAGGTAGCCCCTTTCAAAAAAATAAATGCTATCCACTTTTTGATGGGCATGAATCAGTTTATCACCTTTTTTTAAGGTCTTAACTTCGCAATGGCTTAGCAGAAAATCCATATTTGCTTCGGAGAGCTTACCAAACCCATTAAAATATTCCCGCATCATTTGCATACCGTAAAGTTAGGAGATTTGGTGCGAAGTGTTTGTTAAATAGTCCTATCTAATCCGAAAATGATTCTTAATTAAGTCCTAATTCTACATCCCACGATTCATTCCAATCCCCTTCTTTCTTTAGATAGTCTATCACTTCTGCTCGCATTCGATGTGTTTCGGCCTCTATCCTTTTAAATAGTTCTTGATAGTCTGGGTCGTCTTCGTAACGCTGATAGCCACCTGATTTCATATTTCCGAACCAAGCTTGCCGATTCTTTTTGATGAAAAAAACTTCATCTAGATATGTAATGAACTTTTCTTTTTGATCGGACAAGTAATAGCAATCCAACAACAATTGGTCACGATAACCATTCGATACAGGGTCATTATCTATGATATTTTGGTTATGGCTACATAGTTTAGTAGCATAACTATCGGCCTTATCCTTTTGATTGTCCAACCTTAAATATTCAATGTACTCCACCAACAATTCATTATACGGATAAACTATTGGCTTTTCAAAAACCGAACCGTTCGCAACATCAGGAAAGCCATTCTCAAAAATTCCTAAAGCAGCTTTTACATCACCATCGAGTAATTCTAAATATGCTAACTCCAATATTTCATCTTCAGGTTCCAATTGCCCTTCATCAATCAAGTATTGCAACAATTCCCGTATTCTTTCTTCGTTTTTTTTGAAATAATGGAAGTACAATACATCGTAGTAAATAGCATCAGTTTCGGAATACCGCATTTGTATGGTGTTGGCATATTTTTCAGCCAGTGGCCAAATATCCAAATCCAAGGCACCTAACATATTATGGTTTAATTTGGCTCTATTGGTGGGGTCTTTTTTCAGATTCTCATGCCTTAACCTAAACGAACCAACCAAGTCTCCATAGGGTTCTTTAACAAGAATCAGCGCTTTTAAAAGAGATCCAGGCTTGTTCACCGTGTCATTTCTTATCATCTTGTCTAGTAAAGCCATTGCCCTTTCAGGTTGGTTCATGTTTTGATAAAGCTTTGAAGCAAATTGACTAGTATAAAAATTATTCAAAGGATCTAATTCCACAGTCTTTTCGAGTTGCTCGTAGGCAAGTTTGAATTGCTTGGCATTTTGCAATTGTAAATACAACGAATAATGGGCATCAGCAAAATTGGGCTTTAGCTCAATAGCTTTTCTTAAATCTCGAATATTTGCTGCTGTGTCCCTAGCAACATTTTTGTTTACCACCCTATTCCTGTAGTTGACATTAGCTCTTAAAACCTCTGGTTTTTCTGGAGCCAATTCCAAAGCTTTTTCCATATGGTACTTTGACTTTTCATCCCTGGTTTTTTTATCTAAACTGCCATAAAAATGCCATTGTAAATATAAAAATGCCAACTCGGCATGGGCTTCAGCGAAGTTTGGTTCCAATTGTAGTGCTTGCTCGAGTAATTCAACTCCTTTTCTAATTGAAGTGTCATCTCGCAATTGTGAGAATTCGCGAGACTTTAAATACAATTTATAGGCTTCGGAGTTTTCCGTTAATCTACTTGCTAAGGCCTCTTGATCTTTTGGTAATAACCGTACTTTTAATTCATTGGCTACCTTTCTCGAAATGCTTTCTTGAATATCAAAAACTTCATCAAAATTTTCATCATAGGTATTCGACCATAAGTGATAACCATTTGCCGCATTAATTAACTGGGCTGTGATGCGTACTCTTCCCCTATGGTAGCGAACACTACCCTCTAATATGTAATTTACTTCCAGTTGCTCAGCAATGTATCGTATATCTTGATTTTTGTTCTTAAACGCGAATGATGAGGTTCGAGCAGGTACTTTAAGACCACTTATATTAGCCAATTCATCTAAAATCTGTTCGGTAAGTCCATCAGCCATATATTCATTTTCCTTGTCAGGACTAAAATTTGCGAATGGAAGTACAGCAATACTGGCTGTTGACTTGTCTTGAAATAAAGTTTTACCCCTAAAGAAAAAGCGATCGACCAACAAAAGGCTCACTAAAAGTGCAAGGATTACAATAATACCCTTATTAAGTTTAGTACCGATTTTTTTGCCATCTTCTTCTGATCGTTTCGATTCTTTGGTCAATTTGAACCCATTAGGAGTCAACTCATACAACCAAGCCAATATTAAGGCTATCGGAAACCCTACAATAAGAATCTTAGTAATCGTAGCAGGAACAGCCTCCGGTAGGTTTAAATTCGGTGCAATAGTATTGGCTATCTGTATTAGCAACCAAGAAGTAATGGCATAGGCAGTGGCAGCCTTATAGACGTTTCGGCGTTTTAATTCTTCGAAAAAATTGTTCATTTTCAATTAATTTATACCCAGTTCGCTGTCCCAAGCAGGGTTCCAATCGCCTTCTTCTTTCAAGTATGTAATAACTTCAGCTCGCATTCGATGGGTTTCGGTTTCAATTCTTTTGAATAATCGTTGGTATTCCTTGTCATTTTCAAAACGATTATAAAAACCAGCCTTCATATTGCAAAACCATTCACCCCTATCCTTTTTTTGAAAAAAAACCTCCTCCAAATAATCTAAAAAAATACTTTTTTGATTAGAAGCATAATAGCAGTTCAATAATATTTTGTCTTTCATATGACTATCCATTAGCTTGTTTTTTTCTATTTGATAGTTATACTCCAAACAAATCTTATCTGAAAAAAGATCGGCTTTTTCATTTTGATTATTAGCACGTAAAAAATCAATGTATTTAAGGATAATTCCTTTACGGGGATACGTCAAATCTTTACCTAAAATGGATTCGTTTGCAATCTCAGGATAGGCTTTTTCAAATAATTCCAAAGCTTCTTTGGGATTTCCTAAATTAAAAACCTTTTGAGCCCTGTACGAAGCAATTTCATAATTGCTAATTTCTCCTTGTTCAAACATAAATTCAATTACCTCACCAGCACTTTCAAAATCTCCCATAAAACTATGAAAGTAGGCCACTATAGGTATTTTAGCCGAATATCTAAGCTGCATTGTCCTAGCATACTTCTCAGCTAAAGGCCACAAATCCAATTCCAAAGCAGCGGCAATGTTCCAATCAAGATTTGCCCTATTGGTAGGGTCTATTTTTATTGCTTGGTGCATTGATTTAAAGCCTTCAGCTAAATCGCCGAAGGGTTCACTGGCCAGCATCGCACCTTTATAACGCAACATTCCAATTTCTTTAGGGTTAATTGCCAATTGTCGTTCTGCGATGGCCAATGCTTTCTCATGTTCCTGATATTTCCAGAATAAATCTCTAGCCAATACATTGGTATAAAATCCATTACCAGGATCTAATTCAACCGCTTTAACCAAATGTTTATTTGCAATTTGTGGATGTTCTGCGGCACGTAATGAAAGATATAATTCAAATTGCGCATCAGGATAATTTGGTTTTAATTCAATAGCTTTTCGTACATCACTAATAATATCAGCAGAATCTTTGTTGAAATTCCCGATATTTCTTCTGTAAGTAGCGTAGGATGTTAATACTTCTGGTTTTTCAGCATCTAAACTTAGTGCCCTATCCATGTGAAATTTCGCTTTTTCATCACTAGTTTTTATATCTAGGCTACCAAACCAGTGCCATAGAATGTAGAGAAAGGACAACTCGGCATGGGCTTCGGTAAAATTGGGTTCATGATCAATAGCCTCTTCCAGTAACTCAATTGCATGTTTTATTGAGGAATCATCGCGCTTTTTAGAAAAACTTCTTGATTTTAAATATAATTTGTAGGCTTCTGAATTCTCGGTGATTCTTTGGTTTAGTGCCTCTTCGTCTTTTGACAATAATCTAACTTTCAATTCTTTAGCAACCTTCCTACTTATATTTTCTTGAATATCCAGCACCTCGTCAAAACTTTCATCATAGGTATTCGACCACAAATGGTACCCATTTGCAGCATTAATCAACTTTGTTTTAATCCTAACCCTTCCATCATAATAACGAACACTACCTTCTAAAACATAGTTAACCTCTAATTGTTCAGCGATAAATTTGATATCCGTGTTCCTACCTTTGAAGGCAAATGAGGAAGTTCGTGCGGGAACCTTAAGGCCATTAATATTTGCCAATTCATCTAGAATTTGATCTGTAAGCCCATCGGCCATGTAATCGTTTTCCTTTTCTGGACTAAAATTAACAAATGGCAAAACTGCGATACTGGCTGTGGCCTTGTCTTCAAAAAGGGTCTGACCTCTAAAAAAGAAACGATCGGTCAAAAGGAGGCTTACCAATAATGCAAGAACCATGATAATGCCCTTATTTAATCTTTTCCCGATTCTTTTATTTCCTTCTTCATTGGATTCAATGTTTTTGGTAAGCTTAAAACCTTCAGGGGTAAGCTCATATAACCATGCTAAAATCAGAACTATTGGAAAACCAATAATTAAAATTTTTGTAATGGTAGCGGCAACTGCTTCCGGAAAATTTAGGTTTGGGCCTACAGTATTTGCGATTTGTATTAGGAGCCATGAGCTTATAGCATATGCTGTAGCTACTTTGTAAACATTTCTCCTTTTTAATTCTTCAAAAAAACCTCCCATGTATATATTTTAATTATTGTATCCCGGGTTAGGTTCCAATTCCGGGTTGGCATCCAATTCCCGTTGGGGTATTGGCAATACCAAAAAATCGCTATTGAAAAACAGGTTGTTCACAGACTGCCCTAACCTTTTGATATCGTGTAATCGATGGCCCTCAAATGCAAGTTCAACTCTTCGTTCAATAAGTACTTCTTCTAAAGTTATATCTGTAATTGGGACCGCATTGGCACGATTTCTAAGTAGATTAATATCATCTTCCGGTGATAAACCGACAGCAGTTCCAAGTCTTAGATTGCATTCGGCTCTTACCAAATGCATTTCGGCCATTCGTAAAAAGGGAATATTTGCAAATTGACCTTGCCATTTGGATGTGACAAAGGTTGAATTACCCTCATAAAAAAAAGAACTTCTGTCATCCAAGGATGTAAACAATTCAAAGTAGGGCGGTTCTATGGTAACATCTGCCGTGACTGAACGCCCTCCAAATTCAATCGTGGCCCAAAACGTATTAAAATCATTAAAACCATCTTGTGTTGTTATTTGCCAGCTGAATATATCTTCCACTCCGTCTGATGTATTATTAAAGGCGAGGGCATAATTAGTAGCAAGTGCATGTCCACTATTTTGGATAACATTGTGTGCAGCATCCCTAGCGTTGGCAAAATTACCTTGCTGTAAAAACAATCTTGCTAAAACTGCCTGTGCAGCATAACGATCAGCAAAAACACCATTGGCATCTGGTAACAAATTGATTGCGTCTGAAAGATCTTGAATGGCTTGTTGGTAAACTTCTTCAAGGGTGTTTCGAGAAGGAAAGCTAATCTGTCCTGCATTTATAACTCCTTCAAGTAAAATTGGTAATCCAAGTTGGGTATTTTGCAAGCCTTGTTCATAAGGTAAGGCGAACAAACGTGCCAATTCAAAATAAACTAAACCTCGAATAAATTTAGCTTCTCCCTCTATTCTTTCCCTTTGCTGCGCATCTTCAACAATTGCTAAATTGTTCAAAATAATATTTGCTTGATTGATAGCTCCGTAGCCAACAATCCAATACTGTTGCGCCCCAAAATTATTTGAGGTCATTTGTTTTCTATTAAACTCTGCTGGCCAAAAAAAGGTGCCCCGCCATGCCAATTCACCGGAATTCGCCAATAATTCGGAAGCTAATTGAATGCGACCGGAAAACAAATCTTGTTGACCTGCTAAATCATAAGCAGCCACCAAAAGTCGTTCAATATTAGCTTCATCTGAAAGAACATTTTCAGTAGTCAAATCTTGAGGAGGAACCAAATCTAGATTGTCATCGCAAGCAATAATTATTAAAAAAATAATACACCCTATATTAAATCTTAAACTTTTCATAGTTCTAAAAATCAACATTAAAACCAAGCGTAAACGTTTTTGCTGGTGGTGCTGAATAGAATTCCAGATTGGGGTTTAGATTGTTATTGGTAATAAAATCGCCTCTCGACTCAGGATCCCACCCATTTGTATAATCAGTTATCGTTAGCACATTTAGCCCAGTCAGATAAATTCGAAAGCGTTGGATGTTAAATTTTTTGGTAATTTCTTTAGGGAAAGAATATCCAAAAGATAGATTTCTCAAACGGATAAAATCGGCTTTTTGAAGATACCTTGTCGATTGTTGTGTTCCATTAGCGCCAAATAAACGGGCTTGAGGCACATTAGTTATGTCACCAGGTTCTTGCCAACGATTCAGCTGGTCACGCGTTTGATTATCAAAAAAATCAGCGTTAGAAGATTGAAATTGTCCACCCCCATTAAATATTGAAGCTCCCCATTGCCCTTGAAAAGTAATACCCAAATCGAATTGACCAATGTTGAAATTATTAGTCATTCCGGCCAAAACTGTAGGAAAAGGGTTGCCGGTAACAATCCTTGAGGCCTCACCGAAATTATTGGTTGTTGATTTATCTAAATTCCCATCCGGTAGTTCAGAATTTCGGTAAAATAGGGCATCTCCATTTTCAGGATCCACTCCAGCATACTCTACCAAATAATACGCCGAAACCGTTTCACCTTCCCTAACAATGTTTTGAAATGAAACAATATCTGCTCCATTTGGTAATGCCTTAACTTCATTTTTATTTGTTGAAAGATTAAATGAAGTTGACCAGGAGAAATTTTCATTTAGAACGTTTTTAGTATCCAAAACAAATTCCCACCCTTTGTTCTCAAGATCTCCTGAATTTCTTAAAACTGAATTAACGCCGGATGTTGAAGGAACAGGAACGTTTAATAAGAGTCCCTCGGTATTCTTAACATAATAGTCTACACTTAGGTTTAATCTGTTTTCAAAAAATCCTAAATCCAATCCAAAATTATACTGCTCTGTTTTCTCCCAACTTAGTTCTGGATCTCCTAAAACTGATATTGACAAACCCGCATTTTGATTATACGTACGAGCTGCGCCAAATAAAGATTGACTTGCATAATTACCTATTTCTGCATTACCTGTAAGGCCCCAGCTTGCCCGTAATTTTAAATTTGAGAGTGTCTTGTCTTCAAAAAGGAATTCTTCATTGGATATAACCCAGCCACCTGAGAATGCTGGAAACGTTCCATATCGATTTTCGTTACCAAATCTTGAAGAACCATCAATTCGCACACTGGCCTTAAATAAGTATTTATTCGCGATAGCCGTATTGGCACGCAAAAAATATGATAAAAAATTAAAGCTATCCTTAGTAGTACTTCCTCCAACAATTTCACCTGCACTTGCCAAAGTTTGTAAATCATCTGATGGAAAATCTTGACCTTGGGTATTTTGTAACCTCCGATTGTCATGTTCAAACGACATACCTAAAACCACATCAAAATCAACTTTACTAAACGTTCTATCGTAGGTCAAATAATTATTCAATACATATTTCTCATTCTGTATCGATAGCGCATTTGCAAAACCATTGGTTGAAGCAAACTCTGTTAGACTTCCAAAAAATCGGTCTTCTGTTTGATTATTGAGATCATAACCAATCTCAGATCGAAAACTTAAATCGTTAACAACATTATATTCACCGAAGAGATTTAAATTATTTCTCCAAATGTTGGCATTTAAATCTGCATTGAACTCTTGAAAAAGGAAATTGTAATACAATGTGTTACCATTTGGAACAATACCACCTTCAGAGAAAGGTCTTGTAAAGGGTATTTGAGCAATTGCCTGCAATGGTGTAGCAAATTGGTTGTCATTCGCTAAACGTGAGATTTGGGTTTTGGAAATTGAACTATTGATACCGACAGCGAATCTATCAGAAACATTATGGTCCAGATTAATTCTTAAGTTATACCGTTCTGAGCGATTGCCCCTTACAATTGCATTCGTTTTGTTATAGCCTGTAGAGAGAAAAAAACGTGTCTTGGCGTTACCTCCAGAAATGTTGACCCCCAAATTTTGAACACCACCATCGATCAAAGCCAAATTCTGCCAATCGGTATTCACTGAACTATTGCGCCAATCTTCTTCATTATCGGCCCAGATATTAAAAAAACCCGCCATATCATCTTCTGTGAACCCAACATTTAATCCGGCTTCAGTAAATAATTCAACATATTCAGCTGTGTTCAAAAACTCACGCCTGTTTGTTGGGGTACTCCAACCGTAAGAAGAATTCAAAGAAATCTTGGTTTTACCCAATTTTCCTTTTTTGGTAGTAATCAATACCACGCCGTTGGTGCCCCTTGCACCATATATGGCTGCTGAAGAAGCATCTTTTAGAATATCGATTGATTCTATATCATCAGGATTCAATCCAATAAGCGGATTTATAGGCGAACCACCCAACCCTTCATAATCATTAATCAAAGGGATTCCGTCTAAAACATACAAAGGTTCCTGAGAACCTGTAATTGTGGCTACTCCTCTAACTCTAATTTTTACACCAGCTTCAGCACGACCTCCAACCTGGGTTATCTGTACTCCTGGAGTTTTTCCTACCAACGTGGTTTGAAAATTTGAAGTAGGTATTTCTTTTATATCTTCAGCTTTAGCCGATACTACATTATCCGTTAGTTTTACTTTACTGGTTTCTCCAAAACCAATAACCACAACCTCGTCCAATCTGGATGTTTCGGACCTCATTGTAATATTTAAAGTAGTACTATTGCCTAATACCACTTCAATTGTAGAAAAACCTATATAACTGAAAACCAGCGTCTGCCCGACTTCGGCATTAATAAAATAATTGCCATCAAAATCGGTTTTTGTACCCAGTGAGGTCTCTTTCAATAAAATATTCACATCAGGCAATGGAATGCCATCACCATCAGTAACGGAACCTTTAATAAGTAATTCTTGAGCACCAATTATTGAAACTCCCCCTGATATAAAAAAAACAACAAGTAAAATTTTTATAACCCTCATTGCTTATATGGTTATG
The DNA here is from genome assembly GCF_012272815.1 of Croceivirga thetidis. Lineage (GTDB taxonomy): Bacteria > Bacteroidota > Bacteroidia > Flavobacteriales > Flavobacteriaceae > Croceivirga > Croceivirga thetidis. The sequence goes on from NZ_JAAWWL010000002.1 coordinate 737,471, forward strand.
ATTTAAAAATATGATCATTCCAATAAGCCACCTTTAATTTGATAGGGGAAAAAGTCTTAGCTAAAGACTTTACAATTTAAGAAAGCAGCTAACATTATCTAGAACCGCCTTTCATCCTCAAACTTCTAAGTTACATCCTCACAGACACTTAAATTTAAAAAAAATATCTAAAGGTTTATGTTTTATAAAAAAGATTAACTGTTTTTTTTTGAATTCTTTTGCATTCAATGCAGTATGGTAAATAATTGTGTCTAACATCTTTACAGAAATCCTCTTAAAAAAAGAAGTACTCTTCAATGTCAAAAAGAATGTGCTGCGACCTTACTTAAAGTATAGCTGATAGCGGTATGAAAACCAGTAGACAATGCCCTTGACTGCTACCATAATTAGAATCTAGGAATTTTTTCATGATATCACCCCAACCAACCTTCTCTATCTAATGATCGGTACTGAATAGCCTCAGAAATATGGTTGCCAGTAACATTTCCAGATTGTTCCAAGTCCGCAATGGTCCTTGCAACTTTAAGAATACGATCGTAAGCCCTGGCAGAAAGGTTTAGGCGTTCCATTGCACTCTTTAATAACTGAAGTGAGGCATCATCAAGTTTACAGAACTCCCGAATCTGTTTTGTGCTCATTTGAGCATTGTAATGTACATTGTCGAATTCAGTAAACCTTTTGGTTTGTACCTCCCTCGCTGCGATTACCCGTTTCCGTATTTCCTGACTGCTTTCCCCTTTTCGTTCATCTGAGAGTTTTTCAAATGGAACTGGAGTTACTTCAATATGAATGTCTATTCGGTCTAACAATGGGCCGGAAATCTTACCAAGATACCGCTGCATTTCAGCAGGTGAGGTTGTTACGGGAGCATCTGGATCATTAAAATAGCCCCCGGGACTGGGATTCATACTTGCCACCAACATAAAACTACTCGGGTAAGTTACGGTAAAACGAGCCCGAGAGATGGTAACCTCCCTATCTTCCAATGGTTGACGCATTACCTCCAAAACACTTCGTTGAAATTCAGGAAGCTCGTCCAAAAACAAGACCCCATTATGTGCTAAAGAAATCTCACCGGGTTGTGGATAGGCTCCCCCACCGACCAAGGCCACATCAGAGATAGTATGGTGCGGTGAACGAAAAGGCCGTTGACACATTAAACCCATATTTTTAACCTTGCCAACGACGCTGTGAATTTTGGTTGTTTCTAAAGCCTCATGAAGGGTCATTGGCGGTAGAATTGATGGCAGTCTTTTAGCCAACATGGTCTTACCTGCACCTGGCGGGCCAATTAAAATAATATTGTGTCCACCAGCAGCCGCAATTTCCATACAGCGTTTTATACTTTCTTGCCCCTTCACATCAGCAAAATCAAACTCAGGAAATTCAAGATTTTTATAGAACTCGGCACGGGTATCTAAAATCGTGGGTTCCAGATTCTTTCCTTCCCCAAAAAAATCAATGACTTCTTCGATATTGTCTACGCCGTAAATTTCAAGTTTATTGACAACGGCAGCCTCCTTGGCATTTTCTTTTGGTAGTATAAAGCCTTTAAAACCCTCTTTTTGAGCTTGGATTGCAATAGGTAGTGCACCTTTTATGGGTTGGAGGCTTCCATCCAAAGATAGCTCTCCCATAATAAGGTATTTATCAACTTCTTCAGCTTCTAGCTGACCTGAAGCTACCAAGATACCAACAGCCAATGTTAGATCGTAGGCTGAACCTTCTTTACGCATATCGGCCGGAGCCATATTGATCGTAATTTTTTTACCAGGAATCTTATAACCATTGTTTTTTAAGGCTGCAGCAATGCGATAATTACTTTCTTTAATAGCGTTGTCGGGCAATCCGACCAAATGGTAGCCAATACCTTTATCTACATTGACTTCAACAGTAATCGTAGTGGCATCAACGCCAAAAACGGCGCTTCCGTAAACTTTGGTTAGCATGGTTGGTGTTTGGAACTAAAATAGTCCTTTTTGGAACAAATGGCTATTCAACCGTAATACTTCTACTAAAAGAAATGGGTTTGCCATAAGTAGTGAAACCATCTACAATAATCTCGAATTCACCGGTAATATCCGATGTAAAGAATTCGAATTGTAATTGACCCTCATCAACTACGACGTTTGGTTTCCATAACAGTAACCTTCTATAATCGGGGATTCTATCAAAACTCCCTGTTTGATCATAAACTTGCGAAAAATAGTTTTTTTGAGGTATTGGTTTCTTTAAATCCAAAAGAACCCCATTCGGTGGACGATAATCCTTAAAATAATCTCCGTCAAAAGTTTCGACATACATAATACCTTGGTATTCTTCGTTGCCCAGACGGAATTGATCTCTAATAAGACTTATTGATTTTATGTTTTTAGCGTTATAGTCTTTAACTGAATTATGGTCGGAAACAAATACCCCATCAAACAGAACAATCGCGGGAAAATTATTGAGTTCTTCGTTGAACCGCTTAAAATCTTGTACAATTCGTATGAAATCATTGCCTGTAGGATTTGGGCGATACCTAGCTATATTGATGATTTCAACCAAGGTTTCTTTGAACGTTTTAAACCGGGTATAATCGTCCAAATTAAAAACCATTGAATTCTCACTGTTAAAAGGATTTTCCGGATTGGTTTGAAGTATGGAGTCCGGTTTCATTGCAAAATATTGATTCTCAACTTGGTTATGTATACTCCGCAATTTTATGGCCTCTGACATTTCTTTTTGAATCGTATATTCTCCAAATTCCAAATTATCCAAGTTTAATTTTCGGGATGGTTTTAGTTGAATATTTGCCTCCTTTTCTGTGCCTGTTGCTTGAAGTACAATGGAACCTGTTTGGTAATCTTCTCTGAGATAGGTATAAAAACCACCATTAAAATCCGTCAAAACGGATTTTAGCACAAACTGTTTACCAGGAAGTGAAACAACTACCGGAGTTTCAGAGATCGGTTTGCCGGTGATTTTATCTTTAACCGTTCCAATCAAAAGTTCCCCATCCCTTTCAGGCAAAAAAATGTGCCCTGACCTATCTAAGTTGGCAAGCTTGTCAACATTTAAATAGTCATTGGCAAAAGAAATGGCATTTGAATTTTTATTTGGATACAACCCGTCCTTTTTCTGTACTCTAATGGAATAGGTGCCATACCCTAAATTTCCTTTGTAATTCTTTAAACCTAATTCTACTTTCTCGCGTTTTTGATAGTTGAATTTCTTCAAAATTATTCCCACAACAGATGAATCCATCTTCAAACTTGATGGTGTTCCCTTTTCCTTATCACCAATCTTGTCTTGGGTTTTAGAAAGTAACAATGACTGGTCAGCAGCATAAGGATTTATGATAATGAGGTCATCCTTGAATACCTGGGCCAATCCATTGTTCTTCATCCACTGCGTATATCCCAAAAGTTTATATACTCCGGATGGAATTTCAGTCGAAACAAAAAAGTCTCCCTGACCTAAACCATCGTTCAATCGAATTTTTTGTTCAAATAAATATTCCTTGTTCCCATTCACTAAAGCTAAATACCCGAGTTTACTTTGTGACGAAAGCCGGCTATTCTGGGCGCTGAAACATTGAAATGAGAAGTAAAGGTATTCGCCAGAAAAAACAACTGGCCCTGTATGGCTCACATAGACTTTTTCTTGAGGCAACTTTTTAAGAACTTCTAAATCCAATTCGGAATTCACTGTTTGTTGGGCCAAACTGCCCGTGAAAACGAAACATACTAAACCGAGGATTTTTACTATTTGCTTCATTCTTCCCAAAATTCAGGTACAACGTTACTTCCCAACTTTGTGCAATCCCCGCAAGTAGCAGGCCATGTGAAAAAAGCTCCATTGTCACCAAAAGCGTATGTCACCGCACCTAATTTTATCAAATCGATCAAGGGCGAATTACATGAGCTTCTACATTCGCCATCCTCACAACGAGGAGGAAATTCTGCGGTCAATCCCGGCATTCGTAATGCCTCTTCTCCACAATTCGTAGGATAAGGTGGTGGTAATTCACCTGGAAATAAGTCAGAATAATTAAAAAACAGTCTTTTTTTACTCACTGATGCCACTTCAAAATACCCGAGAACCATTTCCTCTTCATTGGATATTGATTGAATATTACCCTCTAAAAATCCAGGCTGTACTTGAGAAAATATATTGTCGAAAGAAGAAAATTCGCCCAAACGTTGGTAAAATGAATATGCGTCCTGTGTTTGGGAAAATTGCGTTACCTCAATGCTATACCGGTTTGCGATAAAGTAGTTGTCACTTGAAAGAAAATGAAGCGAAAAATCTTCCACTACCCCAGAGACCAAATCAGCTGTTGAACCTTGAATCAAAGCCGTGGATTTAGAAGAGCCAAAACAAGTTCTACGTTCATCTTCCCAAGGCACAAGGTCCACAGTAAAAGGGATTTCTTGACACGGCTGGTCTTGCACAATTCTAAATCTTACCGGCTGCCAATTGGGTGCTATTATTTTATAGGTTTCTTCGAACTCAAATCTAAAATATGCTGGTTCAATTCCTTCTGTCAAGATATCCAAAAATATACCTACACCATCTTCACCAAAATCATTATCCAGTCTTTCAGCCTTAAAATTTTCAACTTCATAGGCCTCTGGCATTGGAGTAGCACTAGAACTATATTCACGCCCATCGTTGGTTAAAACCTCTAGTGTATAACTTTTGCCTTGCTCTGCTGCGAATTCAACATTTGATGTATAGACGCCATCATTGGTTTCACTAAATTCAAATTGCCGTCCATCGCTATCGATTACAGTGACATTGGCCCCTATTTCTCTTGACGGCACCAAAGAAAGTCCAATAGCTCTTGACAGTAGCACTTCGTGTTGTTTGAATTCATCTGTAATAATTGCCTCAACAACTAAAAAATCTTCTGTGTTAGTAGTCTCAGGACGAAATTCCTCTAAACATGAAACCATGATAAAGGCGAAAATCGAAAAGCCCCATATGTAAAAACTAACATTCTTCTTCATTCCTTCTACTACTTACGAATTCAAAATTTAAAATTATAGGTAATTGCCGGTACTGGGATTCCAAATATGGAACTCTGCAAGGCTTTCACTTGACCTTCTTCGGTCACAAAAAAAACGGAATACGGATTATTTCTGCCTAAAACATTATATACCGAAAGGGTCCAGAAACTGTGCGCCAATTTATTTTTCTTGTGATTACCTTCCATATTGATTCCTAAATCCAATCGATAAAAATCTGGAATACGAAACTGGTTCCTGTTACTGAAGGCGACGAAATCAGAACCCCTAAACTCAAAAGTTGCCACGGGAAAAGTTACCGGCCTTCCGGTTTGGTAGACAAAGTTTGCCGAAAAACTATAGCGCTTTGTCAACTTATAATTCGCTATCAAACTTATATCATGGGGTTTGTCAAAGTTTGAAGGGAAAAAGTCACCTCCATTAATTCGCTCTTCACTGAATGGGCTATCAAAACGGTAAAAGGAACGAGAATAAGTGTAACCCAACCATCCATTAAACTTTCCCCGGTTCTTTTTAATTAGAAATTCGACTCCATAAGCTTTGCCATCACCTTGCAATACTTCTGTTTCAACATTCTCATTAAGAAATAAGTCAGCTCCCGTTTTAAAATCAAGCACATTGTCCAATCGCTTGTAATAGCCTTCAAGACTAAGTTCAAACATATTGTCATTAAAGTTTTTATAAAAACCCAAGGATGCCTGCAGACCTGTTTGTGGTTCAATATTCAAATCGGAAAGTTTCCAGGTGTCAATGGGAGAGACCGTGGTATTATTGGTTAAAGTATGTATGAATTGATAGGCGTTGTTAAAGCTGGCTTTGACAGAAAAATCAGGAGTGAACAAATAACGAAGTCCTAGCCTTGCTTCGGGTCCGCCATAAGTCTCGATTACATCGCCACTACCATAACTAATGGTATCCCTAACCGCGTCTTCATTACGGGGCAATCCTTGTTGATATGTTCGCTGGGTACCAGAGCCTAAAGCGGCAAAAAATGCATATCGCAGACCGAGTTCCAAACTAAGTTTATTGGTAACCGCAATTTCATCACCAAGATATAGGGCTCCTTCAATCGCTCGTTCCGTATCAATAAATACGGGGGCGATATCCGACTCATTACCTTGTGGTTCAATACTCCCGGGATTTACCGAATAAAACTTTGTTGAAATTCCATAATCCAAATCATGTTTATCATTAAGCCTCGTACTCAATTTATACTTGAGTTCGGTTTCGTTGATACTATAGTTCAAATCAAAATCAGTATTGGATTCCCCGTCAAAATCAATTCCAAAACGATAATCGCTATTTGCCAATAGTAAGGCCGCAGTGGTTTTTTCACTATGCCTATGGTTCCATTTAATTGACCCTAGTCTATTCGTATAATTGTAGAGCGAATCAGATGTAATACTAAAATCATCCCTACTGAAATAGGCAGTAGCCCTGATTTCGCTGTTTTCATTGAAACGATGATGATATTTGGCGATGACGTCAATAAAAGAGGCTTGGCTTTTGTTCAAGGACTCTTCATCCAATGCTCTTAGTATCCAATCTGCGTAGGCCCCCCGCCCACCAACGATTATTGAAGAGGTGTCCTTTTTTACTGGAATTTCCAAGGCAAGGTTTCCGGTAACAGGACCTATGGAACCTTCCCCTGAAAATTTTTCCACATTACCATTTTTGGTTCTGATATCGAATACGGAGGATAAACGGCCGCCAAATTCAACGGGTATACTTCCCTTGTATATATCGGCTCCTTCAGTTGTAAAGGGATTTAATGCTTGAAAAATGCCGAAAAAATGAGTGGGATTATAAATTACCGCATCATCTAACAAGACCAAATTTTGATCAGTCTTACCACCACGTACATTCAAGCCCGTAGCTCCTTCTCCAGCTGAAGAAATGCCTGGTAAAGCTTTGGCCACTTGTAATAAATCACGCTCACCAAGTACCAATGGTATATTCTTAGATTCTTCTAGATTAATAGTTTCCGTGCCAGTACTGGTTTCTTCAACATTGCTTACGGCATCTGCTTCAACCGTGACTTCTTCCAATTCCTGTAAGCCTTCTTCCATCAGCAGATTGAGGATTCCATCATTATATATAACAATTTCACGTTCCATATTCTCAATACCCATGGCCGAAGCCGAGATTATGTTATAGCCTGCTGGTAATTCAATGGCATAGTTTCCATTCTCATCGCTTATAACCACTTGACCAGAACCTTTTGACCGAATCGCTAAATCTGGAATCGCTTCATTTGTTCTTCGATTGGTGACTTTTCCTTTGAGCATGTAACTTGATTTTAAGTTGTTGGTATTTGCCCGTCCGATTCTGGTGAGAGGAAACTGTCTTTTTTCTTGTTCTGATTTTTTAAGAATAAAGGTTGGTCGAATACGCTTTTCGGTAATTAATTCATTGCCAGCTGAAATAGCCGAATCCGGTCTTCCAAAGAAATAGCTTGGTAACTCATCATAAATAATGGTATTCCGTAGTAGGATTACCCTTTTTTCATTTTCGAGTATGTAAAAATTAAGATTGGTGTTTAAGAGTAATTTATCAATTGTGGGGCCGATACCATCTTCTTGAATATTTGCAGGAACCTTCTTGTTTACAATCCAATCTTCATTAAAGAAGAAGCTATAGCCCGTATCAGATTCCAATTGCAACAAGGCAACTTTTAGTGAAAGACTGTCCACGGCTTTGACACTATCTTCCTGTGCATTAACTCCTTGCACAAAAAATAATAGTAGGCAAAAAAATAGTAATGCGAAAATAGGAGAAAGAACCTCCCTTCTTCGTTCTTTTTGCATAGCAATAGCGATTGAATTAGCCAATTCTAAGTTAACAAACAATAATCGAAGAATAAAGGATTGAGCGGAAGAATGACCACAAATTTGTCTAGGTTATCCTAGTATTTTGTTCATATATCCAAAAGGCCATCTGGTTTACTCAATCCAAATTGATTTTGAAAAATATATGGGTTTTCCATAGGACGTGAATCCATCTAAAATAACCTCATATTCCCCTTCTAAATCAGATGTGAAAAACTCAAAGTCCAATTCATTTCCTTCTACTGAGACATGAGGCTCCCATAATAACAAACGACGATAATCTGGAATTCTATCGTAGGTTGAGTCAATTTCCGAATAGCGTTGTTTAAAGTAATTTTTATTGACAACTGGTTTTGTGATTTCTGCGGTAACACCATTCTTCGCTTGATACGTTTCGTAATAATTACCTTCAAATGTTTTTACCAATAGCATACCTTGATAGTCTTTATCGGCCATTCTAAATTGGTCTCGTATTAAGCTAATGGATTCTATCTGACGGGCATCAAAATCCCTAATTTCTTCATGGTTAGGAATAAAGACACCATCTATCAAAACTATGGCAGGATAGTCATTGTAGTCTTCTGTAACTTTTTCGAAATCCTGCAAAATTCGAATGTAGTCCCTTTCATTACCGTTATTTCGATAGCCAGCTTTATTTAATATCTCAACCAACGTTTCTTCAAAAGTTTTGAATCTGGTGTAATCGTCTAAATAAACGACCTCGGGAATGCCGCCATCAAAAGGGTCAATTGGGTCTCCTAGTAAAATGGAGTCCGGTTTGGCCGCAAAAAATTGATTTTCAAGCTGGTTGTCAATGCTGCGTTTTCTAATAAGTTCCAGATATTCTTTTTTTAACTTAAAATCATTGAAACTTAATTTCGAAACATCCAGTTCTGGTAACTTTTTTAGCTCAACTTTGTAATCACCTTCTGAATTATCAACTTGCAGAACTGCATTTGACTGTTGGTAGTCTTTCTTTAAATAGGAATAAAAATTGCCTTCGGTATCGGTCTTAGCAAATTTTAATAAGAATTCACCTCCCGGGATGGAAACCACTACCGTTTCACCGGTGACTGGTTCGTTTGAATTTTTGTCGGTCACCGTTCCATAAAGTAATTCTCCACGTTGTTCAGGTAAGAATATATTATCACCCAATTGATTTTCAATTGTCTTCTCAACATTAAAAAAAGCATTTGCAAATTCTATGGAACTATTTTCGCTATCTGACTGAATACCTTCCTTTTTTTGAACTCGAATGGAATAGTTGCCGTAACCAGACGGCCCTTTGTAGTTGCGTAATTTAAGGTTAATGGATTCTCGTTTGGAATAATTTGTTTTATCAAATAGCAAGGAAATGGTAGCTGAGTCCATTTTGACTTCCCGTTCACTAATTAATGCTTCTTCAGGTACTTCTGTCAAAAATTTAGCCTGTTCTACCTGATACGGGTTTATGACAACCAAATCGTCTTGAAACACTTGTGTAATACCATTGTTCTTCATCCAATTTGAATAGCCCAAAAGCTTGTAATTGCCAGAAGGAATGTCTGTACTTACAAAGAAATCGCCTTTGCCCATTCCCTTGTCAAGCTTTATTTTTTGTTCTAGTACAATTTCTTTGGCTTCATTGACCAAAGCAACGTAAGCAACAGTACTGATATTACTTGCTTTATTCGTTTGGGTATTGAAACAATACAATGCGTAATAAAGGTATTCACCCGAAAACAAAACAGGACCGGAATGATGCAGGTATACCTTTTCTTGGGGTAGTTTTTTTAAGCTTTCCAACTCATCATTACCTCTTACCACATATTGTGAAGTAGCCTGTAATATGGCTGCAAACAATATTAAAATGGTTACTAATCTTCTCATATTTTCACTTTTATTCCTCCCAAAAATCTGGTGGAGTGTTTTGACCTATCAACGTGCAATCACCGCAAACTCTGGCAACAAATACATCTATACCAGGACATACTCCGATATTATCAATATTTTCTCCGACATAATTTATTAAACCATCGTTTACCCTTTCAATTACAGAAGGGGGGCATGAGTTGGCGTTCAATCCTGTAAAACAATACGAAACATGTGATTCGGGCGCAGATTCGAGCGTACACGGAAATGGATAATCCGGTAAAGGTTCACCAGGGAAAAAATCGTTGAACTCGATATAGATACGTTGTTCAGAAACAGTACTGGCATCTACATAGCCCAAAACCGTTTCTTGTGTACCGTCAGACCTCGTAACATTAGCTGCCAAAGGTCCTGGTTGTACTTGCGAGAATAGGTTGTCATTTTCTGAAAATTCTTTTAAGGCATTATAAAAATCGAATGAAGCTGAATTTTGTACAAGTTGCCTAACCAAAATGCTGTATCGGTGTGCCGTAACATAATTATCTTTTGGTATGAACCTTACCGGGAATCTTTGGACGGAATTTCCCGAGGTTTGTACTTCACTTTGAATCACCGTATTTGATTTTACTGTGCTATAACAAATTTGATTCTGAACCTCACGCGGTAAAATTTCCAAATCGTAGGTTGGAACAGGTAGTGCGCATGGGTCATAATTAGTAAGTACATAATCTTCCTCGCGCCAGAATGGTGCTACAATCTTATAAGTTTCATCATAGGTGTACCTGTAATTTGGAGAGCCCGAGCCAATGGGCTCACTATCTGCAAAAATTTGAATTCCTTCCTCTCCTAAATCAGTTGTAATTCGTTCAGCATAGAGATTTGCCAGACGAGAAGTTGCAGGTAAACTAATAGCATCGGATTCATAATCTATATTGGATGAGGTAGAAATCTGCAATCGATATTCAACCCCTTGTTGCAGTGCAAAACTTTGGGTTGAAGAATATACACCCTGTTGTTCCTCAAAAAAATCAAAGTTGTTCCCATCGGACCCAATCAATACCACACGTGCGTTTTCTTCGTATTCAACAGAATCCTGTAGGCCCAAACCTAAAGGTCGAAACCTGAAATAAGTCGTATCCGTTTCAATATCCAAGCGGGCTACTGAACGTGTTAAAAATACTTGTTGCGTTTCTAAATTATCTGTGAACGTGGCCTCGACCACTAACATTCCCCCATTTTCATTAGCAACATTTTCGATATCAAGTTCCTCTACACAAGAACTAATCGAAACCAAAACGCCGAGAAACCAAAACAACTTTATGTACCGATTTTTCTTCATTATTCCGTCCAAAATTCAGGTAGTTGATTACTGCCCAGAGCTGTACAATCTCCACAAGCCCTTCGCGCTGTTAAAAATGGACCTCCAGATTCCACTTGCCCCACATTATCCCTTACATAAACAAAATCCCCACTATCTATTGCGTCCAATAAAGGTGAGCCCCCTCCTGGCAAAATCTCTTGTGGCGCACCTAAAAAACTGCAACTTATTGCATAAGGTGGTAGTTCATCATCACCAAAAAAGTCAGTATAGTTAAAAAACAACCGTTTGTTTGACTCACTGCTCACATCAAAAAAACCTATTACCAATTCATCTATATCTTGGGTGTTTTTGATATTTCCTTCAATAAAACCAGGTTGAATACCACTAAACACGTTTTCATTGGTAGACTGCTTTTCTAAGGTTTTATAATAAGAAAATGAAGCTTGATTTACAGCAAATTGTTTAACCAAAATACTGTAGCGATGAGAAATGATAAAATCATCTTTAGGAATAAAACGCACCATAAAGCGATTTAAATTTCCCGTTAGAACATCACCGACCTCATTTAAGATTATTTCGTTTGATTTTTGCGTTCCATAACATACCCTTTTCTCTTCCTGTTTGGGTACTAATCCAAATTCATAAGGGGGTGTGCGATCTAAAACAACCATATCGAATGGAGACCATAGAGGGGCTATAACTTTATAGGTTTCTTCAAATTGGTATCGAAATGTGGCCAATTGTCCATTTTCGACTTTAGAATTTATGAATATTCCTATCCCCTCTTGCCCTTCATCAGTTGTTATTCTTTCAGCATAGATGCTATCAATTTGAGAATTGTTTCTTAATCTTTGGAAAGTTGACTCATAATTCTTGTTGCCAATTTGAACCTGTAATTGGTAATTGACATTAGAGACAGCTGCAAACTTAAGCTGTGAAACATATTTACCAGATTCGGTCTCCTCAAAAAGAAACTCCAATCCATTTCCATCAATTATTCTTACTGTGGCATTCTGAATAGAATTTTGAACGGCATCAAAATTGAAAGCACGAATTTTAGAAAGAAGTACTTCTTGCTCTTCAATTATGTCTGTAAGATTGGCCTCAACGACCAGAACATCCTGCAAATCACTATTCGTTAAGGTATCTTCTGGAATTTCAAATGGTTCAACACATGATGCCAACAACAAGCCTAAAGAAATGAACAATATGTTAGAAAGCACTTTTTTCATTCTTCAGACCAAAATTCAGGTACCACATTACTTCCAAGTTTGGTGCAATCACCGCAAGGCGATGGTAAAGTGAAGAAAGGGCTTAAAAAATCATCTTCTTTTTCTGCTGCAAATACCAAAGTACCTGCAAGAATTTGATCTATAAGTGGAGAATTGCAATTGCCATCACAAATTCCTTCCGCAAAACAATGGTAAGCTTCAGGCCATAGCCTTGGGTTTCCTACAGTTTCACAATTTACCGCATAGGGTGGTAGTTCTTCACCAGGAAATAAATCCTCATAATTGAAATAAACCCGTTTGGAACTAAAAGAACTTAATTCAAAGAAGCCAATGACGTCGACGGAAGAATTATTTTTAGCCGAAATATTTCCATCAATCAAACCTGGCTGTACTTGAGAAAAAACCAAGTCTGAAGACGAAAAATCGTCCAAACTTTCATAAAACGAAAAGGCATCAACACTTTGGGAATATTGGTTTACCAAAATGCTGTACCTATGGGAAATAATATAGTTATCACGACTAAGAAAACGTATGCTTTTGACAATCTCATTTTCAACTTGGTCTTCTGTTGAAGCCAAAATTATGTCTCTTGAACTGTAGGATGCGTAACATGTCTTTGTCTCCTCTACCCTAGGTTTTATTTCAACGACAAACGGATCAGGAAAACACGGTTCATATCGAACTACATCAAATTCAAAAGGGTCCCAATTAGGAGCAATAATCTTGTAGGTCTCTTCATACTCATACCTAAAAAAGTTTGGATCACCATTTGTTGAAGAATTTTTCACATAAATTCCGACACCTTCTTCATCAAAACCATTGAATTCCCTTTTAAATTCAATATCACCTATTTCCACTTTTCGGGGTAAGAATTCCTGTTCGGATCCAAAAGAACTCCCATCGCTAAGGGTAATGTTCAAACTGTAGCCTTCGGAAGGATTGATTACCAGAGCTGATTCACTAACATACGTTCCAGGTTGGGTTTCAAGAAAATTAAACCTTATACCCGAACTGCCCTCCAAAAACACCTCTGCCCCCGTTTCGAAAACAGGTTCTTCTTCAAGTTGGAAAGATCGGCTCAATATGATTTCTTGGTTTATGGGCCTGTCCGAAATTCTCGCATCAACCACAAGTAATGACTCCGTCTGTTCAATACTTGGAGGTTGTATTTCTTCTATACATGATTGCGCAATGACCAGAGTCCAAGCAATACTTATTTTAAATATGTTTTTTATCCCACGCACAAAATCAAAATTTAAAGTTATACGTAATTGAGGGTACTGGGATTGCAAAAATTGAGCTTTGCAACGCCCTAACTTCACCGTTTTCGGTTACAAAGAATACGGAATAGGGATTATTTCTACCCAAAACGTTGTAAACCTGAATAGTCACAAAACTGTGGGCCAGTTTATTCTTTTTGTGGTTGCCTTCGATGTTTATGCCCAAATCCAAACGATAAAAATCTGGAATGCGGAACTGGTTTCGTTCACTGAAGGCTACAAAGTCGGCATTGTTGAAACGAAAAGTACCAATAGGATAGGTTACTGGGCGACCCGTCTGATAAACGAAATTCATTGAAAAACTGAACCTTCTTGTTAAACGGTAATTAGCAATCAAGCTAACATCATGAGGCTTGTCAAAATTTGAAGGGAAAAACTCTCCATTATTAATACGTTCGCTACTAAATGGGCTATCAAAACGATACAATGACCTTGAATAGGTATAGCTTAACCACCCATTAAAGTCTCCCCTATTTTTCTTCAGTAAAAACTCCACACCATAGGCTTTTCCATCACCTTGTAAAATCTCGGTTTCGACATTCTCATTTAAAAAGAGATTAGCACCCGTTTTAAAATCGAGTACATTCTGCATGCGTTTGTAATAGCCCTCGATACTGGCTTCGTACATGTTGTCATTAAAGTTTCGATACAAACCCAAAGCCGCTTGATAGCCTGTTTGGGGTTCAATGTTCAAATCAGACAATTTCCAAGTGTCAATTGGCGAGACCGTAGTATTGTTGGTGAGGGTATGCAGAAATTGATAAGAATTATTAAAGCTTGCCTTAATGGAAAAATCTGGCGTAAATAGATAACGAGCAGAAACACGCGCTTCTGGTCCGCCATAGGTTTCTATAACTTCTCCGCTATCATAAGTTATGGTGTCACGAACCGTGGATTCGTTTCTTGGAAAACCCTCTTCATAAGTTCTTTGGGTACCGTCACCCAATGCTGCAAAGAAGGCATAACGTACGCCAAGATTTACCAAGAGTTTATCGGATAATTTGATTTCGTCGCCCAGAAACAACGCTCCTTCCACTGCCCTTTCTCGAGCAATCTCGATGTTCTGAATATCGGATTCCGAGCCCGCAGGTTCAATACTGCCAGGATTTACACTATAGAATTTACCTGAAAAACCATAATCGAAGCTATGTTTGTCATTTAAGCGGGTATTTAATTTGTACCGAAGTTCGGTTTCATTAATAGCATAGTCCAACTCAAAATCACGGTTACCTTCCCCATCAAAATCAATTCCGAAACGATAGTCACTATTCCCCGCTGTTAGTACACCATTTGTTTTTTCACCCAAACGATGTGCCCATCTAGTGGAAAACAGTCGGTTACTATAATTATAAAGTGAATCTGAGGTAATACTGAAATCATCCCTGCTGAAATAGGCGGTACCACGAACTTCACTGTTCTCATTGAATTTGTGGTGGTATTTTAAAATTCCATCAAAAAAAGACGCCTGACTGTTGTTCAATGATTCATCGTCTAAAGATCTCAAAATCCAATCGGCATAAGCACCCCTAGCTCCTACAATTACTGAAGATGCTTCTTTTTTTAGCGGGATTTCCAAGGCTAAATTTCCGGTTACTGGACCAATGGAACCTTCACCTGATAATTTTTCAACATTGCCATTTTTGGTTTCTATATCAAATACGGAAGATAAACGGCCACCAAATTCCATAGGTACTGAACCTTTATAGATGTTCACACGTTCCGTCGTAAAGGGATTCAAAGCTTGAAAAATGCCAAAAAAATGGGTTGGATTGTAAATTACAGCATCATCCAATAATACCAGATTCTGGTCGGTTTTGCCTCCTCTTACATTCAAACCGGTGGCGCCCTCTCCGGCAGAAGATATACCTGGTAATGCCTTTGCCACCTCTAATATGTTTCGTTCACCAAGTACCAATGGAATATTCTTTGATTCTTCTGCATCGATTTGTTCTGTTCCTGTCTGTGAATCCACCACGTTGCTTACCGCATCTGCTTCAACAACAACTTCATCAAGCTCTTCCAAACCCTCTTTAAGTCTTAAATTGAGTCTGCCATCATTGTACATGATTACTTCTCGTTCTGTACCCTCAATACCCATTGCCGAGGTTGTCAATAAATTGTAGCCTGCAGGAATTTGAATTTGATAATTACCCTGCTCGTCGGTAACGGCTACCCTGTTTGAGCCTTTTATTTGTATTGCCAAGTCTGGAATAGCCTCGCCTGTTCTGGCATTCAAGATTTGTCCAGATAAATTGTAAAATGATCTTAGGTTATCTCGGTCAGTCTTTCCAATTCTTACTGGTGGGTATCTTCTTTTGCCTTCAGACTTTGGAACATCATAAAAAGAAGGTGGAGGAATATTTTGATTGATACGATTTTGTTGCTCGGCCAATTGAAGTGAATCGGTTTCATCAACAAAACCAAATGGTAGCTCATCATATACCAAACTATTTTGTTGAAGAAAAATTCGCTTTTCACTATCCCTAACAAAGTAATTTAATTCCGTTTCGTTTAAAAGTTGGTCGAGAATGGTAGAAAGGGAATCTGCATCGAAAGTTCCATTCACATATTTATTATTAACCCAATCATCAAGGAAGAAGAATTGATACCCCGATGATTTTTCTAATTGTAAAATGGCAGATTTCAATGGAATACTATCAAACTCCATTTTAGCAGGAACATCCTGCCCTCTAACAAATACACCCAATAAAATAAGGGTACATACCAGTAGATTGGTCGGTTTAAACATTTGGTCGAATTAGCTATTCAGCTAAAAGATACGACTAAAAATGATTAAAAAATATACCCTTACGGAGATGTCAATTTTTTAAGGTGAAGACTAATTTATCCTCAGAATTAGCCTTAATTTCTTGCTCATTCATCATCATTTTTCGGAACTCACCATTCACATACATTTCGGCTTGGTCCTTGTAATGCTTACTCATGGGATTCCCAGACTGCCCAGTAGGTAGAATACTTATGCTATTCTCAATATCGGAAAAGTCGATGATGCGCCTTGTTGATGGTATACTGGTAACTTTGTAAGAGCCATCTTCCAAGGTTCTGAATCCTTGATTGTTCAATGTCTCACCTGTACCTACTGAAGGAAAAGGACCTACATTAAAATATTTTCGTAACGATTCCACACGGCCAATTGGATGGTCGTGTTCTAAAAAATGAACCCTATCCCAGGTCCATGTTTCGGTATCATCGCCATATGCAGCCGACAATTCTTTCCATGTCACGTCGAAAGTTGCGGCCAAGATTGCAGACTTCGACTCTTTGATATCTGTTGTAGTAACATTGTCCCACCAAGCGGAATCTTCATTTTCAAAAACCTTGTGAAGTTTTAATTGATTTCCATAGGAATAGTATTCTTCCATAGAATCAAATTCATCAGCGAATAATTCTCTATGAAGGTTATCTCTGAATTTTTCGTAAAAAACGCCTCCAATACTCTTTAGACCAAAGGTTCCGTCCCAATCCAATAATTTTTCAACATAGGCCACTTGAGTCTCGTTTAGCTTGTCAACGTCAACAGCTGACAGACAATCAACTAAAAACTCCGATGCCGTTCTAAGTTCAACGTCATTGGCAAGATCTGCCATATCTTGACGTGTCCATCCAAGCGGTTTTTCGTTCATTGCATCAACAATGCGCCCTGCGCGATGCCATGATTTTGAGAAATATCCTGGAACATACATTCCTGCGGTCGAATCTGGCTGGTTGTTTGCCGAAAAGACATAATTCTGTGGAGGATTAATACATCTTGGATTTTTTGAAAAATCAAGATACTCCAAAGGGTCATCTTCTCCAGAAGCTCCATCTAAAATAAATTTTGTACTTGTGCTATCTGGCATTCGATAAAGTTTGGCCGTTCCCCACCACGCGACGTTGCCTTCTGCATCGCCATACATGACATTTAAACCTGGTGCATGAATTTTAGGTAAAGAGGCTTCAAATTCATCAATTGAATTTGCGTGATTCAATTCAAATAAACCATGCAGCATTTGATTCTCAAACTGTGTATAAATCCAGTGCATACTCACCGGAGTATCAACAATAACCCGAGTTCTATTGGCATAATTGGCGTTCACTATGGGGCCGCGGTGGGTCTTCTTATATTGGAACTCAACGTCACCAACCTCTTTAACCTTAATGGTTTTAGAAACATACTCGAACTTTCTCCACTCGTCTTTAAACTTGTATAAAGTGGTGTCAGTAGGATGATTCTCCTCGTAGTAAAAATTAGTGTCGTCATTAGCCAACATTGTCAACCCATGGGCCATTTTTCTATTGTGTGCCAACAAAGGAAAAGGCACCCCTGCTAAGTAATATCCGTATTTTTCATAATCTGGGGTAACCAGGTGTGCCTCGTACCAAACAGAAGGTTGTGCTTGAGCAATATGTGGGTCGTTTTCAAATAAAACTGCACCTGTGGCCGTTTTTTCAGAGGCCAAAACCCAACTATTACTGCCATATATTTCAGGAATTGGAAGATTCTCAAGTGCATGATTGATTTTCTCATGAATAGCCACCAAATCTGTTCTCGTAGAGTCTTGGTAATACGGAATTTTTATAGCATCATTTGGGTTCTCTTCAAACAATTCGGCCGTGTATATAGAATCTAGGCGCCCTAATAAGTTTGTGTTCACGATATCCCTTGCACCTTTATTGAAGGTAAAACCCATATACGCTACAGCATTCATTACGTCTTTTATTTCAAATGGACTTTTTTCTAGCCCGGTTAGGTAAAACTCAACTGGTGTAGGGCCTGATTCAATAAATTGATTTACACCTTTTAAATAAGATTCGGACAATTTAAGAACGGGGTCATTTGGGTCCATACTGGCCAAATTGTCCTCATTATATTCATCAATACCTAAAGACAAAAAGAACTTGTCTGTTTCCAAGGTAACTTCCCCAAAGATTTCAGAGAGCTTTCCAGAACCAGCCCTCCGTAACAATTCCATTTGCCAAAGTCTGTCCTGTGCATGTACATAGCCCAAGGCAGTTAATGCATCTGATTCGTTATCAGCATAAATATGAGGTATACCATAAGTATCAAAATAAACTTCAACTTCTGCAGAAATACCTTCTAAATCGTGTTCCCCTTCGTAGGTTGGAGTTAAGGAATTTAGAAATAAAAATCCGCCGAAAATCAACAAGATTAGGATACCTAAGAGAATGAGAAGAAACTTGTACCGCTTTTTCATTTGGTCTTTGAGTTACGTTAGTTCCCAAATTTAACCAATTTTGACCCTCAGAATTTGTTGTGTTGATTTTTCGACTTTAAATCTATTGTCAGCGCGATAACCTACTACCCAGACAATTTGATCGTTCGAACATAAAAGCCACACTTCTTCCTTGGTATATTGGTCTATCTTCTCATCCTTTAAAAATTTGGAAAGTTTTTTCTTGCCTTCCATACCAAATGGTACAAACCAATCTCCTTTCCTTTTTTTTCTTAGAACTAAAGGGTACTTAAGCTTATCCTTATCAACATAAAGCGTGTTTTTTGTGAACCCATCGAATTCTTCGACCAATTCAAAATTGAGTTTTAAAGGTTTGTCAATTCTTTTATCTGTTTCTTGAATTGAAATGGCGTCTTGACTTTCTGTTGACGGTAAAGCTTGCAGAATTAAACTTTTACGATCTTTTAATAACCGATGTGTGTTGGAACGAATTTCCTTACCGCTAGTTCCATCCAATAAGCGTAGCATATCCTCCCACTGGGTAAATCCAAATTCAGCAAAGATTAAGTATAGAAGGTCCTCTTTAGGATTTTGCTTTTGCAATTTTTTAATTGAAATCTTGATGAAATTATCCTTCAATTCAAACAGTTTCTTTTGGATTTCAAATTTGTAACGTTTCAAAATCTCTTTTGTCGAACCCAAGTGATTCAGGGTCTTTTCAAAGTTTTGAAGAAATTCTGGGTTCAGGTCCTTTAGACTGGGCACAACCTCGTGCCTGATTTTATTTCGTAAATATTTTGTTTCCGAATTGCTGGCGTCTTCCCTCCAATTCAAATTGTTATCTAAGGCATAGTCCTTAATTTCATCTCTTGTAAATTGTAACAAAGGTCGGATTATGCGCCCATTTTCTTCGGGAATTCCGGTTAAACCAGCTAATCCGGTGCCGCGCGAGAGGTTAATTAAAAACGTTTCGAGGTTATCATCTAAATGATGCGCGGTAAGCACATTTTTGAAACCATGTTCCCAAATCAGTTCTTTAAACCATTGGTAACGCAAATCTCTGGCTGTCGTTTGAATTGAACCCTTTTTTTCATTTGATTTGAGGTCAAAACTTTTTACAAAAACCCTTTTGTTCAGCGAATCCCCTAATTCACGTACTAAAGTTTCATCTGCATCACTATCCTTTCCCCTAAGCTTGTAATTGCAATGCGCCAAGGCAAAATTCAACTTCAATTCATGACACAAATGAACCAGGGTTATGCTGTCAAGTCCACCGCTACAAGCAATTAATAGTGAGGTCTTATTCGTTTTCCAATGCCACTGAGCAATATGTTCTTTAAATTTTTCTAGCAAAAGACTATAAACTGTTTAAAAAGCGTTGCAAAGCTTCTTTATGGGCATCTGACAATTCTGAATCAGTAATACCCAAATCCGCATCAAAATTCTCATGGAAAAACGGGAGTGAAAAAGTGGCGCAAATCTCAGCACCAAATCGAGGTAAGAGACTCTCAATTACACCCAGTGCACCAATTCCTCCCCTTTTTCCTGGTGCGGTTGACATTAGCAAAACCTTTTTGTCCAAAAGAAATTTTCGCTCTAAACGAGAAAGCCAATCCAACACATTTTTAAAATAGGCAGAAGGATTCCCATTGTGTTCATTTACAGATATGATAAGTCCATCAACCTTCTGGATGTCGTTTTTGAATTCGACCAGTGAATTGGAATAGCCTTCTTTTTTTTCGGTATCCTCACTGAACATCGGGAAAGGGTAATTCGCTAGGTTCAAGGTTTGAATCTGGTGACCTTCGACCAATTTAACAGTGTATTTTACTAATTTATAATTAATGGAAGTTGAAGAATTACTCCCTGCAAATGCTAAAAGTTGAGCCATTTTTTAAAATAAATAGGTTTTTCGCTAAAATACCCTAAATCAGATGGTTTTGTATGGATTTTCTCTAATTTCGCCCTGTTAAAAATCCAAATACGACCGGAAAGAGTATATAGGTTTACAAATGGAGATCAAAACGCAGTCGAACCGCCTTTTTTTTATAGATGCCATGAGGGCATGGGCCATCTTAATGATGCTGCAAGGGCATTTTATTGACGGCCTTTTAGAACCCTCTTTTCGTGATTCATCGAACGCTGCCTATAATATTTGGTTGTATTTTAGAGGAATTACCGCCCCGGTATTCTTTACCGTCTCCGGGTTTATATTCACTTATCTATTGGTACGTGTACCCCAAATCGGTTTTGAAAATCCGAGGGTAAAAAAGGGTATTCGCCGCGGATTACAATTGTTATTAATTGGATATCTGCTACGACTTAACCTCTTTGGGCTATTCAAAGGAGAAATTTACGGAGCTTTCTTTTTGGTCGATGTGCTTCACTGCATTGGTCTTTCAATACTCGCAATTATTGGTGTTTATTTGTTTGCCTCTAAAAGAAAGAAATTTGTCTTTCCATTGATTTTAGTTTCAATAACCTTGTTATTGTTTCTGTTTGAACCAATTTACAAGCAGTTCAATTATGGGTTTTTGCCAGTCGGAATTGCAAATTATCTAAACAAGGTCAATGGCTCGGTTTTCACCATAATACCCTGGTTAGGTTATGCCACCATTGGTGGAGCTTTAGCCCTGCTATTCAAAAGATTTAAGGATTTTAAATACCTATATCCAACAGCAATTATAATGGCACTTATAATTGGTAGCTCCTTATTGTTCTTTTCATCTCCCCTTTTTGCTTGGCTTTATGAAACGAGCGGTTTAGGCTTGTTCAACATGATACAATCAAATAACTACCTCTTTATTCGTCTTGGTGATGTTTTTTTGGTGTTTGCCGTATTTATATTGGTTAGAAGTTTGTTGACCAATAAAACGATTCTAAAAATTGGCGCGAGTACGTTGACCATTTATGTGGTCCACTTTATAATTCTATATGGTAGTTTTACCGGATTGGGCCTTTACAGGTTCTTTCACCATGAACTACAACCGCTAATCGTTATTCCAGGAGCACTTCTATTCATGCTCGCTTGTACGGGTATTTCACTGAAATACATGAAGCACGAGGTCGAAATCAAGCAACAATTAACTACAGCCATTCAATTTGGGAAGGAACAACTACTTTGGGTATACCAAAACTCATTGCCCTTAATAAAAGGATTGGTACATCGGTTGCGAATACTACTTCAGCGCTTGTTCGGTCTTATCAGAAACTAACCCTTAAATATGCAGCGGCCTATTGTCCGTTGCGGCTAATGCAGCTTCCTTAACCGCTTCAGCATAGGTCGGGTGTGCATGGCTCATTCTAGACATATCTTCTGCTGAAGCTCGAAACTCCATTGCCGTGACAGCTTCCGTAATCAAATCTGCGCAACGAGCTCCAATCATATGTACGCCGAGAACTTCGTCCGTTTTGGCATCAGCCAGAATTTTCACAAAACCATCAATATCCATACTTGCCCTCGCCCTTCCCAATGCTCGCATTGGAAATTGACCTGACTTGTATTCTACTCCTGCTTCTTTCAATTCTTCCTCGGTTTTGCCAACGGCGGCAACTTCAGGCCAGGTATACACCACCCCTGGTATTAAATTGTAGTTGATATGTGGCTTCTGACCGGCTAAAATTTCAGCGACCATGGTACCTTCTTCCTCTGCTTTGTGCGCCAACATGGCACCGCGAATCACATCTCCAATTGCATAAATATTGGATATACTGGTCTGTAAATGGTCATTTACTTCAACTCGACCCCGGTCATCAAGCTTAACGCCAGCAGCTTCAAGGTTCAATCCATCAGTATACGGCCGTCTTCCAACTGACACCAAACAATAATCACCCTTGAATTCTACCTCCTGACCCTTTTTATCGTCTGCTTTGACGATGACTTCATTTCCTTTACGTTCAACAGACTTGACCTTATGTGAAAGGTTGAATTTTACCTTTTGTTTTTTCAACACCTTCATCAGTTCTTTTGAAAGCGCTCCATCCATTCCGGGTATAATACGGTCCATATATTCAACAACGGTCACTTCAGCTCCCAATCGTTTGTACACTTGGCCCAGCTCCAATCCAATTACGCCTCCACCAATGACTATCATATGCTTTGGAATCTCAGGAAGTTTCAAGGCCTCAGTTGAAGTGATGATACGCTCTTTATCTATCTCGATAAATGGCAAGGTCGACGGTTTTGACCCAGTAGCTATAATGGTATGTTTCGCTTCAATGGTCTCTGATTTTCCCTTAGACTTTTTGATTTCTATATGGGTAGCATCGGTAAAGCTTCCTACACCTTCAAAAACATCAATTTTATTTTTATCCATCAAAAATTGAATTCCCTTGGTGGTTTGGTCTACTACCCCATCTTTACGGGCAATCATTTGCTTTAAATTGACTTTGACTTCACCTGGAATTTCAATACCATGTTCCTCAAAATGTTTGACCGCGTCTTCATAATGATGCGATGAATCCAACAAGGCCTTAGAAGGTATGCAGCCAACATTTAAACAAGTACCACCCAATGTGGCATACTTTTCAATTATGGCAGTTTTCATTCCCAACTGGGCACAACGAATTGCGGCCACATAGCCACCTGGTCCCGAGCCGATTACGGCTACATCATATTGACTCATAAATCTTATGGATTTTTAAAATCGAATTGTGTTTAAAACAACATCAAAAATACGAATGTTTTAAGGAATAATCTTCACCCATTCATGGGCATTAATGGAAATCGAACCGCACTAAGATGGCCGGCCCACAACCCAGCTAGAAGCATCGCATTTGAACCGGACTCAAAGCTCAAGATGCCTTGAAAACCCTCACAATTCTCAAAAATCATGAATTTCGCCAGTATGAATAGGGATACAAAAATATGTGGTAAGATGCTTTTTCTGACTACCATTAAAGACACAATAAAACCACTCACCCATGCAGAAGCAAAAAGAGAGGATTCCAATAATACAAGTTCAGTATTCGAAGCTGTACATAGGGAAAAACCTTTAAAAAAAACGGATTTGGTTAGTGTTGTGTATAAGACCAAAATTAAAACTCCCATAACGGTTGCAGCCGAAATGAGAGTGGTATATAGTCGTCTGCTCATTTTTTGATTGGATTGATACCCTCCAAATTAGCAGTAATATGTCCTTAAGAGATGCCTTTTAACAGTAGATTAGGTTAAACTTTTACAAAAGTATTTGAGTGGTTTGTTTCACAGCATCTATTGAAAATGAGCTTTGTGTGCTACCAATCTGATCTATTGCAGTGAGCTTGCTAACCATAAATTCACGGTATGCCTTCATGTTTTCAACATTGATAACCAAGATATAGTCATAGTCCCCACTGATGTGGTGACACTCGGTAACCTCTACCAATTCCTGAATCTGTTTTTCAAATCGTTTGATATTATCTTTTGTATGTTGTATTAATCGCACATTACAAAAAACTGTGAAGTCCTTTTTGATTTTTGACTTATCCAAAATAGCTACATACCCCTCAACTACACCTTCACGCTCTAATTTTCGTATTCGTTCATAAGTTGCAGTGGTAGAAAGATCAAGTTCAAGGGCGTAAGCCTTTGTGGTCTTTTTGCAATCTTTTTGCAGAAGATTTAGGAGCTTCTTGTCGATTTCATCCAAATCCATAGGCAGTAATTTTTCTGTTAAGCTAGAATCAAACTACTAAATTTAGAACGTAAATCTATTATTTAGTATTATCTAGATTATGCTTCTAAATATATACAATATGATTGATTTTTAATCAAGTTAATTAGACTTTTGAATAAAAATCATCTCAATGAAATCCAAAGCAGCACAACAATTACAGGACTTACATTATTTTGGGGAATTCGGTGGTGTAAACCCATCGATTTCTGATTCTTCCACTTACACCTTTCTATCAGCCAAAACCATGTTCGATACTTTCGAAGGGAATACCGAAGGTTGTTACTTGTATAGCCGTCACTCCTCCCCTTCCAATTTATATTTGGGTGAGGCAATGGCTGCATTGGAAAATACGGAATCGGCAAATGTTTATGCAAGTGGTATGGGTGCCATAACAGCAACCGTAATGCAATTGTGCGCT
Source organism: Croceivirga thetidis (assembly GCF_012272815.1). Lineage (GTDB taxonomy): Bacteria > Bacteroidota > Bacteroidia > Flavobacteriales > Flavobacteriaceae > Croceivirga > Croceivirga thetidis. The sequence goes on from NZ_JAAWWL010000002.1 coordinate 762,265, forward strand.
GCCAACCAACATATCGTTGCCAGTAGAACCATTTATGGTGGTACCTATGCCCTAATGAAGAACTTCCTTCCAAAGTTACATATCAATACAAGTTTTGTAGATATCACCAACCTTAAAAAAGTTGAAGCTGCAATCACAGAAACAACTAAAGTCCTTTACTGCGAATCAGTCAGTAATCCGCTTTTGGAAATAGCTGATATCGAAGGGCTATCGGCATTAGCTAGGAAATATGGAATTGCTTTGGTGGTTGACAACACCTTCTCTCCCCTTACCATTAAACCAGCAGATTTGGGAGCGGATGTTGTGATACATAGTTTGACCAAATTTATTAACGGTACTAGTGATTGTGTGGCAGGAGCTGTTTGTGCCTCTACTGAATTTTGTTTGGCCTTGAAGGATGTTAATGATGGTGCGGGCATGCTTATGGGCAGTACCCTTGATAGCTTGCGTGCCTCTTCTATTCTTAAAAATATGCGCACACTACATATTCGAATGAAAAAACACAGTGAAAATGCACAGTACTTAGCGGAGAAATTTGAGACTGATGGCCTTCGTGTTGTTTATCCTGGTCTAGAATCCCATCGTGGCCACAAGGACCTTAAGAGGCAAATGAACGCTGAATATGGTTTTGGTGGTATGTTGACAATAGATGTTGGTTCATTGGAAAAAGCGAATTTATTGATGGAATCCATGCAAAAAGAGAACCTCGGGTACTTGGCGGTAAGTCTAGGATTTTACAAAACGCTATTCAGTGCTCCGGGCACTTCGACATCTTCAGAAATACCACTTGAAGAACAACAAGAGATGGGTTTGACAGATGGCCTGATACGATTTTCAATTGGTCTGGATAACGATATTGAAAACACTTATTTAAGGATGCGGAAATGTATGGAGCAACTAGGCATTTTTGAAACTTTAGCGCTATCGGTCTAATTAATTTGGTTTGCAGATCAAGGGTATAAATTGTATTATTATCCTTAATCTAGTAACCAAACCATGCCAGAAAACAAAAAGCCAAAATTTCGCGAAGAAGAAAACGTTGTCGAAAACGTTGAATTGAATATTTGGGAAGCCCTTATTCCTGTTTTCGCCCTTGTAGGCATGTTGGCCTATAATGTTTACGTATTCGGCGATGATGCCTTGAGCGGCTCAAATCAATTCATTCTATTACTTGGTGGTGCGGTTGCTGCAATAGTTGGTTTCTTCAACAAGGTATCCTACAAACAAATGTTGGCAGAAGTTGCCGAAAACGTTCGCTCAACAACTGGAGCTCTCCTAATCTTATTAATGGTTGGGGCACTTTCGGGTACTTGGCTGGTTAGTGGAATTATCCCTGCAATGATTTATTACGGCTTGCAAATATTAAATCCAACTATTTTTCTAGCGGCTTGTGTCATCATTTGTGCTATCATTTCAATTGCTACGGGAAGTAGCTGGACTACAGCGGCGACCGTGGGAATTGCACTAATTGGAATCGGTGAAGCTTTGGGGATTTCGCTGGGAATGACTGCTGGGGCAGTGCTATCAGGAGCTTATTTCGGAGACAAGCTTTCGCCCCTTAGTGATACAACCAATTTAGCACCGGCCATGGCAGGAGGCGAGTTGTTTTCACATATAAGATATATGACCTTGACTACGGTGCCAACAATCACGGTAACCCTTTTAGTATTCATTATCCTCGGGTTTACAATTGAAACTTCTGGTGTAGCAGACACTGATGCTATTTTAGCGAATATCGATGCGGCCTTCAATATAAACGGATGGCTATTTATAGTTCCGTTGGTAGTTATCTTTCTTATTGTTAAAAAGGCCCCTCCTCTAATGGCGTTGCTTATCGGAACATTGCTTGGCGGTGTTTTTGCACTGTTCTTTCAACCTGATATCGTTGCAAAGATTGGCGGTGGTGAAGCATTGGATTTTGCTACAGGCTATAAGGGTATTTTGAATGCGATTACCGTCGACACCTCAATTGAAACTAGCGATGCTGCTCTGAACGATTTGTTTTCTTCAGGAGGTATGGCCGGAATGTTAGGCACCATTTGGTTGATTGTTTGCGCCATGGTTTTTGGAGGAATAATGGATGGTATTGGTGCATTACAACGCATTACAAAATCCTTGTTGAATCTTGCGAAAACCACCTTTGGATTGTTTGCCAGCACCGTTGGGAGCTGTCTGGCGCTAAACGTAACAGCCTCGGATCAATATTTGGCTATTGTGGTACCAGGAAAAATGTTCTCTAAAGCCTATGAGGAACGAGGGTTAGCTCCTGAGAATCTTAGTCGAACTTTAGAGGATTCCGGAACTGTCACCTCTGTGCTTGTTCCTTGGAATACTTGCGGTGCGTACCATTCAGGTGTATTGGGTGTTGGCGTTGGTGAGTATTTCCTATATGCAATTTTCAATTGGCTGAGTCCGTTTATGACTCTTCTTTTTGCTGCATTCAAAATTAAAATCAAGCAATTGGCCTTGCCAAATAATGCATAAAATGCATTGGGCTTTTTAGTAATTTTGCACCTTCATTTACAATTATTTACTACAACAAAGAAAATATATGGCATCAGTTACTTTAGGGGGAACACCCGTTACAACATCAGGAGAATTACCTTCAAAAGGCACTTCCGCACCAAACTTCGACCTCAAAAAGGTTGACCTATCACCAGCCAGTTTAGATGACTACAGCGGCCAGAAGGTCGTAATGAACATTTTTCCAAGTGTTGACACTGGTACTTGTGCTGCTTCAGTACGCCAATTCAACCAAGAAGCAGCTGAACTCGAAAACACTAAAGTCTTATGTATCTCTAGGGATTTACCTTTTGCCCAACAACGATTTTGTGGTGCTGAGGGCATTGAGAATGTAGAAATGTTATCAGACTTTGAATCGGGAAATTTTGGAAAGAGTTACGGATTGGAATTTGCCGATGGCCCTTTTAAGGGTTTACATTCAAGATGTATTGTAGTCCTTAATACCGAAGGAACGATTGTGCATACCGAGCAGGTAGCTGAAATTGCTGACGAACCCAATTATAAAGCTGCGTTAGAAGCCTTAATGGATGCCTAAGGAAACCTTGTTGCAAAATAGGATCAAGGGTGTAAAAGTTGCACTTAAAGGCGCACTTTTATTGGTAAAGACCGAGGCCAGTATTAAAGTGCAATTCGGCATCGCTATTTTAATGACCATTATAGGATTCGCTTTACAAATTTCGAATACCGAATGGATGTTACAATTCTTTGCCATTGGTCTCGTTATGGGTATTGAGGGCGTGAACACTGCAATTGAAAAACTGGCTGACTTTGTGCACCCAGACCATCACGAAAAAATTGGTTTCCTAAAAGACATCTCGGCAGGTGCCGTAATGATTGTGAGCCTTGTTGCCGTGCTCATTGGCCTCATTATATACATTCCAAAAATAATGGCACTAACAACTATTTAAGGACTGTAACCGTAAATTTAAAAACCAAGTAAACGCTAAATGGCCAAGAAGCGCAGAACATCGAAAGCGAAAACAACTGCAAAGAAGAAATCTTCGGGTTTCACCTTTTCCAAACAAAATAAAATCATCTTTGGGAGTTTGCTCATTGTATTGAGCATAGCGCTTTTCTTTTCGTTCTTAAGCTACTTTTTCACTTGGCAAGCTGATCAAAGCTTGCTTACCGAATTTTCCGATAGAAATGCCAATGCAAAAAATCTATTGAATAAATTCGGAGCAGCTGTCAGTCACTTTTTTATGTACAAAGGCTTTGGCTTAGCAGCTTTTGTCTTTCCACTATTATTGGCAATAACAGGTCTATACCTATTTCTTGGCCTTGATAGCAAAAAGTTATGGAGCAAATGGATATGGGGATTATTGGCAGTTATCATGATTTCCATTTCACTAGGCTTTTTCTTCTTCGAAAAACCGTTATTAGGCGGTGTCGTAGGTTATGAGATGAATGACTTTCTGCAAGACTATATTGGTAGGATAGGAATTTTTCTAGTCCTGATTTTTATGTTGGTCGTAGTTTCTGTTCGATTGTTTAATTTTTCTCCAGAAGCCATCGGAAATTATTTTCGCGAAGCAGGGATTAAAATACCGGAACGAAAACCTCGGCAAAAAAGAGAAAAGAAAACAGCTCAAACTGTACTTTCTGAAGATAATCCAACAGTGGAATTTGATTTGGATAAGGCTCCTGACGGTCCAAGTCTGACCATAAATGATGCATATACCCATAAAAAAGACATTCCGTCCGTCAATCCTGAAGCAGGTCTCGATGTAAACCTTCCTGAAATTGAAGAAGAACAAATTGCCTTAAAGGTTGAGGAGGTTGTTGAAGAAAAGGAGGTTACCGATATCAAAGCCGACAATTTGGTGAAGAAATACGGTTTCTATGACCCAAAACTTGATTTGGCCAAATACAAATTTCCACCTTTAAATCTTCTGGACCCCCACGGAGTTTCAGGTGGCATCACCATCAACCAAGAAGAATTAGAGGAGAACAAAAACAAAATTGTTTCTACACTTAAAAATTACAAGATTGGAATTTCGCAAATCAAAGCGACCATTGGGCCAACTGTAACGCTTTACGAAATTGTTCCTGAGGCCGGTATTCGAATTTCCAAAATCAAAAACTTAGAAGACGATATTGCCCTTTCTTTAGCAGCATTGGGCATTCGAATTATAGCACCAATTCCAGGGAAAGGTACTGTCGGAATTGAAGTCCCAAATAAGAACGCAACAATTGTTTCTATGCGTTCGGTAATTTCATCGAGCAAATTTCAAAAGGCAGAAATGCAATTGCCCATTGCATTCGGTAAGACCATCAGCAATGAGACTTTCGTGGTCGATTTAGCCAAAATGCCCCACTTGTTAATGGCTGGTGCAACAGGTCAAGGTAAATCGGTAGGTTTAAATGCGGTTATCACCTCCCTGCTCTACAAAAAACATCCTGCAGAAATCAAATTTGTACTCGTCGACCCTAAAAAGGTTGAATTGACACTTTACAATAAAATTGAACGGCATTTCTTGGCAAAACTTCCGGATTCTGAAGAAGCTATCATTACAGATAATACCAAGGTAATCAATACGCTGAACTCGCTCTGTATCGAAATGGACCAGCGATATGAATTATTGAAATTGGCAATGGTTCGAAATATAAAGGAATACAATGCCAAGTTTAGAAATCGAAAATTAAATCCAAATGATGGCCATAAGTTCCTGCCCTACATCATTCTAATCGTAGATGAGTTCGCCGATTTAATCATGACTGCAGGCAAAGAGGTTGAAGCACCTATTGCGCGGTTGGCACAATTGGCAAGGGCCATTGGTATCCACTTGATTATTGCGACACAAAGACCGTCGGTCAATGTCATAACCGGAATAATTAAAGCTAATTTCCCGGCTCGGGTGGCATTTCGCGTAACTTCAAAAATTGATTCCAGAACCATTTTAGATTCACAAGGTGCTGATCAGTTAATCGGTCGAGGTGACATGTTGTTTACACAGGGCAACGATGTAATTCGACTGCAATGCGCATTTGTTGACACCCCTGAGGTTGCTAAGATTACAGAGTATATTGGTTCACAACGGGCGTATCCTGACGCACATTTATTACCAGAATATGTCGGTAGTGATGATTCTGGCACGGGAGTTGATTATGATATCTCGGATAGGGATTCAAAATTCCGTGAAGCTGCAGAAGTTGTAGTAATTGCACAACAGGGTTCGGCTTCCCTAATCCAACGAAAATTAAAATTAGGGTATAACCGTGCCGGTCGAATTATCGACCAGTTGGAAGCTGCAGGTATCGTCGGTCCCTTCGAAGGAAGTAAGGCCAGACAGGTTTTAGTACCAGATATGCACAGTTTAGAACTATTATTGCAAAACGAAACAAACACATAATGAAAAAAGTACTTTTCTTTTTATCCATATTCACATTCGCATTCACTCTAAATGCGCAAAACTCAGAAAAGGCGAAAACGCTATTAGATGAAGTTTACACCAAGGTCGTTTCCTACGAGAACATCAAAATTGACTTTACCTACTCCTTAGAAAACAGCGAGGCAGGAATTAAACAGGAAACCAATGGTAATGTCACATTGAAGGGGGATAACTACCTCGCTAATCTATTTGGTTCTACCCAACTTTTTGATGGAAAAAAATTATACACCATAGTGCCTGAAAATGAAGAAGTAACAATAGAAGATCAAATAGACAATGATGAAACCGTCACTCCTTCTAAAATGCTGACCTTTTATAAAACCGGTCATAATTATGCTTGGGATATCCTTCAAAATAGTAGTGGAAGGCAAATTCAGTTCATCAAATTATCCCCAATTGATAGTAATACCGAGATTAAGTCAATCTTATTGGGTGTTGACACACAAACAAAACATATTCACAAGTTGATTGAAACCGGTAAAAATGGCACCAAAACGACCATCACCGTTAATTCTTTCAAAACCAATCAACCCTTGTCAAAAAGCTTATTTACTTTTGACGAAGCCAAATACAAGAATGAAGGCTATTATATCATTAAGAATTAATGCATTCAGCAGGTGTTGCCCATAATTGACCGATACGTTTTATCGCGTTTTCTTTATAACTTTTTTGGTTCTTTTGCCGTCTTAATGGTCATCTTTATTTTCCAGACCATCTGGCTTTTTATTGATGACTTAGCAGGCAAGGATCTGGACCTCATTATTATTGGCAAATTCCTTTTTTACCTTACCCCTTCCCTACTTGATAAGGTATTACCGCTGACGGTACTTTTATCTTCAATACTGACTTTCGGCACCTTTGCTGAAAATTATGAATTTGCAGCCATGAAGGCTTCCGGAATTTCGCTTCAAAAAGCGATGCGCAGTATTGTCGTATTCGTAACCATACTGGGTATTGCTACTTTTTTTCTAGCTAACAATGTCATTCCTGTTTCAGAGCAGAAAATTTTCAATATGCGTAAGAACATCGCCAAAGTAAAACCTGCAGCGGTAATTGTAGAGGGTGTTTTTAGCGACATTGAAGGTGCCGACATGAATATGAAGGTCAGCGAAAAAGCTGGGGATAATGATCAGTTCTTAAAAGACATCATCATCCACCAGAAGCAGAATTCGCTAAACACTACGGTCATTAAAGCCAAGGAGGGTGAACTGATAAGTAGTGAGGAATCTGATTTGATCTCTTTAGTTCTTAAAGATGGGCACTATTACGAAGAGGTACAGCCAAAATCAAACAAAAACAAACGGAAGCATCCGTTCGCTCGTTCAGAGTTCGAAACCTATATAAAGAACATTGACATTTCAGAACTGAACAATCAAGATTTAGAGGCAGAATCAGACATCACCACTGACAAAATGAAAAATGTTGTGAGGCTCCGAAAGGATATTGATTCCTTGCGAAAAAACAACATCAACCAAGTAAAAGCCTTTTCCAAAAACATTACCTCTAGAATGGGGGCTTTTTTAATCAGCGACCGCGACTCCTTGAACAAACGCAAAGTTGAAACAAAGACCATAAATGACACTGTTGTGGTAGCAAAAGATGTTGATTTGGCATCGCTATTACCGGAATGGCAAAAAACGCAAGTCCTAGAAAATGCAAAAAACGCTGTGGGCAACGTATTGAACAGTATTCGTGGAAAAAAAGAAGAATTGGGCAAACGATATGAAGTTTACAACCGACATATTCTTTCGTTGCATAAGAAATTCGCCTTGGCATTTTCTTGTATAATTCTATTTTTTGTAGGTGCACCTTTAGGGGCGATAATTAGAAAAGGTGGTATTGGCCTGCCAATGGTGGTTGCCATTGTTCTATTCTTGGCCTACTATTTTTTAGGTGTATTCGCCGAAAACTATGCAAAAAAAGGCAACATGCTACCGATGATAGGCGCTTGGTTTTCAACGCTGATTATGTTTCCCTTTAGTATAATACTGACTAGACGGGCTACAGCTGATAAAGGATTAATGAGTATTGGCAATATTTTGGATGGATTTACACGAGTTTTCAAGAAAAAGAAAGATGATGCAGACAACAGCTGACAAGCGAATTCAATTGAATACGATTGAAGAAGCCATAGCGGACATTCGTCAAGGCAAAGTAATTATTGTGGTTGACGATGAAAACCGAGAAAATGAAGGAGATTTTGTTGCCGCTGCCGAGCTTACCACCCCCGAAATGATAAACTTTATGGCAACCCATGGACGTGGACTTATTTGTGCCCCGTTAACTGAAGGTCGCTGTGAAGATTTAGGTCTCGGCAAGATGGTAACCCATAATTCAGACCCCCTCGAAACGGCATTTACTGTTTCAGTTGATTTAAGGGGCAATGGCGTAACCACAGGTATTTCTGCTGCAGATAGGGCCAAAACTGTTCTTTCTTTGGTCGATAATCAGACCAAACCCCATGAACTGGCACGACCAGGACATATCTTCCCTTTGATTGCAAAGGAAGGTGGCGTACTTAGACGTACTGGACATACTGAAGCGGCCATCGACTTTGCGCGTTTGGCTGGACTCAAACCCGCAGGTGTTATAGTTGAGATAATGAATGAAGACGGTAGCATGGCTCGCTTACCCGAACTCTTCGAGGTTGCCCAAAAATTCGATTTGAAATTGGTCTCAATTGAAGATTTGGTGGCCTATAGAATGGAGCATGATAGTCTTATTGAAAAGAAAGAAGACTTCAAAATCAACACCCGTTTCGGTGAATTTAGACTTCGAGCCTATCAACAAACCACCAACGACAATGTGCATATAGCCTTGACCAAAGGATCATGGTCGGTAGATGAACCCGTTTTGACCAGAATCAATTCCAGTCAGGTAAATAACGATATTCTGGGGACCTTGACCAAAAACCCGGACAAGCAATTAAAGTTGATGTTTGAGACCTTAAACAATGAAGAAAAAGGAGCAATGGTATTCATTAACCAAAGTCAACAGGGCAACGAATTATTGGACCGTTTAAGCGAATTCAAAGAGCTACAAAAACAAGGGATTTCAGAAGCTCCAAAGATTGATATGGACGCCAAAGACTTTGGTATTGGAGCACAAATCTTACATGACCTAAACATTTCAAAAATTCGATTGCTCTCTAACTCGCAACAAACCCGTAGGGTTGGAATGGTTGGATATGGTTTGGAGATTGTTGAGTATGTTGGGTATTGAGTCTTCTTATTTCGTTATTTTACTCAGTGTAGTAAACATTGTTTTCGCGCGTTCCCGAACTTCCTCTTCGGGCCAGCCCAATTTTATTAGACAAGAAATATTTCGGCCAACCCAATGGTCTGATTCAGAGAAATCACTTTTGGAATAGTCTGGAAGTTGATCCAATACGGCCTCGGGTAGTTTTCCAAGGGCTACTTTTTGAATTAGATGTTCCCACTTGCGATAGTAATGCCAGTTGTTGTCATACCAATAAAAACAAGCGTCAACTCCTGCTTGTCCCAAATTCTTATGAGCTTCTCGCGCCAATTCCTCAGAAGGGAGAAAGAAATTCAGAAACGAATGATTCTCTTCTCCGCCTTCGGGTACACGTCGAAATGTAATTCCTTCAATCTTGGAAAGTGCTTCTCGTAAAATGGTGTAGTTCCTTTTTTGAATACCCACAAACTCATCCAAACGGTTAACCTGCGCACAACCAACGGCAGCATTCAACTCTGAAATTCGAAAATTGTAGCCTAAGAAAGGGTGGGCCTCTCCTCCCCTATCATTTCCGATATGGTCATGACCGTGGTCGGAATACATATGGGCATTCTCATAAAAGTCTTGGTTGTTGGTTATAACCGCTCCCCCTTCTCCACATGTTACGGTCTTTACAAAGTCAAAAGAGAAACAACCCAGGTCGCCAATACTTCCTAAGGGTTTGCCATTGTAACTACCCCCAATGGCCTGACAAGCATCTTCCAAGAGCAATAAATTATGCTTCTTACAAATGGATTTTAAGGCTTCTAAGTTCGCCATACTACCACACATATGAACCGGCATGACCACTTTGGTCTTTGGTCCAATTGCTTTTTCAACTGCCTCAGGTTTTAAGGTTAGCGTGTCATCTACATCAACCAATATTGGAACTGCACCCAAAGCGATAATGGATTCAAAACTGGCGACAAAAGTAAATGTTGGCATAATGACCTCGTCTCCCGCCCCAATGCCTGCGCTCGCTAAGGCGACAGTTAAAGCAGCAGTACCACTACTTACGGTGTGGCAAAAACTAGTCTGCATTCGATTAGCTACGGCTTCTTCCAGTTCCTTGGCTTTCCAGTGGCCATTGCGCATACCATCAAATCCATACCGCATTAAAACTCCATTGTCCAATACATCTTGAACCTGTTTTTTTTCCAATTCACCAAAAGCTTCGAATCCTGGCATACCAAAAGTTTAAATCTTCTTTCAAAAATACACCTAGCTCAATTAATATCAGCACTATTTTCAACTGAACCTTTGAAGATGTCATTCTCACTTAAACATTGAAATTTAATTATTCGTAAAATATATTGTTATAAAAAATCATATTCGTAAAATATGTTTACTTTTAATGAATAATCAAAAAACCTTTACAATGAAAAAATTTAGTATTCTTTGTTTAACACTGGTATTGGGTATTGCTGGGTTGCAAGCTCAAGGAAGTTTTAAAGCAGGTCTTTCCGCTGGACTTCCTATTGGAGATGCGGGTGACTTTGCAACATTCGCCATTGCCATTGATTTAGGATATCTTTTTGAGATAAACGATCAATTTGAAGCTGGGCCTACCTTGGGTTATTCGCATTCGTTTGGAGATGAATTCGATACTGGTTTTGGTTCTGTCTCAGTTGAAGACATACAATTTTTACCAATAGGTGCAGCTGGTCGTTTCCATGCTTCGGAAGAATTTACAATTGGTCTTGACCTTGGCTATGCCTTAGGCATTGATGACGGCAACGATGGTGGGTTTTATTATTCTCCAAGAGCACAATACGCTGTTAGCGAGACAATTGATATTGTTGCAGCTTTTCGGGGCGTCTCTGTAGATGGGGGGTCTTGGGATATTATATCGCTAGGCGTGGAATTCGGAATTGACTAATTCAAATAAACCAAACTTAATTAGTAATAATCCCCACCTAGGTGGGGATTATTGTTTTTAATTATTTCGTTGTCAAATGGTTGAATAGATTTTCTATTTTTAATAGATAAACCAATCCCACCATGAGAGCCCTTCACGTAGTCACTGCATTAGTTCTTTTGGTATTCACGGGTACAATTGCACAGCAAAGTCAAAAATTGGATAGTTTACTAACCAGCTATGCTGCACAAGTCGAGGATTCCCTAAAAGTGCAAACGGCTCATACATTGTATGAAGCCTATCTAGAAAGTAATCCTAAAAGGGCTGATTTCTATGCTCAAAAGGCCTTGGAAATCTCACAACGAATAGGTTACAAATCAGGAATTGCCAAATCTAACCACCGAATGGGAAAAAGCTTGCTCATTGCCCGTGAACTGGATGCTGCCAATGAGTATTTTGAAAAGAGCCTTGTTATTTACAAAGAACTTGATGACCCACACCATCAAGGATTAGTATTCATTGATTTGATACAGTTGGATTATGTGAAACCCAATTATAATAGGGCATTAGCACGTATTAATGAAAAACTGTCAGTTTATTCCAAACCAAAGCCAGATTCGCTGATTCTCTTAAGGCTTTATAATATTCAGGCCAAAGTATATACGCGGCAGACCAATTATGCCGAGGGATTCGAATCAGCACTAAAAGCTTTGTCAATTGCAGAGCAGCTCAAACTACCCGCTGAGATAGTAAAAGTTAAGGGTATTTTGGGCAACCTTTATCACTACACCAATGATAAAGCGAAAGCGATAGCCATAAAAGAGGAAAATCTCGAATACTACAGGAAACAAAATAATAGAAGAAAAATAGGGCATGCACTTAACGATATTGGGAACTCCTACTATGTTATTGAAGAATATAAACTGGCCTTAAGGTATTTAGAAGAAAGCTTAAGTTTTTCCGAAGAGGTTGGTAATCAAGGATTGATTGGCATTACCCTTTTTAATATTGGTAAGACCCATATTCGTTTGGGAGCAATACAGAAAGGAATAACTTTTTTGAAACGCTCTGTAAATCATTCAAGGTATGTTTCGCAGCATGCACTATCTGAATCTTGGGCACTAAAACGATTGGGAGACGTCTACACGGAAGAGCTACGTACGCCAGAAAAGGCATTGCCATATCTGGATAGAGCCATTATTTTGGCGGATTCCATAGGAAACAAAGATGATCTTTACCAGTCTTATCGTGATCGTTCTCAAGCTTATGAGGCTATGGGTTTCTATGATAAAGCAATCAAAGATTTTGAACGCTATAAGACTATAAATGATAGTGTTTACAATATCGAAAGATCAAAGGAAATTGAGCATTTAAAAAAGGAGTTCGAAACAAGAGAAAAAGAACAACAGATAGTATTGCAAAAAAAGGAGATTACCGTTCTAGAACAACAAGCCTCCATCGGAAGCTTACAACGGATATTACTGGTAGTTGCCTTAGTGTTTTCAATGATAATTTTTTATGCGTTGTGGCAACGATTAAAGCGCAACAGGCAAGAAAAAGAAAAAATAAATGCTGAACTCGCCTTTAAAAAGAAGGAATTGACAACCAATGCTTTGCATTTAGCCAAGAAAAACGAAGTCTTGGAAAGTCTAAAACAAAAAGCGGAAGAATTAAAAGTAACTGACGATACCAAGAATGGCTACCAACAATTGATTCGAACCATCAATTTTGACTTACAGGATGATAACAACTGGGAGAATTTTGCACGATATTTTGAAGCCGTACATAAGGATTTTAATAGAAATGTAAAGGCTAAATATCCACAGGTGACCTCAAATGAGCTTCGCCTGTTGGCCTTATTAAAAATGGAACTCTCTTCGAAGGAAATTGCCAACATTTTGAATATTTCAAAGGAAGGAATCAAAAAAGCCAGATATCGACTACGTAAAAAACTAAAAATAGAGACGGACGACTCCTTACAAGAGTTGGTTATAACCCTTTGAGCACCATGAAAACCATTGTTCGCTATATTTTAATATTTCTGCTTATTTCTTTTACCAAACTTATTGGACAAACCAATGAGCAGTTGGATATTCTAATTGAAACCTATGGTTCGCAGATTGATGACACTTCCAAAGTAAAAACGGCTGCGGCCATTTTTGAGGAATATTACAAGCTTAACCCAACCAAAGGTCTGGTATTTGCAAAAGATGGTTTCCTTTTGGCCGAAAAACTTGGTTTTGAAAAAGGAATTGCAGTTTCATTATTACAGCAGGGAAAGTACTTCAAATTGTTACGTAAAAATGATTCCGCTGAATATTACTTGAAACTAGCTTCAAGAAAATTTGAGGCATTAAAGGACCATAAATCCAAAGATATGGTGAGCTTTCACCTACTAAAAGTTGCCTCCCAAAAGGGCAATCATCAACAGGTTTTAAATGAAGTCAATGAAAAAATAGACTATCATACCAATATCAAAAAGGATTCATTTTTAATAGCGAGATATCTCGACCTTAAAGCGAGTACTTATCGTCATTTGACCGAATATGACAAAGGTTTTAAAAGTGCTTTTGATGCCCTGAAAATTGCCAAAAATTTAGATGACAAGCAATTATTATTGGATTGCTACACTACTATCTCAAATTTATACCACTACATAATCGATGATGAAAATGCGGACCTGTACGCCGAAAAAGCTCTAAAAATTGCTAAAGAAGGAAAGTTTATGCGTGCCGAGGCTAATTTGTTAAACAACCTTGGCAATTCCTTTTTCTTTCAAAAACGCTATGAGGAATCATTGACCTCCCTCAAGAAAAGTCTGAAAATATCTGAACGAATTGAAGCTAACGACCTTATTTCAATTACAAATTTTAACATCGGAAAATTATATGTGGAACAAAATGAATTGAATAAAGGAGTTGATTTTCTAAAACAATCAATTACCCACTCAAGGACCGTTACAAAAAATCCTGTTTATCTCGTTTGGGGCTTGAACGGCTTAACTAATGCTTATAATAAATTAAGTGAACCCCAAAGGGCAATTACGTTAGCCGATGAGGCGATTAAAATTTCAGATTCGACTGGTAATTTAGATGATCTTTCACTCGCATATTACCAACGTTACGAATCTTATGGATTGCTTAAAGACTATCAAAAAGCTTTAGAAGACCTAAAGTTGCATAAGGGTATCAACGACTCCGTCTATAATATTTCAAAGAGTAAGGAAATACAACGATTGACCACTGAATTCGAAACGAAGGAGAAAGAACAACAAATCGCTTTGCAGGAAAATGAGATTAGGGTTTTGGAACAAAAGGAAGAAATCAGCACCCTGCAAAAAATAGTATTAGGTGGCTTGTTGATAATGTCGCTATTTGGATTTTATGGAATACATCAAAGACTAAAGCGTAGCAAGCTGGAAAAAGAAAAAATAAATGCCCAATTGGCTTTTAAAAAGAAGGAATTGACAACACATGCCCTACACTTGGCCAAAAAGAATGAAGTATTGGCAGGTTTAAAACAAAAGGCAGCCGAACTAATAGATGAAGACGGTTCAAAAAATGGTTATATACAATTGATCCGAACCATTAATTTTGATTTACAGGACGATAACAACTGGGAAAATTTTGCTCGATACTTTGAGGAAGTGCATAAAGATTTCAATAGCAATGTTAAGTCAAAATACCCTCAATTAACCTCCAATGAATTACGCCTTTTGGCACTCTTAAAAATGAATCTTTCCTCAAAAGAGATAGCCAACATTTTAAATATATCACAAGAAGGGATCAAAAAAGCTCGATATCGTCTTCGAAAAAAACTCGATATTACATCTGAGGATTCTTTGCAAGACCTCGTATTAAGCCTTTAAAATTCGGCGGACGGAAACACTGTCCACTCCTTGTCCCATAATTATTATATGAGTGTCCACCAGTTGTCCACCTCTATTATTTTAACTCTCAATATCAGCGATTTAGGTTTGTGATGTCATTAAGTTGACAACCAGTTTTGTGGTCTTGCTCGGATAAGGGCTGCAGACCGATACCGGGCAGGTCACACAGAACAACTATCAAGTTTAATCCACAAAACAATTCGTGATGAAAGTAGATTTAAAATTAATTAACAGGTATTCAATTTGGTTAGTGTTACTTATTGCAATGGCCTGCAGTAAAGATGAAACTTCTGAACCTATTGATCCTGAGGGGCAATTGGAAGAAACACAATCAAATGTTGATACCGATGAATACGAAAGAGACGAAGGCCAATTGGGTTTAGGAATAAGTGTACGGAGTTTAAAACAAAAGGGATATGCACCTACCAAAGCCATTATTTCCATTTTGGAAGGAGATAAGGCCGGTGACTATGAAGTAGAAATAGACCAAAACACCTTTCTGGCCACCTTTTCATTCGAAAATAAAGACCTATCGGAATCTGAGAAAAACGGCTTGGAGGATGGCGTTGCCCTTAAAATAACCGTAGAAAATGAACTTGGAGAAGTTCTCGCAGTTTATACCAGCACCAGGTATTCTTTGATGTCGAGCCCTGAAGAAATTGAAGTAGATGATTCTACCAAAGCTGATATTAACCCCATAGTCTTGAATCCTGAAGTGGACTACTATTTACAAATATTAAATGCCGATTTAACCGCGGTATTTGGTGCTCCTTCTGCCACTTTACGCACTTCAACCACAAATTTTGCGACAGAAGTTAAAGTTAGGTCAAGTGAGGATTTAGATTATGTAAACGATACGCAAGAGACAATCCCATTCACTAGATTTAGATTTGAAACGGTAGATGCTGAAAACAACATTTTCAACATCTACAATCCAAATGGGGCTAAAAAGCATTATTTATATATGGATGGCAACAATCGTTTAAATGTACAATCAGAGGCCAATTACTCGAACAATAACGGGAATACTCCAGATGCTGCTAGTCGCGCCAATTATCAATTTAAAATAGAAAAAGTGGATACCGGAAAATTCGTTATCGCACCAGAAACCACTAATATTCCGTTGATCGCCTCAGCAAGTTTAGCATCCATTACTTCTCAAGTAGTAGAAAACCCATCCCATTTTAGAATCTTGAACTTTGAAATCGACTGGAGTATCCAATCACGAAAAACGAGTTTTTTGGCGCCAATACTTCCACCATCACAAACAATTGCAGCTTACAATACAGCACTCAAAAATTGTGGTAGTGGGCCCTTAACAGATGTTGTCGGGGTAACCGAGTCATTGACCCGAACGGATACCTACTCTTGGTCTGAATCCATTCAAGTTGCTACATCGGTTGAAGCCAGTTTATCAACAACAATCTCGTCAACAATTGAAACCAGTGTCAATACACAATTTTTTGGTGCTTCAAATTCGGTAACTGCATCGGTAACAGCTGGTTTAAGTGTTGGGCATACCACAACTGAAACCAGGACAGAAACCAACGAAACGACCACTTCAGAAAGCATTAAACTCGCTTCAGAACGAACGATTACCGTTCCGCCGGGCAGAGGAACAACTGCTGCTGATATTTATCAAAAGTATGAGAACATTCGAATACCCTACGTTCAGAAATATGAGATTCGTGGAAATTATCAAGATGGAAGTAAATTAAGTGGATTGGAAATAATGTCGCAATTCAATTTTAATGGATTCTCAGGAGTAGTAAATGAGGTGGGTATTGATTTTATCGACATAACACTTAGAGGTACCTCAGTAATTAGTCATTTGGTCTCAAGGGAAATCGTGACGAGGGATATTCCAGATGCATGCCAAAACTAAAACATTCAGTTTTCTTTAAAATATGTGCTTAAAGAAGTCATCTAGTTTTTAGACTTCAAGGTTTTTATTCTTGTGTTATCACTATAAATTTCAGGCAGATTAATTCTTTGTTTAGCATAATAGGAATGAAAAAAGCTTCACCTTAGTGAAGCTTTTTTTCGAACCATAGGCAAACTTGTTCGAATTCAATATCCAGAAGCACCACTATCAGGTTGGGCGGCATCTGAGGCTCCGGTCATTAATTTTTTGTCAGAATCATAGGTAATACCCATCAACGCTCCCATATTGTAGCGTTCACGAAAGGTATGCCCCATTGATTCAAGTATTTTTCGAGTATCGGGTGATAAAAGGTCCTTTTCGTAGACCACTTGGTCAGGTAACCATTGGTGATGAATTTTCAAGGCTTCAATCGCCTTGTCAATTCGCATTTCAAATTCCAATACGTTCAAGGTGGTCTGAAAAACGGTATTGATGATGGTGCGCCCACCAGGGCTACCAATAACCAGATATGGTTTTCCGTTTTTGCCAACTATGGTCGGTGTCATACTTGAAAGCATTCGTTTTTCGGGAGCGATTAGGTTTGGCTGACTCCCTATTTGTCCCCTACTATTTGTGATTCCTGGTTGTGGATTAAAATCCCCCATTTCATTATTGAAAATAAAACCCAGCTCTGTGGAGCCCAATTTTGACCCATAACTGTACTCTAAGGTATAGGTCATGGATACGGCGTTACCAAATTTATCCATCGTTGATAGATGGGTTGTGCTTTCACCATCATAGGGATGGCCGTATTTAGTTGAATCACTAACCGAGGCCCTTGACATATCAATGCCTGCAAACCTTTTTTGCGCAAACGCTTTTGAGGTCAATTTCTCAATCGGGATATCCGGATTAAAATCTGGATCGCCCAAATGTTCGGCACGGTCCGCATATGCCCTGCGCATGGCTTCTATCAATAGGTGTAAATGTGCTGCACTGTTGAACTCTGCTTTTTTGAAATCGGCCAGTTCCATGAGGTTCATCATTTCAACTAAAACAACACCGCCAGAACTTGGTGGCGGCATGGAATAAATATCGTACCCCTTGTAATTTCCTTGAATTGGTTTGCGTTCTATCGCCTCGTACTTTTTCAAATCCTTTTTAGTGATCAATCCTCCATTTTCCTTCATCCAAGAAGCAATCTTCGTGGCTGTGCTACCCTTGTAAAAACCATCCCGACCTTTATCTCGAATTAATTTCAAAGTCTCTGCGAGTTGCGGTTGTTTCCATAAATCACCTGGCTCTGGAATGGTTCCCTTCTTAGTAAGAAAATAGTTCTTCATAAACTCAGTACCATCTTCTTGCTCATGAAATCGGTTTGCTGCTCGGTAGAGGGACCAATTAAATGGAAAACCTTTTTCCGCTTGGTCTATGGCAGGTTGTACCAATTCTTTCCAGCTGAGCTTGCCATATTTTTGGTGCGCCATATAAAGTCCAGCTACGGTGCCTGGCACCCCAATGGCTTTTGCCGTTTTGTGGTTGCTATCTTCAATCACTTTACCGTCGTCATCAAGATACATATCAGGAGTAGCTGCGAGCGGTGCTTTTTCTCGAAAATCCAATGTGGTGACCTTTCCATCTCTGTTCATGAAAACAATAAAACCACCACCGCCAATATTTCCTGCTGCGGGATGTGTAACTGCCAAAGAAAATGCAGTGGCTATAGCAGCATCAATAGCATTACCTCCCTTTTTTAGTATTTCCACCCCAATTTCAGACGAGGTTCGGTCTGAAGAAACTACCATTCCGTTTTTGGCATACGTTTGGGCAGTGCCCTGTATACTTAAAAGTAGAATTGAATTAATTAGAAAAAAGCGTAGTGTTCGATTCATCATTTCTTTGATTTTATTTGAGCGGTTTTGTGAAGCTATCGAAGATAGGGATTTAAAGAGATGATAAAATCTGCTAAAAGAATTCATTGATTTTAAAATTTCTGGAATTATACAACCAACAACTTTCAATGTTAATTTAGAAGAAGAAAAAATCCTTATCAGATTCTAGTAGGATTAACCGGTTTCTCTCGTGGATACCTTAAGAACAAAACCAAACATTAAAGCTCATTACCGCTAAGGCTTTTCGGGATTCACTTCGTGCATCCCTCATACAGCATTATGCAAATGCTGAAGTCTTTAAATAAAAAAACCACTAGAGTAAACTCTGTGGTTTTTTTATTTCAAGCCTAGCGCTTGATTGCGGAGGAAGAGGGATTCGAACCCCCGGAGGTGTGACCCTCAACAGTTTTCAAGACTGCCGCATTCGACCACTCTGCCATTCCTCCTTTTGCGGGTGCAAATATACATCCTTTTTATATTTTGAAAAATTACTTTTTCAATGTTTTCGTTGTTTCACCTTGCCCAACGATAACAATACTTGTTGTGTCTAAAAAAAGACCGGTTTCTACAACCCCTGGAATACTAATAAGCTTAGTGTTTAGGGTTGTTAAATCATCTACATCGAAGATATCAATGTCGAGAATAAAGTTACCCTCATCTGTAGTGTAGGGTTGGTCAGCTTTCATTCTTAAGATTGGTGACAAGCTCATTTCCTCAAGAATTTTCGAAATACTTGTCGTTGCAAACTGAATGGTTTCTACTGGCAATTTGAATTTACCCAAGCGTTCAACTTGTTTGGCAGCATCTGCAATGATGATATTGATATCCGTATTATAGGCCAATATCTTCTCTCTTAACAATGCCCCACCACCACCTTTTATCAACTGAAAATTGCCATCAAATTCATCCGCACCGTCAATAGTAACGTCCAATCTTTTCGCCTTATCGAGTGTAGTCAAAGGAATACCCACCTCTATTGCCAAGGTTTCTGTCGCATCTGAAGATGGCACACCAACTACTTGTAAACCATTTGCAACCAACCTTCCCAAACCCTTCACCATGTGGGCAGCGGTAGAGCCCGTACCCAGACCCACTTTCATACCGTCTTTAATGTATTTGAGGGATTCAAGTGCAGCAATTTCCTTTTCTCGGTCTTTTGGGTTGGATGACATTATTAATTTGAATTTAATTGTTTGAGCGCGTTAATTTAATGCGGAAGATTCTAATGAGGAAATCCATTCCTTTAATTTTGAAATATGATAAAAGCAGTGATTTTTGATTTGGATGGCACACTCATTCAAACCGAAGAATTGAAGGCAAGGTCATATGCCCAGGCTACACACCTATTGACTAAAAGAATGGTATCTGAAGAAGATGTTTTGGATGTTTTTGGAGACTTGGTGGGTCTTTCTAGAGAAAAAGTGTTGCAGGGTTTAGTTAAAGAGTTTCAAATTGAATTTAAGAGTTCACTTGAGACCGAAGCATTATTTGAAATTGAACAAAAACTTATTGAGAAACGTTTGGAAATATATCATGAAATACTTGAAGATGTGGATATGTTATCTGAACATTTCTGTGAAGATACCCTCGGCCTTTTTCGAAAAATTGCCGAAGAAAAACATTGTAAGGTTGTACTGGCTACGATGTCACATTTGTTAGAGGCCAAAAAGGTAACATCGGTAATAGGTATCTACGATAAATTTGACTTAATTCTTACCAAAGACGATGTCGAAAATGGCAAGCCTAACCCCGAAATTTATTTAAAAGCGATAGAGAAACTCCAGCTTAGGTCGAATGAATGCTTGGTGCTAGAAGATTCCGTAAATGGAATAAAGGCAGCCAAAGCTGCCAAAATTCCTGTTTTTGCCGTTACCAATTCCATCACTAGAAAATCGGTATTGGAAAGTAATCTGGTGCAACCTGAGTTTTTGGTGGATAACATGAAAAATCTTTCAGGTCAAGTTTTCAACTTTATTCAATCAATGAAAGACCAATGATTTTGAATATCATTCAAAAAATGATAAACCCCAGAATCACCAATAGATTAAATACCACACTAGTTACCAGCAAACGATAAATTACAATGGGCTTCTGAACTGTTAATATTGAAGCATTATGTATACTACATATAGCCACACAAGCCAAGACCAAAAGCATCGAAAGGAGTCTATTATCCAATGTTAGGGCTTGAAAAATAGCGATTGAACCAAGGCAAGTGGAAAGAACTATTCCCAATGAGGAATACCCTGATATGTTCTGTGTAAAGTCTCTTTGAATATTTGCTAAAGCTTTCATTTTGTTTGTTTTGAATTTCAAATCAAAATTACCTTAGCCAGCTCGTTCAAAATATGACGAATGTCATGTTCATGATAAAACCAATTGCTCTTGATTCATAAGATTGACCAAATTCTCAACAGAATGCGATGAAGCAGCAATAATTTGTTTTTTGGCTCCTATCAGCATGAGCATCTTTTGAAATGGTGTTTTCGTCTTCCAGTAAATCTCAAAATGGAGTTCGCATTTTGCATCTCCCAATGGTTTTAACGTAAAGAATTGGTACATACGTTCAACCGGTGGTGGGTCAAAGGTCAATTCCCCATAATTTAATTGATCCATAGCTACCGGTTTGACGACTGTGGTGAAGTCAAAACTTTTCCCGTTGATGACACAAGTATGTTCAGTACCCACTCGTGTAACTTCATCTTCTTCAAATACGAACTCGTCAACGCCCTCAACCCAAAGATGTCGATAACGGTAATTCGAGAGCATTTCATAAACTTCATAAGCACTTCTATCAATAATGACTGTCTTAGTAAAATTCGGGGGCATGTCAGGTTGATAAACTATCGGTGGTTCAAAAGCCCTTAGTTTCAACAAGGTTACATCTATGTTCGCATGCAGGTAGTTAATTATTTTTCCATCATATTTATCGCTTCCCCTATCAAACTGAAAAAGTGCACTTTCATAGTGTTCAGTAAGCTTTATTTCTTTTGCCAAAGCCTCACTTATCAAAATGTAGTTGTCACCTTCAATTGAATTCTTGAGAAGTCGGTGCGCCTCTATAACACTTTCACCAAAGGGTTTTCGATTCCCTTGTACATTTAAAAACTGTAAATCACCGCAATGCAGTATTATTTTCAATTGAAGTTTAGGTGCGGTGGCACAGGCATTACACGGGCAAATACGGTTGGTTTCCAACATCTTTAGGTGACTATAAAAAGCCGTGTACATCGTTTCTACTTGAGCCAAAATCTTCTCTTGCGAAGGAATCTCATTTTCCTTAAAAAAGAATAGGGCATCACCTTCTATTTCGGCTAACTTAAGTTGTTGTGTATTTGCAGCAATCAACACCTCTAACAATTCAGAAATCACATGCTGACTATGCTCAACTTCAGTGGTTTGCACAAAATTGGTAAAGCCGGAAATATCTGGAATAAACAATAGGGATTTTGACATTATTGGATGGGTTCTTTAGTAACTTGGTTGTGCTATTATCTTGGTAGGAATGGAGCTCAAATACTTACATAATTCCACTAGTTTTGTCGCATGATTCCTGAACACATTAAAAATAGAAAAGGTGCCAGAAGCCTGAAGGACATAAATCCAGAGGTTCTGGATTATTTGAACCAGGGCAAAATTGAAACAGCCAATTTAATGGAATGGTTAGCTATAGACCAGCAAGCCCTATTAAAAGTAGTTTTGGAAGAGACAGAAAAAGTAAACTGGTTACCCAGCTTCGAAGAGGCTATCAACTCCCAAAAAAAGCCTACAGCAAATAGCAATACAAAGGTTATAGGAGAGACTTTTGCCCAGCTTACTTCGGATGATGGCTTTTACCAATATCTAAAGTCTCATACCAGTGATGTAGTGCGGTGTTGGGCCTGTTGGGCTGAAAGTCTTTTGCAGGACGAGATAGGCACCTTGTTGAACATATCAAAATTCTACGCTGCAGACAAACACTTTGGTGTTCGCGAAGTAGTGATTTTTGCCAGTAAGGATCGAATGAACGAGCAGTTGGAGGAATGCGTAACGGAATTATCAAAATGGACAACATCCAAAGATGAAAATATTCGTCGTTTTGTAGCTGAAGCAATGAGACCTGTGGGCGTTTGGGTTAAGAAAATCGAAGCTTTTCAAGAAAATCCAGCGAAAGGACTTCCCTTACTTGAACCGTTGAAATCAGACCCTTCCAAATATGTCCGAGATTCGGTTGGGAATTGGTTAAACGATGCCAGTAAATCAAAACCGGAATGGGTAATTGAAGTCTGTAGTCGTTGGCAAAAGGAATCACAAACAAAAGAAACGGCCTACATCATTAAAAAGGCGCTACGGACCATTCAGAAAACAGAAAAGCCCTGATGTTCAAATCAGGGCTTTTTTACAATTTTCGTTGTCGAAATTATTTCACTTCTTCGAAGTCAACGTCTTCAACATTGTCACCTTCCGCGGCTCCGCCACTTCCAGCTGAACCTCCATTGTCTGCAGTTTCAGGTCCACCAGCTTGTGCAGCATCGGCCTGTGCCTTGTACATTTCTTCAGAGGCGACTTTCCAAGCTTCGTTTATCTTCTCCAAAGCTGGCTCAATAACCGCGATATCCTTGGTTTCGTAAGCTTTCTTCAACTCTTCCAAAGCATCTTCGATAGGCTTTTTCTTATCATCGGAAAGTTTATCTCCAAACTCGTTCAACTGCTTTTCCGTTTGGAAAATCATGCCATCTGCTTCATTCAATTTGTCCGCTTTTTCTTTAGCAGCCTTATCTGCTTCAGCATTGGCTTCAGCTTCAGCTTTCATCTTTTGGATTTCCTCGTCGGTTAATCCTGAAGAAGCCTCAATTCTAATGTCTTGAGATTTACCAGTAGCCTTATCAGTTGCGGAAACCTTTATGATACCATTGGCATCAATATCAAAGGTCACTTCAATTTGAGGTGTACCCCTTGGTGCAGGCGGAATACCGTCTAAATGGAATCTACCGATAGTTTTGTTATCCGCAGCCATAGGACGCTCACCTTGTAATACATGAATCTCAACCGAAGGTTGATTGTCTGCTGCTGTTGAGAATACCTGTGACTTCTTTGTTGGGATTGTGGTATTAGCCTCGATTAATTTGGTGTTAACACTACCCATGGTTTCAATACCCAATGAAAGTGGGGTAACATCCAACAACAAAACATCCTTTACGTCTCCCGTCAAAACACCACCTTGAATCGCAGCACCAACAGCTACTACCTCATCCGGATTTACGCCTTTAGAAGGTTTCTTTCCGAAGAATTTTTCAACAGCTTCTTGAACTGCTGGAATTCTCGTAGAACCACCGACCAAAATAATTTCATCGATATCACTCTTTGAAAGTCCTGCTGACTTTAATGCAGTCTCGCAAGGCTCAATAGTCCTTTTTACCAAATCGGAAATCAACTGCTCAAACTTCGAACGGCTCAATGTTCGAACCAAGTGCTTTGGTCCTGAAGCCGTAGCTGTTACGTATGGTAAGTTAATCTCAGTTTGGGTAGAAGCAGACAATTCAATTTTTGCTTTCTCAGCCGCTTCACGTAGACGTTGCAATGCCATAGCATCTTCACGTAAATCCAAACCTTCATCAGATTTGAACTCTTCGGCCAACCAATCAATTATTTTTTGATCTACATCATCACCACCCAAATGGGTATCCCCATCAGTTGCCAATACTTCAAAAACACCATCACCCAATTCCAAAATGGAAACGTCATGGGTACCCCCACCGAAATCAAAAACTACTATTTTTTGATCTGCATCTTTTTTGTCCAAACCATATGCCAATGAAGCCGCAGTTGGCTCATTGATGATTCTTTCAACGGTCAAGCCAGCAATTTCACCAGCTTCTTTTGTGGCCTGACGTTGTGAATCGTTAAAATAGGCAGGTACTGTAATTACGGCCCTACTTACATCTTGCCCAAGATAATCTTCGGCAGTCTTCTTCATTTTTTGAAGAATCATGGCCGATAATTCTTGTGGCGTATACAAACGACCATCAATGTCAACACGTGGTGTATCGTTATCACCCTTCACAACATTATAAGGAACCCGATTCGCTTCTTTGGACGACTCGGAATATTTGTTCCCCATAAATCTTTTAATGGAATATATTGTTTTATGTGGATTGGTCACCGCCTGTCTTTTTGCAGGGTCACCAACCTTAATTTCCCCACCTTCAACAAAAGCGATGACAGAAGGTGTAGTACGTTTACCTTCGGCATTCGGAATTACAACTGGCTCGTTTCCTTCCATCACGGAAACACAGGAGTTCGTCGTACCCAAATCAATACCTATAATTTTACTCATGTTCTGTATTTAAGATTGTCAATTTCTAATTCAAAATCCCTTCACTAATGTCAATGACCGTGCCATCGGTAGAAATATGACAAGCTGACAGTTAGTGGTAAAATCCCAAACTTCAAATCTCAAATTCCAACTATTTTGAGGGAGGTTCTGACACTTAATTTTGTGATTTGGATATTGTCATTTGGAATTTTCATTCGGGTTATCTTTGAAACAAAATCCTACCAATGGAATGCATTAGTGTCTTTGACATGCTTAAAATAGGCGTTGGCCCTTCAAGTTCACACACTTTAGGACCTTGGAGAGCGGCTGAGCGCTGGTTGGAAGAATTGAATACAGCTGAGGTTTTAAGTGATGTTAACGCTGTTCAAGTTCACTTATTTGGTTCTCTTTCGCTCACAGGAAAAGGGCACGCAACGGATATTGCCGTAGTATTGGGATTATCAGGGGAAGATCCTGTCACAATTGATTGTGACAACATTGACAAAATAATTGAGGGCATAAAAAATAAAGGCATGTTGCCTTTAAACGGTGAGAATTCCATTGACTTCGATTTTACCAACGACATTGTTTTCGACCGTAAATTTCTACCCTTTCATGCGAACGGACTGCGTTTTGATGCAACATTGAATAATGGGGCTATCATATCTGAGACCTTCTACTCTATTGGCGGAGGATTTGTTGTCAAGGAGGAGCGGGAAAATGCACAAGAAAACAAGCAACTGTTCAAGCAATTTCCATTTCCTATCAAAACTGGGGATGAACTTTTAAAATTCTGCAGGGAAAAGGGCAAAACTGTCTCAGAAATTGTCTGGGAAAACGAACTTGCCTTACGTTCCGAATCTGAAATCACTGAAGGCCTTAAAAGCACCTGGACGGCAATGTTGGAATGTATGTACACGGGCTGTCATACTCAGGGTAAACTTCCCGGAGGGCTCAATGTAAAAAGACGGGCTTTTGAAATGCATCAAAAATTAAAAGGCGCTACCCCCTATTCCAACCCTCAAGAATGGTTGGAAAGCATTCGGGATACCGAGGTGAAATTTCGACAGATTTTAAAATGGGTTAGTTGTTTCGCCCTAGCCGTTAATGAAGTCAATGCTTCCCTTGGTCGCGTGGTGACAGCACCCACTAATGGCAGTGCTGGAGTCATCCCCGCGGTATTGATGTATTATTTGGTCATAGAGAACCATGATGGAGATTTTGATGATATCAAACGCTTTCTGTTGACCGCCAGTGAAATTGGGAGCATCTTTAAAAAAGGAGCCACCATATCCGCTGCCATGGGCGGTTGTCAAGCAGAAATAGGCGTTTCTTCGGCAATGGCCGCTGCAGGACTGACCGAATTAATGGGGGGAACTCCCGAACAAGTCTTAATGGCTGCCGAAATTGCCATGGAACATCATCTAGGCCTTACTTGTGACCCCATAGGTGGATTGGTACAGGTTCCTTGCATTGAACGGAATAGTATGGGGGCGATTAAGGCCATCAACGCTTCTGAATTGGCTTTGGATACTGACCCAACTGAAGCAAAGGTTCCATTGGACAAAGTGGTCAATACGATGTGGGAAACAGCTAAAGATATGAGTAGCAAATACAAAGAGACTTCTGAGGGTGGATTGGCCGTTGGGGTATTTTTGAGTGATTGTTGATAAAGGATGGATTAGGTTAAGATTGGTTAAATTGTAATGTGAAAAATTGATTTAACAATTCAAAAAAATGGCTAGGTAATGAAGCTTACCCTTATTCTCCTTTTATTTTGCTTTAGTATTCATGCCCAAGATCAGTTTTATGCACCTTTTGAAAACTATGACTTGGCCTCTGGAGATTACCAATTTATAGGTTCATATTCTTTTGCTGTAAATAAAATTCCAATAGTAGACTCTTTGAAACAATTCTACATTGATGACCTTGAGGCCTTAAAATGGATTAAAGAAAACTGGAGATTTAATAAATACTTACCCGCTTATGAATGTGGTTATGATTACAATTTTTATCTGGTAAAAAACGGTGAGGTTTTAGATAGCTTTTCGCTAAATATTGAATGTAGGGAATTGGTCACCAAAATCGGTTCGTTTGACTTTGATATAGGTTTATTATCCTATCTCATAGGAAAAACTAAACCGATAATTAGGACATACAAGAAATTCGAAAATCGAAAAGAAGGCTTGCTTTATCTAGATTCAATTAACCAAGACTCCAAATATCTGGCCCATAAACCCAAAACTTGGATTGAATTTGAAGGAAAATTTGAATTTAAATTCGATGACTTTCAAAACTTTAAAAATGCTGAAACACTGATTTCAAATCTTGAGAATAAAATTGAAAGGAATTACGGTAAGAAATTTCAATTGGATTTAAGCCAGGCTTCACCTGATTATTTTAATTTTTATCTATTTACCACCAAAGAAATTTATAAAGCTTTCGATTTGTTTGAAATAACCAGAGAATGGGAACCACTAAAAAAAATTGACCTCATAACCTATTGGCGCGGCGAATAATGATTGAAGAAGCTTACTATATATTCCAAGAGTAATTATTGGTAAATTCTGTGCAGCCATAAATAGCAGAAACCATTCAGGTTTTAGTACATTGTACATGCTCGAGAAACACACCAATAAAATTAATAATGGATATGGAAAAAACGAGACGAAAATTCTTAAAGAATAGCATGCTAGTTGGGCTCACACCATTGTTACCAACTAACCCATTTAGTGCTTTAAAGGCCATAACTGAAGAAGCAGAAGAAAAACTTAAAATCCTCATTCTTGGTGGCACCAGTTTTTTAGGGCCCCATCAAATAGCATATGCCTTAGAACGAGGGCATGAAGTCACCACTTTTACCCGTGGCAAAACTGTTCCAAAGATTCATGAAGAACTGTTTTCTAAAATTGAAAAACTTATAGGTGATCGTGAAAACGACCTTGAGGCGCTAAAAAATAGAAAATGGGATGTGGTCATCGACAATTCTGGGCGCAGAAGAAAGTGGACTGAAGATACCGCCAATTTGTTGGTCGATAATGTTGAGCTTTATATGTACACTTCTTCCATAAGTGTATACTATCCTTATACAGGAAATGACTTTTCTGAATCTCGGAAAGTTGTAACCGAAATCCCTGCTGATGCCTCTGAACAAGAAAAGCGAACCTATGAATATGGGGTAATGAAGGCCACTTCAGAAATCGCTGCAATGGATGTCTTTGGAGCGGAACGTTCAATTATTGTTCGGCCTACCTTAATTGTTGGTCCAGGGGATAGAACAGACCGTTTCCCCTATTGGGTAACACGTTTGGAAAAGGGTGGGGATATCATTATTCCTGGTAAAAGTGATGAAGTTGTCCAGTATATCGATGTACGCGATTTGGCCGAATGGATGATACGGTTATTGGAAGCTAAAGCAGCGGGAGTGTACAATGGATCCGGCCCTGGATTTGAAATGACTACAAATGCCTTTGTTCATGGGATACATGCGTGCTTTAATTCTCCAGTAAATTATATTCAAATTGACGATGCCAAATTTTTAGAAGAAAATGGGCTGATTGGAATTCAACCTTGGGTAATTCAGCTACCGCAATATGCAGGCATGTCAAAAAGTGACAACAGTAAGGCTATCGCTGCAGGTCTTTCTTTTAGGTCTTTATCTGAAACTGTCGGGGCGACCAAAGAGTGGTGGTATTCAGATGCAGTAACTCAAGAAAGAAGGGATAATATATTATCTGGGGAGCAGTCTTTGATGCAAAGGGAAAAGGATATTTTGCAGAAATGGAAAGACCGAATGAAAAATGAATAGTATTTCATTTGAAAAAGCCAATCTTTCAGATGCGTTACGAATCTCGGTACTGCTTAAAACAGTTTACATTCAAACGTATGCAGTGGATGGAGTGACGTACGAATTTGCAAATTTTATTACCACGAGATTTTCACCCGAATCAATTGAGAAGACTATTAAAAAAGGGCCGAACCAATTGTTAATTGCTTACAACACCAGTAATCCAATTGGGGTTGCTGAGTTTATTTACAACAGCAGATGTCCAATTAGAAAAGAACCAGTTTCCGAATTGAGCAAACTGTATGTTTTGGAACGATTTTATGGTAAGGGAGTGGGATATGGTTTGCTCAAAGAAGTTGAACGCTCAGTGGTTGAACATGGAGCCAAAGAACTCAACCTTGAAGTCTATACCAAAAATTCAAGGGCCATCGCCTTTTACAAAAGACAGGGATATCAAACGCTTGGAAGAGTTGATTTTCCTATGGAAGTCAATACCTATGAGAATTTGGTAATGAATAAAAAATTCAAAGACTAAAACTCGACCAACAAGATGAGGGTTACCAAAATCAATAGTTTACTTTGAAAGAGTATAAATGTAACGAAGGAAAAAACAAAGCTGTACTACCTATCCTTACCGAAATATTGGTCATTTAACTAGAAAAGAATAAAAGCTATCCAAAAGCAAGGCCACACCATAAGTTGATTATCCTGTTAGGTGATTGAACATAGCGCGACTTATAACAAAGTTTTATAATTCTCTGATAAGGGTTATCCATATTTTTACAAAAAAGATTGTTAATTACTTAAACGAAAAAGAAAAACCATGAGGTTATCGATACTATTAATGTTGAGTTTGGTGTATTTCAATGCCTCTTGCCAAACAGGTAACAAAAAAGAAGATACAAATAGCTATCCTATTCAAAAGACAGAAGCGGAGTGGCAACAGCAGCTGTCCCAAGAGCAATTTTATATTTTGCGAAAGCAGGGAACAGAATACGCATTCTCTGGTGCCTATTGGGACAATAAGAAAAAAGGAACCTACTACTCTGCCGCAACCGGTCAACCCTTGTTCAGTTCTGAGCATAAATTTAAATCAGGTACCGGATGGCCAAGCTTTTACCAACCAATTGACGTAGAAGCAGTAAAAGAAATTGTAGACCGAAGTCATGGCATGGTGCGCACTGAGGTAGTTGACAGCGGCAGTGGCTCGCATCTCGGCCACGTATTCAATGATGGCCCAGCACCAACCGGCCTTCGATATTGCATGAATTCAGCATCATTAATTTTTGTTGAAGAAGGAGCGGAATTACCAGAAATTGTAAAGGAATGGCAAGCCAACTATGGTAAATAAGACTACCGGGTTTAGTCTAAAGTTGTGAAAAAGCCAGAGGCTTTAAAAATACCCTGACAATTTCGTTCATTGAGTTGGCGTATTGTTGGTCTGCAAGCAAAGCTTTCCACTGGGGATGTTGCACAAATTTTGCCCATCCCTCATTGTGGGCATCCATATCTTCAACTGCAAGCAAATAGGTTAAACACGGCATATTGTCGCCTGCAATGTTGTAGCCAAAAAAGACCATGCCCAATCCGGCGTCTTTGAATATTGCAAATTCGCTTTGGAACATTTTTACCTTTCGTCTCAATGCATCTTCATTATAACTGTTATAAATACGGAGCTCTAAAAAATCCTTTCCTTCAGCAGGGGGCTGCAAGGATGGGAATCCTTTGGTTGAACTGATTAGGTCAGATTTAAAACGGTCATATGGCATAGTGTTCGGTGCTGCCTTCAAATAGCTATTCGCAGCAGTTTGATAAGCTTCATCTGCTTCTAAAGCATCAACTGAGTTTTGATATGCCGATATGGTTGGATAAGGTAATAAGAGGTAAATCTTCCTTGGCATAGCCTGGCTAGTCTCTTCAAAAACACCTATACCTTCAACCCCTTGTCGGTTCAATGCGGGAATAAGAGCATCTTCGAAATAATTAAGCAGTACATCGGCATTTTTAAAAAAACCGATTTCATAGGTACGCAGCTCGTAAACCTGATCTTGTGCATTTATTGACAACGCTACAAAAAAACTAAGTGTCGCAATTACTTTGTGAAGTTTCATTTTATTGGTTTGATTTTTTGTTAGACAGATTTCTATTCTACATTACAATCCGCTTTCCCCCGAGTATCGATAAGGTAGATTATTTTCCATTCTCCATCAAAATTCACCATCTGAAACGAATTGATGCCGCAGTGGCTAAATTTATCATTTAGCCAAAACTCATAACCCACCCAAGCATTGGCCATTGTTCGATCTACTTGTACATTCCATGATGTTAGCCTTTCCTCAAAAGAAATACTATCGGGAATTGATACAATAGATTCGTACAATTTTTCGATGGGTTGACTTCGATACATGGTTTTACCCTCTTTATTTCTGCCCGTTGTTTGCAATACTACATTTTCTCCCATATAACTTTTCATGGCCATGGAATCCTGTTTGTGGAAGGCTTCAAAAAAACCTTCCACTACTTTTTTAACAGATTCTTTTTCAGAATCCTGCGCAAGATTGATTTGGCTGGCAAATAGTGCAAGGCTTAAAATCAACAGTTTGTTTTTCATGATTTCCATTATTTGATTCGTCTACAAATTAACCAAATCTGCTTATTTTTAGCGTCAAACCCGATAAGAATGTCCATTGCAAAAAAGGAATACAAGCGCGTTACAGTCAAATCGCTAATTGAAATGAAACAGAATGGGGAAAAAATCTCCATGTTGACTGCTTATGATTTTTCAATGGCCAAAATTGTCGATTCTGCCAACGTAGATGTGATTTTGGTTGGTGATTCTGCAAGTAATGTTATGGCCGGTCATGAAACAACGTTGCCCATTACCCTTGATCAAATGATTTATCATGCAAGTTCGGTAGTAAGAGCGGCAAAACGGGCGCTTATTGTTGTTGATATTCCTTTTGGAAGTTATCAAAGTGACTCTAAAGAAGCACTTCGTTCTGCAATTCGAATTATGAAAGAAAGTGGTGCCCATGCAATAAAGGTTGAAGGAGGAGTAGAAATAAAAGATTCTGTAAAACGTATTTTACAGGCAGGCATTCCGGTTATGGGGCATTTGGGACTTACACCGCAATCCATTTATAAATTTGGAACCTATACCGTACGAGCTAAAGAAGAAGCTGAAGCCGAAAAGTTAAAAGAAGATGCCAAATTTTTAGAAAAAGTAGGATGCTTCGGGATTGTTTTGGAAAAGATTCCAGCAAATCTAGCCAAGGAAGTTGCCGATAGTGTCTCTATACCAGTAATCGGTATTGGAGCTGGCGGAGGTGTTGACGGTCAAGTTTTGGTCGTTCATGATTTATTGGGTATGACACATGAGTTTAATCCACGCTTCTTACGTCGTTATTTGAACTTATACGATGAGATGGGAAAAGCCATTGGCCAATATGTGGCCGATGTAAAATCAAAAGATTTTCCGAATACCAACGAGAGTTACTAATTGTCTGAATTGGACCAACACTCCACTCCCGCTAATTTGCAAGTGCTCTATGAGGACAATCACCTGATTGTTGTCAATAAACGTGCTGGTGATATTGTTCAGGGTGATAAGACGGGTGATATTCCTCTTGCCGATGTAGTCAAGGAATACATAAGGATAAAATACAACAAACCCAGAAACGTCTATTTGGGTGTTGTTCACCGATTGGACCGACCAACCTCGGGTATTGTTGTTTTCTCGAAAACCTCCAAGGCTTTACCCCGACTCAACAAATTGTTTGCTGAAGGCAAAACGAAAAAAACGTATTGGGCCGTGGTTAAAAATGCCCCTCCCAAAGAAAAGGACGAACTTGTTCATTGGCTTGTCAGAAATCCAAAACAGAATAAATCATACGCTCATAAAAATGAAGTGCCTAAAAGCAAAAAGGCCATCTTAAGCTATCGTATACTGAAAAAGCTTGATCACTACTTCTTATTGGAAATTGATTTAAAAACAGGTCGACACCATCAAATCAGGGCCCAACTTTCCGCAATCAATTCAATTATCAAAGGAGATTTAAAATATGGTGCCGATAGAAGTAACAAAGATGGTAGTATTCATTTACACTCAAGATATCTGGCCTTTGAACATCCCGTAAAAAAAGAACAAGTACAATTTTTAGCTCCCCCACCCCATGATGTTATTTGGGATACATGTGTGGATTAATTTGTATTTTTTATTTGATGAAAATCTGTTTGTCAATAACTCTTCGTTTTTGGTTTTTCTTCCTGTTTTTAATAGGATCATTCTTTTCCTACGCTCAAATAAACGAATCTGATTTGGAGCTTAAAGAAAAACAGCTTCGTGTTATTTATGGAGTGGACAAACTTAATATGCTCAATGAACTTTCCTCAGATTTCCAAGAACTCAATGAAAGAAAAGCATTGAGATATGCCAAACAAGCAGCATCATTGGCCGACAATCTTAAGAATGAAGACAATTCCTTGCCAACCAATTCTAGTATTGCCCAGGCCTATGAACAAATGGCAACTATCAATTTAAGCCGAGGCAAATACTTCGAGTTTGCAAAAAATGTAGAAGCATTAAAATCCGTTCAATCCTTTTTGCGAGACAGTATGCTGCATAAAAGAATTATGGATTATGATTTCAAAATTGACTCCTTGGATGCCCTGGGAGAAATTAAATCAGGATTTATAAATAGAACGCTATCTAAAATAAAGGTGGGCGAAGCCATTAGAAATGAGTCGAACGACCTAAGACTTAAGTCAAAACTTAACCAAGCCACTAGCAAAGAAGAAAGTGGCGATTTTCTTGCGGCCATAGCAAATTATGAAGAGGCCATAAATCTTTACAGAAACTCTGGAGAACGTGTTGAGATTAATAAGCTAAGACTAAAGATTGCCACACTATACGATAGCTTGAACATGCACAAAACCGGACAAGCATATCTTGAAGAAGTGTTGAAGGAAAAAAATCCTAGTTCTACTAAGGAAGAAGTAATACCAAACTTCAGCAACCTGTCATCGGTTTCTCGAGATTCTTTGCAGAATGTTCAAAAAAAATATCAAGGTCTTGCTAAAAAGTTCGAAAACGAAAAAGACTTTAATCGATCATTACGGTATTATGATCTTTACCAACAAGTTACCCAAAAACTTTTCGAAGATAGTATTGCTGCCATCGCCCAAAACAAGATCAATGAAAATGAGATTACCCTATTAACCCAGCAAAAGAACATAGCTGCCCTTAAACTTGAAAAATCAAAGGCTGAAAACGTAAGGCAAATCCAGCTTAAAAGAACCTATCTAATAATAGGCTTATTGGCTCTTGTTAGCGCAATAATTGGTGGTTCATTGTTTTTGTCCAAGCGCAAAAAACATAAAAAACTAACGATAGCCTATACCGATTTAGATGTGGCAAATGTAAAATTGAAACAGGCCGAATCGCGAATAACAACATTACTACAACAACAAGTTTCAGATGTAGCTGCCAACGAACTATTAAAAGCCGGTGATAAATACAGTGGAGAGTCGAATACCGTTTGTGTATTGTTCCTTGATATTCGAGGATTTACAAAAATTGCTCAGGTATTAAGCCCTGAGAAATTAATTGAATTTCAAAACGAGGCATTTGGACCGATGTTGGACAGTATTCAAAAAAATGGTGGAATGGTTAATCAACTGATGGGTGACGGATTCATGGCCACCTTTGGAATTGGGAACAAAGAAAAAGATTTTTGTGTTCGAGCCTTTGAATCGGCTATTGAAATTTTAGAGGCCTTACAAGGTAGAATTTTAAAAAAAGAAATCAGAAACTTTGAAATTGGTATTGGGCTTCACACTGGTGATGTAGTCGTTGGTAATGTTGGCAATGATAGTCGTAAACAATTTTCTATAACAGGAAACCCGGTTATTATCGCGAGTCGATTAGAGCAACTCAACAAAAAATACCAATCTAATCTTATTGTTTCTGACGAAGTATACGCCAATATCAGCCGAATAATAACGGATGAACAATTTGAAACCGAGGTAGTGAACTTAAAAGGGAGAAACGACAGATTTAAAATCCATATTTTGAAAGGGTAATCTCATGGAGTATTTTTTTGTTACATTTCGGTCAAACACAATCTCATGAAAAAATTCTTTTTTCTTCTGTTCCTGTTTTTATTGGCGTCTTGCAGTAGTTACAATTCTATTGACGGATTTTACGAAGCACATAAAAATGATGATAAAGTCACTGCTTTTAGGGTACCACAATTCATGTTTTCGCTCTTAAGTGAAATTTCTCCAGAGATGAAAAGTATGGTCGGAAATACAAAGGACTTACGCTACATGCAGTTTCCTAGCGCCAGTGATTCTCAAACAAGATTCTTAAACTCTCAAATGGATAATTTTGCTTCTAATTCATTTATAGAGGTATTTCGTAAGAATGATGATTTGAAACGAAACATTGTTTCAATTCGTGAAAAAAAGGATGTTGTAAAGGAAATACTGGTCTATAAGAACGATAATGCTTTTGGTTCTTTTCTATATTTCAGTGGCAATTTTGACCCTATGAAGGTTCGTGAATTGGCAAAAAATCAGGAATTCGAAAAATTTACAAGCGGGTTGCTTCCTCAAATGAACTTGCAAACCCCGGGCTTTTCCAATTAGGAAATTTTTCTATTTCTGTAACTTTCTATCACTACGGCCGACAAAATCAAAACCCCACCCCCTATTGTTGTAAGACTTGGAAATTCTTTCAAAAAAAGAGCTCCTAAGAGAATACCATAAATAGGCTGGA
Organism: Croceivirga thetidis; assembly: GCF_012272815.1. Classification (GTDB taxonomy): domain Bacteria; phylum Bacteroidota; class Bacteroidia; order Flavobacteriales; family Flavobacteriaceae; genus Croceivirga; species Croceivirga thetidis. The sequence continues at coordinate 797,780 of NZ_JAAWWL010000002.1, forward strand.
TACTACTTAAAATACTAATTGAGGTTATTGAGAAATACCGAAAACACTTCAAGAAAAGCGTGTGCCCAATGGCGGTGGTAACTAAAGCCAAAGTAAAAATCCAAGGTAATTGCGATAAAGCTTGACCACTATCTTCCCAAAAAAAGAAGGGAAATAAGCCGATGGCTACTATAGCCATTTGCCAAGTCATTAAACTGGAACCATTGTATTCTGCAACCCGTTTTTTTAGAATAATATTCCGTAATGAATACAGGACAGCTGAGAACAGGCCAATTAACACTGCCAAGGTGCTGCTATTGCCAAAATCAAAATCAGGAACCAAAAAATAAACCCCTACCAAAACCAAAAACCCTAAAAAAAGATGTACACGCTGTAGTTTTGTTTTTAAAATAAGTGGCTCTAAGAAAGCCGTTATTACGGGATAGGTAAAAAGTGAAAGCATCCCAATTGCAACATTTGACAGTTGCAGGGAATAGAAATATGTAACCCAATGAGCTCCCATAAAAAGGCCACTTAAAATAACCGGGAGCCGATGCCCCCTTTCAATCTTGAGAGTAATACCTCGAAATTTACAATAACCCCAAAGCAACATAAATGCCAATATCCCTCGAATACAAATAGTCAATGAAGGAGCCAATTGAATATACCTACCCAAAGCTCCTGATGTACCCACCAAGATCATGGCTAGATTAATTTCAAAAAAATGTGAGAGATTACCCTTATTAAGACTCAAATCAACAAATTATCGTGTGACAGCCAACGCCTTTTCGTGAATGATTTCAGCTACTGGCCGGTTCTGCAAATGACTCTCCAACCATGAAAGAATATCCAGGTACAAAAACGCCCTCTTTTCATAAGGATGGTCTTCATATTGCTTCAAATTGTCATAGAGTTTTTGAAACTCATTTTTTAAGTCACTAGGATAGATGTCACCCAATCCTCTGAGAAACTTTATCATTTCTTCTTGGACTGCATGTAAGTCATTCATTTTCAGCAAGAATTTATACGTACTCTTAAGTTGAACTTCAAGATGATAGTCCATACCTGCCTCATAATGTGCGACCAAACTTAAAACTCGCGCAAAACACATGAGGTCCTCACGCATTTTCAAGTTTTTATTATTGATGATTCTTTTCAGATATTCTATGCAATTTTTGTTGTCTCCTACGCCAAAATACAAGCAAGCTATTTTATAGTACAACAACATTACGTGGTGCTCATCGATACGGTTTTTGTGTTTCTTAATTCCATACTCAATGATATTGACCAAATAAAGCCCTTTTTGAAAAGTTCCTTCCAAAAAATGATGGTTCAGCTTATTGGAATTCAAATATAAAAACGCCAAAGAGTTGATGTTGTCATTCTTAGGGAAAGCATCGGATTCCAATACTCCCTCTAACCGTTCTAAGGTGCCTTTGAATTGTGTGGCGTACTTAATGAAGAACAAAGCTTCCAATAAATAGTTGTTTCCCTTTAAAAAGAAAACTGGATTAAGCGAAATCATTTCTGAATTATCATAAAACAGATCCACCCATTTACTTGCAAACTTGTAAGATGAAAGAAAATCTTGGGTCAATAGACTATACCACAAATGAGCCTTGTAATACCATAATTTTTCACGAAAACCCAATTCAACCAAATTGATGTTGGGAAGTTGTTTTTCGAAATAAGACCTAACATTTTTTAAATCTTCATCATTTCGAACATAACCAACTTTCAACATCATTCCATAAAGCTGAAGCGAAAGGTTTGAAAGCTTACTTGTCAAAACATTATGCTGCGAAAGCTCCTTTGCTTGTTGCACCAACTCTTCGGCCCTGGCAGGTATGCTTCTGGTAATATATTGTGTTTCAATTACTTTTTCGAGCTCAACAATTTCATAGGCTACGTTTTTCTCTTCATGTTCAATAGCCAAGTTTTTTGCCTTTTCCAACAACTTAAGGCTTTGTTTGTAAAGTCCTTTTTGGTATAGAATAGTTGCAAAATCGAGTTGTTCCCGTATTTGAACCCTGATATTTTGGTTGACTGGATTTAGACGTAAACTGATGAGCAACTGTTTGTACAAATGGGCCTTCAAATTAGATAGCTGCGCTTTTTTGACAATTCCGTTATTAAGAATCTGAGACTCGTCATAGCTTTTCAGCTTATCTAAAAGATTAAATAAGGCCAGAAATTTTGCGTCAGAATTGACGCCCAATCTTCCCACATACAATTTAAATTGTCGCTTTTCTGATTTCGAAAGCGATTTTACCAAAACGAACAGGGGGTCGGAATGGTTATTTGTCATCGTAAAAACAATTAGCTATCTTCTTGAAATTCAGTCTAAAAAATAGACTCATTACCTATTTAACGTTGTAAAGTTTTCACCCCTATTTTACAATCGTAAGACCATAATCTTACATTCGTAAGAATTAGCAAAAACCAACTATAATGGGTAAAGATAGGGTACATATTTTTGACACTACATTGAGAGATGGTGAGCAGGTTCCAGGATGCAAATTGGATACCACTCAAAAGCTAGTTATAGCAAAAAGACTAGATGAGCTTGGAGTAGACATTATTGAAGCAGGCTTCCCTATTTCAAGCCCTGGTGATTTTAATTCTGTCAGTGAAATTGCAAAGTTGGTCAAAAACGCTACTGTCTGTGGATTGACCCGGTCAGTCAAAAAGGATATTGAAGTTGCAGCTGATGCCATTAGGCATGCCAAAAGACCTAGGATTCATACAGGCATCGGAACGTCAGATTCCCATATAAACTTCAAATTCAAATCAAATCGAGATGATATTTTAGAGCGTGCAGTTGCTGCAGTGAGCTATGCTAAATCATTTGTCGAAGATGTTGAGTTCTATGCTGAAGATGCCGGTCGTACGGATAACGAGTACCTAGCTAGGGTTTGTGAGGCAGTTATCAAGGCAGGGGCTACAGTATTGAACATCCCTGATACGACAGGTTATTGCCTACCTGAGGAATACGGGGCAAAAATGAAGTATTTAAAAGAAAATGTAAAAGGTATAGAGAAGGCCATTTTGTCCTGTCATTGTCATAACGATTTAGGTCTTGCAACTGCAAATTCAATTGCCGGTGTAATAAACGGGGCAAGGCAAATAGAATGTACTATAAACGGAATTGGTGAAAGAGCTGGAAACACTTCGCTAGAGGAAGTGGTAATGATTATGCGCCAGCATCCTGATTTGAACTTGGACACTAATATCAACAGTAAACTTCTGAACGATACCAGTCAAATGGTATCAGAGAAAATGGGAATGCCTGTACAACCAAACAAGGCCATTGTTGGTTCAAACGCGTTTGCGCATAGTTCAGGTATTCATCAAGATGGCGTAATAAAGAATCGTGAAACTTACGAGATTATTGACCCCGCAGATGTTGGCGTCAGTGAATCATCTATAGTGCTAACTGCTAGAAGTGGAAGGGCGGCCTTGGCTTACCGTGCAAAAAACGTAGGCTATGAATTGACTAAACTTCAGCTAGACAAAGTCTATGAAAACTTCCTTCGCTTTGCTGACCAGAAAAAGGAAGTTGTGGATAGCGACATCCATAAAATAATAGAGACAAGCGATGTCAATCTTGCAAGTTTGGCTTAGGTTAAAAGAAAGTTCAAGCAATGACTGAAAAAGAAAAATCATTCCCCTTATTTGAAAGTAACCGTATGAGTTCTGTGGTGGATGAATTGTTTAGAACCGCTGAGATGAAATCTACAGATTGGAGACAGGAAAACCTCGGTCTTGGCAAGTCTACGATTATTTAATCATTCAGCTAGTAATTCTTTTACTGTTTCATTAAAGTCAACCTGGAATTCTTCATATTTTTCTCCCGTTGCGGGACCATTGAATCCAGTATGGATTTTTCTAACCTTACCCATTTTATCAACGAATATTGTTGTTGGATAGGAAAGTACATGATTGAGCATTGGTAATTTTTCATTCGCCAATTTTTTATCAGCACCTCCATATTGAGCGAGTAAAATAGGATAAGGAATTTCTTCACGATCTATTAAGCGTTTTACCCTACCCATTGCCTTTTCTTTTGTTTTGGCGTATTCAAATGCCAACCCAATCATTTTTAAATCTGGATTAGGATTTTGTTGCAGGTAATCCACATAATATCTAGTCTCATCCAAACAATTGGGACACCATGTTCCTAAAATCTGAACTAAAACCACCTTGTTTTCAAATGATTCGTCCGATATGCTTATCATATCGCCCTTGGTATCAGGAAAGGAAAAATCGAATGAATCGAACCCATCCTTTAAAAAGGTGAGCGTATTGGAATCAGACAATTCGAAAGCTTCATTGCGCTTTGCTACAAACTTTTCGATGGAATGTTTGCCAGAATAAAAAGTTCCATTGAGCGTACTATCAGTTGCTTCTGCCAAGAAAAGGAAGGCATGGGTTCCATCAAATGTGGACAATTTCAATTCAACGCCGTCAACAACACCTTCCAAATAACGGTAATCACCAGTATTCGTGCGAAAAGTTCCAGTGACCAAACTATCCGTTTGCGTGAAAATTCCTTTGGCAGGATAACCGCCATTAGGGTTATCAATATCAAAAGTTACTTCCCAAATGCCTGAAACATTCACTTTGGACTGTGAGCCTACAACAAAACGAGGTGAATCACCAAACGTAGCTGAAAACGGAACAACCCTATCCCTGCTTTCTTCTATAAATTGGCCTTCGATTTTCTCTTGAGAATAAATCCCCTTTAACTCTCCATCAAAAACAGAAAGCTGCACTATTATTGAATCGCCACTCAAAAAAACTTCATCAAATTCGACCTTTTCATCAGCATTTCTCACAGTAAGATTATATTTTTCGGAAGAATCCTTTGAAATACTGAAATTAAAAGGAAGCGATTGGTTTTCTGAAAGTGTCATTGTCCCTTTCCAAGTTCCTTCTTTAAGTCCTTGTTTTTCATCTGAATTCTTGCAAGCTATAATTGAGCTTATGAGCAATAAGCTAAAGACGAATTTTTTCATTCCAGTGTTTTAGATGTCAAGTATATCGAAAAAATCAGGTTCGACTTACAAAAAGCACAAAAAAGATGCTATTTGAACTCTTTGAAAGCATAACACCAACGGTTATCTTTGCTGACTTTAAAATTAACCAATGAAAATTTCATATAACTGGCTCAAACAATTCTTAAATCTTGATTGGGAAGTTTCAAAAACCGCTGAATTACTAACTGATTTAGGACTAGAGGTTGGTGGTATAGATGATTTTGAATCGGTTAAAGGAGGTCTTGAAGGTGTTGTTGTCGGACACGTGCTCACATGTGTAAAACATCCTAATGCAGATCGACTAAAATTAACTACGGTAGACATAGGCGGTGACTCCCCAGTGCAAATCGTTTGTGGAGCACCTAATGTAGCAGTTGGACAAAAGGTACCGGTTGCTACGGTTGGCACAACCCTTTATAATCCTGAAGGTGAAGAATGGCAAATAAAAAAGGGTAAGATAAGAGGTGAAGAAAGCCATGGTATGATATGCGCCGAGGATGAACTTGGACTGGGAGAAAGCCATGATGGCATTCTTGTTCTAGATGAAAAATTAGTTCCTGGAACACCTTGCTCACAAGTTTTTGCCATAGAAAATGACAAGATTATAGAGATAGACTTAACCCCTAATCGTTCAGATGCAATGAGTCATTATGGGGTTGCAAGAGACCTAAAAGCTGGTTTAGAGCAAAATAAGGTAGATGTAGAATTGATTACACCTTCAACAAGTAATTTTTCGGTAGATAACCGCACTTTAAAATTGGATGTAGAGGTCGAAAATTCTGAAAAGGCACCGCGATATTGCGGGGTTACCATTGATGGCATCAAAGTAGGGCCGTCACCAGATTGGATGCAGCATCGATTAAAAGCAATTGGCTTGTCTCCTATTAACAATGTTGTAGATGCCACTAACTATGTATTGCACGACTTAGGCCAACCACTTCACGCTTTTGACGCACATAAAATAAAGGGTGGAAAGGTTGAAGTACGAACATTACCTCAAGGAACTAAGTTCATTACTCTAGATGGTGTTGAACGTGAACTACACCAAGATGACCTTATGATTTGTGATATCGAAAAACCTATGTGTATTGCGGGCGTTTTTGGCGGTATTCATTCTGGGGTGACCGAAGAAACTTCTGCGATATTTTTGGAAAGTGCATATTTTGACCCAATTACAGTACGTAAAACAGCCAAAAGACATGGGCTGAACACAGACGCCTCTTTTCGCTTTGAACGAGGTATTGATATAAATTTCACAGAATATGCACTAAAGGTTGCAGCTAATCTTATTAAAGAAGTTGCCGGCGGACAGATAAGTTCTGAAATCGTTGATCTTTACCCAACTAAGAAAGAAGATCTTCAAGTTGTCGTCACTTTTGAGAGGATAAACTCTCTCGTTGGTCAAGAAATTCCTCGTGAAACAGTTAAATCAATCCTAACCTCCCTAGAGATAAAAATTAACAATGTCACGGAAACTGGATTGGGTCTAACAATCCCGTCGTATCGAACCGATGTTGTTCGTGAAGTAGATGTAATTGAAGAAATACTAAGGGTTTACGGGTATAATAATGTCGAATCCAAGGAAAAATTCACCACTTCAATTTCAAAAACTGAAAAGGTAGAAAACCACATTTTGCAAAACATTATATCTGATGTATTGGTAAGTAGAGGCTTTTTCGAAATCATGACCAATAGCTTGTCAAGTAATTCGAAAAATGAAACGAATAGCGTGGAAATGCTCAATCCGCTAAGTGCAGATTTAGCAGTACTCCGAACTTCTATGATAAAAAGTGGTTTGGATACCATACTTCACAATTCAAATCGAAAACAAGCTGATTTAAAATTATTCGAGTTTGGAAAAACATATTCGGTTGTTGAAAATAAGTACCTTGAATCACAGCAGCTGGCACTTTTTATAACTGGAAACATTAACGCAGAAAGTTGGTTAGAACCTTCACGGACAAGTAATTTTTTCTATTTAAAGGGAATGGTTAACGCGATTATCTCGAAATTAGGTTTGGGTAGATTGAGTGAAGAACCATCTCTTAGCGACATTTTTTCTGAAGGATTACAGCTTTCATTGGATAAAAAAATCATAGTTGAGCTCGGTTTACTTTCTAAAAACTTAATTAAAGAAGGTCAACTTAAAGCTGACGTTTTTTATGCCAAATTCAATTGGGACGCCATTTTGGAACTATTGAATCGAAGTAATACCGTTTTCTCTCAACTATCAAAGTTTCCCGAAGTTAAAAGGGATTTTTCGCTTTTATTGGATGACAACATTAGTTATGCAAGATTAAAGGAAACAGCATTTAATGCGGAACGTTCCTTGCTGAAAGAAATAAATCTATTTGATGTCTATACAGGAGATAAGCTGCCAAAAGGAAAAAAATCCTATGCCGTTAGTTTTACCTTATTAGATGAAAAGCGAACGTTAACGGAGAAGAATATTGATAAAACAATGCAAAAACTTCAGAGGGCGTTTGAAAAGGAATTGAAAGCCGAACTTCGTTAAGAAAGTACCTTTAGGGAATACTGGCCACCATTACGCTATCAATTTCATGTATGACGGTGGCATCATTTTTAAAATCTGCTTTTGTAATTTTTGTTCGGTGACCTAAACTGTCTATTAGAACAATATCCAAGCCATCCATTCGAGCAGTCAACTTATTGCCTTGAATTGTAGTAAAAACTGCTCTGCCCCCACCTTTGCACATCGCTTTCAAAATTTTTGATGCAGTGAGTTTACCAGGAACGATATGACTGGACATTAGATAACTTAGTTTTTTTAAGTTATCAGATTCAAAAAGGTCCTTTAATTCTTCAGCAGTAAATTGAGAAAAAGCATTTTCAGAAGGAGCGAAAATTGTGAAAGACCCACTGTTTCTCATTAAATCATCAAGCCGAGTTGCTTTGAGTGCTGCGTAAAGTGTTTTGTGACGAACAGAATCCGCAAAAATTACTTCCTTTTCAACTTTAATATCAGATTTAAAATAGAAAGAGGAAGGGACGGTACTTAACTTGTTTTGAGCGGAAACTATTGTGCACAAAAGGCACAAAAAGATACATACAGTGTTCCGGGAGTTAAGCATGTTTTGTTAGTCGTTGGTTTCGTATCGATTAAATAGTACAAATAATCGATGAAATGCACTCTTATATCGACAAAGAAACAACTTTATGGTCAATACTGTTTTTTTATAGTATGCAGTTCATCGTATTTAACATTTTATTAACATAATCAAAGGCCACTATAACGATGTAGTGAAATTTCATAATTCTTTACCTTTGTAAGGCTACCGAAAAAGAGAAATATTATGTTCAAAACAAACATCGAACTACAGCTTAAAAAATTACGTGAAAATCAGTTAAATGAATCACGCATTCTTGAGGAAGTTGCCCATATTTTAAAGCAAACTGAACTTCAAGACGACGAAATCAAAGAAAAACTTTCAAGTGGTAAAAATTCAAACTTCAATGAATTCGAATTTGATTTGCTAGAAACCGACAAAATCTACCACATAGAAACCATCAAGAATATCTGTATTGATTACAGGTTACGTTTTCTAGATTCAAAGTATTTCAAAGGTATTATTCCTCAGTCCGCCATTTCTAAAATAAAATCTTTGGAAAAACAGCACAATACGGAACTGGAAGGCTTTAAAATAATGGCACCCTCAAAACTTTTCAAGCTAGCGGATAAAGATGATCCTTTACTATTTGCTCCAATAGGAAATGGTTACTACTATTTGATACATAAATGGGGAAATGATTTGCATCCATTAAGAAAGTTGTTGGTATGGCCCTTTAAGAACATAGTCAACCTAACTTTGGTAACATTGGTAATAAGTTATTTTGCCACTTTACTAGTTCCACATGGTCTCTTTTCAAAATCAAATTCCTCAGCTGAATTTTGGATTATTTACTTTTTTATGTTCAAATCAGTTGCAGCGGTAGTTTTGTTTTATGGTTTTGCCATGGGTAAGAACTTTAATCCCGCTATTTGGAACAGCAAATATTTTAATGCTTAAGTTTTTTTCTTTAAGCTTCGACCAAACCGTACATTTTTTCGCGTTGTGCTTTGATTGATTTATCTGTCATATAATCATCAAACGACAAGTACCTATCGATGGTGCCTTTTGGTGTAAGCTCAATGATTCGGTTGGCAACTGTTTGAACAAACTCATGGTCATGTGTGGTGAGAAGAACGGTTCCCTTGAAATTCTTCAAAGAATTGTTAAACGCAGTAATACTTTCGAGATCTAAATGGTTAGTTGGTTCATCAAGCATTAAAACATTCGCACGTTGCAACATCATTCGACTTAACATACAACGTACTTTTTCACCTCCAGAAAGTACGTTGCTCTTTTTAAGGGCTTCTTCCCCACTAAAAAGCATTTTTCCTAAAAACCCCCTTACATAGACTTCTTCTCTTTCTTCTTCTGTTTTTGTGTATTGCCTCAGCCAATCAACAAGACTTAAATCATTCCTGAAGAAATCAGAATTATCAACAGGTAGATACGACTGGTTAGTAGTTACCCCCCAACTAAATTTTCCTGCTTGCGGGTTTCGATTACCAGATACGATTTCGTAAAAGGCTGTGGATGCACGAGAATCTTTGGAAATAATTGCCACTTTATCTCCTTTGGCCAAATTGATATCGACATTGTCAAATAATAAATCACCATCTTCAGAAATTGCAGAAAGACCTTCTATATTTAATATTTGATCTCCAGCCTCACGTTCGCGATCGAATATAATTGCAGGGTATCTTCTGCTCGAGGGTTTTATGTCATCAATTTTTAGTTTGTCAAGCATTTTCTTTCTTGAAGTAGCTTGCTTACTCTTAGCCACATTAGCACTGAAACGTTGGATAAACTCCTGAAGTTCCTTCGCTTTTTCTTCAGCTTTTTTATTCTGTTGAGCTCGCTGTCGTGCTGCCAACTGACTACTTTCGTACCAGAATGAATAATTACCTGAATAAAGGTTTATTTTGCCAAAATCTATATCTGCTATGTTGGTGCAGACTGCATCTAAAAAGTGTCTATCGTGCGAAACTACAATAACCGTGTTCTCGTAGTTTGCTAAAAAATTTTCCAACCAACTTATGGTTTCATAATCCAAATCGTTGGTAGGCTCATCCATTATCAGAACATCAGGGCTACCAAAAAGAGCTTGAGCCAAGAGTACTCTTACTTTGAGCTTGGAGTCCAAATCAGCCATATTACTGTAATGTAGATCTTCCTTAATTCCAAGGTTTGAAAGTAAGGCCGCTGCATCACTCTCAGCATTCCATCCATTCATTTCTTCAAATTGGACCTGAAGCTCTCCTATTTTTTCAGCGTTCTCATCCGTATAATCAGCATAAAGGGCATCTATTTGGGTCTTTATTTCAAATAGGGGTTTATTACCCATCATAACTGATTCCAACACTTGTTTTTCGTCATAGGCATTGTGATTCTGCTCTAATACGGACATCCGCTTACCGGGTTCTAAATGAACATGCCCAGAAGTAGCTTCCTGCTTACCTGATAAAATCTTTAGGAATGTTGATTTCCCTGCCCCGTTAGCACCAATGATTCCATAACAATTGCCGATGGTAAAAGCAACATTGACCTCATCAAAAAGCACTCTTTTTCCAAATTGTACAGAAAGATTGGATACTGATAGCATAGGAATATCTTTAAAATTCGCGCAAAAATAATCAAATTTTAGGCCTTAACCCAATATCCTTGTTTGCATATAAAACTCTTTATTCACAAGCTTTAGCAATATTTAACGGGTCATTAACAACGGTGTTTTTTGCCTATTCATAGTTTTGTTCACCAATAATTTATATGGCGAAGTATTTACTTCTATTTTCTTTATTAGCGTGTATTGCTTGCGGGTCATCAGATAAAAATGATACCGAGGGTGTATATTTTGCTGGTGAAATAGTTAATCCGACCAGTAGTCATGTTGTACTTTACAAAAATGATATGGTCGTTGATTCAGCTGAATTGGATGCCAACAATCATTTTAAATTCAACTTGGCACAAATCGATAAAGGATTGCACCATTTTGACCATTCTCCGGAACTCCAATATGTTTTTCTTGAACCAGGAGATAGTCTAACGCTTCGCTTAAATACCGTTGCTTTTGATGAATCTTTAGTTTTTTCAGGAACGAATGGTGATGTAAACAACTTTCTTGTAGAGATGTTTTTGAGCTATGAAGACGAGGAAAGGTTTGTTTACTCGCTTTATAAATTACATCCTGAGGAATTTAGTACTAAAATCGATTCTTTACGTAGCCTTAAACTTGAAGAGTTGAAAACCTTAAAAGAATCAAATAGTATTTCTGATGATGCTTATGGTATGGCAAAAGCAGCAATTGACTATAGTAGCTTTACCTACAAGGAAAAATATCCGTTTTACCATAAGAAATACACTGGTGAAGAAACTATTCATGAATTGGATGATATCTACTATGATTATCGAAAAGAAGTAAACACAAATCATGAAGACCTTGTGTATTTCAGGCCTTACTATGATTATATGAAATACCATTTTGGCAATCTTTCATACATGCATTGTTCTAAAAACTGCGGTATGCACACCCACAAACCGATTGATTATATCCATTTGAACAAGCATAAACTTGCACTCATTGATAGCACAATCAAGCATGAAGAACTTCGAAACAACCTTTTTAGAAGTGTAGCCATGGACGTACTTCTAAAAGAACACGATATCAATGAAGAGTGCAAGAAATTCATTGAAGACTTCGAAAAGTTATCTACCAACAAGACTCATCATGACGAAGTGCAGTTCGTATTTAATGGTATCCGTGATTTACAACCCAAACATGTGGTACCAGAAGTGAACTTGGTAACGCTAAATAATAACCCAATCACACTAAAAGAGGTTGTCGGCGATGGTGAAAGTATAATCTATTTTTGGTCAGGTGTGCAAAAAAGACACTTTAAAAATGTATCAAAACACGTTAGACAACTGCAACAAGAGAAACCAGATGTGAAATTTATCGGTATATGCGTTCAAACTTCCCGCAATCAATGGCAGAAAATGGTTGAAGATTCAGGCCTTGATAAAGAGAGTCAATTTTGGAGTGTAGACGATGATAATGTTCGAAAAACACTTATCCTTGACGGACTGAATAAGTGTATTGTAACGAAAGACTCGTTAATAGAAAACGGATTCGCCTACCTTTATTCTTTATAAGAAAGGCTTTCCAAAATAGTTCAGAAAGCCTTCAAAATTCATTAAGTCAATTTCTATTTAAGAATTTCCTTTTCTATAGTCTGCCAAGAATTTTTCAAGACCGATATCTGTAAGTGGATGTTTCAAAAGCCCTTCAATCGAAGAAAGTGGACCGGTCATTACATCGGCTCCAATTTTTGCACAGTCAATAACGTGCATGGTATGCCTAATTGAAGCTGCTAATATTTGAGTATCAAATTGATAATTGTCGTAAATCAATCGAATCTCAGATATTAGATTAAGTCCATCAGTTGAAATATCATCAAGCCTTCCTAGGAAAGGAGAGACATACGTGGCTCCTGCCTTGGCTGCCAATAAGGCTTGACCTGGGGAAAACACCAATGTGCAATTTGTTTTGATTCCATTATCAGAAAAGTGCTTTAGTGCTTTTACTCCTTCTTTAATCATTGGCACTTTAACCACAATTTGATTGTGTAATTTGGCCAATGCTTCACCTTCCTTCACCATACCTTCAAAGTCAGTTGATACCACTTCGGCGGAAACATCTCCGTCTACGATTTCACAAATATGTTCATAGTGCTTTAAAATATTTTCTTGTCCGGTAATACCCTCTTTTGCCATTAAAGATGGATTCGTAGTAACACCATCAAGTACACCAAGAGCTTGAGCCTCCCTAATTTGATCAAGGTTCGCTGTATCAATAAAGAATTTCATACTGTATTTTTTACGATTTTATTTTTGAGTTTGGGACTAAGGTACAATCTAGAGATTGAAATACGGTCCATGCAATGCCCTAAACTCAGGCATAATTTGAAAAAATCGTCGAAAAGGTTTTAGTAAAAGATAGTACCTAGCTTGTGGTAATTATTGCTTAATAAATAGGTTGTGCAAGAGAATCAATTATCCAGAGTAAAATTCAGAAATTAAACTTTTGACTCAATTCACCCTAGGGTAAAACCCGAATCGAAAATTGTCTTTCAACATATTCCTTGCAGGTGGGACTACCATCAAAGCCATCTTCGTCAAAGGTCTCCACAAAAAGCTCAACGGAAAAGTAGTATGTACCTGCTTCTTGAGGAGTACCATACAATTCTATTGATCTACGGTCAATATCAAAATAAACCCCTGGAGGAAGCTCTCCCAAAACATCGAAAAAATAGTCATATGAATTGTCAAAAACGGCATTTTTCACTTCGGCCGTAATCACGTCATAATATTGTTCTCCAACAACACCCATTGACAAACGCCTATCATGAATTTCAGGATTTACCCCAAAAACACACTCACTTATTTCATCACAACCATTAAAAAAGAACGCTAGAATAACTAGGCTTAAACTTGCAAAAAATTTTTGATACCCCATATCAAATGGTAATCAAAAAACATGCCAACTCTTAGATTTTATAATGCCTCAAGAGTAATTTTTCGAAAACCTTACTGGGAAGTATTTTCTTAAGAACAATAGAAAAGCGTTGCATAAAATCCCCTACCCTATAATGACCTTTTGGGTTTTTAGCATTGATTATTTGCCACACTTTCATTGCGACCATTTTTGGGTCACCACCATCATCAACATGGGCATTCATCAAATCCAATGACATTTTGTAGTTCTTATAATATGGTGAATCTTCATTTGGCTCCACTGTGTATCGGCCTGATGCTATATTTGTTGCAAAATCGCCTGGGGCTAAGTTTACCATGTTGACGCCAAAATTCTTTATTTCCATGCGATAGGCTTCAGTTAACAGTTCCAAAGCCCCTTTAGACGCTGAATAAGCGCCCCTGAAAGGTAAACCCATATAACCTGCAATCGAAGTTATATTCACAATCAAACCAGATTGTTGTTGCCTCATAAACGGAAGAACGGTTTTAATGACACGCATCGGACCTGAAAAATTAATGTCAAAAACATTTGCAATAGCATCAACAGGTGTTTCCTCTAATGGCCCGGTAATTCCAATGCCCGCATTATTTATAACAATATCAATACTTCCTTGTTCATCAATAATTTGTTTAACTGCTTTATTGATGCTTTGTTGATCTCTAACATCTAATTGTAGTAATTGGAAGTCTTGAAAATCTTTATGTTGGTCTAAATTTCTTGAGGTTCCGTAAACAATATATCCCCTACTTGAAAGAAAATTACCGATGGCCTTTCCTATACCACTTGAACCACCAGTAATCAGAACTACTCTTTTTTTCATCCGTCAAAGCTATTTAATCCTTTTAAATGCTAAAATTAGGGTACAAAAAAAGGCAAGCTACCTACATCGCACCGCTACAACCGCTTACCCTTGCTGCGTTCCCGCCCTGGGGGATTCTGCAGGAGCTGGTCGTGTAGGACTTGCCAAGGGCAAATATACAACCCTTTAAATTTGCCGCAAAGTTGCTACATGCTTAATTTGGTCAAAGAATACTTTCAATCATGAAACGCATTTATAATTTAATTTTCATTCTGAGCCTAATCTTAATTTCCTGCGGAAGCACTGCTGATGCTTCTAACTTTTTTGCAATTGAATTAGAGGGCAAAAAGAAAGAATTTCAAAAAGGCGAAAAAGTTGGTGTTGCCATTAAAAACAAAAAAGAAAAGACCATCAATAAAGTTGAATATGAATTAGACGGTCAAGCAATTGTAATTGAAAACGGTAAACTCACTTTAGATTCCCAAAAATTGGGACGCAAGGAACTCAAGGCAAAAATATATTTTGACGACACCTCAACTGAGGTAACTAAATCAATTAGCATACTAGCCACCAGAGCTCCTGAAATTTATACTTATGAAATAATAAACGAGTTCCCCCATGACAAACGGGCTTTTACCCAAGGATTGGAATTTTACAAAGACACCTTATACGAAAGTACGGGCAGGTTGGGTAAATCAACACTTAGAAAAGTCGATTTTAAAACTGGTGAAATACTTCAAAAGATTGATTTAAAAAATGACGAGTTTGGTGAAGGACTCACCATAATCAATGACCAAATCGTACAATTAACTTGGCAAAATGGATTGGGCTATGTGTATGACCTGCCCGATTTAAACCAAACTAGCAGCTTCAATTACGGGCAAAGCAAAGAAGGATGGGGCCTATGTAATGATGGCTCAAAAATCTACAAGAGCGATGGTACTGAAAAAATATGGATACTCGATGCCAAAACTTTTACTGAGATAGACTACATAGAAACGGTTACCAATAAGTCAATTTTCAATAAGGCTAACGAATTGGAATATGTTGATGGAAAAATCTATGCTAATGTATGGCAAAAACCAAGCATGATGATTATAGATACTAAATCAGGGGCCATTGAAGGTGTTGTGAATTTTTCTGGATTAAAAAGCAAGGTCGAACAGCACTCAGAAATCGATGTTTTTAATGGTGTTGCTTATCATCCTGAACGAAAGACTTTTTTTGTTACGGGAAAGAATTGGAGTAAGATTTTTGAAGTTAGCATCAATAAAAAGTAATATGAATTCCTACTCAAAATTGATTTATGTATCAAAGGATGATCTTGATGAATTAAATCATGTCAATAATATTCGATACATAGAATGGATTCAAGAAATTTCACGTGAACATTGGCAAAACGCCGTTTCAAAAGATATTGCCAATAGTTGTATTTGGGTGGTTAGAAATCACAATATAACCTACCATAAAAGTGCGGTTTTAAATGATGAACTAAATATTAGGACTTATGTAAAGCAATGGCATGGAGTGATTTCGACCAGATTTGTTGAAATTAAAAACAATAAAACAGATGTCATTTTGGTTACATCCCATACAGAATGGTGTATGTTAGATTCCAAGTCATTTAAGCCTAAACGGGTTACGGAAGAAATCATTCGTCAATTTGAGTAATCAAAATGCAACAATTCTTTAAAATTTTAGTTTTTTCGATTTTTTTAACCGGTGCTATCTTGAGTTCCTGCAGAAAAGACTTTGATTTTGAAGTTTCTTCCTGTGATTTACGGTTTTCAAAAGACACTGTTTTTTTGGATACCATATTTGCCAACATTTCAAGCAGCACATATGTCTTAAAAGTTTATAATGATAGTAGTAGAGACTTATCCATACCCACAATACGGTTGCGGCAAGATGCCAGCAACTATCGTTTGAATGTTGATGGTCTCTCAGGTCAAAGTTTTGATAACATTCCATTATTGGCAAATGATAGTCTTTTTGTTTTTATTGAAACTGTTTTACCTCAAACGCAATTAGAGCAAGCGGAATTCTTAAATACAGACGCTATACAGTTTATTGGAAGTCAAAATACACAAGAGGTGCAACTGGTTTCCTTGGTCAAGGATGCAAATTTTCTTTTTCCACAAGAGGATGGAAATGGAATGTCAGAAACCCTCTTGATAGGGATTGATGAAGATGGTAATGAATTACGAATTGATGGTTTTTTCTTAGAAGAAGAAGAATTGGTTTTTTCCAATGAAAAACCCATAGTAGTTTATGGTTATGCAGCCGTACCGCCCAATAGAACTCTGACCATTGAAGCCGGAGCAAGGGTGCATTTTCATAAGAACTCTGGATTAATTATTGGAAATACCTCTTCATTGCATGTTTTAGGGTCGCTTAGTCAAGACCTTGAACTGTTGGAAAACGAGGTGATTTTTGAAGGAGATAGGCTCGAGCCCGAATTTGCTGATGTTGGCGGTCAATGGGGTACCATATGGTTTTTTCCTGAAAGTACCGATAATCAATTGGAACATCTTACAATCAAAAATGCTACCATTGGATTGTTCTGTGAGGGTACGGAGAATGATGAAACAATACGATATCAAATGAACAATCTTCAAATCTACAATAGCTCATCGACCAACCTATGGGCAAGAACTGCAAATATCGTAGCCAATAATTGTGTTTTTGGCAATGCCGGTGAGGTATCGGCATATTTAAACTTAGGAGGAAGCTACGATTTCAAACACTGTACGCTGGCAAATTATTGGACAGCTTCATTTAGATCTTCCCCCACCCTCTTAATAGATAATATTCTTGAATTGCAGCCAGATGTATTCATCCAAGCTAACCTTACAAAAGCTACGTTTGGCAATTGTATTATTGATGGTAATCAATTTTTAGAACTTGGTTTGGTGAAATCAGATACTAAAACATTCAATTTTCAATTTAAAAATTGTTTGATTCAATTTGATGATAGAAACTCTGATTTTACGGATAATCCACTTTTTAACTTTGCGGACCTAACCAATTACGACGAAATTGGATTGAATATGGATGTAGGATTCAGCAAACCACTTAGTAACGATTTCAATCTTTTGGAAAACTCTGCCGCTATCGGGTTTGGAGACTCAACCATCTCTTTATCAGTGCCTTTAGACCTTGTTGGAAGCTCTAGAGCAAACCAATCAGATGTCGGCGCATATAATTATATTCCTCAATAATTGTAAGTTTTCCTTTACTTTTTTATGTAAAAACCATAGTTTTTTTAAGGGAAAACTATAAACCTTTTTGACCCCTTCTTACTAATTTAGAGAGTTGATTCTTATGGGTTTTAGATACATCATAGTCGATTCGAATGCATCCGCCATATTGCGGATGAGAGGTATTCTTGAAGAGCTTCAAGACCTTGAATGCGTTTCTATGTGTAATTCCCTTAGTGAATTGCAAAACAATATCTTTAAGCATCTGCCTGATGTCGTTATTATTAATGTAGATGAAAATCAACACTGTCCATTTCAAATAATTGACGGATTACACCAGTACCTTGACACTTTACCAAAAATAGTCGGGTTTTCAAAAACCACAGAGCGTGCCTACAAAGCGATAAAATCAGGATTCTTTGACTATTGGGTTCTGCCATTAAATGAATTTGAGGCAAGAAGAACTGTTTTTAAACTCAAAAAAGAAGAAAGTCTTAATCCTGCACCTACCACAATCTGTCTTAAATCTTATAAAGACTACCATTATCTTAATACGGATGAAATCCTTTATTTAAAAGCAGACAATAACGCCACTGATTTTTTCATGAAAGATGGGAGAAAAATAAGTGCTTACAAAACATTAAAGTCTTTTGAACAGAAGTTGCCCGATAACTTTATGCGGGTACACCAAAGCTATATTATCAATAGCAAATTTGTTTCTAGGATCAACTACGGTAAATCTATCTGTACCCTAAAAAATGAGACCAATGGTCTTCCTTTTTCAAAGTCTTACAAGGAAAAAATCGATGAGTTGAAAGCCTTGCTCTCCAAAAACGCGATTAATACACTTTCGCAATAGAATTCTTACAAATTTAAGAGGTATACTCACAAAGCTTCTTAATATACTAACAAACTCATTTCTGCAAGTAAAGCCTTGATGACACCAAGTAGCTTTGAGTCATTAATCATTATTAACCTCAAAATCTACACGTATGAAAAAAGTATTCAGTATTTTATTGATATCGGTCTTTACCTTTGGTATGATTTCTTGTGAAACCGAAAGTACAGCAGAACAAGAACAACTCTATATTGACTCTCCAGATACAGACGATATACCACCACCAACCGATTCACCAGATACCGATGATATCCCGCCAAAAGGATAAGCTCAGTTAGAATTACTGTTATATCTACAACATACCCCAAATTTAACGTTTGGGGTTTTTTTGTATCTTGTAAGTAAGTCTTTTCTTAAGATGCTGGGAGACGGGAAGAAACTGCGCTATGAAGGGAGCTTTTTTACTTCTTTACACTTGTTTGTCTATTGTCACAATTCTTCATACCAACAAAACAGAAGAAAAGACCGATAAACCATCATGTTGTGATTCCATTCAGGATCTTTTAAAAAATCCCAACATAGATTCACCAGATAAAATCAAATTATTAGATAATAAGGTTAGTCATTGTTTAGGTCATACTAAGACTTTAGAAGAAACGTGTATCAATATTTTCTCTTCTGCTTATTTGGAATTAGGCCAAGACAAGAAATTTAGAAGCTTCATAGAAGAACAAATAAAACAAAGTGCCAGAGAGGTTTCGATAGAAAAGTTGAGCGCTGCCTATATTGCCCTTGGCGACTATCAGAAAAAGAACTCACAAAAAGATAGCGCATATTACTACTACTATCAAGGGTATAAAGAAGTAACATCATTTAAACCTATTGTCAATACTCATGAAGTAGGCTTATTACTTTACCATATGGCGTCTATGCAGGAAAAAACCAATGATTATGTTGGCGCTGAAAAAAACTCCATTGAGGCCTTGAAATGGTTTAGTGTTAAGGCTGAGGCCCAATATATGTTTTTGGTACACAATCTTTTAGCAATTACCCAAAATGGCTTGAATAAACTCAATGAAACATTGGAATATCATATAATAGCAAAAGGGTTTATTCCAGAAATCGAAGATGAGCAAAAGAGAAGGTTGTATGGAATCATCAACGCTAACAACATTGCCAGCGCCTATTTAAGAGCAAATAAAGAGAATAGAGCCTTGGAATTATATGACGAACTTTTATTAAAAGAATCTGAAATAAAGTCTTTGAGACCTACCACCCTTATCAAAGCTTTAGCGAGTAGAGCCGAGGCCAAATTAAGGCTTGGCACCTTTTCTGAAAGTGAAATCTTAAATGATTTGGATAAGGCCTATGATTTAGCCAATAATGTAGAATTGAATTATGAATTGGCAATGATCAATCATTACTATGCCAGAACCTATTTAGCACTTGGCAAAAAAGAGGTCGCTTTTGAAAAAGCAGTTATAGCCAAAGAATTGGCCGAAGCAAGTGAAAATAATGGCCGTCTGCTTGAAGTTCTCAAATTTTTAGCAGAAAATGATTTCAGCGGAAGCAGTCAGTACGCCAAAGCCTCTTATGAATTAAATGAACGACTGACTCTGGAAGAACGAAACACGCAAGAAAAATTTGCTAGAATCCAGTTTGAATCAGACGAAATAGAGTCACAAAATGCCAAGCTTTCAAAACAACGCGAACTTTTAGCTGGAATCGCCTTAGGGCTTTTGTTATTGGGTATCGGGGTAATCACTATAATCACCCAACGAATTAGCAACGAGAAATTAAGGTTCGAAAAAACCCAACAAGAGAGTAATCAAGAGATTTATAACCTTATGCTTTCCCAAAAAGGTAAAGTAGAAGAGGGGAAAAAATTTGAGCAGCGCCGAATCTCAGAAGAATTACACGATGGTGTTTTAGGCCAAATGCTGGGCATACGGTTAATTCTTAGTGGACTTAACGAACGTAATGACGATGAAGCTATAGCGCAAAGGGCTGAACTTATCGAGAAATTGCAAGAACTGGAAGAAGAGATTAGGCTGATTTCCCATGAGCTTAATAAAGAATCGTATAAAAAAGTGGATAACTTTATATCAGCCTTACACGATTTGATTCAAACATCCGAAAAAGCCGGAAAGGCAAAAGTGCTTCCGAATTTTGACACCTCGATTGATTGGGATATGGTAGATGGAAATTCCAAGATTAACATCTATCGGATAATTCAAGAGGCCTTACAAAATTGTATTAAGCATGCCAATTGCCAAAATATCTACGTTGAACTGAAAAAATCGAATCAAAATCTTTATATTCAAATAAAGGATGATGGTATAGGTTATCGTACAAACAAAACCAAAAAGGGTATTGGGCTAAAAAATATCGTATCCCGCACAAAAAAGATAAATGGAAGCTTAGATGTTGAGAGCATAAAAGGCAAAGGGACATCGGTAAACATTAAAGTTCCTTTAGATTTTTCAAAAGAAAATATTGCTGGAACACGTAAAAAAAAATTGACTACCAACTTTAAACTACAGACCTGATGAAAACACTGAGAATACTTGCAGTTGATGATCATGAAATGATAATGCTCGGTTATAAATTCATTCTTGAAAGACTCATTTTCGAAGACTACAACATTATAGTCGATACGGCAAACGATTATGAAACCGGTAGACAAAAAATTGAAGAGTCCTCAACATCATTCAAATATGATGTTTTGTTATTGGATGTTCAGCTATATCCTCCAAATGAAGAAAAACCGTATAGTGGAGAAGACTTGGGCAAGTTAGCGCGAACACTGGTGCCTGATACTAAAATTATTTTTATGTCCTCCTTTGGTGACAACTATCGCATTAATAGCATTTTAAGGTCGGTAGATCCAGACGGGTATATGGTAAAATCCGATATTGACCCACGGACTTTAGAAGAAGCCATACGAACCGTTGTCAAAAATCCCCCATTCTATTCTTCAAAAGCGCTAAGCGCCATTAGAAAAAAAATGGCGAACAACATTTCTTTGGACGAAAATGACAAAAAGATTCTATTTCATTTGGCAAAAGGTACCAAGACCAAAGATTTAGAGAAATATATTAAGCTTTCTTCTTCTTCAATTGAAAATAGAAAAAGACATTTGAAATCACTTTTTGGTACAGAAAAAGAAAACGATTTGGCATTAATCTTGGCAGCGAAAAACAGGGGTTTTATATAAACTGCTCACCTTTACTTTAGAACAGTTCACCTTTTATAACCGACATTTCAACCCTGCATTTCATCGAATTTAACATTTTTTTAAGAAAAAAATGATGGTTTTGGGGAAATTCCCTAGAATAAATATGGTTTTTCTACTGCCGTTGATGAAAAATTCATTCTAATTTTACTTGAGTACCAGAAAATAGTCTATGTCAAATAAAAACAAAATCCATTTCGAAAACGGGGTAAGCGATGGGTCTAGAAAACCTGAGGCTGTTGGTTTAGAAACATTTCAAAAAATATTGGAACGTGATTTTTTCGCAGAATCATCTATTGAAACCATCTATGTAGAAGAACACGACCGATTTGATTTAATCATTGATTTAAATTGTAATTTCAGTTTAACCGAAAGTCTTTTTCACCTAAATAATGGGAATTGGGGTTCCTTTAAAAAAGGAGAAGGAAAGCACAATAAAAAGTCCGTTTGTCAATTTCAAGAGTATTTTGAATACTTAATTGAAATCAACTACACAAAATTTGATTTGAAGGAATTATCCATTCATCTCAGTGATACATCCATTGTTGTTGAACGTCTGTATTGTATGAGCATAGTTGAACAACTTGCAACAATAATGGATTCTATATGCAGCAATTTTGTTCATATAACACTTGGTTTAACTGAAATGCCATACGAGATATTCGTACCAGTATTCGAAGAAAAAAGTTCCAATGGCATGTTGCCTACTCATTGTGAAAGCAATAGAGGACCAGAAGACTACTTTAAATATTGGGGATTGTATTTTGATTCTTCCTCAAAAATGATGGTCTACGATTATGGATCCAAAAAGGTCATTTCAGGAGACTTTCACTTGATAGCTTAGGCATATTTTGCTAATTAAATAAAGGACGGTCGACCATTAGTTGGTTGACCTTCTCTTTTATAGCGGCTACAGTTTTTTGATTTTCATGATTATTGATTACCTCATCAATATATCCTACAATTTGCTCCATATCCCCTTCCTTGAGCCCTCGAGTGGTAATTGCAGCAGTTCCGAATCGAATTCCTGAGGTGATGAATGGTGATTGATCATCAAAAGGCACCATGTTCTTGTTAGCCGTAATATCTGCATGTTCAAGAACCTTTTCGGCGTCTTTGCCTGTAATGTTCTTGTTACGTAAATCAATTAGCATCATGTGATTATCAGTACCGCCAGAAATCACTTTGTAGTCTAAATCAACAAATGCCTTTGCCATTGCCACAGCATTTTTCTTTACCTGCACTATATATTCCAAAAAGTCGTCTTCTAAAGCTTCTCCGAAGGCCACAGCTTTAGCAGCAATAACATGTTCAAGTGGCCCACCCTGATTACCTGGGAAAACTGCCAAATCGAAAAGTCCTGACATTTTTCTCAAATTTCCATTTTTCAATTTAATTCCGAATGGGTTCTCAAAATTCTCACCCATCATGATTAATCCCCCGCGAGGTCCACGCAAGGTTTTATGGGTTGTGGTAGTCACTACATGGCAATGTGGTATCGGATCACTTAGCACTCCTTTGGCAATAAGACCTGCGGGGTGTGATATATCAGCTAGCAATAAGGCACCTACCTCATCTGCAATCTCCCGAAAGCGCTTAAAATCCATATCACGCGAATACGCTGATGCCCCAGCAATTATCATTTTGGGTTTTTCCTTAGCCGCTATCTCAAGAATGTTATCGTAATTCAACATGCCTGATTCCTCTTCCACACCATAAAAAACAGGGTTGTAAAGCCTGCCTGAAAAGTTCACTGGCGAACCATGCGTTAAATGCCCTCCGTGTGATAAATCAAAGCCCAAGATGGTATCGCCCGGTTGTAAACATGCGTGATAGACTGAAGCATTGGCCTGTGACCCTGAATGAGGCTGAACATTGGCGTAAGAAGCACCAAAAAGTTCCTTGGCCCTATCAATAGCTAGTTGTTCTACCTGATCAACAACTTCACAACCTCCATAATAACGCTTACCAGGATATCCCTCAGCATACTTATTGGTCAAAACTGAGCCAGCAGCCTCCATTACTTGAGGGCTCGTAAAATTTTCAGAAGCAATTAATTCGATTCCCCTGATTTGCCTACTCTCTTCCTTCTTGATTAAATCAAATAGATGCTGGTCTCTTTTCATTTTAAAATTTTAAGTGGTAAAAATACAAAGAGACAGAACAAATTAATACTCGGCCTGAAAGGTTTTAAAAGAACTTTTTAGGCAGTTTTCAACACTCATATTTTTAGACTAAAAGTGCATTTCATCGATATTATACGTTCTTTCAACTTATAGCGTTCTTATGAAAATGGATTTTGGCACGTTGCTTGAACTCCATAACCCAAATCATAAAACCATAACATCATGAAAAAATCTCTACTCCTAATTGTTTTAGCGGTTTTAGCATCGTGTAGCGGTGTAAAGAAAACCCAGCAAGCCCTTAATACTGGAAATTATTTGACAGCCATGAATAGGGCCATTGATAACCTTTCTAAGAATAAAACGAAGAAAGGAAATCAACAATACGTTTTGATGCTTGAAGAAGCTTTTGCCAAACACACTGAAAGAGAGTTGAACAACATCAACTTTTTACAGAATGATGGCAATCATGCAGGTTATCGCCAGATATATGAAAGTTACACTGGACTAAAAGATTTACAAAATCGAATCAGTCCACTATTACCATTGCCTGTTTACGATGAGAGTAGACAAGCTAATTTTACATTGAGAAACTATGACCATCAAATTGTTTCGGCTAAGAATGAACTCTCAAAGTATCTCTTTGAAAGTGCCAACAACACCATCGAAAATGCGGTTACGAAGCTTGATTTTAGACGTGCTTATGAAGATTTGCATTATCTAGAAGAGATTAATCCCGGCGCTTATGATGTTGTGGAATTAATGGAAACATCATATAAGAACGGTTTGGATTATGTCAAGGTAAAACTGAATAATAATACAGAACAAATATTACCATCACGATTAGAGGAAGAATTATTGGACTTTAATGCATTTGGTGTAAATAACTTTTGGACACAATATCATACAAATCCCATCAAAGATTTTAGGTATGATTATGAAATGGAATTGGATTTTGAGCGAATTAACATATCTCCAGAACAGGTACAAGAAAAACAACTGGTTAAGGAAAAATTAATCAAAGATGGATTCGAATATGTGCTTGATGAAAATGGAAATGTGGCGAAAGATAGCCTTGGAAATGATATCAAAGTAGATAAATTCAAAAAAGTCAAATGCAGCTTTTATCAATTTACGCAATTGAAGACAGCGCAAGTTGGTGCCCAAATCACTTTCAGAGACTTGCAAACTAAGCAGGACATCAATTCCTATCCAATTTCCAGTCAATTTGTATTCGAACATGTTTATGCCAGACATAGTGGTGACAGAAGAGCACTTGACGATGATTTAATTGGTTTGTTGGACCTGGTTGCGATTCAATTTCCAAGCAATGAACAAATGGTCTACGACGCTGGTGAAGACTTGAAAAACAGATTATCAGAAATCGTTAGAAGACACGGTTTCAATTAAAGACCATATTTGTAATACTTATAAAGCCCCTTTATTTGGGGCTTTTTTTATAAATATTTATTGATATCCACATCTGTTATGGCACCATGGGAGGTATGGAAGGTTGTTTGACCATTGCTTACGATTATTAATTGCGGGGATTGGTGTATTACCTGAAATTTTATTGCTGCTTCATTTGAAACTTCCCGGTATGCATGTAAATCGAGAAAGTACAAGTCTGAAGTATCGGCATCAAGCTCCCAAGAACTAGTTATCATTCGTAAAACCATTCCACTAATACCACAGGTAGTTGAATGTTTAAAAATAAGTTGTGGTTTGTCTTTTGAATTAACCAAGATCTCCTCCAATTGTTCCAATGAAGTCAGGGGTTTCCAAGGTAACTTCTTTTCAGGTTTTCTAGATTGTTCACCACCACCGAATAGTTTTCCGAATAAAGCCATAATGCAAATTTAATGGTATGTCGGAATATAGAACAATACATTTCATGCTGACTAATTGGCACTCAAAATCAATCAATTACGGCCATTTTGACACTCTCTTTGGAATGGTAAGATTATTGAACACAATTGGAAAAAGAATATATGAATCCGAATAACTTCACTATAAAATCACAGGAGGCTTTGCAGCAAGCACAGCAAATTGCTATGGGCCATGAGCACCAGCAAGTAGAAAATGAACATCTATTTAAAGCAATTGCCGAGGTTGACGAAAACGTTCTTCCTTTTTTATTAAAAAAAATAGGAGTTGACCTCAATTTATTACTTCAAGTATTGGAGCGAGAATTACAGAGTTTTCCCAAGGTTTCCGGTGGCGACCTCATGTTTTCACGAGAAGCTGGCAATACTCTGAACCAAGCAGCTGTTACTTCAAAAAAAATGGGCGATGACTATGTTTCCATTGAACATATTCTTTTGGCAATAGTTAAGTCCAAAAGTAAAATCGCAAAAATCCTAAAGGACCAAAACATAAAAGAATCGGCACTTTTAGCTGCTATTGAAGAACTTAGAAAAGGCGGAAAAGTGACTTCGCAAGGTGCTGAAGACACGTATAATTCATTGGAGAAATACGCTAAAAATCTGAACAATCTTGCAGATTCAGGTAAACTTGACCCCGTAATTGGTAGGGATGAGGAGATTCGGAGAGTTTTACAAATACTTTCACGAAGAACGAAAAACAACCCAATGCTGGTCGGCGAACCGGGCGTGGGTAAAACGGCAATAGCCGAAGGATTGGCCCATAGAATAGTTCAGGGAGACGTACCTGAAAACCTAAAAGAAAAGACACTCTATTCTTTAGATATGGGGGCGCTAATTGCTGGCGCAAAATATAAAGGGGAGTTTGAAGAGCGATTAAAATCAGTAATCAAAGAAGTTACCACTTCCGATGGTGACATCGTACTTTTTATTGATGAAATACATACACTTGTTGGTGCTGGTGGCGGCCAAGGTGCAATGGACGCTGCTAATATTCTCAAACCTGCTTTGGCTCGTGGGGAACTTCGTGCAATTGGGGCAACCACTTTGGATGAATACCAAAAATATTTTGAAAAGGACAAGGCATTAGAACGTAGATTCCAAAAAGTATTGGTTGATGAACCCGATACTGAAAGTGCCATTTCAATTCTTAGGGGTATTAAAGAAAAATATGAAGCACATCACAAAGTAAGAATCAAGGATGAAGCGGTTATCGCAGCAGTTGAATTATCACAACGGTACATTACCAATCGATTTTTACCGGACAAGGCAATTGACTTAATTGACGAAGCAGCCTCAAAGCTTCGCATGGAAATCAACTCTAAACCAGAGGAATTGGATGTTTTGGACAGAAAAATAATGCAGCTGGAGATTGAGATTGAAGCCATCAAACGTGAAAAGGATGATGAAAAACTTAAGTCCTTAAATCTTGAATTAGCGAATCTAAAAGAAGAACGCAACGAAATCTTCGCACAATGGGAAAGTGAAAAATCTGTTGTTGATAACATTCAAAAAACCAAGCAAAACATTGAAAACTTCAAAATTGAAGCAGAACGTGCGGAGCGTAATGGTGATTATGGATTAGTTGCAGAGCTGCGCTATGGCAAAATAAAAGACGCCCAAGATGAATTGGAAAAACTCAATACCCAGCTGCAAGAGCAACAAAAGGGAAATACACTAATTAAGGAAGAGGTTTCCAACGAAGACATTGCAGAAGTTGTAGCAAAATGGACCGGTATTCCGGTCACTAAAATGCTCCAAAGCGAAAGGGAAAAATTGTTGAACCTGGAATCAGTGTTGCATGAACGTGTCATTGGCCAAAATGAAGCCATACAAGCCGTGGCTGATGCCATAAGAAGAAGTAGAACCGGTCTTCAAGATGAGAAAAAGCCAATTGGTTCCTTCTTGTTCTTGGGCACTACAGGTGTGGGAAAGACGGAGCTTGCAAAAACGTTGGCGTCATATCTTTTTGATGATGAAAATGCTATTACGCGTATTGACATGAGTGAATACCAAGAAAGGCATTCGGTTAGTAGGTTGGTTGGGGCTCCTCCAGGTTATGTTGGTTATGAGGAAGGTGGTCAATTGACCGAAGCGGTAAGAAGAAGGCCATATTCCGTTATTTTATTGGATGAAATTGAAAAAGCCCATCCAGATACATTCAACGTTCTTTTACAAGTTTTGGATGAAGGTAGACTAACAGACAATAAAGGACGTGTTGCCGATTTTAAAAATGCCATAATCATCATGACCAGTAATATGGGCAGCCATATTATCCAGGAAAAATTTGAAACATTGGATGATTTGGATAGTGCAACAGAAGCATCACGGGTTGAAGTACTTGGTTTATTGCGAAAGACAATACGTCCTGAGTTTTTGAATCGGATTGATGATATAATTATGTTTACCCCACTTTCAAATTCAGATATTAAAGCTATCGTAAAATTACAACTAGAACAGTTGAAGAAATTATTGATGAAACAACATATTACCCTTGAGGCAACCGAAGAAGCAGTGGACTATTTGTCCAATAAGGGATTTGACCCTCAATATGGGGCCAGACCCATAAAAAGACTGATTCAGAAGGAGGTTCTCAATCTTTTGTCAAAAAAATTGCTAAAAGGAACCGTAAAAAATGAAAGCATCATTCTTTTGGATTCATTTAATGAAACCTTAGTATTTAGAAATCAATCCCAGCTTGTGGAATAAAGAAGGCCCCTAAAGGGGTCTTTTTTAATACCCTACGGTATCTTTTCATATATTTAGTCCTTCAAACCAACCGAAATGACTACCAAGGCAGAGCGCACCTCTCAGTATATTATTGAGACCGTAGCCCCCATATTCAACAAGCATGGTTATGTTGGAACCAGTTTAAGTCATCTAACAGAAGCAACTGGTCTCACCAAGGGTGCCATCTACGGGAATTTTGAGAATAAAGAATCTCTTGCACTTATTTCTTTTCAACATCTACGAACGATTTTACTGGACAAAATCGATGAAAAGCTTGGTGTGGAGGGAGATTCGAAAGTTCGAATTTTCAATTTGATAAATTTTTATCGCGAGTATGATCAATTTATTGAACCACTTGGTGGCTGTCCAATATTAAATTTTGGAGTGGATTCGCAGGGCAATAATGATAAGCTGGCAGCAGCTTGTAAAGAAACTGTAAAGGAGATTGAAGGTAAAATCGCCTTTGTTCTGGAAAATGGTGTCAATTTTGGGGAAATAAGGCTCCCCGTAGCACCTTTGCAATTTGCTAAACAACTGTTTACTTTTTTAAATGGAGCAATCGCCATGAATGATATAACGGGGGACAGAAAATACCTGCTCAATACGATTGCGTACTTAGAACAATTAATTGGGCAAGAGTTCAGTCAGCATTAAAACACGTACTTTATTTAACTCTGAAAACCCATAACTCCCCAGAATACCTACCGCCAAAATTGCTATTGCGAGCAGCCCTAGCTTCTCCAAGGGTACTATACCTTTCTAAATAAACATAATTGAATTTATTCACACTTCGATAAAATGATTTTGGCTCCAATCCTCGATTACGGAGTGTAACCATGAAGTTTTCAAAATAGCGTTGCGTTCCAAATACATTGGCAATCAAATAATAACCAGGCTCCAGACCCTCAGCAGAAGAAACTTCTTGATATCGTTCATTTGGTTCGGGTTTCTCTTCTAATTGTTGTGCCTCAACTCTCGCAATGCTATCTTGCTTAGCCTTCTCAATTTCCTTTCTTATCTCTTCCTGGCGAACCTTTCTAATTGAGTCTTCTTTAGTTTGACGTAGTTGTTCAAGTTTTTCTGCTTCAGCAAGTTGCTTGGCTTCTTCAACCCTTGCTAAGGAATCGTTTGTGGCCTTATTCCACTCTTCCCACCTTTTTGCCTCTTGAGCCCTCTGAATGGAATCTCTTGCAACCTCGGCCAGCCTTTTCGCTTCTTCACGTTGTTCACGTTCCAAGCGCCTTTGTTCCCTTCTTGAAAGCTTAGGTTCTTCAGGAGACAATTTCTCTTCTTCTAATTGTTCTTCTGTATTTCCTTCCTCGGGTTCCTCTTCTAAATCGGTCTCATTTTGTGCCTCTTGGGGAGAAAATTGTTGTTTGCCAAAATGATATGTAGCGACCAATTCAAATGTTGGGTCAGCTTCGCTAGCCACATCATCTATTCCGAACTCAACAAGGCCTCCAATTGAGAAATTCTGAAATAAGGTGACACCAGCCCCTCCGGAAATTCCATAAAAATTATTGTATCCCCCTTGAACCCAAAATTTTGGATGCTGTAATAAACTCACTAACCCATATTGTAAATCGGCCTCTGGAAAAGAACGAACATACGCCTGCGGCCTCAAATAACTGTCTGCCCCGAATAGAGTAATTGGAAAGTCATAGGACATTAAGCTCCCGAAAACCCGACCTGTTTCTTCTCTTTGACTATCAGAAAAATCAAAATTCAATGCATTTTCAACGGTAAATCCCAAGTTAAACGAACCAACCTGTACGCGAATTCCAGGGGCAAATTGTCCAACAAAACTATCTTCCAAAGTATCAGTTAGCGTGTTGTCAACGACCTTCTGTTGAAAAAAACTAACATTAGAACCAAAAAACAAATTGGATTGTCCCGTTTCATCAAGCGGTATCGCAAATGAAAAATTAAGAATTCCACCTGTCAATTGAAACGCCCCTGTATTATTTTGAAAGAAACCAATTCCTCCTGCTGCTTGAGGACCAAGTCCTTGGGTATAATTAAAAAAAAGGGTTGTAGGATCTCCATCAGGTGCTTGCCACTGCCATCGGGTCCAGACGGATAAAGAGCGAGGATTATTCCTGTCTAGCGAGAAAGTTGGATTTAGCAAGCTTGAATTTATATTGCTAAGGTTATGTTGGCGCAAATCATCCAGTAATATGGTCTGAGCGCTCAATCCGATTGAAAAGAAAAATAAAACAGCCTTAAATATGAATTTATACATATTTTTAAAATTAGACGCCCATACAAAGTCTTGACAAATCGTTTTAAACCAAATAATTATGATTAAAATTCCTGTTGCTTTAACTAAATATGTTCTTTTTGCTTCCTTATTGTTTTGGGGGAATTGGTGTCAAAACACAATGCAAGATATGGAAAATAGGCAAGAAGGGCTTGCAACTACATTTTACTTTATAAGGCATGCTGAAAAAGAAACGGCCAATAAGAATGATAGAAATCCTGATTTAACGAATGTCGGAATTGAAAGGTCGAATAAGTGGGCAGGTATATTTGAATTTATTGATTTGGATGCCATATTTAGTACTAATTACAAGAGAACTAGAAATACTGCCAAACCAATTGCAGTTTCAAAAAATCTTCCAGTTGAGCGATTAAACTATCCTGAAATTCCTTACGATTCCTTGTTGTCGGTTTATAAGGGAAAGCAAATTTTGTTTGTGGGGCACAGCAATACAACTCCAGAAATGGTAAATTACTTATTAGGTTCCGATGTTTACGCCCAAATGGATGAAAATGACTACGGAAGTCTCTTTGTAGTAACACTAATTGATAAGAAAGCTACCAGCACTAGACTTAATTTAGATTGACGGTCTATCTCACCTCTATCTCCTCCAGTTTAATTTCTGAGAGCAGTTCTAACCCATCATTCACGTAAAGACTATCGATTTTTTCAAAATTGGTCCCTTTGACCTTGGGTTTAAAATTCAAATAATCCACAAACCGGATACCATTGACATACCTTTCATTAAAGGCTTTACGAAAACGTTGACCCCCGCCTTCGGTTTGATATTCATAAGCTAAAAAATCAGGCTTTTGGGTTTCCTTGTTAAACCAATAAAGGAAAACATCTTCAAAATCTTCTCCTCCGTTTTCTTCAGAAAACGTTATTCTAACCTTGTCATAAGTCTTATTAGCAATTACTACTTCCCCTAAAAACTTTTTCCGCACTGCTTGGTCGTTTAATCCGTAAGGCAACCTAGAAAAATAATGAACCGAATTAACTGAATTTGCATACTTAACCGCCATGCTGTCCGGCACTGTGATTAAGCTATCGTTTACATACCTTTTTAAAACGTTATTGTATAAAATGTCAATTATCACCAAATCATCATCTTGTTGTTCACGCTCTAGTCTGGGCTTGCCTGACTCATACGAATACCGGTAACGCATACCCCTAAATAAAAAAGACGTTTGTTTGTTCTTGTAGTTTTCGCCTCCCGAAACCGTAATAGCTTCATCAACAAACTGTTGTGCGCTAGGAACACTTTTAACCTCGTTTTTACACGAAATAATACTAATTGCAACAAAAAGGGTAAGATAAACTTTCATCAAAAACGTTTTGTTCTAAATCGGATTATTCCGGACAAACTTACAATTTAGAGTGTTTAGCTTAATTTTGCAGGCCATGCAGAAGAATATCAACATAAAAAATAAGCGGGCCACATTTGATTACGAAGTTCTGGACAGGTATCAAGCTGGAATTGTTCTTTCTGGAACTGAAATAAAGTCAATAAGATTAGGTAAAGCGTCTATTTCTCAAAGTTTCTGCGAATTCAATGACCGAGGAGAACTATACATTATCAATATGCAAATTGACCCATATAGTCACGGAGGTCACTACAATCACAGCCCAAAAGCTGAACGTAAATTATTATTGAATAAGAAAGAACTGAAAAAACTGAACAAAGAAGTCAACACTTCTGGCCTGACGATTGTTCCCTTAAATTTATTTGTTAACGACGGAGGGTTGGCTAAAATGAACATTGCCCTTGCAAGGGGAAAAAAACAGTATGACAAACGGGAAACTATAAAGGACAGGGACAATAAACGAAACCTCTCTAGGATAAAAAAGGCTTTCAATAATTAATTCTTATTTCCTAAAAGCGGTACAAATCTGAAACTACCCAACTCCTGTTTTTTAAATTCTTTTTCCGAAGCTCTCACATAAATTGTCATAATTTGGGTATTCGTTCCAATAGGGATTACAAGACGTCCTCCAATTTTTAACTGGGATAAAAGAGCCTTAGGCACCTCTGGAGCACCAGCAGTTACGATTATACCATCAAACTGGGCATCTTCGGGTAATCCCTTATAACCATCTCCAAAAACCATTTTCTTGGGACGATAGCCCATCTTTTTAAAAAAGAGTCTTGTTTTCTTGAACAGTTCACTTTGTCGCTCAATAGTATACACTTTAGCCTTTAAATACAGTAAGATGGCAGTTTGATAACCACTTCCAGTACCTATTTCCAAAATCTTATCACCTGGTTTTATATCCAATAACTCTGTTTGGAAGGCCACCGTGTAAGGTTGGGAAATGGTTTGTTCAGCACCTATAGGAAACGCCTTGTCTTGATAGGCATGATCCTCGAAGCTACTATCCAAAAAAAGATGGCGTGGTACAGTTCGAATTGCTTCAAGCACCGTAGAATCGGTAATACCCTTTTGAGCAACCTCATTGGCGAGCTGGTTTCGTTTTCCCCGGTGTCTCGGTAAGTCTTGCATATTATTTCAGTGCGAATTTAAAAACATTGCTTTGAAGTTACCATTTGAGCAGACCTTTATTTATACTCATATCCGTATTTTTGAAAAAAATAAAACCTATGCTCAAAGCAGGTGTTTTAGGCGCCGGTCATCTTGGTAAAATTCATCTTAGATTACTCGAACAATCAGATAAATATGAGCTTGTTGGATTCCATGACCCCGACCAAATTTTAGCAAAAAATGTGGGAGATGAATTCGGGTATACCTCATTTGACAATATCAATGACTTAATTGAAAAGACGGATGTCATTGATATCGTGACCCCTACCCTATCACATTTTGATGTTGCGAAAAAGGCGATTGAAAAAGGTAAGCACATTTTCATTGAAAAACCCATAACAAAGACTTTAGATGAAGCCGAAGAACTAATTCGACTTAAAAACAAGCATAATATCAAAGGACAAGTAGGGCATGTGGAGCGTTTCAATCCAGCATTTATAGCGGTCAAGAATAACATAAAGAATCCAATGTTCATTGAGACACATCGCTTAGCTGAATTCAACCCAAGAGGTACTGACGTCCCTGTGGTTTTGGATTTGATGATACATGATATTGATGTAATACTGAGTGTAGTCAATTCAAATGTGAAAAGCATCAATGCCAGCGGTGTCTCGGTAATCAGTAAGTCGCCCGATATAGCAAATGCCAGATTGGAGTTTGAAAATGGATGTGTAGCGAATTTGACGGCGAGCCGTATTTCATTGAAGAATATGAGAAAGTCAAGATTCTTTCAGCAGGATGCATATATCGCGGTCGATTTTTTAGAAAAAGCAGTGGAGGTTGTTCGTATGAAAGATGCGCCTAAACAACCAGGGGATTTTGACATGATTTTGCAAAATGCAGAAGGGGAAAAAAAGCAGATTTATTTTGAAAATCCTGAAATAAATCCCAACAATGCCATTTTAGACGAGCTCGAGACCTTTGCTGACGCTATTGTAAATCAAACAGAACCTATTGTTAGTTTAGAACAAGGAACAGAGGCATTGCGTGTAGCTTTAAAAATAATTGAAGATTTTAACTAAAATGAAATATATTGCTGTAATTGGTGCGGGAACAATGGGTAATGGAATTGCCCATGTCTTTGCGCAAAATGGTTTTAAGGTTAATTTGATTGATATTTCTGAAGAAGCCTTGAATAAAGGCTTGGCGACCATTACAAAAAACTTGGATAGAATGCTTTCAAGGGAAAAGATTACAGTTTCCGACAAGGAAAACACCTTGAATAACCTAACTACTTTCCATAAAATTGAAAATGGAGTAAAAGACGTTGAATTGGTGGTTGAAGCGGCAACAGAGAATATCGCCTTAAAACTTAAAATTTTCAAAGAACTAGATGAAATATGCCCAAGTGATACAATACTTGCAACTAATACCTCTTCAATTTCCATAACTCAAATAGCAGCACAAACCAATCGCGCAGAAAAAGTGATTGGCATGCATTTTATGAATCCGGTTCCAATCATGAAACTAGTTGAAATCATTAGGGGCTACAATACCTCTGAAGAAGTTACTCGAACAATTATGGATCTTTCAAGGCAATTGGGAAAAGTGCCAACAGAGGTAAATGATTACCCAGGATTCATCGCCAATAGGATATTAATGCCCATGATTAATGAAGCTATTGAGAGTTTGTTCAATGGCGTGGCCGGAGTTGAAGAAATAGATACAGTAATGAAATTGGGAATGGCCCATCCAATGGGACCGTTACAGCTTGCAGATTTTATTGGCTTAGATGTATGTTTATCAATTTTGAACGTTATGCATGACGGCTTTAAAAATCCGAAATATGCTCCTTGCCCATTATTGGTGAATATGGTTACAGCAAGAAAACTAGGGGTTAAATCTGGGGAAGGCTTTTATGATTATTCAGAAAGCCGAAAAGCTGAAAAGGTAGCTTCACAATTTTCTTAAAATGGCTAGTATTAAGCCCTTTAAGGCTATTCGGCCTGCACCAGACAAAGTTTCTTTCGTAGCTTCAAGGTCCTATGAAGAGTATGATAAAAAGGAATTAAAGGCTGTTTTGGCGTACAATCCCTACTCCTTTTTACATATAATCAATCCTGGGTTTAAGTATCACCGAAATTCCAGTGGTGAGGAACGTTTTAAGTTGGTGCGAAACAGGTACCTGGAATTTTTAGAAGAATCAACACTTATCCGAGATTTAGAGCCTTGTTTTTACCTGTATCAAATAAGTAAGAATGATTTTAGCAGTCTAGGCCTATTCTGTATAACCAGTATCGAAGATTATAGAAAGAATATCATTAAGAAACATGAGGATACCATTGAGAAAAGAGTCTCCCTTTTTAAGGATTATTTGAATACAGTAGGATTTAATGCCGAACCAGTGCTCATGACTTATGAAGATAAGACTGCAATCAGACAGGTCTTAAATAGAGAAATTAAGCACACTCCTGCTTATGATTTTACCACAACTGACGGATTTAAACATACCATGTGGAAAGTTTCCAGCATCGAAAGTATTCAGAAATTAGAGATGGCCTTCGACGAAATTCAAGAGTTGTATATTGCCGACGGGCATCATAGAAGCGCTTCAAGCGAATTATTACTAAAAGAACTGGAACATCAAAAAAGCGGTAATTCAAATTCTAAACAATATTTTTTGAGCTACCTGATTCCTGAATCAGAGATAAAAATATCTGGTTTCAACCGTATGCTCTCTGACCTAAATGGCCTTACAAAACAAGAATTTTTGGTTCGCCTAGATGAGTTCTTTCTTATTGAGCATAAAAAGTATATGGGTGTACTTCCGAAATCAAAGCATCAATTCACGATGTATTTGGAGGATGAGTTCTATATACTCCAACTCAGAAAAAACATCATTCAGTTCGAAGATGCACTCAGTCGACTTGACACCTACATTCTTTATAAAACCATATTGAAGCCAATTTTAGGTATTGAGGATCTAACTCGGGATAAACGAATTTCATATAGTCAAGGAAAAGCAGATTTATTGGAACTAAAAGAATCAATCGATAACGGCCCATATAAAGTTGGGTTCAGCACTGCTCCAATTTCAATTGAAGAGATAAAAGCAATTGCAGATGAAGGTCTTGTAATGCCGCCAAAAAGCACCTATATCGAACCAAAGCTTAGAAGTGGCCTAACCATTTATGAAATTTGATAACGTATGTCAATCCAGGAAAATCTCCGCTCAATAAAATCCTCCTTAGCGAAGGAAGTCACATTAGTGGCCGTTTCAAAGACCAAACCTATTGATGATATCATGGAAGCCTATAATGCAGGGCAACGCATATTTGGTGAAAACAAGGTGCAAGAAATGGTAAAGAAATGGGAGCAATTACCCAAAGATATTCAATGGCATATGATTGGACATTTACAACGGAATAAGGTCAAGTATATGGCTGAATTTGTTGATTTAGTTCACGGTGTTGACAGTTTAAGATTACTTAAAGAAATTAATAAGAATGGTGCGAAACATAACAGAAAAATAGGTTGCTTACTACAAATGCACATTGCAGAGGAGGACACAAAATTTGGTTTAGATCAAGAAGAATTAAACGACTTAATTGCGTCAGACGAATTCCAAGCCATGCAGTATATAGAAATTAGAGGGTTGATGGGCATGGCAACTTTTACAAATAATACCGATCAAATTCGTAAAGAATTTAAATTTCTAAAATTGTGTTTTGAAGACCTAAGTAAAAAATTGCCTCAAATTTCAATTCTCTCGATGGGTATGAGTGGAGATTATCAACTGGCCATGGAAGAAGGAAGCACTATGGTGCGTATTGGAAGTAGTATCTTTGGGGCGAGAAATTACCAATGATTGTCACAAATTTATTAAGGTGTACGCAGTTTTAGACATTGAAAGTACAGGAGGTAAATACAATGAAGAAGGAATCATGGAAATTGCCATACACCGCTTCGATGGACACTCTGTAACGGACAAATTCATTAGCCTTATAAATCCTGAGCGTGAAATTCAGCCATTTGTTTCAAAATTGACTGGAATAAACAACAAGATGCTCAGAACGGCTCCCAAATTCCATGAAGTCGCTAAAAGAATAATAGAGATTACAGAAGATGTAACTTTAGTTGCCCATAACGCCCAGTTTGATTATCGCATTCTAAGGACTGAATTTAGACGCCTTGGTTATGACTACCAGCGTAAAACGTTGTGTACGGTTGATTTATCCAAACAATTAATGCCTGATGCAGAATCTCATAGTTTAGGAAAATTAGTGCGTTCATTGGGCATTCCAGTTAGCGACCGGCATCGTGCAAATGGAGATGCCATAGCCACATTAAAGTTGTTTAAATTGCTTTTAACCAAAGACTCAGATAAAAAAATAATTAAAGAGGTTATAAGGGCAGAGACCTTGGGGGAACTTTCACAGGTACAACTAGATATCGTTGAAAGCTTGCCAAGTGAAACCGGGGTTTATTATATGCATGATAAGAGAGGTGAGATTATTTTTATTGGCAAAACCAAGAACGTTAAAAAAAGGGTCAATCAACATTTTACCAACGTTGGTGATTTGGCAAGAAAACTTCAAAAAGAAACGAAAAAAGTAACGTTTGAAAAGACCGGTAGTGAATTGATTGCATTACTGAAAGAACAACATGAGATTAAAAAAAATAAACCTCAATACAACAAATCAGGTTCGAAGGGCTTTACCTATGGTATCTATAAAAAAACCGATGAGCATGGAAAGTATCTCCTAAAATCTGAACCTAAAAATGGCCAATCTGAGCGTCTCAGCAGTTTCACTAGTCTCAAGTCCAGTAGGGATTTTTTGCGAAAATTAACTTCAGAGTATGATTTGGAGCAAGAAGAATCCGTAGAGCTTCATAATCAAAAAATCCTCTCCCTTTTCGAAAAATACAGTATCAATAATCGGAATTTAATACTCTTGGATAGAGGTCGTGAATTAGGAGAACAAAGTGCCATCTTAATAAAGCATGGGCAAGTTAAGGGCTATGCCTTTACAGAATTAAATCATCAAGTGAATAGCCCTGAAGTACTTCATAAAATTGCGACACCAATAGAGGATTCAGATGAAAGCACTTATATTGTAGAATCTTTTTTAAGAAAACAGAATCGATTGAAAATGATTCAAGACACGAATTAACAAAGTTGAAAAAAGACGAATCAAATAGAGGCTGGAAACATCGTCTTCATGAGATAATTTATGAAGCAGATACTCCAGCAGGTAAATTCTTTGACATCTTACTTTTTATCCTAATTCTTGTCAGCGTGGTTCTGGTCATGCTTGAAAGCGTTAAGGAAATAGACATCAAGTATCACAACATACTTCTTGTCTGCGAATGGATTGTCACTATTTTTTTTACCATTGAGTACATAGCGAGGATTATAGCCGTCAAGAAACCTTGGAAATACATTTTCAGTTTTTATGGAGTTATTGACTTTTTGTCTACCATACCATTATATGTTTCTTATTTGTTCGCTGGTTCACAAGTTCTACTTGCATTTAGAGCTTTTCGCCTTTTAAGAATTTTCAGGATTTTAAAATTGGTCAAATATATTGGGGAAGCTTCGCAATTAAGGGCTGCATTAATTGCCAGTCGAACTAAAATTGCCGTATT
Organism: Croceivirga thetidis; assembly: GCF_012272815.1. GTDB lineage: Bacteria > Bacteroidota > Bacteroidia > Flavobacteriales > Flavobacteriaceae > Croceivirga > Croceivirga thetidis. The sequence goes on from NZ_JAAWWL010000002.1 coordinate 836,599, forward strand.
CATTTATGTGGTGTTGATATTGTCAGTTATCATGGGAACAATTATGTACTTAATTGAAAGCGATGAGGCTGGTTTTACAAGTATTCCACGTAGTATCTATTGGACTATTGTGACCTTGACCACTGTTGGTTACGGAGATATAGCACCTCAGACAAATCTTGGACAATTTATTGCTACGGTAATCATGATATTGGGTTATGGAATAATTGCCGTACCCACTGGAATTGTTACTGTAGAATTCTCCAGAGCAGGTAAAGACCAATTAAACAAACGTACGCCAGGATTTGTTCACACAAATACACAAGCGTGCCCGAGTTGTGCTAGCGAAGGCCATAGGGACGACGCAACACATTGTTACAGTTGTGGTGATGCCCTCTAAAAAAAAGCGGTTAATCGCAATAGTAGGGCCAACAGCTATTGGCAAAACCGCCCTGGCCATTAAATTGGCCGAGCATTATCAAACTGAAATCATATCGGCGGATTCCAGACAATTTTTTAAGGAAATGAAAATAGGAACCGCTGTTCCTTCTGAAAGTGAATTGGCCTCAGTCAAACACCATTTCATACAACATAAGAGTATAAATGAAAGCTACTCTGTAGGTGATTTTGAAAGGGAGGCCCTTAGTTTATTGAAAAAGCTGTTTTCGAAATTTGACAATGTTATAATGGTTGGCGGAAGCGGGCTTTATGTAGATGCAGTTACCAATGGCCTTGATAAATTTCCCGAAGTTCCTGATGCTGTTCGTCTTGAATTAATAAAAAAACTGGATTCGGAGGGCTTAGAAAGTCTTCAGAACGAATTAGCTAAAAAAGACCCAGAATACTATCAAAGAGTTGATTTGGAAAATCCACATCGATTAATTCGAGCTTTAGAGGTCTGCGTAGCATCTGGCCAACCTTACTCTTCTTTTTTAAATCAAAATAAGGTGCCTCGAAATTTTGAAACGATTTATATAGGAATCACAGCTGAAAGGGAAATTATCTATGATCGTATTAATCAACGCGTAGATCAAATGATTAAAAACGGTTTGGTCGAAGAGGTTAAAAAACTGTATCCCTACAAAAAACTCAATGCCTTACAGACCGTTGGTTACAAAGAACTATTTCAATTTTTTGATGGAAGGGTAACACAGCAAGGAGCAGTGAAAGAAATCAAAAAAAACACACGCAGATTCGCTAAACGGCAATTGACCTGGTATAGAAAAAAAGATGATATGCTTTGGGTTGATTTTCAAGAATCGTTTGTATCGGTTCATAATAAATTACAATCAAAAATCGAGCATGGATAAAACTATTTTTTACATCATGGGTGTTTCAGGTTGTGGAAAAAGTACAATCGGCAAACTACTGGCCGCTGAATTGGAATTACCTTTTTTTGACGGAGATGATTATCACCCTCAGGAAAACATTAAAAAGATGCAATCTGGCCAAGCTTTGGATGATAATGACCGAAATGGCTGGTTGAAACGTTTGAATACCTTGGCATCGGAACACCATAAAAAAGGCGCTGTTATAGCATGTTCAGCACTTAAGGAAAGATATCGAACAATTCTTTCCCATGAATTAAAAGAAAAGGTTTCATTCATATTTCTCAACGGTACATTTGATGAAATCCATTCGCGGTTAAAAAATCGAAAAGGTCATTTTATGCCAACTGCTTTGTTGCAATCACAGTTTGAAACCTTGGAAATCCCTACAGAAGCCATTGAAGTGCCGGTTTCGCTCGAATTAAAAGAACAATTAAAAATCATCCTTTCCGCATTAAACAAATAAAAAAAGCGGTCTGCAGAATAAACTGATGACCGCTCGGTTTCTAAATTTTGAATAATCTTTTATTTGGTTTCTCCCTCAGTTTTTACAACCAATCGGAAACCTTCGCCGTGAATATTTAAAATCTCTACTACATCATCACGTTTCAAATACTTTCTCAATTTAGCAATATAAACATCCATACTTCTAGAAGTAAAGTAATTGTCATCTCTCCAAATTTTTGTTAGGGCCAATTCTCTTGGCATCAAGTCATTTTCATGTAATGCCAACAAACGAAGTAATTCGTTCTCTTTTGGTGACAATTTAATTGGTTCCTCCTCTAAATACTTCAGAAAACGCAGCTTAGAATTCAAGTGGAAATTACCTATTTGAAATTCAAATTGTTTACTATCGGCTAACGTATTTGACGCTTTACGTTGAATAATGGCCTTTAGTTTCATTAAAAGGACTTCTGAATCGAAAGGTTTGTTTAAGTAATCATCAGCACCTGCCTTATATCCTTTCAACACATCCTCTTTCATTGTCTTAGCTGTTAGAAATATGATTGGAACGTTCTCGTTCTTTTCTCGTATCTCTTTTGCCAAGGTGAAACCATCTTTATAGGGCATCATTACATCTAAAATACAGACGTCGTAATTATCTTTTTTGAACTTCTCAAAGCCTTCCATTCCATTTTTCGCCAAAACAACATCGAAGTTGTTCATCTGCAAATAATCCTTCAATACGATTCCGAAATTTGGATCGTCCTCTACTAACAGTATTTTCTTGTTCTCAGTTTCCATAGATTTTTAAATTAAGGGTAGCTTTATGAAAAAAGTGCTTCCTTTTCCTTTTTCACTTTCAGCATAGACCTCACCCTGGTGATCATCGACTATTCGTTTTACGTAGGCAAGACCTAAGCCGTGCCCCTTGACATTATGTATATTCCCGGTATGTTCCCGGTAAAATTTTTCAAATACTTTCTTTAAAACTGCCTTGCTCATACCCGCCCCTCGATCCTGAATCTTTACTACGATATGGTTTTTGACCACTTCGGTAAAAACATCAATTTTAGGAGCTTCCGGAGAATACTTCACAGCATTATCCATGATATTTACAAGTACATTGGTAAAATGCATATCATTGGCCAACACTTCATCACGTTCAGCTTCTAGGTGCGTATTTATATATCCACCTCTATCTTGTACAATTAGCTCAACATGGGAAATGGCGTCATTTACAATGTCGTGAACACGCACCCTATCCTTACTAATATCAAGCTGATTCTTTTCTAATTTCGATATTCGGAGAACATTTTCTACCTGAGCATGCATACGTTTGTTCTCGTCTCGAATCATACCCAAATACCTTAATACCTTATCCTTGTCGTCTATGGAAGCAGGATTTCTGATTGCTTCAACTGCAAGGTTTATGGTGGCTATTGGCGTTTTAAATTCGTGAGTCATATTATTGATAATATCCGATTTGATTTCAGAAATCTGCTTCTGTTTTATCAATTGATAAATCGCGCTGGAATAGGCTACAACTATCACTAAAGTGAACGCAAGCGACAGAACTGCCATTCCCAAGATACTTCTCAGTAAAAATTTCTTTTTCTCAGGGAAAGACATTAACAATGAAAAGTTGGTATTGCCCTCACTATCTCTAAATATGGGCATTTTATACATGGTGGTTTTACCAAATTTGAATCGTTTCGATTTTATTTTGGTTGGGAAACCTCGGCTGTAAACTCCATATTCATAGCCTATATCAATACCATGGTCATCCAATTCTTGACTTATCAAAAGTTCAAGTTCTTGAGTACTAACCCTCTGATGTATGGGTTGTCTCTTGGCTGATTCTAAAAACACATCTTCTATAGCCAATTTATCGATTTTCGATAAGCCGCCTATCTTCTCTAATTTTTGAATTGGGGTCAAAGCATATTGCTTACCGTCAAGTCCATATTCCTCTTTTAGAACAGTTGTGGTGCGCTTACTCGTAAAATTGGTTACAGTTGTAGTGTCTGCATTACCATCGTTGTCAAAGAACAATGATGAAACATCATAATCTTCTTCTAGTATTCCATGGGAATAGAACGTTCTCTCGTCAGAACTGATATCGCGTTCAACAAAAAGAAACTCTCTTATTTGAGTGGCTTTTGGCTGGCCAGCACTGTCTATTGCTTCTACCAACCTATCTGAATACTCCTGAAGCTCCCTGCGTTCTACCCTATCCACCACCTTCGCCAGAACATCCTTAACTGTTGTCTTGAACTGTTCTTCTTTGTCGTCTACGGATTTTTGTATCCAATAAACTTGTACAAAGATTATCCCAACTAGGGAAAGGCTCATCAAAATGACTAGAAGAACAAAAAGTTTTCTGTTCATCGGTGTAAAATTAGAAATTTAACATTTAGACGTTTTTGCGTTTAACCTAACCTTAACAAAAATGTTAAAATCTTGATTTATCCAACCTGATTTAACAATAATTGGTGTATTTCTACAACTCTTTCTTTCGTCAATGTAAGGTCTACATTTTCAACCAAGAAGTCCGATTTTGGAATCTTTTCTTCATCCGATAGTTGATTTTCCATGCGTGACAACACTGCTTCCTTAGCTACATCATCTCGCTGAACCACCCTGTTTATACGTAATTCAAGAGGTGCGGTAACCAATATTATTCTATGATAAGAAGCTTGCATTTGATTCTCAAAAATCAAAGCTGTCTCTTGAATAACGTATGGAGAATCTTGATTTTCGACCCATTTTTCAAAATGGGCACGAACTGCAGGGTGTACAATTTTGTTTAACTTTTCCAGTAATTTTTTATCATAGAAGACTTTAGATGCAAGGAAAGTGCGGTTTAGTTTACCTCCTTCATATGCCATCTTTCCAAACAATGAAATAATCGCTTTTTTTACCTTGGCATCATCGTTCATTAAGTTTTTTGCTTCTTTATCAGAATCGTAAATGGGAACACCCAACTCATTGAACATCTGAGCAACCGTGCTCTTACCACTTCCAATACCACCTGTTAAACCGACAATCATTTTGGTTCTAATACAAATTTTACCTCATTTTCCAGGAGTCGTAGAGCAATAGTGTTTTTGGGTTTTTGTTCAATTGTAAGTCTTAATGCGTTTTGATTCGTTACTATTGAATCATAAACTGCAACGACTTTAAAATCACTTTCAGTTAATTTTCTCAAATCATCCTCCCCTGCTTTACACAGTAATGAAACAGTTTTAGGAAAAACCCTTAAATCATATCCTTTTGGTGTATTTTTTACTTCAATGGGCAGTTCAAAGACTTTTTCTGAAAACTTTACAACATTCCCTGAAACCAATACAGCACTTTTCAATATCTCGCTGGATGAAAAATTTTCAGGTTTTGCTATTAAAAGTTTTTGACTAAAATTTTCAGAGACTTCTCTTAAAGTGAATTCAACTGTTTCAATGACATTAATATTTTCAATTTCACTTGCAGGGCCTTTTATCATTATGCTATCTGGTTCAACTCTTAATGAACCTAATAAAACGTAATTCTGAACTAAATCCAGTCCCAATTTTGGTTTGACCTTAACTTTTTTAGCTTGTACTTGGTAAAGATCAAAAAAAACAGAATCTGGTTGAAGGCTTAAAATTTCGGCATTCGAAAATCGACGTTCCCATTGGTTTTTTAGTTTTCCATTGGTTAGATAATAGCCTGCATTGTTTTTAGAAATGGAACTCAGATTGACCTTCTCGCTTTTTTCCCCAATCTGCATACCCAATAATTTAAAACCACTCGCTTTCAATCTAAGATTGACCCTTTGGGTACTTTCATTTTTGAGCAACAAGCTATCAGGAAATTTTGTCGGAATCAAAGTGACCTCAATCCAAGAGTCATAGGTTTGAGATAGCTTACTAATACTCCATGAAACAAATGAAAAAATCAAAAACACAAAGAATACCTTCAGTTTTTTTTGATCTAGATTTTGAATGAAGTTTCTAAACATTTGTTCCTATTTCTTAAAGAATAGTTTTGGAAACAATACTTCTGGTTCTCCTCCTTTAAAAGTAAGCAAGAAAGTAGATTTTAAAAACCCCTTTCCATAACCATAAAATTGAATAATCGATGCATAAACAGACCAAAATGCAATTTTCAAACTTTTGTTTTTAACTAAGGAATCAAGAAACAGAAGAATAAAATAGGCCAAATACAACAGCAATGGCAAATACCACTTAATTAATAGTACAGCAATTGAAGCCAAAAAGCCAACAACAAAGAGAGTTGGAAACCAGTAAGTGAGTTTTTTGGTTGATGGGTGCCAATGATTAAGAATTGGTCGAACCATACCGAATTTATTGACTTGAACTTTAAATTTATTCCAATCAATTCTTCGCTTGTGGTAAACAAAGGCGTTTGGGAAAAGTCTGGTTTCATAACCTGCATCCCAAATACGGAAAGTTAAATCAGGGTCTTCTCCAGGGTGTATGTTTCCGAATCCATTGGTTTTAGAGAAGGCTTCCTTAGAAATACCCATATTAAAACTTCTTGGTTGAAATTTACCTACCGCAGTCTTTTTACCACGAATACCCCCTGTAGTAAAAATTGAGGTCATCGCATAATTTATTGCTTTTTGTACATCTGAAAATGAATCATGAGCCGCATCCGGACCTCCAAAACAATGAACAAAATTCGATTGAAGTTCTTTCTCAACTTCGGCAAGATAATTCTTGGGTAAAATACAATCGGAGTCCAACACCAAGAAATAATTGCCCTTTGCATTTCGCATTCCAAAATTTCTGGAATCACCTGGACCGGAATTCTCCTTAAAGTAATATGCTATTTGTAACCTATCAGCGTATCTTTCAACAACAGCTTGTGAATCTTTATCTGACCCATCTTCAATAATAACTATCTCGAATTCTTTATCTATGGTTTGGTGTAATAAACTATCTAGTAGCTCGTCAACTTCATCTGGCCTGTTATAAACCGGAACAATAAAAGAATAGCTGATATCCTCCATACTTAATAATACGAAAGCCACCCAGACTATGGATGGCTCTACTTTTTATTCTTTTCTACGATTTTTATGAAAACTCGTCAATCACTTCTTGGCTAACTCCTGTATTTGAGAATCCGCCATCGTGAAATAAGTTTTGCATCGTAACCTTTTTGGTTAAATCTGAGAATAACGAGACCGTATAATTGGCACAATCATCAGCCGTGGCATTGCCCAGAGGTGACATTTTTTCCGCATAACTTATAAAACCGTCAAATCCTTTAACACCTTGTCCTGCAGTAGTTGGAGTCGGTGATTGTGAAATGGTATTTACACGAACTTTCTTCTCTTTTCCAAAGAAATAACCAAAACTTCTAGCCACCGATTCCAAATAAGCCTTATTATCAGCCATATCATTGTAATCAGGAAAAGTTCTTTGAGCTGCCATGTATGTTAAGGCCACAATACTACCCCATTCATTCATGGCATCAGCCTTAAACAAAGTCTGCATTACTTTATGAAATGACAAAGCCGAAACATCCCAGCCTTTAGCCGTAAAATCATATTTTTCGTCTGTGTAGTGTCGGCCTTTCCGAACATTTATTGACATTCCTATAGAATGGAGCACAAAATCCAATTTACCTCCTAAAACCTCCATGGACTGAGTTACCAGATTGTGAAGATCTTCTTCATTTGTAGCATCAGCAGGAATAATCTCAGAACCTGTTTTTTCGGCCAATGTTTTTATTTGGCCCATTCGCATTGCAATTGGGGCGTTTGTCAAAACAAATTTACCTCCTTGTTCATGGACCCGTTCAGCGGTTTTCCAGGCGATTGAATTTTCATCCAATGCACCGAAGATGATTCCTTTTTTGCCTTCTAATAAACTATTTGCCATTTTCAATTGTTCTTTTACGCGCCCAAAGATAATGAAATGCCCTGACCAAGAATTCCAAAAAACAGGCGTTTAGATTTGTTCGCAAAACTGAAAAAACTAACTGTTGGATGTCAAAAGTTCCTTAGCGTGATTTATGGCAGTGGCTGAAAACTGACTGCCACCAAGCATTTCAGCTAGCTCAGTGATGCGCTCTTCCTCTTTTAGCAATTTTAAATAAGTTGATGTGGAATTTGAGTCTTCCTCTTTGAATACCTTGTATTGTTGTTTTCCCTGCGCTGCCACTTGAGGTAAATGGGTTATCGAAAAAACCTGCATCGATTTTCCCATCTTTTTCATTATGGCCCCCATTCTACCTGATATCTCGCCAGAAACCCCTGTGTCAATTTCATCGAACATCAAGGTCGGCAGCTTATCATATTCTGCCAAAATTGATTTAATCACAAGCATTATTCTGGATAATTCACCGCCTGAAGCTACTTTTTTCAGCTCACCAAAGTCTGAGCCTTTGTTCGCAGCAAATAAAAAACTTAAATCGTCTTTACCATTTTGCCTGAACTCAGGTGATTCATTCAATTCAATATTGAATTTTGCTGCTGACATACCCAGGTTTGCCAGTTCGCTCTCTAAAGATCTACCAAGTGTAGGAATAATTTCTCGGCGTGCCTTTCGAATTGAAATTGAGATTTTATTCAACTCCTCTTCTTGATTAGCTACACTATTCGATTTTGCTTCAATTTTTGAATCAATATTCAATGAATGATCAACCTTCTTTTCAAGATCTCTTTTAATCTCAATTAATTCTTCAATAGAGGTAGTCTGGTGTTTTTTAAGCAAATCATGTAGCAAACTCAATTGGCTATTCACTTGTTCCAATCGTTGAGGGTCGGGTTCCACCCCTTCACCCAATCGTTCTAAATCAGAAGCAATATCATCAAATTCAATAGTAACTGAATTTACCCTTTCAAGAATGGCCTCATAATCCTTATTCAACCCAGCTATCTTTGTTAAAGCCTGTTTGAGTTGTAATATTTGAACTAAAATGCCATGATTCTCTTCTTGTGACAATTGATTGCCCAAAGCAAGTTGTTCTAAAATAATTTCAACATTATTTAATTGGTCGTACTCTTGTTCGAGTAATTCTTGAATCCCTGGTTTTAGATTGGCAGCTTGTAATTCCTCCAGCAAAAAACTATTGTAATCCAATTCCTTTTTTGCCGTTTCTTGTTGCGCTAATAGTAAGTCTAGCTCTCTTTTTTCTTTTTTGAATTGACTCAGTTTGGATTCAAAATCTGAAAGGAGCTTTCCGTTGTTGGCATAGGCATCAAGCACCTTCATCTGAAATTGATTATCTGTCAACAATAAAGTCTGATGTTGTGAATGAATATCCACCAAGCGCCCACCCAATTCTGATAGCACATTTAATGTGACAGGAGAATCATTAATGAATGCCCGGGATTTTCCACTGGGTAGAATTTCACGCCTTAAAAGCGTTTGAATTTCAAAATCCAACTCATTTTCGGAGAAAAAACTTTTTAATTGATAATCTTCAATTGAAAACTCAGCTTCAACAACACATTTTTTATCCTTATCACGAAGTGAAGAAGAATCGGCTCTTTTGCCCAAAACCAATGATAGCGCATCTAATAGAATAGACTTCCCTGCCCCAGTTTCACCTGTAATAGTGCTAAAACCACTTTCAAAACTGGTTTCAAGTTCTTCGATTAATGCGTAATTTTTTATTGTAAGCTGGGTAAGCATGTTGTCCTATTCGGAAGGCAAATATAGGACTCGTATTGAAATCAGTTAGTATTTAATCTGATTCCAAACCGTAGAATAGAAAGGAGCTACTTTATTAAGGCTCTCTTTAAGTTTTACAACGTCAATTTTAGGGCCATCTGAAAAAATATTCTGGATTTCCTCGCTTTTGGCATCAAAAAATGTTTGTATTAAAAACGCGTTGGGCCTTCTTTTAACAAGACTTTCAAAAAGGCGAATGCTACCGGCCACAATCTGTTTTCCAGTACTATTGTTGTCAGCCATTACATCCAAGCCTTTACGGTGGTAGTTGTACATTGCCAAGCGATATTCCCGAAAGGTGTTAGACAACAAATTGTCAATCAATTCATATCTTGTTCGTTCCCCAGTCTCTTGAGCCCATCCCTGATTTCCAGAACTTTGAGCTTGGGTTACTATATTCCTGGCCTTTTCAAAATACTCGTCACCGCCCTGAAGGGTAAATGTGTCTGCATCCAAGCCCAAAATAACGTAGATATAGTATGTTACAACACCTACTAAATTCGAATCAAAAGAGTTTGGATTGTACACTAATGGTTCAAATTCTTGATACCGAAAATTAAATGCATTGTCTTTGTAATTGAATATTGGACTTTCGTAAGAAGTATTAAAAACTGGTCGCGAAGATTGAATTTGAATATTGGCTTCGAAACGATCGGATTCGTAGTTACTCACCGTAATGAACATGCTACAATTTATTCTTTCGTTTTCTTCAAAAACGCGATCACTCCACTTGGTCTTATTTACGTAATCATTTAAAGAACTTTCTAGAGTCTTGAATATTTGTTGATTGGTTTGGTTTACCTGTCCAGAATTCACCACAATTCTACATTCCAACTCCTGACCAAACAAACGAACTGAACTAAATAAAATAAGGTAAACGAAAATGAAATTACGCATGTGTTCTGGCAATTATTTCTGCCCAAATATCTGAGGCAACCTCTGCTTTGGACTTAAGTTCAAACGTTTTTTCACTTAATTTCTTATCAAGAAAGGTTATTTTATTAGTACTCCTGCCAAATCCTGCACCTTCATCTTCAAGCGTATTTAATACTATTGCATCAAGGTTCTTCTTTTTCAACTTCGCCTTCGCATTTTCAATTGCATTATTGGTCTCCAGCGCAAATCCGACTAAAAATTGATTTTCCTTTTCTTGACCAAGGGAAAGTAAAATGTCTTTTGTTCGTTCAAGCTCTAGTTTGAAATCGTTCCCTGGTTGTTTTTTAAGTTTCTGATTTGAAGGATTTTTAGGGCGGTAATCAGCAACGGCAGCAGCACTAATAACAAAATCCATCATTTTAAAATGTTCATGAGCAGCCTGATACATTTCTTCCGCTGTCTCAACATTGACCAAGCGAATATTAGAATGGGTAATTGACAAATTAGTAGGTCCGGAAACCAACACCACATCAGCTCCTAAATCCGCAGCACATTTTGCCAATTCGTACCCCATGGTTCCTGTGGATCTATTTCCTAAAAACCGAACTGGATCTAGGGCTTCGTAGGTCGGCCCAGCGGTTATAAGAACCTTTTTCGTTGACAATGGCAACCCTGTTGATAGGTGGTTTTCAATAAATGTAATTATATGCTCAGGTTCGGCCATTCGCCCTTCGCCACTAAGACCACTTGCAAGTTCTCCAGATTCAGCAGGAATCATGACATTCCCAAATTTTTGAAGTTTTTCGAATGAATTTTTTGTGGTTGGATGTTTAAACATATCCAAATCCATAGCGGGGGCAAAGTAAACTGGACATTTTGCGGAAAGATAGGTCGCCATTAATAAGTTGTCGCAAGTACCATTCGCCATTTTGGACAAGCTATTCGCTGTAGCAGGCGCAACTATCATCAAATCGGCCCAAAGACCCAATTCAACGTGGTTATTCCAAGAAATTGTGCCGTCTTCTTGGTTCACAAAATCCATCATAACAGGATTTTTGGATAACGTTGAAAGCGTAAGTGGGGAAACAAAAGAGCTGGCGCTTTCCGTCAAAACAATTTTGACTGCTGCACCAGCTTTAATCAATAAACGAACAAGAAATGTTGTTTTGTAGGCAGCAATCCCTCCGGTAATCCCCAAAAGGATGTTTTTTCCGCCTAGCATACTATTCTGTATCTCGCTCCGTATTTCTGTAGTAAATTTTGTCATCCATCCATTCCTGAACGGCTAAAGCGTGTGGCTTCGGAAGCTTTTCGTAAAACTTGGAAACTTCTATTTGTTCTTTGTTTTCAAAAACTTCTTCTAAGCTATCACTATAGGTTGCGAACTCCTCCAATTTCTCCAATAGCTCTTTCTTAATTTCAGAGTTAATCTGAACCGCTCGTTTTGAAGCTATAGAAATGGCCTCATAGATATTATCCGTTTTTTCGTCAAATTCATTTTTGTTATGAGTGACTGTAGAAACGTGAGCTTTGGTGTTTTTTAAATCCTGCATCTATTTGTAATATTTATTTTGTTATTCCATCCTTTACTTCAACTTCCTTTTGGAGTTTTTTCAAAAGATTATCTGCTTGCTTTTTATATTCTGATTCTGGATACGATTTTAGTAATGCCTTGTACGCATCCATGGCATTCTCAACACGCTCTTGCTTTTTACTGTAAGTACTGTTAAAAGCTAAATTCGATAGCGCCACTAGTCTTTGGTATAAAGCATCTTCCTTGTAAATGGTTCCGGGATTCTCCGAAACAAAATTTTCTAAGGCAGTACCTGCTGCAACATTAAAATCGAGGAGATACAACTCTCCCAGTTTTGCATACTGCTTACCAATTTCAAACTGTTTTTTTTGTTTTTTCCTGGCCAACTCTTGTGCCAATGCATTTGCTTCTTCAAAATATTCCGATTCCGGATACGTATTGATAAAAACCTGAAGCTTACTAAGTGCCTTTTCGGTATCTGTCTGATCTAAAGAATACTTTGGTGAGAGTTGGTAATAACTTTTAGCTTCTAGAAATGAGGCTTCTTGAAGTTTATCACTATTCGGATAGGAACGGATAAATCTTTCAAATTGATAACCTGCCAAATAAAAACTTTTTGTTTGGTAATAGGAATTGGCAAAGAAGAACATTACGCGTTCACCTTGGGGTTTACCGGCATATTTCGGAGCTATTTGTTCGAACAGACGTTTAGCCCTAGTATAATCCCCTTCATTATAGTACTTCTCCGCTAACTCATATTTAGCTTTGACATCGGTATTCTTGAGTACTTTTTGGTACTCGTTACATGAAGTCAGTAGAAGTAATAGGAGTAAAATTGGAAAAGTTATCGCCCTCATTTTCAAAAACATTCGGCAAAATTATAAATTATCACTGAATTACTAAAATCGAAAATGCTCATAAATGGGCACAGTTCAAAGAAGTGTCCTGATTTTTGGGCGAAGTTTAACGTTAGGCCTCTACCCTATCCTGCCTATTGAGAAAGCTTCCGATTTTGGATTTAAGAACTCGACTGGCAGGAACCAATGGTAAACGAACACCACCCGTACAAAGCCCAAGGTGTTCAAAAATTGATTTAATCCCTGCAGGATTTCCCTCTTCAAAAATCAGGTGCATTCCGTCCAGCATAGCTTGATGAAGTTCGTACGCAGATTCAGAGTTTCCGTTCAATGCGTAAGAAATCATACTCGAAAATTGATTAGGAAGTCCTTGACCTAGAACTGAAATTACCCCAGAACCACCAGCCAATACTGTGCTCAAGGCTGTAAAATCGTCACCAGAAATGATATGAAAATCTTCAGGTTTACCTTGCATCAGCTTATCTATTTGAATAGGGTCGGCACAAGCCTCCTTTATAGCGATAATGTTCTTAAAATCGCGTGCTAAATGAATTGTAGTTTCCGGCAACATGTTACTGCCTGTTCTTGATGGAACATTGTATAGAATGATTGGTAGTGGAGAAGCTTCAGAAATTGCTTTAAAATGTTGATATATCCCTTCTTGAGTAGGCTTATTGTACGCTGGAGAAACTGATAAAATGGCTTGGTAATCCAAAAAGTCAATTGACTTCAAATCCTCAACAACTGCGTGGGTATTGTTTCCACCCACACCAACTACTAAGGGCAATCGCCCCGCGTTTACCAAAGATACGGTCCGCATTACCAGTTCCTTTTCATCTTTATTTAAGGTTACAGACTCCGCTGTAGTTCCTAAAACAACAAGATAATCGATACCACCGGCAATATTGAATTCTACTATTTCTTGAAGTGCCTGAACATCAATTGACAAATCCTCCTTAAAAGGCGTTACCAATGCCACGCCAGTGCCTATAAAACAATCCATTACTATATTTCTTTCAGAATTTTTAGATACTTCTTTAATTCTGCTTGAAAGGTTTTAATGTCGCCCAATTGACAGTCAAAAATTAAATCGTTCATTAGATTATCTGCTTCCACTAATCCAACTCTTAACCTAGCATTGACCTTAACCGACATTAACTTAAGAACAAGTCTATCTGCGGTGTAGTAGTTAATCAAAACATCATAATTACGACCTGCAAATTCTGAAAAATCACCATTCTCAATTGACCCGTTCCAACCCAAATCTTTTTCCACAACAAAAGGAATCGAGAACATTCCTGCCTTGTCTTCAGATTTTTTATAACCAATGATATTGATGGCATTGGGTTTTAAACCCAACTCTTTTACTAAGGCATTAAAAGCCTCGGCATTTTTAAATGAGTCCATATCAACAATACAGGCAATGCTGGAAATTCCTTTTTTTTCAGAGAACGGTTTGGGCCTGTTAAGTTCATCTTCGAGATATTTTTGTCCCGACTTGACCTTGAATTTATCCTGAATTGAGCGAAAAATCATTCGAAAATGTATTTTCACAAATGTAGACAATCCCCTTACAAGCTACTGCGAAATTATTTCAAACAGTTTGTTGAAAAAATATATGGTTTGTTATAAATACAACAAACAGAAGCGTGTCGGAGTTCTTATGGACGACTATTTGGAACAGAAATAACCCAGTAGTTGCTCAAATTCCATTTCTAAAGCACCCTTACAAAATGGTCTATCGGCCTGTCGGTACCAATAGCTCGCATTCCATTCATCACCTTCCTTTCGATGCAAATAAGCATGAATCCATTTTGAATCCGAATCAACCTCTTGATCTACCAATTCATGGGCCTTTTTCCAATCTCCTTTGGCATCGAACCAAAGTGATTTTAAGTGTAAGTTGAAATTACTTGGCGGTAGGTTACCTTCTAAACTTTCCTCGAAATGAGCTCTATCTAAATTCATACCAGAAATATTAAGGGCGTAGCCAATTATCAGGATTCAAATAAAACATCTTTTTCCAGCCCTGCACGGCCTCACCATCTCTCAACCAAAAATAAGGAAACGGACTAGTGATGCTGTAATGTAAATGTGGAGGTGTAAATTTAGCATTTCCGGTATTACCCACGGTACCAATGGTTGTTCCGAGCGAAATTGGCTGCATCGGAAAAGCATTTATTTCATCTAAATGGGCATAGTAGTGAAATCGCCATTTAGGACCTAAAACCATAACAGAATTACCACCTTTACCCGAATTCTCGGCAGTATAAATAACCAACCCATGGGTAGCAGAGATAACTGGCTTTCCCTTTTTAGCAAAAATATCGATACCCTTATGCGTTATTGAACTCCCCCACGGATAGGCCCAAAACGAATCTTTTGACCAACTCTGGGTATTTGCCCCGACTACTGGAATTATCATTTTTTGGGGAAGCAAAAAACCAATTAGTAAAACCGCCAACGGCAACCAAAACCATTTTTTAAAATAGCGGTATCGAACCAAAAAAGCGAATACGCTCAATAGCAAATACCAAAATCTTCTGGTTGTGTTGGTTATCATCGCTTTTTCTATTTTAGCATCAATGATACAAAACCTCAATTTGATGCAAACCAGAATCTTCATCCTGCTTCTATTTTTTGTGATTTCACTTTCTCAATTATTTGGGCAAGAAGTTGAGGACGAAACAGTGGACTATAGTAACCTTAACAATTGGGCCGCCCACCCCGATAAAAAAGATAACGCAGACAGAATACCCGGAACGGAATTCACTGCTAAGAAGAATTTAGACGCAGATGTTTTTTTCATTCATCCAACAATTTATTCTGAGAAAGATGATTCACTCCCATGGAATCCTCGCATCGACGATGCTGAGTTGAACAAAAAAGTAGATGAGAGCACCATACTTTTTCAAGCGAGTGCTTTTAATGGTGCAGGAAGGGTATTTGCCCCACGTTATAGACAGGCTCATTTAAGGAGTTATTCCACGTCAAATAAAGAGGCAGCCAAAAAAGCCTTTGCATTGGCTTACGAGGATGTCAAAAATGCTTTTGAACACTATTTAACTTATTACAACCATGGCAGGCCTTTTATTATAGCCTCGCATAGTCAAGGCACAACACATGCTGGTCCATTAATTCGTGAGCTTATCGACGCTTCGCCATTACAAAACAAATTGGTTGCTGCTTATTTAATTGGCATGCCTGTACCTAAAGACTATTTCAAAACTATTCGCCCTTGCGAAAGCCCAAATTCGTTGCATTGCAGTATTTCTTGGCGAACTTTCAAACGTGATCATTTACCTGATAACAGGCC
The DNA here is from genome assembly GCF_012272815.1 of Croceivirga thetidis. Lineage (GTDB taxonomy): Bacteria > Bacteroidota > Bacteroidia > Flavobacteriales > Flavobacteriaceae > Croceivirga > Croceivirga thetidis. The sequence continues at coordinate 852,615 of NZ_JAAWWL010000002.1, forward strand.
ACTGGGCGATTCTATTTTGGTGACCAATCCACTGAGTTGGAAGACGGACACCACCTACGTAGCCAAAAGTGAGAACAAGGGGGCAGTTCTTCGCAATTTCGATAAAATTTTATTACAACGAGTTGATGCCCAAGTACATAATGGCGTATTATGGGCAAAAAAACCTCGATTCCCTTGGAGTTTTCTGTTTCGCCAAAAAAACTATCACATTGCCGATATAAATTTTTATTACGGTAATATCCGGCAGAATGCCAAGGATCGCGTGCGAACTTTTCTTGAACGCTATTGAACCATGGTTAAAAAATCCTTCTCTGAAATAATTGGAACGCCATTGGCTTCTGCTTTGGTTCGTTTACTTGGCCCCATGTTTTCGCCAGCAACTAAGTAGGAAGTCTTTGAGGATACTGAAGAAGCGACTTTACCGCCATTATCTTCAATTAACTTTTTAAGTTCATTTCTGCTAATAGTTTGAAATACCCCGGAAACCACAAAGGTCTTCCCTTTTAAGGTGTCTGATTGATTCTGTAGTTGTTCTTCAGACAGGGAAAATTGTAATCCATATGTTTTAAGGCGTTCCACCAATTCCCGGTTTTTTTCTTCGCTGAAAAACTGAACCACACTTTCTGCGATTCGACCCCCTATTTCATCAACAGCGACCAATTCTTCTTCTGAAGCTGCCATTAGGGTATCAATGTTTTTATAAGCTTTTGCCAATTTTTTAGCAACCGTTTCGCCCACATAACGAATACCAAGGGCGAACAAAACTCGCTCGAACGGAATACCTTTTGAAGCAGCTACACCCTTGACCAAATTCACTGCAGACTTTTCAGCCATACGCTCCAGAGGAATAATTTGCTCCTTGGTCAAGGTGTACAAATCTGCATAGTTTTTAATCAGTCCTTCTTTAAACAACAACTCAACGGTCTCTCCTCCAAGCCCTTCGATATCCATTGCCTTTCGGGAAATAAAATGTTGAATGCGTCCGGTAATTTGTGGTGGACAACCGACATCATTGGGACAAAAATGTTGGGCTTCCCCTTCTTTTCGAATTAATTCCGTACCGCATTCAGGACAACATCCAATGTATTCTGTGGGGGTCAGTCCGGCAGGTCGTTTTGATAAGTCTACCGAAATAATTTTTGGAATTATCTCCCCCCCTTTTTCTACAAAAACCGTATCCCCTTCTCGCACATCCAATTTCGCGATTTGGTCAGCATTATGAAGTGAAGCACGTTTTACAGTTGTTCCCGCTAACAAAACAGGTTCTAAGTTGGCTACTGGGGTAATCGCTCCTGTACGGCCCACTTGATAGGTAATTTCATTCAAAACCGTCGAAACCTGTTCTGCTTTGAATTTATAGGCCATAGCCCAGCGAGGAGCTTTTGCCGTATACCCCAATTCTTCTTGATGCTGCAGGTTGTTGACTTTTATAACAACACCATCGGTTTCATAGGGCAAGTCATGGCGGTGGATATCCCAATACTGAACAAACTTCAATACCTCATCAATCGATTTGGCCAATTTTGATACGGGCGGAACTTTAAATCCCCATGACCTAGCCTTTTCCAACACCTCGAATTGCGTTTGTAATCCAGAAGCTCCCGCAAGACTATATAGCAAACATTCCAAAGGTCTTTTAGCAACAATAGAGCTGTCTTGCAATTTCAAACTACCCGAAGCGGTATTTCGAGGGTTCATATAGGGTTCCTCACCATTTTCCAATCGTTCCTTATTCATTTTTGCGAAACCTTCCAAGGTCAAAATAATTTCACCTCGTATATCAAATTTAGATGGATAGTCCCCTTTTAACTTCAAGGGGATTGTATTTATGGTCTTGATATTTGTAGTCACCAAATCACCCTGAAATCCATCGCCCCGCGTTACCGCTCTAGAAAGCTCACCGTTTTCATACGTAAGGCTTATCGAAGCTCCGTCATATTTTAGTTCACAGACAAATTCAACAGGTACATCTCCCAAAATACGTTGTATGCGCTTTTCCCAATCTTCCAGATCTTCTTTTGAATACGAATTATCAAGGGAATACATACGATGTTCATGAACTACAGTTTCAAAGTTTTTAGTGACTTCACCTCCAACTCGCAACGTTGGTGAATTAGAATCGTAAAATTCTGGATGGGCCTCTTCCAATTTTTGAAGCTCCTTTAACTTCATATCAAAATCATAATCGGATATGGAAGGAGTATCCAATACGTAATATTTGTAATTGTGTTCTCTCAGCTCTTCCCTTAGTGATTCTATTCTTTCCTTAATCTGCATTGTAGTTTGAGGATTATTTAAGTTTGGTCCTTGTCCATCCATTTGGGAACACCATGACCTTCGTAATTGTTCATTTTTGTAAGCAGTCGTTTTATGTCATCATCAATCAAAACCATAAATCGGTTTTCGTTACTCAAAAATCGGTTTTCTACCATTTTGTCCATCATCTTGATAAGAGGATTATAAAAACCGTTGGTGTTCAAAATACCCATTGGTTTTTGATGTAAACCTAATTGCCCCCAGGTCAACATTTCGAAAAATTCCTCAAATGTTCCAAACCCTCCTGGAAGCATTAGTACCCCATCAGAAAGATTATGCATTTGAAGTTTTCGGTCATGCATGGTATCCACCAAAATTAACTCTGTAAGTCCGGTATGATGCACTTCTTTTGCCTTCAAAAAATTTGGGATAATCCCTATAACTTTTCCTTTATGTTCCAATGCACCTTGAGCAAGTATTCCCATCAGTCCCACCTTTCCTCCGCCATATACTAGTTTTATGTTATTCTCAGCTAAATGGGCCCCGGTATAACGGACAGCTTCTATAATCTCTTCATCCTTCCCAGGACTACTCCCACAAAACACGGCAATGCTCTTCAATTTTTACTTATTAGGCTTCTAAGGTCGAATGCCTTTTAACATTCGAAAATTACCAAAAATATCCTGCTTCAATTCAGTACTTGTAAAATCATTATCCACTAATAATTGTTTAGTTTCCTTGCTTAGGTACTGATTGATTTCTAAGTACAAGCACCCTCTTCTATTTAAGTGTTCTAAAGCAAAATCAACAATCGCATTATAAAACTTCAATGGGTTTTCATTCGGAACAAAAAGTGCTTGTTGCGGTTCGTATGACTTTACATTGTTTTTCATTTCCTTTTTTTCGAGCTCACGAACATATGGTGGATTGGAAATTATCACATCAAAATTCAAGTCAGTGTTAAGGTCCAGAATGTCCGCATGAAAAAACTCAATTTCAACATTGTTGAGTTCAGCATTTTCCCTAGCTATTTTTAACGCTGCTTCAGAAACATCGAGTGCTTGAACTTTTGCATTGGGCAATTCTTTGGCTAAGGCGATTGCGATACACCCACTACCAGTTCCAATATCAAGAATATTGATATCGGTTTGTTGACTCCTAAAATCATCGATTACCCAAGAAACCAATTCTTCAGTTTCAGGTCGGGGTATAAGAACACTTGGGTCTACTTTTAACTTAAAGTCCAGAAAATAAGTTTCCCCCAATATATACTGTAAGGGTTCTTCTTGCTTAAGCCGTGACAATCCATCAAAGAGTGGAGTTTCTTCTTCCTTGCTCAGCGTAAGTTCAGGATTTAAAACCAAGACAAAACGTTCTAAACCCAGATAGTGTTCGAGCATATTGTAGAAAAAAGAATCCACTTCCGTTTTGGGGAAAAGAGCATCCAATTCATTATGGAAAATGTTTTTGATATCTCGCAACAGCATTTTAATAAACTTCTACTTTTGCAGCGTGAATATAGACCATAAATACATGCTTCGTGCAATTGAATTGGGCAAAAAAGCGATAAGTTTTGCGGCCCCAAATCCCATGGTTGGTTGTGTGATAGTTCACAATGACAGAATAATTGGAGAAGGTTTCACCAGTGCTTATGGTGGGCCGCACGCAGAAGTCAATGCCATTAACTCTGTTAATGATAAATCAATTTTAGAAAAAGCCACGCTGTATGTGACTTTGGAACCTTGTTCGCATTTTGGTAAAACACCACCTTGTGCAAATCTCATTGCAAAACACAAAATACCTAAGGTAGTAATTGGATTAGTAGACCCAAACACAAAAGTATCTGGCGCTGGGATTAAAAAACTCCGAGATTCAGGCAGTGTAGTGGTTGTTGGTGTATTGGAAGATGAGTGTCGTGAACATCACAAGCGCTTTTTGACGTTTCAAGAAAAAAAGAGACCATATGTAATCTTAAAATGGGCAGAATCACAAGACGGATTTATCGCTCCAGATAAAATAAAACGTGACGAAGCGCCCCAACCCTACTGGATTACCAATTCCATATCCAGGCAACTGGTACACAAATGGAGAAGTGAGGAAATGGCCATTCTCGTTGGAACGAATACTGTTTTCGCCGATAATCCAAAATTGAATGTTCGAAGCTGGAAAGGTCGTTCCTCCATTCGAGTGGTTTTGGATAGGGAACTTAAAATTCCAATTGAATTTTTTATATATGATGGTTCTGTAAAAACAATTGTCGTAACAGAATCAAAATCGCATTTCTCAAAGGAAAATACAATCTTCGAGTTCGCAGAATTTGGTGCGAATTTAGCTGCATCTATTTGTGAAATCTTATACAAACACAACATCAATAGTCTACTGGTTGAGGGAGGTCAACAAACTTTACAAACCTTTATTAATGAAGATATTTGGGATGAGGCCTATATATTTAAAGGAGAAAATTCTTTTGAAGCTGGAATAGCTGCACCTACCGTTTCTGGTTGCATTGTGGCAAAACAAAAAATTCTGGAAGACGGTTTAACCTTACTTACAAAATGATAAAAAACATCATCTTTGATTTTGGGGATGTATTCATCAATCTTGATAAACCGGCCACTTTTCGCGAGATGCAGAAGTTTGGATTAACTGCTGTGACTCCTGAGTTGGACATACTTTGCAAGAATTATGAAAAGGGGCTCATTAGTTCAACATCGTTCTTGAATGAAACGTCGGCAATGTTCCCTCAAGCTTCAAAACAAGAATTGACAAATGCTTGGAACGCCATTCTTTTAGATTTTCCAAGTCATCGATTGGACTTTATTGAAAGTATAGCAGCACAAGAACCCTACAGGCTATTTCTATTGAGTAACACCAATGAACTACATATAGATTTTGTGCGAAAAAAAATGGGAGAAGAAGATTTTACTCGTTTTAAAAACCTCTTTGAAAAATTCTATTTATCACATGAAATTCACATGCGAAAACCTGATAGGGAAATTTTTGATTTTGTGCTGGACGAAAATGAATTGAATCCGGTTGAAACCTTATTGGTCGATGATACAGTGGAAAATATTGAAACGGCTTTACGTTTAAAAATTAATTGCTGGCATATAAAAGTGGGCAAGGAAGATGTTGTTCAACTAAAAGAACATTTATAATGTTGGATCTAATACTGAGCGTATTATGCTCCAGTCTCATTTTTGTGGTATTCAAATTATTCGACACCTACAAAGTACAGACATTGTTTGCCATAGTAACCAATTACGTGGTTGCTTGTGTCTCTGGAATCGTATATAATCCAAATCCATACAACATATCTGAGCTACCTTCAGAAAAATGGTTTTATGGTACTGTTGGCCTTGGGATATTATTCATTGTCATTTTTAATGTGATGGCGAAATCATCACAAATCAATGGTGTGGGCGTTACCTCGGTAGCAACAAAAATGTCGTTTGTTATACCAGTCATTTTCGCAGTTTTCTATTACAAAGACGTTTTGAACACATGGCAAATCATCGGGGTATTATTAGCTATAGGGGCGGTTTACCTTACTTCATTAAAAAAACAAGGACTTCAATTGAAAAACGGTGCCCTTTGGTTACCTTTTGTGGTTTTCTTGGGTTCCGGAATTATCGACACGGCCATTAAGTTTTTTCAAGAAGACTATCTGACAGATAGTGAGTTTGCAGTCTTTTCTTCTACGGTTTTCGGTTCTGCTGCAATGACCGGCTTTATTTACATTGGCGTAAATAGCTTCAAAAAACCTTTAAAACTAAATTTTAGAAATATTCTTGGTGGTATAGCATTAGGCATACCAAACTACTTTTCTATTTTCTTTTTACTTCGTGCTTTGAACAGTGAGAATTTGAACACTACTTCCGTTTTTACCATAAATAATGTTGCCATTGTGCTATTCTCCACACTCCTCGGAATTTTATTATTCAAAGAGAAATTAATCCTTAATAATTGGCTTGGAGTCCTGTTATCCGTTTTAAGTATTTTAATGGTAGCACTATTATAAACTTTCATGAGTACCTATAAGACATTAGCAAGAGCATCTTCTGAAATTCTTTTCAAAGAAAGGAAGAGCAAATTTTACGGGTACGCCTTTCCTGTATTGGAAGAAGTTCAAATAAAAAAGCAACTTGAATCACTCCAAAAAATACACTCAAATGCCAATCACGTTTGCTATGCTTGGCAATTGGGAGTCCAATCAACTAATTACAGGGCAAATGATGATGGTGAACCTAATAATTCTGCTGGCAAACCAATTCTGGGTCAAATACAGTCTTTCCAACTTACCAATGTACTTGTGGCCGTTGTAAGATATTTTGGTGGAACAAAATTGGGTGTAGGCGGTTTAATTCAGGCCTATAAAGAAACAGCTAAATTGACTTTAGAGAATTCTGCAATAATTGAAAAAGAGTTAATGGCAATTCTAGAACTGAGGTTTGGTTATGAAAACATGAACATTGTAATGGGCGCTTTGAAAAGGTTCGATTGTAAAATTAACGCCCAACAAATGGAAATAGATTGCAAGATGAGAATTGAAATGCCGGCAAAATTAAAATCAGACTTTTTGAACACCTTGAAAAAAAACCACAAAATTTCGGTTTCAACGACCTAAGAATCCTTTAATTTTTCGAGTATATAATCCGGACACCTTGTTGGCCTATTTCTTGCCTTATTCATGAAAGCCAAAACCGTATTTGCTTCAACCAATAATTCCCTATTATTATTATAGATTTTGTAGTCAAATTCTATTTTTACGGAAGGCATTTTTTTTAGTTTAGTCTCAACGGTCAGGAGATCATCATATTTTGCAGATTTCTTAAAATCAAGTTGTAAGGAAATTACTGGAAGAATAATTCCATTTTCCTCCATACTCTTGTAAGAAATTCCCAGAGTCCGCAGCCACTCTACTCTCCCCATCTCTAGATACTGTGCGTAATTGCCATGATAAACGATTCCCATCTGGTCGGTTTCAGCATATCTGACGCGGAAAGAAAAACTGTTAAAATCGTTAACTATTGACAAAAAAGTATATCTTTAGAGGATTCAAAACTTGAAGCGGGAACATGCAAAAAAAAAAGTAAAAATTCAACTGACTCGTAATTTTTTTTTTAGCTTTTTTGTTCACATATTTGCTCCCATCTCAAAGTTGAGATATCCTCAAAAATAATAAAGAAAGAGAGCCGAAATTTCTAACCAACAAGCAAAGAATAAACTTTTATGAGTGTCACTGCTGATTCCGTATGGAAAAATTGTTTGTCTTTTATTCAAGACAATATTCAACCGCAGGCATTCAAAACTTGGTTTTTGCCAATTAAGCCCGTTCGATTAACAGAAAATGCCCTTAGCATTGAGGTGCCAAGTAAATTTTTCTACGAATGGTTGGAAGAACATTATGTTAAGTTACTTAAAGTGGCTTTGACAAAAGAGTTGGGCGAAAATGCGAAATTGATTTACATCATCAAGATGGAAAACAAGTATGGCAATTCAGAATCAATCACAGAAAAAATTCCTAGCTCCAATCGTTCGGCAATGGCACCGCAGGAATTAGACGTGCCGGTTACTTCCAAAGACCCGGAATTAAAGAACCCTTTTGTTATACCTGGAATACGAAATATTAAGATTGAATCGCAACTCAATCCAAATTACAATTTTGAAAACTTTCTAGAAGGGGACTCTAATAGACTAGCACGTTCAGCAGGTATGGCAGTAGCTAATAAGCCTGGTGGAACTTCATTTAACCCTCTACTGGTTTATGGAGGTGTTGGCTTGGGAAAAACCCATTTGGCACATGCCATTGGAGTTGAAATTAAAGATAAATACCCTGAAAAAACGGTGCTTTATATATCTGCTGAGAAATTTACACAACAGTATATAGAATCCGTAAAGAAAAATACAAGAAACGATTTTATTCATTTCTATCAGTTAATTGATGTTTTGATTATTGACGATGTCCAATTTCTGTCAGGAAAATCTGGAACACAAGATGTGTTTTTCCATATATTCAATCATCTGCATCAAAATGGCAAACAAGTAATTCTTACCTCTGATAAAGCGCCCGTAGACATGCAAGATATTGAGCAACGACTCTTATCCCGTTTCAAATGGGGCTTATCCGCAGAATTACAGGTGCCGAATTATGAAACACGTGTTTCGATTCTTAAAAACAAGCTGTATCGTGATGGTGTAGAAATGCCAGACGCAATCGTTGACCATGTAGCTAAAAACATCAAGACCAATATTCGCGAACTTGAAGGTGCCATTATTTCTTTAATTGCACAGTCTTCTTTTAATAAGAGAGAAGTTACTTTGGAACTAGCAGAGAGTATTGTTGAAAAATTCGTTAAGAATACCAAGCGTGAAGTATCTATTGACTACATTCAAAAAGTAGTTTCGGATTACTTCGATATGGATGTTGCAACATTACAATCCAAAACAAGGAAAAGGCATATCGTTCAAGCCCGACAATTAGCGATGTTCTTCTCGAAAAAATATACCAAAGCCTCATTGGCAAGTATTGGCTCTCAAATTGGTAAGAGAGACCATGCCACCGTTTTACATGCTTGTAAAACCGTTGACAATCTTGCAGAGACCGATAAGCAGTTCAGAAAATACATTGAGGACCTGAACAAAAAATTCACCTGATTTTTAAAAAATGACCAAAGTATTAATGGTGTGCCTTGGTAATATTTGTAGGTCTCCATTGGCTGAGGGTATTTTAAAATCAATGGTTGACCTTAAAAACATTGCCGTTGATTCGGCTGGTACAGGGGGTTATCATGTTGGTTCTTTACCAGACCCTCGTTCAATTGAAGTTGCTCGAAAGAATGGGTTGGATATCACCGACCAGAGAGCAAGGAAATTTAAGCCAAAAGATTTTGAAGATTTTGATTTAATCTACGCCATGGATGAGAGCAACTATCTTAACATCATTGCACTTGCCAATAACGAGTCAGAAAAACTGAAAGTAAAACTACTTCTAAAAGAAGTAGATTTGGGAATACACGAAGTACCGGACCCCTATTACGGTGGTCCAAACGGTTTCGATGCTGTTTTTGAGATGATTCATGAGGCTTGCCAAGCTGTTTCATCCAACTTAGTTGATAATGGGAGATAACAAACCGAATTTGATAATTGGGAACTTATACTTGATTCCCACTACATTGGGAGACAGTGCCCCATTAGAGGTTTTGCCGTATTCCGTCAAGCAAAAAATTGAATCAATACAACATTTTATTGCTGAAAACGAAAAAACAGCGCGTCGTTTTATAAAAAAAATAAGTCCTAGCAAATCGCAGCCAGATTTACATTTTGAGCATTTAAATAAGTTTACCGACCCTGCCGAAATACCTGGCTTTCTTGATCCTTGTATCCATGGTTTGGACGTTGGCCTACTTTCTGAAGCAGGTTGTCCGGGTATTGCAGACCCAGGAGCAGATGTGGTGCGAATTGCACATGAGAAGAAAATCCAGGTTGTTCCATTAGTTGGTCCATCCTCTATTTTATTAGCTCTTATGTCTAGTGGAATGAATGGACAAAGTTTTGCATTTAATGGGTATTTGCCCATTGATGCTGCGGAAAGGACCAAAATGATTAAAACATTTGAACGAAATTCAAGAGAATTTGGGCAAACGCAAATTTTTATTGAAACCCCTTATCGCAATGACAAATTAATAGTTGAGCTCTTGAAGCGATTGCAACCTGAAACACGACTTTGTATTGCTGTTGATATCACATTGGAAAGTGAGTATATAGCTACCAAGACCGTAAGGGAGTGGAATAAGATTCAGTTAGAATTGAATAAAAGACCGGCAATTTTTATAATACAAGCCTAGCCTGTTTTCCTTTAAAATTTTGGATTGTGTTTTTGTGCGACTGACGAGATATCAAAGCCACCGAATTTCTTCATGTAGTACCCAACAGAACTGCCAAATACATCTGATGTGTCTTCCCGGCCGTATGAGCGAAGGTATTTCTTAACATTGCCCGCGCCAGCTAAATGGGCAGAAGCGATTATACCAGATTCAGTAATTTCAGTGCCATTAATTATCTTACCAGAGAATATTTTAATGTAGCGCCTCAATATCCATTTATTCCGAGCAACATTAAGCTTGAAAGCTTTTTCTTGTTGCTCAGGACTTTGAAGAAAGTTATCGGCGTCTGAAATGCCGAGCATTTTCAAAGTACTTTTCCCAAATTGATATTTACCCAAATAACCCAGCTTGTTTATGGTATCATATCTGCCTTGGGACTCTTTGAAACCCAATTCTTCTTTAAAACCTATAAACTCCTCACCAAGAAAAACAAGATTATCTGAAATCTCCTCTAAAGCAACTTCTTCAGATACGACTAGTGTTGGTCTATCCAAATCAGTTTTGAGAATTTCAGGAACCTCAACATTATTTGAAAGAAAACCCATTGGACCAAAACTGGTCAATACGAATATGGTTGTTATGGGCAGTAAAGTACTAATCCATTTTTTCATATAGTTGAACTTTAGAGCCTAAAAACCAGGCTCGAAATTTCAGTCGGCAAATATACGGGGGAATGTTCTCTGTGGTTTTCTAAATGTCTTAAGAAACTCCTAAATCATACCTAAAATACGTTAATCGGTACGATTTATCCGACAAAAACACCTATCGGTTGATATTTTGTTGATTTAACCATCGGATGTATTGTTGCTTATTTCGGTTGTGTTGTTGGCCTGTTTTTGCGAACTTATGGTAACCGAAATTCTCCACATTGGCAACGAAATACAAATAGTCATGGTCCTCTGCGTTAAGTACGGCATCAATAGATGAAATATCAGGCATACATATTGGTCCGGGGGGAACTCCTGTATTTCTATACGTGTTATAAGGTGATTCAATTTCCAAATCCCGATACAATACCCGTTTGATTATGGTATCGTAATTTCCGGTTTCTTTTTTTATCGCATAAATAACAGTCGGATCCGCTTGCAACATCATTCCCCTTTGTATTCTATTCAAGTATACACCTGCCACCCTTGGGCGTTCATCAACTTTTACCGTTTCTTTTTGAACAATTGATGCTAAAGAAATCACTTCATTTCGGGTCATTTTCAAATCCTTGGCTTTACCATCACCAGAGCTTTCCCAAAATTTATTGTATTCATTAAACATTCGATCACGAAAATCAGTTCCAGAAGTATTCCAGAAAAATTCATAAGTGTTAGGCAAATACATTCCGAGAGCGGAATCATCATTGAATCCATTTTTAGAAAGGAAATCAGAATTTGTCATCGCCTCAACCAACTCCAACGAATCTGCCTCTATTTGAACTGAAATTCTTTGGGCCAAGCTTTTAAGGCTTTCTTGATTGTTAAAAGTTATTCGTACCGGTATATTTTGACTACGAAGTGTGTTGATAATTTGATTATTGTTCATGTCCCTTTTTAGGGCATACTTTCCGGCCTTAATATTGTTTACATAACCTTTTCTTTGTGCGACTGCTTCAAAGGACCTCATGTCCTTAATAAGAGGGGTAAGTTGGGTCTTAACGTTATCAAAATTTGCATCTGACGAAATATAAACAAATGCCTCAGTATTGTTAAAATTGGTATTAGGCGAGAAAATAGCATTGTATATGGAATAGGCCGCAAATCCACAGATGACCAAACCCAAAAGAACCGTTCCCCAGAGTACTTTTTTTAGATTACTCACTTTTTGATTTTTTGATATAAAATTTCATTTTTAAAACCAGAACCCGCTCTTATCCAGTCTTTCTTTGTACCAACCCTTGCAAAGCCTTCACTCTCAAATAAATGAATGCTTGCCTTGTTTTCTTCTAAGATATTAGCATAAACCTGATGAACATCTAAATGACCTAGAGCGAATTCACAAATTAGCCCTAAAGCTTCTTTACCAAAACCTTTGTTTCTATGCTCCTCGTCGGCGACGATAAGGCCTACCCCTACCCTCTTGTTGTTGGGATCAAAATCAAACAAGTCAATAAACCCAACTGATTCTCCGGTCTTTTTACAGATGCATAATCTTAATTGCTTAATCTCGTAAATATCAAGGTGGGCGTTCTTAAGATATTTTTTTAATGTTGATTTTGAATATGGTTTTTGGGTGCCACTGATTTCCCAGATTGCAGTATCATTCTCTATCTTATATAGGAAGTCAAGGTCAGCCGGTTCCAATGCCCTTAAAAAAATCTTTTGGCCATTTAAGTTTACCATTCAATTTCTCCTTTAAAAACCAAATCGGCTGGTCCAGTTAATTCAACATTAGTGTAACCATCTCCAACCAAATCAAAACTAACCTTTAATTCACCCCCTTCTGTGGCAATGATAATGTTATTCGTAGTTGTCCTTTTACTAAAATGCATTGCTAGGGCAACAGCAGTTACGCCGGTTCCGCATGAAAGGGTTTCATCTTCAACTCCTCGTTCATAGGTTCTGACCCTAAAGGCATTCTCTGCAGTCTGTTGAACAAAATTAATATTACTGCCCTTTTCACCATATAAACCATAACGCAGTTTCGCGCCATCTTTTTGAACATCTAATTTAGCAACCTCTTCAACCATTTGAACGTGATGTGGGGAACCTGTATTTAGGTAAAAATGATTTCTCTTTTCAATAATGTTGTCTACGTCATTCATAGAAAGACCTACAATACCATCTATAATTTTAGCATGATGGATACCATCAATCGCGTTAAACGTTGCCTCATTGGAAATAATACCTATGGCCTTTGCAAAAGCCACAAGACATCTTCCCCCATTACCGCACATTGTACTTTCGTTTCCGTCAGAATTGTAATAAACCATTTTGAAATCTGACATGTTGTCATTTTCCAATAATATAAGTCCATCAGCTCCTACACCAAACTTTCGGTCACAAAGCTTTGCTACCAACTTGGTATTTTGCTTTGGAAAGAATTGCTGTCTATTATCAAGCATTATAAAGTCATTCCCAGTGCCTTGATATTTGTAAAACTGAAGTGGAAAAGTCCTTTTCATCGAGCAAATATAAGTGAATTCGTTAAGGTTTATTTTGCAGTTAAAAAGGCGTTAAACTGTTAAAAATGGTATGATATTGGTATAATTTTAAACTGCTAAATGAAAAATAAATAGAACAATGAAAAGAACAGCACAATTATTTATTGTAGCATTATTTGCTGGCGCATTTACTCTTGGAGCCTACAAATTATTCTTGGAAAAAAAATCGAATAAAATAGTTTTAGAGGCACAGGATACCCCTTTTGTTGCAACCAGCATAGGAACCTCGGCTAAGGGCGCAGGTATCAATGAAGTTGATTTTACATTGGCAGCGGAAAAAACGGTTAACGCCGTAGTACACGTTAAAAACATGACATTGGGCAAAAGCGCTCCGAATAGTTTATTTGACCTTTTTTCATATGGTTCCGAAGGTTCACAAAGACCCCAGGTGGGCACGGGTTCAGGTGTAATCATATCACCTGATGGTTACATTGTTACGAACAATCATGTAATTGCGAGATCTTCTGAACTAGAAGTGACACTAAATAATAATAGGTCTTATGAAGCTAAGGTTGTTGGAGCCGATGAAGCGTCTGATATTGCACTTTTAAAAATAGAAGCTGAAGATGACCTTCCTTTTTTGGCCTTTGGAGATTCAGATAATGCAAAAATTGGCGAATGGGTTCTTGCTGTAGGTAACCCTTTCAATCTTACATCTACGGTCACTGCCGGCATTGTCAGTGCAAAGGCAAGATCATTGGGAAGAAACCAATCTTTTATTCAAACAGACGCAGCAGTGAATCCAGGAAATAGTGGAGGAGCTTTGGTCAATACCAATGGTGATTTAATAGGGATTAATACTGCGATTACATCAAGAACTGGTTCTTATGTTGGTTATTCTTTTGCGGTTCCCAGTAATATTGCCAAAAAGGTTGTCGATGATTTATTGGAATTTGGAAATGTACAAAAGGGCATTTTGGGAGTAGGTACCGTTCTAAGGGAATCAAGACAAGCTCTAGAATTAGGAATAGATGAAATTGAAGGCGTGTATGTGAGTCGAGTAGAAGAAGACTCTGGTGCGGAAAAAGCAGGTATTCAAGAAGGAGACATTATCAAAAAAGTTGATAATGTTAAGATCAGAAAGTTTTCTGAACTCACGGGATATTTATCGGCAAAAAGACCAAAAGACAAAGTTGATGTCACCGTTGATCGAAATGGCAAATTAGTGACTTTACCAGTAACTCTGATGAAAAATCAAACCATTCAAGTTCCGGTAATGGGCTTTGTAGTCAAAAATCTAAGTAAACAAGATAAAAAGCAGTTTAAACTTGATGAAGGAGTTAAAATTACCGCAGTTCCCGAAGGCTATAGCAGTTATAACCTTGAGGGCAAGGTGATTGTAAAGCTCGATGATCAAGACATTTCAGATATTGAAGACGCAAAGAAAGCATTCTCAAATGTTTCGAGGTACGGCAGAACCAGTATTACACTAATTGACGAGAATGGTGAGCGTGAGCGCTTAATATTTCAATAAAATACTTCTTAAAATAGTTTGAAACACCCTTTTTCAAGGGTGTTTTTTTATGCTTAAAAATGTTTCACGAAAACGTTTGAAATATTTAATTTTGCGCCAATTTTTAAACTTCACCAATAAAAAATGAGCGAATTAAAATCCTACGAACAGGAACTTGCCTTTCAAGCTGACCGCAGAAAAGCCACTACGGAATTCATTAAGATCATAAGTGATTTGTGGTATGATAAATCCATCGAGGTGGTGCTTTTTAAAAATCAAGTCATTGATAAAAATGTAAGTGACATCATCAACCTACATCAATATGCTGGCGAATTTGTTCAAAAGCCAATTTCAATATTTGATTCTGTAGAGATTTTAAGGGCTATCAATGATATTAGCCTACCTCCTGCTAAGTTGGATATTGGCAAATTGACCTATGAATACCATTCTCAAGACAATCACGACTTGAATGTCAAGGGTTTTGTTCTGGATAAGCTTAAAGAAGCGGGAGAGTATAAAGAAATAAAACCTAAAGACGTAGTCCTTTATGGTTTTGGACGAATTGGTCGAATTCTGGCGCGCGAATTAATGGCCAAAACAGGCAAGGGTAATCAATTAAGGCTTAGGGCAGTTGTAACCAGAGGTGAAATTACTCAAGAGATTCTAGAAAAACGTGCTGCTCTGCTCCGGACCGATTCAGTACACGGACAATTCAGCGGTACTGTAGAAGTTGATATTGAAAGAGAGGCATTAATTATTAATGGCACCACGGTTCATTTTATCAATAGCAGCGCTCCAGAAGATATCGATTATACCAAATTCAATATCTACAATGCATTGATTATTGACAATACTGGTGCATTTCGAGATAAAAAAGCCCTTTCCCGCCATTTACAGGCGAAAGGCGCAAGTAGGGTTCTATTGACCGCACCTGGAAAAGAAATTCCGAATATAGTGCACGGGGTAAACCATGGAGAGCATAATCCTGATAAAACAAAAATATTTTCAGCTGCATCGTGCACAACAAATGCTATCACCCCTATTCTCAAAGTTATTGAAGACTCATTAGGCATCGAACATGGCCATTTGGAAACAATTCATGCCTATACCAACGATCAAAACTTGGTAGACAATATGCATAAAAAGTACCGAAGGGGACGTGCGGCTGCGTTGAATATGGTGATTACTGAAACTGGAGCCGGAAAAGCTGTTTCAAAAGCACTTCCGGCCTTGGAAGGCAAACTTAGTTCCAATGCCATTAGAGTTCCAGTGCCTAATGGTTCATTAGCAATACTGAACTTAAAAGTTAAAAACAAGACTTCTGTAGAAGCGGTGAATACAATTCTAAAAAAGTATGCTCTTGAAGGCGATTTGGTTGAACAAATCAAATATTCAATGAGCAATGAGTTGGTTTCTTCAGATATTGTTGGAACCTCTGCACCATCAATTTATGATAGTAGGGCAACTTTAGTAACACCTGACGGTCTTAACCTAATACTTTATGTCTGGTATGATAACGAATATGGTTATTCGCATCAAGTAATTCGACTAGCAAAGTATATAGCTAAAGTCCGAAGATTTACATATTACTAGTTAACTCAAGAGTCAAGTGGAAAATGTGAATATTAATATTCACTAACTTCGCTTACCCAAATGTGATGAATCAATGAAGCGAATTATTTTCTTTTTGGCAATTTCTATTGCTTATTTTGGCTTTAGCCAACAAGACTCCACACAAAACACTCCAAGTCAAACCAAATCGGAAACAACCAACTTGGAAAACGGAACCGTTAACGAGCAATACCAATACCTTCTTAAAAGAGGGGGTAACTACAGTGCAAATGGAATTCGTTATGAAGTTATTCGCATAGGCGAACTCAATAAGTTCATGAAAAACGTTCAAGACAGTCTTTCAATAGCCAATAAATCACTGTTGAGCCTAAGGAATACAATTGCAGAGAATACAACTGAAATTGATGGCTTAAAATCGCAATTGAGTGAAACTTCTGAAAGTCTTAAAACACTTAATGAAGAGAAGGATAGCATGTCATTCTTTGGTGTAATGGTATCAAAAGGAGCGTACAGAGGTATAGTTTGGACGATAATCCTTGTACTACTTTTTCTTTTGTTGATTTTTATCTATAAGTTTAGGAATAGCAACTTTTTAACTGTTCAAGCCAAGTCTGCTTTAGCTAATTTGGAGGATGAATTTGAGCAACATCGAAGAAGGGCTTTGGAACGAGAACAAAAGATAAGTCGTCAACTACAGGACGAAATAAATAAAAACAGAGCAAAAAAATAGCTGACTATCGAAGACCGTATTCAAATTGTTAGGGTCTCTCAAAAAGAACTTCCCGATTTGGTTCCGTTGTTTGACGGATACAGGGTATTCTACAATCAAAATTCTGATTTAGAAGCCGCTGAAAAATTTCTAAGTAGCAGATTGAATAAAAATGAAAGTATCATTTTTATGGCCAAGGTTGGAGCGAAAGCAATGGGCTTCACTCAATTGTACTTTACATTTTCCTCTGTTTCTATGGAGCCATTCTTAATTTTAAATGACTTATATGTCACACCAGATTTTCGTGGATTAGGCGTTGGAGAAAAATTACTTACAATAGCAAAATCCTTCTGCTCAAATAATGGGTATAAGGGTTTAGCCTTGGAAACAGCGGTGGACAATCCTGCTCAATACCTATATGAAAAATTGGGCTGGAAAAAAGACACGGACTTTTTTCACTATTTCTGGAAAAATCCCAAATAGGTACAATCTTTAATTTTGATTAAGTCGAGCTAATATGCGAATCGATATTATTACAGTACTTCCTGAACTTTTAAAAAGTCCATTTGAAGCCTCCATTTTGAAACGTGCCATAGATAAGGGATTGGTTGAAATCCATTTTCATAATCTTAGGGATTATTCTTCAAACCGTTATAAACAAGTAGATGATTACCAATTTGGCGGTGGAGCCGGCATGGTTTTAATGATTGAACCTATCGATAAATGCATTTCAAAATTACGGTCGCAGCGTGATTACGACGAAATTATCTATTTGACTCCTGACGGAACGACCTTAAATCAATCAATCGCAAACGAACTTTCATTAAAACAAAACATCATAATGCTCTGTGGTCACTACAAGGGTGTTGACCAAAGGGTCCGTGACGTATTTGTAACCAAAGAAGTTTCGATTGGAGATTATGTACTATCTGGAGGTGAACTCGCTGCCGCAGTTCTCTCAGATGCGATAATACGGTTATTGCCAGGCGTTCTGAATGACGAAACTTCAGCACTTACGGATACTTTTCAAGACGATATGTTGGCTCCTCCGGTTTACACTAGACCAGCGGACTATAAAGGCAACAAGGTTCCCGAGGTCTTAACTAGTGGAAATTTTGGTAAAATCGAAAAATGGCGCGAACAAAAAGCAATGGAAAGAACTTCAAAATTGCGGCCAGATTTATTGAAATGATAGCAAAAAAGATTGTTATCGCTTGTCAGTTATAAAATAAGAAGTACTTTTGCAGCCTATAAATTCAACCTCTGACGAAAATCGTGAACGTTGTATTTAGCAAATGTCCAAAAAAGCTTTAAAATGGATTCTTTAATTAAGTTCGTAGAGAACGAATTTGTTGAAAAAAAGGATTTCCCTGATTTTTCGTCTGGAGACACAATTACGGTGTATTACGAAATCAAGGAAGGTGAAAAAACACGTACACAGTTCTTTAGAGGTGTTGTAATACAACGCAGAGGAAGTGGCTCTACTGAAACCTTCACCATAAGAAAGATGTCGGGTACGGTAGGAGTGGAACGTATTTTTCCATTGAACATGCCAGCCCTTCAAAAAATTGAAGTCAACAAGAGAGGTAAAGTAAGAAGAGCGAGAATCTTCTATTTCAGAGGATTGACTGGTAAGAAAGCACGAATTAAAGAGGTCCGTAAATAATAACTACCTCTATAACAATAGTAAAAGCACCTAGTTTAGGTGCTTTTTTTATGAACAATTGTTAATAAGTGTAGTTTATAAATTGTTGATTTTAAAACACTTGAAAATTTTTTAGCTGGGCATTCTGTGCCTACATTTGATTCAAATCATGGAGTTATTCAACAATAGCATTATGATTTATCGTTCTTACGAGTATTGAATTTGGAATGGAAATTTTCTTCGGAAAAAGAAATTTAAGAACTAAAGTGAAAACTTTAGGGAAACTTGTTCGGTGTGCAAATCACAAAGCAATTTGAGATTTTGACCAATCAAGCAAAAAAATACACATTGAATGTGATGGTACAGCGTTATTGCATTTCAATGGTAATGAACACCGAAAGCGGTTCGATGCAAACTTCAGTTAAAGCCAAGGCAACTTGGTGAGCATGAAACGATTTCAAAACAAAAGCCATATTCTAGCAGCAATGTAAGAATATGGCTTTTACTTTTTTCGACTCTTCCATGTTGATTTTAGTGATGGTTAAAGCAGTAATAATCGGTTTCGTTGTATATTTGCACGGCAAAAAAAACAACCTTTCTACATGTCAAAGATTCGATATACAAAAACCGATGAAGCACCAGCACTAGCGACTTATTCCTTTCTTCCTATCGTACAGGCATTTGCAAAAACGGCTGACATTCAATTGGAAACAAAAGATATTTCTCTTGCTGGTCGCATTATTGCAACTTTTCCAGAATTTTTGACCGAAGAACAGCGAATTTCAAATGACTTGGAAATCCTTGGAGAGTTAGCAAAAACTCCAGATGCCAATATCATTAAACTACCAAACATTAGTGCTTCCATTCCACAATTGGAAGAGGCCATTGAAGAATTACAAGGTAAGGGTTATGCCCTACCCGATTATCCTGCAGAACCTAAGAACGAAGAAGAAAAAGCGATTAAAGTTCGCTATGATAAAATCAAAGGCAGTGCGGTAAACCCGGTTTTACGCGAAGGAAATTCAGACAGACGGGCTCCAAAACCAATTAAAAATTTCGCCAAAAAAAACCCACACTCAATGGGGGCATGGTCGAAAGACTCTAAAACCCATGTTGCCACCATGAACAAAGGGGATTTTCGTTCAAATGAAAAATCATTGACCACAACCCAGCCCCTAATTGTGGAAATTGTTCACAATTCCAATGGGAGCAAAAAGGTCTTAAAAGAAGGTATTTCATTGTTAGAAGGTGAAATAATAGACGCCTCCGTTATGCAAAAAAGGGAGTTGGTGAATTTCATTTCTAAAGAAATTGAAGATGCGAAAGCAAACGGTTTATTATTCTCAGTTCATTTAAAGGCAACCATGATGAAGGTTTCCGATCCAATTCTCTTCGGTCATGTTCTTGAGAATTACTTTAAAGCGGTATTCGATACTTATGGCGACTACTTTGAAGAAGTTGGTATTAGTCCAAGAAACGGATTGGAAAGTTTGTTTGATAAATTAAGTGAGCTACCAAAAGAAAAGTCCATAGAAATCAGGGAAGCTATTAAAAACGGGTTGGAAAATGGGCCTGATTTGGCCATGGTAAATTCAGATAAGGGAATTACAAATCTTCATGTTCCAAGTGACGTGATTATCGACGCTTCAATGCCTGCTATGATTCGGAATTCTGGAAAAATGTGGAATGCTGCTGGAGAAACACAAGATACCAAAGCCCTTATACCAGACAGCAGCTATTCCGGTGTTTACCAAGCGACCATCGACTTTTGCAAAGAGCATGGGGCATTTGACCCTACAACCATGGGAACAGTTCCCAATGTAGGCCTCATGGCTCAAAAAGCAGAGGAATATGGCTCTCACGACAAGACATTTGAAATACAAGCTAACGGAACTGTTGCCGTTGTGAATGCCGAAACAGGTGAAGTTCTAATTGAACATTCAGTCGAAAAAGGTGATATCTGGCGCATGTGCCAAGTAAAAGATTTACCAATTCAAGATTGGGTCAAGCTTGCGGTTTCCAGAGCTAAAGCGACTGCTACACCGGCAGTATTTTGGCTAGATAAAAACCGTGCTCATGACGCAGAAATCATTAAGAAAGTAAATTCCTATTTACCACAACACGATACTTCTGGATTGGAAATTCATATTCTATCTCCAATAGAGGCGACAAAATTCACGCTAAAGAGATTGAAAAATGGACAAGATACCATTTCAGTATCGGGCAATGTATTGCGCGATTATTTAACCGACCTTTTTCCTATTCTTGAAGTGGGCACTAGTGCAAAAATGTTGTCAATCGTTCCGTTAATGAATGGTGGGGGCCTTTTTGAAACCGGTGCGGGTGGTTCTGCTCCAAAACATGTTGAACAGTTTCTCGAGGAAAATCATTTACGGTGGGACTCGTTAGGGGAATTTATGGCTTTGGAAGTTTCATTGGAGCACTATGCCAACATAAACAAGAATTCAAAAGCCCAAGTACTTGCAGAAGCTCTGGGTGAAGCCACTGAAAAATTCTTGGATGAGAATCGTTCACCCTCACGAAAAGTAAACGAGATTGATACTCGAGGTAGTCATTTTTATTTAGCCAATTATTGGGCCGAAGCTTTGGCAAATCAAAGTCAGGATAAGGATTTAAAAGCAACTTTTGAGAAAATCAGCCAAGAAATTAAAAAGCAGGAAGAAACCATTCTTAATGAACTATTAAGTGTTCAAGGTGAACCCGTTGATGTTGGTGGTTACTATCTTCCTGATTTTGAACTTGTTTCGAATGCAATGAGACCTAGCAGTACATTCAATTCCATACTTGAAGACCTAAGCTAAAGTTTAAAAAAGCGTTAAGACGTTCGTCAACATGGCGGCATTAACTATCTTGAACTATCTTCTTGCTCATGAAAAAGATAGCCCTTAGAAAATAAGGTATGTCTTCTTGAAATTGCAGGAAGTGTTCAAGTTAATTAACTCGTTTTGACTAAGCCTTTTTAAATGCCAAATACCACCAAAAGATTAGCCCTTGTCCTTGTTTTTTTAAGTACTTTTTCTCACGCCCAAACTAGATTCACCCTAAGTGGAACAATTAGGGAAGCTGCCAGTAATGAAACCCTAATTGGGGTTACGGTTGCTTTTCCCGAGTTAAAATCGGGTACGACTACCAACGAATATGGTTTCTACTCAATAACACTGCCTAAAGGGGAGTACCAGGTATTGGTAAGTTATTTGGGATTTCAAGAAATTGTACGCACCATAAACTTAAATAGCGACAAAAACATTGACTTTAATCTACAAGAACAGGCAGAAGAGTTATCTGAGGTGGTTGTGACTGAAAATGTAGAACGATTGGATATTCGTAAACCACAAATGAGTGTCGCTGGTTTACAGGTAAAAACCATAAAGCAGATTCCTGTTGTATTGGGGGAGGCAGATGTTGTAAAATCTTTGTTGTTGTTACCCGGTGTCACCAGTGCCGGTGAAGCTTCATCAGGCTTTAATGTGCGAGGTGGAGCAGCCGACCAAAATCTCATTCTTTTAGACGAGGCCATTATATTCAACTCTTCCCACCTTTTTGGCTTCTTTTCTGTTTTTAATCCAGACGCAATTAAAGATGTTAAGCTATTCAAAGGAGGTATACCTGCCCGATATGGAGGTCGGGTATCTTCGGTATTGGAGATATTTCAGAAAGAAGGTAATAGTAAAGAGGTCAAGGTAAGTGGAGGAATCGGTGCAGTAGCAAGTCGTTTACTGGTCGAGGGACCAATTAAAAAAGATCAGACTGCATTTCTAGCAGGGGGCAGAGCTTCTTATGCCCATCTTTTCCTCCCTCTTTTTGATATAGATAATAGAGCCTATTTCTACGATTTAAATACCAAAATCAGCCATAAAATAAACGACCGTAATAGCATCTACCTATCGGGTTATTTCGGTCGCGACCTTTTTAGTATCAGCGATAGTTTCGTCAACACCTATGGTAATGCTGTTGGTAATTTTAGATGGAACCATCTCTTTTCAGATAAGCTCTTTTCCAACCTTTCGTTGATTTATTCTGATTATTTCTATGGCCTTGAATTGGATTTCGTAGGTTTTGAGTGGGATTCTGGTATTCAAAATTTTAATGTCAAATATGATTTAAAACACTACATCAATAATAAGCTCCAGATCAATTTCGGTTTGAATAACATATACTATGTTTTTAATCCGGGATTCATTCGCCCCAATAGTGCCGATTCAGGAATTCTTGAAGACCAACTAACAAAGAAATATGCTAACGAGGCTGCAGCCTATGTTGATATTGAACAGAAATTAACCGATAAATTAAGTGTCAACTATGGGCTAAGGGCTAGTATGTTCAGTAGACTAGGACAAGACGAGCTTTTTGTTTATCAAAATAACCAACCTGTACTATTTGACCCATTTCAATTGGTCTATCGCGAGGCTACACCCATAGATACGATTAACCCTGGTAGAGGAACCAATTTAAAAACCTTTTTTAATTGGGAACCAAGGGTTTCAATGGCATATACCATAAATGACAATAATTCCATAAAAGCAAGCTATACCCGTTTGGCACAATACCTACATTTACTTTCTAATACAAGCTCTCCTACCCCACTTGACGTTTGGACCCCAAGTGGACCTTTTATTGAGCCACAATTACTTGATCAATACGCCCTCGGATATTTTAAAAATTTTAATAATGGTAATTACAGTTTAGAGCTTGAGGGTTTCTATAAAGACATCCAAAATCGAATCGATTACATTGATGGTGCCGACCTCATTGCCAATGATGCAATTGAACAGGTAATTCTAAATGGAGAAGCAAGAGCTTATGGTCTAGAATTATTACTTCGAAAAAATACCGGGAAATTTCAAGGCTGGCTGGCCTATACACTTTCTCGCTCAGAACAAAGAACACCCGGCCGAGAACCTGTGACGGATAATGGAAGATCAAATGAGGAAACAGGAATCAATTTTGGAGAATGGTACAGTACTCCTTATGATAAGACACATGATATTTCAATTTATGGTAATTATGAATTGAACGATAAATGGCGATTCAATACCAACTTTATCTATCAGACCGGTCAACCGACCAATTATCCTGTTGGTCAGTTTGAATTTGAAGGATTGGTAGTACCATTTTTTGGTCTTAGAAACCAAACCAGATTACCTGATTACCATCGATTGGATGTTTCTGCAACGCTTACCCCAAAAAAGAACCGAAAGAGTTCCTTTCAATCTGAATGGGTGTTCAGCGTTTATAACGTTTATAACAGGATGAATGCCGCATCAATAAACTTTAGACAGAATCAAGATACCGGTAGAAACGAAGCGGTCAGAACCTCGATTTTTGGTGTTGTACCATCGATAACTTATAACTTTAAATTTTAATCATGAGAAAGTACACTTTTATACTATTTGTAGTCGTCAGCTTACTTTCTTGTGAGGATGTAATTGATGTAGAACTGCAGACCACGGAACCTAGGCTAGTGGTCAACGGATTACTGAGGGTTGACCTGAACCAAGAATTCATTCCAATTGAGATTAAGGTATCTGAAACCACTAATTTTTTTGAAAATAATATTCCCACGCAACTTGATGATAATGCAGTTATATTTTATGGCGAACCTGACCCAGATGCGCCGGAAATCATTAATGATATCAAATCTTCATCTTTGACTGAATTGGATGCCGGTAGTGGAATTTATGTTCCAGACCCAAGTTTTGATGGCGATCAGCGAATTCCAACTAGCCTTATTACACCAAATACGGTTTTTATATTGATAATGCAGCACAAGGGAAGAAGATATGCCGCTAGAACCCCATTCGCTACAACAGTACCAATTGATAATTTAGAGCAGGGTACGGAAACCTTATTTGATGAGGATGACAAGGAACTGAAAATCACAATAACCGATCAAGCTAATGTTGATAATTATTATCTCTTTGATTTTGATGAAGGAGAGTTTTTGGCCCTTGACGACCAGTTTATCGACGGACAAGAATTTGAATTTTCCTATTTTGTTGATAGGGATTTAGAGGCAGGCCAAGAATTGGAAATAAGTATTTTGGGGGCGGACTTGGACTTTTTCAATTATATGGATTTACTTGTAGAACAAACGGAAAGCGACGGTGGTGTATTCGAAACTCCTGCGGCAACCGTGCGCGGTAATGTCTTTGATGTGACAGGTTTGGACAACAACCTACTTTTTGATAATGTCAACAGACCAGATGCATTTCCACTTGGTTATTTTGCTGTAGTTCAAGAATTCAAAAGAACTATTATTTTGGAATGAAACCCTATCCAATTCTATTAGGATTATTTCTATTTATTATCTTTTCTTGTGAAGAGGTCATAGACGTTGATTTACAAGAACCTGAGACTAGGTTGGTGGTGAATGGCATCGTAAGGGTCGATGCCAATCAAGAATTTTTGCCGATTGCTATAAAGGTTACGGAATCTTCTGGGTTTTTCGGGGACAATACCATAACAGAGCTGGAAAGTGCCGTTATTTTGGCTGGTTTACGTGATTCCTTAGATGCTACACAATTTCAATTGGGAAGGTCACAATTACGTGAGTACATACCTGGAACCGGAATTTACGAACCCGATACTATTGGCAATGATGTTGATGACCGAATTCGAACGGCCTCCATTAGCGCAGAGACCATTTTTTTTCTAATTGTAGAGCATAAAGGCAGAAGGTATGCAGGCCAAACCATGTATGTGCCAACTGTTCCGATTGATGAAATAAGACAAGGAAACGAAACACTTTTTGATGAAGACGATACCGAAATCGAAGTGAAATTTACCGACCTCGCTGACCAACAAAATTTTTATGTTTTTGACTTTGGATTTGGAAATTTTTTGGCAGTTGATGATCAGTTTATTGATGGACAACAATTTCAATTCTCATACTTCTACGACGAAGACTTAGCATCGGGTCAAGAACTCGAAGTAAGTATATTGGGAGCAGATCAGCAGTTCTTTAATTATATGGATTTATTGGTTGAGCAAACAGAAAACGATGGTGGTGTTTTTGAAACTCCTGCCGCTACGGTAAGGGGTAATATGTTCGACGTGACAGGTTTGGACAATATTGAAATCTTTGACAACGTAGGTCGCCCCCAATCGTTCGCCTTGGGTTATTTCGCAGTAGTTGAGGAAAACAAGACTTCTCTGATTATCGAATAATAAGTAGTAAGGAAGAGATAAGCAGAATGGCTACCAAACCTTGAAAAAGGGTAGCTAAAGTATGACCTTTCAAAGCTGTTTTCAGTTTCATATTCGAAAATTGTGAAACGACCCAAAAATAGCTGTCATTAACATGTGAAACTGTCATTGCGCCCGCCCCAATAGCTAGAACGGCCAAGGCTTTTTCATTAGAATCCTCGAGGCCAAACGTAGTTATCAATGGAGCGACGATGGCTGCCGTAGTTATAATTGAAACGGTAGATGATCCCTGGGCGGTTTTCAACAGAGCCGCAATTCCAAAACAAATAAATAAACCTCCAATCCCTGAATTGGAAGTAAATCCAAGCATTGTGGCAAAATCTATGGAGCGTATTATTTGACCAAAAGCGCCTCCGGCGCCTGTAATCAATATTATCGCCCCAGCCTGTTTCATGGCTTCTTTCATCCAATCACCGGAGTCATAACTTTTTAATGACCGATTGATTACCAGCACCACTAAAACCCCAACAAGTAAAGCAATTGTAGGATTACCAAAAAAAATCATAGTAGCACTTAACCAGCCCTCTCCCATTGGTTTTGAAGGATAGTCAGCAATGGATTTAAAAGCTATAAGAATGATGGGCACTAAAATTGGAAGAAAGGACTGAAACGGTGTTATTGATACAATTGTATCGTTCTCTTCTGTTAGCTTATTGTGATTTTCGGTTTCTGCTTCGGGCAACAAGTTCTTGCCCACCCATAGCGACCAAAAATATCCGGCTAAAGAAACGGGTAAGGCCACTATTAAACCCAATAAAAGTACCGCTCCCAAATCAGCATCCAAGATTGAAGCTGCAGCTAAAGGACCGGGTGTTGGTGGTACAAAAACATGGGCAGAATATAATCCTGTTGCTAGTGCTATTGCGAAAAATAGTACCGGCAGTCCAGTTTTTTTTGCTAGGGCCTTGTTTAAAGATGATAAAATAACGAAGCCTGAATCGCAATATACTGGAATTGAGATTACAAAGCCGGCCAAATTCAATGCAAGGGCGGAACGTTTTAAGCCGACCATTTTCAATATGCTCATGGCTATTACTTTAGTGCCACCGGTACGTTCTAAGAAAATACCTATTACTGTTCCAAAAGCAATGACAAGGCCAATACTAGATAGGGTGTTTCCAAAACCACTTGAAATATTCGTTGTAATCTCAGCAGGGGTCAAGCCAAAACCAAACCCTCCAAAAATTGCAGCCAATACCAACGAAATTACCGGATGTAACTTGAACCGTACCGTTGCTATAATGATAAAGGCAATCTGTATTATGAGAACAAGAAACTCCATATAAAACTAAAAACAGTACTGCTTAAATATAAGTGATTCTTACTACTTTAGACACTGATGAGAAGAACTGATAAAGATTTACTAGTAAAAGGGATTAAGTCGTTTCTTTACACCATTGGGGCGATGTTCCTGGCACCTACAATTATATATCAGGCCTTTAAAAATCAAGAAAATGTATTGTTCTGGCCAGTATTGCTAGTAGGACTATTATTGGCAATCTTGGCAATTTATCTGGGTTTTCGCTCTGTAAAAATCGTAATGGACGCTGTATTTGGAAAAAAGAACAAATAAATCAGTTCTTAGTATTGTCTTTTTTCCACTTATTAGTTAGTGATGCATAATCGTAATCCAAGACGGATTCTTGCCGTTTCAGCCTATCTGTGGCAAACGCCCTTTGAAGGATATCCTCAATAAGATAATCTTCATGTTCCAATTCGGGATGAAATTCCTTTTTCAAATTAATTTTGAAGGCCTTGGCCGTAGTTTGATACCAAAAGGCACGCCAACCACTTCTAAGTTCTTTCACCAATCCAAAAGCGGTAGTACCGGTCTGTCTATGTATTAACTTAACCAATATTTGACCCTCGGTACGGGTCAATTTTTTCAACTCTTCTGAGAACTCGCCTTCAATATATTTCTGAACCTTTTTAGTATATCGCTTCTTGTGCCTATTCTTCTTAATATACGTTAAGCTGTCATTCAATTCGACCAAACGCTCTGCCGCCATTTTAGCATAGGGGTATACTTTTAAAGTCTTGCGCCTAAGAATATAATACCGTAATCGTTCTCGTTTATCAGCAAATTCCAATTTACCAAAAAGATAAACTTCGTCAAGAGCAATAGAACTTCTTAGAATAGAGTCACCTTCGAAGCGCACGTAATACTCATATATTGAATCAAACTCACGTTCGTAAATAGAATCGTTTTCCTTTTGTTGACCTAAGGCCAAAGCAACAGTAAAAAAACACAAAGCAAAAAAGTGCTTCTTCATATAACCATTTAAAGCTAAAATCGCATCAAAATTAACGATAATGCTAGGTGCATATTATTAAATAAGTGTGAATATTGCTAAGTTTGAAAGCTAAAACCAAAACATGGCAAAAGATAAAATCATCACTAAAAAATCGTTGGAATTCTTTGAGAAATATTTAAATAATGCCTCTCCAACGGGTTATGAATGGGAAGGTCAGAAAATTTGGATGGACTATCTCAAACCCTATGTAGATGATTTTATAACGGATACCTATGGTACTGCTGTGGCGGTTATTAACCCTGAGGCAGATTATAAAGTGGTTATCGAAGGACATTCCGATGAGATATCATGGTATGTCAATTATATTACAGACAATGGCTTGCTTTATGTCATAAGAAATGGTGGAAGTGACCACCAAATTGCTCCCTCTAAGTGGGTCAATATACACACTAAAAATAATGGAATTGTCAAAGGTGTTTTTGGATGGCCTGCAATTCATACCAGGAAAAGTGGAAAAGAAGAAGCTCCAAAACTTGATAACATTTTTATAGATATAGGTGCAAAAGATAAAGATGAAGTAGAAAAAATGGGAGTTCATGTGGGTTGTGTTATTACATATCCAGATGAATTTCACATTTTAAATGAAGATAAATTCGTATGTAGAGCCTTGGACAATCGTGCTGGTGGATTTATGATTGCCGAAGTGGCTCGTTTGCTTCATGAAAATGGTAAAAAATTACCATTCGGTCTCTATATCACAAACTCTGTTCAAGAAGAAATTGGTTTAAGGGGTGCTGAAATGATTACACAGACCATTAAGCCGAATGTTGCAATTGTTACTGATGTAACTCACGACACTACCACACCAATGATTGAGAAAAAAGTTCAGGGTGATTGTGCCATGGGTAAGGGGCCTGTGATTGCTTATGCCCCAGCAGTGCAACAAAAATTAAGGGAACGTATTATTGAAACGGCCGAAGAAAATGAGATTCCATTTCAACGAGCAGCTAATTCAAGATATACCGGAACGGATACCGATGCCTTTGCCTACAGTAATGGAGGGGTAGCTTCGGCATTAATCTCTTTACCACTTCGTTACATGCACACTACGGTGGAAACGGTACATCGTGACGATGTTGAAAACGTTATTCGTCTCATCTATGAAACCCTCTTAAACATTAAGTCTGGGGAAACATTCAGTTATTTCGAATAAGAAGTTATTGGTGTTTCTCAAATTCGGCAACTTTTGGCTATGGACGAGTTAGTTGATATTCTAGACGAAGCTGGAAATTACACTGGTACAACAGCATTTAAGTCAGAGGCGCATTTAAAGGGCCTTTTTCATCCTACCGTGCATGTTTGGTGCTACACTAAAAATGGTAAAATTCTTTTGCAACAACGTGGTGCAAACAAAGAAACATATCCATTAAAATGGGATGTATCAGTGGCTGGTCACATCGGCGCAGGAGAAGAAATAACACAAGGTGCGGTTAGGGAAGTACTTGAGGAAATCGGGGTTGTTCTTAAGGTCTCTGATTTAGAAAAAATCGATGTTCACAAAACCGAAAAGAGGCACTCAAATACAATTTGGGATAGGGAATTCAATCATACCTTTTTGACTGCTTTAGAGGAAACTACAGTCCTAATTAAACAAGAAGAAGAAGTTGAAGCACTAGCTTGGATTTCGTTGGCATCTTTTGAAAACATGATTTTCAATGATAACACTGGGCTTGTTCCTAATTCTAAAAAGCGCTATGAACGTATTATCGCAGCCGTGCGGTCAAGAATTTAAAAATTCCAATTTAGCCAAGGGCCCTCAATATTTAATGGTGCTACGTGTTGTTCTCCTGTTCGCATGTCCTTAACAACAAACTCTTTCCTTTCCAATTCTTCCTTACCTAAGAATATTACCATCGGAATGTTTCGTTTATTGGCATACTTCATTTGCTTTTGCATTTTTGCCGCTGTAGGGTACAAATCGACTTTTACACCACCTTTACGCATTTTGGTTATGAGCCTCAGTGCTTCCTTAGCCTCTTCATCTCCAAAATTTAAACATAGTACATCTAGACTTTGACTAACTTCCTCTGGGAACAAACCTAACTCTTCAATTACCAAGTAAATTCTATCAAGACCAAACGAGATGCCTACACCACTTACATCTTTTAATCCAAAAATACCTGTAAGGTCATCATAACGTCCACCACCACCAATTGAGCCCATATTAACGCCTTCAGGGGCTGAAACCTCGAATATTGCTCCAGTATAATAATTCAGGCCTCGTGCCAAGGTCACATCGACTTCAAGTTTAGACGATTTTATGCCCAAATCATTTATCAACGTGATAATTTGTTGCAACTCCCCTACTCCCTTCATTCCAATTTCAGATTCCACTAACAAATCTTTCAATTGTTCAAGTTGTTCTTGCGAATTCCCTGACATTTCAAAAAGCGGAGCGGCTTTCTTAATTGCTGATTCAGAAATGCCTTTAGCAGCCATCTCTTCCTTAACCTTTATGGCTCCAATTTTATCAAGCTTATCCAACGCAACTGTAAAATCAACAAGAAGGTGTTTGGCTCCTATCACCTCGGCGATTCCAGATAATACCTTACGATTATTAAGTTTAATGGTACATCCGCTTAGTCCTAAATCAGTGAAAACTGCATCGTAAAGCTGTACAAATTCCACTTCTTGAAGCAAAGAGTTCGCTCCTACAACATCAGCATCACACTGATAAAATTCCCTGAACCTTCCTTTTTGTGGTCGGTCGGCCCTCCATACCGGCTGTATTTGATAGCGCTTAAATGGAAAATCAATTTCGTTCTGGTGCATGACCACATACCTAGCGAAAGGCACTGTCAAATCATAGCGAAGTGCTTTTTCTGTAATTTTCGGTGCTAACGAAATTGAATTTTTTGAACTGTAAGTAATATCGTCAACCTTGGAAATGAAATCACCTGAATTCAGAATTTTAAAAATCAGGCGGTCACCTTCTTCTCCATATTTACCCAATAAGGTCTCTGAATTTTCAAAACTCGGTGTTTCAATAGGTTGAAAACCGAAAGTTTCAAAATGCCTCTTGATTACGGAGACTATGTGGCTGCGTTTTGCTACTTCTGATGGAGAGAAATCCCTTGTTCCTTTTGGGATTGATGGTTTTTGTGGCATTGAAAAGAATTAAGTGCTAACCCTATTCCGTTTTTTGATTAGAAAAGGAAATCTAGGGTTTCAAAAATATCCAATTATTTACTTTCTAGGTAAAATACTTATTCTATAATTTCGTCAAACCATTGGTAAAGCTCACCTCTTGTAATGACTGCACCCTGTTCAATCAATTTGAACTTGTCGAGGTTCTTATCATCTGAATATGCCTTTGAGGCCATCAAATAATCTACAAAATCTGACTGCCAATTTTTTTTGAACCATCCGAAACCTTCTTTGGTTCTTAAATCAATATCAGGATTCATCACCTTCACTGAAATTAACTTCATTTCTTTCTCACCCATCTGAAAAAGATGCATTTGAAGTGGTGAAATATTTTCCAAATACTTGACTTTTGCCAAAACACCTTCCCAAATCAAATCACTAAAGACATCCATTTCTTCCTCTGCAACTTCTGGTTTTTCCGCTTTTATGGTGCTCCATTCCGTTGAAGTTATACTCTGGGTAGCCAAGAAATTAATAAACTCTTGGTGTAGTTCTTCAAATTGTTCTTTTGATAGTCTCCTATATTTCACACTGCTAATTTTTTCGCAAAAATAAAGCCCTGACAATAATTGCCAGGGCTTGAATTATATAATTTGACAATCTTATTTTGCCTCAGCAACAACCTCAAAAGGAAAATCAATGATTACCTCTCTATGAAGTCTAATCTGCGCATTATAAGGTCCTGTTCTTTTGACGGAACCACCTTGAATATTGATAAACTTCTTGTCAATGGACTCTCCTGCTTTTCCAATGGCATCGGCCAAATCAATGTTGGTTACAGAACCAAAAAGCTTGTCACCTGCACCAACTTTAGCAGTAATTTTAATCTCCATCTTTTTTAAGTTATCTGCAACACCCTGGGCATCCTCAATAACTTTCTTCTCTTTGTGGGCACGTTGACGTAAATTTTCTGCCAAAACCTTTTTAGCAGAAGGTGTTGCCAAAGATGCCAAACCTTTAGGGATTAGGAAGTTTCTTCCGTATCCTGGTTTTACAGTAACGATATCGTCCTTAAATCCTAGATTTTGAACGTCTTCTTTTAATATCAATTCCATCTTACTGCAGTATTATTTTAACATATCACCTACATATGGCATTAAAGCCAAATGTCTTGCTCTCTTGATTGCCTGGGCAACTTTTCTTTGATATTTCAAAGAAGTTCCTGTAAGCCTTCTTGGCAATATCTTTCCTTGCTCGTTCACCAACTTCATTAAAAAATCAGGGTCTTTGTAATCAATATACTTAATACCTGACTTTTTAAAACGACAGTACTTTTCTTGTTTGGTCGTCTCTATATTAAGAGGGGTCAGATATCTGATTTCCCCATCTTTCTTTGCTTTTGCTTGTTGTTCTATAGATGCCATACTTATAATGCCTTGATGTTCAACTTCGTTCTACGCTTCTCAGCCCATGCCACTGCATGCTTATCCAATTTTACAGTTAAAAAACGCATGATACGTTCATCCCTTCTAAACTCAACCTCGAACGGTTCAATAGCTTCACCGGGAGCTGCAAATTCAAATAAGTGGTAGAAACCACTTTTTTTGTGTTGAATTGGGTAGGCCAATTTCTTTAGGCCCCAATTTTCTTTGGCTACCATTTTGGCACCATGTTTCAGTAAGAAATCTTCAAATTTCTTCACTGTTTCCTCTATCTGTGTATCAGACAGAACGGGATTTAAAATGAAAACAGTTTCGTAATGGTTCATTATGAATTAATTTTTAAGGAGCGCAAAAGTAATCATTCCTACCTCATACCACAAGAAAAAAGTCAATTCTTCGTTTAGGAGATATGAACTTATTAACATACTAAAAGCATAATGAACGTTCATCGCACTTATGAATAGTTACACAACAGTTTGGTGAGTGTTTACATCTTTTGTTGCACTTTATCGAACATTTTGAGTAATTTGGCGATGATTTAACCCCACAAATCACTCTTATGAAACTCAGAAGCATTATTGTTGATGACTCTACCATGCAACGGTTGGCAGTAGCAAAACTCGTCAACAACCATCCTCACTTAGCTCTTGTAGCAGAGTATAGCAATGCAATAGAAGCCAAAAACGGCCTAAAAAACAACGAAATAGATTTGATTTTCCTTGATGTGGAAATGCCCATTATCAGCGGTTTTGATTTATTGGAAGCCTTGGAAAATCCACCACAAGTAATTCTTATTACCGGTAAACCGGATTACGCCTTAAAAGCATTCGATTACGATGTAACGGATTACTTACATAAACCAATAACCCTTGCTCGTTTCGAAGCCTCGGTTAAAAGAGCTGTTGCCAAATACGAACAGCTAAACCGCGTGGATGAGGATGAAGAGCACATCTTTGTTAAAAGCAACCTTAAAAAACGTAAGGTTATTCTAAATGATATTAAGTGGATTGAGGCTTTGGGTGATTACATTAAATTGGTTACGCACGAAGCTAATATTGTAATTCTGTCAACGATGAAATCATTTGAGCAGCAATTACCCGCAGAAAAGTTTTTACGAATTCATAAATCATACATCGTAAATCTTGAAAAAATAGAAAAGTTCAATAGTAAGAATGTTGAAGTTGGGGGAAGACAAATACCATTGAGCCGAAATAAAAAGACTGAGTTAGCTGAAGCACTGGCCAACGTCTAAATGTGGTCGACGTCATAAACCAACCGCACACTTTTAAACATTGGAATGGCATCAAAGGATTTTTGAATTCTTTTGATGCCTTTTTTTGTTTTTGAGACGGACTGTTCATGCGGAATTTTCAAAAGGATATTTTTAAGATATTCCCTTCGTATTCTTGATATTACTGGAGATTCGGGGCCCAAGACCAGATTTCCGAATACATTTCTTAACGATTGTGCCAGCCAAGAAGAAGCTTCGTTTAAACGGTTAAAATCTTTCGCTTTTAGAGTAAGCTTTATAATTTTTAGACTCGGAGGATATTTGAATTGTTCACGTTCGTACAATTGTTCTTCGAACATTTCCCTATAGCTATTCGTGGTGACTTGTTGTAGCACTTTATGATATGGGTTATAAGATTGAATTAAAACCTTACCTCTCTTAGCAGTCCTCCCAGCCCTACCGGCAACCTGTGTCAAAAGTTGAAAGGTGCGTTCATGCGCTCTGTAGTCAGGAAAATTCAATAAGGTATCCGCATTTAGAATTCCTACCAAACCAACATTTCTGAAATCGAGTCCTTTTGTAACCATTTGGGTACCAACCAAAATATCTATTTCTTTTTTTTCGAATGCTGCTATTAATTTTTGATATGCATATTTACCTCTAGTCGTATCCAAATCCATTCGAGCTACGTGTGCTTTCGGAAATAATTTTTGGAGCTCTTGTTGAATCTGCTCAGTCCCGAATCCTATGGAATCCAAGGTGTTGTTTCCACAAGCCTTACAAGATGGGCTGACCGACTCATAGTAGCCACAGTAATGACAACGCAATTGATTCTTGTTTTGATGAAAAGTAAGACTAACATCGCAATTTGGGCATTGCTCCACGTGACCACAAGTAGTACATTCAATAACAGGGGCAAAACCGCGTCGGTTTTGGAAAAAAATGATTTGTTCGCCAGCTAGCAAGCTTTCTTCAATACTCTCAAAAAGCGTTTTCGAAAAATGACCTTTCATCTTTTTTTTTCGAGTAGCTTCTTTAATATCAATCAATTGAACATCCGGCATCATGGCCTCACCAAAACGCACGGTCAATTCTGCCAATCCAAACTTTCCTTCTTTGGCATTTTTAAAACTCTCAAGACTGGGGGTTGCCGACCCAAGAACGGCTTGTGCACCGTGTAATTTTGCCAAAACTAAGGCACTATCACGAGCATGGTACCTTGGTGCAGGATCAAATTGTTTGAACGATGCCTCATGCTCTTCATCAATAATTACTAAACCTAGTTTAGAAAATGGTAAAAAAAGTGAAGATCTTGCCCCAATCACCACCTGTGCATTTTCACTTTGATTTTGAACATTATTCCAAACCTCAACGCGTTCATTTGCGCTATATTTTGAGTGGTAAACTGCGACTTTGTTCCCTAGATATCCTTGTAATCGGCTAATTAATTGGGTGGTTAGCGCAATTTCGGGCAGTAGGTATAAAACTTGTTCTCCTTGGTTCAGTTTATCTTCTATCAATTTTAAATAGACCTCGGTCTTTCCAGAAGAAGTGACCCCAAAAAGCAAGGCCGGTTTATTCGCATCAAAAGCATTCTGAATAGTCTTTAAAGCTTGTGTTTGATGATTGCTAAGTTCGAATTGCTTTTGTTCTGCTTCTTGATCAATCAGAATTCGATCTTCCCTAATCAACAATTCTTGCAACACCCCTTTATTCAATAGGGACTTTATGATTGAAGAAGAGGACCCGCTTGCGGAAATTAAATCAGATACTTTTACCCTACCACCCTGTTGAGCCTGCAATTGAAACAGTTGCAATACAACTTGTCGTTGTTTGGGAGCCTTTGATAACACCTCAAGCAATTGGCTCAACGCTTCATCATTTGTAAATTGTTCGGAAAAATGCACATAACGTACCAGCTTTGGCTTATACTGCTCGTAAATTGTTTCTTTTACCTCAATCGCATGTTTGTCTAAAAGGCCATTTAATATCGGTAATACATTTTTCTTTTCTGTTATTTCAATTATATCATTGATGGAAAGGCTGCTTTGATTGCTCAAGGCTTCCAAAATCAGAAATTCATCATCAGACAATAAGGAATCTTCAACCTTTTGATCAGCATTTGAAGTAACGACTGTCTCGCTTTCCAATAAAAATGGCTTAGGTAATGCAGCTCGAATTACTTCACCCAAAGTACACATGTAATAGTTTGCTATCCAATCCCAATGTTTTAATTGGAATGATGTAATTAAGGGATTTTCATCAAGTATTTGATCAATATCTTTTGCCTCGTAAACCGTCGGCGGATTGTCGTGAACAGCAATGGCAATTGAAGTGTAGACCTTGCGTTTTCCAAACGGGACGGAGATACGCATGCCTGGCTGAATTAGTTCAGCCTGTTCTGGAGAAACTTTATAGGTAAATAGTTTTTCAAGCGGAATTGGCAGCGCTACATCAACAAAATAGTCCATTCTCAGGAATTATAACGAACCCATGTTTGGGTACGGTAAAGAAAAGCCAAGTAGCCCCTAACCTTTAATTTATCAGGATTGTCAGGATCTAACCATATCTTTCCCCTGAATGTCATCCCCTGTTCAGGATCGAAAAGAGTATCACCCTTATATTCTCCCTTATTGTTCTTTTTAAACCCATCAATTATAACCATCCCGATAACAGGTTTGTCCTTTTTGTCTCCTTTGCATTTAATACAGCGGGCATCCTCTTTCCCTTTCTCTAAGATAGTTTCGATTTTCCCGTATAGAAGACCGTCTTTTTCGTAAATATTTACAATTGCCTTTGTTAATCCATTGCGATCATCAATGGTCTTCCATTTTCCGAGAATTGATTGTCCGAAAAACAACATCGGACAAAGTGTAAAAAACAATAGGGAATTAATTTTTGTCATTTTCTTCCTTTTTTCTGTTCAAGTTTTTTTTGAGCTGATGCAATGTAGCATTCAATTCGAAACCCAATAAAAGAATATTCGAATTCAACCAAATAAAAACCATCAATATCAATAACCCCCCAAGTGCACCATATAGTTCATTATAACGTGCAAACTTTTCAACATATATACCGAACAAATAAGATGTCAACATAAAAAGAAGCGTGGTCATTAAGGCGCCAGCAGAAAAGAATTTTGCTTTTTTTCCTTCCGCTGTCCCGAAATAATAAAGTATCGCCGTCGTGAAATATGAAAGTACTACGTAAAATAAAATCTTAGTCAAAATAGCTCCAGTATCGTCCATTCTCGAGACTTCATAACCAAACGTTTTGCCAAAATATTCACTGGTATACTCAACAACATAAAACTCGAAATACACAAAGGCCACAGCACCTACAATCAATAAAACCGATAGTATCAGGCCTACCATTAGCGCATAGGCATATTGTTTGAAAAAATTCCGGGTAAGCTCAATATGATACGAGTTTTCAAAGCCACTGAAAATGGCATTGACACCATTTGCGACCAAAAAAATAGAAACCAAAAAAGCTGAAGAAAGTAATCCCCCGCGTTTTTGATCTTTAATCTGTTGGTAAATATCTCCAAAATAATCACTGGTTGCCGTCGGCAAAAAAGATTCCAAGAACATTAGAAATTGAAGGTCAAAATCTTCATTGCCTACTTTTATGTACGGAATTAAAAAAGGTATCAAGGTTACCAAAAAAATAAGGAGCGGAAACAGTGCCATGAAAAGACTAAAAGCGATAGAGCTCGCACGGCTACTTAGGGTGCCACGCACAATACCTAAACCATAAATCTCTAACAAATCATAAAGAGACAGGCCTTCAAAACCTGGTAACTTTATTTTGTCAAAAAAGGAAACCAGCCAATTGACTACCGGAATTTTCTCTAAATTTTCTCGGATACCAAGCTCCATTAAACGGCTTTTAGGCTTAAATCCATATTATGAACAGAGTGTGTCAAAGCACCCGATGATATAAAATCAACACCGCATTCTGCATATTTCCTTATTGTTTTCTCGTTAATTCCGCCGGAGGACTCGGTCAAACACCTATCCCCAATCATAGCAACCGCCATCTTGGTTTCTGAATAGTTGAAATTGTCCAGTAGAATTCTATAGACCCCTTCAGAGTTTAAGATTTCTTCAACCTCTTCAAGGTTTCTGGCTTCAACAACAATTTTTAAGTCCTTTCTGTTATCTTGCAAATAGGATTGGGTCATTTGAATAGCCTTAGTAATTCCGCCCGCAAAATCAATATGATTGTCTTTCAACATTATCATGTCATAGAGCGCAAATCGGTGGTTCTCCCCTCCTCCAATTTTAACTGCCCATTTCTCTAAAGCTCGAATTCCGGGAGTTGTTTTACGGGTATCCAAAACTTTGGTACCTGTTCCTTCTAAAAGATTTACAAAGTATTTGGTTTTAGTGGCAATAGCACTCATACGTTGCATTGCATTCAATACCAATCGCTCAGCTGTCAAAATACTCAATGAACTACCGGAAACATAAAAGGCAATATCACCATATTTTACGTTTTCACCATCATTTACAATAGTTTCTATTGTTAAGTCTGCATCCACATAATTAAATACCCGTTTTGCAAAATCGATTCCAGCAATTGTTCCTTCATCCTTAACCAAAAGCTTTGCTTTCCCCATTGCAGAATTCGGTATACAAGCCAAGGAAGAATGATCACCATCACCAACGTCTTCGCGAATTGCATTGGCGACTATACGCTGTAATTCATCTTCAAATAGTTCAGCTGAAATCATAAGATTTAGTAGTTTGGACGAAATTACTAAAATCAACTGCATCGAGCATTTGCGAAACGCATTAAGCAACAATGAAGATCAAAATAATAGCCATAGGCCGCACAGACGACCACAATTTAAAACAATTGAACGCTGGTTATCTCTCAAGATTAAAACATTACGCTAAAGTTGAGCTAATCGAAATACCGGACTTAAAAAAGGTAAAAAACCTTTCTAAGGACCAGCAAAAAATTAAGGAAGGCGAGTTGATACTCAATAATCTTGAACCTTCTGATGTTCTTGTGCTTTTTGACGAAAAAGGCAAACAATTTTCATCGAGGGAATTTTCAAACGAACTCCAGAAAAGAATGAATAGCGGAATTAAATCCCTTGTTTTTGCTATTGGTGGACCGTATGGGTTCTCAGAAGAGGTTTATATCAGGGCCCAACAGAAAATAAGTCTTTCAAGAATGACATTTTCTCACCAAATGGTTCGTGTATTTATTCTTGAACAGCTGTATCGTGGGTTTTCGATTCTTCGGAATGAACCTTATCATCATGACTAACCTCAGATTTTTGCGAAGAAAAAACGTTATACTTCGCCAATAAATCTTCGACTTGATTTAAGAACTTAGTGTGTGGCATTTCAACTTCTTCTGTCTCTTTCAATGCCGTTTGCATATTGGCAGAAGAATCATTCAAACTATCAAGCTCTTGCGAAATGAACTTTATAATTTCAAGTTGTCGCTCTTGATTTTTCTCAATCTTTAAAACATAATTCATGTCTTTAAGATTTTTTAAATGTGAACTTAATACATGAGATTGATGCCAAGCAATTTCCTTTAATTTCTTCTTCTGATTTAAAATGCGATTAATAATGGGATTTACAATGAAGAATATTTCGAATAAGACAATAAAAACGGAAAATATGGCCAGTTCCACTTCAATAATCATCATTGCTCTAATATCATCTTCCGATTTCTTCTGAAATTGAAAAACAATATCATCCATAATAATCAAAAACCGATCAACATGGTAGCGCATATCATTAAAAGGTACGTTTTCAATGTTATCAAAATCACCCAATTGACTATTTATCCATAGAAGGTGAGGTTCTAATTTTCTGAAATTGACTATTATTTCTTCTTCATCAAGTGGGTCAATCGATAAATTTTCATTACCCTCTTGCAAGAAGCTGTTCATTTGAACCAATTTGTTCAAGGAAAGTTTTAATTCAGCGTAGTCACAATTGTGGTAACGGCATGAATAAAGTTCGTTCAACACCCTTTGGCTCAACATTCGTTGACGCCCAGCCAAGTTAACTACCAAGGCGGTTGAGCGCTGTTTGTTCAGACTATATTGAATCATTGACTGAATAGCAATGGTCAACACAATTATTGACACGACCAACAAATAATAGGCTCTAAATCCTTTTTTGAACAGCTTGGGTAATTTTAACTTCATTAAGGTTTCACAATTTAAAATTGTTCACTTTTATTGGAACGATTAACACAAATGAATGTTGTCTTTTGTAAGAAAAAACGCATGTTAATTTCAATGCATGATTCTCAAGGCCCATCTCGAACGAAAATCTTCCTCCGATTTTTCCTGAAATTGAAAAACAATATCATCCATAATAATCAAAAACTGATCAACGTGATAGCGCATATCATCAAAAGGTACATTTTCAATGTTTTCAAAGGCACCCAATCTGGTTTTCATCCATTTAAGGTGCGGCTCTAATTTTCTAAAATTGACCTTTATTTCTTCTTCATCAAGAGGATCAATGGATAAATTTTCGTTGCCCTCTTGCAAGAAAGTGTTCATTTGAACCAGTTTATTCAGGGAGAGATTTAATTCAGCATAGTCACAATCATGGTAACGGCAAGAGTAGAGTTCATTCACGAGCCTCTGACTCAACATTCGTTGACGCCCAGCTAAGTTAACTAACAAAGCAGCTGATCGCTGTTTGTTCAAACTGTTTTGAATCATTGACTGTATAGCAATGGTCAAGACAATTATCGAAACAACGAACAAAACGTAAGCTCTAATTCCTTTTTTAAATAGATTGGGTAATTTAAGCATCATTAACGTTCAAAAATTACAATTTGCCTCTTGTAATAGAACGAATATGAGTGGGATTTGTTATTTGTATTGTAAGTTTTATCTTACATTTAAAAAACAGGGAATACGAAACGTATTTCTAATAAAGAACCCTAAATTTTATGGTGTTCTCTACTTCTTTCAATGCTTGCATTACTTCTTTGTTGTAATCCTTATCCACATCTGTGATTACATATCCCACCTTTGGTTCAGTTGATAGATATTGACCTGAAATGTTTAAGTCATATTTTGCCAAAACTTCATTTATCTTGGCCATGATTCCTGGAACATTTTTATGAATATGTAAGAATCGATGCCTATTCTCTTGCTTGGGTAAGCGAATATTCGGGAAGTTAACCGCGTCAACAGTATTACCGGAGTTGATATAATCCATAATTTTATTTGGCACAAAATCAGCAATATCACGCTGGGCCTCTTGGGTACTTCCACCAACATGGGGAGTAAGAATCACATTATCCAACCCTCGTAATTCGGTTTCAAAATCACCGTTGCTCCTTGGCTCTTTCGGATATACATCGATTGCCGCACCACCCAACTTACCTGATTTAAGGGCTGATACCAACGCTGGTATATCAACAACGAAGCCGCGTGCCAAGTTTACTAGCATTGCCCCGTCTTTCATTTGATTTATTTCGCGTTCCCCTATGAAGTTCTTATTTGCGGGATTATCGTCAATGTGCAGGGTCACTACATCAGAAATAGATAACAAGTCTTCAAGACGACTACATTTAACCGCATTACCCAATGCTAGCTTGTCAGAGACATCATAGTAGTATACCCGCATACCTAGGGCTTCAGCTAATACGGATAGTTGCTTTCCAATATTTCCGTATCCAATAATCCCCAAATTTTTGCCACGAACCTCATTGGAATTAAGTGCGGTCTTAAACCACTTTCCATTGTGGATTTCAGAGCTGCGAGTAAAGACATTTCGCATCAACATAATGATCTCACCAATAGCCAATTCAACCACGGATCTTGTATTACTATAAGGTGCATTAAAAACAATAACTCCGCGTTCTTTAGCTGCCTCCAATGCTATTTGTGTAGTTCCAATACAAAAGGCACCTATAACCAAAAGTTTATCTGCTGCAGCAAGAACCTTTTCGGTTACTTGCGTTTTTGAACGAATACCCAAAACATGAATTCCTTTTATTTTTTCAATCAATTCATCTTCAGGAATACTATTTTTCACCAATTCAACCGAAAACCCATCATTAGAGAGATTTTCAAATGCATCAGGATGCACGTTTTCAAGTAATAGTATTTTAATTCTGTTCTTGGGGTACGAAATTTTTCTAGGTAAATCGTTCACGAATAAAAATTCATTAAGGTTCGGTGTAATATAATCGGCATTCTTAGCTGCCTTTTCGCGATGCACGTTTTCAGTGTAAGCAAAAAATTTATCGGCAATTCCGGCTTCACGCATGACATAATCACTGTAGCCATCACCAATCACGTGTATTTCACCGTCAAGTTCCAAATTTTTTAAACATTCTATTTTTCCATTGTGCGAAGACAAGACATTCTGTTCATCAAAACCCACAATATTACCTTTATCATCAAATTTAAATGTGTTGGCATACACACGATTTGAAGGAATGTTATATTCTTCAACAATGGGGTCTATAAACTCTTTGAAGCCGCAGGAAATAACATAAATATCATCTGAATGGGAGTGAAAAAATTCTTTGTTCTCTTCAATAGACTTTGAGATTTTCTTTTCCAATTCGGTAATTAAATCTGCAAGGTCGGCTTCCTTGGCATTAAGTAGCTTGATTCTACGCTCCAACGACTCCGTAAATGAAATATCTCCATCAATTCCAAGGTTGGTGATTTCTTG
The DNA here is from genome assembly GCF_012272815.1 of Croceivirga thetidis. Taxonomy (GTDB): domain Bacteria; phylum Bacteroidota; class Bacteroidia; order Flavobacteriales; family Flavobacteriaceae; genus Croceivirga; species Croceivirga thetidis. The sequence goes on from NZ_JAAWWL010000002.1 coordinate 895,273, forward strand.
AATTTCATCTAATATTTCTAGCCTTTTCGGATTATGCCTCAAGGTCATTTCCGCCAGAACATCCAATGCCTCAACTTGCGTAAGGGTACTATCAAAATCAAAAACGTATTTCCGTTTTGTACCGACCATCGTAAAGAATTAAGCGGCAAATTTAATTAATTCGGTTATCTCCATTTCCTAAAAAATAGAAAAGTAACATTTGATTCGAGAATTGTAGAAGATCGGCCAAAAATCACAGTGATTTTTCCACCCAGATGTTTGAAATTAAAACCAGCGTCTAACAGCTTTTAAATACAATTTATACTCTTGCCCGAATTTTTTTGCGAGTTCTTCCTCTTCCGGAATAATCTGGAACTTATTCATGTAAAAGACATAGCCTCCAACCAGTAGGGTGTTGAATGCATTTTGGAATTCAAGTCCTAAAGCAACCAATAATAACAGCATGGCCAAGTACATTGGATTTCGTGACAGGTCGTAAATACCTGTAGTCACCAAACTCGATGCTTTTTGTGGTCTTTGCGGATTTACCGTTGTTTTTTTTAGTCTAAACTGTACAATAGCGATAACGGCAATCAAAATAGCAATGCCCAAAAGCACTTTGGTGAACACTTCCCTACCAAAAAAATCGAATTTACCCACTGGTAAGATTCTAGCTAGAAAGAACATCAATGCACCGAATACCAAGAATATAATAGCTGGCGGGAGTTTTAATCTCATTAATCGAAAATACTACTTTTACCAACAAAACAAGGAACGTGAAATTAGTGTTTGCAACACATAACAAGAACAAATTTGAAGAAGTTCGAAAACTTGTGCCAAATCACATAGAGCTGTTATCACTTACCGATATTGATTGTTTTGAAGAAATATCTGAAACTGGTGAAACGCTTCAAGAAAATGCCAAAATCAAAAGTGACTTCGTCCGCAAGAATTATGGCTTGGACTGTTTTTCTGATGATACCGGTCTTTTAGTTGACGCCCTAAATGGTGAACCTGGTGTGTATTCAGCACGTTACGCCGGCCCATCGAAAAGCGCCGAAGCCAATATGGAAAAAATATTAAACAAGATGGGGCTTTTAGAAAACCGATCAGCGCGATTCGAAACGGTAATTTCACTACATTTTCAGGGCATTCATCATTTTTTCACCGGTACCGTAGATGGAAAAATAATAAAAGAAAAAAGAGGTGAAAATGGTTTTGGATACGACCCTATATTCATGCCAAATGGGTACCTAGAGACTTTTGCAGAACTACCCCTTGAAATTAAAAACAAGATCGGCCATCGCGGTAAAGCAATGGCCCAATTAATGGACTATTTGAAAAAGAACAGTTAAGTCATAAATAAGTGTACCTTTGCCGGCTATTAACGACGCCAACCGTTCGATAAGTACAACGGTTTAGGAGTGTTGTTTCGGGCAAGGGTTTAAATAGCATCGCTCAACGCAACACAAATTTTAGCGATATTATTTAAAACTATGACATTCCATGAATTAGGATTGCAGCAGTCCTTGCTTGATGCTGTTAACGACTTGGGTTTTGAAACACCTTCTGAGGTACAAGAAAAAGCCATTCCTATTTTACTTTCAAAAGAATCGGATTTAGTGGCCTTAGCCCAAACCGGTACAGGTAAAACCGCAGCTTTTGGTTTTCCTTTGATTCAAAAAATAAACGGCGATAGTAGAACCACCCAAGGTTTGATCCTATCACCTACCCGTGAACTCTGTGTGCAAATTGCAAAAGAAATGCAGTTGTATTCGAAGTATGAAAAAGGTATGGGCATTGTTGCCATCTATGGTGGCGCCAGTATTTCAGACCAAGCCAAAAAAATAAAACGTGGAGCCCAAATTGTAGTAGCTACACCCGGGCGGATGAAAGATATGATCAGCCGAGGAATGGTCGATATCTCAAAAATCGATTATTGTATACTTGATGAAGCCGATGAAATGCTCAATATGGGCTTTTATGAGGATATAAAAGACATTCTATCGAATACCCCGGAGGACAAATCTACTTGGCTTTTCTCTGCAACCATGCCCAAAGAAGTGGCTACAATTGCGAAAAAATTCATGCATAAACCCATAGAAATCACTGTGGGAGCTAAAAATGCCGGGGCCACAACAGTTCAACATGAATATTATGTTGTTGGAGGACGAGACCGTTATGCCGCTTTAAAAAGATTGGCAGATGCAAATCCTGGAATATTTTCAGTAGTGTTCTGCCGAACAAAACGCGATACCCAAAAAATTGCTGAAAAGCTAATCGAAGATGGGTATAATGCTGGAGCCCTACATGGTGATTTGAGTCAAAACCAACGTGATTTGGCAATGAATGCCTTCCGTAAAAAACAAATTCAAATGTTGGTGGCTACCGATGTCGCTGCGCGTGGTATCGATGTTGATGACATAACACATGTTATCAATTACCAACTACCCGACGAAATAGAAACCTATACCCACAGAAGTGGACGAACAGGTCGAGCTGGAAAGTCTGGAGTTTCCATGGTTATCGTTACTCGAAGTGAAATGCGAAAAATCAAAGCGATTGAGCGCATTATCAAACAAGAATTTGACAAAAAAGAGATTCCATCTGGAATGGAAATCTGTGAAATTCAATTGTACCATTTGGCCAATAAAATCAAGGATACCACCATCAATGATAAAATTGAAGGATACTTACCCGCAATCAATGATGTCTTGGAAGGTGTTGACCGCGAAGAACTCATTAAAAAAGTATTCTCTGTTGAGTTTACCCGTTTTTACAATTACTACAGTAAAACCAAAGATTTAAGTGCTGGTAAGGTAAGCGAAAAAGAAGGTGAATTTTCAAGTGAAGGCTCTGTACGTTACTTTATTAACCTTGGCGAACGTGATGGCTATGATTGGATGTCATTAAAAGATTTTCTAAGGGATACCCTTGGTTTTGACCGTGATGATATTTACAAGGTAGACACTAAGAACTCCTTTTCCTTTTTTAATACCGATGCAAAATTAACCCCACTGGTATTAGAGACTTTCAATGAGTTTAAAATTAAAGGTCGATTTGTCAATGTAGAGGTTTCAAATAATCCTGGAGGCAATAAAAGACGGAAAGACCGAAAAAAGGGACACCGCAAAGGAGGGAATTCAAACTTTCGTTCCCGCAAAGAATCGTCAGGCAAAAGAAGAGGTGGAAGAAAAAAAGGCTTCCAGTAATGTTAAGACGCTGCTAAAGATTTGCAAAGGCCGTTCTAAATGGCCTTGTTTTGTAACTTTAACAACAAATCTGCTAATGAAGAGAGTTCTACTGGTAATCCTTTTTCTAACCACATTTGTGGCTCTGGCTCAAGACGACACTGCAAACGTAATGTCAGATGAATTGACTGCTACTGTGGTTAATGCCCAGACCAGTTTTGCTTTAGAAAGTGTACATGTCATTAACCTCACACAAGTTGTTGGGACAATCACGGGTAAAAAAGGTGAATTTACCATTAAGGCTGCTGTCAACGATACCCTGTATTTAACCTATCTGGGATTCAAGCCACAAAAAATTAGGGTTACCAACGATATGTTTAAAATTGAGGATAACAAAATTGCATTGACCGAATTGGCATTTGCCCTTGAAGAAGTTGTTGTCAGACCATATCAATTAACCGGATATCTTGAAATAGATGTTAAAAACCTGCCGTTAAATAGTGCTTATCAGTATAGTATTTCTGGACTAAACAAAAGTTATGAGGCAGGGAATAAAAGTCCGAGTGCTGTAACAAAAGTTTTGGGTGCGATTCTAAACCCTGCAGATCTCTTGCGAAATTTATTTGGTAAAAAGCCAAAACAAATGCGAAAACTCCAACAAATGAAGCAAGATGAGGATATTAGAAACTTACTGGCTTCAAAATTTGATCGCGTAACCTTGACGGAGTTATTGCAAATAGAGAAAATTGATATCGAAGATATTTTGAACAACTGCAGTTACTCACGAAGTTTTATCGCTACGGCCAATGACCTGCAAATACTTGATGCCATTAGTAGTTGCTATGAAGATTATAAGGCTTTGAACAAAGGAAATCGAGGTCGTTGAACAATTAATTTTTCGTTTCAACATTCATTTCTATCTTTAGGCAAAATCCCTAAATATGCGTAAAACGCTTATTGCCATGTCAATACTTTCGTTGCTTTTTGCTTGTAAAAAGGTCACAAAAGAGGTTCCCAAAAACGATACTATTGTTGCTGAAAATGAAGAGGTTACCCCAAATAAAAACCCTTTTTATTGGGATGGTGCCAACATCTATTTTTTACTGACAGATCGCTTCAACAACGGTAATCCAAATAAGGACATAAATTTCAACAGAACAGATTCTACTGCTGTTCTTCGGGGTTTTGAAGGAGGTGACATCGTTGGTATTACACAAAAAATAGAAGAAGGATACTTTACAGATTTGGGAATAAATGCCATTTGGTTCACTCCTGTAGTGGAACAGATTCATGGTTCAACCAATGAAGGCACGGGCAATACCTACGGTTATCATGGTTATTGGACCAAAGATTGGACGAACATAGATCCTAACTTCGGAACGAAAAATGAGTTGCAAGAATTGGTTAAAACAGCTCACAAAAATGGAATTCGTGTGTTGCTGGATGTGGTTTTAAACCATACCGGACCGGTGACCGATGTAGATCCTGTTTGGCCCAGTGAATGGGTGCGAACAGATCCAAAATGCGATTTTACCAACTACGAGGGTACTACGGCATGTACCCTTGTTGAAAACCTTCCGGATATTTTAACCGAATCAGATGAAGAAGTGGAGTTGCCTGATGCGCTCTTGGCCAAATGGAAATCTGAAGGTAGGCTTAGTCAAGAACTGGACGAGCTGCAACGTTTCTTTGACCGAACCGGCTATCCGCGAGCGCCTCGTTTTTACATAATCAAATGGTTAACGGATTACATTCACGAGTTTGGTGTTGACGGTTTTCGGGTAGATACAGTAAAGCACGTAAACGAAAATGCCTGGGGTGAATTACGGAAAGAAGCAGACTACGCCTTCGCAATGTGGAAGCGTAAACACCCCAAAGATGTACTCGATGACCTACCGTTTTATATGGTTGGTGAAGTTTATAATTATGGTATTTCAGGAGGGCGTTTCTATGATTTTGGAGATAAGAAGGTAGACTATTATAATAATGGTTTCAGTAGCCTGATTAATTTCGAATTAAAGTATGATGCCAATAAGAGTTACGAAGAGGTTTTTAGGAAATACAGTTATTTGTTGGGTTCTAAATTATACGGCAAAAGCGTTCTTAATTATTTAACCTCGCATGATGATGGCTCCCCCTTTGACCCAGACAGAAGTCGTCCCATTAGAACAGCCAATATGTTATTGATGACACCAGGAGCTTCCCAAGTTTATTATGGTGATGAAACCATGCGCCCTTTGCAGATTGAAGGAACGGAAGGTGATGCCACGCTACGTTCATTTATGAATTGGGAGGATTTAGATAGCCTACCCAACGTCCAAAAAGTACACAAACACTGGCAGAAACTAGGACAGTTTCGAGCTAAGCATCCTGCTATAGGTGCCGGGAAACACAAAAAATTAGCCAACAAACCGTATGTGTTTTCCAGAACCTTTACCGATGGTGAATTCAGGGATAAAGTAGTTGTAGCTTTGGATTTACCTAAAGGAAAGAAATCCCTATGGGTCAAAGGCTTTTTTGGTGATGGCACCAGGCTTTTTGACGCCTATTCCCAGACTGAAGTCATAGTCAAAAATGGTCGAGTAGCACTGGATAATGAGTATGATACAGCGCTTTTAGAACTGGTGGAATAGGTATTGATTCATTTATTTTTGAGAATGCAAGGCCAACCGATTGCCTTCAGAATCAATAAATAGGCCCATAAAACCGTGCCCGGGTCCGATTTCTTTTTTTTGTTGCAATACTTTACCTCCAGCCGGTTCTACCCTATCCAACTGCACCTGTAGGTCTTCGCATGAAAAATAGACCAAAGTGCCTTTGTTTTCACTGGGAAAGTAAAAATCTTTGTGCTTGACCAAAGAACCCGTAGCACCCGATTTACCTTCAGCAAAAGGAAACCAGCCCATTACAAGTTCATTCATATCATGGACTTTGATATCAATTTCGAATACAGTATCATAAAATTTTTTAGCACGGTCCATATCCGTTACCGGAATCTCAAACCAGCCTACCATGTTATGCGCCATATAGCTATTTTTCCAGTAAAGTTTTCAAATCACCAAGTCCTTCCTCAAAATCTTTACCTATCATTTTATCCATACTCATAAAAAGCATCATGATGCTCATGGGAAATTTATTATAACCCTTAAACCCCCATGTTACCTTCGTTCCACCTTCTGAATCCTCCGTCATCATAAAGGCATCTGATGTTGACTTCCATGGTTTTAAAAAACGGAGTTCACTCTCAATACGTTCTCCGTCAACAATTTTTTTGATTTCCTGTTCGCCTTCTCCAACTTCTTTATTGCCTTTCCAGTGGCTAATGGCTCCAACTTCACCATCAGTTCCCGTAAAAGATTTTTCCATATTCGGGTCTCGTTTGCCCCATGGAGACCATTCATCTTGCTTTTTTAAAGATTTCAAGTATTCAAAAACCTCTTTTTTGGGCTTTGTTATTACGATTGAGCGGGAAACTTCATAGGTTTTGGGAGCTATCATTGCCAAAATTAAAACCAAGGCAACGATTCCGATTAAAATGTACAGAATCAGCATGTTAATATATTTATTGGTTGATTTTAAATGTACAAAATTCTTTAATCCGCCAGGTAACGTTCTATAATACCTTCCACATTTTTGATTGACTTTTTTGCCCAATCCAATCTTTTACGCAATATCTCATCTTCAGATAGGGTCCAATCAAAATTCGAATTCCGAAGTTTTTTAGAAAGTGTTTGAAGGATAATTGCGGCAGAAACAGAGACGTTTAAACTTTCAGAAAAGCCTATCATTGGTATATGAAGAAATCCATCGGCTTTGTCCAAAACTTCCTGGGATAGACCATGCCACTCCGTGCCAAAAAATAGCGCAGTCTTTGATGAAAACTCAAAACTGTCTAAGGTCACAGATTGCTCGTGAGGAGAAGTTGCGATAACTTGATAACCTCGGCTTTTTAATTCGTCAACACAAGTAGACGTTGATTGGTAACGATGAACATCTACCCACTTTTGTGCACCCATGGCTATATTTTTGTCCAAGCGTTCTTGATACCGCTCTTCAACCACATGAACTGATTGAATACCAAATGAGTCGCAGCTTCTAACGATGGCACTTGTATTATGTAATTGAAATACATCTTCAATCGCCACAGTTAAAAAATTTGTTCGTTCAGAAAGTATCTTTTCGAAACGCGCTTTACGCTCCGTGGTTAAAAATCCTTCTAAATATTCCAACAAATCAATATCGACCATAAAAAGCAAGATAACTAAAATGCTAAATTTGAATTGTTTCCTAAATGAAGGGAATTAAAATTGAACTTGAGATGAGAAAGAGAGCTGTAATTCTAACTGGAGCCGGAATGAGCGCCGAAAGTGGGCTTAAAACCTTTCGGGATGCCAATGGTCTTTGGGAAGGACATGACATAATGGAAGTGGCTTCCCCTCAAGGTTTTGCGAGAAATCCAGAGCTTGTTTTTGAATTTTACAACCAACGAAGACGACAGCTCCATTCAGTTGCTCCAAACGCTGGGCATAAGGCTTTGGTAGATTTAGAAAGAGAATTTGAGGTCAATATCGTTACGCAAAACGTGGATAATCTGCATGAAAAAGCAGGCAGTACGAATGTATTGCATTTACACGGGGAACTGTTCAAAGTGCGCAGCACTGAGAACGAGAACCTGATTTTGGATTGGACCAAAGATTTGAATCTTGGAGATGTGGATGAAAATGGAATCCAATTACGTCCACACATTGTTTGGTTTGGTGAAATGGTACCCATGCTGGAACCTGCAATAGAACTGATCATGAAAGCTGATGTTGTTCTAATTATCGGAACTTCTATGCAAGTCTACCCAGCTGCAAGTTTGGTGAACTATGCCAAACCCGGAATACCCATCTATTTTATCGACCCCAAACCCAGTGTTCACGAATCAGACTTTCAAAATCTAACCATCATACCTAAAACCGCAGCGATAGGTGTTCCAGAACTTGTTGCAGAACTACTTCAGAACTAAGTTCAATGACCGAAAAAGAACTGACTCAAATTTTGGATGCCGGCAGAATATCAATGGCGAAGCGTGATGAATTAGTTGAAGCCATCATTAAAAATTCAAGGCCTGTAGAAATGACCGGTCACCTACTTCATCTGGTTTTTGAAGAAGACAAAACGGATTTATGGCAAAGTAGTTGGGTATTTGATAACGTTATGCGTAAGAAACTATCCTTATTATTCCCACATATCGATACTTTTTGTGCCAGTTTGTCCTCTTTAAAATCGGAATCGGTCATAAGACCCATGGCACATACCTGCGAAATGTTGATACTAAAATATTTTAATAAAAAAGACCCCTCGGTTATTCAAACCTTAAAGCCAAATCATTTGGAACAAATAACCGAAGCCTGTTTTGATTGGCTTATTGGTCAACATAAAGTGGCCAGTAAGGTATTCGCCATGACCAGTCTTTTTTATCTCGGTGAAAAACTCGAATGGATTCGACCTGAATTGAAATTGGTGATTGAGCAGCAAATTACAGAGGGTTCGGCAGGCTTTAAAAGTAGAGGTTCTAAAACCCTTGCACTCCTAAACAATTTAGGGGTTTAACTTATCTTTGCAACTTCTAAAACCAACGCTAATGTCGCTTACTCCACTAAATGCCGTTTCGCCTATTGATGGCCGCTACAGAACTAAAATTGAAGCTTTAGGCAGCTTTTTTTCAGAGGAAGCCCTCATAAAATATCGGGTTTTAGTTGAGATTGAGTATTTCATTGCGCTTTGTGAGCTCCCATTACCCCAATTGGCTAGTTTTAAAGCTGTCGATTTTGATAAATTGAAAAAAATCTATCAAGATTTTTCAACTTCTGATGCAGCACAAATTAAAGAAATAGAGAAAACCACAAACCACGATGTAAAAGCGGTTGAGTATTTTATAAAAGACCATTTTGACAAATTAGGTTTTCAAGAATTCAAAGAATTCATTCACTTTGGTCTGACCTCACAAGACATTAATAATACGGCCATACCACTTTCAATAAAAGAGGCCATGAACGATGTCTATGTCCCTTTATATTTTAAGCTGTTTGATAAGCTTAAAAAACTATCTCTCGAGTGGAAAGGAATTCCAATGTTGGCCCGAACCCATGGACAACCGGCTTCACCAACGCGTTTAGGCAAGGAGTTTGAGGTATTTGTGGAGCGTCTTAAACAACAATTTGATTTGTTGAATGATATTCCTTCCGCAGCGAAGTTCGGCGGTGCTACGGGCAACTACAATGCGCATCAAGTTGCTTACCCAGGCGTGGATTGGAAAACCTTCGGAAAGGCCTTTGTACAATCAAAATTGGGGCTGCACCATTCTTTTCCAACCACTCAAATTGAGCATTACGATCATATGGCCGCTTTATTTGATTGCCTGAAACGAATCAATACGATTATCATTGATTTGAATCGAGATATTTGGACCTATATCTCTATGGACTATTTTAAGCAAAAAATAAAAGAAGGTGAAGTCGGTTCGTCTGCAATGCCCCACAAGGTAAATCCAATTGATTTTGAAAATTCTGAAGGTAATCTTGGTATGGCAAACGCCATTTTTGAACACCTTTCAGCCAAATTGCCGGTTTCACGATTACAACGCGACCTGACTGATAGTACCGTATTACGTAATGTTGGCGTACCCTTTGCACATACATTAATCGCCTTTAAATCAACCTTGAAAGGTCTTGATAAGTTGGTCTTGAACCAAGAGCGTTTTGACGCTGATTTAGAAAACAATTGGGCCGTGGTGGCTGAAGCCATTCAGACCATTTTAAGACGAGAAGGGTATCCTAACCCCTATGAAGCTTTAAAAGGACTGACCCGTACCAATAAAAAAATAGACCAGCAAAGCATCAAGGATTTCATTGAGACTTTAGATGTATCTGAAGCCATAAAGGACGAACTAAAGCAAATAACACCAGCGAATTATACCGGTATTTAATAGTACTGTTTTATAGGATTACAAGGTTGTATTTGCAACCAGTAAAAAAATAACCCCGGAAAATTCCGGGGTTTAGTAGTATTTAGTTCTTGTATACTTTTTTGACTTCCACCTCGTGTGGATAAGGAATTTCGATTCCAGCCTTGTCAAGGGCATTCTTGCATCCCTCATAGGTCGCAAAGTAAACGTCCCAATAATCTTCAGGTTTGCAAAAAGGTCGAACCGCAAAATTTACCGAACTATCGGCCAATTCCAACACATTAACTGATGGGGCGGGATTCTGTAAAACCTGTGGGTTGGAAGTAAGAACTTCTAGCAATACCTCCTTAACTTGTTTGATATCCTCTTCATACGCGACTCCGATTACGGTATCAACACGAATTTTTCCTTCGGCTGTATAATTAATAATATTACCATTGGCCATGGCACCGTTAGGTACTATTGCAAGTTTATTTTCAGGGGTGGTAAGCTTAGTGGTGAATATCTCTATTTCTTTCACAACACCCAAGACACCTTGAGCTTCGACCAAATCGCCAATTCTATAAGGTTTAAAAATCATGATAAGCACTCCGCCTGCAAAATTTGAAAGAGATCCTTGTAATGCAAGCCCGACTGCTAAACCAGCAGCAGCTATTACTGCAGCAAAAGTCGTAACGTCTACGCCGAGTTGAGAAATCACCAATAAGATTAAAAAGACCTTAAGTGTCCAAGAAAGTAAGTTTAAAAGGAATTTTTGCAGTGATTCGTCATATTTACTTTTGGCCATTACCTTACGCAATGCCCCAACGATTTTTTTGACTATCCATGAACCAACAATGTATATCAGTATTGCTGTCAGCAATTTTGGCCCAAATTCTTTTGCAAGATCTAATCCGTAATTAATCCACTCTTGTGCTTTTTCCATAATTATTAGGTTTTTAGTGTTCTTGTTTTAAGAAACTAAAAATAGAGAGAAGTCACTATGTTTCATAAAAAAATCCTGTGTCGCTAGGATACAGGATTTAAAATTTACTACTGAACTTGATTTAACCTTTTAAGAACTTTCCTATTTCACCAAGTCCCTCCCCTTCATAGTCAGATTTCTTTATTGCTTCCATTAGGTGCATTACATGGGCTGGATTCATGTCTTTACCCAAGACCCTGATTACTGCAAAACCTTGTTCTTTGTTATCGCCATATATAATTACCTCATCAATGGCGTCATCATCTCCCAAATACTTAATGACCCCTTTGCCATAAGTTGAATTGATTTTCATTAAGTCAACAAATTCCTCGTCTTTAAGAATTTCTTTAACCTTAGCTTTTTCCAATTTATATTCTTCGCTATTATCAGCTGTTTTTCGAAAAGCCAACATGTTGAACTTGCGAAGCGACTCTACAGCTTCTTTCTGAATATCGCTAAGCTCCACCTCGTCCATCTTTAAAATACTTGCTGGTATATCCAATGAAATAAAATTTGGATTCTCTTGATTGTCAACATAGTATTCCTGCAGTGATTGCTGAGAAGCACAAGAAGCCAACAACAATGGAATACAAACAAAAAGTGATTTAATTAGTGATTTCATAAGTTCTTATTTTTTTCCTTTTTCAGCTTTTTCCAATTCCTTGGGTAAATTCATTTTATTTACCAAGGTTCCAATCTTTGCCAATTCGATTTCTCCAGTCATTGAAACCAACACGGATTCAAAACCAGTATCGTCTTCATCCATACCTTTCACGAACATTAAAAGTTCATTTACAATTTCGTCATTTTTAGTGCTTTTTACATAAAAATCGACTTTGTTGTCTTTCTCCTTCACCTGCATCAAAAGCTCAAGGTTTTCTTTTCTAAGGTATTTTTTTACCGTCTCTGACATTTCTTTTGACGCTGATGGCTTATCGGTAATGAAAACCCGAATCTCATCAATATTTTCAGCCATTTCAATAAACTCCTTGGCTTCTTCGTCCTTATCATTTGCCGAGATATTGGCTACCATACCCAACAAACTTTTATTGATGACTACAGCCCCTACATCATCTGAATCTAAATATTTGTCAAATGCTGATTGCGCCATAAGACCAAATGGCATAACCAAAAATGCGATTACTACTACTATTTTTTTCATGTTCGTTTTATTTGAATGATTTTGATTTTAATAGCTAAATGGACGATAGAAAAACCATCGCCCATTCTGCAAAATTCATGTGATTTATTTCCCTTTCTTCCCTGCCTTATTCAACTCGTCTGGAAGATTCATTTTTTTTGTTAGGGAGTTGATTTTGTTCAAGTCGATGTCACCCGTGAGGGTCAATAAGACGGTTTCGATTTTTCGATCGTTCATCTCTACATTCTGAACCCCAGTCATGAACATCAATAATTCACGAACATGGTCATCGTCCTTACCCTCTCGAATATAAAATTTAACGTTAGCGTCTTTATCTTTCACGCGCATCAACTCACTAAGTTGAGAACTACCCAAGTACTTATCAACAGCAGCCTTCATTTCTGCTGAAATACCTTTGTCTTCAGTGGTAAAAACCTTCATTCCTGACAAACTCGTCGCGATATCCATAAAATCTTGACCGTCTGGGTCATCTACATCTATGTCAAACTTTGCCAAAAGTTCAAAGGCCTTTTTAGAGACAACTACTGAGGTTACCTCATCATAATCTTCAAACTTGTCAAAGACCGATTGTGAAAACCCAAATAAGGGCATTATGGCCAGTGCAAATACTACTATGCTCTTTTTCATCTGTTTAAAATTAATTTTCATTGTAAATTTTTTGTTTAACGACTTCAAATTCATTGAGATACCCAATTTTTTCCGTACCTCGATTAAAATTTTCGGCCAAGAGGTTTAATGCCTCTCTGGTTTCTTGGTACGCAATTTCTGCTTGTCTGCGTTCCCAATATTGATTACCGAAATAAATTCCAAAGATTAGCACTATAGATGCTGCCAAGGATAGCCTTCTAAAATTCACTTTTCTTCTAGGTGTTAATGGCTCCTGCGATGAATACCGCTCTTCTTTGGCTACAGAAAAGTAATGGAACATCGGACGGTATTGTTCTAAATGTGAAGCCACATTATCAGTGGCAAAATAAGCCCTAAGTTCTTGCTCTTCAGCTTCTGATGTAGTCGCTTCAAAGTACTTTTCCAATAGTTTTTCTATGTAATTATGCAATTCCATATGTATGCTTTTCTAGTAGTTTTTCTCTTACTGTTTTTCTAGCCCTTGATAAGGTTACCCTAATCGCTGTAGGCTTCATGTCCAACATTTCTCCAATTTCTTCATAGTCGTAATCCTCAATGTCCCTAAGCTGCAAGACCATTTTTTGTTGTTCGGGCAATTCATCCATAATTTTCTCTACCCAATTAACACTATCTTGAGCCTCAATCTTTTTCTGAACCGAAGTGCTTTCATCACGATAGTTACTATGTACTAACTTCAGGTTACCTGCTTGCTTCGATTTTAGACGGTCAAGACAAAAATTCTTTGTCATTGTCATCGCAAAGGCCTCAATACTTCTGTATTTGGAAATACTTTCATTGTTCGACCATAATTTCAATAAAACCTCTTGTACGGCGTCTTCAGCTTCTTCTCGCGATACCAATAACCTTTTGGCCATTCTGTAAAGCTTGTCCCTAAAGGGCATTACAAGATTTATAAATTCGTTCTGTTGCATTTTTTGATTGGTTCAACAAATCAACTTTTTAGCTGCTGTTATTAGGATGACGACATACATCGAAAATTGTTACACAAAGATTTTTATTTAGTTGGAATGTAAGTATTTTAGGGTTTTTTAAACTAAAGTTGTTCCAGTATAAACATATTGGAACGGTTCTTGACCCCAATAGAAAAAAATACTTGCAATGAAAAAATTATTCTATCTCCTTTTTGGTTCACTATTATTTTTGGCATCATGCAACAATGATGATGACGGCTTAAATATCGACGGCAACCCTGACCCAACAAATACTGATGTCACCGTTCAGAATTTTATCTGGCAAGCGATGAACTTGTGGTATTTCTGGCAGCAAGACGTTCCGGATTTAGCGGATAACAGATTTAGTACCGATGAAGAGTATACGACGTTCCTAGCTGGAACTTCTGACCCAGAAGATTTCATTCAAAGTATCCTTTTTCAAGAGGATAGGTTTACATTCTACAATTCAGATTATACCACTTTGGTTAATAATTTAAATGGGGTCTCAAAAAGTAATGGTCTAGAATTCTCGCTAAGGTTTACGGATGCTTCGCAAAACGAAATAGTGGGTATTGTTGAATATATAGTTGAAGGTTCTGATGCAGCCACCAAGGCAATACAACGTGGTGATATTTTCACTCGCGCCGAAGGGCAGGTTTTAACCATCAATAATTATATCGATTTGCTGTTCGAAGGTACCGACACCTATACCCTAACCTTGGCTGAATTTCAAAATGGAACCCTGGTTGAAACCGGTGAAGAGGTTACCTTAACAAAATTCGAAGGTTTGGAAGAGAATCCTATTTTGATAGCGGATACCTTTGATGTTAATGGAACTACAGTTGCCTATTTAATGTATAATCGTTTTAATCGAAACTTCAATTCAGAATTGAATGATGCTTTTGGCCAGTTTATAGCCGCTGGTGCTACCGAATTAATCGTAGATTTTAGATACAACCCTGGTGGATCGGTCAATACTTCAAGACTTCTTGCTAGTATGATTTATGGTACGAACACAAACGAACTATACATCAGACAACGATGGAATGATAAATTGCAAGAAGCATTTGAAGGCAATCTTGAAGATTTCTTTGCAAATAATGTTAACGGTCAAACCTTAAACTCAATGAATCTTTCTAAAGTCTATGTTATTACATCGAGCGGCACGGCTTCTGCAAGTGAATTGGTAATAAACGGTTTAGAACCTTATATAGATGTAGTTATTGTTGGTGAAACTACAAGGGGTAAAAACGAATTCTCGATAACATTGGTTGACGATCCAGAGAGAGAAGGTTCACCTTTTGTATATACAAGTTCGAGAGAAGACCAAATAAATCCTGATAACAGCTGGGCAATACAACCCTTAGTTGGTAGAAATGAAAATGCAGATGGGTTTTCGGATTACACGAATGGAATACAACCAGACATCGTACTGGAAGAGGACATTACAAACCTAGGTGTACTTGGTGATCCAACAGAACCATTATTAGCGCGTGCATTACAAGAATTTGATGGTGGTCTTGATAGTAAACAGAATTTTGAAGTTAAAGTATCCTCACGCTTTTTTACCTCTTCGAAAATGGAAGGCCCGTTGAAGGATAATATGTTCTACGATATTCCGAAAGCATTTTTTGAATAAATGAAAAGGGCCGCTAGTAGCGGCCCTTTTTTATAGATTAAGGTTGAGTCCAAAGTTGAAGTTTCGACCTCTTGTTGAATATCCTATTATCTCTTCATACGCAGTGTCAAATATATTGGTGACACCAGCAAATACTTTCAATTTTTTATTCTTGAATTCATGTGAAACATTTAAGTCCCATAATGAGTACGGATCAAGCACAACATCTTGAAAAGTGCTAAAATCGGTATCCATTCGGCTACCTACGTATTGATAGTTCAAAAGAACCATCGTTGATTTCAAGGCTTGAAAGGAAATATTGGCATTAGCTCTGTGCTTTGGTAAACGCACCCTATACCCCTCTTTGAATTCACTGAATGAATAATTGGCTTGCACAGTTAATCCTTCAAAAAACTGTGACGACAATTCTACTTCAGCACCCTGAATTTTCGCATCTTCTTCTGCATTTAAATATTGTGAGATAAAATTAACCGGGTCTACTAATGTGAATAAAACCGTATTTTCTTCATTTCTGTTAAAATAAAGGGCACTGAATCGAATTTTAGATCCCAAATTCCACTCAAATCCGGTTTCAAGCGTACTATTTTCCTCAGGCTCCAATTGGGGATTGCCGAATGTATTATCAAACAATTGAAATAAACTCGGAGCAATAAATGAGGTACTATAAGAACCAAAAAACTTCCCATATCCAGACCCTAACTGAAAAGTATAAGATGGATTGAAATTGTAAATAAACTGACTGCCGTATTCACTATGATTGTTCAAGCGCCCGCCAAGGTTTAGGTTCAAACCAAAATCGGTGATATAGACCATGTTGGCATATGGATCATTAGTGGTAAATGTCACCTCTTCAGAAAAATCAGTTTTACTGTTCTGATGGTTGAATCCAATAATTGTGTAAAACTTATCATTAAAAACATACTTGTTAAAAGCGTCTACAACGACCCCACTCGATTCAAACGAAGAAGGAAAATCAGAAACGGTTTCGCGTTTTATATTCAAATAACCTGCATTTATCTTGAAGCTTCCATTTTTATAGGTGAACTCTGGCGAGATAGCTACTCTCTTTTGATTTGAAGTTGACCTATCGTCCGTATCTGAAAAAAGAAACAATGGTGCCGGAAATCCGTCAATCGCCGTATTGAATTTACTTTGACTACCAAGAACATCAATTTTAAAATTCTCAGAAAATTGGTAGCCTAGTTTTACATCTGTAGTAATTCTAGAAAATGGGTCATTTTCTGAATTCTCGCCTGAAGCTGCTGACATACCATCGGCATATTGGCTTGCAAAGTTCACTACATAAGAGAATCGATTAACCGTTCCATTTAGGGAAACTGAATTTGTAAAGTTTGCAAGCGGTTTATTTTCCTGGTTCTGAACTGCATTGGTACTAAAGAAAGTGCTGGCCGATAACCTAATTCCATCTTTAGCTGCTTGCTTAGTAGCTATGTTGATAACTGCAGTAGCTGCAGAATTTCCATACAACGTACTCGCCGCGCCTTTAATGATTTCAATTGATTCAATGGTATTGATATCAAGTAACCGCAAATCAAAATCATTCGAAATTTGTGAGGGGTCATTGACTTGAATACCATCGATGAGCACTAATACCTGACGATTATTTCCCCCTCTAATAAAATAACCTAAGTTCTGACCTGCAACACTACGTGAACCGTTGATTTCTATACCACTTTTGGTATTTATGATATCAGCCACAGTCCTACCAATATTTTGCTGTAGTTCTTCACTGGTAATTTTGATGACGGTCTTACCAGAATTTTCGCGTTTTAATTGAAATCGCGAATCACTAAGTACGACTTCTTCAAGATTTTGAACTTGAATGGAGTCTTGTTGTGCAAAGCAATAAAGATTGCAAAGCAGCAGTACCAAAGGCACCAAAAAAGATTTTCTCATTAAAAATTAGTTGCTCGGAAAAGCCATATGTCTATCATATGCAAACTTCTATCCCGAAAGTTTAACACTGTTGTTTGAATGTGGCAGGTCTCCTGACTTTTCAACTTTTCTTTGTCTTCCCACGAATATGCAGTGACGTTGCAGCAAGAAAAGTCCCCTTTTTAAGAGGTACCAACAGAAGTCGGTATGAATTTACAGTTGCGGGAACAGTTCCAGATTTACACTGGATTCCCTTTTAATTCCATGAACAAAATCATGAAAACCAAATTCGGGGCGAAGCTACTCTTTTTGTTTAACTTTTGAAGCTTTTCTAAATAATTTACTTTTGAAGATGCCAAAAAATATTATACCAGTTTTTGCTTTCCTTTTTATCCTCCTGGGCTGCAAAAGAGAGGTCTCGAAGAACGAACAAGAAAATCCATCGGATACTTATACGATAGAATTCGCCAAAGGTTTTTCAGTTAAACAATTTGATAGCTATACGGTTATTGAAGTTTTAGAACCTTGGCCTAATTCCGATAAGACCTTAAAGTATCTGGTGGTTGAAAAAGAAAAATTAGCTGCATTAAGCTTTCCAAAAGATGCCTACGATGCCATTGTTACAACACCGATTTCTAAATTGGTGGTTACCTCAACGACCCATATTCCTGCCTTGGAATCCTTAGAATCGTTAGACAAATTGGTTGGTTTTCCGAATACCCAATACATCTCCTCCCTTCCAGCGCGTAAAGGAATCAAAGAAGGAAGAATCAAAGATTTGGGGCAAAATGAAAATTTGAATACGGAAATGACCTTGGCACTCCAACCTGATTTGGTTGTTGGTTTTGCGATTACAAATGAAAACCAAAGCTATGATGTACTTAAAAGGGCAAATATCCCTGTCGTTTTTAATGGCGATTGGGTAGAACGGACACCTTTGGGTAAAGCTGAATGGATTAAATTTTTTGGGGTTTTATTGAATAAGGAAAAAGAAGCAAGCGAGCTTTTTGAAACTATAAAAAGTGATTATCAGAACGCAAAAAGTCTAGCGTCACAAGCCACATCCAAGCCGAAAATTTTGAGTGGTGCCTTATACAAAGATGTCTGGTATGCTCCGGCAGGTGGTAGCTGGGCTGCCAGGTTTTTGAAGGATGCAAACACCGAATACCTTTATGAGTCAAGCGAAGGTGCTGGTAGCCTTTCATTAAGCTTAGAGACCGTTTTGGAAAATTCCGACGAAGCTGAAATATGGATTTCCCCCTCTCAGTTCACAAGCTACAATGAAATGGAAAATAGCAACGAACATTATACCCAATTTAGACCGTTCAAAAACAAAACCATCTTCACCTTTGCGGCCACCAAAGGACCCACTGGGGGTTTGCTATACTATGAATTGGCACCACAAAGGCCTGATTTGGTTTTAAAGGATTTGGTAAAAATCACCCATCCTGAATTACTTCCAGACTACAGTCCTTTCTTTTTTACACCTTTGCAATAATGCAAAGAAGGCTGTCTTTCGGAATTCTAACCACATTTCTGGTTTTGGCTTTGCTGAGCTGTTTGCTGGTGAACCTTTCATTAGGCTCTGTAACCATTCCTTTTAAAGAGACCATAAGCATACTTACCGGTGGGAATTCACTTAATGAATCATGGAATTACATCATATTAAACTATCGCTTACCTAAGGCGATTACCGCTATTCTAGTTGGCGGTGGGTTATCGGTTAGTGGTTTATTAATGCAAACACTATTTAGAAATCCGTTGGCAGGACCATTTGTTCTAGGCATTAGTTCAGGTGCCAGTTTGGGGGCTGCCCTTTTATTGATGGGTTCATCGTTTTTGGGTCTTGCCTTTATCGGTGATATATCATTGGTCATGGCGGCAAGTATTGGTGGTTTTCTGGTTTTGCTCATTGTGTTGGTAGTTGCTAACCGCGTTAGGGATACCATGGCCACCTTGATTATTGGTTTGATGTTTGGAAGTATTACTGCGGCTGTGGTAAGCCTATTGGCTTATTTTTCAGAAGCCGAACAACTACAACGTTTCATTTTTTGGTCGTACGGAAGCGTTGGAAACCTTTCTTGGAATCAAATTGGTTTACTCACCTTAATCATTTGTTTCGGATTGGTGGTAAGTCTTTTGAGTACTAAGGATTTGAATTCGCTATTACTAGGAGAACGCTACGCCCAAAGTCTTGGGGTCTCGTTGAAAAAAACAAAATACCTAATAATCATTGCCACAGGATTATTAGCTGGTAGTATAACGGCTTATGCCGGACCCATTGCTTTCATAGGCCTTGCGGTACCCCATTTGACCCGTCAAATTTTTGACACAACAAACCACAAAATCTTATTACCGACCGTGTTTTTGTATGGAGCCATTTTGCTTTTGATTTGTGATACCATTGCCCAACTACCTACTTCTGATAGTGTATTACCCATCAACGCCATTACCTCTTTGGTTGGAGCTCCGGTGGTAATATGGTTATTGGTACGAAAACGAAAAATGCTATTTTGAGCCAATTACTGCACATAGAGAATCTTAGTGTCGGTTATAAAAATAAAGCTATAATCGAGGCTGTTGAATTTCAACTTAATAAAGGTGAAATCTGTGCCATAGTCGGGGTGAATGGCATTGGTAAATCAACCTTATTACGCACTCTTGGCAAATTACAGCCAAAGATTAACGGGAGTATACAAATTGAAAATCGAGAACTGGAAGCTTATTCCCCTATTGATTTAGCAAAGCAAATCGCTTTAGTGCTAACAGATTCCATCGCTTCTAAAAATTTAAGGGTAAAAGAACTACTGGCTCTTGGTAGACAACCACATACGAATTGGATTGGAACGCTCTTAAAAGAAGACCAGGAAATTATACGGGAAACACTTCAAAATTTTCAGCTTGAAAACCTGAAAGACAAAAAATGTCATGAATTGAGTGATGGGCAATTACAGCGTGTATTAATTGCCCGAGCAATGGTGCAAGACACGCCTTTGATACTGTTAGATGAACCTACCACCCATTTAGACCTTTCCCATAAAGTTGGCATTTTTAAGTTACTTAAAGACTTGGCACACGTGCATAAAAGAACGGTTTTGTTGACTACGCACGAAATAGAATTGGCAATACAACTTGCAGATAAGATGTTGGTGTTAAATGGAAAGGAGAATCCTTTTGGAACACCCCAAGACCTAATTTCAAAGGGCTATTTTGATGAACTCTTTCCGAAAGATGTCGTACAATTTGACGCAAAGACAGGCACCTTTAGAGTAAAGAATTGATTAGAACTGGAAAGACAATTCGACTATCTTTACGTTTAGAATACACTTTATGAGCGCTGAATTAATTTATGTCTTCGTAGGATTGGGTTGCCTGGCAATTGGCACATTCTTAGGAATGTATATCCAGAAATTAAAAACGAAATCGAATGAAAGTGTTTGGATAGAACGTGAAAGTCAACTGAACCAATCCATGTCCTCACTGCGTGATAGCTTGAGCACAGAAACAGAGGACAAAAAGCAGCTGCAACAGGAAAAAGAACAATTGGGCAATCAAATTGTTCGTTACCAAGCAGATCTAGAAAACCTACAACGCCTTAATTCAGAACAAAAAGAAGAAGTTGAAAAGCTTCAAGAAAAATTCACCAAAGAGTTCGAAAATCTTGCAAACAAGATTTTGGATGAGAAAAGCGAAAAATTCACCAAGCAAAATAAGGTGAACATAGAAAATATACTGACCCCGCTCGATAAAAAAATAAAAGAGTTTGAAAAGAAGGTCGAAGAAAATCAAAAACAAAGTTTTGGTATCAATGCCGCTTTGAAAGAACAACTTCGATTGCTACAAGAACAAAACCTCAAGATTACCAAAGAAGCTGAAAACTTGACCAAAGCGTTGAAAGGCGACAGTAAGATGCAGGGTAATTGGGGCGAATTGGTACTTGAACGGGTCTTGGAAAAATCCGGTCTTGAAAAAGATCGCGAATACAGTGTGCAGCAAAGCTTTAAATTGGAAGATGGGTCTCGCGTAATGCCCGATGTTATCATTCATCTACCAGATGGCAAAAAAATGGTTGTCGATTCAAAAGTTAGCTTAACAGATTATGAGCGGTATACCAATGCCAAAGATGAAGACAAACCAAAATATCTGAAAGACCACATAAACTCCCTCAAAAAACATGTCGAGCAACTTTCTGCCAAGAAATATGAGGATTTGTATGAAATGGAAAGCCCCGATTTTGTTTTGTTATTCGTGCCTATAGAGCCTGCTTTCGCCATCGCCATTAATGAAGACAATGCGATTTACAACAAAGCCTTTGAACAAAATATTGTAATCGTTACCCCTTCAACGTTACTGGCTACCCTTCGCACCATTGATACGATGTGGAGCAATGAGAAACAACAACGCAACGCCATTGAAATTGCAAGACAAGCAGGAGCGCTTTACGACAAGTTTGAAGGTTTCGTTACTGATTTAACCAA
This sequence comes from Croceivirga thetidis, assembly GCF_012272815.1. Classification (GTDB taxonomy): domain Bacteria; phylum Bacteroidota; class Bacteroidia; order Flavobacteriales; family Flavobacteriaceae; genus Croceivirga; species Croceivirga thetidis. The sequence continues at coordinate 917,111 of NZ_JAAWWL010000002.1, forward strand.
GGTCGGCAAAAAAATGGATGAGGCTAAAACGGAATATCGCGGTGCCATGAACAAATTAGTTGAAGGGCGTGGTAATATCGTAACCAGTATCCAAAAATTGAAGAAAATGGGTGCTAAAGCAAAGAAGTCAATTCCAGAACCCATTTTGAAAAGAGCTGAAGAAGATGATGATTTGGAGTTGACGCAAGAACAATCAAAACTTAAGCTCTAAATGAAAAAAATATTCCTTTTAATCTTCGCCTTTTTCGTTTTAGGCCTAGCTGGCTATTTTGCATTCATCTATTATGTACCATTCAGTGAAGGGTATCGGTCTGGTGAACTCATTAAATTCAGTAACAAAGGTGTCTTGGTAAAAACTTGGGAAGGTGAAATCAGTCAAGGAATTTCAGGGGCGCAGATTTTTACATTTTCGGTGGAGGATGGTGAGCAAGAGGTCATCAAAAAATTAATCGAACTACAGGGTAAATACGTAAAATTGACCTACAAGGAACGTTATGCCACCTTTTTTTGGTTGGGCGATACAAAGTACTTTATTCAAGAAGTAGTCGAAGAAGAATCACCACATTTTGGCAATTAAGATGAAAAAGTATAAATCCGCCAAAGAATCTAGGGTTTCCATTACAGAATTAATGCTCCCCCAACACTCCAACTTTGGAGGGAAAGTACATGGTGGACATGTTCTAAATTTGATGGACCAAATTGCATTTGCTTGTGCGAGCAAACATTCTCAAACCTACTGCGTTACGGCCTCAGTCAATCGCGTAGATTTCTTGAATCCAATAGAAGTTGGTGAATTGGTTACACTAAAAGCAAGTGTAAACTATACAGGCAGAACAAGCATGGTGATTGGGGTACGTGTTGAAGCTGAGAACGTTACCACAGGAAAGCTACGTCACTGCAACTCTTCTTATTTTACCATGGTGGCCAAAAGTAAAGACGGCAAAAATGCAAAGGTGCCAGGTCTATTAATCAAAAACAAAGAAGAACTAAGGCGTTTTGCACGAAGTGTTGAACGTAAAATGGCAGTTTACAAAAGGGATTCGAAATACGATTCCAAAAAAATTAAGGCAGATGAATATCTTGAATATTTAGAAGGGGAAAATGTTAAGCTTAGTCTGGATTAACAAGCTAATTCCATATCCTTAAGTCCCCAATCCTGCATCGTGTCAATTACTGGCAACAATGTTTCGCCATATTTAGATATGCCATATTCTACCCTGGGAGGAACTTCCGCAAAAACCGTTCTATCCAAAATGCCATCAGCCTCCAACTCCCGTAATTGATTTACCAGCATTTGTTTACTAATATCTGGAATGGCTCTTTGCAGCATTGAAAATCGATTACAATCCTTTCGAATTAAATAAATAATTACAGGTTTCCATTTGCCTCCAATCTTATTTAGACAGTGAGTCACAGGGCAACCATTTGGATTAAAATCTTTGTTTTTCCTTACCATACTCAATAGTCTATTTTTTTATACTATAACTAATAATAATGACTAGTACTGCTAATTAGACAAAAGTCGACAATTTAGCCAATAAATTCAATGATAATGAATAAAACAATTTGGGTTTTGGCCATGACAGTCAGCATAATTGGTCTTCAATCCTTAAAATCACAAAACATGAAATCAATACGAGAAAAAGCAAAATGGATGGTGCAAGAACCCAAAACTTTGGAAGAGGTAAAGGAATATGCAATTGGAGAATGGAAAAGTATTTCTGTGGAACTACGCCCGACAGAAGATAGAACAGGTAGTGGCACCATTCAGCCGACTTACTTAAAAAGGCACTTTAAATATTTTGAGGATGACAAGTTCGTGGGCACAATAACTCTTTATGGGGATAACTACGGTCAAATGCCTCTTATGGAATTTGAATTCAAGGGAGATTTGGTCTGGGGAGTTGAGCATCCCATCGCTGAAGGGGCATGGAAAATTGACTATGTGCTGAATGAGGGTTTTGCCGTAACACCCTTAAATGAACAAACGGTACAAATGCTCAATACCGGGCTCCCTGAAGGTATGTCGCCTTTTGAAAACAATGTCAAAAAAGACATCTTGGGCAAGGCTTTTCCTATGTTTCATATTGAAGAAGGTCAGATTGTTTCCGATTATGACCTCATTTATTTTAAAAATGGTCTTTTGTTCATGGGGGCAAAGCATGTGGATGGAACTCCCTTTGACAAAGTGGAAAATAGACCTCATCAACTTCAGATTCCCCTGGAGCGGATTTAGTTTTTTAGATTGATGGATAAACCTCTTCTAAATGGAGAGGTTTTTTACAATTTGGAAGCTGCTGCCTCATCCATGAAAAAAACCAATTGTCCTGAATCTGGATTGACCAAAGAGGCTGGATACTTTTCAAAACCTGCTTTTTTATGGTGAATTTCATCTACTTTTTGTGCTTTTGATGACCCGGTGACCAAGAACACCACTTCTTTTGAGCAATTAATAACCTTACCGTTTATAGATACCCGTTTCTGTCCAGAATCAGGATGAGTGGCCACAACACAATGGTCGTTTGAATTCCAAAGAGCTATTTCATGTGGAAATATTGAGGCCGTATGACCATCATCACCCATACCCAAAATCACCAAATCAAATTGGGGAACACCCTCTACCCTATCCAGATTTATTTCCAGCAAATTGGCATAACGCATGGCTTCGCCCATCGGGTCAGCTTCACCAAGAACTCTATGGATGTTTTTTGACGGAACATCAATTTTCGAAAACAGATGTTCAACGGTCATTTTATAATTACTCTGGTCATCTGAAGGAGGAACGCAACGTTCATCACCCCAATAAAAATGAATTCTTGACCAGTCAATTTTATCGCCATAGTCAGCAGCAAGAACATCAAATACTATTTTGGGAGTACTGCCACCAGATAGGGCCACTTGAAAAATTTCTTTTCCTTTTACCAATTCTTTAAAGTATGCCGAAAATTTATGGGCAACTTCATTTTTATCCTTGAATACTTTTACTTCCATTTCAAAAACGTTTTTCTCTTTTTCCTATTCAATCATCCTAACAAATCACGCAGAACCCGGGGTCATCGGTAAGATTGTCTCCAGGATTTCTCCAGAACCCGACACCTTCAATTAAATCATCAGCGTTTTCAGGACCCCAAACACCAGCTGAGTAACCGTACATGCGAACATCTTTACCCGTATTCCAATATTGAAGTATGGGGTCTACAAATTCCCAGGCAGCCTCTACTTCGTCTGCTCGTGCATAAAGGGTGGCATCGCCCTGCATGGCATCCAATAATAACCGCTCGTAGGCCTCCATTACATGGGTCTCCACCAAATCTGAATAATAAAAATCCAAATTGGCGCGCTCTACCTTAAATCCTTGCCCAGGAACTTTAACACCGAACTTGACCAGAATTCCCTCATTGGGTTGTATCCGTATTACCAATTTATTGGCCTTTTCCCCCATTTGCTCATCTTGAAAAATCTGGTGATGTGGTTTTTTAAAATGAATCACCACCTCAGTAACCTTTGTTGGCATTCGTTTCGCAGTCCTTACATAGAATGGCACATCACGCCATCGCCAATTATCCACAAAGAATTTGATAGCGGCATAGGTTTCAGTTTTGGAATCCGGGTCCACACCATCTTCTTCTCGGTACCCGTTCACTTTTTTACCATCAATTGTTGATGACATATACTGCGCACGGATGGTATGGTCAAACAAGGTTTTGTCATCTTTCATGATTCGTAGAGACTTCAGCGCTTTGACCTTTTCATTACGAATCTCTTCGGGGGCATCACCAATCGGAGGCTCCATAACCACCAATGAAACAATTTGTAATAGGTGATTTTGGAACATATCTCGTAGCGCTCCAGATTTGTCATAATACCCACCTCTTTTTTCCACACCTACACTTTCAGCATTTGTGATTTCAACATGGTGTACGTAATTCCGATTCCACAAAGGCTCAAAGATGCTGTTTGCGAATCGCGTTACCAGAAGGTTCTGCACGGTTTCTTTACCGAGGTAGTGATCAATTCTAAAAATCTGGGGTTCCTCAAAATAATTCTGAAGGCCAACATTCAAATCTTTGGCCGTTTCAAGACTCGTACCAAAGGGCTTTTCAATTAGTAAACGTCTCCAACCTTCAAATTGTAGGTTCAAATTTTGTTCCGCCAATCTTGCTGCTATGGTCTCGTACAATTGAGGTGGCGTCGACAGGTAATAGATTTGATTGCCATCGGTTCGATACTTCTGGTCCAAATCCGCAATGCGTTTGGCCAACTTTCCGTAAAAGCTATCGTAGGAATCTCCTAAGTCTTGGTAAAAGAAGAGCTTCGCAAAATTATCGACATGTTCTTTTGATTTTTTTGCCAGTCTTTCCTTTAGATAATTGCTATTGTATACAATTCGATCACGAAATTGATTATCGGTAAGATTGCTTCTGCTCGCTCCGAGAACAACAAAATTATCGGGCAAATGTCCTTCAACATATAGATTGTAAAGGGCAGGCACCAATTTTCTTGCCGTTAAGTCACCTGAGGCTCCAAATATGACAAGCAATTGATTTTCCGTTTTTTTCATGTGATTCTCGGTATTAAATTTTTGAGCAAAACGAATATAACGTTTAAATTATCTGTATGCAGGTGAAATTCGATTACTTAGTACTATCTTAACCTGCCTAAATTGATTTTAATGGCTACAGAAAAGTACGATTTCGGTATGGTAGGGCTCGGTGTGATGGGTCGAAACTTTATCTTGAATGTTGTAGACAATGGCTTCTCTGCTTATGGTAATGATCTAGACCCTGAAAAAGTGAAGGCTTTGATTGATGAAGGCGGTGATCTCGATAAGGTTAATGCCAGTTCCGACGCCAAAACTTTTGTAGATGCTTTAAGTACTCCTAGAAAAATCATGCTTTTAGTACCAGCCGGGAAAATCGTGGATGCTGTTATTGAAAGTCTCATACCCTTGCTTGATGAAGGTGATATTATCATTGATGGTGGAAATTCTTTTTATACCGATACCGATAGACGTGAAGCCTATTTAAAACAGAAAGGGATAAACTTTTTTGGCTCTGGGGTATCCGGTGGTGCGAAAGGCGCTCGAAAGGGCCCTAGCATAATGCCCGGTGGTTCTCGAAAGGCCTACCAGCATGTTAAACCAATCTTTGAGGCTGTAGCGGCCAAATATAAAGGAGAGCCCTGTGTTACCTATTTGGGACCTAAATCAGCGGGAAATTATGTAAAAATGGTGCATAATGGCATTGAGTACAGCATGATGCAGCTGACCTCTGAAATCTATGATTTACTAAAAAAGGCAGGAAAGTTGACCAATGAAGAACTTCATCAAACCTACTCCAAATGGAATGATGGTCGTTTGCAATCCTTTTTGGTCGAAATTACGGCTGATATTTTTTCACAAAAGGATGAACTCACCGATGGTGATTTGGTCGATATGATATTGGATAAGGCCAAACAAAAAGGAACCGGAAAATGGACCTCGCAGAATGCAATGGATTTGGGTATACCCGTGCCAACCATCGATATTGCAGTAAGCATGCGCCAAATCTCCGCCTTAAAATCTGAGCGCATAAAAGCTGATGAACTTTACGATAGGCCCACACCTTCACCAATAGACAAAGAAGAACTGATTGAAAACTGTGAACAAGCATTGTTCTTTTCTTTCATTATGTCCTATGCCCAAGGTATGCACCAATTATCGGATGCCAGTGTGGAATATGGTTACGAATTGGACCTTGGGGAAATCGCTAAAATTTGGCGTGCGGGTTGTATTATACGCGCGGCCTTGTTGGCTGACATAACAGAGGCCTATCAAAATGAACCTGAATTGGAAAATCTGTTGCTTTCAAATTCTTTTGTTGGCAAGGTGCAAAGCACGGTTGGCGCTGCCCGAAAAGTGGTGGCTTATGGCGCTGCCAATGGAATTCCACTTCCAGGGCTATTTAATGCGCTCACCTATTTTGATGCGTACACTTCAGAAAGGCTGCCTTTAAATGTAATTCAGGCGCAACGCGATTACTTTGGCTCCCACACCTACGAGCGTATTGACCGTGAGGGTATCTTCCATACGGAGTGGGAAGAGGATTAACCGATATTCTGTTAAAAAGGAAGTCAGCATATTGGTCTGTTCAAAAATTGATTACCTTGAGGGGACACTACAGTTAACACAAAAATTCCTTCATCATGAAAATCGAAAAGCACTTTAGAAATCTCCGACACAATCTAGCCTTAACCTTGGTCATTGTTTTTTTAACCATTACCAGTTGCAGTTCTGACGAGACTGATAATCCAGTTGATGAAACTGAGCAAATGGGAGAAGAAGGGACTTTAGACTTCAATTTATTGGTTGATTCTTGGGAGGCCCAAAACTTTATTTTTGAGAGCCCAAACAACACAACACCTGACACTGATGTTAAGGCAATTGGCGGCTCCGTAGATTTGAACGTTATGGAAGATGGCACTTTTGTTTTTGACTTCACCTTTACAGATTTTCCGGCATTCATGAATTCAGGCGAATTTCGAATTGAGGACAATACACTACAAGCCCGGTTTGAAACCGATATGGATTTTCGTGATTTAGAAGCTGAATTAAATCAACAATTACTAAAAATCAAAGGCGAAGGCCGTTTTGATTTAAGTGGGGAAGGCTCCAATGTAACCAGTGGATTTGTGGCCTCCTTCGTTAGAAAATAAGTTGTCTTCGAAATGGCATACGACGAATACTTAGCCGATAGAATTCGAAATCAATTCCGTGACCTGAAACATCATTTTGAAGAAAAGAAAATGATGGGTGGCCTTTGTTTCATGGTGGATGACAAGATGTGCTGTGGAATCCTAATTGATAAGAATACCAATGATTCGCTATTAATGGCACGTGTCGGACTCTATTTTTATGAGGAAGCCTTAAGTAAAAAGGGGGCACTAACTATGGATTTTACGGGTAGGCCAATGAAGGGTTATGTGTTTGTTGGTTCAGAAGGCATTGATTCAGAACCAGAATTGCAATTCTGGATTCAGAAGTGTCTTGATTTTAACCCACTTGTCAAAACAAGTATAAGAAAGAAGAAATAGTATTTTCCAAATTCTACTTCATCAGCCAAGTTGCTGATAACGTTTGTTTTAAAACTTTTTATCTTAAATTTAGTAAAACTAAAAGTTAACCGTAAAAACTAACCAAATGACTAAATCTAAAAACTTCTTTTTTTTATTTCTATCTATTATTATCGCTTCTATTCACAGTCAGGACTTAAAAAACGTTAGACTGCAAAATCATAAACCTTATACAAGTCCGAATGGTAAATATGGATTGGTCATGCAGGACGATGGCAACCTAGTTATCTATAATCAAGGTCTTGGGACTTCAAGATGGGCATCTAATACCATGAATAAAGGTGGGAATTACGCTCAAATGCAAAATGATGGTAACCTTGTAATTTATAAAAACGACGGTACTCCAGTTTGGAGTACTGGTACTCATGGAAATACTGGTGCGACGCTTAAGATGCAAAATGATGGTAATCTCGTTATATATTCTTCAGAAAGCGTCCCACTGTGGAGTAGCAACTCTCAAGCAAGGCCCGGAAATTTCCCAATTCGAGTAGCACCAAACTGCAATCGAATTGCTGGAAAGTCATGGAGGTGTTGTGGACAAGCTACTTTAACGGAAGAAGGGGTATTGTCAGCAGATATTAAGACTTCCTCGAATAACCTGCGGGGGTTCACTGGCGGAATTAAATTTACATTTTACGACATAAAATATAGACCAATTTACTTTGTCTACAGCAATTCCTATGGCGTTAATGCCGAAAGTAGTAGGAATGATGCTTTCTCAATTAATGTCGAAAAGGGAATTTTACCATATGTAGCACAAATAGAAGCGGTTGGCGTTCATAATCAGTCATGCAAACTTTGCAAGCAAGTTCTTGAAGCTGGTCTTGAATATTTAAAGAATTAAAATTGATATTTACTACAGAATCCAATTAATTATAAGAATAGATTTTTCAGGATTTTGATTTCTTAAAATGGATAAGGTTAAATATCATATTTATGTTATTGAGTTATCGAAAAAGGTATTCACCGAAAATAGACGCTTTCGAGAAGCCAATCCCCAATTCAATGGGGTCTTGGAATGTCTTTACGTAGGTATGACAAGCAAAACTCCCAAGGAACGTTTTCTGCAGCATAAGAAGGGTGCGCTTAGCAAAAAGGGACATCGATTGTCCTCATCCATCGTAAAGAAATATGGTTCCTATTTAAGACCCAGCCTGTATAACCATCTAAAACCATTGACCAATAGAACCGATGCGCTAAAACTAGAAGAACAATTGGCCCTTGAGCTTCGTAGAAAACGCTATGCAGTTTGGTATAATTAAAGTTCTTTAGAAAGTTTTATCAATCGTAGCAGGAACTGAATTCGTAACTCATTAATTCTAAAAATATGTTGGTCTGACTGTTCTTTATTTAAAACTAGTGCTCCTGAATTGCTAAAATGGAGATGTTCCTTTTTGATTAAATATTCCTCTCTTACTTCATTCAATAAGGAGAAAATATTTTCTTTATAACCTGTAAAATTGGAATTCAAATCAATAAATTGATTTATATCACTGAATAATGAAATGGTTTGTTTCATCCACTTATTAATTGCTCTATTGGCTGTAACATTATTTATGAATTGGGATAATTCCCATGAAAAATTACTAAATGATAGTTCTTCAGAAAACTCTTTGGGATAAAGAGTAACGTGTTCTTCGCCTTCAAATCCATCCTTAATATTTACTATTCTTTGGACAATTCCATATCTAAGCATTCTTATTCTTAAGTTCTTTATTCCAATTTGATTTTTCTCTTTGAAGTCTAACTTTTTGGTGTTCATCAAAAATATTGACCAGTACCAAAAACCAAAGAGTTCTTTTTTCGCATCGAAGAAAAACCAATAATTAAACAAATCCATATAAACATGGTCTACAAAATCTTTATTTATCAAATCTAGAATTTGACTTTCTTTCAATTCTAGCCTTGCACCAATTTTGAAAAGAAATTCTACTTCAACAGCATTCTTAAATCGTATCAAAGCTTTTTCACCCATTCTCAATTGAGAATATTTAGTGAAAAGTGGATATTTTTTGAATTCTTCTCTATTACCTACTAAATAAAGGTTGAACATCTCTGCTCCAATAAGACCGCAAAACCGTTCTGGTTTTATCAAGTTATAAAGATTGAGATTCAACGATTGATCAGTAATTCTCATTTCACAATCATAGTCGAAATGGACAAAAAAACCAGGTACACCAAAAACTTGAGCGAAAGTACTGCACATTTTATTGTAGGCAGCCAATACTTCACTCATACTACACTTGGTTGTAATGAAAATATCGCTAGTCTTTTCATATACTGGAGAACTATGCAATATGTTTTCAATAGCCTGCTCCAAAGCTTTTGTAAAGGCCTTGAGTTTTCTGGAAATTAAATAAGGTGAATAATTATATTTTCTATCTCGATATTCACAATAAATATCATTTATGTCTGCAATAAAAGTTGTGATTGGTTCCTCAAGAGATAATATTCGATTCGCAATTGTTGGGTTGGCTAAGTATCTATTATAATTTTTGATAAGAAACATTAAAGCACTCCTTTCCGGGGTAGGAACCTTTAGTACTTTTAATTGATTATAAAAATCTTCTAATTGAGATTGTGATAAAGTCTGATTATTTTTTAATGAAGGGCTTTCTCTTTTCTTAATTTCACTCTCTTTCTGAACAAACCTCTTAAAAAAAGTTGTAGAAATTTCAATATTTATACCTTCAGAACTAACGTGGTTATAAATATGAATTAAATGCTTGACTAGATTTCTAGTTGAAAGTGTCTTAACCGAATTTGTAATTCTTGGTTGTATGAACAAATCAACTTTTCCAGCAACTCTGTAGGTATCTATTTTATTTACCAGTACTTGATTAAAATAATCTTCATAACTATATTCATTTGGGCTAATTCCACCCATGATAACATTTAATTCGTCTCTGTCATCCAAATTTTCAACCAGTTTTTCAAATCTCTTGGTAGGCCATTTTTGTTCTTCAACTTTTTTTGGCATTAATTCAACATTCAGTCCGAGGGTTGTTTCTGTTTTTGGAAACATGGACCCAGAATCACCTTCAAAATTCAAAGCTCGCAAAGCGTCTGTTACGAAAAAGACATTGGATATTGAGTTCGTTTTAACTAAAACTTGATATTCATCCCACGCATAACTCCTAAATAATCTAAATTTTAATGAGGGATATTTACTTAAAAGAAAAGAAATGATTTTTTTATTCAAGGACGAACTGTTCTCAGTTTCCAAATGAGGATTGACTTTAAGTCTTATCAAACCCAAAATTAGCTCAGAATTAGAATAGTTCTGGGAGGAGAAAACTAAATTGGACCAATTAGAATAAGTTAAAAAATTGTCAAATCCTTTGGTTGAAGTAACTTCTCTTGAAATATAAAAATTGGAAAATTTTCTGGCTAGTAAATCGAAATCGGAATTTAATGTTGTAATTGTCAATACATCATAATCCCCAAAAATCAAGTAATGTGAGATTTCATCTCTCGAAACAAAAAATCTGTTGAGGGAATCGAGATGATTTTGAAAATTACTTAGCCTGCTTGTAGAATAACCAAAGAAGTATCCCTCATGAATTAAACTCATTTAAAAAGTCTAAAACAATTATGTAGATAAATCATCGTCATATGCCCGGTCAAAGCCTATAACTTTTCTTTGTTTATTAGAATGCTTATGAAAATTTTGTGAATCATTAAAAAATGATAAACCGGTTTTTCCTTTACTTCTTAATTTTAAATCTAAAAAAGAAAGGAGAATTGCTAAAAAGCAAAAGAAGGAAAGTAAAATAAGAAAAAGACCCATTTTGTTGTGTAGGTAGTGTTTATAACGATAACAAATATATAATATTTTATTTTTTTTTAATTCATTGATAAACAGAAGTTTATAAAATAAGTGTAAAGAAAAAGGAATAAATATAAAATTATATATAATAATTCCTTATAAATATCATAATTACTTTTTATGGAATAACTGGTCGCAAAATATAAAAAAAACGAGGCCAGCAAGGCCAAAACGATTAGAAGCGAATCAAAAAACAATCTATTAGTTTGGTCTTCATATTTATCTCTTAAAACATAAATCGAATAAATATTCAGAACAGATTTTGTAGCCAAAACTGCTGACACTATGTTTATAAAGTCAATAAACAATGATAAATCAAATGAATATTCATTGTCAACAAATATCTTCTTAAATACTGCTAATAATATTGCGACTACAAAAGGAAGGGACATATTTATAATTCCCTTATTAGAAATTATTCTATTTAACTTCATTTTGGCGATTTTACTTACTCAAATACATCTTTCGTCTAGAGTACAAATTATAAAACTCGTCATCCTTTAAATCGTCAATAAACAAAATGCTTTCCCCTGTACTTTTCATTTCAGGACCAAGGTTCTTGTTTACATTCGGGAATTTATTGAAAGAGAATACCGGTTGCTTAATAGCAAAGCCTTCCAGCTGTGGATTGAACTTAAAGTCCTTGATTTTCTTTTCACCCAACATCACCTTAGTTGCAAAGTTTACGTAAGGTTCTCCATAGGCCTTAGCAATAAACGGTACCGTTCTAGAAGCACGCGGATTGGCCTCAATGATGTAAACCGTATCATCCTTTACCGCAAATTGAATATTGATAAGCCCTACCGTATTCAAGGCCAACGCTATTTTCTTGGTGTGGTCTTTAATCTGCTGTATTACAAACTCACCCAAATTAAATGGCGGTAAGGTCGCATTGGAGTCACCAGAATGGATACCACAAGGTTCAATATGCTCCATGATACCAATAATTTGAACCTCTTCCCCATCGCAGATGGAATCTGCTTCGGCTTCTATCGCTCCATCCAAATAGTGGTCGAGCAACAATTTGTTATTTGGAATCTTGCGAAGTAAGTCAACTACATGGGCCTCTAGGTCTTCTTTGTTGATGACGATTTTCATACCCTGCCCACCAAGTACATACGAAGGTCTTACCAATAATGGGAAGCCCAATTCGTCTGCCAAGGCCAAGGCCTCGTCAGCACTTTCTGCCACTCCGAATTTTGGGTAAGGAATGTCGTTCTCTTTTAAAAGTCGCGAGAAACTACCACGGTCTTCAGCCAAGTCGAGAGACTCAAAGCTGGTACCGATAATGTTGATTCCATAGCGGTCCAATTTCTCAGCAAGTTTCAAAGCGGTTTGCCCCCCAAGCTGAACAATAACCCCTTCAGGTTTTTCATGAAGGATAATATCGTAGATATGTTCCCAGAAAACAGGTTCAAAATAGAGCTTGTCGGCGGTATCAAAATCAGTTGAAACTGTTTCAGGGTTGCAGTTTATCATAATGGTCTCATAACCACACTCGGCAGCTGCTAAGACACCGTGCACGCAACAGTAATCAAATTCAATACCCTGCCCTATTCGGTTTGGCCCTGAACCTAAAACAACGATTTTCTTTCTATCGGTGACCTCACTATCGTTGGCTACAAAACGTTTGCCGTCAGCAGTTTCAATTTCTTCTTCAAAAGTGGAATAGTAGTATGGTGTCATCGCCTTAAACTCGGCGGCACAGGTATCCACCAATTTGTACACCCTATTGATATTCTGCTCTTGTCGCTTTTTATGCACCTCACTTTCATAGCAGTCCAACATATGCGCAATTTGACGGTCGGCGAAGCCTTTTTGCTTGGCCTCCAACATCAACGCCCGTGGTAAACTGGCTATGGTATGGGTTGAAATTTCTTGCTCTAGAAGATGCAGTTCTTCATACTGGCGCAAGAACCACATGTCTATTTTGGTGATTTCGTGAATACGACTTAACGGAATTCCCAACTGAATGGCATCATAAATTACAAAAACACGGTCCCAACTGGGTACCGTTAACTTTTGAATGATGGTGTCGTAGTCTTTGTAGCCTTTACCATCGGCTCCAAGACCGTTTCGTTTAATCTCTAAAGATTGTGTCGCCTTGTGCAGTGCTTCCTGAAAAGAACGACCTATTCCCATTACCTCACCAACAGCCTTCATTTGCAACCCTAGCGTACGGTCTGAACCTTCGAATTTATCAAAGTTCCATCTTGGAATCTTTACGATTACATAGTCCAATGTGGGCTCAAATAATGCCGAAGTTGATTGGGTGATTTGGTTTTGAAGTTCATCCAAACTATAACCAATGGCCAGCTTCGCGGCCACTTTTGCAATAGGATATCCAGTTGCTTTAGATGCCAAAGCAGAAGAACGTGACACCCTTGGATTGATTTCAATGGCGATAATCTCTTCTTCCTCATCGGGACTAACTGCAAACTGAACGTTGCATCCACCTGCAAAATCACCAATGCTACGCATCATATGAATGGCCATATCGCGCATACGCTGGAAAGTAGTATCCGACAAGGTCATCGCCGGTGCTACTGTTATTGAGTCACCAGTATGGATTCCCATAGGGTCCATATTTTCAATGGTACAGATAATTACAACATTATCATTCTTATCACGAAGAAGCTCCAATTCGTATTCCTTCCATCCCATCATCGCCTTATCGATCATCACTTCGTGAATGGGCGAAACTTCTAAACCGTGACTTAGCTGCTTATCAAAATTTTCTTCTTCGTAGACAATACCTGCTCCTGCTCCACCCAAGGTAAAAGAGGCTCGAATCACCAATGGAAAACCGAACTCTTGGGCAATTTCCTTTCCTTTCAAGAATGAGGTCGCCGTGGCCTGTGGCGCCATGCCCACCCCAATTTTTGTCATCAAGGCCCGGAACTGTTCCCGGTCTTCGGTGATGTTGATGGCATCAATATCAACACCTATAATTTCAACATCAAAATCCTCCCAAATTCCTTTTTCGTCTGCTTCAATACAAAGGTTCAATGCGGTTTGACCACCCATTGTGGGTAAAACGGCATCAACGTTGGGGTGTTTTTTGAGAATCTCAATAATCGATTTGGTGTTCAACGGCTTTAAATATACATGGTCTGCCATCGACGGATCCGTCATAATTGTTGCCGGATTGCTATTGATGAGAATGGTTTCAATACCATCTTCACGCAAGGAGCGAAGTGCTTGCGAACCGGAGTAATCAAATTCACACGCCTGGCCAATGATAATAGGGCCAGAGCCAATAATCAAAATCGATTTTAAGTCTTCTCTTTTTGGCATTCTCTTTCGAAATTTTTATTTCAATCGTTAAAAATAGGTCAAAAAAAAGGTGCTGATTTTAAATTCAGCACCTATTAATTAACGAGTTATTGACATTCATCTATTTCTTGTGTCTTGGTTCAGATGAAACTGTCAGTTTTTTTCTTCCTTTGGCACGTCTTCGAGCAAGAACCTTGCGTCCATTGGCTGTAGCCATGCGCTCTCTAAACCCATGCTTATTTCTTCTTTTTCGCTTCGATGGCTGATACGTTCTTTTCATTGTTATCTTGCTTTCAGGTTTTTACCTAGCCTTTTCAAAATCTGGGCGCAAATATACAAAGACTTTTTGCTCTGACAAGCACCTTGCAAAAAATGTTTGTGTTAGTTTTGTTCTCTGATAAATTGAACGCTAAATGAAACCTTCTATAAAGTCTATTTTACTGCTTTTGGCCCTTAGCTTAAGTACGTTCACTCAAGCCCAAGAACTACTTGGCTATAACCTTGAAACAGGACAAAATTTCATCATCAAGCAAAGTGCCCTGCAAGAAATGACCATGGATATTGAGAACACCCAACAAATCATTACCAATGATATGGAAAGTGTTTTCTCATTTACGGTAGCCGAAATCACCGAAAGCGGATACAACCTGACTTTTGAGTTCAAAGATTTTGCAATGAAATCTTCTTCGAACCTCCAAGGTACCATGATTGATGTTCGGGCCTCAGAACCAAAGGAAGGTGATATCATGTCTGCCATTTTCGCGGGCCTTTTGGGTTCGCAACTGCAAATTAGCCTATTAAAAACGGGTGAGATAAGCAGTGTCAGTGGAGCCGACCAATTAATCGAGAACATGCTCAATGCCGCGGGAGATTTAGATGAATTCACCAAAAATCTAATGCGAAAGTCCCTGGACAAGGATTTCAGCTCTGAGAGTTTGTCGAACAACTTTGAGCAGATGACCTTTATCTACAGTGATAAAGCGGTTGACAGCGACTCAAGCTGGACCACCAATTTTGAAGGTAAAATCAATTCGTTAAACGAATGGAAAATTGAAAAAATTGAAGGGGATACCGTTTCCCTTAGCGGTAATTCCGCAATTACGATGAATACACAGGAATCGAGCCTTTCTATGGACTTGTCAGGAAAGCAAGAAATTGTTCTTGAGGCTTCAAAAGAAACAGGGTTTTTAACAAAAATGATGGTCAAGGCCAATGGGGAAGGCAGTTCAACCATGTCTATGGCAGAGAATGTTGAGATTCCTACCAAACTGACGCAGACCATTACTTACGAATTAATAGAGGAATAAATGTTTAATAAGAACATCAAAATAGTTATTGCAGCCGCTATCATAGCGTATGCCGTTTACCAATTTATTGAAGGTTATATCGGGAATGGGATATTTCTAATCCTGCTTTCCTTAATCTTTGTTTTTCTGTATTTCAGAAATGAAATGATTTTAATGGCCTTTTTGCGTATGCGCAAACAGGATATGGAAGGAACCGAAAAGTGGCTCAACAAAATCAAGAATCCAGAATCGGCTTTGGTCAAAAAACAGCAGGGCTATTTCAACTACATGCACGGTATTCTGCAAAGTCAAAAGAACCTAACCAAGGCCGAAAAGTTCTTTCGAAAAGCGCTTCGCTTAGGTTTGAATATGGACTACGATAAGGCCATGGCCAAAATGAGCTTGGCGGGTATCGCCATGCAGAAAGGGAGAAAACGCGAGGCCACTACCCTACTGAACGAGGCAAAGAAACTGGACAAGAACGGTATGATGGCCGACCAGTTAAAGATGATGCAACAGCAACTAAAAAAAGGTCCCCAGCAAGTGCGCCGGGGTGGCTATCGTTAAGCCTACTTTGATTCTCGGTAATACCCTTTGTTCGGAATTTCTATCATGTACTTCTTGCGTGAAGCATTGTTCAAATGCGGTTCACGCAGCCAAGGGTTATGACGCTTTAAAATCTTGTAATTGATTTCGTAGGTTTCGGCAAAATCAGCCCAGTCACTTATCGGTTCATCAATTTCTACGGCAAAGGTGGGCACATCTTGATAGAGGTCATCCTTCTCCAATTCAAAACCGTATTTCTCTGGGTGTGATAATATCTCCTTAATGGCCAAAATACGGAACACATAGCGCCCTGTCTCCTGTCCCAAAAGCAAATCGTAGTAATCGTCTACCTTTTGAATGTTCATATACTTTTGAATTCCTGCAGGGCCTGCATTATAAGCAGCTGCTGTCGTAGTCCATGTGCCAAAACGCTTTTTCCATTTGTTCAAATAGTCACAGGCCACTTGGGTTGATTTGGCGAGGTGGTAACGCTCGTCCACATTATCGTTGACTTCAAGACCGTATTCACGACCCGTACCTTTCATGATTTGCCAAAAACCGGTAGCTCCGGCATGTGAAACCACGTTTTGAAGCCCACTTTCCGCTACGGCCAAATACTTGAAATCATCAGGAATACCGTTCTTGGCCAAAATAGGCTCAATGACCGGAAAATATTTGTTGGCGCGCTTCATGAGTAATAGCGCATTCGACTGCCAATATGTGTTGACCAAAAACTCGCGATCTACGCGCTCCATGATTTCCGGGTCTTCTTGCGGCACCATTTCGCCAGCAAAATTCAAATCTTCAGGTATGTCGATGGCGCTTATTCGGTACCCGTCGCTTACGTTCTTATCGCTTACCACTTCGTGGTTCTGTAAGACAATGTCGTTTTGGGTAGGTTCGTCTTGTGTCGCATAAATCAAACTCCCGATAACACAAATGAAGCCGATAACTGCCAATATATTCTTGATAACCTTCATGAACTCAATTTTTCCGCAATATACTATTAATACTATGGTGGTTTTAAAACTTGGAATTTCAAAACCTCATAAGTATACAACTCTGCTACTGCAAAATTAGTGTGGGCAGGTGTTCATTGAACCATCGGGCACGATGAATGATCATGGTGTGCGTGCCGTTTTTGACTTTTATGCAATTGTGTATGTTAACAATGGGGAACACCGCATCCTGCTCCCCATGAATATGAATGAGGTTTTCTGGAGGCGTCACCTGCTTCCAATTCACAATTTGGTCAATGGCCCAATCAATATAGGCCTTATCGCGAACCCCTAGGTACATCTCGTAGAGTTTAAGGCGTTTGGTGACCGATTCACCAAAGGCATATTTTGCCAACAGTTCTACATTATTGATGAGCCCGGTGGGCAATAGTTTGTGTACCTGGGTGTACTTTGCAAACCACATGCGTTTGGGCAGTTCTCGATTTGATTTTACCGCAGAGACCACAATGACTTTGCTTACCTTGATGAGCTTGGCCATCTCTTGAACCAGCATGCCCCCGAACGAAACCCCAAGCAAGACGGGGTTCTCATGAACGACCTGTTCGCACATTTTTTGGGCATAGGCTGAGAAGCTCATTTTTGGGGTTGGAACAAACCAATTCAACCGAATAATTTCAAACTGATTTTTATCAAATTGTAAATTATCAAAAATGGTTGGCGAGGCTGCCATACCCGGCATAAGATAGAGTGGTATTTTAACACCATTTACTGGCTGATTATCTGACATTTACTAGGTTTCTAGTGATATTTTCAGTACTTTTGTGGTCCTTATGCGGAAAACTTATCCCAACAAATTAGTGAATCTCTCGCACTCTATGCACCAAAACCAACCACTAATAGATAACGAATTCCTAAACTAAAACTAACGCTATATTAATAATATGGAAATTAAGGACAATAGCTTCTTGCGTCAATTTGAGACCACAGTTGACGGACATCTGGCCAAAATCGAATACTCTTCACAAGAGCGAAAAGTATTCTTAACCAAATTGATTATCCCCGAAGAAATTACTGAAGATGGCTTTAAAGAAACCTTCATAAAGTCGGTTTTAAACCATATTCAAGACCAAAATCTAAGGGTGGTACCAACTAGTCCGCACATCGCCGGTTTCTTGCGTAAGAACAGACATCAGTACAAAGAAATGTTGCCAGTAGGCATTCGTATCTGAGTCTAGATGTAACAATTAAAAAAAATCCCGCTTCGTCGGGATTTTTTTATGCCAGTACTTTTTCAGGAATAAACTCAAAACGCACCAAGCCGTCTTCATCAATCTTGGTCAGTTCAATTCGATGTAAGGTATTCACCAACTCAGGATTCCAAGGGGTTTTGACCTTGACATAGTTTTCGGTAAAGCCGTGAACGTAACCTTCTTTATTCTCCCCTTCGAACAAAACGGTACGCTCAGTACCCAATTGGCTTTCATAGAATGCCCTGCGTTTTTTGGCCGATAGCCCACGAAGCATTTTACTGCGCTTGGCCCGAACTTGCTTGGGCACTACCCCATCCATTTCGGCGGCCACGGTATTGTCGCGCTCCGAATAGGTAAACACATGCAGGTACGAGATATCGAGTTCGTTGAGGAAATTGTAGGTCTCCAAAAAGTCTTCGTCGGTTTCCCCGGGGAAGCCCACAATCACATCGACCCCAATACAGGCATGTGGCATGGTTTGTTTAATACGTGCCACACGGTCCACATAGAGATTGGACAGGTAACGGCGGCGCATCAATTTTAAAATCTTATCACTACCGCTTTGCAACGGAATATGAAAGTGCGGTACAAAAGCCTTGCTCTGTGCCACAAAATCAATGGTTTCATTTTTAAGCAAATTCGGCTCTATGGAGGAGATACGCAAACGGTGAATACCTTCAACCTCGTCCAAAGCCTGCACCAATTCAAAAAAGGTGTGCTCATGTTTTTTGTTGCCAAACTCCCCTTTGCCATAATCGCCAATATTGACCCCGGTCAATACAATCTCTTTGATGCCCTGCTGAGAAATCTCACGGGCATTGTTAAGTACGTTTGCTAGGGCATCACTACGTGAAATACCCCGTGCCAGGGGTATGGTACAATAGGTGCATTTGTAATCACAGCCGTCCTGAACCTTTAAAAAAGCACGAGTACGATCACCAATGGCATAGCTGCCCACATAAAAATCGGCCTCATCTATTTCACAAGCATGTATTTGAGCTACCCTCCCACTACTCGTGCCCTGAGCGGAGTCGAAGGGCTTTGGCCCCGTTTGTATTAAATCATTTATGTAAGAGGTTACCTTAAACTTTTCGGTGGCCCCCAACACCAAATCAACCCCATCAACTGCAGCCAGTTCTTCGGGTTTTAGTTGGGCGTAGCAGCCTACCGCTACCAAAAAGGCTTCAGGGTTTGCCTTTTGGGTCTGTTTTACAATGGTTTTAAAGCGCTTATCGGCGTTTTCGGTAACCGAACAGGTATTGATGACATAAATGTCTGCTTTCTCAGCAAAGTCAACCCGAGAAAAGCCCTCGTTTTCAAAGCTGCGTGCAATGGTCGAGGTCTCCGAAAAATTAAGCTTACAGCCTAGGGTATAAAATGCGACTTTACTTGACATTCACCTATTCGTATTGGGCTGCAAAGATAAAAATTGATTGTGGATAAGCTCATGAAAGAAGGGTTCAAAACACCGAAAAGCCAGTTTAATGTTAAGCTAACTTCTTTACAAGGCCGAACTTGTTTCAGAATCAACTGACAGAACTCCAGATATGGAGATTATATGTAAAAGTTCTAATCAAGTAGAAAAACCCAAAATAATCTAAAAGTTTGCTTTCAAAGAAACCTACTTTTTAATCCATAGCTACTTTGAAGTAATACTTGCAATAAAATTATTCGCATAATGTGATTTTTATTGTCGCGTATATTATATTTGCGACAACTTAATTTATTTTAATAGTCAATTTTTTGACTTCTCAAGAAAATTAAATGTATGAGTAGAGAAAACAAGCCATACAAACCAGATGAGGACTTAGGGTTTCTACTTTGGCATACGAATATGCTTTGGCAAAGAGAACAAAATAGAGCATTGGATAGCATTGGTTTAACACAAACTCAATTTGCCATCCTAGCTGCACTTAATTCTTTATTACAAAGGTCGAATAGTGTTACACAGAAAGCTATTGCTGAACGTAGCAATACAGATACCATGATGGTGTCGAAAGTACTCAGAACACTTGAAAAAAAAGTAATCATTGAAAGAAAACAACATAATACTGATACACGAGCAAAATGTGTATTTATAACAAATAAAGGGGTGAAAATTTTTCAGGACGCTTTCGAAGTTGCCACTAAATCAAACGCTACTTTTTTTAACAAATTATCAGATGAAAATCGTTTTCGTAAAGAGCTGCAGCGAATAATTCAATTAGACAAATCATTAATAAAATAATATAACCATGAATAAATCAATCATAGTCTTTTTAGCGCTTTTATTATTCTCCAGTTGTAATGAGCCAAAGCAAAAAGAAACAAATACTTCAAATTTTGAATTAGTCACGCAAAAATCAAAAGTCTTACTTGAAAAAGATGATTTAACATTCAGGGACTTAAACGGGAATGGACAATTAGATATATACGAAGATGTCAATCAACCTATCGAAGCGAGAGTTAATGATTTGCTGAGCCAAATGACTTTGGAAGAAAAAGCAGGTATGATGTTCATTAATGGAGCACCTGTTAGTGCTGATGGAAAACCGGATGGCAATGAAGGTCTTGAAGGTCCTGCATCACGAATGGCCTCCGTTGTTGAAAATATGAACGACCTAAAAATGACGCATTTTAATATTTGGAGTATTCCTGCCGACCCAAATGTGTTTGCAAAATGGTACAACAACTCACAACTATTCGCTGAAAAAACAAGATTAGGTATTCCAATTACTATCGCTTCTGACCCTAGGCATCATTTTAGTAATACGATTTTTTCACTGAGTGCTAAAGGTTTTGCTCAATTCTGTGAAATGCCGGGTTTTGCGGCTCTTGGTGATGAAAACTTGGTGGAAGAATTTGCAAATATCGTCCGTGAAGAATATTTGGCTGTTGGTATTAGAGAAGCATTACACCCTCAAATTGACTTGGCGACTGAACCACGTTGGTCAAGGATTAGTGGAAACTTTAGCGAAGATGCAGAGCTAACAGCTAGATTGGTCAAACCGTACATTCGTGGTTTGCAAGGAGAAAAACTAAGTAATGGCGTGGCTTGCATGACGAAACACTTCCCAGGAGGTGGTCCACAAAAAGAAGGCTTAGACCCACATTTTTCATTTCAAAAAGGACAAATATATCCAGGTGATAATTTTGACTATCATCTTATTCCTTTCGAGGCTGCTTTCGAAGTCAATACGGCTGCTATCATGCCTTATTATGGCGTTCCGACTGACCAAACGGACGAGAATGTAGCTATGGCTTATAACAAAACGATTATTACCACTTTATTGAGAGAAAAATATAAATATGATGGTGTTGTTTGTACCGATTGGGGCTTAATTACCGACCGACCTATGGGACCCGATGTGGTTTGGAAAGCAAGGGCTTGGGGCGTGGAAGATTTGAGTGCTGCTGACCGTGCACTTAAAATTATCGAAGCAGGTTGTGACCAATTTGGCGGCGAAAATAGACCTGAGTTGATTATTCAATTGGTCAATGAAGGAAAATTAACTGAAGAACGTATTGATGTTTCTATAAAGCGTTTATTGAAGCAAAAATTCGAGTTGGGTTTGTTTGATAATCCCTTTGTAGATGAAACAAAAGTCGATGAAATCGTTGGCTCAGAAGCATCAAGAGCTTTGGGAGAGAAAACGCAAAAAATCTCCATGACGCTTCTCAAAAATGATAACTCAACATTACCATTGGAACAAAAGAAATTCAAAGTATATATTGAAAATATAGATAGTTTGACGGTAGCGAATTATGCAGAAGTAGTTGCGGCGCCTGAAGCGGCTGATTTTGCTATTATCAGATTAAATACGCCGTGGTATCCTGCTGAAACTAATGTTCCTTTTGCAAAAGGTTTTCATCATGGTGATTTAGATTTTAAAAGCGATGAGAAACGGCGAATTTTAGATTTGTTAAATAAAGTGCCAACCATTGTTGATATTTATTTAGACAGACCTGCTGTCATTCCTGAAATCACGAATGCTGCAACGGCTTTAATTGCCAATTTTGGGGCAAGTGACAAATCGGTTTGTGAAGTGCTTTTCGGAAATACCGCTCCACAAGGCAAGTTACCTTTCGAGTTGCCTGTTTCTATGAAAGCGGTAGAAAATCAAAAAACAGATGTGCCATATGATAGCGAAAATCCATTATTCAAATTTGGATTTGGGCTAACGTATTAATAATTCAAAATGAAAAAAGTAATATTTATAATCGCCCCTTTGTTTGTGTTGGTTGCAATAATAGCTTGGAATAAAAGTGGCAATAATAATTCTGTCCCAAACACATTAATTGATTGTAGTGGCACTCCAAATACAGCGCCCCAATCTACAGATAGCACCATAGAAAGTTTTAGACAAGCTATGGTCGAATTTAGGGCATCTCTTTCTGATGAACTATTAAAAACAGCATCGGCATGCCTTGATGATAAACGATTGACGGAGTGGAGTAATGTGCCTCCAAAGTTTAATGCAAGAGATGGTATCAATTACGGGCAATTAACTCCATCACAATTGACTGCTTTTAAGGAATTATTGCAGCTATTTTTGAGTGCAGAAGGTTATCAAAAAGTAGATGAAATTACTGTTTTGGCAGAGGGGTTTTTAAATACAAAAAATCCAAAAATATTTGGACCTAACAAATATCATATTTCTTTATTTGGAGACCCAGTTAACAGTGGCTCTTGGGGTTTTCAATTGGATGGACATCATTGTGCTATAAATTTCTTAGTACATGGAGATAATGTATCCATAGTCCCTGCTTTTATGGGTGCAGAACCAATTGTTGGTGCTTTTAATAATATCAATTTTGATATTATTAAGGATGAAAGAGATATGGGATTATCTCTATATCATGGATTATCAGCTATTGAAAATAGAGCTGCGACTTCAAGTCAAGGTGTAGCCAAATTGCAAGTTGGACCTCCTTCAATTAAAGGTGTAGATGCTTTTGCAGGAAATTATGACTACTCTCAATTTTCCAATGGTTTGAAGTATTCAGATATGTCTGAAACCACCCAAGCAAATTTGATTCTATTGATGAAGGAATATGTGTATAATTTAAACACAAAATTTGCAGATATTTGGTGGGCTGATGTCATGGCTAATATTGATGAGACTTATTTTGTTTGGTTGGATAATGTAGAGTCACCGACTACTAAAACTCAATTTTACTATAGAATATACAATCCTTATTTATGGGCAGAGTTTAGTGTTGAGCCACCTGTTGAAAAATCTATAGAGTTATGGAATCATGCACATTCTATTACAAGAATTCCTAACAACCCTACGACTACTAAAGGAGGAGATTATGGACTATTTGCCCAAATCATCAATAATGGCGGTGTGAGAACAATGTACGAGCATTACATATCTGCCGAACACCACATGGAAAGTAAATTGTTTTTGGATTACAAAGTAGAACTCCATGGCTTCCATAATTACGATCATAATCATTCTCACGCTCATAACGAGAATCATACTCACAGCTAAGAAAACTTCTAAAAATGAAAAATGCATGCTAGCGCGAACAATGCCTAAAATAATAATAGGCGTTATGGAGCCCTAGTGCTTTTATACGAGACCAATCACTAAACCCTTATATTTAAAAAGCGCTACAGGGTTAATTCTAAATGGAGCTAAATCTATTTCTTGGTGATTTATGTTTTAAATTTTGGCAAAGAAAAAATTATTTTGGTTCCGGCCATAGAGGTGCTTTCTATCCATATTTCACCGTTGTTTTGTGTCACCAAATCTTTACAAATTTTAAGCCCCAAACCTGTTCCCTTCTCTTTATTTGTTCCTAAAGTAGAGATATAGCCATTCTCTTGAAAAACCTTATTCTGAATAGACCTTGGGATACCATGTCCTGAATCTTGAATACAGGTCTCTACTCTCTCATCGAGCTCTTCGGAATTTATATTAACCGAGCTACCAGAGGAAGAAAATTTTATGGCGTTACTCAGTAAATTTCTCAAAATAATCTCTACATGATATTCATCGGCATAAACCTTGATGTCTTTGGCGATTTCACATCTAACCCTAATTTGCTTCGCAGTAGCCATATAGTCTAAAAATGCTATCGCATTTGTAACCTTTTCAAAAAGGTTCACGGAAACTTTATTTAAAACAGCCCCATCCATTTCAGCAGAGCCCCAAGAAAGTAGATTGTTCAAGGCAAAAAGTATATGGTCAATTTTCGTTTTTACACTAGGCAAAACTTCTTGAAATTGCTCCTTTGAAATACCTTCAGCTATATATTGATTAAATAAGGTCTGAATATTACCAACCGGCCCTTTAAAATCATGACCCATGATAGAAAACAATCTGTCTTTTGTTTTATTGGCAGCGTCAAGTTTTATTGTTTTTTCTTCCAATTCCAATTGGCGGTCTGCAATCTTTTTGTTTAAAATCTTTAGTGCATTGGCATTCTTTTTTATCAAATAAATACCAGACGTTAGAAATAAAATAATCAAAGTTGAAATAATGATAATAGAACGTTGGTTGTCTTTGGATTTTTCAATTTTCAAAGAAAGTAACTCTTGTTCATTTTGAAAATCGTTTTCAATCAAGGCTATTCTTAGTTTGTTCTCGTTCTCACTAAAATTTATAGAATCTTTGAGTTCAATAAATTCTTTAATCAAAACATTTGATAGCTCATGTTGGCCAATTCTATTATTGATTTCTGATAATAGTCTGAGTGATGACTGTTGCCCATCAAAGTAGTTTGTTTTACGGGAAAAGATCAATGCATCGTCGGCATATTTTTTAGCCTCTTCAAAATTATCGGTATTGAATTCAAGGTTAGCCAAGGCCAGATTTAAGTTGATTCTATCTATATTGTTGCTCGACCCTTCAAGAATTTTTGCTGTCTTTTGCAGCAATTTTCTTGACCCGATGAATTCTTCCCCGGCAATTAGTAAACTAGCTTGAAGAATATCTTTTTTAATGTTTAATGCCTTGTTTTCAATTCTTGTAAGATGGGTTGTCGCTGCGCTTAGGTATTTTTCCGATTGGTCAAGTATGCCTTTTTTATAATAAGCCTCGGAAATTTCGATAAACACCTCAGCATATTTATAATCATCTGGGTTGCGATTAAGTAATTGAATACATTCTTCAAAAAACTCTATGGCTTTTTCGAATTCGTCTAAATCAACCATTAAAGAGGCCGCATTGGCAGTAAAAACATAAAGTTTGTCCCAATTTTTGAATGCTTTGGCATATTTACGCCCTAACGAGTTGTATTCATAAACTTTATCAATTCGCTTTATTCTATAATTGCCAAAACCCAAAACATTTATGGTTTCCAGTAAAATTGTGTCTGCCCCAACTTGTTTCGAATATTCAAATGCTTCGTTCGCCAATTCAAAACTAAGACTGTCGCTCTTCTTGAACATAGAAGCTCTAGCAATGGACTCTTTTGCCTTAGCTATTCCGATTTTATAATCAATTTGAGAACTTATGGTTAACATTTTATTTCCTAGCACAAGTGCACTATCAGGAAATTTTCTATACTGGTTACGGAATTGAATGTAAAGAGAGTCCACAAATTGTGGGTTTAATTCTTCAAAAGGAATATTTCTTTTAGAGGGGTTTTGAGCCAATAGGCCCACGAAAAAAATCTGGCAACCCAGGGAAATAATTAGATTAAAAACTGAAAATTTAATCAACAATGGATTTCTTTTATAAAAAATTATAAAACCTTATTATAAAGATAAAGAAGAACAACATTTGATTACACCCCCTCTAAGAACACAAAATTATTGGTTAGATAGCTTTAGAAAAGTTCGACATTAATAATTCCGCCATTGTTGGGTCAGCTCAAAAACGGTTTCCAAGAGTTCTTTTTCCACTGCATCAAACTCCACTTTACGTCTGGCCATCATTACCTGGGCCGCTTCAAAGGCCTTATTGGTGCGATAAGTCGTAAACCCTGAGGCTCCACCCCAAGAATAGCTGGGTATAAAATTGCGTGGGAAACCACTACCAAAAACATTGGCACAGACCCCAACAACCGTACCCGTATTGAACATGGTATTGATACCCGCCTTGCTATGGTCGCCCATCATAAGTCCACAAAATTGTAGTCCTGTTTGCGCAAAACCCTGGGTTTGGTAATTCCATAGTTTTACAGGAGCGTAATTGTTTTTGAGGTTCGAGGTATTGGTGTCCGCCCCTAGGTTGCACCACTCCCCTAAGACCGAGTTGCCCAAAAAGCCTTCGTGCCCCTTATTTGAGTAGGCGAACAGCACAGCATTGCTGACCTCTCCACCCACTTTGCAATGGGGTCCAAAAGTCGAAGCCCCATAAATCTTGGCGCCCATTTTTAATACGGAGTTGTTACACATGGCCAAAGGGCCACGCACGATACAGCCTTCCATAATTTCGGCATCCTTGCCCACATAGATTGGCCCAGTAGAGGCATTGAGTATGGAACAGGAGACTTTGGCCCCTTCTTCCAAAAATATATTTTCAGGGCTGATGACCGTATTGGTATCGGGTATGGGCTGACTTGTACGCCCCTTGGTCAAGAGTTCAAAATCGGCTTGCAGGGCTTCCCCATTTTTGGCGAAAATGTCCCACGGGTGTTCAATGGTGAGTACATCACCTGAAAATTCAACGGTTTCGAATCCACCGCCTGTATGAACCTCGGCCGTATGGCGGGCAATTTCTTTTCCATCAGCGACCAACTGCTGATTTTCCTTCAAAGCATTAATGGCTGCCACCATTTCTTGATTGGGCAAAAAAGAGGGATTAATGACCACATTTGCCGCCGCTACCTTTATAGGGAATTTTTTCGATAGATAGTCCTCCGTTAAATAACTCACCTCGGCAGTTAACCATTTTTCCCATTTTTCGGCTATGGTCAAAATACCCACACGAATATTGGCCACTGGTCGGGTAAAGGTAAATGGCAATAAACTATCTCGGTTCTGGTCGGCTAGTATGTAGTTCATTGATTGGTATTTTTTCAAAATTACGCTTTTGCTTTATTTGCAAAATGTTCAGGATTAATCGTAAACAAGTCCTCTCCCCTGGGAGAGGATTAAGGTGAGGGGACAAAAAAACGCCTCCGTTAAAAAACGAAGGCGCTTACTATATATTCTTTAAAGAGTGGTTTACTTCTCTTCTTTCTTGAATTTCTTGTATTTGTTCTTGAACTTATCGATACGACCTGCAGTATCAATAAGTTTGGTTTTACCAGTATAAAATGGATGTGAGGTTCTAGAAATCTCCAATTTAATCAATGGATATTCTGTACCGTCAACCGTAATGGTTTCTTTAGCCTCTGCAGTAGATTTGGTGATGAACACATCGTCATTTGACATGTCTTTAAAAGCGACCAATCTGTACTCTTCTGGGTGAATTCCTGCTTTCATTTTCGTTACATCAATTTTTCGGACTGCAAATTTAGTTATTTTTTCTTCCAGAACAAGCTTTCCCGATTAAAATAATAAAACTATGGTCGCATGTGTAACAAAAGTTTAACTTCGGCAACTAACCCACGGTAATCAACTTAAAAATTTATCATCATGGAAAACAAACCAAAATTAAGTAAGTACTCAATAAAGTTTGGCCTGATAGCCGGAATCATTGGATTGGTTTTTGGCCTAATGCTTTTCTTTCAAGGATTGCACTATGAGCAAAGCGCAGTAACCACTGTCATCAATATCTCGATTTTATTTGCAGTTGTTGCATTTTGTGTAAATCAGTACAAAAAAGACAATGAGGGCTTTTTAAAATTGGGTGATGCCCTTAAACTAGGTACCGGTGTAGCGCTTATCGCTGCTGTAATCGGTTTGGTGTGGTACTTTTTACTATCAAACGACATCATTGAGCCCGGTTATATGGACAAAGCGATGGATATCGCCAAGGAAAAGGCCATGGAGAATAATCCGCAAATGACCGATGAGCAATGGGACCAAGGTGTAGCCATGCAGAAGAAGTTCATGTGGATGGCCTACCCTATCGGATTAATATTTAATGCTATACTAGGTTTGGTTGCGGGATTGGTTTTTGGACTTATCCTAAGAAAAGACAGACCAGAATAAGCTTTAAAAGTTTACTTTTGAAGGAATTTCGACCGACAAGAAATGCAATTATCGCTAGTTATTCCTTTACTTAACGAAGCTGAATCGCTCAACGAATTACACGGTTGGATTGCAGAAGTCATGCAGTCCAACCGTTTTTCATATGAAATCATTTTTGTGGATGATGGCAGTACGGATGCCTCGTGGGACATCATCCAAAGCCTATCCAAAACAGATACCAACGTCAAGGGTATTCGTTTTCTAAAGAATTTTGGAAAATCGCAGGCCCTCAACGCCGGTTTTCATGCAGCCCAGGGTGACGTCATCATTACCATGGATGCCGACCTACAAGACAATCCTGAAGAAATTCCCGAACTCTACCAGTTGGTGACCAAAGAAGGATTTGATATTATTTCGGGCTGGAAAAAGAAACGCTACGACTCCGTTCTCGCCAAAAACCTGCCTTCGAAATTGTTCAATTGGGCGGCAAGGCGCACCTCTGGATTGAAGCTTCACGATTTTAACTGTGGCCTAAAAGCCTACCGAAACGATGTGGTCAAGGCCATTGATGTTTCTGGCGATATGCACCGTTACATTCCAGTATTGGCCAAGAATGCGGGCTACGATAAAATCGGTGAAAAGGTCGTTAAGCACCAAGCCCGTAAATACGGAAAGACCAAATTTGGTATGAGCCGCTTTATCGTTGGTTTCTTAGACCTGGCGACCATTTGGTTCATTTCAAAATTCGGGAAAGCACCCATGCACCTTTTTGGGGCTTTAGGCGTAGTTATGTTTTTTATAGGTTTTGCTTTTGCCTTATATTTAGGAGTGGACAAGCTGTTCATCAACAAGACTGGTAGGTTAATCACCAGTCGACCCCAATTTTACATAAGCTTAACAGCGATGATAATTGGAACACAGCTATTTTTGGCAGGATTTCTAGGTGAAATCCTCATCAGAAACCGTAAAAACGACGCGAGATATACAATAATAGACCAGATTTAGCATTTTAGTAAGTAAAAACTTACATATATGCTTGCTGAAAACACCACCAAAAACATGAATCCAATTGTAGCTTCTGCACAAAAATGGCTTACCGATTTTTTCGATGCCGATATCAAAGCACAAATCCAAAACCTAATTGATACCAACGAAGACGAATTAACGGACTCGTTCTACAAAGATTTAGAATTCGGTACCGGCGGTATGCGCGGTGTAATGGGCGTAGGCACCAACCGAATCAACAAATACACCTTGGGCAAGAATACCCAAGGCCTGAGCAATTACCTCAAAAAGAGCTATCCCGGTGAAGACCTTAAAGTGGTCATTGCCTACGATTGCCGTCATAACAGTGACACCTTATCACAGGTGGTTGCCGAAGTACTTTCCGCCAACGGAATTCATGTGTACCGATTCTCTGAGCTACGTACCACGCCTGAACTGTCTTTTGCGGTACGCCACTTAAAATGCCATGCAGGTATCGTATTGACTGCTTCGCACAACCCCCCGGAATACAATGGGTATAAAGTGTATTGGACGGATGGTGGTCAAATTGTACCACCTCAGGATGGAGAAATCATTGCCGAAATCAATGCGCTTGACTTTACAGACATCAATTTTGAAGCTAATGAGAGCTTAATCGAGTCCATAGACAAGGAAGTTGACGAGGCCTTTTTTGAAGAATCAGTTAAGGTGGGGAATTTCAATGCCGCTGGCAAAGATGATTTCCATATCGTATTTACCTCGATTCACGGTACCTCAATTACAGCGATACCCGAAGTACTGAAAAGGGCTGGATATAACAATGTTACCGTTATTGAAGAGCAGGCCACGCCTGACGGTAACTTCCCGACAGTGAAATCACCCAATCCAGAAGAACCGGAAGCCTTGGCCATGGCTATTGCCAAAGCCGAAGAAATTGGGGCCGATATGGTCGTGGGCACTGACCCTGATAGTGACCGCCTCGGTATTGCGGTGCGCAATCTTGACGGTGAAATGGAATTGCTGAACGGTAACCAGACCATGGTCTTGATGACCAAATTCTTATTGGACCAGTATAAGGCCAAAGGTTTCGCAGGTAATGAGTTTATCGCTACCACAATTGTTTCCACTCCGATGATGGAACAAATGGCAAATGCCTATGGTGTAGAATTCAAGACTGCCCTTACAGGCTTCAAGTGGATTGGCAAGATGATAAAAGACTTCCCGCAATCAGAATTTATTGGTGGTGGTGAAGAAAGTTTTGGGTATATGGTGGGCGATTTCGTGCGCGACAAAGATGCGGTGACCTCCACCCTACTCGCCTGTGAAATAGCCTCGCAAGCCAAGGCAAATGGGAGCTCGTTTTACAAAGACCTTATCGATTGCTACACCCAGTTCGGGTTCTATAAGGAGAAACTGATTTCATTGACCAAGAAAGGAATGACCGGTGCCGAGGAAATCAAGCAAATGTTGAAAGATTTCAAAGAAAATCCTGTTGAATCAGTGCAGGGCTCAAGACTCTTGTACATAGAAGATTACAATACCTCAACGGTTAAAAATGTGCAGACTGGCGAAGAAAAACCCATTGATATTCCGAAGTCAAACGTATTGATCTACGAAACCGAAGACGGCACGAGAATCGCTGCAAGACCTTCAGGTACAGAGCCTAAGGTGAAATTTTACATCAGTACTAACACAACTTTAGCAAATGCTTCAGATTTTAAAAGCGTAAATTCGCAGCTGGATTCCAAGTTAGACGGAATTCTAGCTGAATTGAATTTAGGTTAATGAACAACATACTTGGCAAAATCTTACGGTTTGCCAAACCGTACAAGCTTTATGGCATACTCAACATCATTTCAAATGTTTTGTATGCCTTTTTTAATGTGCTTTCGATTATCATCTTTATTCCCACATTGGGCATCCTCTTTGATAAGCAGGAGGAGGTCTATACCAAACCGGTATACGAGGGTTTCTCTAACCTTAAGACCTATGGGGAGGATTCATTGAATTACTTTTTGACCGAAAAAGTGAGCGCCGACGGCCCAATGGCCGCATTGGCCTTTATTTGTATAGCGAGTATCGTTATTTTCTTCTTGAAAAACCTGTTTCGTTATGCAGCCATGTATTTTCTGGCCTTTATGCGTACGGGTATGGTCAAGGACATTCAAGACGAGCTCTACCATAAAACTGTGGATTTACCCATTTCGTTTTTCTCAGAAAAACGTAAGGGCGATTTGTTGGCCCGAATGACCTCTGATGTAAAGGAAGTCGAAGGTTCCATTATTAATTCACTTGAAGCCTTGGTTCGCGAACCCATTACCATTGTCATCGTATTGGTCTCCATGTTGCTCATCAGTGCACAATTGACCTTATTTGTCTTTTTGTTTTTGCCCATTGCGGGATTTTTGATTTCCGCTGTTGGCAAACGACTTAAGGCCCAATCGGCTGAAGCCCAAAAAGAAACGGGCACCTTTCTCTCATTTTTAGAGGAAACCTTATCTGGATTAAAAGTGATTAAAGGATTTAATGCCGAAGCGAAGCTTGCACAGAAGTTTACCGATTCCACTTTGCGATTCAAGAATATTATGACGGCCGTGCTGCACCGTAAAGGTTTAGCATCGCCTTTCAGTGAATTTTTGGGCGTTGCAGTAGTCATCACGGTATTATGGTATGGAGGTAGTCTGGTCTTTGCCGAAGGCAGTACCCTTAAACCCCAAGATTTTATGGGGTATATCGGACTCTTCTACACCATCATCAATCCAGTAAAAGCAATTACGACCGTCAACTACAATATTAAAAAAGGGAACGCGGCTGCAGAACGGATTTTTGAGATTTTGGAATTGAAAAACCCAATAGTTGACAAACCCGACGCAAAACAATTGGACACAATCGAAGATGCCATAGCATTCGAGAACATCTCGTTTAAATATGAGGACGATTGGGTGATAAAGGACTTTCATCTTAAGGTCAATAAAGGTCATACAGTAGCCTTGGTCGGCCAATCCGGTAGTGGTAAGAGTACCATAGCCAATCTGATTACCCGATTTTACGATGTCAACGAGGGTCAAATTACCATTGACGGTATTGACATCAAGGATATCAGTAAAAAATCACTCCGAGGAATGATGGGACTTGTAACCCAAGATTCCATCTTGTTCAACGACTCTGTCAAAAACAACATTGCACTAAGCAAGGACAATGCGACCGATGAAGAAATTATGGAAGCAGCCAAGATTGCCAATGCCCATGACTTTATCATGGAATTGCCCAATGGCTACGAAACGAATATCGGCGATGGCGGAAATAAATTGAGTGGTGGTCAAAAACAACGACTTTCCATAGCACGTGCAGTTTTGAAAAACCCTCCTATTATGATCTTGGACGAGGCAACTTCGGCCTTGGATACTGAAAGTGAACGTTTGGTGCAAGATGCCTTGGAAAAGATGATGCAGAATCGAACCTCCATAGTTATTGCACACCGTCTATCAACCATCCAAAATGCCGATTCGATTGTACTTATGAAACAAGGTGAAATCGTGGAACAAGGTACCCATGAAGAATTGATGCAGTCTAAAAAAGGGTACAAGAAATTGGTCGAACTCCAGACACTGGCCTAAGGCTAAAATTTCAAAAAACAAATTCCAAATTTCAAAGGTTAGGTTTGTGCAAATCTCTTTTTCAGCGGATTCAATTCTACCATTTGCATCAAACTTTTAGCGTTTAACCAGGAGCATTCAACATCTAGAACCTAGAAAATTAAACCTTTCGCTACTTTTATAGTCAAAGAACAAAACGACCCTTTTGATTGCCGAAGAAACTTTAGTTTCAGACCTTAAGAACAAGGAAACCCAAGCAAAAGCCTTTGAAGTATTGGTAAATACCTACAAAGAGCGTTTGTATTGGCATATCAGAAGGATTGTGATGAACCATGATGATGCCGACGATGTGCTACAAAATACCTTTATTAAGGTGTATCGTAACATTGACGGGTTCAAGGGAGATAGTAAGTTGTATTCATGGATGTACAGAATCGCAACGAACGAGTCCTTAACCTTTTTAAAGCAAAAGTCTAAAAAGTTAGGGGTAAGTAATGAGGAGTACCAAGAATCCTTGGTTGAGAATTTAGAATCCGATGTTTATTTTGAGGGGGATGCGATTCAATTGAAATTGCAGCAAGCTTTGGCCACCCTTCCTGAAAAACAACGATTGGTGTTTAATATGAAGTATTTTCAAGAGATGAAGTATGAGGAAATCTCAGAAGTTTTGGAAACCTCGGTAGGCGGTTTAAAAGCTTCTTACCATCTTGCAGTAAAGAAATTAGAAGCCTATTTAAAAGAATCTTGAATCCCCTCCTCATATGGAGGGATTGAGGGAGGTGTAAAAACGATTAAACCTTTCACAACTATTGAAGTCATATTAGTGACATGAAGAAGAACCACAAAACTCAATTCAATACGCCAGAAGGCTACTTCGAGTCTTTTAATGAGCGGCTAATGGCCAGAATCAAGGAAGAGGAAGAAGAGGTCAACACCGACTTTCTTCCAAAAACCGATGGTTTTGGGGTTCCGCAAGGGTATTTTGATGATGTAGAAACAACGATTCTTCAAAATACTACCCAGAAAAAAAATAAGGTCATTCAACTGTTTCCGAAGCAGGTCTATTATGCCGCCGCCTCAATTGCTGCACTATTTTTTTTGGGAATCCTATTGTTCAGTCCTTCTGAAAACGAAATTAGTTTTGACGATTTGGCCAGTACTGAAATCGATGCCTATTTTGAGTCGAACGAATTGGGCTTGACCTCCTATGAATTGGCCGAATATGTTAATGTGGAGGAACTGACCCTTGCAGATATGACCGATTCCAATATTGAAGATGATAGCATTTTAGAATATTTGGACGAAAATGTAGAGGAAATAGAAGATTTAAATTTGGATTATGATGCGTTTGAATAAAATAGTAGTCTTTGCAGCATTAGTGTTTTGGGGAACAACTTTGGTTGCCCAAGGTCCTGCCCGAGACCGCATAAAAACATTGAAGGTTGCCTACATCACTGAACAATTGGCCCTGACCAGTAAGGAAGCCCAGCAATTTTGGCCCATTTACAATGAACATGAAGATGCCATGAATGCCATACGCCAAAACGAACGCCAAAAATTTGCAGGAAGGCTTGCTACCTTATCGGATGTATCGGAAGGTGAGGCTTCAACTATGCTTTCACAATACCTCAGCATACAAGAACAAAAACAAAAGGAGGACAAACGGTTTATTTCAGAATTGAAGAATGTTATTTCCGATAAAAAGATCATCCTGCTTTTGAGAGCTGAAGAAGGATTTAAGAAACAACTCTTAAAACAGTACCGACAACGACGCGGGAATCGATAAGCGTATAAATCGACAAAAAACATAAAAAAGAGGCTGAATGGCCTCTTTTTTAATTAAACCTTGTTCCAAAGCAAGAGTCAAAAGAATAGAAACCCAAAAATTAATCATTATGAAAAATTTGAAACTTATCCTTTTGACTGTTGCCCTAATGGGCGGATTATTGGCTACGAACGCTCAACGAACTGTTGTCAAGGTTTATCCAAGACACGGAACCGTAGTTACCACGGTTAAAAAACCAAGAGTTGTTGTACATAACAAAACCAATTTCTATTTCGCTGATGGGATATGGTACAAAGCTAGAGGTAGAAAATATGTAGTCGTTGGTGCTCCTGTTGGTGTAAAGGTTCGAAATCTGCCCAGGGGAAATAAAGTCGTTGTGGTAAATGGAAGAAAACTATACAAGTATAAAGGTATCTGGTATAAAAAATCTGGAAGGAACTATGTAGTCGTAAACGTCTAGATTGATTTGGATTGATGCATTTACAAGAAAAGGAGCGGTTGGTCACTGAGCGAAGTCGAAGTGTAACCGCTCCTTTTTTATAAGACGTTTGCAAAATTGATTTGGTAAAAAAATTCGACGCCCGAGGAAAATTTAAATGCCGCAGAAACCTTTTGGTTTTGAGGACTGAAAATTTTTGAAAAGAAAGAATTTTAAAGCGAAATCAAAATGCGCTCTATTCATCAAAAAAGATTGCAAAGGTCTTAGAAACCGATAAAATGCACATGCTTTCGGTGTAGTGCAATTCAGCCTAAAAACGTTCGTCGATGATAAAAAACACTTTAACCGATTAAATGTTTTTTAGCGAGTTTTTTGACTCGGTAAACGACCAAAATCCTTGCTAGGCTTGACTTGGAGGTAATTTTACATTGTAAGAAAAACCCAAGTCATGAAAGCAATCTTAACCTTAATCTTCGGAATCTTGATCAGCACTTCAGCAATGGCCAACACTCCTGCTAAAGAAGTTAAGGTAAGCACAATTTCTTACGGTGTTGAATTGAACATCGATATCAAGAAGTCTGATGTTAAAGAAACTGAAGTTGCTAGATTGTACATGTACAAAAATGCAAGAGTAAAGAAAGCATTGTCTTTCAAGACTAAAGCTAACAAAGCTAAAATGGCCTAATCCCCAAACCAAACTGCCGACATCCCACAAAGTCCCAAACCAAACAACTAAAGCAAACTATTTAAAGCGTAATTCCGCAATTCTATTCCTTCCTGCCGCAAAGGCAACCGAATCATTCAAAAATCGAAGCGTGTAAAAGCCTTCATCGCTAAGATGCTTCCATTGCATTCCACCATCTTTTGAATAGGATATTCCTGTGAAACCAATGGCAATCAAATCCATTCCGCCAGAATTGGGAATGTATTGCACACAACTCTTATAACCTGGTTCAATTCCATCGGCGACTACCTTCCAAGTTTGTCCACCGTCCACAGTTTTGATTTTATTCGAAAGATTTAAATCCGGTTTACTGAAATCCCCACCAACGCCATAGCCATTTAGGGCATCATAAAAGGCTATGGAATATATGCCTTGATAGGTTTCTTTGATTTGAATCGGTGTACGTATGGCATTCCATGAGTTACCCTTATCCGGGCTATACAATAAGATTTCATTTGAGGTCATCACCCATGTCTGGTCTCCCTTTATTTCAATATTGGTATTGCTAGCGGCATAGGCTCCTGTATCACCATCCAGCTTTGGAAGTTTATCACAGGAAAGTTTATTCCATGTTTGGCCCCCATCACGTGTGATTATAATTGAAAAACAACCGTTTACGGTATCCCCGATGGCAATACCTTCAGAACTATTCCAAAATTTCATGGCATCGTAAAATACGCCTTCACCTTCTTCTTTGTACACCAATTCCATTTGGCCTGCATCACCTGTCTTGTACAACAAAGCAGGGCTAGCAACTGATAGCATAAAAAAATCAATATCGCTATGGGCCGCTGCCCTAAACTCCGGTATAATGGAATCATAAGTCTGGACATTGGCACGCACCTTTCCTGAACTGACATCAATAGTTCCAAAAACCCCTCTACTTCCAGCAAAGGCAAGTGTCTGTGCATCAAGAAATTCTATAGCCCGAATACTTACTGAATCTTGATAAACCGTTTTGACTGTGACCGTTGTGTACTCGTGCGAGGTTTCTTTATCGGAACAACTAAAACAAATAACAAGTATTAAGAGCGGTAGAAGTAGTTTTTTCATGGATATGGTTTTTTTCAAAGATAAAGCTCATCCTGTCGAAGAAGCTAAAATCTTAGAAGGGATATGCCATAACTAACATTTCAAAATAAATGGCAATCGACATAAGGAAAAACACCTCCCTTCATCCCTCCAAACTTAATGTTACCTTTGCGCCTCTAAATAATACCATGCGTCTTCACCGAAATTTAGTCTTTGCAGTTATTGATGCCCTCAACATGATTTTTAATGAACGGAATTATGCGGATAAGGTCATTGAAAAGGTTTTGAAATATGACAAACGATGGGGCGCTAGGGACCGTGGTTTTATTGCTGAAACCACCTATGAGATAGTTCGCTACAAACGCCTCTATGCAGAAATAGCAGAAGTATATGAACCCTATTCAAGAGCGAATTTGTTTCGGTTATTCGCAGTCTGGGCGGTTCTAAGGGGCATTCCCTTACCCGATTGGAAGCAATTGGAAGAAACCCCCGTCAGGCGCATTAAAGGACGTTTTGACGAACTCTCAAAAACACGAAAGTTTCGAGAAAGCTTCCCGGATTGGTTGGATGAATTGGGTGAAAAGGCCTTGGGCAATGAATTATGGACCAAAGAAAGCGCTGCGTTGAATAAGCAAGCAGAGGTCATACTTAGAACCAATACTTTAAAAACTACAAAAGCATCACTCAAAAAAGCACTTGCACAAGAAGAAATTGAAACAACAACCTTAAACGAATTTCCACAGGCCCTAAAACTTTCGGTTCGAAAAAATGTGTTTGTGACGCAAGCCTTCAAAGATGGGTTGTTTGAAGTGCAGGATGCTTCTTCCCAACTGGTAGCCGATTATCTAGAGGTGCAACCAGGGCAACGTGTTGTAGATGCCTGCGCAGGAGCCGGTGGTAAAACACTACACCTAGCTGCCTTAATGCAAAACAAAGGTCAGCTTATTGCCATGGACATTTATGAGAGTA
The DNA here is from genome assembly GCF_012272815.1 of Croceivirga thetidis. Taxonomy (GTDB): domain Bacteria; phylum Bacteroidota; class Bacteroidia; order Flavobacteriales; family Flavobacteriaceae; genus Croceivirga; species Croceivirga thetidis. The sequence goes on from NZ_JAAWWL010000002.1 coordinate 954,912, forward strand.
AACTGAAAAAACTGAAGATAAGGGCTCGAAGAAATGGTGTTCACAATATGGAGACCAGAGTCATTGACTCCACAAAAGTGATTAAAAAACTTCATGGCAAAGCGGACCGGGTATTGTTGGATGCCCCTTGCTCTGGCCTTGGGGTCATTAGAAGAAATCCGGATAGCAAATGGAAATTGGAACCGGAGTTTTTGGAGCGCATCAAAGGGATTCAAAAAGATATTCTTCGCGACTATTCCAAAATGGTCAAACCAGGCGGGAAGCTGGTATATGCCACATGCTCCATTTTACCGGAGGAAAACGCTGAACAAGTGGTCAACTTCTTAAATTCCGAAGCTGGCGAATCTTTTGAATTGGTCAAAGAGCAGAACATCTATGCCTCAAAAAGTGGTTTTGATGGGTTTTATATGGCGCTCCTTACCAAGAAAGCATAAAAAAACCCATCTAAAAGATGGGCTTTAAATCAGATTAAATATTTCTAATTACTGAATTCGGTATTGGCATAACCGTTTTGAGAATTGTTATAATCGTTTACCAATTTCAGTAGTGCTTCCATGAATGGTGTATCGCAGTTTGTCGCAAAAGATGAAGTTCTTTGCAATTGCGAACTAAACTCATAGTCACCATTTAAATATTTTTCATCGATTGCCTCTTTATCTCCTATATAGTTCTTTAAATTCACATTTTTTATGTTGCGTGGATTTTTAGCCTTGTCTTTTTGAACAAGTAACTCAAAGTTATTTGTAATAAAATCCAAATGTTGCTGCCCACCTTCAAGCCAAGAATCCATTACAGGTCTGTGGATGAAACCATTCTTTGTTCTATAAAATTTGCGGAATACAGTTATTTCACCATCAGCGATGACTTCTAAAAAGAACCTTTTTGGTAACATTCCGATTTTGGTAGTTGCAGAGAGGTCTAAGTATTTTACCTGTCGAAACTCCCTGCCGTTTTCAAGCACAAAACTTTGTATCTGCTTCACTTTAAACTTTTCAATGACTTTCTTTTTGATTTTTTTCCCCTTCTTGTATTTTTTGAAGGATTTCTCATCAATAATTCGTAACCCTGATTGAAACAAGTGAGGATTACAATTGTCGATAAAGATGTAGGCTTCTTTAGATTTTCCGTTCTTAAAGGTAATTGTCCCTTTGTAGTAGTCCGCACATTTTTGTGGCGTTGTTGAAGATGCAAAACCAATGGCTACAAAACCAATGAGCATCAAAATGGCAAGTGTAAAAGATCTGTAGGTCATAATTTTAAGTTTGGTTTCTAATTAGAACTTAAAATACTGCCTTTTAGTATTTTACACTTCTGAATATTTAACGTTCTGATTTCAAGGTGGGGTATTCAATGCCCAATTGTTCTAAATATGTATCGAATTTGGTTTCATCATAATAGAATTTCTCTAAATCAGCGCGAAACTGATCTTGTTTGTCCTTATTCATGTAAATAGGTGGTAAATCATCTGCAGAAATCATGGGTTCATAAGTGTCATCTTTGCTTTGAACGTCATTGAAATAAGTCCAAGCATCTTTTAAGAGTTGTGGTTTTAAAAGGAAATCCAAAATGGTCATTGCTTCTGCTTTAGCCCCTGCAACAACTCCTTTATGTGCAATAGGTGTTGCCATTGTTATGGCATTACTCCAGTGATGTCCTTGCAATCCCGGAATGTTTGACGGATACCGCATTGTTACTGTTGGTATCTTCCACGAAATATCACCAATGTCATCGGAGCCTCCGCTTATTGGCGTTACCATTGGCAAACCAAGGTCCATTAATTCAGTTGCCAAACCATCAACATTTAAAGAATTCACTTCTTTTTGAACGGCCTTGGCCAAAGTTTGGTCCGCTTCTGACCATTCTGGCAATCCAATTGTCTTTATGTTCTCATACATGGTCTCTGCAATCACTTTATTAAAATGACGCGGCCAAGCAGCGCCCAAAACCCTTGATGACATTTTTGTTCCTGTCATTAGGGCTGCTCCTTTTGCTATATCATTTGCTTCGGCATACATTTTCATGATGCCCCTGTATTTGATATCTCGAAAATAAAACCAAATGGCCGCCTTTGAGGGAACCACATTAGGTTGGTCACCAGCATCTGTAAAAATAGAATGTGAGCGCTTTAACGGGTGCAAATGTTCTCGCTTATAATTCCAGCCAATATTCATTAACTCCACTGCATCAAGAGCACTTCTACCGCGCCAGGGCGCTCCGGCGGAATGCGCTGCCTCACCTTCAAACATATACTCAACTGAAATCAACCCAGTACCTGTTGTCGGACCGTAGGAAACGCCAAGGTTACTGCTAACATGGGTGAAAATGCACATATCGATGTTATCAAATAGTCCGTCACGCACATACCAGGCTTTAGAACCTAATAGTTCTTCCGCAATACCCGGCCATACTAAAAGCGTACCACCAATATTTTCACGCTCCATAATTTTCTTGACGGCTAAAACTGCAGCAATATTCAAAGGAATACCCGAATTATGTCCTTCGCCATGCCCCGGGGCACCTTCAACCATAGGTTTGTGATAAGCAACACCTGGGTATTGGGATGCTTTCGGAATACAATCAACATCGCTACCAATTGCAATTGTTGGACCTTCACCATTACTCCACTCCGCAAACCATGCAGTAGGAATTCCTGAAATGGAATTTTCAATTTTAAAACCATTCGATTCTAAGATTCCAGTGAGATATTTCGAACTCTCCTGTTCTTGGAAACCAAGCTCTGCAAAGCTAAATACTTTGTCAACCATTACTTGAGCTAGTTTTTTGTCAGCCTCTACCAACGCTGCTACTTCGGTTTTTAATTTTTTGATTTTACCCTTGGAGAATTTTTGTGCCTGAATAGTTAGGGCACAAGAAAGAAGAGTCAATACGAATAGTGTTCTCATTTGATTGGTTTTGGATTTGCAGAATATTCTAAAATAAGAAACTTCTGAACCAATTGATTTACAGAACATGACTTTTTAATTCTTTGCGAAAAGTGCTAATGGTATTTGGAATAATTGGAATTTAAAGCCCTACAATTCTTGATATCATAAAAGGAGTTAAACCCAAGTCTGTTCTAAAAAGGACAAAAAATTACCATTTAGGATTTGCTGGATTTCCAATGTTGAATATCCTCGAGCACCCAATAGTTCTGGTAGCTTTTGCAAATCGGCAATGCTATCCAAGTCTTTGGGCGACTGTTCTTTACCAAAGGCGCCATCCAAATCGGTACCGATTCCAACATGGTTTGCATTACCCGCTAATTGACAAATATGGTCAATATGGTCTACTACATTTTGAAGTCCCACATTCATGCTTTGAGGTGTGGATACGCCTCGTTGCCAATTTGGAGTCAACATCCATGCATCCATAGCAACACCAATGACACCCTTTCGGTTGATGATTTCTTTGATTTGTTCATCTGAAAATTGCCGATTGTGGTTCACCAAGACCCTACAATTGTTGTGACTGGCCCAAAGCGGTCCTGAATACAAATCCATGGCTTCCCAAAAGCAGGTATCACTTAAATGGGTAACATCCAATATCAAACCCAACTCGCTTATTTTCTTAAGGAGCTCACGCCCTTTAGAGCCTAATGGTCCATCTGAATCCGTACCAAAAGCATAGGTCCCAGGGCCATAATGGGCAGGCCCAATTGCCCTTAACCCGTTTTGATAGGCCTTTTCGAGATAGTCCATATTAATAATGGAATCCGCTCCTTCAAGGCTTAAAATGTAACCGATTGGGGTTAAACCAGGGTCTTTATCCCAATTTGCCAAATGGGCCTGAAGTTGTTTTAGATTGGTTATTTGGACCATTTCCCCACACTGCTCCATAGTCCGATACCACTCAAATTGGGCTTGTGTTTGCGCCCATGCCTGTTCCGGAGAATACCAACCGGGTAACGTACTGCCTTTTTTTACATAGCGCGCAATTTGTGTGGCCACACAGATACCCACATTCCCTTCACGCAAAGCAGGTAAAGAAACCGTTCCTTGAGCACGGTCTGGCTTATCGCTCATACCAGATTCCCTTTCTCGTATTTCTTCTACTGAAAGCCGTAAATCGCGATTCCATTCCATCGCATTCATGGAAAGGTCTAGATGAGCGTCAAAGATTAATGGTGCGTCCATCAGAAATTAATTTTTCGGTCTCTTGCTGCGACCTTCCAACTACTTGAAATTCTTCCATCCTCAACCACATGAACGTTGGGATATTTAGCCACAGTCGGACATATATGCATTGGTATCGCATAGAATAGGTCTCCTATTTCATAATTCTCTGGATTACTGACTGAAAGCACAAAATGCTCCTCACTCTGCCCTAATTGCTCAAAATCATCTGAGTTTAAAAATTTGACCCGAGGAAATGGCATTTCAGAAGCCAAAGACTTGTGCCCCAAATCCAAACAGAACTGTTCCGATTGAGGCTTACTTATCAATCGGGTTACCAGCACCGCAGCATGTTGAAAGTTCATTTCGGGGAATTTGGAACCATACCCTTCGTCCCATAGTAGCGTCGTACCCGGAGATAACACAATATCATCTCTGTGGGCATGGGCTGGAAAAGTTGGTGAGCCACCAACTATGATTGATTCGACTTTATATCCATCGGCTTCAAGGGTATCGCGCATTTCCAATACGGGCTGCAGCGCTTCTGCACAGGCTTTTTTGCGTTCTTCAAAATCTTGAATCCGTAGGTGACCATCATACACATGAAATCCTCTTGCCACTAAATATTCATTCCCAGAAATCGATTTAAACAATTCAAGTACCGCAACACTTGGTGCGATGCCCGTGCGGTTCATACCATTGTTAATATCGATAAAGGCCCCTACACTTTGTTTCCGCTCTAAAGCCATTGCTTCAATGCGGTTGGCGATGCCAAGATTATCAACTAAACAGGCAAACATAGCATTCGGAAAGTTTGCCGCAACCTCAAAAAATCGTTTGATTTCTGGCCCAACGGGCTGCATCGCCAAAAGAATATCTTTGGCACCAGTGGAGGCCAGCAATTCCATTTCGGCAATGGTGGCACATTTAAATTTGTTGATGCCATGCTTTTGTTGCATTTGAATGACCTCGGCCATCTTATACGTCTTAATATGCGGCCTAAGTTTCTCTGCTGAACCTGCAATACGCAACATTTCTCTAATGTTGTGTTCAATACGGTCAGGATATAATAGTAACGAGGGAGTAGTTAGCGCCTCAATATTTTGAACCGTAAACCAATTGGAATCACTCATTATTCGTAAAGTTCAAAATGTGCTTCAATTTCAACTAGAATATTACTGGGAAGCATCATACCAACGGCACTTCGTACACCTATCCCGTTTTCCTTTCCGAAAACGTCGGCCATTAATTCACTAAAACCATTGATGACATACGGATGTTCTTTAAAATCAGGGGTGCAGTTGACCATTCCCAATACCTTCACCACACGCTTGATACGGTCTAAATCACCAAAGTGTTCTTGAATTGTGGAGAGCATCGTTAAACCAACCTGTCGTGCCCCTTCTTTTCCTTTATCCTTATCCGCATCGTCCCCAACACGTCCGGTCATTAGGCTTCCATCTACATTAACAGGGCCTTGCCCTGAAACATACAAGAATTTATCCACCACTAAGACAGGTCTGTATACGCCTGCAGGCGGTGGAGCTGGAGGTAACTCTAGCCCAAGGGCGGTAATTCGTTCTTTGATTGAATTCATGATTAGATAAATTGATTTAATACTAGCGTTCCTAAAAGTCCCATGATACCTACTAAGGTTTCCATCACCGTCCAAGTTCTAAGGGTTTGTTTCACTGAAAGGTTGAAATACTCCTTAAACAACCAAAACCCGGAATCATTCACATGGGAAAGCATTAAACTACCTGAACCAATGGCCAACACCAACAATTCAGCACTAACCCCAGCTGTTGAGGCCAATGGCAAAACGATACCTGCAGCGGTCAAACCGGCGACAGTAGCGGAACCCACACAAACCCGAATGGCTGTGGCAATCAACCAAGCCAAGATAATTGGGGAAAAATTAGAGTTTTCCAATAAGCCAGCGATATAATCGCTTACTCCACTATCGATTAAAATCTGTTTTAGTGCGCCGGCACCACCAATAACCAATAGAATCATGGTGATTCCAACAACGCCTTCAACAACGGTATCCATAACTTCTTTCATCTTTTTACCTTGGCGAAGACCCAAAGTGTAAATGGCCAAAAGCACGGCCAACAGCATGGCCATCACTGGATTCCCCAGAAAAACTAAAACTGTTCGCAAGGTTCCTTCTTCAAGAAACTGCTCTGCTGCAATAGCAATAAAAATTAAGATAATGGGAAACAATGCGGTAAAAAGACTAATGCCCGTTTTAGGCATTTCATGGTCTTCCAATACCTGCGGATTGTAAAATTTAGCCAAGGGCTTGGCCTCTATGTTTTTTAAGGTTCGTGCAAATAATGGTCCACCAACTATAATGGCAGGTATGGCCACTATCAAGCCATAAAGTAAGGTCTTCCCAAAATCGGCTTCAAACATAGTTGCGATTGCTGTTGGCGCAGGATGCGGTGGCAAATAGCCATGGGTAACCGAAAGTGAAGTCAACATCGGAAGGCCCACGTACAAAAGGGGTAATCTCGTGGTTGCGGCAACCGTAAATACCAAGGGCACCAAGATTACAAAACCGACCGAATAAAACATTGGGATTCCCACAATGAATCCGGTCAAAACCACGGCCCATTGCACGTATTTGATTCCAAAGGTGTCCACCAGTTTTGTGGTTATCCGTTGCGCTGCGCCGCTATCGGCAACGAGTTTGCCCAGCATTGCTCCAAGACCGAGGATGAGCACTAAAAAACCAAGTGTGCTTCCTATTCCCTTTTGTATGGAAGCAACAATGGCAAGGGGCTCCATGCCTTGTAATAATCCAACAAATAGACAAACGATGATAAAAGATAAAAAAGAGTTGAGCTTTAAACCGGCAATCAGGGCGAATAACAACAAGATTCCAGCAATAACAATTAGTAAGGTCATAAATTGGTTGAGTTTGTGCTAAAAGTAACGATTTTAAAACTTTGGAAAATTGTTGTTTTCCTTATCTTTCGAAGCCTAAGCGAATACCTTTTAAGACTATGAAAAAGTTCTACGATTTTAAAAATTTCAAAGGTGATTTAACCGGCGGTTTGGTCGCCGGGGTGATTGCACTTCCGTTGGCTTTGGCTTTCGGGGTTCAATCCGGAATGGGTGCTGCAGCTGGGCTCTATGGCGCAATTGCAGTGGGTATTTTTGCTGCGCTTTTCGGCGGCACGGAAACCCAAGCAAGTGGACCCACGGGCCCAATGACTGTCGTTTCAGCAGCATTGGTTGCTGGGGCAATCCAAATGAATGGAGACCTTGACAACGCCATGGGCATTATTCTGGTGACCTTTTTGTTGGGCGGATTGATTCAAATTGTATTCGGACTTTTAAATATAGCAGGCTATGTCAAGTACTTTCCCTATCCAGTCGTTTCCGGCTTTATGAGCGGTGTTGGACTGATAATCATCATCTTGCAATTATTCCCTTTGGTAGGACTTTCATCTCCTAAATCAACAGTCGCCGTAATTAAAGATTTACCTAGAATGTTTACCGAAGGTAACCTATATGCTTTGGCGCTGGGTGTATTGACCATAGTAGTCTACTATGTTTTTCCGAAAATTACCAAGGCGGTACCAAGTGCTTTGGTCGCACTTTTGGTGTCTTCCTTGGCGGCCTATTTTTTAAAATGGGATGTTCCAGTTATAGGTGAAATTCCCTCTGGGCTTCCTGCCCTGCAAATTGGAACGATGTGGCCCATTGATCCGGGAGCTTATAGTTTAATCATAGAATATGCAATCGTTTTAGCGGTTTTGGGTAGTATTGATTCGTTATTGACCTCTGTCATTGCCGATAATATGACCAAAACCAAACACAATAGTAACCGGGAACTGATTGGTCAAGGCCTTGGTAATATGTTAGCGGCTGTGATTGGGGGTATCCCTGGGGCCGGAGCTACCAAGGGCACGGTTGTGAATATTAACGCCGGTGGTAAAACCCGTCTTTCTGGAGCATTGCACGGTATATTTTTATTGACGGTCTTACTTGGACTGGGTACCCTAGCCGCACACATTCCTTTAGCCGTACTTGCAGGTCTATTGATTCCGGTGGGATTCAAGATTATTGATTTCAAGGGATTAAAACATTTAAAAGTAGTACCAAGGGCAGATGCAATCGTTTTGGTTATCGTATTGTTGATAACCACCTTTGGAAGTCTCATCAATGCCGTAGGTATCGGTGTGGCACTAGCATCCCTCCTATTTATGAAGCAGGCCAGTGATTTGGCAAAAAATGGTATGGAAGTCGGTTCCGTATCTGATTTTGATGGTTCCAAACCATGGCAAGATGAGCAGGAATTTTACGAAAAGTACAAGGATAAAGTCATTATCAAACACCTCTATGGTCCACTGTTCTTTGGATTTACCTCCTACTTTAAAGATGGTATTAAAGAATTGGGTGGAGATATCAAAGCGCTTATCATCCGAATGGACCGTGTTCCATATATAGACCAATCGGGTCTTTATGCCCTGGAGGAAGCAATTTTTGACCTTAGACAACAAGGCATTGAAGTCATCCTAACAGGCTTGAAAGAACAACCCAAAGACCAAATGTTGGCCATCGATTTAATCGATGATTTGGTTCCCCATGAGGATGTTTTTGAGACGGTCGATGAGGCATTCACTTATTTAAGAGGCAAATTGGGATAGGTAGGCAAGATTTTTGATATGTCTTTTCATCAATGGAAAGTAACGAACACGCCTTATCTTTATCCAGCAGATGAAAACAAAAACGTTTATAGCACTACTTTTTACGGCTTTTAGTTTTGTGTTAGGAGCACAAGAAACGACCTATACCTTCAAAAAAGGGGACTATAGCGGTATTGGCAAGTGGTATATGGGTCGAGAAATTGCCCATGTCATGGGGTATCAGGGCATGAGTTGGTTGGAACGCTCCCAACGTGAAGAAGAAGAAAACTCCGCACTCCTACTAAAAAATATGCGCATTCGCCCGGAAGATGATATTGCAGATATTGGTGCCGGTTCGGGATATCACGTATTTCAAATGGCTGAAATGGCCATTGATGGTACCATTTATGCGGTTGATATTCAAGAGGAAATGTTGTTGGCCATGAAAAAGAAGATGGAAACCAATGCCGTGAACAACGTAAAACTGGTAAGGGGTGATGAAAAAACCGTAAATCTTGAAGAGAACTCCGTAGATAAGATTTTGATTGTCGATGTCTACCATGAGATGAGCGACCCCGTTGCTATGATGCGTTCCATAAAAAAAGCCTTACGCCCAAGAGGGCAATTGTATTTGATTGAATACCGAGCTGAAGACCCTGAGGTGCCAATCAAACGCCTGCACAAAATGACCGAAGAACAAGCCGTTAAAGAAATGGCCACCTTCGGTTTTAGGCTAAAAGAAAACATCAATAATTTACCTTGGCAACATTGTATGGTTTTTGTAAAAGGCATCTAAGCCTTCGGTCACCCATTTATTATCTCCTTATTCTATTTTTTTCAGCAAGCATGAACGCACAAATCGTATTTGACTCCCAGAACAATCCAAAGGCCGACAATTGGTACGTTGTAGATGACGTTGTGATGGGTGGGCGCTCCAATGGGCATTTCGAATTAACGCCTGAAGGCCATGCTAAATTTTTTGGTGAGGTTTCCTTAGAAAACAACGGTGGTTTCTCTTCGGTTCGTTATGCCATTCCTGAAACAAAAGTAAGTCTGGAAGCCACCTTAAAAATTCGATTAAAAGGCGATGGCAATCGCTACCAATTGCGAATAAAGGATCAAGAAAGCACCTATCACAACTACATCACCTATTTTGAGACCAGTGGTGATTGGCAAACTTTGCAATTTAAAGTCAAAGATTTGTATCCAACCTTTCGGGGTCGTCGGTTAAACCTTCCCAACTTCAATCATCAAACCATTGGAGCCCTCGGTTTTTTAATTGGCAATAAAATTCCACAGCAATTCCAACTTACGATTGCAAAGATTGAAATCGTGAATTAAGGTATTTAGAACCACAATAAACTAATTAGCCTTGGGCCTTTTGAACCAAACTATGGTTTATCTTTCTTGTCCATTTTATTCAAGACTCAAACTGCAGTGCCAACCAAAAAACTATTTAACGCTCTAAGGTTATTCGTATTCGTTTTACTTGAACTGGTAATCAGTCCAGAAGGTTTTGGTCAGCAAATCCAGCGTCCAGAGTTTCGTTCAGGGGATTTAACTGATGCTTTCAATTTTGATGGTGCACTTAGCGAAAGTGACTGGGCAAACGCACCTACCCTTAACGAACTAAAGACCACGGTTCCTGAAGAAGGTGGCGTACCCTCGCAGTCCACGATACTACAATTTCTTACCGATACACGTACTGTTGTTATTGGTATTCGCTGTAACGACACTAATCCTGATGGGATAATTCGCTTTTCTAAACTACGGGATGCCGATATTTCGGAAGAAGACCATGTTAAGATTGTTATTGACCCTTTTCTTGACGGACAGTCTGGTTATATCTTGGCAGTGAATCCGTTGGCAGCACGTTACGATGCACTCGTATCAAATAGAGGGGAATCTGAAAATGAGGACTGGGATGCGGTTTGGGATGCCAAAACCCAAATCACTGAAGAAGGTTGGACAGCAGAAATTGTACTACCCATTCAAAGTATTGCCTTCAAAAAAGGCCTCACAAAGTGGGGTTTTAATGTAGAACGGAGAATTCAACGGAATTTAGAAACGATTCGTTGGGCAAATGTTAAGCGCGACCAGTTTTTTGCACAAACCAGTCGTGCGGGCCTGGTAACCGGACTGCCCAAATTCAATTATGGGGTTGGTCTGAACGTTAGACCTTCTTTGATTGCCAACGCCAATCAATTTGGTGCCAATGGGGCAATGGTGGTGGACCCAAATTATAGTTTGGATGCCAATCAACGTATCGGACCAAACGTATTGGCCACCTTTACGGTAAATACGGACTTTGGTGAAACCGAGGTCGATACACGTCAAACCAATTTAACACGCTTCCCTTTGTTCTTTCCAGAGAAACGGACCTTTTTTCTTGAAGGTTCCGACATTTTCGAATTTGGTTTTGGTACGGGTAGAAGCACCGTACTACCCTTTTTCAGCAGAAGAATTGGGCTTCGAAACAATGTTCAAATTCCGGTTATTGCCGGTACCAAGTTAAATGGCCGAATCGGCAAGACCGCCTTTGGGGCACTCGGTATTCGAACCAATGACTTTGATTTGAACAATGAAAATTTTGGCGCCACCAACATGGGTGTTGTTCGCGTTCGTAGAAATGTATTAAAGGAAAGTTCAGTTGGTATTATTGCCTCTTCAGGTGACCCTCTGGGCCGTGAGGGGAGCTTTATGACCGGTGCGGATTTTACATTTCAGACTACGCGATTTAATGGGGATAAGAACTTTTTGGTCGGAGGTTGGGCCCTATTTACCGACAGGGCCGATTTATCAGGTGATCGCTCCGCTGCGGGATTTAAGATTGATTACCCGAATGACCGATGGGATATCGCCCTGACCTATGCGCGAATAGGCGAGGATTTTGACCCTTCTTTAGGCTTTGTACCCCGTCGAGGTGTAAATAGCTATCGTATTGGTGGTACCTTCGCGCCACGCCCTAAAGCCCCTTGGCTGCGTCAAATGTTCAATCAGTTGTTCATTACCTACATCAACAACATTTCGGGACCCTGGCAATCATACAGTGTATTCACCGCCCCAATAAATTGGCGGTTGGAAAGTGGAGACCGTATTGAGGCGAATATTCGGCCTGTTGGTGAGAATATCGTACAGCCTTTTGAAATTTCTGATGGGGTAACCATTCCCGTTGGGGAGTATAATTTTATGCGCTATCGCTTAGAGGGTGAATTTGCCCGTAAACGGCGTTTAAGTGGTCAAGCAACCTGGTGGTTCGGAAGTTTTTATGATGGAAATCTAGACGAGTTTGAATTGACCCTAAACTGGAACCCGAGTGCCTTGTTGGCTTTTGAATTTAACGGCTTGCACAATCGGGCACGATTGCCCTTTGGCGACTTCAACCAGACCCTGGCAGGGCTACGAGTGCGCTTTAATGTGACCTCTAACCTACAGTTGAACAGCTATCTGCAATACGACACCGATAGCCGGGTATTGGGGTTAAATGCACGTATTCATTGGATATTCTCCCCCTTAGGTGATGTGTTCTTGGTATACAACAACAATACCTTCAACGGGTTAAACCAACAACCATGGACATTACAAAACCGTCAGCTACTTCTGAAAGTGCGGTATAATTTCCGATTGTAAAAGAATCATACACTATCAACAAACCTAGTTAACAACTCCAAATTTCCAGCTTCCAAATCACTGCACATTTTGATAACTTTGCGTCTTTCCAAAATGGCTGACATGATTCACTTTTTCGGAGACCCCTCTAGTAAGGTTTTCGCACTACAGACCAACCAAGAACTTTCACAAAAAGACCAAGAAAAACTTAGCTGGTTATTTGGCAACCAACCTCAACTAGAAGCGGCGTCACTCGACGCCTTTTTTGTTGGTCCTCGAGCAGCCATGGTCACCCCATGGAGCACCAATGCTACTGAGATTACCCAAAATATGGGGGTACAGGGAATTATACGAATCGAGGAATATATAGCGGTTGAAGAAGCCTTTACCGACTTTGACCCTATGCTTTTTCAAAAGTATGCTGAACTCAATCAAGACATTTTTACAATTGCCGTGAGTCCAGAGCCCATTTTAGAAATTGACGACATCGCTGCCTATAATCAACAAGAAGGGCTGGCCCTGAGCCCAGAAGAAGTTACCTACCTAGAAGAATTGGCCCAACGATTGGGTCGCAAGCTCACAGACTCCGAGGTTTTTGGGTTTAGCCAAGTGAACTCAGAACACTGCCGCCATAAAATCTTTAATGGCACTTTTGTCATAGATGGTAAGGAAAAACCAACATCTTTATTTAAACTCATCAAAAAAACTTCTCAGGAACATCCAAACGGCATTGTTTCGGCTTATAAAGACAATGTGGCCTTTATCAAAGGACCAAAAGCCGTGCAGTTTGCACCGAAGACTGCCGATAAACCTGATTTCTACGAAGAACAAGAATTTGACTCCGTTTTATCGCTCAAAGCAGAGACGCACAACTTTCCAACCACTGTTGAACCTTTCAATGGCGCCGCAACAGGTTCAGGAGGTGAAATTCGTGACCGTCTTGCAGGTGGTAAGGGTAGTTTACCCTTGGCGGGCACCGCAGTTTATATGACGTCGTATTCGCGTCTTGAGCGAGATTTCGACTCCGCTCAATCCACGAAGTCTTGGGAAAATGCGTTTCCAGAAAGGGATTGGTTGTACCAAACCCCAATGGATATCCTCATAAAAGCAAGTAATGGTGCATCAGATTTTGGAAATAAGTTCGGACAACCCTTGATTTCCGGTTCCTTGCTCACTTTTGAACATGCCGAGGTCATTGAGCGTAGTCGAAATGCCGAAGGAACGAATTCCAATGAAGTCACTTCGACTCCGTTCAGTGACCAAGTTCGCCTTGGCTTCGACAAGGTCATCATGCTAGCAGGGGGCATCGGATATGGCAAGGAAGAACAAGCCATAAAAGAAACACCCAACAAATCAGACAAAGTAGTGATTTTGGGTGGTGACAATTATCGTATTGGTATGGGTGGTGCTGCAGTTTCAAGTGCTGATACCGGTGAGTTTGAATCCGCGATAGAGTTGAATGCTGTACAACGAAGTAATCCTGAAATGCAAAAACGAGCGGCCAATGCCATTCGTGGTATGGTCGAATCAGAGGAGAACCCTATTGTTTCCATTCATGACCACGGAGCTGGCGGACATCTAAATTGCCTCTCAGAATTGGTCGAAGAAACTGGGGGTAAAATTGATTTGGACAAGTTGCCTATTGGTGACCCAACCCTTTCCAACAAAGAAATCATAGGCAACGAGAGCCAAGAACGCATGGGTCTTGTTATCGGACAAAAAGATATCGACCTCTTAAAAAAGATTGCAGACCGGGAGCGCTCTCCCCTATTTGAAGTTGGCGAAGTTACCGGTGACCACCGTTTTACTTTTGAAAGCAGCACTACAGGCAACAAACCCATGGATTTGGAACTGGCCGATATGTTTGGCAGTTCACCAAAGACCATAATGGAAGATTCGAAGCTTAATGTTCAGTATCGCGATGGTGAATACAGCCTTGAGCACTTTCATGATTATCTCGAAAACGTTTTACAATTGGAAGCCGTAGCTTGCAAAGATTGGCTGACCAACAAAGTTGACCGCTGTGTTGGTGGTCGTGTGGCCAAACAACAATGTGCTGGCCCACTTCAGCTACCATTGAACAACTGTGGAGTTATGGCTCTTGATTTTAAGGGAAAGGAAGGATTGGCAACCAGTATCGGTCACTCCCCTGTTTCAGGATTGATTGACCCCGTAGCCGGTAGTCGCAATAGTATCGCAGAAGCCTTGACCAATATCATCTGGGCACCCTTGGAAGAGGAATTGAAATCGGTTTCACTCTCCGCGAATTGGATGTGGCCGTGCAGAAACCCTGGCGAAGATGCGCGTTTGTACGATGCCGTAGAAGCCTGTTCAGAATTCGCAATCGAATTGGGCATCAACATTCCGACCGGTAAGGATTCTTTGAGTATGAAGCAGAAATACAAAGATCAAGAGGTCATTGCTCCAGGTACGGTGGTTATCTCAGCAGCAGGACATTGCTCAGATTTAAAACAGGTGGTAGAACCTGTCTTGCAAAAAGATGGTGGGGATGTCTTTTATCTCAACCTCAGCAAAGACCAACATAAATTGGGTGGGTCCAGTTTCAACCAGGTGTTAAATGCGGTGGGTAGCGAAGCGCCTTCCGTTATGGATTCTGCCTACTTCAAAAAAGCTTTTGATGCTATTCAAGCAGAAATCAAAGCTGGGAACATCATTTCAGGTCATGATATTGGTTCTGGTGGATTAATAACCACCCTTTTGGAAATCTGTTTTGCGGACAACGATTTGGGGGCAGAACTGGATTTGACTGCCATTGGAGAGCCCGATACCATTAAACTTTTATTCTCAGAAAATATTGGTCTGGTATTACAAATGAATGATACCACCTCAGAACGATTGATGTCTGCAGGCATTGATTTGGTGAGGCTCGGCAGTCCAATTAAAGAAGGGACCTTGAAGTTAAAAAATCATGGTGTTGAAATGGGATTGAACATCGCTTCACTTCGTGATACTTGGTTTAAGACGTCATATCTGTTGGATGACAAACAAACAGCCAATGGACTGGCCAAAGACCGATATGAAAACTATAAGAACCAGCCTTTAACATATACCTTTCCGGCTACGACTCCGCTCAGCCTCCCGGTCATTGAAGGTAGTCGAAATGAACGGCCTAAAGCGGCTATTCTCCGCGAAAAAGGAAGCAACTCGGAGCGGGAAATGGCTCACGCCATGTATCTGGCTGGGTTCGATGTGAAGGATGTACATATGACCGATTTGATTTCTGGCCGGGAAGATTTAAAGGACATTCAATTCTTAGGAGCCGTTGGCGGATTCTCCAATTCTGATGTTTTGGGTTCTGCAAAAGGATGGGCCGGTGCCATCAAATACAACGAACGCGCCAACAAGGCCATTATGGATTTCTTTGCACGACCTGATACACTCTCCGTTGGAATCTGTAACGGTTGCCAACTCTTTATGGAGTTGGATTTGATTAATCCAGAGCATGGAGCACAACATGGCAAAATGACCTATAACGATTCAGGTAAGCACGAAAGCAATTTTACATCGGTAAAGATTCAGGAAAACAATTCCGTAATGCTATCGAATTTGGAGGGAGCAACCTTAGGGGTCTGGATTAGCCATGGGGAAGGAAAATTCGCCTTACCAATGAGCGAGGACAACTATGAGGTCGTTGCAAAATATGGGTATGCAGCATATCCCGCCAATCCCAATGGCAGTGATTATAATATAGCCATGCTAACCGACAAAACCGGCCGCCATTTGGTAACCATGCCACATATTGAACGTAGCATTTTCCCTTGGAACTGGGCGCACTACCCAAAAGATAGGAACGATACCATTTCCCCATGGATTCAAGCCTTTATTAATGCAAGGGAATGGGTTGAAAAGACCAATGCCTAATTGATATCAACACGGTTTACTTGTCCACATGGTTTACAAGGTGTTTTCGATTACCTTTAAGGTAAAACGAGAACAAATGAAAACACCGCTCAACCGAAGAAAATTTATTCAGAACAGTTCACTATTGGCCATGGGAGCAGTTTCGGCACCACTCATGGGGGCTTCTTCATTACCGATTGCCAGTGCTTTACCAACTTTTGAGAACATGAATATTATCGGCCCGAGGGAGGGATTTTCTCCAAATATTGGAACCTTGGTTTCAATGATGAACTGGATGCGGGAAGTTATGCTTAGTCCGGTTCGAGGAATGAGCATTTCTGACCTTGACTATTTAATCGATGACAATGCCAATACAATTGGGGCAATGTTAATGCATTTGGCCGCTACTGAACGTTTTTATCAAATCAATACGTTTGACAATAAAAAATGGGGGGACTTTCCTGAAGCAGATTTAATAAAGTTTGGTGCAGCCTCTATGCTCGGTGACCGAGGCAGGGCCGAAATCAAAGGAAAACCATTGGATTACTACCTCGAAGAAATGACCACTATTCGTGAAAACACCCTGTCAGAATTCAAGAAAAGGGATGATGATTGGTTGTTCTCGGTGGATGGCGAATTTCCATGGGGTCCGACGAACAACTACTGTAAATGGTTTCATGTTTGCGAACATGAATCGAATCACAATGGGGTGTTCAAATTCTTAAAAAGTCGGATTGTTTAAATGTGGTAACCAAAATTAATTTTTCAGAATCAAAAAATGGTCATCCATAACATTACCGACAAGGATTAAGTCCTTGTAAGGAGCTGCTACAGAGGTGGCAGAAACCTTAGCACCATCATCTAAAAAGGTCGTTTCTACAGAATAATCACCTTGACCACGGTAGTCAATCTTAACAATTTCTGAGGGCGCATTAGGTAATTTTCCCTTTGCATATGCGGTAAAGGCCAAAAGATTTGGATGTGAACCCGACCAAATATTTCCGTCTTTGTCAAATTCAAGATTATCAACTCCTGTACCCGTATCAATGGTGTCCAAATAGTCTAACTTGCCATCTTCTAATCTGCTGAATACTATGATTTTAAATCCCCTTGGAGAGGCGACAAATAGTAAATTTCGATTTGCATCGTAGTTTATTCCGTTCGCATAGGCCAGCGAATTATCCACAACCGTATAATCAGACCCGTCAAAGTAAACAGTCTCGCATTTTGCCAAGCCCAAATAATTCTCTGCCAGCCTCCCTAGTGTGTTTTCGTAATAATGGTCGTTGGTGAAATAAAATTCGTTTTCTGATACCGCTACCAAATCGTTTATGGCATAAATCATTTCATCTTTAATTGTCTTTACATGAACCAAACTATCGGTATGAAACAAATCAAAGACCTCAACACTTTCCCCATCGGCATGATTGGCCACAAACAACTTGTGTTTTGTACTATCTACTTGAAATAGACTAATACCGTGAGGTAATAAATCCAAATCCATTTGTTCTGACAATGCAGTTACTGCAAGGTTTTCATCACCAAGGTCCATAGTGTAAATACCGCCCCGCTTAGGATTACCATCACGCTCTGCAGCCCGATCGTAGGAAATAAAAATGGCAAAATTGTCATCCTCATCTACAGTGATATCCTCCACCCCAGCAATTGGGATTTCTTTTAGAATTGAACCCTGCATCTTGTTTTCAATCTTTCTAAAATAGCCGGTGGAGTTAAAAATATACAGGATGTATAATCCCAGTACTAGAACTATCGCCAAAAGAACTATAAACCTCTTTCTCATTATTAGTTGGTTTGGATTTTTCTAAAGGTATTTGAATTTTCTTGGATTCGTTCTTTTAGCTACCTTCAGGCATATGAAAATTAGACCTGCAAACAAAAACGATGTAGCGGCCATTGTAGAGATGCTGGCGAATGATAAATTGGGTAGTCAACGTGAAGAGTTTCGAAACCCATTACCCAACGCCTATCTCAAAGCTTTTGAAAGCATAAACACCGACCCATACCAAGAACTGGTCGTCATGGAAGACGAATCAGAAATGGTCATCGGCACCTTACAACTTTCATTTATACAATATCTAACCTATCAAGGTGGTATACGTGCACAAATTGAACAGGTTCGCATACACGAAAGCCAACGAGGCAAAGGGCTTGGTAAAGTATTGTTCGAATGGGCCATCAATCGTTCTAAGGAAAGAGGCGCCCATTTGGTGCAATTGACCACGGACAAAAAAAGACCGGATGCCCTTCGGTTTTATGAAAGCTTGGGTTTTAAAGCTTCACATGAAGGCATGAAACTCAAATTCTAGTTGATAAACGGGTCTGAGAATTTCGGATCATTGATAAAGCTATTGTCCGTTAAGGTCTCCATAAAGTCAACCAAAGCCTGTTTGTCAGCATCGCTTAGATTTAATCGACGAACCATATTATTATTGTTACGAAGTCGATTATCTAAATCAGGGCTGTTTTGAACACCACTATTGTAATGTTCCACCACATCCATTAACGTTGCGAATCGCCCATCATGCATATAGGGTGCCGTCAATGCAATATTGCGTAAAGAATTTACCTTGAACTCCCCTCTATCATTATTGTTGCCGGTAACACCTGCGACTCCCAAATCAACCAATAAGGCATCAAGCCCATTGTTGCGCGCTGCATCTCCAACAAATGCGTTGGTATGGTGGCAATCCGAACATCGGGTCTGGTTACTAAAAAATAACTGCTTCCCACGGTTTTCAGAGGTCGAGAAATTCGGAAAATTATCTTCTTCATCATTTACTTGGGCAAGTCCTTCATCATAACGTGATTGGTAAGATACCATAGACCTGACAAACTGGGCTAATGCTAATGAAACACGGCTTGCGGTCACCTCTTCATCACCGTAAACCATTCGAAATAAGACCTGGTAATACTCCTCGGCTTGAAGCTTTTGCTCCATTTCATCAAGGGTCAGTCCCATTTCAATTTCATCTTGAATGGGTAACAAAACCTGTTCCTCTAAGGATGCAGCACGTTCATCCCAAAAGAAAGTGCCGTTTTCATAAAATCTTGCATTTGCTAGTCCCATTGAGTTTCTACCAGTGAGTCCTCCTTCAAAGCCAATGCTAAACTGCCCAGGGTCTGAAAAACCGTTTGCCTGCAAATGGCAAGAAGCACAAGAAATCGTGTTATTTGCCGATAACCGTTCGTCATAAAACAAAACGCGACCCAGGGTAGCCCCAATGTTTGAAACAGGATTATTGTTAGGGCTATTATCTTCATCTTGAAGCTGATTATCCAAAAAGTAATTTGGAAGGTTTACAACATATTGCTCAAGATTTTCGTCTAGACTGAGGGATTCATTAAGTATGGAATAATCAGTTGCAAGGAAATCTCCAATCATTTCGCCATTACCGTTGTCTTGGGGATTGTTTCCCTCAGTATCCGAATCTTCATCGGTAAATAAAATTTCAAGTTCATCGGACTCGTCTGAAGAACAAGAAATCAACAAAAAAGATACTAGAAGGAAAAAAGGCACAACGCTTACTTTCATAAATATTTGATTTAAAGGATTTTAAAGTAATTGTGTGCATATGTGTTTTAGTTTATAACAATTAAGATGCTGTTTACCCTAATAACTTGTGTCCAAAACTCCAATTATTAATCCCTCAAAAAAATTGCAGTTCAATCATTAAATCCATTTTATAAAACAGTTTTCTTTCCCTATTTTGCAATTTCCTTACAGAAACTTAATATGACTCAAGTAACCCGACTCTTCGATTTCCCGTATTACCAATTAGAAAAATATAATCTTGACAAAGCTTTGGTCACCAAGAAAAATGGCAAATGGGAAGCTACCTCAACCAAAGACTATTTGGCCAAGGCCAATGCAATAAGTCGTGGACTATTGCGAATGGGTGTTAAAAAAGGAGATAAAATCGCCATCATTTCGATGACGAACCGAACGGAGTGGAACATAATGGATATCGGTGCACTTCAAATTGGTGCCACGACAGTACCCATATATCCTACCATTTCAGAAGAAGATTATCAGTACGTACTGAACCATTCAGAAGCTAAGTACTGTTTTGTATCCTGTGAAGATGTATTGAAAAAAGTACTTGCAGTTAGTGGAAATACTAAAAAACTAGAAGATGTCTTTTCTTTTGATGAATTAAAAAATTGCAATCATTGGAGTGAAGTTCTGGATAAGGGTAAGGATGAATCAAATCAGAATGAGGTAGAGGAAAGAAAGGCAGAAATCAAACCAGATGATTTGGCGACCTTCATTTATACTTCAGGAACAACAGGGCGTCCAAAAGGGGTCATGTTATCGCATAACAATATTGTCTCAAATGTACTGGCAAGTGAAAAAAGGGTACCCCTACAGGGTGGTTCTTCTGCCCTAAGTTTTCTTCCTGTGTGTCACATTTTTGAACGCATGATACTGTATTTATACCAATACTGCGGAATTCAAATCTATTTTGCAGAAGGATTGGACAAAATATCTGAAAATGCCAAGGAAGTACATCCAAATGTGATGACAGTTGTTCCACGATTGTTGGAGAAAGTTTACGATGCCATTGTCAGTAAAGGGGAAGAATTGGAAGGTATTAAAAGGAAACTCTTCTTCTGGGCTGTAGACCTTGGGCTTAAGTTCGAGCCTTATGGAAAAAATGGCTGGTTTTACGAAAAGAAATTAGGGCTTGCCAGAAAACTGATTTTCAGTAAATGGAAAGATGCCCTTGGCGGTGAGATAGAAATGTTGGTCTCTGGTAGTGCTGCGCTACAACCTAGGCTCGGACGTGTGTTTGGTGCTGCGGGAATGCCCGTAATGGAAGGCTACGGCCTTACCGAAACTTCTCCTGTAATCTCAGTGAACCAACAAGAAGGTGGTGGCTGGAAAATTGGCAGTGTGGGTAGACCTATTGAAGGTGTGGAAGTTAAAATTGCCGATGACGGTGAGATTCTTTGTAAAGGACCAAACGTCATGCAAGGATACTACAAAGACCCAGATAAAACCGCCGAAGTTATCAAAGATGGTTATTTCCATACCGGGGATATTGGCGAAATAGACGCCAACGGAATATTAAAAATCACGGACCGTAAAAAAGAAATGTTCAAAACTTCGGGAGGTAAGTATGTGGCTCCACAGTTGCTGGAAAATCGATTTAAACAATCCCGATTCATTGAACAGATTATGGTTGTGGGAGAAGGAGAAAAAATGCCTGCTGCCCTTATTCAACCTAATTTTGAGTACCTGCAAACCTGGTGTGAGGAAAACAACATTACCATCGGTCAGAATTCTGATGTAGTTGTGAATGATAAGGTCATTGCGAAACTTCAAGAAGAGGTGGATGATGCCAATTCAGACTTTGCAAAATGGGAAAAGGTGAAACAGTTTCGATTGACACCGGATGTTTGGAGTGTTGATGATGGCCATATGACTCCAACCATGAAGTTGCGCCGTAAAATCATAAAAGAAATGTACATGGATTTGTACAACGACATCTACGGTCGATAATGCATTAATTCTACATTTAATTGCAGTAAGATGGGCTTTGAAAAGTACGACGATGAAAAATTGGTCAAAACCACCAAGGGCCTGAAAACGGTATTGATTGCCTTGGGAATTATTTGGATTGCACTCCTTGCTTTCTACGTAGGTACCCTACTCTATAGCGTTGAAAAAGGGAACTTTCAATTTGCGACAGCAGTACCCTTTATCGTTGGCCCAGTAACACTTCTGCCTGTTTTTTTAAACTACAAAAACTTCAAAAAAGAGATTGAGCGAAGGGGACTGAAGTAAGTTCGGTTTCCTTGAATCAAGAATATTTTCGGTGCTACAGCTTAACGAATTTATTATGCATGCATAATAAATTTTTTCTATATTTGGCATCGAAATTTGTTCTATGAGGGATTTGACAATCGACTGGGCCTTGCGTGCAACCTGGCAGGCCGTGACAAAATTGTACAATGAAGAAGCCAAAAACTATGGACTGACCATGGCCATAGGCTTCACCTTGTTGAGCATCGACTCTAAAAAAGGTACCCCTAGTACGGCCTTGGGCCCAAGAATGGGAATGGAAGCTACTAGTCTTTCTAGAATTTTAAACACTTTAGAAAGTCGTGGTTATATCGAAAGAAGACCAAACCCCAATGACGGCCGCGGTGTTCTAATCCATTTGACTGCCTTAGGTGTTGAAAAACGCAAAGACTCAAAAGAGGTGGTCATGCAGTTCAATGATGCGGTCAGGGAACAATTGAATGATGATAATCTTGACGGATTTTATAGAACCGTTGAAGTCATCAACAAACTTATTCAAGACAAGAAAATTTACACGAAAACAACAACTGAATAAAACTCAAAACTTAACATGAAAAGGCATATCAACAAAGTTGCCGTAATCGGTTCTGGTATAATGGGTAGTGGTATTGCATGCCACTTCGCCAATATTGGGGTCGAAGTATTATTACTGGATATCGTTCCTAGGGAACTAAATGATAAGGAAAAGGCTAAGGGCCTTTCTTTAAATGACAAAGTGGTTCGAAATCGTTTGGTGAACGAAGCACTGACTAAGGCTTTAAGATCAAAGCCCTCCCCTATTTATCATAAGAACTTTGCTAAGCGCATCAGCACAGGAAATCTTGAAGATGACATTGCCAAAGTGAAAAACGTCGACTGGATTATCGAAGTAGTGGTGGAACGGTTGGATATCAAAAAACAAGTTTTTGAAAACCTTGAAAAACACCGTACCCCAGGAACTTTGATTACTTCAAATACCTCGGGTATTCCCATCAAGTTTATGAGTGAAGGGCGTAGTGATGATTTTCAGAAACACTTCTGCGGAACACACTTCTTTAACCCTGCTCGCTATTTAAAACTCTTTGAAATCATTCCTGGTCCAAAAACGGATCAGTCCGTATTGGATTTCTTGAACGGTTACGGTGAGCAATACTTAGGCAAGACTTCTGTTGTTGCCAAAGACACCCCTGCCTTTATTGGAAACAGGATTGGAACATTCGGGATTTTCTCGCTGTTCCACGCCATGAAAGAATTGGGCATGACCATTGAAGAGGTTGATAAATTAACCGGTCCACTAATTGGTAGACCAAAATCGGCCACA
Organism: Croceivirga thetidis; assembly: GCF_012272815.1. Classification (GTDB taxonomy): domain Bacteria; phylum Bacteroidota; class Bacteroidia; order Flavobacteriales; family Flavobacteriaceae; genus Croceivirga; species Croceivirga thetidis. The sequence goes on from NZ_JAAWWL010000002.1 coordinate 978,261, forward strand.
TTCAGAACGGTTGATGTCGTTGGTTTGGACACTTTGGTACATGTAGGTAACGGACTTTACGAGAACTGTAAAGATGATGAGCGTCGCGATGTCTTTAAAATGCCGGAATTCATCAATACCATGATGGAAAACAAGTGGTTGGGCAGTAAAACAGGCCAGGGGTTCTACAAGAAATCGGTAAATGCCGAAGGAAAAAAGGAAATACTTTCCCTTGATTTGGACACTTTGGAGTACCGTTCTAAAAAGAGCGCCAAATTCGCAACACTTGAATTGACCAAATCAATTGACAATGTTGCGGACAGATTCTCCGTATTGAGTGATGGAAAAGATAAGGCTGGTGAATTCTTTAGAAAAAGTTTTGGTGCATTGTTTTCCTATGCTTCACTCAGAATACCTGAAATCACGGATGAATTGTTCAAAATTGATGATGCGACCTGTGCTGGTTTCGGCTGGGAACATGGTCCATTCCAAATTTGGGATGCAGTAGGTCTTGATAAAGGGATTGAATTTGTTGAAGCTGAAGGGCTTAAGGTTGCTGATTGGGTAATGGATATGAAGGCAGCTGGTATTGAATCTTTCTACACTGTGAAGGATGGTGCCAGTTACTACTACGATATTCCATCCAAGAAAATGGAAAAAATTCCAGGGCAGGATTCCTTTATCATCTTGGATAACATTCGCAAATCGAATGAAGTATTCAAAAATGCTGGAGTTGTTGTAGAAGACCTTGGAGATGGCATTTTAAATGTCGAATTCCAATCTAAAATGAACACCATTGGTGCCGATGTCATTACTGGTTTGAACAAGGCCATTGATATTGCTGAAAAAGACTTTCAAGGTTTAGTGGTCGGTAATCAAGCTGCCAATTTCTCTGTTGGCGCAAACATTGGCATGATTTTCATGATGGCCGTTGAGCAAGAGTATGACGAGTTGAACATGGCCATTAAGATGTTCCAAGATACGGTAATGCGTTTGCGTTATTCGTCAATACCGACAGTTGCTGCGCCCCACGGTATGTCTTTAGGTGGCGGTTGTGAAATCACCATGCATGCTGATAAAGTTGTAGCAGCTGCTGAAAGCTACATCGGTTTGGTTGAATTTGGTGTTGGTGTCATCCCAGGCGGTGGTGGTTCTAAAGAGATGGCCATGAGGGCATCTGATTCTTTTAGGCCAGGTGACGTGGAGCTTAACATCCTTCAAGAATATTTCTTGACCATTGGTATGGCCAAAGTTTCGACTTCAGCTTATGAAGCCTTTGATTTGGGAATCCTTCAAAAAGGAAAAGACGTAATTGTTGTCAATAAAGACCGACAAATTGCAACGGCCAAAGCCTACGCGAAGTTGATGGCGGAACAAGGGTATACCCAACCACCAGCGCGACGTGACGTTAAGGTTCTTGGTAAACAAGCTTTAGGTATGTTCTTGGTTGGTACGGATTCAATGGAAGCCAGTAACTATATCAGTGAACACGATAAAAAGATTGCCAATAAATTGGCGTATGTCATGGCCGGTGGTGATTTATCAGAACCAAGCTATGTAAGTGAACAATACTTATTGGACATCGAACGCGAAGCTTTCCTATCGCTTTGCGGAGAACGTAAAACACTGGAGCGTATCGAACATATGCTCAAGACCGGAAAACCTTTAAGAAATTAATATTTCGCTGTAAGCCATGGGCTTATAGCCAAAAGCTAATAAAATGAAAACTGCATATATAGTTAAAGGCTACAGAACTGCTGTAGGTAAATCAAAAAGAGGTGGCTTCCGTTTTAAGAGAGCGGACGAATTGGCTGCTGAGACAATTGAACATTTGGTTGCGCAATTACCAGATTTCGACAAATCAAGAATTGATGATGTAATCGTTGGTAATGCAATGCCAGAAGGATCACAAGGACTTAATATGGCGCGATTGATTTCACTTATGGGATTGAATATCGTTGATGTGCCCGGTGTTACAGTTAATCGTTTTTGTTCTTCAGGACTGGAAACCATTGGAATTGCCTCTGCTAAAATTCAAGCAGGTATGGCCGATTGTATTATCGCTGGTGGTGTTGAAAGTATGAGTTCCGTACCAATGACCGGTTACAAATCAGAATTGAACTACGATTTGGTGAATTCTGGTCACGAAGATTACTACTGGGGTATGGGTAATACTGCAGAAGCGGTTGCCAAAGAATTCAAGGTCTCAAGAGAAGATCAAGATGAATTCTCCTATCATTCGCATATGAAAGCCTTAAAGGCCCTTGCAGAGGATAGGTTCCAAGAGCAAATTGTTCCTATTGAAGTTGAGGAAACCTACGTGGATGCAAGTGGTAAAAAAGCCACCAAAAAGTTTACGGTCAGTAAAGATGAAGGTCCTAGGGCAGGAACATCAATCGAGGCCTTGGCCAAATTGCGTCCGGTATTCGCCGCTAATGGTACTGTTACTGCAGGTAACTCATCTCAAACCAGTGATGGAGCTGCATTTGTGATGGTCATGAGCGAAGAGATGGTCAAAGAACTTAACCTTGAACCAGAAGCTCGTTTGGTCAGTTATGCCGCTGCAGGTGTAGAGCCAAGAATAATGGGTATCGGCCCCGTTAAGGCGGTGCCAAAAGCCTTGGCACAAGCTGGACTTTCACAAGACGCTATTGAACTGATTGAATTGAACGAAGCCTTTGCTTCGCAATCCCTTGCGGTGATACGAGAATTGGGATTAAATCCTGAAATCGTAAATCCGAATGGAGGAGCCATTGCACTTGGGCACCCACTAGGATGTACAGGAGCCAAGCTTTCAGTTCAACTATTTGATGAGATGAGAAAACGAAATATGAAAGGAAAACACGGTTTGGTAACCATGTGTGTGGGTACTGGCCAAGGTGCAGCTGGAGTCTTTGAATTTTTAAATTAATAGAAACAAAATAATTGCAATGAGTACAGATACTTTAAATAAAGAAATATTACGTGGTGGGCAGTTCATCGTTAAGGAAACTGACTGTGAGGATGTTTTTACACCAGAAGATTTTTCTGAGGAGCAGCAAATGATGCGCGAATCGGTGAAGGAATTTAATGACCGAGAGATTGTTGCCCATAGAAATCGATTTGAGTCCAAAGATTACGGCTACACTGAAGAGTGCATGAGAAAAGCTGGAGAACTTGGATTCTTAAGCGTTTCGGTACCTGAGGAATACGGTGGCCTGAATATGGGATTTGTTTCTACCATGTTGGTCTGTGAATTTATTTCAAGTGGTTCTGGTTCATTCTCAACTGCTTTTGGAGCACATACTGGTATCGGTACAATGCCGATTACCCTTTATGGTTCTGAAGAGCAGAAGAAAAAATACGTGCCACAATTAGCCTCTGGTGAATGGTTTGGCGCCTATTGTTTGACGGAGCCTGGTGCAGGTAGTGATGCCAATTCAGGAAAAACCACTGCTACCCTATCTGAAGATGGAACCCATTATAAAATCAATGGGCAGAAAATGTGGATTTCAAATGCAGGGTTCTGTAAGCTTTTCATCGTTTTCGCTCGAATTGAAGATGATAAGAATATTACAGGTTTCATTGTAGAAAATGACCCAGAAAATGGAATCACCTTAGGTGAGGAAGAGCACAAATTAGGTATTCGTGCTTCTTCAACAAGACAAGTTTTCTTCAATGACACCAAAGTTCCGGTTGAAAACATGCTTTCTGAGCGTGGAAATGGATTCAAGATTGCAATGAACGCCTTAAACGTTGGGCGTATTAAACTAGCGGCTGCTTGTTTGGATTCCCAAAGAAGGGTAATCGATACGGCTATCAATTATGCCAATGAGCGTCGTCAGTTCAAGACTCCAATTATCAACTTTGGCGCAATCAAATCAAAGATTGCCGAAATGGCAACAAATTGTTATGCCGGGGTTTCCGCCTCATATAGAGCAGCCAAAAATATAGAGGATAGAATCGAAGCTAGGATTGCAAACGGAAATACACATCAAGAAGCAGAGCTCAAAGGTGTGGAAGAATATGCCGTTGAATGCTCAATTCTTAAAGTAGCGGTTTCTGAAGATATTCAAAATTGTTCCGATGAAGGAATCCAAATCTTTGGTGGTATGGGCTTCTCAGAAGAAACGCCAATGGAATCAGCTTGGAGAGACGCTAGAATTGCTCGTATTTACGAGGGTACGAACGAAATCAATAGAATGTTGGCTGTTGGTATGTTGGTTAAAAAAGCAATGAAAGGTCATGTTGATTTGTTGAATCCTGCGAAAGCTGTTGCTGATGAATTGATGGGTGTTCCTTCTTTTGGCAGTATGGATTTCTCTGAATTGTTTTCTGAAGAAAAGGACCTTATCGCTAGATTGAAGAAAGTATTTTTAATGGTCGCTGGTTCAGCTGCACAGAAATTTGGTGCCGATTTGGAAAGCCATCAACAATTGTTGACCGCTGCCTCAGATATCTTAATTGAGATATACATGGCAGAGTCTACGATTTTAAGAACAGAGAAAAACGTAAAACGATTTGGAGCAGCTTCCCAAACAACACAGATTGCCATGGCTAAGTTGTATCTGTTCAACGCTGTGGAATTGATAAATAGCAAGGGCCGTGAAGCTATCATCTCATTTGCCGAAGGTGATGAGCAAAAAATGATGTTGATGGGCTTAAAACGCTTTACCAAATACACGAACTATCCTAATGTTGTTGCACTCCGAACTCAAATTGCGGAAAAAGTTGCAGCTGACAACGGGTATACTTTTGACTAATTCAAATAACTTCATTGAAGTTGGAGACCGCCCCATTTTGGGGCGGTTTTTTTTGTTTCCTTTTTTAGGAGCATTTACTTTTAGCAGATGGAGAATGATTTAATCAAAAAACTCTACTCTGAGGTAGCATTTGAAGAATTAAGCACCGAAGTTGTAAAAGAACTTGCCAATCATATTTCGAATACCACAAATGGCAAGAATGAAAAGACCATTAGATGGAATACCCCTGAAAAAGAGCTTAAGTTTTGGCTGGACTTTCTAGAAAATGGAAGAAACGATGAGTTCATCTCCGAAATATTAAAACGGACTACCCATACACATCACCCGAAATATGTAGGTCACCAAGTGGCTGCCCCCTCACCTATTACCGCATTGACTTCCATGGTCAGTTCCATATTGAACAATGGCATGGCTGTATATGAGATGGGCATGTCACCATCGGCTATCGAACGCATTGTTACGGACAAAGTTTGCGCCAAAATTGGTTATGGTTCAAATTCGGGAGGTTTTCTCACTTCAGGAGGTACATTGGCCAATCTCACCGCCTTGCTTTCCGCTCGCAAAGCCATCGTTAAACACGATGTTTGGAACGAAGGGCATAAAGGGCAATTGGGAATCATGGTATGCGAGGAGGCCCATTATTGTGTTGACCGTGCAGCGAGAATAATGGGATTGGGAGAGCAGGGTATTATAAAAGTCCCTGCGGGGGAAGACTACAGCTTGAATACCGATTTGTTGAATACCTGCTTTCAGCAGGCCAAGGCCAAAGGCATTGAAATCTTTGCTATTATAGGCTCTGCCCCTTCTACGGCAACCGGTGCTTATGATAATTTACATGCCATTGCCCAGTTCGCTGAATCAAAACAGATTTGGTTTCATGTTGATGGCGCCCATGGCGGAGCTGCGATTTATTCGAAAAAATACAAGCATTTGGTCACGGGTATCGATAAAGCTGACTCAGTGGTGATTGACGGCCATAAAATGATGCTCATGCCAACCATAACCACTGCGCTGCTATTTAAGGACAAAAGGCATGCCCAACATACCTTTAGTCAAAAAGCGGATTATCTACTAAATGATACGGCGGAGGACCAATGGTACCAAAGCGGTAAAAAGACCTTTGAATGCACCAAAACCATGATGAGTCTACACTGGTACGTATTACTGAAATTTTATGGTGAGGCTATTTTTGATGAATTTGTGACCCGGCAGTACGATTTGGCCCAAGAATTTGCTGAAATGGTTCAGGAACATCCAAGTTTTGAATTGGCCACATGGCCCCAATCGAATATTCTGTGTTTTAGGGTTATTGAGGATTCTAAATCCAATGAGGAATTGAACGATTTGAATGCCCGAATCCGACAATTGTTGTTGGAAGATGGTGAATTTTATCTGGTGCAAACTAAACTCCGGGGAGTGCTTTATTTACGTACAACCTTGATGAACGCCTTTACTACAAAAAGTCACCTCAGCGATTTATTGGAAAAAATCGTAGCTGTGAAAACTACCGTTTAAGAAAAGCCTAGGGTAAACCCTGAATTTCATTTTAGCCATTAACCCTCAAAAGTGTATCTTTTAAGAACCATACTTTTGAAAAACAACCCAATATTCCAAGTGTGATAACAAGACAACTACTTTTTGTGGTGCTTTTAATATCAATGGTGGACATTGCTAATTCTCAACAGCGGGAAATTGACAGTGTAAAGCAACTTTTAAATAAAGGGTTGCCGGGAAAAGAAGAAGTTGATGCGTTATTATCCGTTTCTGAATGGTACCAAACGATTAATTTGGATTCATTTCTTTTCTATTCAAAAAAAACAACTAAGGCATCACGTTTAAACGAAAATGCCTTTTTGGCTAAAGCTTACAACAATTACGGCTTAGCGCTATATTATAATTCCAATTTGGATTCGGCCGAATACTATTTTAAGGAGTCCTTAAGCATATTCCAGACAAATCCCGATTCCATATCCATGGCTAGCATTTATTCCAATCTTGCATTGATTTATGGGAATTCAACCAATATGGAAAAGGAAATTGAGTATAATCTATTAGCAATAAATTATGTTGAGAACAATTATAACGAAGTCAGCAGACTATACTTTAATCTTGCATATTCTTATCTCAATGCGGGTTTACGCGATGAAGCCCTTAATTACCTGAACAAAGCTTATTCAACAAGTAAAAAATCGAATAACACAATGGTACTGGGAGCTGCCATGGTTAATCTAGCAGAATTTTACTTAAAAGAAGAGGAATTCTCAAAAGCGAAGAAATATTTAAAGGAGGCCGATTCATTATGTCAAGCAACAAACAATATTCAAAGTTGTTATTTGGTCAACGTTCTTTGGGGTTACTTTAACTCAGAGCAAAAAGAATTTAATAAGGCCAGAAAGGACTTTGAAATGGCCAACCAATTGGCAAAAGAAATCAACAATAATTATTTTTTGATAGAAAGTTATGGTCTACTAGGAAGAAATGAATTGTTACAAAAGAACTATTATCGAGCAAACAAGAATTTTAAATCCTTTGACAGTTTATACAAAAAAAACCCGATACCTTCCTTAGGGGTCGAATTCTTAAAGGACTGGTCCAGAACTGAAGCAGCTCTTCAAAATTTCAATAGGTCTTACGAATTATTAAACTCATATCATGCTTTGAAAGACTCTTTTTATATGAAAGAAAAAAGAGAAGTATTAGTCAATGCTGAGAAAAAGTATGAAGCCGAAAAGAAGGAAAGGGAAATAGCTGAGCAAGAAGTTACCATTAAAGAACAAGAATTAACCTTAGCCAAAAAACAACGCCAATTAGCGCTATGGGGCGGATTAGGTGGCGTATTAGCAATCTTATTGACGGTAAGTTTTTGGTTGAACAAAGAGCGCCAAAAACGAAAAGAACAAGAAATCACCAATCTCAAGAACCAACAAGAAATCATTCGGTTGGAATCATTGGTTTCTGGTGAAGAGAAAGAACGGGTGCGTTTGGCGCAGGACTTGCATGACGGTATCAATGGCGATTTATCCGTAATCAAGTTTAAGGTAGATTCATTAAATCGTAAGAAACTAAATAAGAGTGAATCAGAGACTGTTGAGAATACTTTGGGAATGCTTGACAATGCCATTGACCAAGTACGTCGTATATCCCATAATTTGGCACCACCCTCCCTTCAAAACTTTAACTTAAATGAGGCCATAACCCAACATTTGGGTAAAATTCAATTGGCAAATAAGGTAACAATCGACTTTCAGACGTTTGGTGAACAGCCCAGCTTTTCTGTTGAACAAGAGACTGCTATTTACCGTATCGTTCAAGAATTACTGAACAATATTGTTAAGCATGCAGAAGCCACCGAAACATTGGTACAACTAAACCATACCGCTGACTTTACAGAATTGGTGATTGAAGACAATGGAAAAGGGTTTGATACCAAAATTTCAAAGAGTGGAATTGGCCTTCAAAACATTGCCTCACGCGTGGCCTTCTTAAAAGGAGATTTGAAAATTGAGTCCTCTGGTGAAGGAAGCACCTTTACCATCACCCTTCCTAAATCCAGTTTCGCATGATAACCGTGGGTATTCTTGATGACCACCAAATGATTTTAGAAGGTTTGGCCACGATGCTGTCAGAATTCAATGACATAGAAGTAGCTGGTAGTTGGTCCAATCCCGTATTATGTGAAGAAGACCTGAAAACCGAGCAACCAAATGTGCTGTTGTTGGATATCAACCTAAAAACGGCAAATGGCATAGAACTCTGTTCGGAATGGTCCAAGTCCTATCCTGAAATGAAGATAATTGCAGTTTCCAATTACAACGAGTCAGGTTTTATCAAGAATATGTTGCGCAATGGTGCTAAAAGTTATTTGCTAAAAAATACCAATAAGAACGAATTGGCCGAGACCATCAGATTGGTTGATAAAGGCAATCAATACTTACCTCGAGCAATTGAAACCATCTTATTGCAAGACTCTTTGGGTACCCCAAAACCGAAAGGCTCCATTCCCAAACTCACGCGTCGCGAAAAAGAAATACTACAGCATATCTCTGAAGAATTTACCAATGCAGAGATTGCCAATAAACTTTTTGTAAGTATTAAAACGGTCGAAAGTCACCGCACCAATCTGCTTTCCAAATTTGGGGTAAAAAATACGGCAGGTCTTATCAAGGCAGCAATGAATGCCGGTCTTATATCCTAATTTCCAAAAACCTAGGGTTTACCCTAATTCACTGAAATACACTATTCAACTGATTTTTTGAGGTTGCGCAATACTGACCTTGCAGGAGTATTTAAAACCTATCAAAAATGAAAAAATCAGTATTGCTTTTCGCCCTTTTTATGGCACTAAGCTGTGCCAAGGAAGAGAATATGGAGCCTTTAATCGTTCAAGAAGAACCTGAGGAAGAAATCATAGATCAGGTTGATGATGAAGATAATAACGCTCCAGAAAAAGCCATCCTAATTGCCCCTTTGAATGGAGAGACCGTAAATCAATTCTTAGATGTTGTACTCAAGTGGGAAGGTAGGGATTCGGATGAAGATGATCTTACCTATGACGTTTTTTTAGGAACTGACCCAACAAATCTAGAACAGGTTGGCGAGAGTATTGAAGTTGACAGCTTGGTAATAGACCGTCTTGACACAGGGATAGAGTATTTCTGGGAAATTGTATCGAAAGATGCTGACGAAACTGAAAGCACTTCTGAATTATCGGGCTTTACAATCTATGAAAAAGTGTTTGAGGGTTCTTTAAATTTTAGCGAACAATCTGATATTGAAACTTTTATAAACGAAGGTTTTACCAAAATCAATGGTGCTCTAGAAATTAAAGAATTGGTAGATATTACCAATCTTACGAATCTCAATCGTATCACTGGACTCCTAGCCATTCAATATACCTCTTTGACTAATTTGGATGGTTTACAGAACCTGATTGAAATTGGGGGATTACTTTCAATAGAAGGAAATTCCCTATTAACCAGTATATCAGAACTTTCATCTGTTAGAGGAATAAATGAGCAGGTATCTATACTATCTAATGAAAGGTTAGAAAGCTTAATCGGCCTAGAAGGGGTTGGTTCTCTACAGTTAAATCTTGAAATCATTGGAAATAACCGACTTCAAAACCTTGAAGGATTGGAGAATGTTGTTTCGCTTGGAGGTGAACTAATTATCAATGACAATGCCAATTTGTTGACTATAGCTTCCTTAGGTCAATTAGAATCAGCAGACGCAATTTCGGTTGAGGACAATCAGCGTTTGGTAAGTTTGGATGGTTTGCAAAATATAAGTGATATAGCCTATCAACTAAGCATTGAATCAAATCCAAACTTGCAAGAAGTCAATGTCTTTGATAATCTAGTTCAAGTTGGGGAGGAACTGAGTATTTTCCAAAACACTAACCTAAAGGAGCTATCTGGCTTCAATCAATTAAAATCAGTTCCAAGAATCGCCATAATCGCAAATAATAATTTAGAAACAGTATCTGGATTTGATCAACTGAACGGCGAAAATAGTGAGGTCATTTTTGAATCCGTTAGTGCTGTTCAAACCTTTGAAGGGTTTTCTGGAATTGATAGGATGCGACATTTAAGACTGAATGGTATTCGAAACTTAATTGATTTTGAAGCTTTTGCGAATCTTAATTCGGTTACAAATCTTTCTATTGGAAATACCAATTTCAAATCACTAGAGTTTTTTAAACACCTGGAAGGAATTGAAAATCTTACCGTTGATCAGAACAGTGATTTGATCGAAATTTCATTTGAGAATTTAACTTCACTAAAAAATCTCAAACTTGCTGAAAATTCGAAGCTTGATATACTCCGTTTTCCCCAATTAGAACAGATTAATGAAGACCTAAAACTCACTTCTAACCCTGCATTGAAAACCCTAGATGGTTTCACTTCTCTAAGCCAGGTTGGAGGCGAATTAAGTTTTCAAGGCAATGGACTTATTGATTATTGTACCCTACAAAACGTTGCCCGAGAACATTTAGAAAATCAAAAAGAAGCGATAATAGTCAATAACGGATTCAATCCTACTATCAAAATGATTGCCGCTGGGCAATGCAAGCAATAATTAACCCTTAAAATATTAACCAGTCAGTTTTTGCTGACACAAAATTCAATACAATGAAAAATACAATTCTATTCAGTCTGTTTCTAATCTTAAGTATAAACATGGGTTTGGCCCAACAAAACGGGATCAACAAAATTCGTAGTGCACCATTACACTCAGGTGAATCGAGAACCTATCAGGCACCTTATAAAGACCTCGTAAAATACGCCAGACAATCTGTTACTGAATCGGGCCTAATCATTGAATCTTCTGAAAAAATAGATGATACCACCTATATGATCATTGGCAAAGCGAAGACTTCTGCTTTTAGTTGGGGAGAATTGGTTCGCGTGGTTTTAATCGATAATGTTGAAAAAGTAACTGTGCGGGTTTACAGTAAAAGACGCTTAAAACTGAATCTGGCTGCTAAAGGGAATTATACCCAGACCATTCTATCCAACATTGAAGCGAAACTCGATTTTGAGCTGGAGTAATTGTAAATGCTACTAAAATGAAAAAGTTATTAAATGTATTATTCATATTGACGACTTTAAACAGTATTTCTCAATTTACAGGCCAAGTAGACTACCAACAATATGGTATTTCGTTTACCATACCCCATAATTGGATTGGCCAAGAGACCGAAGACATTTTTGTAATGAGCTCGTCAAAAGAAGCGGGGCTATTGATTCTAATGTTCCATCCTGAAAAAAACCAAGAAGAGTTGTTGAATAAAATGAATTTAGGCCTGCAAGATGGAGCTGTAAACCTACGACCTTCGGGACCCTTGCAAATGGTTGGAGAAAATCAAGTCGAAGGAATGTATAGCGGAATGTTGGACGGGCAAAACGTAAAAGGTAAAGTGATTGCTTTAATTAATGCGCATGGTAGGGGAATAGCAGTTTTTTCATTGGTAAACGAAACCAGATATACCAAACGAACCAATGAATTGGCAAAACTTGTTGCTTCATCAGTAGCTTTTAAAAAAGCGAATCCGAATGTAGTATTGTCCTCACCATATTTAGAAGAAGCAAAGGCCGAGTTGGTCGGTTACAAACTGACGTACATGGAGAGCTATTATTCAAATACGCCTGGCGGTGGCGGATATGAGCGAAAACGGGTACTCAACCTATGCTCAAATGGACTGTTTACTTTTTATGGAGGCAGCTATTTGAACTTTCCCGACCCGAACTGGGACCCCATGCACCAAAATGCCAAAGGACATGGCACTTATGAAATCCTTGAAGATAATGGGGATATCTATCTACAACTCAACTATAATGACGGTGAGTACGAAAGTCTTAAATGCACCTATGACGACGGTGTCTATTTGAATGGCGGACGTTACTACCGTGGTGAAGTTGACTGTTTTTAACCAATAAATTTAGAATGTTATGAAACTTAAATATATATGTTTTTTCGTCCTTATCGGAATTTTAGGATGTTCCAAAGAAGAATATAAAGAAAATGAAAATGATTCGACATCAAATCAAGTTGAACGTTTTGAAGTTACTATTGATTTGCCAAATAATTCGAGCTTTCAATTCAATGAGCTAAGCATTGCAACTCCTTTCCAATCTATAAACTTAGACTCCGGGACAGCTTCAATAAAATCGCCTCAGGTCACTTATTACACTTCCTTTGTGAGCACCAACGAACAAATTGTTCTTATGGGATACCATGGCCCTGGCAGTGAAGGCACTACAATTGATTGCAATTCGACCCTTTTATCACTTGTCATGGGTTCAATGTCACTATTTAGTTTTCCAATAGACATGAAAAAAGAATTAATTCCTATCATTCTAGAAAAACCTTCATTTGTTGTTTTAAGTAACTATATGCAAACTAGGCTTGAAAATGGTAGCCTACCCATCGAAGAATCGAACCCTGAGTTTACTAACTTGTACCATCAACTCTTAGCAAGCCTTTTTTCTGATGAGCAAATTAGCAACAAAATAGCAAGAAGCCTCAGTGATAATCCTCCACTTGAGTATAGGACCATTAATAACCAAGTTACTTTAGTCAACCCTGGATTTAGTTTTGCTACAGTAGTTGGATTATATAAAGATGGTAACAAAATAGGGTTAGATAAAATACTGGGAGGTGTAAACTTTGTTCCTACCAATTTAGGTTCGATTTTATCTCAAGGTTCAAGTGCCATTGGTTTTACTGATTTACCAATAGCATTAAATGACGTTGAAGAATCATTTACATTTCAGAGTGATGGTATCTACGAATTAAGGGTAAGAACCGGTTGCCCGAAAGATTTTGAATCACTCCAAAATGATGAAGAAGCGTTAAATGCCCTACGGGAGAATTTAGCTTCTTGGGCGTATACGATTCTACTCGAGATAATACCTTGGGATGAATTGATTGAAAATGGTTTGCAAATCAGCAATTTTGCACAATGTCTTTTAGGTATTATCCCAGAGGTGGTGGAGGGTTACGGTAATCTATCAAATCTTGAACCGGGCATAACAGCCGCAGATATGTTTGGTGTTTGCATGAATATCGTTGGAGAAGTAATTGGAATTTCTTTAACCTTAGCAGAAAACTGTCTTGCATTCGTTGAAGGTTCAGGTAGCTCGTACACAGATAGTTTAGACCGTTTTACCAGAATATTGGGTCGTATAGGGTTAATAGGCAATACCTTAAACCTTGGTGTTGGCCTAGGGCAATGGTTTTATAAAGATGCGCGCATAGATCTTTGCTTTAATGTCGAGGGCGGTGTACTTAACGAATGTGAAGAAGATCAGGCGCAAATTTTCCGTGAAATTCAAGACTTTTCTGATAGATCTTTAGTCTTTACAAGAATGAATAGGGCAGTTACTATAGTTAATACCGTTTCAGACGGAGATATAGGAGGTAATGCGGTATTCGACAATGAAGGCAATATCATTAGTATTGATTTGAAAGAACTTGGCTTAACAGGTCTTCCTGCAAGATTTTCAGAACTATCAAAACTCCAGTCTATTTCAATTGAAGGAAATCCGTTGGTTGGGTTTCCAAACCAAATAAATGCACCAGAAACATTAGAATTTGTAAGGATAATCCATACATGCAATAATGATTATTATGTTTTCCCTGAAATATCCAATCTACCCACAACATTCTTAGAACGTCACTCCAAGATAAAAGTCTTTGCCTTGGCTGGAACCATTTCCTCAATCCCATTGGAACTAGCTCTTCATCCATCTTTAGAAAATATCGGGGTGGAGAGTTTAGGTTCTTTTGTGCCTGTACCCCCTGAAATCTGTGATTCGGGAATCTTTGTAAGCACAAGGAGTTGGTCAGAAACTATATCGTCGAAAAAGGGTTCTAAAAGTGATTGTCTTCTTGAAGAAATAGGAAATGACAGGTGTGATGATTAAAAAATTATGAAATAGACTCCAAAATCTTCTCCTCGCTCTGTTTTCTTGAGAAATTAATAGCACATTCAATCAAGGCCAAATGCGAATATGCCTGCGGGAAGTTACCCAACAACCGTTTGGTCTCAAAGTGAATGTCTTCACTAAACAGGCCAAGGTGGTTACTATAACTCAATACCTGCTCGAACATTTCTTCGGCTTTATCATGTTCCCCAATTTTGAATAGGGCATTGATAAACCAGAAGGTGCAAATTGTAAATGATGAAGACGGCAAACCAAAGTCGTCTTCATTTTTATAGCGATACAACAAACCGTTGTTGTTCAAATCTTTATCAATAGCATGCACTGTACTCATAAATTTTGGGTCTTTGGCGTCAATGAATCCATAAGACTCCATCAACAATACAGAGGCATCTAAATAATAAGACCCGTATGATTGCGTAAAGGCCTGTACATCTTCATTCCAAGCATTTTCATGAATGTCTAATCGAATTTGTTCTTCAAGCTCTTTCCATTCGTTAAGCTTTCTGGTCTTCTTAAATATTTTGGCAACTTTAATGGCCCTGTCGATAGCCACCCAGCATAGAATCTTTGAAAAGGTAAAGTGCCTATCTTCTTCTCGGAATTCCCAAATTCCTTTATCGGGTTCTTGCCAGTGTTTGGCAACAATCCAAACAATACCCTTTGTAATTCCCCATAGTTCCTCGCTATTTTCAATATCGGAACCGAATTTGGCCAGTTGCTCATATATGACATCCATTAAGATTCCATAAATATCATTTTGCGTCTGCTGGTAAGCGGCATTACCTACTCTTACTGGTTTTGAACCATGATAACCATCAAGATGTTCTAATGTAATTTCAGTTAATTTTTTCTCTTTGTTAATGCCATACATGATTTGCAACTTCTCATCTTTCTTCGGCATTAAGTCAATTATAAACTGCAAATACCTTTTTGCAGAATTCTTATGACCCAATTCTGACATTACTTTGATTACCATAGAGGCATCACGGATCCAACAGAAACGATAGTCCCAATTACGAACTTCACCAATCGTTTCTGGTAGTGAAGTTGTTGCAGCAGCTAAAACGGCACCTGTTTTTTGATAGGTGAGCATTTTTAAGGTCAAGGCACTACGCAAAATTTGCTTGTCAAATTTCTTATAGCTGGGCGTTCGTTCCGACCAATCCAACCAATAGACCTTGGTACGCTCTAGCTCTAAATAGGTTTTTTGAAGAGTTGGCGCCAATAATTTCTCATTATAAGAAATTAAAAAGTAGCCATCCAAACCTAAAAAGAGTTCGTCACCATTCAAGACTTTTTCTTGGTCAAATGATGTATATAAAAAGATGGTATCGTACTTCTCACTATCGGTTAAACTAACAATGAAGTTCTTTTTGGTAAATGAAGTGGTTTCGCCGTAAGCGTATTCCAATTTAGGGTTGTATCTAACCCGAAAGGAGGGCCTACCGAATTTATGTTTTAAATACCGGACGATTTCTGGTGGATTATGATATTCTTGGCCTTTCTTGTGATATCTGGGCATAAAATCGTGAACCTCGAAAGCATCGACCCCATTATTAAAAGTGGTAATCAGAATATTTGTGCGATCTTCATATTCCTGTGAAATTGCGTAAGTATCATCGACAATAAACTCAAAGCTTCCGCCTTTTTTATCATCTAAAAGTTTTGCAAAAGCCGATGGCGAATCGAATTGTGGTAGGCAACACCAATCCAAAGAACCCTTGTCAGAAATTAAGGCTGAACTTCGGCAATTTCCTATTATTCCGTAATTTAGATTATCCATAGTAGGTCACTAATTAACTGTCTATTATTGTAAGATTTTTCCTTCTTATAAACCGAAAAAATCAAATTTTATTACATCACTTACCTAAAAACCATTTATGAGTAAAACTATAATTATTTCCAATAGGCTCCCAGTACAATTAAAAATAAGTGAAGGAAAATTAACAGCAGAGCCTAGTGTTGGTGGTTTGGCAACTGGCTTGAAGTCAGTTCATAGGGATGGTGATGGCCTTTGGATTGGTTGGACAGGTCTCATGGAAGAAGATACCCCCGAAGAAATGGAGCCGGAAATTGACAAGGCTTTAGCTAAATTGAATTGCGCAAAAGTCAATTTAAATATCAGTGAAATTGAGGGATATTATTTTGGTTTCAGTAATAGAACCATCTGGCCTCTCTACCATTATTTCTTGGAGTACACTGAGTTTGAACTCAAGTTTTGGGAATCGTACAAATCTGTAAATCAAAAATTTGCCGATGCGATATTGGCCAATGCCAATGAAGAAGACACCATCTGGGTGCACGATTACCAGCTAATGTTAGTTCCACAAATGATTCGCGAGGTTTGGCCAAATGCCAATATTGGTTTCTTTTTACATATACCTTTTCCTTCTTACGAGATATTCAGGACCATGCCTTGGCGTGAGGAAGTGCTGGAAGGACTTCTGGGTTCTGACTTGATTGGGTTTCACACCTATGATTACGAAAGGCATTTTCTCAGTTCGGTTCGTCGTTTGTTAAACCTCGACGTTAGCTTCAATGATATTTATCTTGAAAATCGTGTTATAAAGGTGGATTCTTTTCCCATGGGAATTGACTATCAAAAGTTTGAAAATGCAGCGAAGGAAAATGCTGCCAACTCTGAAGCAGAAAAGTCAGATTTTCAGAAAAAATTGGACGAACATAAAAAATCTGCCCCCGACACTAAACTGATTATATCAATTGACCGGCTTGATTACAGTAAGGGAATTGCCAAGCGTATCAATGCCTTTGAATATTTTCTAAATAAATATCCCCAGTTTAAAGAAAAGGTAAGGCTCATTATACTTGCCGTGCCTTCACGTTCTAATGTACCGCAATACCAATTGTTGAAAAAAGAAATTGATGAATTGGTAGGTCGAATCAATGGGGAACTTTCAACTGTGAATTGGACACCCATATGGTATTTCTATCGTTCACTGCCATTTGAAAACCTAATTGATCTATATACCTCAAGTGACATTGCCTGGTTGACACCACTTCGTGACGGTATGAATTTGGTTGCAAAAGAATACATCGCTACACGAACAGATAAGACGGGAGTTTTAATCCTGAGTGAAATGGCCGGTTCTGCATACGAGATGAATGAAGCCCTGCTCATTAATCCAAATAATTTTGAACAACAGGCTGACACCCTTAAGAAAGCTATAGAAATGCCCAAAGAACAGCAAATGGCCCGTAATATGTTCTTACAAAATCGATTAAAGCGTTATACCGTAGAGATTTGGGCTAACGAATTTATGCAGGCACTATTGGCACAAAAAGAAGGTTCACTGGCGACTTTCGTTTCCCAAAAATTGACCAAACCTATCCTCGAGAACATTTTGGAAAAATATCGTTCAGCAAACAAAAGACTACTGTTTCTGGATTATGACGGTACCTTGGCCGGTTTTCACAAAGACCCCCAAAAGGCATCGCCGGATGAGGAATTGTACGAGTTATTGGATAAGTTGAACAACCAAGAAGGGACAACCCTTTTTCTTATAAGTGGTCGTGACAAAGACACCTTTTCAAGATGGTTTCTACACAAGAAATACAATATGATCGTGGAACATGGCGTTTGGATTTCGCGAAATGGTGAGGAATTCTCTATGATGGAACAAGTTAAGGGAGAATGGATGGAAAAGGTTAGACCAGTTCTTGATTCATTTGTAGATCGAACACCAGGTTCCTTTATTGAGGAGAAAAATTACTCCCTTGCTTGGCATTATCGAAATACCGACCCCGACTTTGGTGAGAAACGAGCCACGGAATTGAATACGGTTCTCACAAGTCTTATCGGCAACGATGACATTAGCGTTCTCAATGGTAATAAGGTGATGGAGGTTAAAAGTAGTAATGTAAATAAAGGACGCGCATCAGTGCGCATTACTGGGGAAGACGACTATAAATTTGTTTTCGCAATTGGTGATGACTGGACCGATGAATTCATGTTTCAAGAACTACCTGATTCGGCGATAACCGTTAAGGTTGGTTTAAAAAAGACAAGCGCTAAATATCACATTGAGGGCACTAAGAAAGTTCGAGAACTTTTAAAAAATTTTACTGACATATAAATTATGAAGAGAATTTTACCATTCTTGGTTTGCGTTGCATTCCTTAACCAACTTAAAGCACAAACAAATTCCGAAATCTATTTGTTTGACCTCACACAAACCGAATCCGGTATTGAACTAAGCAATAAAATTAATATTTCAAAAAATCCGGGTTACGACAACCAGCCTTCATTTTATGATGACAATACCGTCATTTTTTCTTCGACAAGAAATAACCAAACCGACATCAGAAAATACGATATAAAAACTGGAGAAAGTACTTGGCTAACAGATACTCCGGTCGGAAGTGAATATTCACCTACTAGAATTCCAAATAGTGTTGATATTTCTGCAATTAGACTTGATACCACAGGCTTTCAACGCTTGTACGAATACAAAGTGAAATCCGGAAAATCCAAAATGATATTGAAAGAAGCTAAAGTGGGATATCATTTATGGATGGACAAGGACCTGTTGGTCACAACGGTTCTTGAAGGTGATGGTATGGATTTAAAGGTTTTCAATCTTGACAACGGCTTGACGTATACTTTTCAAAAAGGAGTTGGCCGTTCATTGGGGAAAGTACCAGAGACAGGTAATTTCAGCTATACAACTACAAATGACAACGGAACCAGAATCTGGTCAGTGAATGCTGCAACCGGCCAAGGTAGTGGAATTACAACGTTCAGAGGCTCCGAAGATTACTGCTGGTTGCCGGATAAGACATTAATTACGGGAAATGGAAATCGTTTAATGGGTTACAACCCATCAAAAGATAATGACTGGAGGATTCTTCATAACTTCTTTGATAATGATATCTACTACATTTCAAGAATGGCCGTAAACCCGTCAGGAACCAAACTTGCAATAGTTTCAGGCGTATCGCCAGAGGGTATTGTTCAAAAACAACTGGACGCCTATAATTCTAGAAATATTAATGCATTTGCAGCTACTTATTCAGATGATGTAAAGCTCTATAATTTTCCAAATGAATTGATATCAGAAGGTATAGATTCCCTTCGTGAATCTTACAAAGGTTTCTTTAAATCAACACCCGATTTAAATTGCAAAATCACAAAGAGAATTGTAACAGGGAATAAAGTTATCGATGAGGAGTACCTTACCATGAATGGTCAAAATTTCTCAGCGGTTGCAGTTTACGAGGTCGAAAACGGTAAAATTGCCAAAGTCACTTTTATTCGATAATTTCCCGTAATGGGAAAACCACATAATATTGGTCGTATTGAGGCCTTTAGTGATGCTGTTTTTGCATTTGCTGCCACATTAATGGTCGTGAACTTTGATATGGCCGATAACCTTGCCATTACCAAATCAAATACCACAAGCTTTCTCAGTTTTTTTGTCAGTTTTTTTGTCCTGGTCGCCATTTGGTGGGTTCATTACAATTTCTTCCGCCGAACGAACTATATGGATAATGTATTGATTGCTTTGAATGCAATTCTTCTCTTTGTCGCGCTGTATTACGTTTTTCCTCTAAAAACCATGGTCCAGTCCTGGATGGGCGAAGGTGTGCGAAGTTTCGAAGATTTGGCCAATCTCTTTGTTCTTTATGGTGTCGGCTTCCTTCTCATTTTTCTATGCTTGTCTTTAATGTACTATTGGGCATTCAAAAAAACAGAACAGAATGCGGATTCATTGGTGCTCTTCTTCTACGCTAGACATTTTGCAATTTTCGTAGTTGTAGCCCTAATTTCGGTTGTAATCGCCTTTTCTGGGATTGGCTTAAAATTTGGATTTCCTGGTTTTGTTTATGGTCTAATTGGACCCTTATGCTATTGGCAATCAAAACACTTTACTAAAACTTACGAATCACTATAAATGAAAAAAATACTACTACTACTTATTGTAACAAGTGTTTGGAAGACACATGCTCAAACAGACTTACGATTATATGACATTATTGATTCCATCTCAGCAGAACGAATCGGACAAGATGTAGCGACCCTAGCAAATTTTGGAACAAGACATACATTAAGTGACACTATTTCTAAAACTAGGGGAATCGGTGCCGCCAGAAGATGGATAAAAGCTGAATTCGATAAAATATCCTCAGAATGTGGGAATTGTTTAGAGGTTTTCTATCAAAAAGACCTGGTAAAGGCAGGGGATGAAAATCGAAGGATTACCAAAGACGTTTGGGTGGTCAATGTTGTTGCTATTAAAAGGGGAACGAAACACCCGAATAGATTCATCATCATGAGCGGTGATATTGATTCTCGGGTAAGTGACCCTAATGACTTCACCTCAGATTCACCAGGAGCCAATGATAATGCAAGTGGTATGGCCGGGACTATTGAGGCGGCCAGGGTGCTTTCAAAATATAACTTTGAAAGTAGTATCATTTTTGTTGGGTTATCAGGAGAGGAGCAAGGTTTGTTCGGAGGCAAAGGCCTTGCCGCTTATGCTAAAAAAGAAGGTTGGGATATCGTTGGTATTTTAAACAATGATATGATAGGGAATATCAAAGGAGTCGATGGGGTAATAAGTAATCGCGATTTTAGAATTTTTTCCGAACCAGTTCCTCCAACCGAAACAGAACAGCAGCGTAGACTTAGAAGGTTTTATGGTGGAGAGGTTGACGGTATATCAAGGCAACTCGCTAGATATATTTACAAAACAACAAAAACCTATATGCCAGAAATGAACCCTATGTTGATTTATCGATTGGATAGATTCGGACGTGGAGGACATCATAGACCATTTAATGATGCGGGCTTTGCAGGGGTGCGAATAATGGAAGCCCATGAGAACTATACCCAACAGCATCAAGATATTCGCGTTGAGGATGGCATTGCCTATGGCGATGTTTTAGAGCACGTAAATTTCGACTACGCCAAAAAGTTGACCGCTGTAAATGCAATTTCGCTAGCCTCAATTGCTTGGGCCCCTCCCGCTCCCACCGAAGTCAAAATCGGAGGTATTGTAAGACCTTCGGCAGCACTACGATGGCAAAAAGCTGAAGGAGCTAAAGGATATAAAGTATACTGGCGAGATACCACCAGTCCAACTTGGGATAACTTTATCTATGTTGGTGATTTTTCTGGTAAGACTTTAGATGGTATTGTTATTGATAACTACTTTTTCGGAGTAGCTTCTGTGGGACCTGACGGACATGAAAGTCCAGTAGTATTTCCATCGGGCGTTTTTAGAAATTAACTATGAGATATCTACTTTTCATTGGTTTTGTTTTAAGCCTAAACATAGCCACCGCGCAGTTCGCAAGAAAAGACACCCTTCGAGGCAGTATCACCCCAGAACGCGAGTGGTGGGATTTAAACTATTACCATCTCGATATAAAAGTCGACCCGGACAACAAATATATTTCTGGGAAAAATACGATTCGATATAAGGTTTTAAAGAAAAACCAAGTACTCCAAATCGATTTACAAAAACCACTGCTTATTGAAAAAGTGGTTCAGGACGGAAAAACGCTGGAATTCGATTCTGAGGGACCAGCACATTTTGTAAAACTTACCAACGCACAGAACATTGGCGAGTTTAATGAAATCGTAGTTCATTATTCAGGCAAACCGAAAGAGGCTGTTCGTGCTCCTTGGGATGGAGGATTCTCATGGAAAAAAGACATGAATGACAAGCACTTTGTCGCTACTTCGTGCCAAGGTCTCGGAGCTAGTGTTTGGTGGCCGAATAAGGACCATATGTACGATGAAGTGGATAGTATGCTCATCAGTGTGACTTTTCCCAAGGATTTAATGAATGTTTCCAATGGAAAATTGCGAAAAGTAGAAGAAAATGGAGATTGGAAAACTACCCATTGGTTCGTGGCAAACCCCATAAACAATTACGGGGTAAATGTCAATATTGGAGACTACGTGCACTACTTTGAGAAATATAAAGGAGAAAAAGGCAGCCTTGACCTGGACTATTGGGTTTTACGTGACAACTTGACAAAAGCCAAAGAACAATTCAAACAAACACCTATGATGATGGATGCCTTCGAGCATTGGTTTGGGCCCTATCCTTTTTATGAAGATGGTTTTAAGCTAGTTGAGGTTCCTTATTTAGGAATGGAACATCAAAGTTCGGTAACCTACGGCAATCAATATCAAAACGGTTATTTAGGGCGTGATCTGTCTGGTTCCGGATGGGGCCTAAAGTTTGATTTCATTATAATCCATGAGGCTGGTCATGAGTGGTTTGCCAACAATATAACATATAAGGATATCGCTGATATGTGGATTCATGAGAGTTTCACGGCTTATTCCGAGAACCTGTACCTCGACTACCATTTTGGCATTAAGGCTTCCAAAGATTATGTGATTGGTACACGTAAAAATATTCAGAATGATAAGCCCATTATAGGGCCCTATGGGGTTAATCAACGTGGTTCGGGAGACATGTATTACAAAGGGGCGAATATGCTGCATACCCTTCGTCAATTGATTGAAGATGATGTGCTTTGGCGAGAAATTTTAAGAGGTTTGAATAAAAAGTACTATCATCAAACGGTGACCAGTAAGCAAATTGAGAATTATATCTCTCAGAAATCAGGAAAAGACCTCACTGCATTTTTCAATCAATATTTACGGTCTACCAAAATACCGATTTTGGAATTTGAACGTAATGGAGGCAAACTACGTTACCGATATACCAACGTTGTCGACGATTTTGACATGCCTGTTTTAGGTTTCAGTGATGGTAAACCCTTGTGGCTGTTCCCGGCAAAAAATGGCGAATGGAAAACTGAAATGCTGGAATTAAATAATTCAGGATTTGTGGTATCTAGAGATTTCTATATTGAAACGAAAGAAATTGGGCAATAACCAATGGCCTTTAGTCTCCAACCTACTCTTGAAAATGAATTAATTATCCTAAGACCCTTGGTCACCAATGATTTTGAAGAACTTTACCAAGTTGCTAAAGACCCATTAATTTGGGAACAGCACCAAAATCCAGATCGTTGGAAAAAAATGGTCTTCAAGGAATTCTTCAAAGGGGCTATTGATTCAAAAGCGGCATTCGCAGTAATTGATAAATCAACCAATGTAATTATCGGAAGCACGCGTTTTAAACTTTCTGAAAAGAGTTCAAGTGCAATAGAAATTGGTTGGACATTCCTTTCTAGAAATTACTGGGGTGGAACATACAACCGATCTTTTAAAACCTTGTTGATAACCTATGCACTGCAGTATTTTGATAACGTATTGTTTCTGGTCAACGAAAACAATTTTCGCTCTCAAAAGGCAGTACGCAAGTTGGGCGGTAAACTTGCTCATGAACTAGATACCGACCTCAGTTATCTTGAAGACGAAAGAAAAGGTGCTTTGACTTTTATTCTGAGAAAATAA
This sequence comes from Croceivirga thetidis, assembly GCF_012272815.1. GTDB lineage: Bacteria > Bacteroidota > Bacteroidia > Flavobacteriales > Flavobacteriaceae > Croceivirga > Croceivirga thetidis. Next base: position 1,001,834 of record NZ_JAAWWL010000002.1, read on the forward strand.
CGCTAGTTGAATTGCACTTGCATCAATGCAAAAATGCCTATTTCCTGTCCTTCGGCTTTATAAGTCAAATACAGCTTTTCTTGAATACCATCTGTCTTTTGAATTGGAATTGGAATGGCTGAACCTTGTGGACCAAGTCCTTCCGGATTAAGCTTCCCACTGCCAAGTAATTTCCCATCTGGTGATCCCGAACGAAGTTCCATCGTATAAGGTATAGAAGGTGGTTCTTGCCATCCTACAATCGCCAGAAGCATTGACACCCCCGTTAAGTCAACATTACTTATCTCAAGCCATCCTGCTGCTCCGCTCATTAATTGTAGTTGCATACCATTAAAGGACACAGCTTGCATATCTTTTGTTGGTGTTCCTTCAGGGAAAATCATAGAATTACTGGCCAAAACAACGGTCTTCGAACCGGTTAAGGGCATTGCCGAATCGGTACCCTTATCTGTGTAACTGGCAGTCAAAAGAAATACTTCACCGTTTTGTTTTGCCTCAGGATTTACCGTTCCTGCTAAAGGAAGTGAGGGTTTCTTATTGTCTACTCCGGAAAGTGATTGAATGTATTGGGCCAGTTGCCTGGCTTCTAGTTGCGACACATTCGGATGTGCTGGCATAACTACTTCACCCCAAACACCTGAACCACCATTCATGATCTTTGAAATCAAATAGTTTTCAGCTCCTGATTCGTTTTTGTATTTCTCAGCTATAGCAAGATAACTTGGGCCAATTGAGGCTTCGTTTGCTTTGTGACAGGACTTACAGTCCATGCTTTTGGCCAAAGCTTCACCCATTACGGCACCAGAAACTTGTTGATGGCCAAGGTTCATATCGACCTCATCCATTCCGGAACGATAATCAACAGATACATAAACATTATCCAAATCTACCTCACCATCACTATCTGAGACTGAGACTTTATACGCTATTGGTTGTCCTGGGACATAAAAAGACTTGTTAGGTTGTTCTATGTCAACTGTTACAACTGGTCTCTGGTTACCAGCAACGATGTTCTTTTCTACACTGGAAACCTTTTCTCCATCAGTATCCATTGTTGTAACACTAAGTTTGAAAGATCCGGCACTAGTGTAGGTATGACTTAATTTTGGTTCTGAAGTTTCTTTCGTGGTACCGTCACCTAAGTTCCAAACATAGCTAATCGCATCGCCTTCCCTATCATGAGCCTCGACCGAAGCATTAATCGTTAACGGAAGGGAACCTGAATCATTATCAACTATAAAGCTGTCGATTACCGGCGGACGATTACCTCCATTGTATTCTATATAACCCAATCCACTATCTGGGTTTGCTGAAAACCAGCCACCACCATATTCCAACAGGTAGAGTCGGCCATCAGGGCCCAATTCCATATCAATCAAACTACTAACTTGAACACCTGGAGCAAAAGGTTCCATTTTATTGATTGAACCATCTTCAAACAAATGAACCGCTTTCATCCAACCACGCATCCAGTCATAGATAATTACTTTGCCATCATAATAATCGGGAAGACCACCACCATCAGGAAAAAGGTCTGACCAATATGTTGGCCCTGCCATCGCATTTCTTCCACCTGTTCCCAGTTGCGGAAATTGTCCGGATTCTGCATAAGGATAATAGGCATAGGCTGGTTGCGCCGGAGGTAATTCGGTAAGACCGGTATTATGTCTTGAGTCGTTTATTGGTTTTTCAGGATCAAAAGCGGGTCCACTTTCTCCCGTTTCATAATCGTAATCATGATAGGCATAGTTATCCCCAATAAATAGTGGCCAGCCAAAATTTCCGGCTTCTCTCGCTTGGTTCATTTCATCGTAGCCACGGGGTCCCCGCGTTTCTAGACTATCTACCCGAGCGTCAGGGCCAACATCGCCCCAATAGACATAGCCACGTTTTTTATCAACCGAGATTCGGTATGGATTACGATGGCCCATTGTATAAATTTCAGGCCTAGTTTTCTCTGTTCCGACCGGAAACAAGTTGCCTTCTGGAATAGCATAACTACCATCTTCATTTACTTTTATACGCAGAATCTTTCCGCGCAAATCATTCGTGTTTCCTGAAGAACGTCTCGCATCATATTGTTTCTTTTCTGTGAAATCATTGATTGGTCCATAACCGTGATGCACATATTTTACATCAGGTTCGTCGAATGGTGTGGTATTATCCCCTGTTGATAAGTATAACAAACCGTCTGAATCAAAAGCAATGGAACCTCCTGTATGACAGCATATTTGACGTTCTGTTGGTAATTTAAGGATTAGCTGTTCAGAATCCATATCAAACTCACCATTAGCATATTTAAAACGAGAAAGGTGGTTGACCCATTCTTCTCCAGTTGGCGAATAGTAGAGGTATATCCATTTGTTATCTGCATAGTTCGGATCCTTTTGCAAACCCATTAAACCCTCTTCGGCATTTACCCCTGGAACACCTGATTGGTGGTAGACATCTAGCAAAGCTACTTGAGAGATTTCCTTACTTTCTGCCGAATACAGAAGTATCTCCCCTCTTCTTTGAGCTATAAGTACATCGTTATTCGGTAAGACTGTCATTTCGGTAGGTTCAAAAAACTCACCAACAGATAATGCAACTTTACTAAATCTATCTGCTTCAGGAGGAGTAACGGATGTGGCTTTTGCATAATCCAAAACAAGATTGTCACCAATTGCGTATTGAATTCCGCCAAGCAAGTGCTTGAGAAAAAGCTCCTCTGAAAAGCTTTCATCGGTATGTCCGCCAGCTGTGTAGAACGCTCTGCCACCATCAAATTCGTGATACCATGCCATGGGGTGGTTATCCCCATTTTCCCCACCTTCATACGTAGACTCGTCAATGGTGATCACTACATTGACATCATCATAGATATTCTTATAGTTATACATTTCATCAGTACGATTCCAAATTGTATCTGTAAAAAATGTAGTTGAGGGATGGTTTTTATCTTTTATTATAAAGTCTGCGTTTGGTGTTCCTGTCGGGTGGCTTAAAAATTGGGCTCCGGCCAATTTGTTGTACCAACCCCAATCGTACTCGGTATCGGCAGCTGCATGAATTCCAACATAACCCCCTCCGGCTTGAATATAACGTTCAAATGCCGCTTCCTGTCGCGCATCTAATACATCTCCAGTGGTACTTAAAAAAATAACAGCCGAATATTCCTTAAGAAAATCATCAGTAAATAAATCGGCATTCTTTGTCGTATCTATTTGAAAACCATTCTCTTGACCTAACTTCTCTAAGGCTCCAATTCCTGCGGGTATTGAGGCATGTTTAAAGCCCATGGTTTTGGAGAAAACCAAGAGTTTGGGTTCACCTTCTCTTTTCTTTTCACAACTTGCAAGGATAAAAATAAGTCCTAGCACTCCTAAAACTAGTTTTTTCATAATACGACAAGAATAGACTTTTGTTTTTTAAAATTGATTAGTAAATGAAAATACGTACTCTATAAATATAACTAATCATCAAATATCTGAACCACCTAAAGAACATGTTCAACGACAATTTTATACCCTTTTAAAGGATTTCTGCCCAGACAACTTTTATGTATTTTCATCATATCCAATATTAGGTAAATATGGAAAGCCCACAATTCTATTTTAAAAATGATGATGAATGGCGGACTTGGCTTCTAGAAAATCATGATACGTCTGAAGGAGTTTATTTGATTTTCTACAAGATTGACCATGAAATGCCGAGTATGCGCTGGGAAGAGGCCGTACGAGTAGCACTTTGTTTTGGATGGATAGATAGCACCGTTAAAAGCCTTGGAAATGGTAAACGCAGGCAATACTTCTGCCCAAGGAAACCCAAGAGTGTCTGGAGCAAGGTCAATAAAGAACATTTACAAGACCTTGAGGAGAAAGAGTTAATTCATGAAAGTGGTTTTAGAGCAATTGAAATAGCCAAACAAAATGGCTCGTGGACTGCCCTTGATGCCGTTGAGAATGGCGTTATCCCTGATGATTTACAGAAAGCGTTCAATAGAAACAAAAAAGCCTTTGCCAATTATCAAAGTTTTACCAAGGGGCAACGAAAGAGTTATCTGTATTGGCTAAATCAAGCCAAACGTGATGAAACCCGACAAAAACGAATTCAAGAAATCATTTCGTTGTGCAAAAAAGGAGTAAAATCAAGAAATGTGCGATAACTATTCCTCTACTTCAGCTAACAATTCTTGAATTGAGCGCTCCAACTGTTGGTCAATTCCCTTGTCAATAACATCTGGATCATTCTTAACCATAATCATCGGTTCAGTTTGATTGTTTTCCATCCATTCACCGGCCTTGTTTTTGGCACTAACGGGCACTACCCCCCAACGGCTTCCGTCAGGTAAACTTTCCCATCCAGCAAAACTACAGGTGCCTGGCACAGGCATGCCAACAGATTTTCCGATTTTTAAATCGGTATATCCACTTGCAAAACAATGTCCATCACTGTACATAGACTCATTGAAAATTGCCAATGTGGGCTTAGTCCATCGAGCAGTGGGCTCACCCCCTACCCTTCTGTCTTCCGTTTCATAACTGATAAAAGGCTCCCCAGTAAAAAACATTGCCAAATCTGCTACTAAATCACCACCTCCATTAAATCGCGTATCTACAATTACAGCTTCTTTGTCGGCATACTTTCCAAGCATTTGATCGTAGATATTTCGATATGGTGCATCACTCATGCCAGGTATATGCACATAACCCAACTTACCTTTGCTTTTTTCTTCTACTTCTTTTTCATTGATTTTAACCCATCTTTTGTACAACAAGCGGTTTTCTTCTTGCATTGTTATGGGTTTTACCGTTAATTGTTGTCTCCTTTGTGTATTGGGATCAAAGACATCCAATAAAGTGAACTCGCCGGCCATACGGTTAAAGTACTTTGCAACGTCAGTATTCGCAGAAATGGTTTCTCCGTTTACCTTTTCAATAATACTTCCGGTTGCTATTGAAAACGAAGCCTTATCCAAAGGTCCCCCTTTGATGACCTCAGCGACCTTGATTCCATTGCCTTCATGACCATAATCCATAAAGATTCCCAAACTGGCTGTGGCATCCCCGTTGGAAATATTACCGTTGTATCGGCCACCTGCATGGCTAACGTTAAGCTCTCCTAAAAGCTCAGAAACCATTTCGGCAAACTCGTAAGAATTACCTAGGTGCGGTACATATTTCTCATATTCTTTTCGAAGCATATCCCAATCGATTCCATGAAAATTGGAATGGTAAAATATGCCCTTAGTCCTCAACCAAACATGTTCAAACATGTGCTCTCGTTCTGCATCAGTATCCAACTGCATTTCAGATTTCATTTTGATTGGTTTGGTGGATGCCCCACTTAAATCAACTTTTGAGATACGACCATCACTAAGTAGAAAAAGATTTTCTTTTTTGGAGTCCCATCGTAAACTGGCCCTTCTCGCACCTATGGAAATCAACATTTTGGTCTTTTTAGTGCGTAATTCCGTCTCCCATAAGTTCATGTTCTTTTCAAATCTGGCCAGGTAATACAGCTTCTCCCCATCTTTGGATAGAACGGCATCTCCCAAGCTTGAAGAATGAATCGTCAAACGTGATTTACGTTCGCGGATATCTTCCCAATCAAATTTTATAGGATTGCTTTTCTTTTCTGATTTGTCGTCCTTTTTGTCTTTCTTTTTTTTAGAATCATCCTCCTTGTCACCCTTTTTCTCGGTATCAGACTCTTTCAACAATTTTAGCAGTTCGAAATCATCTTTTGACATATTAAACTTATCCCAACATTCTTGAGTCAAGAACATACCATAAACGTCTGCTTGGGTTCGACCACTTGTGGCATAACTTTTTAGTCCATCACGATTGCTAAACCATAGCAACAACTTACCGTCATCAAACCATTTTGGGAAATAATCCCTATAGCCGCTTTGGGTTAAATTTTCTTTACGCGATCCATCAGCAGAAATCAATAGAATTTCCCCATTGCTCAAAGTCTTTCTCCAAGAAACAGCCAACCATTTGCTATCTGGACTCCATTTAAAATATTTATCCCCATCCCTCATATGATATAATTCATCAGGAGTAAGAAGGGTTTTCTCTTCTTTTGTTTTTAGGTTGAGAACCTTCAAATTACGTCTATCTTCAATATATGCCATTAGATTACCATCTGCTGAGAATTCCGGCAAATAACAGTCCACGGTCTTTTCAAGAACCAATTCTTCCTTTAGAAGGGTAGCTGCAAAAAAATAGGGCTCTTCATTTCTCACCTTGGTAGTCTTAAAAATTTGCCATCTGCCATCACGTTCGCTTGCGTATGCCACGGCTTTTCCGTCTGCGGTGAATTGCAAAAAACGCTCCTGTTCAGGGGTATTGGTCAATCGTTTGGTAAGTCCACCTTCAACGGCGGTCACGAAAACCTCTCCACGGGCAATAAAAGCTATCTCTTTACCATTTGGAGAAACAACCATTTCACGAACTCCTGAATTGATGGATACATACTCATCTGAATTTATACCGTCTTGGGTTCTTATCAGAATATTGACCTTCTTGGGTTCTTCGCCATCTTTTAAAGTAAATATTTCACCATCATAGCTAAATGCCATCAAACCATTACCTTGGGAAAGGGAACGCACAGGGTGTGTTTTCAGGGAGGTTAACTGTTGGGTTTCTTCAGGATTATCTAGGTTAAATCGATGAACATTGAAACTTCCACTTTCCTCACTTAAATAATACACTGTTTTTCCATCTTTAGAAAGTATTGGATTCCTATCTTCACCTTTAAAACTGGTAAGTTTTACGTGCTTGTCTAGTTCAAAGTTATATTGCCAAATATCTCGTGCGATAGCTGAGACATGGTGTTTTCTGAATTCGTTTTCATATCCCTTAAGGTCATGGTACAATAAAAAAGAACCATCACTACTTAATTGTACATCTTCTGTTGGAACGGTTAGTACTTGATTGACCCTTCCACCATTAGAGGGAACCTCATAAAGTTCTGGTTGTACCCTTGTCGGATATTGGCGGTGATTAACAGCATCCTGTCTTACGGCGCCGAACAGCACATTTTTGTCATCATTTGAAAATGTGTAGGGTTTCTCATCGTTGCTATGGAAAGTCAAACGAGTTGCCTCACCCCCCAAGGCCTCCATTTTAAAGATGTCAAAGTTACCGTATCGGTCAGACGCAAAGGCGATATACTTGCTGTCGTTGCTCCAAATGGCACGATGGTCATGAGCTTTGTGAAAGGTAAGTTGGGTAGCTGTTCCCCCACTAGAAGGGACTCGATATAAATCGCCTTTATATGTAAAAACAATGGTTGAACCATCTGGTGAAATTGATGGGTAACGTGCCCATTGTGGATTAACTTGTGCTGTTAAAAAGCATGTAAAGGAAAGCATTGTAAAAAGGAAGAAACCTTTCATATTTATGTGGTTTGATTCAATCTCGGAATATACCAAAAACTAGTGTTTTCATGACCCGAAATCACACCGTGCTCTAGTTCTTTAAGTATTTTTTATGATACACCCATGCGGTCAAAGCACCAATTGCAGAAAAAGCGGTTAGCATCCAAAAAACATATTGATGTCCTTGTTCACCTGGGTATTTATCTAAAAAGTAACCATAAGCTGGGCCAGCGAAAATATCAGGGGTATATCCCACGAGTGATATCATGCCCACAGCAGTGCCTGTAAGTATTAATGGGATTCTTCCCACCTTCATCACCCCAAAATAAAGCGCTCTGGCAGCATAGACTCCCACAGCAATTATAACCACTGATATAAAGAAGAGCGCAGTAGTATTTGGAGCGATTATCCCAGATGCAAACAAAATACCTCCGATAACACACAACACCAAACTAAGAAACAACCAAAAAGTAATTTTGAACCGATCTACCAATACGCCTACCAAGATTCCTGTGGTGGGGCGCAAAAACTGAAGAAAGGTTCCGACTTGTGCAGATTTTACCTGATCATAAATCATCACCTCATTGGCATATTGAGAAATGACATCTGTTATTTTGTAACCCACATACGCACAAAGAATAATTACCATCAAAAGCCAAACGGAGGGCAACTTTAATACCTCTTTTATTTCATTTAGTGAAATCCGCTCAACAAGTATTTCCCTTTCGTCAACTCCAGATTTCATAAAAAACCAAACTAGTAGTCCAATCAAAATGATAATTATTGAAGCTGCGTAAATGACATAGGTAAAAGCCTTTTGCCGGTCTTGCAAGGAAGCTTCTAAAATATCAATTCCTAAAAAAGCCGAAAAGACAAAAACTCCCAATACTCCGAATAAAGCTCCCGTCAAACCTCTACCGCCATCCAATAATCCAAAAGCCTTCCCCTGTGAGGTATTACCACCCCAAACCCGCGTTGCCTTAATCATCGGTGCCCAGAACAAAAAAATGGTTGTAAACCCCCAATAACCGTATAGCAGCTGAAGTGTACTTACCGAAGGATACTGTGCATACAATAGTCCACCCAATGCAGTTAGCCACAATGCAATTGCCATTAACTTTCGAGGTGCAAATTTATCTGCGAGCGGACCTCCAAAAGGATACGATATCATCGCAACTGCACCGTAAACGGAGAAACAAAGACCCAATTGCACGTTATCCAGTGCAAATACGTCCAAAACCGTCGGTCGAAAAATTCGGGGCAATACAAATGGAAGAACAAAAACTGCTTCTCCTGCTAAAATGAGTAGAAGAAGGTATATCCACGAAACCTGTTCTTTATCTTTAGTTGTTATAGTATTGCGTTTTCGCTAAAATACAGAATTGTGTTTCAAGTACTAATGGAAGTTTGGTATCTTTAAAAGAGTAACTTTCAATGAACATGAAAAGATCAACATTTTTAAAAACTTCTGCAGCTGCAAGTTTGGGAACAGCTCTTTTACCAAATAGCATTATGGCAAAAAATCTTCTTGAGGACGGCTTGGTCGACTCAATCGGTATTCAACTTTTTTCATTGCCCAAAACCTTAGAAACCGACTTTGAATCTGGCATGAAAATGTTGGCAGATATGGGATATTCTGAAATAGAATTGTACGGTCCTTTTTCTTTTAGCTCACAAGCGGCAAAAGATGGGTGGAAAGCTGTAACTCCGATGCTTGGTTTCAGTGGGAGTGGTTTTTTTGGCCGTGAGGCCATTGAAGTGAAAGCGCTTTTTAATGATTTGGGCCTCAGTATTCCTTCAGTACATACGGACTTGGATACACTCGAAAACCATATGGAAAATTTCGCCGAGTCAGCGGAGACCTTAGGTTTTGAATATGTTGTTTTACCAGCAATACCTGACGATCGCCGAAAGACAATGGACGATTATAAAAAAATGGCAGATACATTCAATACCATAGGGGCCAATGCAAAAAAATTAGGCTTGAAGTTTGGTTATCACAACCATGGTTATGGCTTAAATATGGTTGATGATAGTATTCCATTTGAGGTGATGATGGATAATACAGACCCAGAATCCGTTTTTCTAGAAATGGATATTTTCTGGACAATGGCCGGGAAGGCTGACCCAATACATTATTTGGAAAAATATTCAGGGCGTTACCACTGTATGCACCTAAAAGACATGAAAGAGAACAAAACCTTCTCGGGTGATGGTGGAGATGCCAGTCAATGGGTTGCCCTATTTCCTAACATGGCCTCTGCTGGTGATGGCGTGGTTGACTTCAAAGCCCTTTTAGAAGTAGCAAAAGCGAATGGTGTAAAACACTTTTTCGTTGAACAAGATATGGTACAAAACCCTGAGGTAGCCTTGAAAAAGAGTTTTAACCATTTAATTGGGTTATAAGCTAGCCATAAAGAAATAGACTATCTAAAAAACCTTAATGTGATTACCCTTATTTGAAAAAATAAGTAAAACACCCCGGCTAGCACTACTGCAAAAAGCATTGGAATCATAGCTCCAAAAGTGTAGGATGTGCCCAATACCCAGCCCAGCAAAAATTCAGATTTGTAAAGTGGGAAAATAAATGCTTGTGCGAAAATGGAAAGCAATAGCAAACCAGGAATCTCTATGCCGTTTTCAAAACATACCGAAATGGCCAGCGATACAGCGAAAGCGGACAAAAAACGCATAAAGACCAATTTCAAGCTGTCTTTGTCATCATGATTATTTACCCTTTTAGCAATACGCGCTAAAAGAACCCAACAAAAAAATGGCAAGATAATGGCACCCAACCAATTGGGAAAAGGGGGCATGTTCTTATCCATAAAAAGATAATGGACAGGGATGCCATCGTGAAAGTAGTCCCACAACACATGTGCCCAAACTAAAACGGTTACCAAAGCGGTACAAATAATTCGTGATTGCAGATTAAATTTCATTTAGCGTTAGGTTTGAAGTTGATGAGAATCCATAATTGGACTAGCCAATATTCAATTTGTTACAATCCTAAAAATTAATTGGAGTTTCATAAACCCAGCAGAATAGAACAACATTTAAGTGCCTAGAGTTCTGGATAACCAAAATGTTATAGGTTTATTTGAGAAGAAATTAATTCGATAAAATCATATCAGCACCTTTCTCCGCAATCATATAAACAGGAGCATTTGTGTTACCAGAAACAATTTTGGGCATTATAGAGGCATCAACGACACGAATCCCTTCCAGACCATGCACTTTTAATTCGTTATCAACCACAGCCATTGCATCATTACCCATTTTACAGGTGCCTACCGGATGGTAAATTGTTTCTACACTCTTTCGTATATGGGCTTTCCAATCCGCATCTGATGTTGGAATAGTATTTGGCATTAATAGTTCATCCCGATAGGTATCAAAATCTGATTGCCTTAAGAGTTCCAAGGCCAGTTTTCCTCCTTTTACTAAAGCAGCCATATCTTCACTTTCAGAAAGAAAATTTGGGTCAATTTTTGGCGCTTCAAAAGGGTCTTTACTTTTCAAAGAAACCTCTCCTTTGCTTCTTGGATGCAGTAATGATGGTAAAATGGTATATCCATCTTTTGGATGCACGAAGGTCTTTATGTCATATGCATCACCCCCATAAACATCTCCCATATGCATTGGCGCGAAATGAAATTGAAAATTGGTGGACTCCCCTAATTTATCAATATTGAAAAACGCTACAGCCTCTAATGGACCGATAGTAAACGGGCCTTTCTTTCTGGTGAGATAGGACCAAATTGCCTTGAGTTGGCCCCATTGCGAGGCTCCATGATTTAATCCGACCCGTTGTTTGGCAGAAAACGAAACAGGATAAAACAAATGATCTTGTAAATTCCTTCCTACACCTTTTAAGTCGTGCTTTACGGGAATACCGATTTTTGAAAGCTCATCACCATCTCCTATGCCAGATAGCATCAAAAGTTGTGGAGAACCAAAAGCCCCACTGGAAAGAATAATTTCTCGATTCGCATAAAAAGTCTGTTCTTTTTTGCCATTTAGTGTTTTAACTCCAATGGCCTTGTATCCTTGAAAAAGTATATTGCTTACTGTTGTTTTGGTCTTTATCGTCAAGTTGGGGTTTTCCAAAACAGGTTTCAGAAATGCGTTAGCGGCACTATGCCGTTTTGCATTTTTAATGGTGAATTGAAAATGTCCAATTCCTTCTTGTTTTCTTCCATTGTAGTCCGTGTTAATTGGAATTCCCAACTTCTGCCCAGCAGCAATGAAAGCTTCCGCGAAAGGGGTTTTGTAATGTTGGGGGAGCGTCACGTTCAACTCTCCACTTGAACCATGAAATCCTTTGTCCATTGTCCCAGCTTGTTCGTGATGCTCGGACTTCATAAAATACTGCTTGACGGATTCGAAGTCCCAACCTTCATTGCCAAAAGAAGCCCAATGGTCGTAATCGTTTTTATTACCTCTAACGTAAGCCATGGCATTGGTCGAACTACTGCCACCTAGGGTTTTGCCTCTGGGTAGGTAAATCTTTCTATTATCGACATGGGGTTGTGGTTCGGTCCAAAATTGCCAATCGTATTTTTGACGAAACAACTTCACATAGGCCCCTGGAATCGAAATCAAAGGGTTAGAGTCTTTTCCACCAGCTTCCAATAATAATACCGTATGCTCCTTGCATAATCGGTTAGCCAAAACGCAACCGGCCGAACCTGCACCTATGATTATATAATCGTAGTTCTTGGACATGTCTAAATATAAATTTTAATACTTAACGATGCACTAGATGAATTTCAATTCCAAAATTTCATCACCATACTTATCATAAGTATTGGTCGATTTCCACCCCAAATGCCTATAGAATCCGTAGGCCCTAAATTTAGGCTCTGGAGTGGCTGCTAGCCATATTTTTTGAAACCCATGACCTTTGAGCTTTTCAGAGGTTTTTTGCAACAGTTCCTTTCCAAACCCAAGTCCGTCGAAGTCCTTTTCAACTGCCAAGACCAATACTTCACCAGAGTGAATATCTGCAAAACAAAAGCCGACTATCACCCCTTCGCACAAGCCTACAAAACCTATGATTTGGTTATTGGCCAATAATTCTGACCAAGATTTAAGAGTTATCCCCATTGATTGGAGTCTTGTTGCAGAAATTGGGTTGTCCTTGGTTTGGCCTCTTATCTGAATGCATCGGGGCAGGTCTTCTATTTCTGCCTGTCTAATTTTTTTTAATTCTGATATCATCGGATATAGCTCTACAATGTTTTTTGCGAATTTTTAAGGTGTTTTACCAAGGTACAAAACTCAACTTTCCTTAACACCACTTTAAGAATTACCCCCTTTTGATTAAGTTATCTTTAGCCGACTAATTAACTACCAAAATGAAACATCTTTTTTCCCTTTTGATGCTCTTCGCATCAATTTCCATTTTCGCACAAGAATTTTCTATGGATTTGGTTCAAGACATGAAACCAAGAAATATTGGTCCTGCCGGGATGAGCGGTCGGGTAACCGCTATTGACGTTCAACTTTCGAATCCAGATGTAATGTATGTTGGAACTGCCTCAGGTGGGCTATGGAAATCCACTTCAGGAGGCATTAAATGGGAACCCATTTTCGATAAAGAAGTTACCGCTTCAATTGGTGCTGTAGCAATTCAACAATCCAATCCATCAGTGATTTGGGTGGGTACAGGAGAAGGTAATCCGAGAAACAGTTTAAATGGTGGCTATGGTGTTTACAAATCGCTTGACGGTGGTAAAAACTGGACGGCAATGGGATTGGAAAAAACTAGACATATCCATCGTATCATCGTAGACCCAACTGACCCCAACACTGTTTATGTTGGAGCAATTGGTTCTCCATGGGGTATTCATCCGGAGCGAGGTGTTTTCAAAACAACCGATGGCGGCAAGACATGGTCTAAGGTTCTATTTGTAAACAATAAAACTGGGGTTGCCGATATGGTTATGGACCCTACAAATCCAAATAAATTGATAGTTGCCATGTGGGAACACAAACGCGACCCATGGTTCTTTAAATCAGGTGGTGAAGGCAGTGGACTTTACATGACCCACGATGGTGGAAATTCATGGAAGGAACTATCAGAAGAAGATGGTTTACCAAAAGGTGAATTAGGAAGAATTGGTGTTGCAATAGCACATAACAAACCTAACGTGGTTTATGCTTTGGTAGAGGCCAAAAAGAATGCATTGTATAAGTCAGAAGATGGCGGTTTTAAATGGAAAAAGGTCAATGATAAAAATGATATTGGAAATCGGCCTTTTTATTACTCTGATATATTCGTTGATTCAGAAAATGAAAATAGAGTCTATTCAGTATTCACCTATGTAAATGTATCTGAAGATGGAGGTAAAAACTTTAAACAACTGATGCCTGCCTACGGTGTTGACAATGGGGTGCACCCTGACCATCATGCTTGGTGGATACACCCAGAAAATGGCCAATTCATGATTGATGGTAATGATGGGGGAATGAACATTACCAAAGATGGTGGCAAAACTTGGCGCTTTATTGGCAATCTACCTGTTGCACAATTCTATCACATTAATGTTGATGAAGAATACCCGTATAACGTTTATGGAGGAATGCAAGACAATGGGTCGTGGCGAGGACCTGCATACGTTTGGAGGGCACAAGGAATTCGCAACAGTTACTGGCAAGAAATTGCGTTTGGCGATGGTTTTGACGTGGTTCCTGATAAGGATGACAATCAATTTGGCTACGCCATGAGCCAACAAGGTTTTGTAAGTCGTTACGACTGGAAAACGGGTAACAACTTCACGGTAAGGCCAACCCCTCCAGATGCCGACACCAAACTTCGATTCAATTGGAATGCGGCCATTGGACAAGACCCTTTTGATAATTCAACAGTATATTTTGGAAGCCAGTTTGTACACAAATCCACAAATAAAGGGCAAACATGGGAGGTGATTTCTCCTGACATGACCACCAATGACCCTGAAAAGCAAAAACAAAGTGAGAGCGGTGGTTTGACAATGGATGCAACCGGGGCCGAGAACCATTGTACTATTTTGGTTATCGAGCCATCTCCTGTTGAAAAAGACATGCTTTGGGTTGGTACCGATGACGGCCGGGTTCATTACACCCAAAATGGAGGCACATCATGGACTGACGTTACAGCCAATATAAAAGGTTTACCAAAAGGTAGTTGGATTCCCCAAATAAAAGCATCCCAGAAAAACAAAGGGGAGGCTTTATTGATTGCCAACGATTACCGTCGATTCAACTATACTCCGTATGCTTATCGCACTAAAGACTATGGAAAAACATGGACGCGTATTGTTGATGGCAATGATGTTGAAAGTTACACCTTGTCAATTGTTGAAGACGCTGAGAACCCGAATCTGATGTTTTTAGGAACGGATGATGGGCTTTATGTTTCTTTTGATGCCGGTAACAAATGGCAAAAATGGACCGAAGGCTATCCAACGGTTTCGACAAAAGACTTGGTCATTCACCCTAGGGAACAAGATTTGGTAATTGGAACCTTTGGCCGTGCAGCCTGGGTCTTGGATGATATCCGCCCGCTTCGGGAACTTGCACAAAGTACAAATGCTTTAAATCAAGATATCGCTTTGTTCGATAGTCCAGATGCTTATTTATCTGCCTACCAACAAGGTACTGGTAGTCGTTTTGGTGGTGACGCCCTATACCAAGGGGAGAATCGTAAACGAGGTGCCATGATCACCTATTACTTAAAAGAAGGTAAGAAGGATATGGCCAAAACTAAAAAGGACAAAACAGAAGAAAAGAAAGAAGAATCTGAAGAAAATTCAGCCTCCAAAAAAGAAATGACAGGAGTGCAAAAGAAGGATTCCATTCAGTTTGATTTTTATGATGGAGATAGATTGATACGAACTTTGAAATATAAAACTCCAGATAAGAAAGGCTTTCACAGAGTGTATTGGGGCTTGAATGAAAAAGGTCCTGACCGTCCTGCTCGAAAAATCAGTAAACGTAAAAACGAACCTGGAGGAGTTACCGTCAAACCAGGAACCTACAAAGTAAAAGCTCATTTCGGTGATACCGCAGATTCTACAATGGTAACTGTTAAAACCGACCCCCGATTAAACGTATCCATGGCTAGTATTAATGAAGTTTATACAAGCAGAAAACAACTGGAGCAACAAATTCAAACAGCAGCTGATGCCGTAAAGCAGTTGGTGGAAAGCAAGGATTTGGCCAACAAATACAGTAAGGAACTCAAAGAGTTGGATAAAGAAAAATTTAAAGCACAAATCGATGCTTCGAAGGATATCGTAAAGAAAATTGATTCGGTAGTGGCGCTTTATATTGGCAAAGAGGACAAGAGACAGGGCATAACCCGAAATCCGGAAATTACGGTTATGCAGCGTTTGAATACAGCCAATTTTTATTCAGCGACCCGTAAAAATGGTATTACGGAAACTGAGAAAAGATTAATTCGTTTTGCCGAGGATGAACTAAAAAGCGCTTTGGATAAAACCAATGCCTTTTTCAATGAAAATTGGAAGGCATATAGAACTGATATTGAAAGATTGGATTTATCTCCTTTCAAAGAGACCGAAACATTCACAATTGATAAATAACAAGTCATGAGAAAAATGAGTTTACTCGCAGCTCTTGTAATATTCTGGAGTTGCAAAGAAGAAAAAAAGGAGCCCTCTATTGCTGAGACCATGAAAACTTACTCCATTGCCCAAATGATGGACAATGAGGCCATTGGTGGTGGTAGCTTTTCATCAAATAGCGACAAACTTTTGGTGCATAGTAATCGAACTGGAATTTACAATGCCTATGCACTTTCTGTCGAAGATGGAACCATGGAGGCACTTACGGCATCTGACAGCTCTTCAGTATTCACGACGAGTTATTTTCCTAATGACGATAGAATTCTATTGAGTAAAGACAATAATGGCGACGAAATCTATCAAATCTATCTAAGGGATACTACCGGAACTGTAACAAACCTTACTCCATTTGAAGGAGCAAGAGCTAATTTTTATGGTTGGAGCAAAGACGAAAAGAGTTTTTATTTCGGTTCAAATAAGCGTAATCCACAGTTCACTGACGTTTACAAAATGAACTTGGAGGATTTTAGCCATACGCTACTTTATGAGAACGAAGAAGGTCTAGACGTAGGTGAAATTTCTGATGATGAGAAGTATTTGGCCTTGGTTAAACCTGTCAATACGAACGACATTGATTTATTCCTGTATTCTATGGAGGATGGAAGCATGACCAAAATCAATGAAAACCAAAGCGCTAACTCACCTGAAGATTTCTCAAAAGATGGCAAGTATTTGTATTACACCACTGATGATGGAGGTGAATTCAGTTACCTAAAGCGTTACAATCTCGCTGATGGCTCTTCTGAAAAAGTACTCGAAAAAGAATGGGATATTATGGGCTCTTACTTTACCCGTTCGGGCAAGTATAGAGTAACATACGTGAACGAAGATGGCCGAAACGTAATTGAGGTTTTTGATACCGAAAGCGAAAAGAATATTGACCTTCCAACTTTTGAAGGAGGTGCCATTACAAGTGTTGGTTTTTCGAAAGACGATTCAGCAATGCGGTTCTATTTAGGCGGTTCTGATACCCCTTCAAATTTGTATCACCTAGATTTGGAAACTGGTGATTATAAAAAGCTTACCAACGTTTTGAATCCTGAGATACAAGCTCAGGACATGGTAACTGCAGAAGTCATTCGTTATCCTTCTTTCGACGGCGTGGAGATTCCAGCTATCTATTACAAGCCCCATCAAGCTTCTGCAGAAAATCCTGTTCCGGCATTGGTTTGGGTTCATGGTGGTCCTGGTGGGCAATCAAGACAAAATTTCAACTCTATTATTCAATATTTGGTGAATCATGGTTATGCCGTACTGGCAGTTAACAACCGAGGCAGTAGTGGTTATGGCAAGACCTTTTTTCAAATGGATGATTTAAATCATGGTGATAAAGATTTAAAGGATTGTGTGGAAGGAAAAAACTGGTTGGCTGCACAGACCGAAATTGATGGAGAAAAAATTGGAATTATCGGTGGTTCCTATGGGGGTTATATGACCATGGCCGCTTTAACCTTTACCCCTGAAGAATTCGATGTTGGAGTCAACATATTTGGAGTGACCAATTGGATGCGAACCTTAAAGAGTATTCCACCATGGTGGGAGTCGTTCAAAGATGCTCTCTATAAAGAATTGGGAGACCCGTACAGTGCAGATTCGGTACGACTAAAGAAAATTTCACCTCTTTTTCATGCGGATAACGTGACCAAACCATTGATTGTACTGCAAGGGGCGCAAGATCCAAGGGTGCTACAGGTAGAATCGGATGAAATTGTGGCCAGCGTACGGAAAAATGACGTTCCGGTTGAATATGTCTTATTTGAAGACGAAGGACATGGCTTTGTCAAAAAGGAGAACCAAATTGAAGCGTACAGCAAAATATTGGAGTTTCTCGATCTTCATTTGAAAAAAGACATTGAGGAACCTATAAAAGACGGAGGTGATATTTAAATGAAGCGATTACTATATGTTTTTTTGTTGTTGGGTACTACCCTAATCGCCCAACAACCTGGCGAAGAAGAAAATGGTATTTGGTATATGTATTTCGGAATGAACAAAATCTCCGAAAAGTTTAGCATTCATACCGAAGCACAATTTCGTTATTACGAGACAAGTGCCAACTTTAACCAATTGTTATTGCGAACAGGGTTGAATTACCATATCAATCCTAATGCAATTGCGACTTTGGGGTATGCATATATCGATACCGACCCATCTTTTGATAGCAACGAAACTTTAGTTAATGACATTGGTGAAAATCGAATATTTCAACAATTCATACTCAAGAACAAAGTTTGGGAGTTTTTATTCGAACATCGGTATCGATTGGAACAACGATTTATAAAAGTTGAAGATGAGAATAGTCCATTTTTCGATGACAGAACCGAACATAGGGCACGTTATCGAATTCAAATGACCTTACCATTGACTGATACCTTTTTCCTTAATTTCTATGACGAACTATTCATCAACTTGCAGGACAACTTGTTTGGTCAAAATCGTTTGTATGGTGCGGTTGGTGTGAACCTTACCGATAATAGTAGTTTGCAATTTGGTTGGCTTAGAAACCAATTCTCAAATACAGTTTTTAATCGGTTTCAGATAGCTTTCTTTTATAATCCCGACCTAAGTGGAGTATTCAAGGAAAAAGCTAAGAATTGATTTTATCATTTTAAGCTCTTATTCTTTAACCATTATTGTAAACGATGAACACAGAAAAAGTAGCTTTTCAGAACAGTGAAGGACAACAATTGGTAGGACGCTTAGAATTACCAGTCGACCGACATCCACACAATTTTGTTCTATTTGCCCACTGTTTCACTTGTACCAAAAATCTCTCAGCGGTACGGAATATCTCAAAAACATTGACGTCAAATGGGTTTGGTGTATTGCGTTTTGACTTTACCGGTCTTGGTGAAAGTGAAGGAGATTTTGCAGACACAAATTTTTCTGGCAATGTTCAAGACTTGGTAGCCGCGGCAATGTATCTTAAAGAAACCCATGAATCCCCTACGCTTTTAGTTGGACATTCCTTGGGTGGAGCTGCAGTCATATTTGCGGCAACTGAAATTGAATCAGTTAAAGCAGTTGCCACTGTCGGCGCACCTTCGAATCCGGTTCATGTCAAACACCTTCTGAAAAGCGGCATTGACGAAATCAATAAGACTGGTAAGGCTGTGGTAAATCTAAGCGGTCGGGATTTTACCATCAAAAAGCAGTTTTTGGATGACTTGCAGCAAAAATCATTGCCCGAGACAGTGAAAGCACTGCGAAAGCCCTTATTATTACTGCACTCACCGCAAGATGATACGGTTGGAATCAAGAATGCCGAAGAAATATATATTGCAGCACACCATCCAAAAAGCTTTGTTTCCCTTGATGGCGCTGACCATCTGTTATTCAATAAAAAAGATTCTATTTATGTTGGAGAGGTTGTCTCTGGCTGGGCTAAAAGGTATCTTGACATATTGGATAGGGTAGTTGAAGATTTAAAAACAAAAAGTCAGGTTGCGGCCAGTCTTTCTTCTGAAGATGTATTTACAACCCAAATGAAGGTTGGCAGTCATTACCTTTTAGCTGACGAGCCAACAAGTTATGGAGGAAATGACTTTGGGCCTTCACCCTACGAATTCGTATCAGCAGGTTTATCAGCATGTACGGCAATGACCATTCAAATGTACGCCAAGCGCAAAGGTTGGGATGTTCAAAATGTTGAAGTACATACCTCATATGATAAGAGACATGCGATAGATTGTGAGGAATGTGAAAGGGATACTGCCAAAATTGACACTTTTGATCGGGAAATCAGATTAACTGGAGAGCTAGATGAGAAGCAAAAGACCAGAATACTACAGATTGCTGACAAATGCCCTGTACATAAAACGCTTCACAGTGAAACCCAGGTTATCACTAAATTGGTTGAATGATCCAAAGTAAAGTTTTTGAAGTGGTGGTTTCTGGCACGCATTCAATTGTGATACCGAATGAAATTGCTTCAGGCTTTTATGATGCTGGTCATAAACGCATTAAAGTCCATGCCTCATTTCAAACTAAGACCATTGAATTTTATGCAGCTTTGAACCGATGGAAGGACAACTCGTTTTCCATAATGTTCAGTAAAAACAAACAAAAGGAGCTCGACATTTTACCAAACGACTATTTTCAACTTCAGTTTTTTGAAGACACTTCAAAATACGGGGTTGAGGTTCCCGAAGAATTCGAAGCGGTAATGCTTTCTGATTATGATGCCTATCAAATCTTTGAATCATTAACCAAAGGCAAGCAAAGAGGTTTGATTTACATGATTAATCGTTTCAAATCCTCACAAAAACGAATTGACAAAACCTTGATTCTTTGCGAAAACTTAAAACGTGGCATTCGAGATAATAAAGAAATCTTAAAGCCGCTTTAGTTGCCTCCCCTTTGATTATTCCATAATTTTAAGGACGAATCTAAAAACACTAGAAATGAAAAAACTCATTGTCTTACCAATGGCTTTGATATTAATCACTGCTTTTAGTTGTAAACAAGCAAAAAAGGAAGCAGAAGAAGCCTCGGAGGAAGTAGAAGAGATGGTAGATGAAATGAAATCAACCATCACCCTCACAAAACTAGAAGGTTCTCCCGCCTATTCAGATGCAGAATTAGTTCTGAATTCGCCAGAAAACACGACTATCGCAGAAAGTGGAGCGGTTGATTTTAATTTTGCCGTTAATAATTATGAGCTAGGCGCGCAAACGGAAAGTGAAAATGCTACCATGTTGGCCAATTCAGGAAAAGGACAGCACATTCATTTTATTTTGAATAATCAACCTTATTCAGCCCACTACGAACCCACTTTCGCTAAAGAGTTACCTGATGGTGTGCACCATTTGGTGGCGTTTTTGAGTCGATCTTACCATGAATCAGTCAAAAACGAAAATTCTGTAGTGGTTAAAAAAATGGAGATTGGCGCTGACCCACAAGATACCCAAGGACTTGACATGGAGGCTCCGACCCTTATCTACAGCCGACCTAAAGGCGAATATGCAGGTAAGGATACTGAAAATCTAATGCTTGATTTCTTCGTACTGAATACAACACTTTCTGCCGACGGAAATAAAGTCAAGGCCACAATCAATGGCGAAGAATTCATGATAGATGAATGGGCGCCACATGTGATTAAAGGACTACCTATGGGAGAGGTTACTATTCAATTGGAACTTATTGATGGAGAAGGCAATGCAATTGACGGGCCTTTTAACAAAGTGACAAGAACCGTTACTTTAAAACCTTAAAAGCACAACACTCATTAGAAAGCTGTCTTTGCGACAGCTTTTTTTTGCACTTGTTTTATCACAATTCAAGGAGCCTTATCTTTGGTAGAACACTATGAATCTTGATACACTAATCGAAAAGTTCAAACAAAAAGACATGGCTGCTTTTGAAAAACTGTATGCCATGTATGCTGAGAATATTCATGGTGTTATCAATACGATTATTCGAGACCCAGAACGGTCAGAAGAATTGTGCCAAGATGTCTTTATAAAGGTCTGGAACAATGCTGAAAGCTATAATTCATCCAAAGGACGATTTTTTACATGGATTTTAAATATTGCGCGCAACACGGCAATTGATGAATTGCGTTCAAAAACGTATAAAAACCAGAAAAAGAACCTTAGGGCAGATTACATCGTAGGTATTCTTGAACAGCCAGATGAAAATGCCAATAAGTATGATATCATTGGTCTCGAAAAATTGCTAAAAGGGTTAAAAAAAAAGTGTTCCCAAATCATAGAACTTCTTTATTTTAAAGGCTTTACCCAAAAAGAAGCTGCTAAACAACTAGACATCCCCTTAGGAACAGTAAAAACACGGAATAGAAATTGTATTTCCAAAATCCGTGAAAACATGAATGTGTGAATGGATATTAAAGCTTACATAGCATCTGGCATACTGGAACTTTACGTTGCAGGTCTCCTTTCTGAGCAAGAAAATTTGGAGGTTCATAGGTATGCCCAACAATATCCTGAGATTCAAAGTGAGATAGAAGCTATAGAGGCAGCAATTCTTGCATTGTCAAAATCCGCTTCACCCAACCTTCCCTCCAATAGTTTTGATATAATTAAACCTCGTCTGGGAAAAGTCGTTGATTTACCAAAGGCTGAGAAAAAATCGAATTGGCCAAAATATTTGGGTTGGGTCGCTGCAGTCATCTTTGCTGGAGGTTTGGTTTGGATGTATTTGGAAAATGAAAAGCTCAAAAATGAAATTGAAGTCGTTTCGGAGGAAAAAAGAAGCCTTGAGGAGCAAATTTTAGATGCCCGAAATGAGGTCGTTAATGCTGAGGAACTATTGAACCAGCTTAGAGACCAAAATGTTGCCGTTGTTGCCTTGGGCGGGCAAGCGGTCTCCCCAGAATCTTTTGCAAAGGCCTATTGGAACAAAGCAGAGCAGAAAGTATACATTGATGCTCAAAGTCTACCAGAACCTCCACCGGGTTTTACTTATCAGGTTTGGTCTTTAAAATTGAACCCGTTGACACCAACGAGTATTGGGCTTCTTGATGACTTTGCAAATAATGAGACAGGCTTGTTCGAGCTACCAAATCCTAATGAATCCGAGGCTTTTGGAATAACTCTAGAACCAGAGGGTGGCAGTGAATCCCCAACATTAGATCAATTATACACCTTAGGGATAGTTTCTTAAATGATTTCGACTTTAACATAAGTTCCAAATCTTCTATCTTTAATTTCATGTTAGCCTTTATCACCAAATTATTTTTTCTTTTTGCCGTAATTGACCCGATTGGCACGGTACCCGTATACCTTGAGGCTACCAAGAATTTTGACAAGGTTCATAAACGAAAAATTGCGCTTAGAGCAAGCTTAGTCGCCTTTTTTATCTTGTTGTTCTTTATTATCGTCGGACAGCTAATTTTGGATGGTATGGCCATTTCCTTGGATGCCTTTCAAATTTCAGGTGGTGTAATTTTGTTTCTTTTCGCTCTGACCATGATTTTTGGGGAAGGTAAACCACAGGACGAAAAAACAAATATCACCGATTACAAACATGTGACTATTTTCCCGATTGCCATACCTTCGTTAGCATCTCCAGGGGCCATCATGGCAGTGGTGCTATTAACCGATAATAACTTATATACCATTCAGGAACAGGCTATAACCACTGGCATCGTTTTCTTGGTAATGATTCTGGCCTGCTTACTACTACTTGTGGCCAATTTGGTACAGAAAAAGATTGGGGAGTATGGCATTACCTTAATAAGTAAAGTAATGGGACTGATTCTGGCAGCTTATGCCGTACAGAGCATTCTTACCGGACTCAAGCACACCTTTGGTTTTGTATCATGAACACTAGACATTCAGATATTGCTCTGATTCTTATCGATATTCAAAAAGGGCTGGATGACTGGCATTATTATGGAGGTAATCGAAATAATCCAGAAGCCGAAAAAAACGCTAGCCGTATACTTGAAGTTTTTCGTACTAGTGCATTACCGATTTTTCATGTGCAACATAGTTCCCAAAATGCGAAATCACCTCTACATGCCTCAAAACCCGGATTTCAAATTAAGCCCGAAGTTGGTCCTTTGCCTGATGAACCTGTTTACGTCAAAAATGTGAATTCTGCTTTTATCGGCACCTCCTTACAGAAAGATTTGGAAGATGCGGAAATAAAAAAGTTGGTCGTGGTTGGTCTTACAACGAATCATTGCATTTCAACTTCGGTTCGAATGGGCGCCAATTTAGGGTTTGAAATTTTTCTCATTGCCGATGCATGCGCTGCTTTCGACCAAGTCGGAATTGATGGGAGCAAACAAGAAGCGGAATTGGTACATCAAGTCTCTTTGGGCAACTTAAAGGATGAGTTTGCAAAAATTCTTGATACCGAACAGTTAATCACTGAATTCTTATGACTGAAAAGGAAAAAATGATTGCTGGGGAATTATACAATCCCTTGGATAAGACTTTGATTTCGGAAAGATTAGAGGCTAGAAGATTACTCAAACTTTTTAATGAAATTCCTGAGGAAGATGGCAAGCAATTGATGACAACCTTAAAAACCTTGATACCAAATCAAAGTAAGCGCTGTTTTGTACAACCACCTTTTTATTGTGATTATGGCTATAATATCATTTTAGGAAAACAGGTCTTTTTCAATTTCAATTGTGTGGTACTCGATGTTTGTAAAATAACCATTGGTGACCGGACTATGATTGGACCCGATGTACAGCTTTACACGGCCACCCACCCTTTAACTGCCAAGGAACGTAGCTCAGGTAAAGAATTTGGTAAACCGATAAAGATTGGAATGGATGTGTGGATTGGGGGTTCTGCAATTGTCAATCCTGGGGTTACCATTGGTGACCGTGCCGTGATAGGAGCAGGCAGTGTCGTCACCAAAGACATACCAGCAGATGTTTTTGCCGCTGGCAATCCATGCAAAATCATAAAGAATATTGAGAATTAGTCGAAATATTGCTTTAAAAATTCAAGCTACGAATAGTTAGTATTCAAAAGCCTATCATGCAAATACTTAAGCTTTTTGGGTTCAAGACCCAATTTAAATAGCAACACCAAAAGCAGGTTTGATAAATTTATTTTCAGGTAAGAGTTACGTTCGTATTTCCTTGCAGACACCACTAAATCATTTTTAATGATACAGTAAGGAATATTCGCTTTTTTCATTCTACGAAAAAATTCAAAGTCTTCCATTAACACTTGGTTTTCGTCAAAGCCACCCAATCTTTCAAATACTGCCTTCTTGATAAATAGGCATTGGTCTCCCCCACCGGTAAAAAGTCCCTTCCTTCTTGTAAATAATGCGTTGACTTTTAAAATGAAATCTGTTTTATCAAAGCGATAGGAAAAAAAACCAGCCTGATTCTTATTACAAAGTGCATTTCTTATTTCAGCAAAAAAGTCTTTTGGAGGTATAACATCCGCATGTAAAAACACCAATATCTTACCTTGTGCTATTGATACTCCATCATTCATTTGCACCGCCCTGCCCCTTCGTTTATTAGAAACAAATTTTACTTTTTTTAAATGCTTAAAACTACCTTCATAGTCAACATTACAGTCACCACAACTAACAATAATTTCGACCTCATGATTCTCTGAGATCTGTTCGAGTAAAGGAAGAAGATTTTTTAGGTTTTGCGCTTCGTTATAAGCTGGAATAATTACACTTATCAAATGAATTCTCTTTTTTTACTACCTACGCAATTTTAAGGCATGGGGTTTGCAGAAAGGAAGTTAGTACTATTTCGACAAAACCCACAAGTCAGTTTTTCCGTAAGTGTGTAAAACCGTAATTGAATCTTTATGAAGTTAAAAGGGATTATCATAGTTGCATTTTTGTTTTTTTCCTTTGGAAAAGCACAAACCACTTATCTTAACACGCTTTCCGAGCAGTTTTTGAGTCAAATAAAGAATAGTGAAGATACTCAAGACATTCGAAAACAATTATCAAATCTTAGTATTGAGGAACTAACCAAAACCTTAAAAACAGATGAGCAAAAACTAGCCTTTTGGGTGAATGTTTATAACGCATACATTCAAGTAATCCTCAAAAGAACTCCAGACCTCTACGAAAATCGGGGAAGCTTTTTCTCAAAAGATCAAATTCGAATTGCAGGAAGTACAATTTCGTTTGATAAAATTGAACATGGGATTATTAGACGTTCGCAATCCAAATTGGGTCTGGGATACGTTAAAAAAGGTTTTCCAGATAAATTTGAACGACTATTACGGGTAGAAAACCCTGATTATCGCATACATTTTGCATTAAACTGTGGAGCCAAAGATTGCCCCCCAGTCGGAATTTACACACCAACCAAACTAGATTCACAGTTTGCCAAAAGCACAAAGCTATTTTTAAAGGGTTCTTCTACGTATAACAGTACAGAAAATACAGTTCTTATCACATCGCTATTTAGTTGGTTCAGGGGAGATTTTGGAGGAAAAGATGGCACTAAGGAAATATTGAAAAATCAGGGTATAATACCAAGTATTGAAGGGGTGGAATTAGAATACAAAGACTACGATTGGACTTTAGCCTTGGATAATTTTATTGAATTATAATCATTATACAAACCGATGTTCGGAAGTCTTTTTTGTTGAATGAATCCCATCAAGTCGAAGCAAAGAAGGGTTGCCAGCAAACAGTCTTTTTTAAAAACGCCATGATATTTATCACGGCGTTCCATTAAACAACTAAACATCCAACAACTGAATTTCAAAAGCTTTGTTAATCAATTTTTTGTATTGTCATAAATCATAAATCTGTTTTTTTGCGGCTGGTCCGAGTTCGTAAACAGCACCTATCAGTTCGGGCTTCAATGCTTCAACTTTTTCAAAATGCTGATTGGCTTTAAATATTTTGGCAGCATTAAGCAAGATTCCAGGTTCAAATGTTTTTCCAATAATATGTGCTTCAACAATTTTCAAGGCTTCTTGTTCTCTTCCCATTTCTAGATATGTAGATGCCAAGTAGCTATATGATTCCGGAGTGGGCCTATTTTCCACCTCAATTTCCGCTAGTCGACGAGCCCTTTTCAAATGCCTATCATAATCTATATAATAGTTAATTTGATAGGTATTGTACATTGGGCCATAAGCTTCATTTTGTGCTTGATTGTAATAGTTGGTCATATTATTTTCATAAGCAATTTCATCTCCCATAAAATTGGCTATCTCCGCTTTCAACGCATAGTAATCTGGCGCTTTATGGTACGCCGTGACTGAATCTAAAATTCGTAATGCTTCTGTTCCATTCCTTTCGTGGGAAAATACAATCCAAGCCAATCCTTTTTTTGCATAAGCATTTTGAGGGTCTATGTTTAGCGCCTTTAGATAAAAGTGGTAAGATTCTTCAAGCCTTCCTGCATGACCATAGTAGTCTGCAATGTTGGTATAGGACCAAAGTTTTAAGTAGTGATTATTTGATGATTCAGCTTTTTTCATGGCCTTTTCCATCATCTTAATCGTAGTATCCAAATCGCCTTTATAATCGTTCCATTTTGCCAGACGAATCAGGTACCCAAATTCAGAAAAATTCTTGATACTATCTAGGTACCTTTCAGCTTTTGCAAAGTTTCCAAGCTCCATATGCACATCGAAATAAAGGCTTTGAGTTTCCTTATTGCTACCGCCTATACTATCAGCTAATTTGGTCATTTGCAAAGCTTCCTTAAACCGATGTTGTGAAATGTAATTTCTAGCTAGTGATATGGCATAACTTTCTTTGTTAATGTTCGCAATTTCAACGGCCTTTGAAAGGGCCTGTTCCGCTTTTTTCAAATATGAAATGTTACCAGTATTCTTGAAGTATCGCGTATACTCACTTGCTACATTACCGAAACTTAAGATTTCAGTACTATCAGCCGTTATCTTATTATTCCACAATTGAAAGTATTTTGAAGTTGTCTTTGGATTCTTGTTATTGACTAGGTATTTATCATAGTCTGCCTTACTGGTAATTTGCGATTGGGGTTCAGAACAAGAAAAGAAACCAAGGACCAACAAGCCAATCAATAGATATTTCATATTAAAAAAGTTTTTAGTGTAGATATTTGAAGTTTTAAAGAAAAGGGAGAAGTTTCCCTCTCCCCTTACCTTTTCATAGCAATTGTATTATTCAGGATTGCCTAAATAGGGGAAGGTATCTGAAATGGAAGCGGTTAAACCCACACCATCGGTAACCAATTGGGGCAATCCGCCTTCACCATTGAAACGTGCGCCATTTCCACCACCAAACAACAATATCAATGAGACGTCAATGATATCATCTTGAGGCGTTCGTCCGGTCAAACCAATACCCCCCTCATATGTTGGTGCACCCATACCAGGATTGAAATAGGTGGTCGGGGCATTGGGAGCAACTTCCAAAACATCTGAAGCCAATACTGTGGTCAATACTTCAGCAGTTACAGGATTGTTTGTAAAGCCGTCATCATCAGGCCCATTTAAAATATCACCTAAAATGTTAGGTTCGTAATCGACATCTTCAGCCGTCAACCCAAGTGCCTCGGCATATGCATCGTGATAAGCTTCAAGTAATGATTGAAAACCTGGTTGGAACAATGGCCCCATCTCATTCGGAATTGCTTGATTGTGCATATCCTTAATATCACCGTTCGCACTTAAAACCGTATTGATTCCCGGTCTACCCATAAAATCGACTTGCGAATAGGTGCCAGAAAAATCAGGTTCCATTCCACTTGTATCGTCATCCATCATCATATCATCATCCATCATTACATCATCTTCTACCATGATGTTGTTATCGTCACTATCACATGCCGTAAAAACAGTCAAAAAGAGTGACATCAGCATTATTATCTGTAATCTATATACGTTGTTCATCTTAACTCGTTTGTAATGTTATTGTTTTTGATTTGTAGTTACCCAAGTTTTGTAAACAGGAACACCTAAGACATTGGTGGCGGTTGGTTCACCCAACAATGAGTTTGGCAACTCAATAGCAATTGTCATGGTGTTTGCGCCATCAAAAGTGTCCACCCCTGGAACATTGAATCCTGAATTGTCGTCCATTGATGGGGCCAAAACTTCATTGAATCTGAAAAAATCGAAATAAAAGGGGTCTTGTCTAGGCCCCGCGAATAAAGAGACTCCTTCATCTGTGGTTTCAACAATTGCGGTAGCTGCCGAAATTTCAACGTCACCCAAAGGACTATTTACTGCCACTTCACTATTCAAACCGGTTGAGGCCGGTATTACAGGTCCGAAAAAGTACATTCTTCCATCTCGGGGAATCGCCTGAATAACCAAATCTTCAATTAAATCACCATCGGTATCTATATTGATTTCGGTTAAAACTGATTCATCAAATGTTCCATAAGCCAAATCTGGTAAGACATCCGATTGCAGGTCAACAACAAAAGTGGTGTTGTTGGAATCCAAGGTTGGTTCAAATGCAAAGAAATCGGCGATATCTGCTGTGGTGCCCATGCTCCCCGGAGCATCTATGTGGTCAGCAGCCATAAAAATACCTGCTAGGACTCCGATGGATCCCAAGGCTAGGCAAAACTTAGTTGTTTTTTTCATTTTGTTATATTTTTTTGTTGTACGGCCTTACCTACGCAGTTTTTATTTTCTGGTTTTGTTTATTCTGTTAAAGTCTTCTTAATAGGTCTTTGTTATTTTTTACATTTGAAGGTATCAATCAAAAAAACATGAACCCCTCTGCTGCTGGTTGGATCAAAAAATTTGGCCATACTCTTAAGAAGAATCCAGCATACTATACCTCTTATGAAGAACTGTATGCCTGGTTGGTTGAATCAGGATTTATCTACGGAATACACCTTCATATACCAGATTTTGTCAAAAGTGAACATCGATTAAGTGAAGATGAGGCTGCAAAAATCAACCTATTGAATGCCCTTTACCATTGCTACTATTTTGAAACCAATAACACTGACTTTACAAAGTTCATAGATGTAGTTTTCGAATATTATAATGCGCTAGACGTTGGAAAAATCTCTTTTCTAAGTAAAATCTTAAGTGGAAAAAAAACAGAATCCCAATTGGAAAAGTTGTTGGATTCTCGAATTTACCTAAACGGAAATGTTTTTAGTAAGGCTTTTGGAAATAGCTTAACCAATTCACTTCTTTTTGTTGATGTCCTAATCTTTTCGACCTATCTAAAAGGAGGGGGTACAATTATAAAACATGCCCACCTTTTAGAATATGTAACTATCAATATTGCGTATCATGCATTGAACTCAAAAGAGGCGAATAAGAATGATGAAAAATTGATTCAATTATTGGCCTCATCGTTGACATTTGTTGATCAAAACCAAGACAATTTTGATGGTAGTTATCAAGAATTATTACAATCAAATTTTACAAAATTAGAGCGACAATATTTACTTGATATTGCATGCCTGACAGTATGGGAAGATAAGTCAATTGATTATAAGGAATCGGAGTTCATTTTCGGTATAGGAAAAGACCTAGGAATCAATGAAGAAAACATCTCAAAATCACTTTCAAATGTGGGCGATTTTTTTGCCCTAAATTTTGAAAATATTCCTTATTTAAAAGAGCAGAATTTAGCTCAAAAATATTACGAAGGAATGTCTAAAAATGTGGGTAAACTTATTCTTAGAAATAACAAACGATTGAAAAAAGAATTGGCTGAGAGTAAAGAATTGGTTTCTTTAATTTCCAAATCTGCATCAAAAGATTTAAGTCCTGAAGAGCGAAAAAAAATACAAAACCAATTGCTTGATATTTTCAAGACCATTCCATCTTTAGCAATTTTTTTGCTTCCCGGAGGGGCAGTTTTACTACCCATTGCAGTTAGCTTGATTCCAAAATTATTGCCTTCTGCTTTTGATGATAATCGAGTAGAGGAAAAGTAGGGTATTCTCTTAAAAAAGCAAGTATAAGAAAAATCTATTGTAGATATTATTAATCTAAATACCAGATATTTGCACTATTTTATTCCAACCAAAGCTTAAAGTCTTTTACTCGCTCTCTACTCACAATGATTTCTTGCTCTACAAAGGTATTTAATTTTATTTGAAGTCGAGAATTGGTGTACGAAATGATATCTTTTATGTGGTTAATGTTCACATAAAATTTTCGGCTGACCCTAAAAAATATTTTTGGCGAAAGTTCGGGTTCCAAGTTTTCAAGCGTAGTATCCAACAAATAATTTCTCCCGTCGGTTGTTGCTGCATAGGTACCTTTATTCTCACTGTAAAAACATTCCACTTCATCAGCATTGATAATTTTTAAGTGCTGCCCTACCTTGGCAGTAAAACGTTTTTTATACTCCCTTTCTAGGGGGTTGACCAGCAACTTTTTTATATCCTCAAAATCGACCGAAATCTGTTCTTTTTCAGGCTTGAATTCTTGGTACTTTCTCACTGCCTTTTCGAGGTCTTCATCATCGATTGGTTTTAACAAATAATCAATGCTATTTAACTTAAAAGCTTGGAGTGCATATTCGTCATAAGCAGTGGTAAAAATGATGGCACTTTTAACTTCAATAACATCGAAGATTTCGAACGATAAACCATCTGAAAGTTGAATGTCTAAAAAAATCAAATCCGGATGTTCATTTTTCTGAAACCAATCGATTGATTCTTCAACTGAATGTAGCATCGTTGACACCTCAACTTTCAGTTCAGAAAGTAATCTTTGAAGTCTTCTTGCTGCCGGTTTTTCATCTTCAATTATGATGGCCTTCATGGGCTATATATTCTTTATTAATTATCGATATTTTTTTGTCTCTTCCTTTTCGCGATCCATAATTTTTTGAATCTGCCTTTCTTCCCATTTTTTTAAAAATGGTATTTTATTGCGGTAGATATAAATGAAGTGAACGACCAAAATTACACCCCATAGAACTACGTTCATATTTACCCAATTGAAAAATTGTGGTTCTGAATTTACCCATTCCGGTAAAAAAGAATTGAAGACACCTAGCTTGAACAGGTAAAACACACCGTTGATTACAACGAAAACCTTTAAATGTCGATAAAAGCTCTTTATCTCTTCTACACGCTTTTTAGCACGCAGGTATTTATTATTGTCAGTTTTCATATCAATTAAAGGAATTTACTTGCATCTTCCCTATCGCGTTCCATATATTTTTTAATCTGGCGTTCTTCCCAGTTCTTATTGAATAAAGGATTGAACCGAAAAGTTATGGCGGCGTGAATACCCAAACCAATGCCCCAGAAAATCAAGGTGAAAAAATGACCCCATTCCCAAAAATTATTTGACTGAATCGCAATGTTTATTAGTATAAAGGCATTTACAGCAATGTATACCATTAAATGGATATAAAAGCCCTTTAGTTCATCAACCCTTTTTCTGGCCCTGCCCATTTTACTATCGTCATATTTATCCTTTACTGCCATTTTCTTTCGTTTTTATCCTTGTCCATTAATTCTTTTATTTTTCTTTCTTCCCAATTCTTCCCGAAGAATGGGTTGATTCTAAAGGTATTGATTGCATGAAAGAACAAACCTATCCCCCAGCCAAATGCCGCCCAAAGAAACCACATATAGCTCCAGCCGTTTATCCAATAGTTAACTGCCGCTAAACCTGAAATGACCAGGACATAAGAGGTGAGATTACCGTAAAACTTTTTTAGTTCATCTACGCGTTCTTTCGCCTTTATGTATTTGCTTTCGTTTGTATTAAAATCCATGATTTTGTCTTTTGATTGGTTATGGTATTTAAAAATAGTAAATGTCTAATACTCATCATTATTCATGATTTCACGTATTTTTCGCTCCTCCCAGTCTTTACCTAAAAACGGCATGTAGCCAAAAGCCTGCATTCCATGACCCAGTAAACCAATACCCCATCCAAGAGCAGGGAATACAATCCAAAGAAAGCCTGTGGTCACATAGTTTAGATATGCCAATACCGAAATGACTATGGCATAAACCATTGCATGCGTATAGAAACCTTTAATACATTCAACCCTTTCTTTTGCTTTTTTATACTTGTAATCAGTTACATTTTCCATTAGTTCTATTTTTTGATTCTTGAATTATTTATAGACCAAATATCAGCTGCAAGTCGACTGTTTTAAAATAGAAATTACCGAATTGTTATTTTTCTTGGATGGGTTGTAGACTGCAGGGTTTTCAGCCTATTAATTGCAATAAGTTATGAATTAAGACAATTTATTCCCGCAAACCTAAGATTGTTCTCAGGTTCTGTTTTGATTGTTTTATCTACTTTTAATCAAATACTTAGTTACTCAAAAATTGGAAGAAAACAAGGCAAACAAAGAAATTCCAAACGTTAGCTTCAAAAAGAACAAAGACTTGTTTGTCGAGGTAATGGATTTTGATCTTCTGTACGAGAGACTAGAAAAATCGACAGACCACAATCCCTTCGAGGCGCATAAAATCGTTTTTTACATGATTCTATTGGTCACAGAAGGTTCCTACACCCATTTTCTTGATTTTAAATACTACCAATTGAATGCAGGTAGTGCTTTGTTTGTTGCCAAGAATCAAATTCAATTTTTTACTGAAGACCTTAAGAAGGCTAAGGGTTATTGTATCATTTTTGATCATGGTTTTTTGAATAAACACTATTTTCTTTCACACAATGTTAAATTCAATAGGTTATTTAATTACCATATTGAGCTACCTGTGATTCATAGTTCTGAAATGGGGGAAAACCATTTTTTGGATGTTATTGAAAAACTACATCAAGAATATAATTCACCACAAGAAACGGGTAAATCAGAGATATTGGGATCACTGCTGAATGTAGTATTGCTTAAAGCTGAAAGGGCCAAATTGTTCCGCTCTAAGATTGAAGTTAACGCCCATTGGTTGGAGACTTTTGAACGATTCAAAAACTTATTGGAGTCAAATTACACAACAAACAGAAATTCAAGGCTATACGCCTCAGAAATGAGTATTTCTTATAAATTCTTGAATGATGTTGTCAAAAAATTATCCGGAAAAACAGCGAAAAAATTCATAGATGATTTTGTCACTATTGAAATCAAAAGGTTTTTGGTTACGAGTTCCCTATCGGTAAAGGAAATTTGCCATAAGACAGGATTTGACGAACCCGCTAACATGATTAAATTCTTTAAGAGAAATACCAACACCACACCACTCAAATTTAGATCTCTTTAAAACCATCCAGGTTACACATTTACAATTTTTATCTTCATTTTGATAGCGAATAAGCCTGTTGGTCCAGCTATTTTTGCTCCACTATTTAAAATTGAAAGTCATGAATTTGAAATGCCTAATACCTATTATTTTAGTAATAGCAAGTTGTGAACAACCAAAACCAGAATTAGTACTTGAGGTTACAACATTTAACCTAAAAACGACGGCCAGTCAGCAAATATTCAATGAACTGGATGCAGAAGTCGAAAGTAATTTTACTAGTAATCAACCAGGATTTATTAAAAGACAAAGTTCAGTCGATGAGAATGGCAATTATATGGTCATTGTTTTCTGGAGCACACTAGAGGATGCGGAAGCTTCTATGAATAAGTTCATGGCAGATGCCGCTGTTAGTGATTATGCAGGAATGATTGAAGGAGAGACCATGAAAATGAACCGCTACACGATAAATCAAGAATTTGCAGCCGAAAATAGTGCCTTTATCGAGATGATGGCCTTCGAAACAGCTGCTGATACCAACATTGAAAAGTTTACTAAAACTAATGCAAAAGTGGCCGAAAAAGTTACTGAGCCAAAAGAAGGTTTTATTCAGCGCATTACTGGTGTCAATGAAAATGGAGAACAAGTCGTTTTGGTTTATTGGGACACCAAAGAAAATTCTGATGCTGCTTTGCAGCCCTTTATGGAGAATCCTATTTCCCAAGAATTTATGGGAATGATGAACCAATCATCAATTTCGATGTTAAGAAGTTCAACACTTGAATCTTTAGACACACCAATGTCAAATAAAGATAAAGTTGTCGCACTATTGAACAGTTTTAATACTGGAAGCCAAGAACCCATTGGGTATATCAATCCCAACAAATATATACAGCACAATCTGGCAGTTGCTGATGGCCTTCAAGGATTTGGAGAGGTAATGCAAAATGCGCCTGAAGGAGGGTTTAAAGCGAATGTTATTCGTGCTTTTGAAGATGGTGATTTTGTCTTTACCCAAACCGAATATGATTTTTTTGGTCCAAAAGCCGCTTTTGATGTTTTTCGCTTTGAAGATGGGCAAATAGTGGAACACTGGGATAATTTGCTGGAAGTACAGCCACCTAACCCAAGTGGACACACTCAGTTTGATGGCTCAACCGTTCTGACAGATTTAGACAAAACTGCAGAAAACAAAGCCAAGGTGGAAGATTTCATCAATACCATATTATTCAAAGGGGAGATGGATAAGATTACCAATTACATAAATCCTGAAAAGTATATTCAACACAATCCTGCCGTTGCCGATGGTCTTGACGGTTTTGGTGCTGCTATGAAATATTTTGCTGAAAACGGGCTTGTCATGGAATATGAAACCCTTCACAAAGTTTTGGGACAAGGAAACTTTGTACTCACTCTAAGCGAGGGAAAATTTGGAAAGGGAGAACCATCCGCATTCTATGACCTATTCAGGTTAGAAGATGGACTGATTGTTGAGCATTGGGATGTTATTTCCTCAATACCACCAAAATCAGAGTGGAAAAACGATAATGGGAAATTTTAGTTTAGCCTAAGTTCCTATTCAGATTGACTGTTAAGAATTCAACCCTTTACAAAAAGTAATGTGTCGTTATGAATGTAATCGAAAATAATTCAGAAACCATTTTAGATGAGTTGATTAAAGACTCTAAACTAGATTATTTACGTATGATGAAGAGCGCTGCTAAAAGCGTTTTGACCGGATTTGAACCTTCTAATTTCAAGGATGTCTACTTATCCATTTCGAGGGAACAAGGAGAAGAATTGAGAAAATTAATTGTTCAAAGAAATATAAAAAATGTAGTTGAATTTGGAACGTCTTTTGGTATCTCCACCCTGTTTTTGGCACAAGGGGTTACAGAAACCAATGGTAAAATTATTACCACCGAGCTTATACCTTCAAAAGCCAAAAAAGCGAAGGAGAATTTTGAACGAGCCGGTGTAGCACAGTCAATAGAAGTATTAATTGGCGATGCCATGGATACCTTAAAAAACCATTCTGAAACAATCGACCTTTTGTTATTGGATGGATGGAAAGACCTTTACCACCCTTTGTTCAAAATGTTAGAGCCCAACTTTCACAATGGGACTATTATTTATGTGGATAACGCCGATATGGCTGAAACAAGGGATTTTTTATCTAAGGTTAAATCGACGGACAAATACGAACTACAATCACAATTTGGTGGGAAAGTTGTTTTAATTACATCAAAAATTCAAGAATAATACGTAACCTTTTTTATTGATTATGGGACAAAAATTAGAAAATGCCAAAAACTTATATTTAGAAGGTATTCGAGATGGCAATGCAAGAGCAGCTGTAACCAAATACACAGGTGACCGATACACACAGCACAGTACAGGTGTACGGGATGGCGTTGAAGGATTCGTTGAGTTCTTTGAACCTTTTATTGAACGAAATCCAAAAAGGCACATAGATATTGTTAGAGGATGGGAAGACGGCCAATACGTATTCATTCATGCCTTCCAAAGTCTCAACGACGGAGAGGCAAAATGGGTAACTACAGATTTCTTTGATACAGATGAAAATGATAAAATAATTGAGCATTGGGACGTCATTGCCGCTTATGCAGACTCCACCCCTTCTGGCCATACTTCGGTTGATGGCGCCACAGAAATTACAGATTTAGATAAAACCGAGGAGAATAAAGAGTTGGTGCGCAATCTTATCAAAGATGGACTGATGAAGGGCGGAAACCCTTCAAACCTCCCCAATTACATTTCAGAAGAAAAGTATATTCAGCATAACAAAGAGGTGGCCGACGGGCTTGAACATTTTCAAAAGTTGGCAAGTATGCCCAATCCACCTCTTACCTATCAAGAAATAGTTTTGTGTGTTGGAAAAGGAAACTTTGTAGCGACTTTGTGCAAAGCAAATTGGAACGATGGAAAATTGAACCAGGACTACGCTCAGGTCGATATTTTCAGAATTGAAGATGGTAAAGTTGTTGAACATTGGGATAATGTTGAACCAGTACCGAACGAAAATGTAAATAGTGGAAAATTTTAATTCGAGGACTTAAAAGTCCTCTTTTTCCATTAATTCTCGAATTTTTTTGTCCTCCCAATTTCTTCCAAATAATGGGTTATAACCGAAAGCCTCCATACCATGGACGGTTAATCCAATACCCCATCCTAAAGTTGGAAAAATTGCCCAAAGGAAATCGGTGGTCCTAAAATTCAGCCACCACAGAAATGGTATTACAATACAATAGGCTATGAGATTACCGTAGAAGCCTTTAATGGCTTCTACGCGTTCTTTGGCCTTTAAATAACGTTTTTCCTCAATATGGTCTTCTTGGGTTTGTTGAGGGGTCATTATCGAAATTTGTTTTGAAAGCATTGGTAGTTTTACACTGAATTCTTTATTCGAATCATCAATTTGTACTTCACGATCAGTCAAGATTGAAAAGCGGGAGCGAATATTCTGAAGCCCTACCCCACTGCTCTTTTTTACAACGGATTTTTCTTGGATGTTGTTTTTGACCACCAACATTCCATTCTCCTCGAAAACCTTTAAATGAAGTGGTCTTGATGAAGTTACCACATTATGCTTCACGGCATTTTCAAGCAATAACTGTAATGAAAGTGGAACTATTTTAGCTTCTGGATTCGAGGCATTTTCAGGTATCTCGAATATTATACTATCCTCAAAACGCATTTTTAAAAGTCGTACATAAGTTCGGGCAAAATTCAATTCTTCATCTACGGTCACAAGGTCCTTATTCTTTTGTTCTAAAACATAGCGGTATACCTTAGATAATGAAGTGGTAAATTTCTGAGCTGCATTTGGGTCTTCTTCGATTAAGCTGGTTAATACGTTTAGACTATTGAACAAAAAATGGGGGTCCAATTGATTTTTTAGGGCATCAAATCTAGCAGATGCAGTACCGGCAATAATTTTCTGTTCATTTACCTGCCTTTTTTGTAGCGCCCTATAAAAATGAAATGCGTGAATTGATAAGATAACAATTATGGTAATTACCAATGCTACGATATAACTATCAATTGATTCATTAGCGATGAACGAAGCAACAGAATAATTTCCGGTAAAATAGGCTACGAGTAAATACCTTAAAACCCCATATACGACCATCGTAATCACAAAGGACCCAAGGGCACCGTACCACAGCCTCTTATTGGGTTCCTTTTCCCAATCGTACCTCAAATTAATCCCATCATAATAATATGAGTTGGCTGCTGATAGTCCGAATGAAAAAATGAATGAAATAATGAATTGCGTTGAAATATTCTTCCAAGAAAAATCACAGCAATCAAAAAGGAAAAGGTTCAGGGCAGCTACAAAAACTGTAATAATTAATGATATGCCCAAAACCTTTAAAAAACTCTTCATCTTAATTACGCTTTACACTGAGCTAAAACTTCTTTTGCCCTATCGGCTCCCCAATCGGGGTAAAAAGGTTCTTCACTTGGCTTAAAAGTAGCAAAAAGTTCTACTGCCTTTTCCACATCTTTACAATATGGCGTTGTATCCTGGCCAAAATATCGGGCTGTGCCCATATCCCATTCCGCTTTTGAAAACAGCACTCGAGGATTATCGGGGTCAAGCTGCAAGGCTTTATTGTAAAGTTGAATATTTTTCCCAGAAAGCATT
This sequence comes from Croceivirga thetidis, assembly GCF_012272815.1. Lineage (GTDB taxonomy): Bacteria > Bacteroidota > Bacteroidia > Flavobacteriales > Flavobacteriaceae > Croceivirga > Croceivirga thetidis. Next base: position 1,040,074 of record NZ_JAAWWL010000002.1, read on the forward strand.
GGTCCGTAGGTCGCGCCATCAAAAGCCATCCAAGCGGTATTTATCATTGCTTCTTGAATCAACAGCTCTGAATTGTCTGGCGAAATATTTTTTGCGATATCCAAATACTCCTTCGCCTTCTCCAATTGCTGTCTTAATTTTTCCTCATCCTTCTCACCAAAAGAGGCTGTTGTATTCACCATTGCGATGTAATAGTAGGGTATCCATTTGTCTTCTTCGGCCGCGGCAATGCGTTCAAATAAATTTGATGCTTCTACAATTTTACCTTCTTGCCAAAAATCCATGGCCTTTGCCATACCCTTGATGTATTGATCTTGGGCAAATACAAAAGTTGATAGTGTTGATAAAAGAATAAATACTAGCTTTTTCATTGTTTACAGTTTAATAGTTATTTCTTGTTCGTTTTTATTGATATTGAATTTTGCGTTTTTCCATTTTGGCGGACCAAATCTGGCAGGAGCTTGATTTGAAGCTGCAAATTTTTCTTTTGGTATAATTCCCATTGTCATATCTAACTTACCATTGCTGTTTTCATCTTGATAAAGTGAAATGGCGTATTCTCCTTTTGGAATATCTGTGAAAACTACCTGGCAAGTATCTGAAATCACTTCAATCGATTCACTTTTGAATGTCCTTTCCAACCAATTGGTTTCAGAATCGTAGAGGCCAATCCTAATTTCGCCACTAATGGTTTTTATGTCTTGCACATGAACAATTAGATTCGATTTGTCTTGTGCTTGACAATTATGCGCAAAGACAAAGAGAAAGATTACAATGGTGGTGATTAAAGAATTCATGACTGCTCGTTTCTTGATTACACAGCAAAAATGCTTCTGAATCGAGAGTCTTACCATAAAAGATTACCGAATTGTAGAATTATCGGGATAAATTGTAGGTCAGGTAATAAGTGAATTGATTTGCCGAATTAATTTTTGCTGACCCTATAGGTCACCCGCCTATTTGTAATTAAAGTGCATTTATCAATTAGGCTTGTCGTAGCCGAGATATTCAAAGGAGGGTCACCAGGCGTGCCTCCGTATTCCACAACATATCCTTGTGAAGAATATGCTCCACCTCCTCCTCCATTTGGTAAGTCGTTCCAAGCACCTACTGCCGCACCACCCCTGATAACAGAAGGGTCAGCAATATGCGCATAATCTTCTCCGCCGCAACAATTGTTGGGCTCACTACCATTCCAATTGGCGTATGTAATTTCGGTACCACCAACTCCACCATTCCAAAATAAGGTACCAGCTTCAGGACCTGTAACCCATCTCCACTCCCCTTCCACAGCCGTGTCGTTGGCTCCAATCCATCCAAATCCACCTGCTTGGCTCCCCGCATAATCAGCTTCCTCTTGTGAAGTTAAAGTTACTAGGTAACCTTGCCAGCCAAAATAAGTTCTTGCACTTGCAGCCGTTTCAGCGTCGGACCATGAAATTCCCGGGTCTGATACATATTCATAATAATGTTGGGTGCTTGGCAAAAAATTAGCTGTCCCGACAGTAATCGAGAATTGCCTATCTCCACTACTTGAAGTCGAGAATTCCACATCCAATATGGCTGATTCAAATTCTGCATAGGTTGCTGGTCCCTGCAAGGTTAATTCACCTTGTATAACATCCCAAGAAGTTGAGATACTGGGGTGGGTTCCAGTAAGGTTTAAAAAGTCTGCACCATTAACATAACCAACGGAAACCTGAATATATACTGCCTCAGTTGTAGTGTCATCAGGGTCCGTAATTGATATTGATTCAGCGATTGTTTGGGGATTAGTTGTGCAATAGGCCTGATACCCAATTGCAGTAACGGTTGGTGGCTGATTCTGGCCTAGAGCGTAGCTAAAAACCAATATAAATAGAGCTATACAGCATCTAAATTTTGACAAAAAAACAGGGAATCCCATATTTCAAAGATTCCCTTTAATCTGGTTTCTTAAAATCTTTTGTTGCTTAAATAGGTGAAAGACCTGTAAAGGTGTTGTTTTTTGTGGTATTCACGTTTAAAATCAACCTTGCAACTAAAGATTATCCAATTGATTACTCTTCTTGTCAGTACTTAGAGTCCAAAAGAATCCGACAAAGAAAAAGCTATCGGCTGCAGGTGTAATTGCCCTTCTGTCGAAGTTGCCAGCCACATTAGGTGTATTACTATATTGATAATTACTAATGTTATTGAAGCCAAGTAAATTATTGACCGAGAAATATAAAATCTTCTGTTGGTCAATCAGGTAGGCCCAATTAACGCTCAGATTGTTAAATGACCTCGTTTTTTCAGCCAAAAATTCTGTGCTATTGGGATTGTGATAAGGCCTACCTGAACCATAAGAATACGAAAGACCAACTTGAGAGCGCATGCTATCCCACCAATACTTGGTGACCAATGAAAAGTTGTGTTCTGGGGCAAAATTTGGTGTTGCGGCTTCTACAAAGTTTTGATAATCCCGCTCTGTATTCAAATAACTGTATGAGACCCAATAGTCAAGGTTTTTAATTGATTTGTTATCCCTCCAAAACACATCCAATCCGGAAGCATAACCACTACCCAAATTGGAATACACCGAATTGAATTGAGGTAACTCAGTATTAAACTTTACCAAATTATCATAATCCTTGTAATAGGCTTCAGCCCTAAAGGTCTTTCCATTTTTTAAATATTGATAGTTTAGGATGTAATGTGATGTTTTTTCATAGCCCAATCCTTGGTCAAATTTCAGCACATCATTCAAGGGGTTTTGATAGAAATCACCGTAAGCAAGGGAGAATTGTGAATTCTCTCCACTTTTATAGGCCAATGATAATCTTGGTGAAACAGTGAACTCATTCAAAACAGAGGTATTTTCTAGCCTTCCACCTAGTTTAAGGGCAAAGTCATTACTGAAAAAGATATCGGCTTCCGCAAAACCCGCAAACAGTGTGTCTTCATAGTTGCTGTCAAACGTAAACCCACTGGTTGCCCTGTACGTTTCATCATAATTGGTATTGAATATTTCTGTTCCCAAATTCAAGACAAATCGGTTGGAAAATCCTTTTTTGGCCTTAAATTTTATATGGGAAGCCCGTTCATTGGCATCGATAATATCTTCTATGATTCCAATAGCATTACCATCATTGGAAATACTTGCCCCACCAAACAACGTCCAATTATTCTCAAAGAAATACTTGTAAGAAGCATTGAAATATAAATTGCTGTTCGTCAAACTAAATCGTACGGGATTGTCAAAGTTTATGTCTTCTTGGTTAATATCCAATGTTGCTCTATTAAAACCAGTATAAAACTTGAACATGCTCTTTTCGCCCTTGATTCGGAATACTGCTTCACCCGAAAAAGACTCATAAGGGTCGTTCCAACTTGCACCTTGGGTGGACGGAATTAAGGCCTCATAAGGAGACAGATTGATGTATTGGGTATTTAGACTTAGAGATGTATTGCCCCAGATTTCGGTGTGACCCAAACCTGCTCCTACGGTCATGGCCTGTATATCGGTTTTCTCCTGATCGGGCACATCAGTGGTATTTAAAAGTAAAACACTGGAGAGTGCCTGACCAAACTCTGCCGAGTATCCTCCTGTACTGAATGTGATTCCCTTAAATAAAAACGGAGAAAATCGACCGCGTGTGGGTATATTATTTGCCGTAGCGTTAAAGGGTTGAAATACCCTTAGACCATCAATAAATACCTGTGTTTCACCAGCAGCACCACCACGAACGAAAAGTCGACCGTCTTCATTCACCGTTGTTGTACCTGGTAAGGTCTGCAAGGCAGCCACAAAATCACCAGCAGCTCCTGCTGTAGTAACGATATCCAAAGGTTTTAATACTGACACTTTGGAGTTGTCCCCCGCTTCAAATGTACCTGCCGAAAGGGTGACTCCAGTAAGTTGGTTAATGGCCTCAACTAATTTGATGTTCAGGTTCTTGAAATACGAAACATCACCCATTTCGTAATGGGTTTCGTATGCTAAAGCTGAAACGACCAATGTTTGGTTGCCTTCTTCGAAGGATTCAAAACTAAAAGTTCCGTCTTCAGCCGTAGAACCTCCGTCATATGTGCCCTCGAGATATACGTTGGCGCCTGCAATAAAATTACCGGCTTTGTCAGTTACAACACCATTTATCGTTGACTGGGCCGTTAAGCTAAAAATACTTAGTAAAAGAAATAGAACGGAAAGTTGATTTTTCATGATTGTTCGTTTTTTGATGATGAAATGATGGTTCAAAAGTCAAGATGAATCGTTGTATTTAAAATTGTGAGTTACCGAATTGTAGATTTTTCGGGATGAATCGGAAAAGGGATTAACTGCCAATTAGGGTTGTGCTTCAAATTGAGAAATTTCGATGAAGAATACCGTAAATTATTTGTAATCAGATTTTTAGTATATTTATATTGTCGGAATAGGCACTAACATCCCTTCCAATCACGACGAGTTCCCCACCAAATAACCAACCCCAGTTTAAGCATGTACACTCCAAAAGAGTCGTACACAAAGGAAAAATGGCAGTTCATCCATCATTAGTCAACCAACCAAATTGATGTGCCATTTAGAGAATTCCGAATGGGTCCTTTTCCATTCGGAATTTTTATATCGTTTTATCAAACTTTGGTTTGGTCCTATCTTCAAAATTTTAAATTAGGTTTGTTGATATATCAAAAACCAATAGATGACCAAACTCAAGAAAGCTCTTGGCCTTAGAGATTTAGTGCTTCTCAATGTTGCGACGATAATCGGCCTTTCATCTCTCACCCAAGCAGCGCAGTTTGGCTGGTCTAGCCTTGTTCTTTGGATTATTGCTGCAGTATTTTTTCTTATTCCGAGTAGTTTTATGGTTATTGATTTAAATTCTAGAGTGCCAGGTATCGGCGGATTTTATCTTTGGGTCAAATCTGCTTTTGGTGAATGGCATGGCTTTCTTGCTGCCTGGTGCTATTGGTTAAGTGCAATCGTTTGGTTCCCAACCGTACTTTTTACCATTTCACTATCGGCACTTTATATGTTTGGAGACCAATGGCTTCACCTAAAGGATAATTTTTGGTTTGCCAGTATTCTTTCAATGGCCTTATTATGGTTCACGGTAATCCTAAATGTTTTTGGTCTTAAGTTCGGTAAGTGGATACAGAATATTGGGGCAATATCCTTATGGGTTTTATTCGCTTTGCTTGCTATTGCTTCCTTTTATCAATTGCTTACCAATGGCAGTTCACAAGAGATTTCAATGGAACGATTTATTCCTGATTTTGGGGATTTTGGTGTCTTACCTTTTTTTGCTGCGATTACATTTTCATTTGGGGGCTTAGAGCTTTCATCGGTAATGTCAACAGAAATGAAAGACTCTAAAAGAATAATGACCAAGGCTATTTTCATTTCAGCCCTCATTGTTCTTGCACTCTACACAATTGGTACATTTTCATTACTCATAGCCATACCTGAGGGTCAAGTTGGTATAATTGATGGTATAGCTCAAAATTTCTACATTTTGACAGAACAATTGGATTGGCCATTTTTGGGTCCTGTTGGTGCCCTATTGGTTACACTGGGAACCCTAGGGCTTTTTGCGGCCTGGATGAACGGAAACGCCCGGCTACCCTTTGCTATAGGCATTGATAATTACCTACCACCTGTTTTGGGAAAGGTTCATCCAAAATTCGGAACGCCCTATATTTCACTTATCGTACAAGGGGTTTTAGTAAGTATTCTATTATTGATAGCAGTTTCTGGCACCAAAATTCAGGAAGCTTATTCTTTGCTTTATGACATGTCGGTATTGCTGTATTTTATCCCCTTTATATATATGTTCAGTTGTTTTATTTGGCATAGTCTAAAAAATACTGGGGGTTCTAGCCCTCTTTCTTTTTTTGAGAAAAAGAAAATGATGGTTTGGGTTTTTGGTTTGATGGCGCTATCAGTTATCTTGTTGTCTTTGGTTTTGGCAGTTATGCCTTCAAATGTTATTGGAGACAAAACGAGCTTTTATCTTAAAATTTCTTGTGTGACAGCAGTATTAATAGGTATTGGACTGATACTTTTCAAACTTAAAAAAATGTACAAATGAGTCGTTTTCATATTGACCCTGATATTAAAAAAGCTGAGACCTTACCGGCATCTTTTTATTCCGATCAGGCCGTTTTTGATGAATTGAAAGAAAAGGTTTTTCGTACTTCTTGGCACTGGGTCGGCGATTTTGATTTATTGCCATTCTCAAAAAGTGCTCATCCTTTTCAGCTTTTGGACGGTTATTTAACCGAACCCTTGGTTTTGGTTAGGGATGAACAAGATGAGATTCATTGTATGAGCAATGTTTGTACCCATCGCGGCCATCTGGTAGTATTGAACTCTGGTGTTCAAAAGCAATTGTTGTGCATGTACCATGGCCGTCGATTTGAATTTAATGGCCGTTACAAATCAATGCCAGAATTTGAAGAAGCAGAAGATTTTCCACGGCCATGTGATAACCTTCATCCGTTTAAAGTTGAAAAATGGAACCCCTTTTTATTTGTAGGTCTTGAACCAGCCTTCGACATTTCGGAAATTATTGACCGCATGAACGAACGAATTGGTTTTTTACCATTGGAGCAATTTCGATATCGTAAAGACTTGAGCAAAGACTATTTGGCCAATTGTCATTGGGCGCTGTATTGCGATAATTATCTGGAAGGTTTTCATATTCCCTTTGTACACGCAGAGTTAAATGAATTATTGGATTATGGCAATTATACTACCGAAGTTTACGACCATATGAACTTACAAATTGGTTATGCGCAAAGTGGTGAAGAAATTTTTGATCTGCCTAAAGACCATATGGATTATGGAAGTGAAATAGCTGCCTATTATTTCTGGGTTTTCCCTAACATGATGTTCAATTTTTATTCATGGGGGCTATCCATTAACATCGTCAAGCCGATAGATATGGAGAAGACCAAGGTTACTTTTCTGACCTATCTCTATGATGACAGCAAATTTCATAGCAGGGCCGGTGCCCTCATGGACAAAGTAGAACGTGAAGACGAATTTGTTGTTGAAGGAGTACACCAGGGTTTAAAATCAAAATACTATAAAGCTGGAAGGTTTTCACCAACACGAGAACAAGGGGTACACCATTTTCATAGTTTGCTTGCGAAATTTTTGGGTTGAATCATTCTTATCTTTAGTTATTAAAAAAGTAAATTAATACAACATGGGTATTTTTTGGGATTTGTTACAGCAGAATGAGTTGGAGAAGCAACAGAAGCAAGCTGATAGTGTCGAGGAACGCGTTGCTATTCTTGAAGAAGAACTTAGCAAAACCAAATCACTTCTGCGTAAAACACTTGAGGCATTGGAAAATCATCTTGGAAAAGATATCGATGGTGATGGATTAACCGGAGCTTCTTAAGAACGTGAATACGGTCAACATCATAACCTTAATTGCCATTATCCTATTTGCTAGATTAGGGGTCCGATTATATACCAAATACCGAAATCTAAAAAAAGAAAAGAAAGACCAATTAGGGGATGACTAAATTTTTTCGCCGATTCCGCCAAAAGCTTCTATCAGAGGGTAAACTTTCCAAATACGTTTTCTACGCCGTAGGTGAAATTGTATTGGTAGTGATTGGAATTTTAATTGCCGTGCAAATCAACAATTGGAACGAAAACCGAAAAAGTCGGGTACGAATAGACCAAATATTGAAAAAGGTAAAGGAAGAGCTTAAGTTCAATATTCATTACTCAGATGATGTCAACAATTTCTATAGATACAAGGAAAAAGACATTGGTGACGTACTTCGAAAAAAAGTAACGCTTCAAGACTATAAGAATTCTGGATTAGTTTACCTGATTTGGAACAATACGACCGTAGATATTTCTGATGACGCAGCTGGGGAACTCGATAGCTTTACCGAGCTACTGAGTGAAGAGCAGGATACATTGATATCGAAAATAAATCTTCTATATAGTGCTTATAAACCAACACTTGATGTCAGTGATGATGCAATTGAAGAGGTGGTAAAGTCATTTGAAACTAGAATAAGGGAAACAACCTCTTGGTATTATCTGAGCAACAATCGCGAAGACTTGCCCGAATCCGCGTACCATTTTTTCCTTAATGATACACTCTATCTTAATGATGTAGCCTATTATGAATCCACAGGGCTGAACAATCACTTTAGATATAATGCATTGTTCAATAGAGCAGCTAAAGATCTTTATATTGAATTATCACACTATTTGAAAAGCGATATCGACACCAGCCTTATTAAACCAATTACCCGATTTCACCACTACACAGGAACCTATGTTTCCACAAGTGAAAAGTCAAAGGATACTTTGATTATTAGAAATCGAAAAAAACAATTGGTCTACGAATGGTTAGATGAAAATGGCCGGAACACCTTCTCTTTATATCCTGAAAATGAAAATTTCTTTCTGATAGGCACCTCATTCGCCGAATTAAATCGAAATGAAAGCAAGGAGGTTATTGGCCTTAAATTAACTTTAGGTAGTAGGCCAGAAAGAACTTTTAGAAAAATTGAATAATCCATTTCTTTAGTAACAACCCAATGTATACACCACCATACTATAAAAATGAAAACCTGTTACGGGTCAAAGAATTTATTAAGGCAAACAGCTTTGGTATTTTGGTGAATCAGGTAGAAGGTAAACCATGGGCAACGCATATTCCTATGGAACTAGAGACTTTTGAAGGTAATGACTATTTAGTTGGGCATATCGCAAAAGCCAATCCGCAATGGAAAAGTTTTAATGAAAACAACGAGGTACTCTGCATTTTTAATGGTCCCCACACCTATATTTCTTCATCTTGGTACCAAGAAGAGGAAGTACCGACATGGGATTACATCGCAGTTCATGTCTACGGAGACCTACAAATACTTTCTGAAACGGAAACCATGGCCTCCTTGCATAGATTGGTCAACAGGCATGAAACTAATTCTGAAAACCCAATAAAGCTTGAGAAGCTATCTTCAAAAACGTTGCGGCAAGTAAAGGGAGTAGTTGGTTTTAAGATTGAAATAACAGATATACAAGCCACCTACAAATTGAGTCAGACCAGACCAGAAGACCATGAGTCGATTATAGAAAATTTAAATTCAAAGGGTGATGTAACATCAACCGAAATTGCTCGACATATCAGTAGTTACAAAACCAATCACCATGATAAACAATAAGTTTTGGCAAGCTTTTTTTGCTTTAGCGCCAATTTTACTCGGCTTAATCTCAGTTATAGTTTACATTTTTTTCGTCATTAATCTCGTTACCGACATTCAAGAAGTAGAATCGATGGGGCAAGATCCATCTGCCCAAATGATTCTGGGCAACATAGCGTGGTTTATGGGCTTTATAATTTTCTTGATTCTAACAGGGCTAGGCAGCCTAATTTTTTACATCGTGCATGCCGTGCAAAACCCAAACCTCAAGGGAAACAATATGTTAATCGTATGGATTATTCTGTTTTTCTTCTTCGGTGGAATCAGTCAAGTTATTTATTGGATTGTTGAAATTATCGGCAAGAGAAATCAGATAACAACCTCCTAAAAATCATGGAGCAAATTCAAATTGTTGACTTTAAGGACAGCTATTCCGCGGCGTTTAAAACCATCAACCAGGAATGGATTGAGCAATATTTTGAGATGGAGGAGATGGACAGAAAAGCTCTTGAACATCCGAAAGAATATATTCTCGACAAAGGTGGTCATATTGTAGTTGCTCTTTTAGACGATGAACCAGTTGGCGTATGTGCACTTATAAAAATGAACCATCCTGAATTTGATTTTGAGTTGGCAAAAATGGGTGTCTCCCCAAAGGCTCAAGGTATGGGTGTAGGCTACAAACTTGGCAAATCCATTATAGAAAAAGCACAAAATATTGGGGCGAAAACCATTTATTTAGAAAGCAATACCATACTTAAACCCGCAATAAACCTTTATCGGAAATTAGGCTTTACTGAAATTAAAGGAATAGAAACCCCATATCAAAGATGTGATATTCAGATGATTAAATATATTTCATAAAAAACACTTCACTTAATTATTAATACATTTCAACTATATTTTTTTACAATTCATAATTATTCTTAACAATCCTATTCGTACTTTTATAATATCGATTTAAAAGCTAGTAGCTATCTCCCCCGATACGAAAACGACTAAATCATGTTACAATTCTTTAAAAGAATTACGGTTCCATATCATCTAAGTCATTGGTACACCAACCTCCTTGCAGCAATTCCCCAGATAATTGGTGGTTTTTACCTAACGTTTTATTTCAGTCCCCAGAATATGGGGGTGCCTTGGGCAACGAGATTTAACGACCTCCCTGCTTTTAAGGTTTCTCCTGATTTTATCGAAACTGTTGGTGGTTTTGGATACTTTTTCGCTTTGAATCCAGAATTCTTTGCGTATGCTGCCTGCTATTCAATGTTCTTTGGAGGCCTATTTTGGATTATCGGATACTGTATACGATTGTCTTCTTTCTTCATTTTTATGGTGATGTTGACCACCTTGCTATTTCGAGAATTCGATTACTCATGGAGCTACATCCCAACATTTGCCTTTCTTTCCCTAAGTATCTTAGGATTCTGGTTCGGTTCTGGTAAATATGGATTGGACTATATCGTTGCAAAGAGAATGCGCTGGATATAGTATAAAACCATATCATTTTAGGGGAATAAAATGTGAACTTCCGATAACAAAATGCCTATCATCCTTTGGGTAAAATCCGAAAAAGAATGATTCCGTACGGCCATTATTATAGTTAAGGATTATTTTATAATCTTTTATGGTGTAGGTGCCAGCTTCATTGGTCCTAGAGTATTTCGGTTTCCAACTGGTATCACCTCCTTTTATGGTTTTCCAAACAAATCTGCCACTTGAATCAAATGAAACCGTACTGGCATTTATAACTGATGCACCTCCGAAAGGGTCTGAAGTATTGAACTTTCCGGATAATTTTTGATTGCCTCGTGCCGGTCTGACCTTAAACCATTTTTTCCAATCATATGTTTTTCCTTTCCACGACTTGGTCACGTAAATGATGCCATTTTTCTTTTGCCAGGTGTTCCATCGTTTGGGGTATTTATTTTTAGAGGCCATTACATCCAACTCATCCAAGGCCCCAACAGGGTTTGTCAAAATCTCTCCATTGGCAAAAAGTACGCTGACCTCGTTATCAATATAAGCACCGTTCAAACCATAATTGGTAACCGTTCGAAGAATTATATCTTCAATAAGCGGCTTGGACTTACTACTAGAATTTTTGTCTTGAGAATCTTTTTTTCTTGATTCTATTCGAGTATCCTTGGCTTTTACAAGAGCTTCCTTCGAGAAATTACCGCTTTCCAATAATTCTAAAGCAAGTCTTTTTGTTTCCTCAGTATGCCCTCGAGAAAATTCATTTATAACGGCAATCCAAATGGCATCAAGAAGTAGACGGTCGTACTTATTTTGCAATTGTTCAGTAGACCAGCTCTTTTCCTTACCAGATTCCAAAAAAGACCTTTTAGTAACCTGATATTCATTGTCAATTTCAAGCTTAGAAAAATCTTTGCCTCTGGCATTTTCTTTTAAAATCACATTGTGGAATGTCATCATACTAGCCACTTCTTCAACAGGATAACCCAACTTCTTGGCAACTTTGGTGTACAGGTCAAAACATTGATTTGTTTTTAATATTAGGCCCGTCATTGTGCGATGCTTATTGGGTGTTTTGAGTTTCAATTCACTCCATTTTTCAATTCGAATATTGTTGCGAAGCGATTTATTTGGAATATATTCCTGTGCATTCAATTTCAAGCTAAGTGCAAAAACTATCAATGAGCTTTTAAGAAAAGATTTTAAGGGCATTTTCTTTCTTTCCCAAAAATTAACCAAAATTACCCTCCTTAACAACTGGGTATGAAAAAATAACAATTCAGTAGACTTTAATTCTATGAAAAACGACTAGCATCTAGTTTTGGGGCATCATTAACAATCAAAAACAAACAAAAATGAAATCATTAGTATTAAGTTTAGCTCTCTTTTTCATGGTATTCACAATCAATGCCCAAGAAGATAAGGGGATTACAATTACGGTTACCATTGACAATGTCACTTCTGACCAAGGCAAGGTTTTGGCCGCAATACACACCCCTGAAACTTTTATGAGAGGTCCTGGGGTTTTGAATGCAGAAAGCGAAATCAGTGAAGGCAAAGTCAAACTTACCTTTGAAAATGTCTCTGAAGGAACCTATGCGATAATGGCCATGCACGACGTGAACAACAATAAACAGATGGATTTTGAAGCTAACGGTATGCCAAAAGAAAGTTATGGAATGAGCGGTAATGACATGACCATGGGCCCACCTAATTTTGAAATGGCAAAATTTGATGTAGCTGACAAAGACCTAGAATTCAATATACGATTCTAAAATCAACATAATCAATCAATTAAACGAATCCCTAGCAAATGCTGGGGATTTTTTTGTTCTTAAACGTTAAAACCTTACTTTCAATTAATCAATCAAAAACAGGTCGGAAAAGCCGACTTTTCAAATCAACCGAGAACACCATGGCTCAAAAGAGGCAATTGGCTGCAATTGTGTTTACAGACATACAAGGCTACACCGCTTTGATGCAAAAAGATGAGAAGGTCTCTTTGGAAATTCGAGAGAAGCACCGCAAAATCTTTGATACAACAACCAAGAAACACAACGGTAAGATCATTCAATATTTTGGTGATGGTACCTTGAGTACCTTTAGCAGTTCGGTAGAGGCAGTTCATAGCAGTATTGAACTTCAAAAAAAGTTTATTGACGCCGATATACCTGTCAGAATTGGCATACACGTAGGCGACATTATTCAAACTGAAAACGATATTATAGGAGACGCTGTTAATGTAGCCTCGAGAATTGAATCTTGTGCCATCGCTGGCAGTGTATTGATATCTGATAAGATTCACGACCAAATACGTAGTCATCCTGAGATTAAGGCAACATTTTTAGATGCCTACGAACTCAAGAACGTCTCTGATGCCATTCCTGTATTCGCAATTTCAAATGAAGGTTTGAGAGTGCCTACCTCCAAACAGGTCAAAGAAAACCTATCAGGCTCAAAACCCAATTCAAATAAGAGCTCCTCCATCAAAAAGAAAATAGGCATAGTTCTGGGTTTGGTTGGCCTATTAATTCTTGCGGAATATTTTGGACTTTATGATTTTACCTATACCGTTACTGACAGATCAATAGCTGTTTTGCCATTTGAAAATTTAAGTACCGATGCAGATTCCGAAATTTTTCGGGACGGAATAACATATGATATCGTAAATCGCTTGTCCCATTTTGATGATCTTCATGTGATTTCACAGACTTCCGTCAAAAAATATAAGGATAGTGATATGACGGTACCAGAAATAGCCGCCGAACTCGGAGTTACTTATATTCTTGAAGGAAGTATTCGAAAATATGGTAATGATGTAAGGATCACGTCCCAACTTATTAATGCAAAACTCGATGAACCAGTTTGGGTTAACGATTACGACCGAACATTAACCGATATTATCCAAATACAATCTGAGATTACAACCAACATCGTTGATGAACTTAAGCTCAATATTAATTTTGAACAAGAGAAGAGTATCGCGAAGGTTTCAACCCAAAATATAGAAGCATACAAACTATTTCTTCAAGGCCGGGAAGAAGCAGACAAGAGAAATAAGGGCAGTATTGCCAAGAGTATTGAGTTATATCAAAAGGCAATTGATATCGACCCAAACTACGCTGAGGCCTACGCTGAGATTGCTAATTCGATTTTTTTACAGACCTATTACGGAAATGCAGACCCGACAATTGCAGCCGAAAAAGCGGAAACCTATTTAACAAAGGCGGAAAAAATTGATGATAATATTTCACGTCTATACACCGTTAAAGGCCTTTTATACAACCACACCAAACAATTCGAAAAAGCGCAAGTAGCCTTTGAGAGGGCTATAAAGCTTTCTCCGAACGATGTTACTGCCAGGCATCAGTATGCAACGTACTTTTACTATACTGGTCAATATCAAAAACAATTGGAACAAACTAAAATAGCCTACGCACTTGACCCTCTTTCCTTTGCTTCCGCATCAAGCTATTTTAGTGCATTGACTTACAATAAAAAGTACGATGATGCAGAAAAGTTAATTGAAGAAATAAGAAAACAACATACCGAAGCTGACGACTTCATAGTCAACCGGCTTTATATGAGGTTATATATGGCCAAGCCAGACTTTCAGAAAGCAATTGCACCCACCACCTATCTTAGCAACGAAGATAAAAACTACTATCGTTTTTTGGGCTATAGTTATGGTCAACTCGGCGATACCATTAATGCCTTACGCATTGTAGACAGTATTAAAAAGATGCCGTCCCATCGCATGCAGAACCACAGAATTGCCGTAGTCTTTGCAGGCTTGAAAGAATCAGATAGTGTTTTTCATTATTTAGATACTTCAAAAAACAAGAGTAAGTTGTTTAACAACAATGCCATTTATTATTTTGACTACATAAAAACAGACCCTAGATACAGTGACTTATTGCACCAACACAATATTTCAAAATAGTATTGTTCTAATTGGTGTTATAAAAATCAAAGACACTAAAGTTATTTAACAGCGGAGGTGCAATCTCAAAAAATTTTGATATGGTCTGGATGCTTTTCATAAGCTTGTAGCGAAGTTTCGTTTTCGAAAGTCATAAAAATTACCACATCAAATTCTTCAGATGACTTTATTAGTTTTTCTACTCTTGTATGATGCATTCCATCAACTTTAGCGACTAATCCATAAAAGAGATTTAGAACTTCATCCTTTTGGATTTCAGTGGCTTCTTCAGACCAATCGAATAAAAGTACATGTTTTAAAGCTTTTGATTCCTGACCCTCTAATTTTGTAAAGATACCTAAGGCAATTAGGCAAATTAAGAGTTTCCATTTTTTCATTTTAATTGAATTTTTAGATTTTTAGTACTGCTAGATTTTAAAAGTGACATCAACAATTATAGTAATCCAAATTGCACTCATTTTTTGTTTCTGAGACGAATTCGGTCTGCTCATTTAGGTATTTATGAAATCTCTTTTCCATCGCGTAAAAATCTTTAATGGGCATACTGGGTCGCACAGAATCCAGTTGGTATCGAGTCAGAAAGTCCTCTCCCAATCGTGGGTCATATCTATAGAGTTTCCAATGACCGGACTTAACCGCCGCAGCTTGATGTTTCCATGTTGATTTACTATCAATACCATGTTCTTTGCTTGAGCAATATGCAATAATTAAAGAAGGGCCTTCGAACGATTCCGCTTCTTTAAATGCTGTCAAGGTCTGTTGGGCATCAGCTCCAATTGCAATTGAAGCAACATAAACATCATCATACTGCATCGCTAATGCTCCAAGGTCTTTTTTATTTTTAGCCTTAGGCTGGAAACCAAATTTTGCGCTCGCCCCCTTTGGAGTTGCTTTGGACTTCTGTCCACCTGTGTTGGAATACAATTCGTTATCCAAGACCAGAATATTGACATTCTCACCAGACGCTAAAACATGATCCACTCCTCCATAACCTATATCATAGGCCCAACCATCACCTCCAATAATCCAAACACTTCGTTTGACTAAAAAATCTGCCAATTCCAACAGTTGTTTTGAATTGGTATCTTCAAAAGTTCGAAGTATTTTTTTTAGTTGCAATACCCTATTGCGTTGATCAAAAATTTCTTGTTCACTTAATTGCTGACATTCCAGAATATCTGAAATCAATGAGCCATTTATTGAACAGTTCATATTTGCAAGTAACGTTCTTGCTTCTTTAAATTTCATGCGTTGTGAAAGCTGGAATCCCATTCCAAATTCCGCATTATCCTCAAATAATGAGTTTGACCATGCTGGACCAAAGCCCTCTTTATTCTTGGACCATGGTGTAACTGGTAATGCACCCCCAAATATTGAACTGGCCCCGGTCGCGTTTGCAATTAACATACGGTCTCCAAATAATTGAGAAATTAATTTCAAATAAGGAGCCTGTCCACAATTTTCTTCTCCTGTTGAATACTTGAATAAAGGTTGTTGTAATTGTTGTTGGGGTATGCTATAATCATCTATCTGGCATCTATCATACTCTTGGATATTTTCAAAAATTGACCAATGCTCCTGTGCCATAGCAATGGCAGATTTAGAACTACTCATTTGCAATGCACCAACAGTACAAGATTCCACACAATTATTGCATGAAGTACACTGGTCCGGATTTACTTGAATTGTATAATTCAACAAATCGAAACCTTCTCCCAATTGATTCGCATTTAACGACTTAAATCCTTTTTTTAAAGGCATTTGTTCATTAGAAATTACCTTGGGCCGTATTGCAGCCTGTGGGCATGCAAGACTACATAGTCCACATTGCGTGCAAGAATCCATATCCCAAATTGGTATTTTTCCCTTACCCCTGTTTCCCAACAATTCTGATGTATTCGTGGGAAAGGTTCCATCTATTGGGAATGCACTTACAGGTAGTTCATTTCCCCTTTTATCAAGAAGATGCCCCAAAAAGGTATTGGTGAAGTTACTTTCACTATCCAACCTATATTCAAATTGTTTGTCAAGGGTAGGAATGGAAGTCAATTCATTTGTGGTGGTGATAAATTCACCATTAGTAGAGAAGGGGTTCATTTTTAATAAAAGTTTAAAAAGTTGGTCCTCCTCTCCATTAAACGCATATAAACATATTCGCTTTGTTCGGATGAAATCGCGAATTTCAAGTTCTAAGTTTGCCCAAATATTTTCGAGACCAAGGGCGTTACTCAGAATCAGGGTTCCATTTGTTTTAATTCTTTTGAAAATTGATTGATTGTTCAAGTAAGCGGCATTGGCACATATAAGTAAGTCCGCTTCTTGAATTAAATAGGGAGCCTTTATTCCAGTTTCAGATAAACGTAGGTTATGTACGGTATCTGATTTCGATTTTTTATAATCAATCTCAGTATATGACTGCAAAAACGAAGGCTGAGCTAAGGTCAGGTCATTCAAAAAAGTTTCATATGCTTGATTGAAGCCCTCATCTTGACCATAACAAAGCATTTGGAATGAACCTTTTAAAAGGTTGGGATTGGCCATTACCGGCAAACTAAGATTACTGACATCATCATTTATGCCTACCGTAAATCTTGGTTTGGGATGTTCATTTTTTAGATTTTCAAAAATGGAAACCACCATCCCTGGGGTTAATTCCTTTGACGACAAACCATAACGACCGCCTATCACCATAGGTAAGTATGAGATTTCCTTGTTGTGGTATGCAGTTACGAGCGCTTGATTGATTTCTAAAAAAAGTGGTTCACCAACAGAACCAGCTTCTTTGGTTCGGTCTAAAACAGCAATGTTCTTACATGATTTTGGCAATGCACATAATAGATTGGGTATACTTAGAGGGCGGTACAACCGAATTTTTATCAGTCCACATTTTTCGCCTTTACCATTCAAGAATCGAACGGTTTCCTCAATAGTTTCAGTGGAAGAAGCCATTGAAATCAATACGTGTTCTGCATCCGGATGGCCGAAATAATCAATGATTTTATAGTGCCTACCCGTTAAATCTGCAAATTCGTCCATCGTCTCTTGAACTACATCCGGACATGATTCATATAAGGAATTAATAGCTTCACGACTTTGAAAAAAGGTATCGGCTGCTTGACTGGTTCCCCTAATTACTGGATTATTTGGGTCTAAGGCATTTCTTCGATGCGCTTTAACGGCTTCATCATCCATTAGTTTAAGGATGATATCATCGGAAACCTCATTAATCTTTTGTGTTTCGTGGGATGTTCTAAATCCATCAAAAAAATGAACAAAGGGTATTTTGGATTTTAAGGTTGCAAGTTGTGAAATTAGGGCAAAATCCATTGCTTCTTGAACTGATGCTGATGCTAAAAATGCATAGCCCGAAGCACGAACTGCCATTATATCGCTATGGTCGCCAAAAATTGAAAGGGCATGTGTAGCTATGGAACGTGTAGCGACATGAATTACGTTTGGGGTAAGTTCACCGGCAATCTTGTACATGTTTGGCAACATGAGCAACAAACCTTGAGATGCGGTGAATGTTGAAGATAAGGAGCCTGTTTGTAAGGCCCCATGCATGGTTCCGGCCACTCCGGCCTCACTTTGCATTTCAAATGCTCTTGGAATGGAACCAAAAATATTTTTTTGTCCTTTTGCACTCCACTCTTCAACCCATGAAGACATTGGTGAAGCTGGCGTAATTGGATAAATTGGAAATATCTCATTGGTCTTATATGCAATTCTAGCTACGGCTTCATTTGCACAGACCTGAATTTGAGATTGTTTTTTCATGATAATGAATAAAAAAGAAGGGGCCGATAGCTCGGCCCCGCTTCTTTTATTTTTCAAATTCGATCTTTACTGGTGTTGGATTGCTCAACATGTCAAAGACCGGTGAAAACTGGGCCAGATTGCGCAATTGCTCTTCAGAAGCATCGGACTTCACCTTGAACTTTACAGTAATTCCATCAAAACCTTTTCTAACCTCTGGATCCAATCCTAGGAATCCATGCAAATCAGCGCCACCCTTTAGGCTAGCCTCTGCTCCTTGAATATCAATTCCGTTGGCAGCAGCATGGTATACCATAGCTCCAGTTAGACAAGATCCCAATGCGTGTAATACGATTTCAGCTGGCGTAGCTGCTTTATCCTCACCCAATAGAACATTGGGGTGATCCGCCTCCATGGTAAATGTTTCTTGTCTTGTAGTATCCTCTTGACAAACCCCATAAAAGCTTTTAGCACTAGACACACAATGCCCACCTGTTAACCAATTTGTTTTGGTTCGAAATTCAAATTTTGCCAATTCAGGATTTCCTTGAACCGCTTCAATTGTGTCCACTAATTGACCTACGTTTACTCCGTTTTTAATGTTTTCAGTTGTAATCATTTCTATTAAAATTTAAATTGATAAATAAACTCGATCAATAGTATGCACTTGTCGTGCCAAAACATTTAAATATCTGATTACCTGATATATAAGTAAATTTTGAAGAAAATTAAAAATAACGATATTTCGTTTTTTTACGAATTTTCGTTATTTAATTACGATATTTCGTGATATTAAATAGGGCGGGTTATGCCGAACGCCTTAATTTTTGAACTCAAAGTTGTTGGCGGGATATTGAGAAGAAGTGCAGCGCCATTGGGGCCCGAAACACGCCAATTACATTTTTTTAAGGCCTTACTGATATTTTCACGTTCCAATGCAACAAGCTCATCTGAGGTCAAAATTACCTCCGTGGCATCCGTAAGGGTTGTTTCAACAGATTGATTGTTGGATTGTGGGATAATTAGCTTCCAATCAATTTTACCGTTTTTCGAAACGATTACAGCGCGTTCAATAAGATTTTGGAGCTCACGTACATTACCTGGCCAATTGTAGGATTTGAAGCTTTCTACAGCGTTATCTTCAAGTAAGGAAATGGTTTTACCAAGTTTCTTGCCAAAATGCTCAAGCATTTTATTTGCAATTAGAATAACATCATTGCCTCTTTTTCTTAATGGGGGAACCGCTATTGGAAATACATTTAAACGATAATACAAATCTTCGCGAAAATTGCCTTCCTTGGATTTTTTCAATAAGTCCCGATGGGTCGCAGCGATTATTCTAACATCAACTTTAATGGTTGCTGAGCTTCCTAAAGGGTCGAACTCACCCTCTTGAATGACACGAAGTAGTTTTGGCTGAAGTTCTAGCGGAAGCTCACCTATCTCATCTAAAAAGATAGTTCCTTTGTCAGCCAAAAGAAATCTACCTTTTCTACTGACGGTAGCACCGGTAAATGCCCCTTTCTCATGGCCAAAAAGTTCGCTTTCGATTAGATTAGCCGGAATAGCACCACAATTGATACGAATGAGGGGTTTTTCATTTCTATGACTCGCTTCATGAATGGCCCTTGCAACCAACTCTTTTCCAGTACCCGTTTCTCCCTGAATAAGAACCGTTGCATCAGTTATGGCTACTTGTTGAATAGCTCCCAGAACCTTCTTCATGGTACGATCTTCGGCAACTATGCCATAGGTATTGGTCAATTCACTTATTTCAGACTCAAGATATTTCGTTTGGTTGGTAAGCTCAGAGATTTTCTTTTCATTCTCCAATCTACGTTCCAAATTTCTCAGAATCAAAGTGTAAAACCTATGCGCATCAGATCCAGTATTGCTTATGGTACCCTCAGTGGTGGTCTCAGTTCCTTCTGAACCAATAATTTTCAATTTACTGGGAATCATGGTGTTGATACCCTTCGATTCTCCTTTTTTATTGGAGCTTATCAAATCTTCAAGAATTGTAGCACTTGGCTCATTAAAGAAAAACAACACGTTCCTTTGAATTACATCGGTATTTTCTAAAACCTTCAATGCCGCTGGATTGGCCAATAATATTCGGTAATTACCATCGAACATGATAATTATATCCATGGCCCCATTTATCAATCCACTCATTTTAGCGTTGGTTCGTTCCAACTCCGACTTCGACATTGCAAGGTTTTCTTGTATTACATCAAGTTCTCTATGTCTCTTAATTAAGACCGAGAGAACACCTTTAATAAATCCAAAATCGTTGCCGATTAATTTTACAAAACGCTTCGATTCCAATTTATAAAGCTCACATTCTTCCAATGCAGTTACCGATGCAGACCTGGGTTCATTATCAATAAGGGCATATTCTCCGAAACAATCGTTAGGTCCGAGGTTGCTGTATTGATGATTGGCGTCATGAACCTTAACTAATCCAGCCTTAATAATGAACATTGCGTCACCAACCGTGTCTTTTTTAATAATACAATCACCTTTTTCATAGTATTCTACAACAAGGTCTTGGCATAGCACTTCTAAGGACGACCCCTCTACCTTTGAGAAAAAGGGGACCCCTTTCAAGAACTTTACCATGCTTTGTACTACATTTTTCTCCATCGGTGAAAAGCTATCACGAGAAATTAAATATAAAAATTATATAATAAGGATTTCAAATGATGATTTAATTTTTCATAATTTTTATCGATACAATTCTTATCTTTGATTTTCAATTTCGATTAAATGACAATTACCCAACTACAATATGTTTTGGCCGTAGCGGAGCATAGAAATTTCACCCTTGCGGCGGAGAAAAGTTTTGTGACCCAACCGACATTGTCCATGCAGGTTCAAAAGCTCGAAGACGAACTTGATGTATTAATTTTTGACCGAGGCAAAAAACCTATTTCGATAACAGAAGTTGGGAAAAAAATCGTGGCTCAAGCAAAAAATATTGTTGCTGAAGCAGAGCGGATAAAAGATATTGTAGACCAACAAAAAGGCTTTATTGGAGGTGATTTTAGCTTGGGTATTATCCCAACTGTTATGCCCACCCTATTACCAATGTTTTTACAAAATTTTTTGAATCGATATCCGAAAGTTAATTTGACGATAAGGGAACAAAATACCGACGAGATGATTCGAAATCTTCAGGATGGACATTTAGATGCAGGAATAGCGGCTACCCCATTGGAAATCGAATTTTTAAAAGAACGTCCATTATATTATGAACCCTTTGTAGGTTATGTTCCAAAAACACACCGATTGGCCAATCAGACGGAGCTTGGTACCGAAGACTTAGAAATTGACGATGTGCTCTTATTACAAGATGGTCATTGTTTTCGTGATGGTGTAATCAATTTATGCAAGAGTGTTGGTGGTAATACAGGAGATAATTTTCAAATTGAAAGTGGAAGTTTTGAGACTTTGGTCAATTTATCCAATGAAGGGCTGGGCATGACCTTATTACCATTTCTAAATACATTGGAACTTGACGAAAGCAAAAAACAAAATCTCCGTCATTTTAAAGCTCCTTCTCCTGCTCGTGAAATAAGTTTAATTTATCACAAAAGTGAGCTTAAGATTCAAATTATTGAGGCCTTAAAAGAGGTGATTGCAAGTGTAGTACGCGGTGCAATTGCATTTCAAGATGTAAAAATAATCAGTCCTTTGAATAAGAATTAGCTAATTCTTCGGTAACGATAAGAACATTCTTCAATACAACCGAAGAAAGCCAATATCATTTTTTCACCTTCGAAACTTACATAGAATCGGACCTCATTTCCGATGGCTTCTGAATCTAAGGTTAGAAACTGTCCATTGTAGTTAAATTGACCACTATCTGTGATTTCACCTTTTATTTTTTGGTAAGTACCTTCTGAACTGAACCAATAAACTTCTCCATTTTCAATTTCGGTCCATTCCAAAACCAAGCTGCCGGGACTAATTTTCGTTGCCTCCAACTGCCATTTTCCGTTAACCCCATCAGTAAGTAAAGTATCCCCATCTTCAGTGCAAGAATTCACCACTATTGAAATGAAAATTAAAAGGAAGACTTTTTTCATCTTTTTATATAAGGACGAATAATAAGATAGAAGGTTGCGCATAAAAAATCCCACCGCGAGGGTGGGATTTTAATTAGGCTTTTAAATAGACTAAGCTTTGTTTTAATTCTGGTTTATCATAAATGAATTGGGTCAACCAGATTTTAAGTTCTTCAATCTCTTCAGGTAATAACCTTGAGACCGCTTTTTTCACTTCTTTAGCGAATAATCTCGCATCAAAACTAACTTTTTGTAGAATAGTTTTTGTGTACTCAAGCATTGCTCGCGCCATAATGTCAATTATATTGTTTAGGTTAACTTGTTTAGTCCTAATTTACTTATAATTGTGGTAAGATGATTTCTTAAGGCGTTAAAAATTGGATAAAGAGATGTTAAACTCGATGAAAAGTAAGACGCAACCTGCTCTTTTTCAAAATTTTAGCATTAAAACTATACGGTTCTTATTTTTTGCGTTAGTACTTGCAAGTTGTAAGTCTACATTCACGACAAATGCTCTTGACCCAAGTTTATTCGACTATTTGGAACGCGGAAATGAACAGTTCAATGGTTTGTTGGTGGTAAATCCTATTAACCAAGATACCTTAATCGGTCATAATCACCGTAAGTATTTTATCCCAGCCAGTAACGTGAAAATATTTACATTTTATGCAGGGATTAAGCTTCAAAAAGCACGAATTCCTACCTTAAAGTACCATTTATCCGATAGTACTTTGTTTGTACAACCTACAGGTGACCCGACATTTTTAAATCCAAACTTCGGTGACAGCACTGCCTTCAATTTTCTAAAAAATTACTCGAAAATTGCGTTGATAACCAACAATTATGTTGGAGATAAATTTATGCCTGGATGGGCCTGGGAGGACTATCCCTATTATTTTTCACCTGAAATAACTGCTTTCCCTATTCATAGAAATGTCGTGCAAGTGTATAAAAATGATTCTTTACTAGTGTCACCCAGTTTTTTTGAATCTAAGTTTTCAATTTCTGATAGTCTACCAATTAGAAAACAACATTCCAATTACTTCTTTGTACCCAATAATTTGAAAGACACCTTACAGATACCTTTCCTTACAGATTCAGAACTTATGGCGAAGCTACTGCAGGATATTTTGGATAACGAGGTTGTGGTCTCAAAAAAAGCACTATCACGAAACCAGGTGCTACATGGAATGCCTACGGATTCGATTTATAAACAAATGCTATGGGAAAGTGACAACTTTACGGCGGAGCAATTGATGCTCGTTAACTCGTCAATGCTCTCCGACACCTTGAGTTTTACCAAGACAAGGGATTTTATCTTGGAAAATCATTTACAAGGTCTTAAACAGCAACCAAGATGGGTAGATGGTTCCGGGCTTTCTCGGTATAATTTATTTACACCCGAATCTTTTGTTACCGTATTAAATATGTTGAGGGAAGATATCAGAGAAGAACGCCTTTTCCATCTTTTTCCTGCTTGGAATGCGGAGGGTACGGTACAAAAGCCAACTACTGAAGAAAACTATTTTATATATGCCAAATCAGGTTCAATGGGCAATATCTACAACTTGAGCGGTTATTTAAAAACCCAACAGGGCAAAGTCCTAATTTTTAGCCTAATGAGCAATAACTCGAGAAGAAAGTCTTCAGCAATTCGAACCGAAATGTATCGCTTACTTCAGACGATTCACTTGAGCTATTGATTTTCAAATAAATTGTTGATTTGCGCCCACTGCATTAACAAGATTGTTTTGGCATCATTGATTTCATTTGATTCAATCATTCGAATGGCTTTTTTGAACGGTATCTCAAGGACTTCGATATTCTCGGTCTCATTGTCAGCTCCACCACCTTCACCTACCTTCATCTTATCTTCATAAGCACCAATAAATAAGTAAAGGATTTCTGTTACCGAACCCGGTGACATATACGTCTCAAAAACACGTTCAACGTTATTTATCTTGTACCCTGTCTCTTCTTCGGTCTCTTTGCGAATACAATCTTCAGGGTTATCTCCATCCAACAATCCTGCACAAACTTCAATCATCATACCATCTTTGTTGCCATTGACATAAGTCGGCATGCGAAACTGTCTGGTAAGAATTACGGTTTCCTTTTCCTTGTTATAAAGCAAAATTCCAGCGCCATTTCCCCTGTCATATGCTTCTCGATGTTGCTCCTCCCAACTACCGTCTTGTTTTTGGTATTCAAAAGAGTACTTGTTTAAGGTATACCAATTATCCGATAAAAGTTCCTTTTTGATATTGCGAATATGCTCGTTTGCCAAAATATTCTGATTTGATTTGTAAAGTTAATCGATGTCATAGTTAGGTCTGGAATCAATACCTTTTAAATTCTTAAGTTTATAACATTACATCCATCTAAGACCTTAAAAATGAATAAACTTCTAACCCTTGTACTACTATTCGCAACGCTCTGTTCCTGTAAGGATAAATCGAAATTGAATAATTCTTCAGCTGAAGAAAAACCCCGAATCGCGATTGCAGGATTAGGAATTGAATCGAGCACCTTTTCCCCGGCAAGAACCCAAGAAGAAGCATTTCATGCAAGGGTCGGTGATTCAATATTCAGTCGTTATCCATTTTTTGCCGAAGATGCAGAAATTCGAAATCGAGCTGAATGGATTCCAACTTTTTTAGGGAAAGCACTACCAGGAGGTGTTGTGACCAAAGAGGCCTATGAATCGATGGTTTCAAAAACATTGGCCATGCTTAAAGAGAATGGCCCCTACGATGGGCTTTGGTTCGATATTCATGGCGCTATGAGTGTTGAAGGTCTTCTTGATGCCGAAGGTGATTTGATAAAACGTATTAGAGAAGTTGTCGGACCTGATATTCTTATTTCGACATCAATGGATTTACATGGCAATGTTTCTAAGGAATTGGCGCATCAAAGTGATTTGATTACGTGTTATAGACTTGCACCACATGAAGATGCCTTAGAATCAAAAGCGCGTTCAATAACCAATCTTTTAAATCGTTTGGAAAGCGGAAAAGGAAAACCAAAATACAAAGCTTGGATACCTGTACCTATTCTCTTGCCAGGAGAAAAAACAAGTACACGAATAGAACCTGGCAAAAACCTCTATGCTAAAATACCTTCAGTAGAATCACTAGACGGGGTAATTGATGCCGCGATATGGGTAGGATATGCTTGGGCCGATGAGCCCCGAAACCACGCAGTGGTCATGGCCTACGGAGACGATAAAGAACAGGTTACCCAAGGTGCTGAAAAACTCGCCAAGCACTTTTGGGATGTTCGCCACCAATTTGATTTTGTTGCACCCACCACAACTTTTAACGAGAGTCTTAGACTCGCCCTTCAAAGTGAAAACAAACCATATATCATTAGTGATATGGGCGACAACCCAACCGCGGGTGGTGCCGGAGATGTAACATGGACCCTTAGGGAAATTCTAGGAAGGGGTGAATTTAAAAGTGAAGATGGACCCGCTTTGATTTATGCTTCCATTCCAGGGCCAGAGCTTATCGAAGAGGCCTTAAAAGCCGGTGTTGGAGGAAATGTTAAGGCAAAGGTTGGAGCTTCTGTTGATGATCGCTACTCTCCCCCAATTGAATTGGATGGTAAGGTAACAGCAATCAAGAAAGGTGACCGAGATGCAGAAGTAGAAGTGGTAGTGAAAGTTGGTAGCGTTAGTGTTATCGTGACCAAAAAACGTAAACCCTATCACCATGAACGTGATTTTACAAATTTAAATTTAAATCCAAGAACTACGGACATTCTGATAGTTAAAATCGGATATTTGGTACCCGAGTTGTACGATATTCGGGGCGGATGGACAATGGCCTTGACCCCTGGGGGTGTAGACCAAGATTTAGAACGTTTGGGTCATGAAAACATTAAAAGACCAATGTTTCCCCTGGATGCGCAAATGGAAAATCCTGATTTGAGCGCACGACTTATTCCACTCTCAAATGAATAAGTTCAAACAGTAATCGCCTTGTTCAAATACCTTCTAAACGGAAGCATTTCAAAATAGCAGTCAATAAGAAACTGTTCATAGTCCTCTTTATGCACCCGTTCACTTGAAAATTCCATAGCTACGGCAAAAGTTTTATTTCGAAGTAAATCGATATGGGTATGGTCGTTTGAAAATCCCTTTGGGGCCATTTTTAATTTTTCATCTTCATACAAACCACCAAAACGCTCCTTAAAGGATTTTTTGTTCAAAATTTTCTTAAGGTCTTCGCCATCATAATCAATGGCTTCACGTATGCTACGTAAGGTTTTAGGGTCAGGTCGCCATAACCCCCCGGCGAACATGGACCTCTCAATTCCAATTTCAACATAAAAGTCGCCTGTGTTGGGGCGCTTATCCAAACCAGCACCAAAGTGGTCTTTGTAAATGGGCTTGTTTGGATGGAACATTAGGTTGTTATTGATTCGATTAATGCCCTTCTTACCTGGGGTATCGTAGTATTCATCATCCATCGAAGCTAACTGCGCATTCATTTTATCCAACCAAAGAACAAAATCATTTCGGACCTCGTGATACCATTTACGGTTGGCATCCATCCATTCTTTCTGATTGTTTTGTTGAAGTGCCTTAAGAAAAGAAATTAGGTTTTTAAAATCCATTTGAAACAAAAAATTCCCGCTAAAGCGGGAATGATAAAAATACGATTTGTCAGCATTCTTTAAAAACCTCTGTCACCCATTGCTATATCACCAAGAGTTCCTAGAATACTACCCTCACCTTTATCTTTTCCTCCCCTTGGTACGGCAGCCAAAACCCGACCTGCCAATCTGCTGAAGGGTAGCGATTGCACATAAACTGTGCCTGGGCCTCGAAGTGTAGCAAAAAAGAGTCCTTCACCACCGAAGACCGTATTCTTGATACCGCCTACAAATTCAATATTATAATCAACATCTTTGGTGAAACCAACAATGCAACCAGTATCTACCTTCAATACTTCACCTGGGGCCAAGGTCTTTTTGGCCATAGTACCACCAGCATGAACAAAGGCCATACCATCACCTTCGAGTTTTTGCATTATAAAACCTTCTCCACCAAATAGGCCGCGCCCCAATCGTTTGGAAAACTCTATCCCAACAGTGACACCTTTGGCAGCACATAAGAAAGCGTCTTTTTGACAAACGAACTTACCCCCTACCTCAGAGAGGTCAATTGGTAATATTTTTCCGGGATAAGGTGAAGCGAAGCTTACTTGCTTTTTACCTTGCCCGACATTTAAGAAAGCCGTCATAAATAGGCTCTCCCCTGTTAATATACGTTTACCCGCAGAAAAGATTTTTCCCAAGACCCCAGATTCTTGGTTGGAACCATCTCCAAATATGGTATCCATTTTGATATCGGTATCCATCATCATAAAACTGCCGGCCTCAGCCACAACAGCCTCTTGGGGGTCGAGCTCAATCTCTACGTATTGCATTTCTTCCCCAAAGATTTCATAGTCAATTTCGTGTGCGTTCATTTTTTGATTTTTGTGAGTTCATTTATTGGTTGCTAAAATCTATAATTTGTTACATCTAAAAATAAAGTAGGGTTTAGCTTGTTATAATTGTTAAATATTGAAACCAAAACCGCACGGAAAATGAGTTTTAAATCAAGAACTGCAAAAGCTACAATACTCTTACAATTTTTAGCTCTGGTTATTGCTATGTTATCGATTACAGCTTGTAGCAATGAGGAAGACGTTTCCTCAATCACATTACGGGTTAACGGCACTACAATTTCTACTGAACCCTCTGGTTTTGTGGTTGGAGACCGTTCAGATTTCAATGGTGACATTGACGCCAGTTTCACAGGTAATGGAGCGTCTGCAACACGAATTTTTAGTTGGAACAATAACCTTAGAACTGCTGACTATAATGCTGATATCACGGCAACTTCAGATGGAAGTTTTAGAATTATTGTTCGGGATGCAGAAGAAACAATTGTATTGGACAGGAGTATTCAAGGGGGTGCTGAGCCAGATAGTATTGATGGTGTTACTTCAGCAGGTACATCTGGAATCTGGACAGTAACAATCGAAGTTACCAATTTTAGAGGTGATGGAAGCTTTTCGTTAAGCGAAGGAGACTAATCACAAATACTTTCATCCATCATATCAGCTTTAAGAGCTGATTATGAAAAGAAAAAAGGCGACCATAAGGTCGCCTTTCATATTGTTAAAACGACTCCTAGGCCTCTGTAATCTCTGCGTCTGGAGCATTTTTCTTTACAGAAGCGATTCCATTTTCCATGGCATCTGTAGAAGAATACATTTCACTCTTTCCAATTACTTGACCATTAGTGGCATTTAAAGTGAAGAATGGACTACCATCTTTAGCAGTTTTGCGCTCAAATTGCCCATCGTCCTGTGAATTTTTTCGAACCGATTCGATTCCGTTTTTGCAGCCATCCATGCTAGCGTATGATTGGCTTGTCAAAATAACCTGTCCGTTACCCGCTTTAAGGTTGAACATTGTTTTTCCTGATTCGGTGGATTTAATCTCAAATTTTCCCATCTAGTTATGAATTTTTAATCGGTTTATTGAATAACATTGTGAAATTACCAAAATTTCAAAAGATTTATGCGAAGTCAATAAAATATTGCCTTCTATTAGTTAGAACCTATTTTTGAAAAAAGTCACATTTCTATTCCTTTAATCGCACAGTCCACTCAAAATTGAAGGTTGAAACAACCACATTGTCAGCGTTCACCCCAATTGATTTCATCCAAATGGTCTGCCCTTCACCTGTCTCAATGGTTTTTTTAAGGGCATCTGCAATTAAATGCCCATCTTCACATGAAAAGGTGATTCGGCCTGTAGCTTTTTTCGAAAAATTGGCATTATTATTTTGCACCAGCATCGAAATCTTACGTCCGCTATTGGCAATTGCCGTTGAGACCATAATACCCGTTGTAAATTCGGCGGCCATCCCCTGAACTGCCCAAAACATTGAATTGAACGGATTTTGATTGAACCAACGATGTTTAACTGTAGCCACGGCTTTTTTCTCGTCCATATATTTCAATCGAACGCCACACCACCATGCAGATGGTAATTTAAAAAAGGTAAAAAGATTCACCTTGAACGTTGAAGGGGGTTTCATATGCTGCAATTATTCCGCGTAAAGATCAGCAATTTCTTTTGCAAATTTCTTGCGGATTACCCTTCTTTTCAATTTAAGTGTTGGTGTCAATTCTGAATCACTCCCATCTTCATGTATAGGTAACCATTGCTGTGGAACGAGTGCAAACTTTTTTACTTGTTCAATATGACTGAATTGTGGATTGTACGCATCTATGACCTCTTGATATTTTTTGAGAACATTTTCGTCCTTGACCATACGCTCTAGTCCATCCCAATTCATTTCTGATTCTTCACACCAATTCTTTAATGCTTCTTCTGCTGGAACAATCAATGCGGTAACAAACTTCTGTTTATCACCTACCACCATCATTTGTTCAATTAAGAAGTCTTCCTTCATCTTATTTTCTATTGGAGCTGGGGCAACATATTTCCCCCCAGAAGTCTTTAAAAGCTCTTTTTTACGGTCGGTAATCTTCAAAAATTTTCGGCCATTTTCCCCTTCCACAATTTTTCCAATATCGCCAGTTCGGAACCATTTTTTACCATCAATTTCAGTGAAAACAGCTGCAGTAGCTTCAGGTTTTTTATAGTATCCCATCATTACGTTTGGTCCATGCGCAAGAATTTCACCTTCTCCTTCTTGATAATCGCCCTCAGTATCAATATGAATATCCACGCCTTTTATAATCGGTCCTGTCGTTCCTAAAACCACCCCGTCTTTTTCCATGGTATTGATGGTAAGTGTTGGTGAAGTTTCCGTTAGTCCATAACCTTCGCGAATCGGGATACCAGCTGCACAAAAGACTTGGATGATTTTGACCGGGCAAGGAGCTGCTCCAGTAATTATAGCACGCACATTTCCACCTAAAGCTTCGCGCCATTTACTAAAAATCAGCTTATCAGCAATTTTCCATTTCAGTCCTTTTCCAAAGGAAAGCTTTTGATTTATTTTATAGTCATCGGTCATATCCAATGCCCAGAAGAACAGTTTCTTTTTTGTTCCTTCCAAGGCCAATCCCTTATTATAAATGGCTTCATACACCTTTTCCAAAAGTCTGGGTACTGATGAGAACGTTACGGGTTTTACCGCTTGTAAATCACCGTCAGGTCCACTCAAATTGTCTGTACCCACGAAATAAACACAAGCACCCATATAGATATAAACGACGGCTACAGCACGTTCAAAAATGTGACACAACGGAAGAAAACTCAATACATTCTCGCCAGCTTTTGCAGTTAAATGAGGAGATGTTTCCTTTACCACATGCATGATATTGGAATGGCTCAACATTACGCCCTTTGGATTACCAGTAGTACCCGAAGTATAAATAATCGTGGCCAAATCTTCGGTCTTGATTTCTTTTTTTATGGCCTCAACCTCATCTAGCTTAGACTCGTCAAAAATGGATGTCCAATATTCGCCTTTGGTTTCTTCGTCAAAGACATAAATATGTTTGAGGGACTTCACCTTCTTCTGCGTCGCGGATAACTTATCGACCAAATCCAAAGCGCCACAAAAGGCAGCCTTGACTTCTGCTTCATTAAGAATATACTCGTATTCCCCAACGCTGATAGTTGGATATAATGGCACACTTATCATTCCGGCCATTTGAATGGCAAAGTCCATTATCAACCACTCTGGTCGATTTTTATAGGCCACCAAGGCAATTTTATCGCCTTTTTTCAATCCTAGGTTCAATAATCCTGAAGCAGCTTGTTCAGCCATTTCAACGATTTGATTTGTACTAAAGGATTGCCACTCGTTTTTTGAATCTCTTGAGTTTAATGCATTTTCTAGGGGAAATTTCTCTTGCTGATGATAAAGCAAGTCAAATAGTCGAGTCATTCTTGTAGTTAATTTCAGTTAATCCCTTAAAATACAAAATTGTACACTAAGTTTCCCTGAAACTACCTTGAAACCTTAGGGTTACTCGAACATTAAACTAATAAACTCTGCAACACATGCAGGTTTGTCGGAATTTTCTATCTCTACAGCACAATTCCAAGTGATTTTAAGTCCGGTATCTCCATAGCCCTCCATGTCGGAAATACTTCCGGTAAGTCGCAGTCGACTACCCACCAAAACAGGATTTGGAAATCGAACCTTGTTCATACCATAATTCACACCCATTTGGGCCGTCTTCACCCTAATCAAATCACCTAATAATTTTGAAAGCAATGAAAGCGATAAAAATCCGTGGGCGACAGGTTTTTTAAATGGGGAATATTTTTCTGCCCTCTCAACGTCAACATGAATCCACTGAAAATCTTGTGTGGCCTTTGCGAAATCATTGATCATTTCTTGGGTAACAACCATCCAATCACCCTCGGGTAATGCCTTGCCCTGCCAGGTTTTGAATTCTTCAAAGTTTGTCAATTCTAGTTTAGCCATAGCTGTTCTATCTTGAAGTTCCACCATCAATGGTCAAACAAATACCCGAAACGAAACGGGATTCCTCTGAAGCCAGATACAAATAACCATATGCAATGTCAATTGGCTGTGCCACCGTTCTCAACGGAATGCTTTTTTCGATTGCTTCAAAATGTTCTTGGGGAATTTTTTTCACCATATCGGTCATGGTAAACCCTGGTGCAATCGCATTGGCAGTAATACCATATTTACCGAGTTCTACAGTCCAGGTTTTACTCATGGCTATTACACCTGCTTTGGTGGCAGCATAGTTGGTTTGGCCAAAATTACCGCGTAGACCAACATTCGATGCTGCACTTACAATTCGGCCATAACCGTTGGCCTTCATGTAGGGAGCAACAGCTTGTGTACAAATAAAGACACCCTTTAGGTTTACTTCTATTACGGCATCCCACTCCTCCTCACTCATTTTTTCCAATGTCCGATCACGGGTGATTCCTGCATTGTTTATGAGAATGTCAATTTTACCATAATTGGAATTGACTTGTTCAAATAAGCCTTCAATTGCGGCCTTATCCGTGACCGAAATTGAATGAAATTCTGCTTTACCTCCTGTTGCATTAATACCATTGGCCACAGTTTCACCTTGTGGTAATAAATCAACGATTATTACGGTTGCCCCTTCTTTGGCGAACAATTCTGAAATTGCTTGGCCTATTCCTCTTGAACCACCTGTAACGATGGCCACTTTATCTTTTAATCTCATATTCTAGTTTATACTGTTATCACCAACTTGCCCATGACTTTTCGATGCATCATTTCTTCTAATGCTAGGGCGGTATCTTTTAATTCATATGTTTTATGGATATGGGGTTTTAGTTTCCCTTCAGCATGCCATTTCATGAGTTGCATGCTGTTTTCCATATTGGCTTGAGGTTCTTTCATTGCAAAGCTGCCCCAAAAGACTCCAACGATTTCAGCTTCTTTGAGTAATGGCAAATTCAACGGAATTTTAGGAATATCGCCTGCAGCAAAGCCCACAACCAAATAACGTCCATATCGACCAGTAGCCCTGAGTGCAGGTTCAGAATACGAACCGCCAACCGGGTCGTAAACCACATCAACTCCCTTGCCATCGGTCATTTCCTTCAATCGCGATTTGACATCTTCAGTGCTATAATTCAAGCATAAGTCGGCGCCATACTTTTTGCACAGCTCTAATTTCTCATCAGATGAGGCTGCAGCAATCACCTTTGCGCCCATGAGTTTACCGAGTTCCACTGCGGCCAAACCTACACCACCAGAAGCACCGAGAACCAATAATGTATGACCTTCTTTTAGGTTGGCCCTATCTTTTAGTGCGTGAAATGAGGTACCGTAGGCCATTAAAAAAGAAGCTGCGGTTTCAAAATTCATTTGTGGTGGTTTCGGAAAACATGAGTTTGCAGGCACCAACACCTCTTCTGCCAATCCGCCATAGGGAACAAAACCGAAAACTTCTTGACCGACCTTTACATGTTTCACTCCTTCGCCAATGGCTTTTACAACTCCGGCAATATCACTGCCAGGGGTGAACGGTAACTCAGGTTTAAATTGGTACAGGCCTTGAATAATTAGCGTATCTGGAAAGTTGAGACCACAGGCCTTGACTTCAACCAATACTTGTTTTGGACCAACTTCTAAATCGGTTGTTTCTTCAAATACTAAATTCGAAGGCGGGCCATAGCTTTTACATCGAATTGCTTTCATATCAATCTTCGATAACCTTCAAGACCAATTTTCCCATTTTATTACCAGTAAACAATCTTGCGAAGGTCTCTGGGAAATTCTCGATACCCTCGTACACATCTTCTTTACTCTTCAATTTACCTTGAGCCATCCACATACCCATTTGTTGTGCTGCCTCGCCGTAACGCTTGGCCCAATCAAAAACAACCATTCCCTGCATGGTTGCACGGTTCACCAAAAGGGAAAGGTAATTGCTTGGCCCTTTGACTGCCATTTTGTTGTTGTACTGAGAGATTGCACCACAAATCACAATTCGGGCATGCAAACGTAGTCGGGTCAAAGCAATGTCCAATATTTCACCCCCAACATTATCAAAATACACATCGATACCTTTAGGACATAGCTCTTTCAATCTGTTTCGAACGCTTTCGTTCTTGTAATCAATAGCCCCGTCAAAGCCCAATTCGTTTGTGATATAGTCACATTTCTCAGCGCCACCAGCAATACCTATTACAGTACATCCCTTGATTTTAGCTATCTGCCCTACAATACTACCCACAGCTCCTGCAGCACCTGAAACCAATACCACATCACCTTCCTTTATTTTTCCAACTTCCAGAATACCAAAATAAGCGGTCATACCTGGCATGCCCAATGTGCCTATATAGGTCGGTAGTGGTGCTAATTTCGGGTCCACCGTATAATAACCCTTACCATCTGTTGTGATATACTGTTGTACCCCACCATGTCCGGAAACAAAGTCCCCAACATTAAATTTTGAATTTTTGGAGGCGATAACTTCTCCAACAGAACCAGCACGCATAACCGAACCTATGGCCATAGGTTCAATGTAAGACTTGGCATCGTTCATCCATCCGCGCATAGCAGGGTCTAAAGAAATGTAATGTTGTTTCACTAGAATTTCCCCATCTGCAGGTTCCGGAATTGGATTGGAAACCAAATCCCATGTATCATCACCAGCTTCTCCAACCGGTCTTTTGACAAATAAAAGTTGTTTGTTCATGTTTTCTTGTTCTATTTTTTCTTGTTCGAGAAGCTTTCGACATAAGCTTCCATTTTAGTTCGTATTTCTGGTTTCCACCAAAGTGTGGAGGCCTCTTTTAAGGATTCCGCGGGATTTGTATCCAACCTATCCAATAAATGCTTTCGCACCTTGTGCTTGGTATTAATTAAAATATCAAAATCAGCTTTAAGGTATTGTTGCATCTGTTTTTCAGCTCTAGGTAATACTTCGTCCAATGGCAGGAGTTCATCAACCAATCCTGCAGCAAGAGCTTCTTCCCCACTTAATAGTTTCCCTTCTAAAATATAGCGATGTGCCAACCCTTCACCCATCCAATACGCATACACCTCAGTGAGGTTTTGACTGATTTGGATATTCACTGCAACCTCATTCAAACCAATCACATATTTTGGTCCCTCGGCCATATAACGATTGTCAGAGGTAACTGCCAGAACACATCCTCCGGCTGGGGAGTGACCTGTAATAGCGGAAATAAAAGGCTTTTTAAATCGTAACAACTGTACATACAATGAACCAAAAGACATAAAGAAATTATCCATTTGTTCCTTGTTGTATTGAATGAGCTCGACCAAATCCAAACCAGCAGAAAAGAAATGGGGTTGACCGGTCAAAATAACGCCACTTACCGTTTCGTCATTTTCAAGCAATTGAAAAGTTTCACTTAGTTCATCAACCATTTCTTGGTTAATGGCATTGACCTTGCCTCGATTCAATGCAACAATGGCATAACCCTCTTTTCTTTCAATATTTAATGTATTCAACATAGTCTACAATAAGGAATTTCCACCATCTAATGTTATGGTTTGACCTGTAATGAATTTTGAATTGTCAGATGCCAACCAGCAAATTGCTTCTGCAATTTCATTAGCCTCTCCAAACCTTCCCATAGGTATAAACCGCTTCAACTTATCACCCATATCAGGGCTCACGGATAACAACTGATCTAGAAGTGCCGACTCTGTAAAGCCGGGGCAGACTGCATTTATCCGAATATTTTTTCTTCCATATTCCAAGGCGGCTGATTTCGTCATACCCACTACTGCAAATTTGCTGGCGGAATAGGACAAATTGTTACCCGAAGCACGTAATCCTGCCAAAGAGGCAACATTGACGATATTTCCATGACCTTGTTTTATCATTTGCCCTAAGGCTGTTTTCATACAATAAAAGACCCCTGTTTGATTTACCGCCACAACATTATGCCAATCATCGAGGGTATGTTCTGCAGTTCTCGCCTGCAATTTTCCACCAATTCCCGCATTGTTGACCATAACATCCAATTGGCCATGTTTCTCAACAATTTGATTGATCATTGCATCGACCTCATCAAAGCTGGTAACATCGGTTTTCATAACACTTGCCTTACCATCTGCCATTAATATTTCGTCGGCTACGGATTTTGCATTGTCATGATTTATATCGGAAACTATTACCATGGCACCGTGTGTGCCAAAAAGTTTGGCCGTTGCTTTACCAATACCACTACCAGCGCCTGTTACTACAACAACCTTATTTTCTAAATTCATATTTATTGAATTGATTTACAATGAATTAATCTTGAATCTTGCAGTGCTTGTGCCCTTAAATGTGAAGGGTAGCCCTCTGAATTGACCATTTTAAAAAAGTCGGAAAACGAATTGTATTGAACTATAATCACGGCATCCCAAAGCGCTTCATCCATCGGACCAATTAGCATATGTTTTGGAGAACCAAAAAACAGCACTTTGGCATTCACACTTTCTAAAAAGGGTGATGCGGCGTTCAAATATGCGCTGTAGCCTTCCTTTCCTGTTTGACCTGTCTCCTCAACCAAATCTTTATATTTCAAAAGATTCAACATTGTAATTGGAGCATCACCGACCTCTGCCTTAAATCGTTGAAATTCGTCTGGATTTACATTGATATACGCTTCCATTTAATACAGCTTATCGATTTGATTCTTCTGAATGGCCTGCCAAGCATTGTTACAGCATAATGCTGCTGCTTTATTTAAATTGGCAAACTTTGGGTCTTGAGTATGACCATGTTTATACCGATAGTATATCTGTTGAGCGATTACAGCAATCTTAAACAGACCATAGGCATAATAGAACACAATATTATCGACCGAACGACCACTTTTCTCCGCATAAGATTGAACAATATCACTCCTCGATGGATTACCCTCCATAACCGTTGGTGATGGAAGTCCTTGTTTCATGAAATCTGCATCATGGGCAGTAGTCCAATAACCGAGGGAAGTTCCCAAATCCATTAAAGGGTCCCCTAAAGTGCACATTTCCCAATCTAGAATTGCAGAAATCTCAAGCCAATTATCATCACTGAAAACAACATTATCGTACTTGAAATCATTATGGATTATGGTATGGTCATAATCAGTTGGCTGATTATCTTCCATCCATGCCATGACCTTTTGGGCTGCGGGAACGTCATCTGTGGCCGCCGCCAAATATTGTTTACCCCAATTGGTGACCTGTCGAGAAACATAGCCCTCAGGTCTTCCCAAATCTTCAAGTCCTGCTGCCTTGTAATCAATGGCATGAAATTCTACAAAGGCATCCAACCATGTATTTGAAATTGTCTTAAATTCTTCCGGAGATACTCCTTTTTTGTGCGCAGCTTTAGCGGTTAAAATTTCACCTTGTACTTTTTCCATTAGGTAAAAGGGAGCTCCCAATACATTGATATCTTCACAAAAAGCGAAGGTACGTGGTGCTTTATCAAAAACCAGATTCAGTTTCGAAAGCACTTTGTATTCCCTACCCATATCATGCCCCCTTTTTGGTGCTGCAAATGGCGGTCGACGCAGAACGAATTCCTTGTCATCGATACCTATTAGATATGTCAGGTTTGAATAACCGTTGGAAAACTGATACACCTGTAACTCAACATCAGTAGCTTGAATCAGTCCATTTTGATGCAGAAAAGCTTTCAAGTTTTCTGAATTCAACTCCTCTCCTTCCCTAACCGGCTTTGTTGGATTTGTACTCATCAGGATTGGGTGTATTTCTTAATTACACTTTTACCCAATTGGCTCATATGCACCTCATCGGGGCCATCAGCCAAACGTAAGGTTCGGCCAGCCGCGTAGAAATGTGCGAGGGGTGTATCGCCACTAACTCCTTTTCCTCCAAGAACTTGAATAGCCTTGTCAATAATATCCAAGGCCATGCTCGGAGCAATAATTTTTATCATAGCGATTAAGTCTCTTGCCTCTTTATTCCCCACCTTATCCATCTTATCCGCAGCAGAAAGTACCAATAAACGGGTCTGTTCAATTTCACAAGCTGATTTGGCAATATCTTGTCGCACGCTACTATAAGTATCTAAAGTACGACCGAACGGTTTGCGTTCTAAAGTGCGCTTTGCCATAATTTCCAAAGAGCGTTGTGCCATACCAATCAATCGCATGCAATGATGAATCCGACCAGGGCCCAATCGACCTTGTGCAATTTCAAATCCGCGACCTTCGCCCAACAATAAATTTTCTTTCGGTACCCTAACATTGCTTAATAGTACCTCGGCATGCCCTTCTGGAGAATCGTTATATCCAAAAACAGACAGCGGGCGAAGCACCTTAAGTCCCGGAGTATCCATAGGGACCAAAATCATGCTCTGTTGTGAGTGCCGTGGAGCCTCAAAATCAGTTTTGCCCATGACAATGGCAATCTTACAATTGGGGTCCATAGCCCCAGAAGACCACCATTTTCTGCCGTTGATGACATAATCATCACCGTCAGCGAAAATAGCGGTTTCAATGTTTGTTGCATCTGACGAGGCCACCTCGGGTTCCGTCATTAAAAAGGCAGAGCGTATTTCGCCATTCAACAAGGGCTTTAGCCATTTTTCTTGTTGTGCAGGAGTTCCGTATTTGGCCAGCACCTCCATATTACCTGTATCAGGAGCGCTGCAATTAAAAATTTCAGAAGCCCAAATCATTCTGCCCATCTGCTCTGCTAAGGGAGCGTACTCCAAGTTGGTCAAACCGGGACTGAGGTCCCCGTAGGTTTTGGGCAGAAAGAGATTCCACAAACCAGCATCTTTGGCCTTTTGTTTTAGTTTTTCTAAACCGGGCCAACGTTTCCAGTAGTTTTCTGGATTGGAATGAAAAGCCTCCACTTCCTTTTCAACAGGTTGAACGTGTACTTCTATAAAGTCTCGAAGTTTCTGTTGAAGCCCCAATGACCTTTCGGTGTATTCAAAATTCATATTGTGTTATTTATGGATTCCCGCCGACACAGGAATTACAAAAAATGATTATCCGGAGATTAAATACCCTCCATCTGCTGAATATAC
Source organism: Croceivirga thetidis (assembly GCF_012272815.1). GTDB lineage: Bacteria > Bacteroidota > Bacteroidia > Flavobacteriales > Flavobacteriaceae > Croceivirga > Croceivirga thetidis. The sequence continues at coordinate 1,078,989 of NZ_JAAWWL010000002.1, forward strand.
CCCGCCTGTCATATAAGACCCGGCGTCAGAGGCCAACAACATAACAAGTCCAGCCATTTCTTCTGGCTCTGCCATACGTTTAAGCGGAATGGTCCCCGTATACATACCCAAAGTCTTTTCATCGCTCCAAAGGGCCTGACTGAACTTGGTCTTAATCAATCCTGGGCAAACAACATTGGCACGAATTCCCAGTTTACCCCATTCTTTGGCTTGGTTCTTAGTCAACATGATCAAAGCTGCCTTTGACATGCTGTACAAGCCCAATCGAAACCCCGGATGTACTCCTTCTACGGAAGAAATATTGATGATACTACCTCCGCCGTTCTCCTTCATATTGGGCTGCACCAAATTGGATAGTAACCAAGGTGCCTTCACATTAACATCCATAATTTTGTCAAAAACCTCTTCTCCAGTAGCTTCAAGTGGTCCGTAAAATGGATTGATAGCGGCATTGTTCACCAAAATGTCTATTCGGCCATAAGCCTCCAAGGTTTTGTCTACTAGATTTTGCCGTTGTTCAGCATCACCAATATGACAGGCAATGCCTATTGCTTCCAACCCTTTTGCTTTAAATTCGGAAGCAACTGCATCAACGGCCTCTTGCTTTCTACTGCTGATGACGACTTTTGCGCCATTTTCTGCTAAACCTTGGGCTATTGACAAGCCTATACCTTTACTTGAACCGGTTACTATGGCAACCTTTCCCGAAAGGTCAAATTTTGATTTAATTTCACTCATCTAGGCAAATATCTTTTTATCCGTATTTAAGGTCAAGGCCTCTTTGTCCATTAAAATTTCAGATAGTCCTTGTGTTTTTGGCAATTCATATTTGAAATAGAACTTCATGGTGTGGAGCTTACTTTCATAGAATTCTTCTGAATTGCGTTTAGAACCCATTACCAATGCTTGTTGTGCATTTGTACCGATAACCAACCATTGCCAAGCCATTACTATGGTACTAAAGAATTCCATAAACGGAGTAGCGTCTGCTAAGAACCTTTGGTAGTCACCTTGCATGGCATAACCCATCAAAGATTGGAGTACTTCTTGGGTCAATTCCAGTTTCGCCCCCAATTTTTTGGCGTATGGCGCAAGTGATTCATGCGCCATGGCTTCACCTATAGACTGTTTGATTTCCTCGGATAATAATTGAAGTGCTTTACCATTGGCCATGGTAATTTTCCGGCCCAGTAAGTCTTGTGATTGAATGCCAGTAGTACCCTCGTAGATAGCAGAAATTCGAATATCCCTTAAATATTGCTGTAGAATATACTCGGAACAGAAACCATAACCACCTAGAACCTGAACCCCATTATTGATTGAGGTGATACCCATTTCAGAAGGATAGGTCTTTACAATTGGTGTCATAATCTCCAATAACAGTTTATACCGTTCACTTTCTTTTTCGTCGGATGCAGCAACCGATAAATCATAATATTTTGAACAAAGGAAAACCAAGCTCAATGAGCCCTCGGTAATTGCCTTTTGAAGTAAAAGCATTCTTCGAACATCCGGATGATTTACAATCAAGGTTTGTTCCTGAGATGCGTCCTTTTTACCTGAACTCTGTAATTCCCGACCTTGAGGTCGTTCATGGGCATAATTTAAAGATGCATGGTATGCACCTGTTGCAATTGCTGCTGCTCCACGACCCACAGCAATACGCGCACCATTCATCATTAAGAACATATAACGCAGCCCTTGATTCGGTTCTCCAACCAACCAACCGGTACAATCTTCCTTATCACCGAAAAACAAATGAGTCGTACAATAGCCACGTTGTCCCATTTTCTGAAAGTCCGCCACTGTTGTCACATCGTTTGATTCAAGACTTCCGTCTGATTTAGGTCTATTCTTTGGAACAACAAAAAGCGAAATTCCTTTAGTACCTGCCGGTGCGCCCTTGATACGGGCTAAAACCAAGTGAACAATATTTTCAGCTCCTTGATAGTCACCACCAGAGATAAATATTTTCTGTCCGTGAATTTTGTAGGTGTCACCATCAGGAGTCGCAGAAGTCACAATATCTGATAATGAACTTCCGGCCTGTGGTTCAGTCAAACACATGGTTCCACCCCATTCACCTGAAATCATTTTTGGCACGTAGGTTTGATTTAGTTCCTGATTGGCAAAATGAACTATCAATTCTGCAGCGCCAAGGGTTAAGCCAACATAGCCCGGGAGATGATTGTTGGCCGCCTCTTGAATAAATGACGATGCATTTACGGCCATTGATGGCATTTGTAATCCACCAGCGTCATAATCAAATGGTGCGCCTATAAAGCCCATTTCACCTGCCTCTTTCATGTATTTGGTAACTTGTGGATGTACCACAATTTCACCATCCTTAAAATGAGCTGGATGTTCATCCATCTCTTTGAAATAAGGGTACATTTCTTTATCGGCGTAGTCCTTTACCGAATCAATAAACATTTCAACTGCCTCTTCATCATATTCTGAGTAGCGCTCTTGCTCAAGTACTTCCTTCAAATCTTGAACTTGAAAAAGTAGGTATTTCAGTGTCTCTAAATCTACATATTGATTTGCCATAGCTGCTTGTTTTTGTCTAGGTTGAAAATTAGTACTAATTCAGGTCATTCTTATTAAACCAGTATAATAAAACTAATGGATTTTCAAAGTATCGATAAAAAAACCCTTGTTGAATTTGAAATCCTTTAGCAATCACTATCTTCTATTCCTAAAATCGCAAATATGGCCGAACTGCTAAGTACTGTATTTCTACCACTTTCTTTGGCAATTATCATGTTAGGAATGGGAATGACCTTGACCCTCGACGACTTCAAGAGAATACTGGTCTATCCCAAATCAGTGCTATTGGGATTGACCAATCAACTCATCCTTTTACCTATAATAGCTTTTGCAATAACGGTGCTATTTAAAATGGAAGCTCTAATGGCTATAGGCCTAATGGTTTTGGCAGTCTCACCTGGTGGACCAACAAGCAACCTCATTACTCATACTTGCAAAGGAAATATTGCACTTTCAGTAACCTTAACGGCTATAGCGAGTTTCATAACGATTTTGACCATACCCCTTATTCTTTCCAAGACCCTTGACTATTTTGGGAGCACCTCTGATGTGGTCATTAAACTACCTGTTGTTGATACCATATTGCAAGTAATGGTGATAACGGTAATACCAATTTCAATTGGAATGCTAATCAAAAAGTTCAAGCCCAAATTTTCGCAGCGAATGGAAAAACCAATGCGAACGGCATCAGCAATCCTTTTTATTTTGGTACTTGTAGCGGTTATAGCCGCAAACTCAGCAACCATTGCGCGCGGCCTAAAAGAAGTCGGATTGGTGACCTTGGTTTTAAATTTGGCGACCATGGGACTGGGTTACCTGACCTCGAGATTGTTCAAATTGGATTTTAAGAGTACTATTTCAATCACGATTGAAAGTGGTATTCAGAATGGCACCTTGGCCTTTGTAATTGTATCGACCATATTACTAAATACAGAAATGGGTATACCCATCGCTGCCTACTCCATTTGGATGTTTATCACAGGTGGAATTTTAATGTGGGTGCTGGGAAGGCGGAAACACATAGCTTGATTTTTTGCTAAACTATTCCGATAAATTTGTTGTAAGCCGTTTTCTTAGTTTTGAAAGCCCTACAGGCGTCATTCCCAAATAACTGGCAATCAAGTAATTTGGCACCCTTTGAAAAAGGTCAGGGCGTTTTTCCAACAAGCGTAGATATCGTTCATCGTTGCTACGGATGCTCATTCGTTCAACTCGCGTAAACAATTTTAGAAAAGCTTCTTGCATAGAAAGTCGCCCAAAGCGTTCCAATTGATGGGAATCATCGAAGAGTCGTTCAGCATCCACTTTTTTGATACCAAAAACCATTGTAGGCTCCACGGCTTTTAAATAATAATTGGAAGGAACTTCGTTGACATATGATAATAGGTCGGTAAAAAAAACATCTTCAGTATAGAACTCTAATACTTTGGTCTCCCCTTCTTCCATTTTATAATAACAAATACAACCTGAAGCCAGGTAATAGAAATACTCTACTTTCTTACCTGGAGTTACCAAAGTCTCCCCCTTTTTTAACTGAAAACGTTCGTATTGTCGAACCTGATTGGTCAAAAATTGTTCTTCGACATGGGTGTACGATAAAATTTTTTGTTTAAGATTTTCTAATTGCAGTTCCACCCGTAGCGTCTTTAATTTAAAGGGATACAGCTTCAAATTTACACATAATTAAGGTGTTTTAATTTGTTAAATAAAAGTTAATATTTAGTACTTTGTATCACATAGTACCATCTTTTGGATATATATTTGCATCGTAAGCTAATAGGCAATCAACAATTAAATGCCGCTCATCACGGCAATAAAATCAAAAAACGAACTATGTCAACCACCTTAAGCAAATACGAACGGAACCTTTCTGCTACCATTCATGCTTCTACATTTTCTAAATATTTTGTGCCTTTCGGCAACTTTATATTTCCGCTCATTTTATGGATGGCCAACAAAAATCAAAATGAGTTTGTAGACTACAATGGCAAACAGGCTTTGAACTTTCAAATTAGCCTTTTGTTGTACACTTTATGCATTGGTATTATAGGGGTTCCGTTCTTTATTGGCTTTTTTCCAGACATCTTTGACGGAAACTATTGGAGCCTCAACCAGCTCGATCATCTTAACGATTTTAGTTTTCGAATTGATGGCGACAACTTTCACTTTGGAAGCTGGATTTGGCCAGTAGGGATTGTTGGCCTTTTAAAATTTGCCTTGACTATCATCAACGTAGTGTATTCCATCTTAGCGACAATCCGTACCAATGAAGGTGAACGCTTTGAATATCCTCTAACCATTAAATTCATCAAGTAATGAGAGGTATTCTATTATTTATCGGAATGATTTTAATGGTATCGCTGGTACAGGGTCAAGTTGATTCGAATTCAGAATTGCACAAAACAGTTGTGGAATTAGACAAAAGACTATTTGACGCCTACAACAAATGTGATATGGAGACTCAAGCACTTTTAATGGATGAAGATTTAGAGTTTTATCATGATAGTGCAGGTTTGGCCACTTCAAAAAGTGGAGTGTTGCAAAGTATCAAGGAAAATATCTGTGGTAAAGTGACCAGGACGCTGGTAGAGGGAAGCATAGAGGTACATGAAATACCGGGCTTTGGCGCCGTTCAAATTGGGATGCACAGCTTTTCCAACAATCAGGAACCAAATGCTGAATCAATACCAAGTAGGTTTATTACCATTTGGAAAAACAACGGTCCTAACTGGACTATTACAAGAGTTATTAGCTTACACAAATAAAGGAGTTTATTCATCAATCAAAAAACGAAAATCATCAATCAATAACAATCAATCAATACAAGTTTCCACTCCCTCTGCTTTTAAAAGAGGGAGCTGAGGAAACACTAAAACGAACAGTAACCAATGCTGAACTTGTTTCAGTATAAAATTAGAACCATGCAGTTATGAATATAGAAAACACAAAAGCACAAATGCGCAAAGGGGTTCTGGAGTATTGCATCCTTTCAATCATCAAAGATGAGGACAAATATGCATCAGAAATTCTCGGGGCTCTTAAAGACGCAAAAATGCTTGTGGTCGAGGGTACGATTTACCCCCTGTTGACCCGTTTGAAAAATGCTGGGTTACTCAATTATCGTTGGGAAGAATCAACTTCGGGGCCTCCTCGAAAATACTATGCCCTTACAGAAACCGGGCAACTTTTCCTGAACGAGTTGAACGGAACCTGGGATGAACTTAGAAATGCAGTTAATTTGGTAACCAACACTAGTAATCAATCTAAAAAATGAACAAGACAGTAAATATAAATTTGGCAAATACCTTCTTCCACATTGATGAAGAAGCGTACAATAAGCTGAGGCGATACCTTGAGGCCATAAAACGGTCTTTTTCAGGTACTGCAGGAAGCGATGAAATCATTGCGGACATTGAAGCCCGTATCTCAGAACTCTTTGGTGAAAAAATGGAGCACGAGCGCCAGGTAATTACCATGAAAGAAGTTGACGAGGTCATCAATGTTATGGGGCAACCCGAAGACTATATGGTCGATGAGGATATTTTTGAAGATGCTCCACGCTCAAAATCAAGTACTACAACACAGAGCAGGGTTAAGAAATTATATCGAGATACCGAGCAAAAGTACATCGGTGGCGTTTGTTCTGGCCTTGAATATTATTTGGGACTTGATGCGCTATGGATACGTATCATATTTATTCTATTCGCCATATTTTCCGGTTTTGGTATTGTAGCCTATATACTACTTTGGATATTGGTTCCGGAGGCAGCTTCTACTTCGCAAAAATTGGACATGCGGGGAGAGCCCATCAACATCAGCAATATAGAACGCAAAGTAAAAGAGGGGTTTGATGATGTTGCAGATAGGGTAAAAAGCGTTGACTACGATAAAGTGGGCAACAAGGTCAAAAGCGGCTCCAAGACCTTTTTTGATACCCTAGGGGATATTTTTCTATTCCTATTTAAGGTCTTTGGAAAATTCATCGGGATAATTTTGGTAATAGTAGGTGCTGCAAACCTAGTAGCATTATTCATTACAATGGTCACCTTAGGGGCTTTTGATGCTTCAAATTTTCCAGTTGTCAACTTTTTTAATTTGATGATGGACACAGGGGTGTTTCCAATCTGGGCGACATTGATTTTTGGATTTTTTGCTTTTGGCATTCCATTTTTCTTTGTGCTCTATGCAGGACTTAAAATCTTGGTCAGCAATCTTAAATCAATCGGAAATATAGCCAAGTTCACACTCTTTGGCCTTTGGTTGATTTCTGTGGGGGTTCTGGCTGCGATAGCAATTCGTCAAGCTGCAGAACATTCCTTTACAGGTACCACATCGGTTAATGATAGTCTCACAATGGAAGGTGACACCATAAAGATAACGATGAACAATACGGACGAGTTCGACTTTGAAAATACAATGCATTTTGGTGATATGCGCTTGGTTCATGATGAAAATGGCGAACCCCTATTGTATTCGCGCGATGTGCGATTTGATATTCGTAAGTCAGAGGATAGCCTATTGCGAATTAAAATCAAAAAAGACGCCGATGGCTCCTCATTTGAAGAAGCTCGAAATAGGTCAGCAAAAATTGATTATGGCTACGTTTTGAATAGCGATGAAGTTGTATTGAATGATTATTTGACCACTTCAAAGGAGAACAAATTACGTGACCAAGAGGTACGCAGTATTGTCTACATACCTGAAGGAAAAACGGTAGTTTTTGACGAATCGGTCAAACAGTCCATTGGACGTAGTACTAAAAACGATCAAGATTATTATCGACGAAAAATTGTTGATTACCAATGGGTCATGGGCAGTGATGGTGAATTAAAATGCCTCAACTGCCCAGACGACCCAGAATCTTGGGAAGATGAAGATGAGGAAGAAAATCGTGTGATAATCAACGGAGAAGGAATCGACATTAATATTGAAGACGGTGCTGAGTCTCTTAAAGTAAAGATCGATGAGGATGGAGTAGAGATAAAAGCAGATGAAAACTAACAATTCAGTCGCTGAAATCGACAATTGGGAAATATTTAATAGTAAAAACAAGTAAATCTTTAGACTTTCACATAGTCAATCAAAAACAATCAAAAATGACAACACTAGCAAGAATCGCAATCGCAATTGTAATGAGCCTGTTCGCATCATCCTGTATGTTTGATGCTAATTTTGGACCAGGTAAAAAGGGTAATGGTCAAATTGTAGAAGAATCCAGGGATATTTCTGGAGATTTTACAGAGGTTTCTGCAGCAGAAGGTCTTGATGTATTCGTCACTCAAGCTGACGAATTCAAAATCTCGGTTGAGGCCGACGAGAATGTTATCGATTTGATAGCAACCGACATTCGAGATGGGCGCTTAAAAGTGCACACCACTGAGAACATAGGGCGCGCCACAAAAAACATTTATGTGTATTTGCCAAAGGTAACAGCCTTGAGTAGCTCAAGTGGGGCTGACTTGGTGGTACAAGATGTTTTAGAGGCCGACCAACTTGAATTGGACGCAAGCAGTGGTTCAGATATTCAATTGGAAGTTTATGCCCAAGAAATCAATGCCAATACCAGTAGTGGTGCAGACATTAAAATTGCAGGTAAAACAGAAATGTTTTATGCAGACGCCAGTAGTGGAGCAGATATCAGGGCTGGAAGATTAGAGGCCAAAAGCTGTAATGCAAACGCAAGCAGTGGCTCCGATATAAGTGTAAATGTTTCCGAAACACTAATTGCAGATGCAAGTAGTGGAGCGGACATCTCTTATTCAGGAGACGCAAGCGTTCAAAAATCCAAATCGGTATCTGGAAGCATTCGTAAGAATTAGACAACCACAATCAACCTAACGAAAAACCCTTTGGAGCAATCCAGAGGGTTTTTTATTTCATTAACAAAATGACCTATGTGTTAATGATTTGATAATTTTTTTTGTACCTTTTGTAGGAATTGGCAATTATCTTCTTAAAACACCTACAATGAAAAAATTACTAGGATTGGCACTTTTGGTATTTCTACTGGTTAGTGCCACAACGGACACCAAAGAAAACACCCCATACCATTCCATTCAAGGCACATGGGAGCTTGTTAGTTTTTATAACTACGATGATGGAATACATATTACGGATACCGTGCCCAAGGCTGAAGGTTATCGACAGGTGAAAATGTTTTACAACGGTAAAGTAATGTGGTCACGCCATGATGAGGATGAACCATCTGGACGATTTGGCTATGGTTCATACAAAATCACAGATAATCAACTTATTGAACACATTGAATACGGGGACGGGCAAATGGAAAAAGCACTGGACTCCGTCAAAGAATTTACCTTTGAATTGATTTTAAAAGACGATATGTACAGTCAAGTTAACTTTAATGAAGAAGGTGACCGAACGTTTTCTGAAAATTACATTCGAATAGACTAAGTAACTAATCCAACTAAAAAAAGCCGCTGCACTTGAGCATATAATAAGTGACCAGCGGCTTTTATATTATATCAAAGAAATTATACCGTTAATTCCTTGCTTTCAACTGTGGCAAGGTATCGCTCTGCATCTAAAGCAGCCATACACCCAGTTCCTGCTGCGGTAACAGCTTGTCGATAGATTTTATCTTGGGCATCACCACTGGCAAAAACACCCGGTTTATTAGTTTTGGTTGAATCTGGTTCCGTGATAATATATCCCGTTTCATCCATATTCAATTGCCCCTTGAAAATATCGGTATTGGGTTTGTGGCCAATTGCGATAAACAAACCCGTAATGGCGATTTCTTCTTTTTCACCAGTTTGGTTATTCACCATTCTCAGTCCTTCCACTACTTGTTCACCGAGTACTTCGTCGATTTCAGTATTGTATCGAACATCTATGTTTTCAAGGCTGTTCACGCGATGTTGCATGGCTTTAGATGCACGCATATGGTCTTTACGCACCAACATGGTGACCTTTTTACAGATATTCGCTAGATATGAAGCTTCCTCGGCTGCAGTGTCTCCACCACCGACAATAGCCACTTCTTGACCTTTATAGAAAAAACCGTCACAAACTGCACATGCTGAAACACCACCACCTCGGAGTCTTTGCTCACTTGGAAGCCCAAGGTATTTGGCAGAAGCACCTGTTGAAATAATCACTGTCTCAGCTTCAACTATCTTATTATCATCGATAGTTAATTTATGAATACCACCAATCTCATCACTCAATTCAACTGCGGTTACCATTCCAATACGAACTTCTGTTCCAAAACGCTCCGCTTGTTGTTGCAGTTGTACCATCATTGAAGGTCCATCAACGCCCTCAGGATACCCTGGAAAATTGTCGACCTCTGTTGTTGTTGTCAATTGTCCTCCTGGTTCCATTCCGGTGTAAACCACTGGTTTTAGGTCTGCTCTCGCCGCATATATCGCTGCCGTGTAACCAGCAGGACCTGAACCTACAATCACCGTTTTCAATCGTTCAATTTCGTTTGACATTCCTTTTGTATTTGTCTAATTATCGTCTATTACAAAAGTAGTTTTTTTGCCAAGAACCTTACAGAAAGTTATCATCAGTCAATTAACAATCGAAGACCTAAATATCCATTGATTTCTGGTGCAGGTTCAAAGAATCGCCCGCCAAACGCATTGCTTCTGATATTATCGTTATATGCTGAATTCAAAAGGTTATTGATGCCAAAAAACGGTTGCAAATCAAACGTCTTTAAATCAATTCGATACGAGCCACCAAAATTTAGCAGGACAACGGAATCTTCCTTAACCGTATTGGAATCATTGGCAAAAAAGTTTCCCCTATACTGGCTATCCAATCGCAATAGCAACCCATTTTTTCTAAAACTTGTTCGGAGCGCTGCCAAATGTTTTGGAATTCCTGGTAAACGGTTGCCGTCAAAATTTCCGTTAGGAATATCGAACAGTGCGTAAGTAAAATCAGAATACGCATACGACCCGCTCAATCGCCATTGTCTTGTTATTCTCCACGTTGAGGCCAATTCCAAACCAAAACGCTCGCTTTCTCCAGCATTCCTGAAAAAAGTTCGGTCAGGAAAAGCCTCCAATTCAAAAGGAACGAATTCTCCTTCACTCTGAATGTAGAATCCAGTCAGGCCTAAGGAGAACCCATTCTTAAAATACTGATATCCCAGTTCAAAAGTGCTGGAAGTTTGCTCACGCAGATTTCGGTTAAATCCCCCTGAGTTGTCAGGATTAGCCGATAATTCACTCAATACAGGAGTTTCAAAACTGGTGGAAAATCCAGCAAATACAGAATTGAACGCATCAAATCGGTATCGTATTCCCAAACTGGGGTTAACTGTATTTAAAGTGGTTTCACCCGAAGCATCGCCGTTTGACAAAAAAGCGTCCTCTGCTTCCAATACATTTCTATCATAACGCATGGAACCTCGAAATACCCAATTGTTCAACTCAGACTGTAAAATGGCAAAGCTTCCGAAGTTTCGGAATAGCTCATTCTGTCGTAGGGTCGCATCTCCCCGCTCACCTTCTAAATTTTGATACCGGGTTCTTCTATCGTTTTGAAAAGCCAAATCATATCCGAACTGAAAATTCAGTTTGTTTTCAGCAATCAATTTTAAAGTAAGATTACTACCGTGCCCCCAATAATTTCTGATTACATCAACTGCACCACCAAACTGAAAGGGTAGAAAATTTTCAAAATCCCGATAGTTGTAGTACCCATAGCTATTTAAGGTTGTTTTAGCTGTATTCAATCGATAAGCCAATCCTGTTTTGAATTGTTTTACTGCCTCCCTTGAATTGAACTCGACATTTCTATCCCTAGCCTGCGAAGGGTTGGCTTCTGCTTCGTCCAGCAAAAGTCCACCTGGATCCTCTGCCAGTGGACTGTCGGTATAATTTAGTTGAAAATTCAATTTGGAATTTGAATTCAAAGAAAGGTTGCTCCTTAAATTAAATTGGTTGGTCTCAAATCGACTGTGATCCCGATATCCATCTTGTGTTGTTCTATTGGTGAATAAGGTAGTTCTGGTCTTTTTTCCCAATAGTCCAACAACGGCTTGATAGTTTTGAAAATTATAACTGCCATAACTAGAAGAAATTCGAGCAAAATCTTTAGTAAAATTCGAAAGGGTGTTGACGCTAATCACCCCTCCGGAGGCATTCCCGTAAAGTGAGGATGAGGCTCCTCGGATTATCTCAATGTTTTCAATAAGCCCAAGATTTAGGTTGTCAACTTGCCCTTGTCCATCAGGCGTGGTTTCCGGTATGCCGTCAATGACCAATTTCACTCCCCGAATACCAAAGGCCGAGCGGGCCCCAAAACCTCGAATGGAAATTCTGGCATCCTGTGCAAAATTGTTACCACTTTGCACAAAAACTCCAGGGACTGCCAGTAAATAATCATTAACTGTGAGTTGCTGTAGATTTTGTTGCAATTGGGTTACGTTTTTTACTGTAACCGCCATCGGGAGTGTATTTTCAGTTGCGCCTAATCGTGCTGCTTGCACTACCACTGAATCCAATTCTACTGTAGGAATGGAATCTTGTTGGGCTTGGATTTGTTGAATCGAAAAAAAGCTAGTAATTAGCAATAAAAAGAGATTCTCGATACATCTCGATTTATAGTCGAGCCACTCGAACTTAAGCATAGCACAGGATTTGTTCTTACAAGCGGAAAAATTACATATTTCTGCGATATTGACCACCAACTTCAAATAATGCAGAAGTAATTTGACCTAACGAACAGTATTTACTGACCTCCATCAATTCTTCAAATATATTTTCATTGTTCACTGCAACACCTTGTAGTCTTTTCAGAAGGTCTTTTGTTTCGTTATTTGAGTGCAGGTTTTGCAAGGTTTGAATTTGATTCTCCTTTTCCTCTTTTGTTGCTCGAATGACTTCTTGCGGTATTATGGTTGGAGAGCCCTTGCTGCTTAGAAATGTATTGACCCCAATAATAGGGTATTGCCCATTGTGCTTTAACGTCTCATAGTGCAAGCTTTCTTCTTGAATCTTACCACGTTGGTACATGGTTTCCATAGCACCTAACACTCCTCCCCTTTCCGTAATTCGGTCAAATTCCTGAAGTACAGCTTCTTCTACCAATTCAGTCAATTCTTCAATGATAAAAGAACCTTGCAGCGGATTTTCGTTTTTGGCCAATCCCAGTTCTCGATTTATGATTAATTGAATGGCCATTGCGCGACGCACCGACTCTTCAGTAGGTGTGGTAATCGCCTCGTCATAGGCGTTGGTATGTAGTGAATTGCAATTGTCATATATGGCATAAAGGGCTTGTAACGTTGTTCTGATGTCATTGAAGTCAATTTCTTGGGCGTGCAAACTTCTTCCCGAAGTCTGTATGTGATATTTCAACATCTGTGCCCTAGGCCCAGCCCCATATTTCAACTTCATGGCCTTTGACCAAATACGTCTTGCCACACGACCTATAACTGCATATTCTGGGTCAATACCGTTTGAGAAAAAGAAAGAAAGGTTCGGACCAAACTTATCAATATCCATTCCACGACTTAAATAATACTCCACATAAGTAAAGCCGTTGGCCAAGGTAAACGCCAATTGGGTTATGGGATTTGCCCCGGCTTCTGCAATGTGATAGCCAGAAATAGAGACAGAATAGAAATTTCGAATATTTTTTTGAATGAAATAGTCTTGAACATCACCCATTAATCGAAGGGCAAACTCAGTTGAGAAAATACAGGTGTTTTGAGCTTGATCTTCTTTTAGGATGTCAGCCTGTACCGTACCACGTACCTGTGAAATGGTCTCCTCCTTGATTTTATTATATACTTCGGAAGGAAGCACTTGGTCTCCTGTGACTCCCAATAACATTAATCCTAACCCATCATTCCCCTCTGGAAGGGCTCCTTGATACGATGGTCTGGTCTTTCCTTGATATATCTTAGCAATTTTAGCGTTCACGTCTTTTTCAAGACCATTCTCCTTGATGTATAATTCACACTGTTGGTCGATGGCAGCGTTCATGAAAAAGGCCAGAAGCATTGGTGCAGGACCATTGATTGTCATGCTTACTGATGTTTTTGGGTCAGCCAAATTAAAGCCGGAGTATAGCTTTTTAGCATCGTCAAGACAACAGATGGATACCCCAGCATTCCCAATTTTACCATAGATATCAGGGCGGTAATCGGGGTCGTTTCCGTAAAGTGTTACTGAATCGAATGCCGTGCTCAATCGCTTTGCTGGTTGGTCCAAACTTACATAATGAAACCTTCTATTAGTTCGTTCCGGACCTCCTTCGCCAGCGAACATTCGTGTTGGGTCCTCCCCTTTTCGTTTGAATGGGTATAGGCCCGCTGTGTACGGAAATTCACCCGGTACATTTTCTTGTAACAGCCAATTCAAAATGTCTCCCCAAGCAGCGAATTTTGGTAATGCAACTTTTGGAATCTGTTGGTGGGACAGCGAGGTGGTATGTGTCTCCATCTTGATTTCCTTGCCGCGGACCTCAAATCGATATTCTGGATTTTTATAACTGGCTAGGGTTTCTTGCCACAACAACAGTTTTTCCCAATTGTGGGGATTAAAGTTCATTTTGACCTGGTCAAATTCTGCTATCAAGACCTTGGTCAAGTCTGGATTCTTAGTTTCACCTTTAAATGACAATCCGGATTTAGTAAGTTGAGGAGTTTGACCAGAAATTGTTTCTAACGACTTGTACAGACCATAAAGCTGATGGGCCACTTTTACCTGCACATCTGCCTCACTATCATATGCCCGATTGTTCTCTGATATTTCCGACAGGTAGCGAACCCGAGCTGGTGGAATAATAAAGATTTTTTCACTTTCGCCATCTTCTGAAAAAAACTTGGATTCAAGCTTGACCTCTGTTTTCTCAGATAGTGTTTTCATCACTCGTCCATAGAGCGTGTTCATACCAGGGTCATTGAATTGTGAGGCAATGGTGCCAAAAATGGGCAACTGCTCCTGTGGAATATCCCACAGATTATTATTGCGCATGTATTGCTTACGTACATCACGCAAGGCGTCTTGAGCCCCTCTTTTATCGAATTTATTGATGGCTACTAAATCAGCAAAATCAAGCATGTCGATTTTTTCCAATTGTGTTGCCGCTCCAAATTCTGGGGTCATTACATAAAGTGAAACATCAGAATGCTCTATAATTTCGGTATCGGATTGCCCAATCCCCGATGTTTCAAGAATTATTAAATCGTATTCAGCTGCTTTCAACACTTCAACTGCTTCATTCACGTATTTTGAAAGTGCGAGGTTCGATTGTCGAGTTGCTAAACTGCGCATATAAACCCTAGGGTTGTTTATGGCATTCATTCGAATACGATCACCTAAAAGAGCTCCTCCGGTTTTACGTTTTGAAGGGTCTACTGAAATAATCCCCAATGTTTTGTGAGGAAAATCCATTAAAAAGCGGCGCACCAACTCATCAACTAAACTTGATTTTCCTGCACCACCTGTACCAGTGATTCCTAAAACAGGAATTTTGGAAGTCTTGTTCTTTTGATGGATTTTATCTAGTAAGGATTTGGAAACTTCGGGAAAGTTTTCAGCTGAAGATATCGTTCTAGCCACTGCGGTAGGCACCTTGTTGGCCAACTCTTCCAAACTAGAATTTAATTTATCACCGATAGGAAAATCGGCCTTTTCCACTAAATCATTAATCATTCCCTGTAGGCCCAATTCACGCCCATCATCAGGAGAATAAATACGGGTTATTCCGTAGTCCATCAATTCTTTGATTTCGGTCGGGAGGATTACCCCGCCACCACCACCAAAAATCTTAATATGGCCAGCTCCCTTCTCTTGGAGCAGGTCGTACATGTACCGAAAATATTCGTTATGTCCGCCTTGGTAGGATGTCATTGCAATAGCATTGGCATCTTCTTGAATGGCCGTATTGACCACTTCTTCAACACTCCTATCATGACCTAAGTGAATGACCTCACAACCCGTTGCTTGAATAATGCGGCGCATAATATTTATGGATGCATCATGCCCATCAAATAAAGAGGCAGCGGTAACTATTCGAACCTTATTCTTAGGCTTATAGATTTCAGGAGCTTTCATGGGTTATTTTAAGATAATCACAAATTTAGCGTTTAAATAAAGACACTTATTTAATTTTTCGCTAAAAAATACCTCGTTAATTGAGAATTATCTAAAATATTGGTTGAAAGACAAGTCTTAGGTTACGACCGGTAAATTTCTAGTTTTCTAAAACTAGTTATCAAAGAGTTCGCCGAATGCAGATTTAACTTCAAATAAGGTGGCTTCTTTCATGGTCTCAAAACGGACATCAGCATGACCGACCCGTTCCTCAGGACCAATACCAACACTATAAAAACCGCCAGCTTTTGCGGCATCAACACCAGCCTCTGCATCTTCGTAAACAATGCATTGTTCTGGTTTTAATTTAAGTTGCTCTGCACCAAAAAGGAAAATATCTGGGGCCGGTTTACTTTTAGAAACACTGTTACCATCGCCGATAACATCAAAGAATTTGGTAGCCCCTAATTGCTTTAAAACCTTATTTGAATTTTTGCTTGCACTGCCCAGCGCCACCAAAAAACCTTCTTGACGCAACAAGGTCAATAATTCTTGTGCCCCAGGCAAGTAATCATCAGGAGTCATTTGATCTAAGCTGGCGACATAAATATCATTCTTCAACGTAGCCAATTCCAATAATTTTTCTTCTGAAACCTCAGCGTTGTTATGTTCTCTGATGATATTAATGGAATCCATTCGAGAAACCCCACGAAGTCTTTCATTTACTTCACGGTCGAATTGCCAGCCCATATCATCTGAAAGTTTCTTCCAAGCCTGGAAATGTAATTCAGCAGTATCGGTTATTACGCCATCAAGGTCAAATATGAATCCTTTAATCATTGGTCAAGTCTGGATTTTAAAGCTGCAATTTAGGACTAAATGGGAATTTTACCACAAAAATCCATCTTAGTTTTCAATAGCTAAGATAGAGCGTGGTCAACCAAAAACGTAAAGTTGTTTTTGACCAATCCTGATGCTCAAAACAGGATTTTCAAATCAGAAATAAACTCCAATCAAGAAGAATTTAGAGAAAGAAAAGTCTAGGATTAATTTTCAAGCTAGTTATAAATACTAATTCCCTGTTGGATAACTAAAACTTTTTCCCAACGCTCAAGAAGTATGATACAATTGTATCCTCATTCGTATCGCCCTGAAAACCTCCATTTATCCCAAGAAATAAGGAATTCCCGAAATTGCAACTATATCCCAATCTTAATCCTGCCCCAACAGCAAAAGTCCTACCAGGTTCAATTCTAATTATATTTCTAACAGGAAATGGCAAATCAGTTATTGCTGGGAACAAGGTATCGTAACTATCACTCAAGGAAGTCGCCTGATATCGCACTAATGGCAATAAAGAAACACCAAACTCATGGTTCGTTGTTTGAACAAAATTGTATTTTAATCCAAATATGAGCTGCATTCCTGAAGTTACCGTATGTAGGGAGGCGTCGATTAAATTTCCAGATTGATTTTCATAAAACAATTCAAAATCAGGTTTATCATTTAGGGTTCCTTCAAAACCAATTTGCAAATGCAATTTATTTGAAACGGATTGACCGTAAATAAAGCCGAATTGATAACCCGGTATGTCTCCAGTCCCATGAGTATTTAGGCCGGCAACAAATTCCAAGTTGAATTCAGAATTATTCTGTGCCTGTAAGGTGGAAATTGTTATTGATAAGCAAAACAAAATTTTGATAATTCGATTCATCAGATTGATTTATAACCAATACCGGATAATCCGGTATTGGTCCTTTACATAAATTTAGTTTTAATTTCTTCTAATTTTGATTTTACCCAATGAATATTCTTGGGTTAAATCATCGGTAAACTGAATCAAACTTACTCCCAAATCATCATCATCCCTTTTAAAACTAACTTTTGCGGTTCCTCCAGGAAAAGCGGACACAGCAGGAGTATCACCTGATGCAGGTTTTGCGGCTCTACCAGGCAGAGTAATTGAAATTTCACCTGTTGGGCCTCCATCTACCTCAATCCACTTTTCGATATTGAAGTCTCCCAAATTGTTGAGATTCCAGTTAAATAAGAAAACATCATAGTCATACCACTTCTTATCCCTGAAATGTTTGCGTTTTACTTTCCCAAATGCCAGGTCTCTAATGACGGTTGCTGCAGAACCCTCAACACCTGCAACAACCATTCTAAATTCTAATTTGCCGGAAAACCAATGTTCTATTTCATTTAGGTCACTGGTAACTTGGAGTTCTCCGCCGAGTTCGGCTCGTCCATTCACCCTGGTATTCCGGGTCGAAGAACCTCCACCTCCACCTCCGCCAGTAGCGTAACAATCATTTGAGTTTTTTTGATAGTTTTCCTCTCCACAAGGACCGACTACCAAACCAGTATTTTCACGTGCACCAATGACATAAACATCATTGTTCCATGCAAAATCCTCATTTATCATTTGGTTGTAGACCAAATCTCCATTTGCATTTAAAGTATATCCGGGAGCAGAATAATCATCGTTATAAGCACCTTTCAAAACGGCTATAGGTTCATTTAGATTTTTTGAGACATCATAATTCTTATTTGCAATTACCCTATCTTCTATTGTCTCTGCCTTGGGAAAGAAAACCATGGGTTCAATACTTGCATCAATGGACCTAATTTTAGAATCTAAGCGCCCTAGATTTTCAGATGATTTTGAAAATGCACCTCCTTTGGATTTAAATGCATCACTCACATCAACAATATTGACCAAATAATCATCACCCGCATTACTTTCATTCACCGATTCTTTGTAAATGTAATTTCTGAATTCTGCGTCTTTCGCCATTGTTAAGACTTCCTTCATGATTTCAGAGTATTCCGTTATCAAAGATTCATCTGTAAATGAATTATTTGGAATCGACATTATTTGTTTTTCAAAACTCGCATTAACATCAAAGATTTGTTCAGAATCGATTATTTCTTCTTCGTTCTTTGAACAGGATATCACTAAAAGTAATATCGATGACACCAATAAAATGTGTGTATAGTATTTCATAACATTATTAAAAAATTATTCCTACTCTTTTCTGGCTTTTCGGTTTGCGCCTGTCTTCACCGCGATTTTGACGTTGTAAAGATGTATGGAGCAACAGTAAAAAACAACTGAAGTAAATCTGCTTTTATAAATCAAGAGTCGATATATATAAATTAAGAGATGGTATTTTAAAATTTTTCTCTTTGCATGATTACCAATACTAGTCTCCCAATGGAAATTGTTGGTCTAAGTACTTCTTCGAAATGGTTGGGTTGAAATTAGGTCAACCTCGCAATTTGAAATTGGAGCCGATTATTTGAATTCTGACTTCAAATTTTTTTCTTGAATTTGAAGTATTTAAGGGTTTACTTGACATCATTTTTGTCAAGCAAGGTTTAAAATTTGTTTAAAGGCTGGCCTTTAAAGTTGAGATTAAATCAATTGCAAATACCTTAAGTCAAAAAATAAAAATCAATGCTTATAAAACCAAAAGTCCAGAACGAAATTCAGTTTGTTACCCGAGTTTTTAAGTCTTGGGGTGACCTGATTCACTTTATGCAACTAGAATAGATTTGCTGCAAATCAAAGCTAAGCTTTGATTAATACCAAAAAGA
The DNA here is from genome assembly GCF_012272815.1 of Croceivirga thetidis. Classification (GTDB taxonomy): domain Bacteria; phylum Bacteroidota; class Bacteroidia; order Flavobacteriales; family Flavobacteriaceae; genus Croceivirga; species Croceivirga thetidis. The sequence goes on from NZ_JAAWWL010000002.1 coordinate 1,098,167, forward strand.
AAAAGTTCTCTTTAGAAAGTAACCTTTCAGTGAGAACTTTTCAGCTTTAGCTTGTCGGGATGACTGGATTCGAACCAGCGACCACACGCACCCCATGCGTGTACGCTACCAGACTGCGCCACATCCCGTATTTTGGTTCGCAAAAATAGAAATTAAATATCGAAAAAAATGTAAGTTTTGACTATTAACGATAGAGCGTAAAATGACCAACCCAACGTTGATTTCTTTTATCATTCGCATTCACTACATACCAATAATCGCCGGTAGGTAGTTCTGCTCCTTCGTATCTGCCATCCCAACCTTCAACATCTTTTAAGTTGGCTACCACTCTCCCATAGCGGTCGTAGATTTTCACTTCTATATTTGGGAAGAACTGACTGTTTTCTACTCGCCATTCTTCGTTCATTACATCACCATCTGGGGTAAAGAAATCAGGCAGCTGTGGCATTTCGTTAAACTCGTAGGGTATCATAAGGTTAACGACACATCCAAGCCTATCATGTACTTCAACTTGAATGGTCTGGCTCTCCAATGGAATATAGACATTATCATTCCCGTATGATTCACCGTTAAAGAAATACTCGTAATCACCAAATCCACCAAAGGCAATTACACTTATCTCATTCGGGCTCACTTGTCCAAAATCAGCCGTTAAGGGTAGGTACTCCTTAATCTCAAATTCAGTGAAGGTGACACATCCATTTTTATGATAAACATAAACGATATGCTCGCCTGCTGGTAAATCTCCCCAGACCGATTGCTCGGTAGCCAGGGATATGTCATCAACATCTAAAGAAAATAAAACTTCACCTCTTAAGGCATCATTCGTTAACTCAATAGCCGTTGTATTATTGGGAAATATTCCCTCACAACCGTACTGTACAATTGATTCTGCTATTAAGTCAACTCCTATACCAATCTCAACGGCCACATTGGTTTCACAACCTGCTGCATCCCTGATAAAAATCACTAATGTTTCACCACCAGGTAGCCCTTCAAAGAACATGGAATCATTGCGTTCGAAATTAGCTGGGTCATTGGTGTTGATGCTGGTGAAATAGGGTGCTGTACCTCCCGTAATATTTAAGGTTACCGTTCCATCGGCATCACCTAAACAAGTTTCTGGCGTTGAGCTTGCCATACTGGCAACCAGTTCCTCAGGCGCGGTTATCGTAATAGTCCTTGTAATGGTGCAACCCAACTCATCTTGAATGATTATATCGTATTGTCTTGGTGCGAGGTCTTCAAAAATTCTTCGGTTTGGATTAGTTGGGTCATTGCCCTCGAAAAACTCACTGAGGTTGTCAGAAATGGAATAGCGTATTCTACCGGTACCGCCACTGGCTTCTAAAACGACCTGACCATCGGTTTCGCCAAAACAAGTGGGCGATTGCGTTTCTAAATACTCCAATACCAATGGTGGTCTTGGTTCGATTACAATTGGTGGTGAAATGGCCTCACAACCACCACTACGGGCATAAACAAAATATGTCCCAGCGGCTAAGTTCCTGAATATTCCGGAATCTTGTTCATTTCTTACTGTATTGGTGGTGGTAGGATTCGGGGGTGTATCTGAATTTAGAAGTGTATATCTGTAATTTCCGATTCCACCAAAGGCTTCTGAACGAATGATTCCAGTTGATTCGCCGGCACAGTTGATCGTGGCGTTTGTCAAATCCAAGTCAATTACCAATGGTGCAGCGGCATCCAATGAAATTTGATTGGAACGTTCGAAAGGACATCCATTTGAGTTTTGCACGTCATATTGAAATGGTCCTGGGTCAATATTCACATCAGCAGTAATTTCAACACTAACAAGACCTGCACCGAATGGTTGGAATGCATCCGTGGTACCTGAACGTCGGTAGAAATAATCAACTCCAAGCTCTGGATTGGTTACCGTCAATTCCATTCTACCCAAATCTCCACAGCCTGGCGGTTGTAACTCGACCAACTCGGCTTCTACAATTTCTGGATCCTGTACGGTAATTGGTACCGTGATATAACTACAGTTCCAACCATCAAAAACAGTAATCGTGTAATCACCAGCAGAAAGATTATTAAATGTTGGTGTAGTTTGTAGTCCACTATCAGAACCATCTGTCAATCTATTTAATTGAAATAAGTAATTACCTACCCCCTGACCTCCAGAAATATTGAATGCTTCTATACTTCCATTATTATCATTATTACATAGCAATGGATTGACAACTTGAATATCTGCATAAATAGGTGTCGGAAAGCTTAATGTAATCGTTTCTGAAACCTCACACCCATTAATATCCCTCGTGTTTACTGTGTAACTTCCATCATTTAGATTTGAAAAAATGGCATCAGTATTCGGATAATCAACCAAAATCGTAACCCCATCGGGTGCAACTAATTGATACTCGTAAGAACCCCATCCGCCGTCACCGGCCACAGTAATCTCTCCCAAACCTGGGGTAGCACAAGTCACCTCAGCTGTCTGGGTAACCGTTACTGTCAATGCTCTATCTGGAGAACGAATAGTTGCAACATTACTTGTAACATCACAAAAGGGAGCATCCATAGCTTCGATATAAACAATCATGTTACCAGCAGGAAGTCCTCCAATGATTTCTGGGCTGTTAATCGGAGCATTTGTATCAAAGCTTCCCGTTACGCCAGTAGATGTCTCAACTCCTGTATTATCCCTAGAAAACACCTCGTAATTGTAAAGTCCACTATAATTTGAAATATCAAGACTTATTTCCCCATCATTACCTCCAAAACATGAAACTGGTCTTACCTCGGCAATGGTAGCATCGATAGTATTGAATTCAGGAACATTAACTATTGAAGTAAGGTAAATACAACTACCAGAAGTCAAATCAGTAACGGCAAAAATGTAATCACCCGGGACACTAATGGGCCAATTAACCCTATCTGTGCCACCTGAATTTCTGGCAGGTTCAGACCCCAATGGTAAAAGTTCCACTTCGTAATTACCTGATCCTTGGTCAACAATGATATCAATAGAACCTGGGTCAACCCCTGCGCCCGTAGCATCACAACTAATAGGGCTAACATTAAAACTAAAGGTTAAATCGGAAGGTGCATTTATTGTTATGGCAGATGAAAATTCGCAGCCATTCTGATCTCTGGCCGTAATAGTTATGTTTTGATTGGTACCATTGTCAATTATCGTAAAAGTGTTGTTCGTTTGAAAATTAGTGCCATCAAAGGCAGGAGTACCATCATTAATACTGTAAGTATATGGCCCTGTTCCAGTGGCAATACCTGAGCCATCGCCATTGGTATCAATAAAAGCTGTTATCGTTGCAGTGCTGAACTGATTGTTTGATGGATTACAAACAAAATCACTATTTGCAATATTCAATTGCAGTGCCGACGGTTCTGTAATTATAATATCAGTAGAACGGTCTGTGCAGCCCCTAAAAGTTACTGCTTCGACTTGATAGGTTCCTGGTCCTAAATTATCAAATAATGAGGTTGATTGCGGCCCAGCTAAAATTGTTGCTGTAGCCCCATCGTATAAGTTATATTCAATTGGGGTATCGGTATCCGTACCTGGTTGTAATTCTACGGAAATTGTACCGTCATTGGCTCCATTACAACTAATTGCGGTAGATGGGGTAGCTGAAATAATAGGGTTTGCCACGGTGGTCACACTTACTACTGCTACGTCCGAACATAAAGGAACGGTATTCGATGCCAAATCGGTTACAAGTATGCTGTAATCACCAGGCGCTATTCCTGTAAAGATGTTGGTATTTTGTGTGGTACCTATGGGCAATAATGTTACAGCATCCCGTAATTGAAATTCGAAATTGCCACTACCACCAGTTGTATTTACAGTAATTTCTCCATCCGTACCGTTGCAGGTGGGCTCAGTACTTGCACGTGCAGTAATTGCGAAAAAGTCAAAAACATCAGCGTTTACCGTATTGATACATCCGTTGCCATCCCTTACAGTTATTGAATAGGTTCCGGCATTGGGTGCAGTAAAGTTCGGACTGTTCTGATAACCTCCACCAAAATCATATTGAAATGTTTCCTCTGGTAAACCTGACCCCGTATTTAAAGGAGCGGTTATTGTAATTTGAAAACCGCTCGTTGCGGTACACTGGTTTACAACATTGATTGTAGGATTTGGCACTCCCGTACTTTCGGTAACAGTTACGGTTGTTATGCTCTGACACCCGTTTGCGTCCTGAACAAAAAAGTCATAATCCGCAGGATAAGGACCTGGAATATCAAAAGTCCCATTTGAAGCGAAGCTTGTTGGTGCGCCCGTTCCGGTGGGTACGTAGGCATATCCATAACTAGGTGTACCTCCACTGCCCCTTACCGTGACCAAAGCCCCAGAGTTACAGGTGGCTGGTATATTGCCTTCTACAAGTATTGTTGGATTCTCTTCGGTAATAAGTGCAATGGCACTTGCATTACAAGCTGTATTTAAGTCATTTACAATGACCTGATAATTTCCTGGAGGTAATCCAGAGATTGTTCCATTATAAGGAATCGGCTCATTATTGAAGGTTGTTGGACCTGAAATTATGGTTCCGGAATCAACATCTTCCACTGTTACCGTGAAGTCAGCTGGGCTTGCAATTCCTGTAATTTCGTAAAACACTTCTCCCGTTGCCGCTGTACCGCAAGAAGTAGTTGTGCCAGTTGCCGCTACTGCAATAGGACTTGGGGGAGTAATCGGTGGAATTTCCTCTTCATAGATACAGCCCAAGGCATCTCTGACCTCAACAAAGTAGGTAACCCCAAAGGTGACCACTGCAGAAAAATCATGGATATCAATGCCATTGACATTCGCCAATACAAAAGTAGGGTCACCGACCAATCGGAATTCGTATGGTGCAGTACCACCTGATGCTTGAACACGATAAGACAAAAATGGGTCCGAGCAGTTGGCCGGAGGTGTGTCTAAGGGCGTAAGGTTTAATTGGTTCTGGTCGACTTCTGTCGCATCCCTGTCTTCACAACCGTTTGCATCGGTGGTGACCACGGTATAATCCCCTTGGGGCAAATTTGGGAAATTAACCGTGGTACTGGTCGTGGGCCCAATGCTGGCAACCACGTTTCCACCGACATCCAACAAAGTAAAATTGTAGGGAGCCGTTGCATCTGTAACATCCACTGTAATTGACCCTTCAACAACTGAAGCCGCACATATGGCAGGCGTTGGAGTCAAGGTGGCGTTTACAGGTAAACTTGTTCCGATAGTTGCTGAAATCAAATTACTCAAACAACCACGGCTGTCACGAATTACAAAATCATTATAAGTTCCTGGACCGTAACCCGAAAAAACGTTCTGAGACCCAAAAGTGGTACCGCCATCATTACTAAATTCAAAAGGAGGTATTCCTTGTGCCAAATTAGGTTGTAGGGTAACCGTACCACTTGTGTTATCACCACAAAAAGTGTCCGTAGCAGTCGCTGTTCCCGATATGGTTTGCTGTGGACTTATTAAAACAGTGTTGGTAACATTGGTACAACCCTGACTATCGGTCACTTCAAATCTGAAAGAGGTACGAGCGGTAATAGAACCATCATTGGGAACTGAATAGGTAAATGTATTGCCTACAATAGGGTTATCATCAGTAGTAAAAGGTCCACCATTGATACTTACCTCCCAAGAATCATAACTGCTTCCTGCTGGGTAACCATCGAAAATCACTACTTGAATCTCTCCACTAGGTCCCGAACATTCTAGTTCTTGGGTTATTGAGGCAGAAGCATTGATTTGTGGAGCAATGGTCAGCGTTAGCGTATCTCTACAGTCTTTGGCATCTGCCACTTCTATGTCATAGGTTCCAGGTGTAAGTCCGCCAAAGGAGTTGCTAGCCCCAAAAACACCATTGTTCAATCGATATTGATAGGGTGCCGCTCCCAAGGTTCCATTGACTACTATGGTAGCAGCGTCGAATGCATCGTAACAGAAGTCCGACGCCGCCGTGTCCACAGTCAAAACCGGTGCATCAAGTGCTGTCAACGTAAAAGTATCCGATTGGGTACATCCATTCAAATCAGTAACGTTAACTGTATATGTTCCGCTTTGCGATAAACCTGAAAATACTGGACTATTTTGTGGTCCCCGCGTTGAACCGTCCGGTTGGATGACACTGAATGATTCTCCCCCCCAACCTCCGGAAGTATTCGCCGTTACAGCACCAATATTGCCATTTAAGCAATCCATTGGGTCAACACTAAGGCTATCCAATGAAAATGGAGAGGGAGGCCCCTCTACGGTCAAAGTTATCGAATCAGTACAGCTGGTTTCTTCATCGGTTACGACTATAGTATAGGCCCCAGCCGCCAAACCATTGATGTCAATTGTTGGATTGGTTTGCCCCGTAAAAGTCGTTCCTCCATCAATACTATAACCATAAGTTGTGTTAAAACTATCAACTATAAATCTTCCTTCTCCATCACTATTACCAAAACAACTAACTGGGCTCAACTGTTGGGTCTGTACCCGAATTGAACTAATATCGGTAATCGCATAATTTTCATCATAACTGCAACCAAAAGTATCGGTTACCCGAAATGTATAGGAACCCAAACCGAGACCAGAAAAAGAATTGTTACCCCCATTATTTAGGGCAACGGATGCTGGGGCGATTATTTCATACGTATAAGGACCTGTTCCTCCTGTTTCTGTTAAAGTTACAGTTGCAGTGGTGGCGATACAATCCAAGCTGGATATCGAAAAATCCAAATCGGAAGGTCTGTCCAAAGCTGCAAAGTTTATGGTAGTTAATGTTTGTACACAACCATTCGCATCCCTTATTTGTGGTGTATAGTTTCCAACACTTAAATTGGAAAATACTGAGGTTGCACTAAAACCAGCTCCAATACTAAATTCATATGGAGCTGTCCCTCCCGAAACACCTGTTATGGAAATTTGCCCTCCATTTTCATTGGAACATGAAGGGTTTGAATCTGCATTTGCGATTGCCGTTATTGTTGTAGGCGTCCCAACTGCTACGGTTTGTGAGGGTGTAGTACAAGTAAATGAATCTTGTGTATAACGTAACATAACGTCATAAGATCCAGGAGCAAGACCTGAAAAGACGTTACTTACCTGATAAGAGATTCCATTATCAATACTGTATTCAATATTATATCCAAAACCATTGGTGAGGTTGACTGTTACTTGCCCATTATTTGCACCACCACAATTGGCATCTTGCGCACTTACATTGAATACGGGTGGCGGTATGTCGACAACATCTACAGAGGCCGAACGTTGGCATCCATTAGCATCTTCAACCAAAATAGCATAAGTGCCGGATGTGGTGACCGAAAAATCCAGGGAGTTGGTATATGTGGAACCTAAAGCACCACCATCTACGCTAAATCGGTAGGGAGCAGTCCCTCCATCCGTTGATACGGTCACATTAACTGAGGTAGCGCCACAGCCAAAACTATCCGATGCTGTTGCGGATACATCCAAAGGAGCAATACCCCCACCAATTGAAATGGGGTCCCCATTAACATCATTGGTCACGGTTATATCGCAATCATTGGTTGATACCCTAACGGAATAATCACCAGAAACCACACTAGGGAAGGTATAATTATCCGAACCGTTGGGACCAAATGTATCTACCGTTACACCATCCTTGATGAGTCTATAAGTATAAAATCCAGGTACGCCATTAACATTGACCGAAACACTACCTTGTTCACCAGCGCATAAAATATCTGTTTTTGTTACTTGCACATCAATGTCCAATTCTTGAATGGCTACTGTTTCTGACGGAAATAAACATGCTGAAGAGGCAACATTTTGCAACCTTACATAGACGGTGTAATCGCCAGCAACATTAATATCAAAAAAAGGATCTGTTTGAAATGGACCTGTAGGACTATTCAAACTGTACTCATAACCATTAGGGACATTCGTGACCTCTACCCTACCAGGGTTTCCACAAATGATATCTTCATAAACCAATTGCGGGTCAAGTGGGTTTTGACTTGCTTTGAAATAGTAAAATTGGCCTCCGCCAATTCGCACTCGATACTCGCCTGGGTCGCTTAGATCATAGGTTGGATCAGTGCCAACCGTATTCCAAGTACAAGAGGTGTTAATTGTCGGACAATCCTCTACCACCGAAGGGGCACAGGTATTCGTATCCAATTGCTGCCATTCATAACTTCCCCCTGAACTATTTAAACTTAGTGTTCTAACATCGCTTGTTCCACAAAGAAAGAATTTTGCAAGTGTAGAGCCATCATTAGGGCAAATGGCCTCCTCATCCGCATTTTGGATGATAGTCGTAAAGAAAAGCCCGCTATTGGCAGCATTCGTAGAATGCTCCAAATCAGTAGTGGTACTCTTAGTTTTTTGGTAATCAGTTTTTCTCGATTCCAATAGTCTTTCTGAATCGATATCAGAAAAATAGTTTAAAATCGATTTACTTGTGACCGCCGAAGAACTAAGTATTGATGCAACCACCAATAGCAGGGCGACGATATAGCGCCCGGTTTTTCGTGAGGACATAGGTTAAGTTCGGTTTTCAAAAGGATATCGGGATTTGGGAGCCAAATATCCTTAAATTGTAATTTTGTTACTTATACTATCTCTTTAAATTAAAACTCTGTTCAACTATAAAAAGTATCATTTCGTCGTTAAAATTATGAAAAACTGTGCGATTACTCTGTATTTTTTCGTTGTACTGCTTCTTCAAGCGTGCGCCCAAACTGTTGACAAAAGCATTAAAACGCCTGTAAAAGACTTATTTTCAGCAGAATTGGTCGTCTCGGGACTACAGAACCCCTGGGGAATGGATTTTTTGCCTGATGGATCAATTTTGGTGACCGAAAAGGCTGGTGAACTGTTTTTATATAAAGATGGAAGCAAAAAAAACATAGCCGGATTACCTGAAATAAAGGTACAGGGACAAGGAGGTCTGATGGATGTGGAGGTACATCCTAACTTCGCTCAAAACAAGTTCATTTATATTTCCTACGCATCTTCTGAAGGAGAAGGGCGAGGAGCCAATACTGCCATTATGAGGGCCAAGCTCCAAGGTAATAAGTTGACAAACCAAAAAGTCTTGTACAAAGCTAGTCCGAATACTGGGCGCGGCCAACACTTTGGCTCCCGTCTGGTTTTTGATGATGCCGGATATCTCTATTTCTCTGTTGGTGATCGCGGAAATAGAGGTGAAAATCCGCAGGATATTACCCGTGATTGTGGCAAGGTATATAGAATTAAAGACGATGGAAGCATTCCTTCAGACAATCCTTTTGTAGGCAAATCAGGAGCTAAAAAAGCAATTTGGAGTTATGGTCATCGGAATCCGCAAGGTTTGGTCAAAAACCCGTTTACTGGAGAAATTTGGGAACATGAGCATGGCCCTAGAGGGGGAGATGAAATCAATATCATTCAAAAAGGGAAAAACTTCGGTTGGCCGGTCATCACTTACGGAATTAATTATAGCGGAACTAAAATAACCGATGAGACTGCCAAGGATGGAATGGAACAACCCATACATTACTGGGTGCCCAGTATTGCTCCTTCAGGAATGGAGTTTGTATCCTCCGAAAAGTATCCGGAATGGAAAGGGAATATTCTAGCGGGTTCCCTTGCATTTCAATATTTGGAGCGATTGGAATTAAAGGACAATAAAGTTGTGTATCGCGAAAAATTAATGGACGGCATGGGCCGTGTACGAAGTGTTAAACAAGCCCCCGATGGTTATATTTATGTAGGTGTCGAAGGCAAAGGCATTTACAAGCTTCTACCCAAATAGTCAATCTATTTAAAGTTGTTCGTTTTTCGACTTTGCAATCAAATTCAGGTACGTTTTCAATTCTTTTTTTGCCATTGGAAATAAAAAGAATAAGCCGATAATATTTGGGAAAACCAAGGCCAATATCATCGCATCAGAGAATTTGATTACCGCATCAAGAGTAATGGCGGCGCCTAAAACCGTAAATACCAAGAATAATATCTTGTAAGTCAAATCTGAAAACTTCGAGCGCCCGAAAAGGTATTTCCATGACTGTAAGCCGTAATATGACCAAGAAATGATTGTGGAAAACGCAAATAACACTACTGCCAGTACCAAAACGTAAGAGGCCCCAGGTATGGAATTTTCAAAAGCCATTGAGGTTAAGTTCACTCCTCCAAGTCGAGTACCATCTGCCATCAATACTTGTTGATTCATAACATTACCATAAACAAAACCGCCGTCAATATTGAAAATGATGATGACCAATGCCGTTATAGTACAGATAACCACAGTGTCAATAAAAGGTTCCAATAAGCCTACCAACCCTTCTGAGGCTGCGTAGTTTGTTTTAACAGCAGAATGGGCAATCGCTGCTGAACCTGCACCTGCCTCATTCGAAAAAGCTGCTCTTCGAAAACCTTGAATCATAACTGCGACAAAGCCTCCAGATATTGTTGCTCGTGGTGTAAAGGCCTCTTCGAATATTAGCTGAACCGCAAGCCCCAATTTATCAAAATTCATAAAAACGATAATCAGGGCAGAAAAAACATATAAGGCTGCCATAAAAGGAACCACCTTTTCGGTGACTTTGGCAATTCGTTTTATTCCACCAATAATTACTAGCCCGACTAGAATCGCAAATAGCACTCCAATTAAGGTGCCTGAACTAGTACTTTCAATATTGAATCTCGAAATTATTTGTGCTGCGGCTTGATTGGTCTGAAAAGCATTACCACCACCCAATGAAGCACCAACACAAAGTATGGCAAAAACCGCACCCAATACTTTACCTACGGTTGCATATCCCATGTTATGCAAACCTCTTGATAAATAGTACATAGGCCCTCCAAAAACATTTCCATTGGTATCGATATCCCTGAATTTCACTCCCAATGTGCACTCAACAAATTTTGTTGACATACCCAATAGACCAGCGATTATCATCCAAAAGGTAGCGCCTGGACCACCAATAGAAATCGCGACTGCAACCATCGCAATATTACCAAGCCCTACTGTACCTGATACAGCGGTGGTCAGGGCTTGAAAATGATTGACCTCGCCTGAATGGGAAGCACTAGGTCCTATTGAGGAGTCTTCCTCTATTTTTTCAATTTCATCGAACCTGCCCCGTACAACATTAATAGCTAAAGGAAAGCGTCTGATATTCACAAACCCAAAATAAATGGTGAAGAACAACGCACCTGAGAGCAATAGAATAAGAACTATTGGGATACCCATCCCCAATATAGAAACCTCAGAAAATATTAAATTCTCCCACCATATGGCAAAAGGCATAAAGGCTTCATTGATTTGTTCATCAAGACCAATCTGTTCATTTTGAACTAAAAAACCTGTCTTTTGAATATTTTGCAGCTGTAGCATTATTCTGGAATTTGAAATCAGCTACAAATTGAAAACTAGGATTAGTAGAGCTACAAATTGTCAGAAAAAATATTGAGTTGTCAGTAGTTTGTATTCCGACAATTGACTTATAAATCGAGTGTTATAGGTTGATGTTATTGGGAGGAATTCGAAGTCTGATCTTACGTTCCCGTTTTTTAGAAAGTTCAAAAAGCGAATCTTTCAAAGGATTTAAGTGCTGCTCTTTAGTCCAATTACCTCGACCAAAAAGTCCATCCAATAGTGAAAACAACAGTCTTTTGATTTCGTTATAGTCGCCGATATCGTAACGTTTATTTTTAGATGGATTGTTCTTAGGTCGAATTTCGAGCCATTCCTCTGGCTCGTTCTTTCGCAATTCGGCAAACTGATTGAACAGTTCAAATTGTGCCCCAGTCAACTGTACCTTTCGGTTGCCCTTTCCACGGAATCCACCAATAGAGACCCAACGTTCTACTTTATCGCTATTTCTAACTACATCAAAAAGAAGGGTTATTTCATTCGCTACTGGAATGGTGTTTTCAGATAATTCCTTGACCCAACTCAAGGCCAAAGCAAAGAAAATCATAATCAAACAAGTTTTGAAAATGGCTGAGAATAAGGTGAGATTAATAGTAGAACCCGTTAACTTATAAATTTGGGCAAGCAGTGTTATACCAATGCACACCAAGGACAAATATGCTAACGAGACCAACCTTCTTTTTGAAAAGGAATGCCATAGTACCAATCCTAAAAAGACAAGGGTAAGAACTGCATAATAAACATCAAGTTCATTGATAATCGCAGCTCGACCCAAAACCATTTTGTTTAAGGTTGGCAATAAGGAGAAAAGAAATGGCAAGCCAACAATCCAATGCCAATAACGTGACTTAATCAATTGCTCCAAAAAACGAGGCAAATACCTGAACCATGGTAAAGCCAATAGAATGAAAAGACTATTGAACAAAGACAATACGCTGCGTAATCCGTCCAAATAGATATTAGAAATGTTGGGGTTATTTGAGAAATATACCTCTACCAATCCTGAAATACTCCAACAAAAGATGGAAAGTGCCAGCCAAACTTGTCCAAAATCCTTTTGTCGTTTACCAATATGCCACCAAATGGATAGAAGGGCCACAAATGCAAAAAGACAGGTAGCAAATTGCCACCATCCATAAAACAAAAAAGTTTCAGTGGTACTTAAAAATTGAATTTTACTGATGAAAAACAAGGCAATTGGCTATTCTCAAAGATAAATATTCTGCTCTTTGCTTTTAAGCTAAATGATTCAAGGTTTTCTGTGCTTTTTTTGATACTGAATTCCTATCATCTTTAGCCAAACGTTTTAAATGAGGCATCAGCCAAGATTTCAAATCATTGTCTTTTTTAGCCCACTTACCCAAAGTTTCGGTGGTTTGACATAGTACAATCCAATCGTTGTGATTAGCAAGGTTACGCTTCATAATGTCCAATGCTTGAACTAATTGGTTTTGGGTCATATCTTTTTCCCATTGTAAAAAAAGCTGAGACAAAGTCCATTGTGTTGAGGCCTGATCAATCTTAGATATTTCGTCTAAAAAACGATTTATATAAGGCAGTACTATAGGTTTATTTGCCTTTGAAATACGCTTCATGGCATTGGAAACCCGTAACCGAACTACTTCATCCTTGGAGAAATAACAGTTGAACAATTCGTCAAATAATAGAGGATTTTCCAAAACCTCCTCTACAATGGCAACGGTATTTCCCAAAGAATTTGGATGACCACCCTTTAAACGTTGCTCAAAATCACCCATTATACTTTATTCATTATTGCCTTGAAGATATCTTAAATTCCATTAATACAAGACCTGCTATGACCATCTGTTCTACAATAAAATAAAATCGCCCTAGAAATGTCAGTTTATGCCAAAAGTGAATCAACACAAAGATGTTCAGCACACAATAGGAGAGATTGCCTATTGCAATTAGCCTTAAAAATTTAACCCAGTTTTGAGACAGATTGATGTAACACCACAAAGAATACAAAAAGAAAATAAAGGCAATTGAAGCCAGTAGCCAAAGAATTGGTTTTGGCAAGCCAAAATAGATTTGAAAATAAGGTAACACAAAACCTAAAAGTAGTGCTGAAACAAAAGCACCTATAGCGTCTATTAAGAAAAGTGTTCGAGGTGAAATACTACACATGTTGCTATTGAAAACTACGATTTCAGTTGCGCTATAGCTTCCCGCACTGACCCATATTTTTTCAACGCCTTTTCAGCCTCGGAATACTCCATATTTAATGCTTCAACCAAATACCGCGTACCTCGGTCGACCAATTTATTGTTGCTCAATTGCATATCGACCATTTTGTTGCCCTTCACCCTTCCAATTTTAATCATCAATGCGGTTGATATCATATTCAAGACCAATTTTTGACTTGTACCACTTTTCATTCGCGTACTCCCAGTAACAAATTCAGGACCCACTTCAATAGCAATTGGAATATCTGCAGTAGTAGCCAAAGGTGAACCTGGATTATTTGTAATCCCTGCCGTTAATAACCCATTCAATTTAGCATCCATTACGCCACCCAAAACATATGGGGTGGTGCCTGAAGCTGCGATACCGACAACCACATCATTCTTATTGATTTTATAAGATTCAAGGTCCTTCCATGCTTGAAAAGTATTGTCTTCAGCAAATTCCACAGCTTTTCTTATCGCCCCGTCGCCACCTGCAATTAACCCAATAACTCGGTCATGTGGCATTCCAAAAGTAGGTGGAATCTCAGAGGCATCAAGTATTCCCAAACGTCCACTGGTACCAGCACCGATATAAAACAACCGTCCACCCTTTTCAAAACGTTCCTCTAATGCATCTACCAGTTTTACAACCTGCGGAATTACTCCTTCAACTGCTTTTGCTATTTTTTGGTCTTCCTGATTAATTCCATTTAAAAGTTCACTAGTGGACTTTAGTTCCAAATCATTATGTAGGCTGGATTGCTCTGTAATTTTTCGAAATTCACTCATCTATAGCAATTGTAAATTTTGTTTTCTAAATGTACTCAAAAGGGCATGTTCGGGAGATAGTTCGGTAACCATGGTGTCCACTTGATTTAGGTTACAGGTTTTGTAACGATGTTTTGAATTCAACTTTTCTGAAATACAAAGAAGAATAGTTTTTTTTGAAGCCGCTATAACAGCTTTTTTTGTTTGAACAATATCCCAATCAAACTCCGTCAATCCATAGATGGAATCTACATAACCCGTACCTATGAAGCCATAATCCACATTGATTTCAGATAAATTATGAACCGTATTAGCCCCATTGGTTATCTGGGCATCTTTGGAAATCCTTCCTCCAATAAAAATAACCTCCACATTTGGCTTGTGTAAAAGCTCCTGTGCTACTGGTAAACTTAGGGTAAAACATGTCAGATTTATTTCAGTTGGCAGTAATCGGGCAAGTTCTAAGCAAGTAGTTCCACCATCAATTAGTATCGCACTACCCTCTTTGACAAGTTTTGCTGCTTTCTCAGCTATTGCCGTTTTTTCTTGCAGCTTGTAAACGTTGTTCCTTGAAGGACTATAACTAGTAAATCCTAAAGAAACCGCTCCACCATGTACCTTTCTTAGTTTATTGTTAGCGTCTAGTTCCTTAACATCCCTGCGCACGGTATCAATAGATACATCAAGCTTTTCCGCTAAATCTGCCAATTGTACCCTATTGTGCAATTCTACCTCGTTCAAGATGGATAATTGGCGTTCTTCTTTAAGCATAATATTGTATTCGCACCAAAGATACATAATTCAATTTATTGCCGTTTGTGGTTGATTAAATGTAAAATAATTGTTATTAATTGCATAAAACAGCATTAATTATTGCAAAAAACAGCAACTATTGAAATATATTCCTACATTTGCGCCTCTAAACTTCATTATTATGTCGCATGCCATTGCAGAATTACTTCCAACAACCAACCCTGAGAACGAAGGAATTCGAAAATTTGAAAAGGTTCACACCTTGATTCATGAAAATTCTGAAGCTGCCTCCAAATATGTAGCTGAAGAAATAGCAAAGTTGATACGCCAACGCCAATCAGAGGGCAGAAATGCTGTTTTAGGTTTGGCAACAGGTTCAACCCCAACCAAGGTTTATGATTTCTTGGTTGAAATGCACCAAACCGAAGGCTTAAGTTTCAAAAATGTAGTCACCTTCAATTTAGATGAGTACTACCCAATGCTCCCTGATTCCATTCATAGCTATGTGCGTTTCATGAAAGAACATTTGTTTGACCTGATAGATATTCCTGAAGAGAATATAAACATACCGGATGGTAGTATACCAGAAAGTGAGGTAAAGGCCTATTGTCAGGCTTACGAACAAAAAATTGAAAGTGCCGGTGGTCTAGATATTCAAATTTTAGGAATTGGTAGAACTGGGCATATTGGATTCAACGAACCCGGTTCTTCACTGCACAGCAAAACTAGAATGATTCGGCTGGATCGGGTAACGAAGTTAGATGCCGCAAGTGACTTCTTTGGCCAAGAAAATGTACCTGACCGTGCATTGACCATGGGAGTAGGTACAATAATGAATGCTAAAAAAGTATTTCTTATGGCATGGGGGGAAGGAAAGTCTCCCATAATCAAAGATGCAGTAGAAGGGCAAATTCGAGAGTCTGTTCCAGCGACATTTTTGCAGATTCATTCCAATTGTGATTTTGTGCTTGATGATGCCTCATCCCAATTCCTAACTCGAGTACAGACTCCGTGGCTGGTCGGTGACTGTGAATGGACCGATACTTTAATCAAGAAATCTACCATATGGTTATCAGAACGCCTTGGTAAAGCAATTTTGAAACTTACCAACGAAGATTATAACGAATATGGTATGGGAACCCTAGTAGCCGAGATTGGCTCTGCAGAGCAGATTAACTTAAAGGTATTCAATGAGCTACAGGCAACAATAACGGGTTGGCCAGGGGGTAAGCCTCAAGCCGATGACGGTCGTAGGCCGGAACGTTCATTCCCCTACCCCAAGCGCTCGTTGATTTTCAGTCCGCACCCCGATGACGATGTAATTTCAATGGGGGGCACTTTGCTAAGATTGGTAGACCAGGGCCATGAGGTTCATGTAGCCTATCAGACATCAGGTAACATTGCGGTATTCGATGACGAAGTAATTCGATTCTTAGATTTTGCTTCTGATGCAAACGAAGACAACGATGAATTAAAGCAAAAACTACAGGATGTACGAAAGTTTTTGAGCAAGAAAACCCCAGGCCAGATTGATAGCCCTGAAATTCAAAAATACAAAGGTCTTATTAGAAAAGGAGAAGCCCTATCCGCATGTAGATATTGCGGTGTTTCAGAGAAGAATGCACACTTTCTGAACCTACCATTTTATGAAACCGGAGCAGTTAAAAAGAAACCACATTCTGAAGAGGATATTCAAATCACCTACGACTTACTTCAAAAAGTAAAACCACATCAAATATTTGTCGCTGGAGACCTTTCAGACCCGCACGGTACGCACCGTGTTTGTCTTCAAGTTGTTTTTAAAACTTTAGAGCGACTTGTAGATGAAGGAGCTGAATGGGTAAAAGACTGTTACGTATGGATGTACCGCGGTGCATGGCAAGAATGGGACATCGCTGATATGGAAATGACCGTTCCAATTGGCCCGAGGGATATGACACGCAAAATTAATGCTATCTTCAAGCACCAATCCCAAAAAGATGCGGCCATGTTTCCTGGAAATGATGAACGGGAATTTTGGCAACGTGCTGAACAACGAAATAAAGAAACAGCACAGAAATATAACGCATTGGGATTGGCAGAGTACGAAGCCATGGAAGGGTTCGTCAGGTATCATTTTTAACCGATTTAATTCTGCATTAACTTGTACAATTTGATTAAAAAACTATCATGGATGTTTCTGTTCATGATAGTTTTTTCTTGTAGTCCCTTAAAATCAAAAGCACCGCAAAAGGAGTTCAGGGGCGTTTGGATTGCCACAGTAGTTAATATTGATTGGCCCACAAAAGGAAGCGATGAAGCGCGAAAACAGAAGGAAGACTTTATCAAGCTCCTCGATTATTACGACGATTTAAATTTCAATGTCGTTATTGTTCAAATTCGTACTGCGGGAGACGCTTTTTACGATTCTAAAATGGCTCCCTGGTCCCGATTTTTGACAGGAAAAGAAGGTAATTCCAAGGCGGGTTTTGAAAATCCTTTACAATGGATGATTGAAGAGACCCATAAGCGGGGAATACAATTTCATGCATGGCTCAATCCTTATCGTGCGACCTTTGACCTTGATACTACCGTCCTATCTAAAAACCACGATTTTTTTGAACATAAAGACTGGATGGTCAAATACGGTAAGAAATACTACTACAATCCAGGGATGCCTGATGTTTGGAAGCATTTAACGAATGTAGTTGAAGAAGTGGTGGTAAACTTTGATATTGATGGTATTCACTTTGATGATTATTTCTATCCATATAAAGTTGCTGGAGAGACTTTTAAAGACTCTCTTACCCATGTTCAATTTGGTCTACCAAATCAAAATAGAGCCGATTGGCGCAGGAGCAATGTAGACTCATTGATAAAAAATGTCCATAAAACCATAAAAAGAAATAAAACTTGGGTGCAGTTCGGAGTAAGTCCGTTTGGGGTTTGGAAAAACAACACTACAGACCCTAGTGGTTCTGATACAAAGGCAGGACAAACTACATATGAAGATTTATATGCAGACCCTTTGCTCTGGATTCGAAACGATTGGTTGGATTACATCGTACCACAGGCCTATTGGAGTATGGATTACCCTGCAGCTTCCCATAAAAAAATTGCGATGTGGTGGTCGAATAAAACTGACCAAACCAATTTGTTCATGGGCAACGGAGCCTATAAAATCAGAAATAATCCAGACGAAGCGTGGGACAACAAAAACGAACTCCTAAAACAGTTAAAGCTAGCTCGTTCCATTCCTGAGGTAAAGGGCAATGTGTTTTTCAGCTCAAAATCAATTCCAAAACATCCAGACGTTTCCAAAAAATTAAAACGAAAGCTATACAAGTATCCAAGTGAGGCACCTACAAACCAAAAAATCATAAAACGTACGGTTACAGAACCTGTTATCCTTTCTAAGGATTTTAAATCATCTTTCAAGAAAATATGCATCTCGCATTTCGATTCTGTACCGAGTTATTTATCAATCTATAAAGGAAATGGAAACAAAAGTCGGCTTCGAGAATTACTAAAAAAAGTCTACCTTCCTCCAAAGGAATCCAAGCATTGTATTGAATTCAATAGCAATTCGAAAAGACTGTTTTTCGTGGTCAAAGATGCTTTTGGCAATGCAAGTCAAACACTTACAGTAACCAATTAAATATGTCCTCTATTAAAAAAGATAAATGGGCCTGGGCCTGGGTGCCCATACTATACTTCACCCAAGGGTTGCCCTATGTTATCGTTGTTACGGTATCAGTGATAATGTATAAGAAACTGGGAATAAGCAATGCAGATATCGGTCTGTATACCAGTTGGCTTTACCTTCCTTGGGTGCTCAAACCACTGTGGAGCCCATTTGTTGATTTAAAAGGCACCAAACGAAAATGGTTTCTCTGGATGCAATTATTGATTGCCATAGCCATATTGGGTGTTGGATTAACCATTTCAACTAATATCTTTTTTACAACAACGTTGGCTTGCTTCTGGATGGCTGCATTTGCCTCGGCAACAAACGATATTGCTTCTGATGGGTATTACATGATAGGGTTAACCGAAAAAAAACAATCTTTTTTTGTTGGAATACGGAGTACGTTTTATCGGCTTGCCATGGTTACCGGTGAAGGCTTGATAATCATCTTAGCAGGCTTTTTGGAAAACTACTACGGTGACAACTCAAAGGCCTGGAGCATTACAATGATGGCAACCGCATTTTTAATGCTTTTACTAACGGTTTCTAACTTTTTCGTTAGTCCGAAATTTGAAAGCTCGCAAGACATTCAAATTGAAAAGCCTCAGGGTTTTTTTGATGTTTTCGTTTCTTTTTTTAAAAAACCAAACATTGGTTTGGCTTTGGCATTTATCTTGACCTATCGCTTAGGCGAATCCCAACTTGTTAAAATGGCGGCACCTTTTTTACTTGATCCTCTGGAAAATGGCGGACTAGGCTATTCAACGGAAAAGCTCGGAACAATATTTGGCACTGTTGGGGTGGTGATGTTATCACTAGGTGGTATTCTCGGAGGAATACTTATTTCTAGGGATGGCTTGAAAAAATGGATGTTTCCTATGATTCTGTCATTAAACGTACCAAATATATTTTACGCGATTTTGGCATGGACCCAAACCACAAGCATGTGGGCAGTAACTACAACCGTGATTTTTGAGAAGTTCGGTTATGGTTTTGGATTCGCAGCCTTTCTTATGTATCTCATTTACATTGCAGAAGGAAAATCAAAAACTTCACACTATGCCATAGCAACAGGCTTCATGGCCTTGGGAATGATGTTACCCGGCATGCTAAGCGGTTTTATGCAAGAATGGCTCGGTTACAGTGGTTTTTTCATTTGGGTTGTCCTTGCCGCATTGCCAGCGGTATTCCTCTTACCTTTTTTAAAATATCCAAAAGACTATGGTAAAAAAGGCAATTCAAATGCATAATCTCCCACCACATTCTGCACTTTCAAAATCACAAAAGGTCGGGCAATTATTTATGCCTGCTGCTTTTATTAATGATACGGAGGAAGAGGTTCAAAAACTTGAAAAACTAATTCAAGAACATCATATTGGCAGCTTGTGCTTTTTTCACAGTCGCGCTAGTGCAGCAACTAATTTCGAAGGAAAGAAAGAAGTAGTCCACAATGAGAACAGCTACGACCGTTTACGCTATTTGATTGAGCGTTATCAGAGCGTAGCCACTATACCTTTACTTATTGCAATCGATGCTGAATGGGGACTGGCCATGCGTATTGAAAACACCCCCCAATATCCTTATGCCATTACCCTAGGTGCAATGCAAGACCAAGCAAGTTTGGTTTATGAAGTAGGTAAAGGAATCGCAATGGACTGCCGAAAAGCAGGGATTCACTGGAATCTCTCTCCTGTTGTGGACATCAACTTGAATCCGAAAAATCCAGTTATAGGTTACCGTTCTTTTGGGGCGAACAAAGATTTGGTCACTCGATATGCTCAAGCTTATATCATGGGGATGAAATCGGAAGGTATATTGAATTCAATCAAACACTTCCCAGGGCATGGCGATACGGCCACCGATTCGCATCTTGGACTTCCCTTAATCGCTAAGGAAAAAACAGTATTACTAGAAAACGAACTATATCCTTTTATTCATTTGATGGATGATTCTTTGGACTCAGTTATGGTAGGCCATTTAGCTGTCCCTGCCATTGCAGATGGAAAAAAAACTTCTTCCTCGGTTTCCAAAGAAATAATGACTGATTTTTTACGGGGTGAACTCGGATGGGAAGGTGTTATCATTTCTGATGCTTTAAACATGCATGCGGTGTCTAAAGAATTTCCTGAAAAGGGCGGGGTAGAACATGCTGCTTTTGAGGCAGGTAACGATGTTCTTTGCTTTGCAGATAATGTAGCGGAAGGCATTCATTTGATAAGCAATAATTCCTCAGAAGAAAGAATCGAAAGTAGCTTTAATCGATTTTGGAAACTAAAAGAAAAAGCATTTGCAAATACTTCCAATACATTAATCGATGGCTCTTATGAAGAATTAATGAAGCAACTTGCTTTTAAAAGCCTTACCATAAGCAAAGGAGACGAATCAATAATTCAATCATTTCGAAAAAATGGTTTTAAATTTCACCACTTCGGTAAATCGGGAGGATTTTTTGAAAATCAGTTTTCGTCAAATAAAATTGAGGTTACGAATAATTTGATAAGTATCGTTCCAAGGCAGGTGAAACCGAATAACAAGTTTGGATTTACCGACAAGGAACTTGAAACCTTAATCGAATTAATCCAAAATCAGAAAAGCATCATTTACCTTTTTGGCAATCCATTTGTTTTGAATCTTTTGCCATGGCAATCTGCCCTTGCTGTTGTCATCTGCTATCAAGATTTAGATACATTTCAAAAAAATGCTGCTGCGCATTTTAAGGGTAAGGTTAATGCACAAGGCAAATTACCAGTATCTTTAGGCTAACACAATATGAATAACTACAAAGTTCTAGGTATGATGTCGGGCACTTCTTTGGATGGTCTCGATATGGCACTTTGTCATCTATGGAAAGACGGTGACAAGTGGGACTTTGAAATTAAAACCGCCAAAACAATAACCTATCCGGAATGGTTGTACGGATTTCTTGCAGATGCAGTCAATCTCTCTTCCCAGGCGCACGATACACTTCATGAAACATTTGGGACTTGGTCTGGTGAAGAAGCAAAACAATTCATTATTGAGAAAAACCTTGAAGTTGATTTTATTGCCAGTCATGGCCATACTTCGCACCATAGGCCCAATCTGGGCTTAACCTTTCAATTGGGCGAAGGCCAACACTTAGCTAATGCCTCTGGCCACAAGGTAATTTGTGATTTTCGTACGAAGGACGTTAAACTAGGCGGCGAAGGTGCACCCCTTGTGCCCATTGGAGATGAACTATTGTTATCAGAATATGACTTTTGCTTGAATTTGGGGGGTATCAGCAATATGTCATTTAAAAAAAATGATGAACGTAAAGCCTTTGACATTGGGCTTGCTAACATGCCTTTAAATTACATTACCAAAAAAATCAATCTTCCTTATGACGAAGATGGAAAACTGGCTAAAAAAGGTAACCTAGACAATGGTTTGCTTTCAGCACTCAACGCTTTAGCTTATTACAAACTCCCTTATCCAAAATCTACTGGATACGAATGGTTTAAACTTGAAGTAGCACCTTTGATTGAAAAGTCTAGCGCACCAATCAATGACCTGTTACACACCTTTATCGAACATAACTGTTTTCAAATAAAGGAGGCCATTAAAAAAGAGAAAACCACAAAAAATTCTAAAATGCTGGTTACTGGTGGCGGTGCCCTTAACTCCTACTATGTTTCAGTTCTTAAAAGGCATTTGGAAGGATTGGTCGAAGTAGTAATCCCACCAAAAAAATTTATTGAATATAAAGAGGCATTGGTTTTTTCATTGATGGGCACGCTCCGCGAATTAAATGAAATAAATGTTCTTAAATCGGTTACCGGCGCAAAAGAAGACTCGTGTTCTGGTGAAATATTTCTACCAAAGAATTGATTTAAATGGTTGCCAATTTTCGTTTTCTTCTTGAAATCAAAATGATGCCAACAGAAAGAAAGCCACAGATAGAAAGTCCAATAAAAAGTGGTAGTGCGGTATCATCAAGGAATGAACCGATCCAAGAAGCAATAGGTACTGAAATCATAGTGGAAATGAACCCGTTGATTGCTGCACCGATTCCTGCAATGTGCCCAATTGGTTCCATAGCTATCGAACGAAAATTTCCCCACATAAATCCCAAACAAAAGAACTGGAAAAACAAAAAAGAGACCAATATCGCCACACTTGGATTACTACTGTTCCAAAAAAGAAGAACATATGATAAAGCGATACAACTAAAACCTATGGTAGCCGCCAACGCCAATTTTCGCATTCCAAAACGTAAAACCATGGTACCATTAGTAAACGTTGAGGAACCAATTGAAATCGCCAATGCTGCAAATAAAAAGGGGAACGCCTCACGCATACCATACTGGTCTTCAAAAATATGCTGTGCCGAGCTGAGATAAACTAAAAAGGCACCGGTAACCAGTCCAGAAATAAAAGTATAGGCTACAGTTTCTGGATACCTTAGCATTTCTTTGGTACCAGACACAAAACTCTTCAACGAAAATTTGACCTTATACTCCGGTTTTAATGTTTCTGGTTGACGCTTCCAAAACCAAATCCATAATAGAACGGCCAAAAATAGGTGCAGATAAAATATGGTTTGCCAATTAAAGATGTCTAGCACGAACTTCCCAATTGCGGGTGCTACCACCGGTACCAGAATAAAAAAAGCAGTGACAAAAGACATGACCCTTGCCATATAATCACCCTTATACGAATCTCGGATTATAGAGATTGCAATAGTTCTATGGGAAGAAAGACCAATTCCTTGCAGAATTCTTCCTACCACCATAACCTCAAGATTTGGAGCCATCAAACAAATGGCACTGGCAATACCAAAAACCACAAAACCTGCATAGACCATTGGTTTTCGCCCATATTGATCCGAAAGGGGGCCAAAGAAAAGTTGACCAAATCCAAGGCCCAAAAAAATCATGGTCACAAAGAGTTGATGCTCAGCAGGGTCATAACTTTTGATGGTCGCTCCAATATCAGGAATAGCCGGCAACAAGGTGTCAATGGCCAAGGCCACAATGGACATCAACGAAGCCATTAAAGCAATAAACTCAAAATTAGGTTTTGACGCATTTTCTTGCATCCGGCAAAGGTACGTCTACCTTAAAAATTGAGAACAATTAAGATGCCATTGTTTTGTTAATGGAATAACTTTTCCAAAAGAGGCTACAAGGGGATATTGCCATGCTTTTTCTTTGGTGTAACCACCTCTTTATTCTCGAGCATCGCAAAGGCCTTTAGCAGTTTTCTTCTTGTATTTTCGGGTAGGATAATCTCGTCAATAAAACCACGTCTAGCCGCACGATAAGGGTTTGCGAATTTTTCGGCATATTCGGCTTCTTTTTCCTTTAGTTTGGCTTCTGGGTCATCCGCAGCAGCAATCTCACGCCTAAAAATAATTTCACTAGCCCCTTTCGCACCCATAACCGCAATTTCAGCGGATGGCCATGCAAAATTGAAATC
This sequence comes from Croceivirga thetidis, assembly GCF_012272815.1. Classification (GTDB taxonomy): domain Bacteria; phylum Bacteroidota; class Bacteroidia; order Flavobacteriales; family Flavobacteriaceae; genus Croceivirga; species Croceivirga thetidis. Next base: position 1,122,364 of record NZ_JAAWWL010000002.1, read on the forward strand.
AGCACCAATGTGCTTGGAGTTCATTACATCATATGCTCCGCCATAAGCTTTACGTGTAATCACTGTAACCCTGGGTACTGTTGCTTCACTCAAAGCATAAAGCAGTTTGGCCCCATTCATAATAATGGCATTCCATTCTTGGTCGGTGCCTGGTAAAAACCCTGGCACATCAACCAATACCAAAAGTGGGATATTGAAGGCATCGCAAAAACGGGTAAACCGTGCTCCTTTAATTGAGCTATCAACATCAAGAACTCCTGCCAAGAACATGGGTTGGTTAGCTACTATCCCAATACTTCTTCCTCCTAAACGTGCAAATCCTACAATAATATTCTCAGCGTAGTCTTTATGGATTTCGTAAAAGGAATCTTCATCAATAATGCCTTGAATAACATCGTGCATGTCATAAGGCTTATTTGCATTATCGGGTACAATATTCCGGAGCTGTTCTCGTATTTCATCCCCTAATTCATACGGAATTGCTAGTGCTTTTTCTTGATTGTTTTGGGGCAGGTAACCCAACAGCTTTTTTATATCCTCTAAACAGGCCGCATCATTTGCAGCTGTCTTATGGGCAACTCCCGATTTTGATGCATGGGTATTCGCACCTCCCAACTCTTCTGAGGTGACTTCTTCATTCGTTACCGTTTTCACCACATTCGGCCCTGTAACGAACATATAACTACTTTGTTCAACCATAATAATGAAATCGGTCATTGCTGGCGAATAAACGGCACCACCGGCACAAGGACCCATTATTGCAGATAACTGTGGGATAACACCTGAAGCCTGAACATTGCGATAGAAAATATCAGCATAACCCCCCAAAGATTTTACACCTTCTTGAATTCGTGCACCACCAGAATCATTAAGACCAATAACTGGGGCACCAACTTTCATGGCCAAATCCATCACCTTACAAATCTTTTCGGCATGTGTTTCGGATAGGGCACCACCAAAAACAGTAAAGTCTTGAGCATAAACATATACCAATCTTCCATTTACCGTACCGTAGCCTGTGACCACCCCATCTCCAAAATAAACTTCCTTTTCCATTCCAAAATCAGTGGTACGATGGGTAACCATAATCCCCATTTCTTCAAACGACCCGTCGTCAAGAAGGTAATTGATACGCTCTCGGGCTGTTAGTTTCTTTTTGGAATGTTGTTTTTCAATCCGTTTCTCTCCCCCACCTAAATGTGCTAGAGCAATGCGTTCCTCAAGTTTTCTCAATTTATCATCCATTAGCTTCAGTTTGTTGGGAGTTTTAGCGTTTTTTGATCTTCAAAAAATTGCTTTAGGGCAACCAATGCTGCAATTTTTGCTTCTTCTTCTTTTGCCTTTAGTATCATTTCAGGGGCGTAGTACTTTTTCACAAAGTGGGTATCGAAATCACCGGACCGAAATGCATCATGTTTCATAACGAAGGTCCCGAATGGTAAAGTTGTCTCTACACCTTCAACTTCATAATTCTCAATTGCTTTTAGCATGAGGGCGATTGATTCTTCGCGCGTTGCACCATAGGTTATCAATTTCGATAACATAGGGTCATAGTAAATAGGAATGTCCATCCCTTCTTCAAAACCATTATCAACCCGAATATTGGCACCAACTGGTAAACGATAGCGTTCTAATTTTCCAACACTCGGTAAGAAATCATTCAATGGGTCTTCAGCATAGACACGTAGCTCCATGGCATGACCATTTATTTTTAAATCTTCTTGTTTCATAGGCAACGCCTCCCCCCTTGCCACCTTAATTTGTAGTTCAACCAAGTCAACGCCAGAAATCAATTCAGAAACCGGGTGTTCTACTTGTAATCGCGTGTTCATCTCTAGAAAATAGAAGTTGTGGTCACCATCCAATAAAAATTCCACCGTTCCTGCCCCTACATAATCACAGGCCTTGGCAACCCGTTTGGCAGCTTCACCCATTTCGCTTCTTAATTGTTCCGTTAATACCGATGAAGGGGCCTCTTCAACCACTTTTTGATGTCGTCTTTGAATGCTACATTCCCTTTCAAAAAAGTGAAGGATATTGCCATGGGTATCTGCCATGACTTGAATTTCGATATGGCGCGGTGAAGTCACATATTTCTCAATAAAAACAGAACCATCACCAAAAGCGGAAGTGGCTTCACTTATGGCACGGTTCATCTGGGATTCTAAATCTTCTTCCTTTTCCACAATTCGCATTCCTTTTCCTCCACCACCAGCGGAAGCTTTAATTAGAATTGGAAATCCAATTTCCTTGGCAATACGGCGGGCTTTCGGAACATCTGAAATGGCTTCATCAATACCAGGAACCATGGGAATGTCATACTTTTTTACAGCTTCCTTTGCTGCCAGCTTACTACCCATTACTTTGATTGCGTGAGACTTTGGTCCAATAAAAACCAGCCCAGCCTTTTCTACCGCCTCTGCGAATAAGGCATTCTCGCTTAAGAATCCGTAACCCGGATGTATACCATCGACATTAAGCCGCTTGGCGTGTTCAATAATCTTATCTCCCAACAAATACGATTGATTTGAAGGTGGAGGTCCTAGACAAACGGCTTCATCAGCAAATCTAACGTGCGGTGCATTTCTATCGGCCTCAGAGAATACAGCGACCGTTTTGATACCCATCTTTTTGGCCGTCTTCATTACCCGAATAGCGATTTCACCCCGATTAGCAACCAATATCTTTTTCATACTATTTATTCAAAGGTTATGAGGGAATGATTTTTTTCGACAGTGGACCCTTTTGTTACCGATATTTCTTTAATAAAACCATCTCTCGGTGAGGTAATCACGTTTTCCATCTTCATTGCCTCCAAAATCAATAAAGAATCGCCTTCTTTAACCTCTTGCCCAACCGAAACGGAAATCTCTAGAATAAGACCAGGCATTGGCGCTTTAATACTCCCGATTAATGCACCTTCACCAACAACAAAACCCATGTTTTCAATTAAAACATCCAAAGGATTTGAAATATCAACTTCGTACTTTGAATTATTTATTCGAATAAGGTATTTCTTGGAATAAAAATTCTTGGAATCTATTGCCACGTGATAAGACTTATCATTTCGAAGCAAATGGTATGAGGCTGAACCTGTTTTTACCAAATCCAAGTCAGTTAATTGCTCCTTGGTTAACTCGAACTCGTATTGGCCATTAACCTTGAGCTTGTGTTTTTTCTCCATAAACGTGCTACCTGATGATGTATTCAAAAATATAGAGATTTACCCTAAAAAGAGAATCCAACCAAATAGCATCACAAAGCGATTATTTCTAAAAAATCCTTCATCGCCAATGAATCGAAGGACGAAAAGCTTTTATATTGGCATCGATTAACACTTTACGAGCTTATACCAATTGTGTACTTTTGGCCTAAACTTATTTTTAAATGCTCATCATAGGAATTGCTGGAGGAACAGGCTGTGGAAAGACCACGGTTGTCAATCAGATTGTAAATGAATTACCTGAAAATGAAGTCGTGGTTATTTCGCAAGATTCCTATTACAATGATTTGGCCCATCTCACTAAAGAAGAGCGAAACCTGGTAAATTTCGACCATCCGAATTCCATAGATTTTGACCTATTGATCTCACATTTAAAAGAGTTGAGAGCAGGAAAACCAATCCATATTCCGGTATACTCCTTTGTAGAAGAAACCAGAATGCCAGAAACAATTCTAAAGCACCCAAAGAATGTTATAATAGTTGAAGGTATATTGGTTTTGGTCAATCCTGAACTGCGTGAACTATTTGATATCAAAATTTTTGTGCATGCCGATTCTGATGAACGTTTAATACGAAGACTGCAACGCGACCTTAAGGAAAGGGGCCACGATATAGATAAAGTGCTGTACCGATATCAAACTGCTGTGAAACCCATGCACAACCAGTTTATTGAACCCTCAAAAGAATTTGCAGACATAATAATTCCGAATAATCACTACAACACAGTGGCAGTAGATATCGTTCGTACCATTATAAACGAAAAACTATTGACGCCGTGAATTGGAAAGAACTAAGGGAAACCAAATGGTTCGCAATTGCGTCAAGTTCCTATTTTCTGGTTTCTTTGGCTTTTATTGTTTGGATGCTTTTTTTCGATACCAATTCGTTTAGAAACCATAAAGCGCTGCAAAAAGAAATCGATAAATTAGAACAGCAAAAAGAATTTTTGGAAACCGAAATTTCCAAAGACAAGGCTACATTGAAAAAGCTATCAGACCCAAAAGAACTTGAAAAATTCGCCCGTGAGAACTATTATATGAAAAAGGAGGGCGAGGAATTGTTCTTAATTGAATATGAGGATAGCACCAAAACGAAAGTTGAAGATTGAAAATGAAAAACGAAACGCTTTTTTCTGATTTTGACGCAGTTTCAACTAAGCAATGGAAGCAGAAAATCCAATTTGATTTAAAAGGTGCAGATTATAATGACACTTTGGTTTGGGAATCAATTGAAGGCATTAAGGTTAAACCTTTTTATGATGCTTCCGATAGAAGTAACACTACTTCTTTTTCCCTGCCTAAAGACCATTCTTGGAAAATAGGTGAAGCTATCTACACTGGAAATCCTAAACTTGCCAATGAAAGAGCCTTGCAGGTACTTTCAAAAGACGTTCAAAGCTTGGTGTTTCAAATTCCTGACGGTTCCATTTCCATGGCTGAACTATTATCGGGCATTGACTTAACCAACCCATCAATTCATTTTGAGCTCGGATTTTTAGACCCTGATTTTTTTAAAAATCTATTATCCGAATTTACGCTTGAAGGAACGAACATTCACTTTAATGTCGATATCATTGGAAATTTAGCACGCAGTGGAAATTGGTTCGACAGTCTAAAAAAGGACCATCAATTTCTTGAAGAAACAGTTCGTATTTCAAATGATTATTCCTTAACAAGCGTTCTTTCGGTCGATATGGCCTTGTATCAAAACGCTGGTGCAAATTGCGTTCAGCAATTAGCCTATGCTTTAGCACATGCCAACGAATACCTCAACCATTTTGATAATACAAAAGCGAAAGAAAAACCCGTTGTTTTTGATGTAGCAATAGGTCAAAACTATTTTTTTGAAATAGCAAAGCTTCAAGCGCTTCGATTACTTTGGCAAAATTTGAGTTCGGAATATGGACTAAATCATGATTGTCACATTAAAGCCATTCCTTCAAAAAGAAACAAAACCCTTTATGATTACAATGTCAATATGCTAAGATCTACTTCTGAGTGCATGGCGGCAATTCTTGGAGGTGCAAATACGGTTTGTAACCTGCCTTATGATGCTATTTATCATAAAGAAAATGAATTTGGTACGCGAACAGCACGAAATCAATTATTACTGCTAAAGGAAGAAAGTTATTTTCAAGAGGCAGTTCATGCAGCCGGAGGATCTTTTTACCTCAATTCCTTAATCAACCAAATGTCTGAAAAGGCATTAATTTTATTCAAGCAGCTGGAAGCCGGAGGTGGTTTCCTTGAGAATCTGAAAAATGGCACTATTCAGAGAAAAATCAAGGAAAATGCCAAAAAAGAACAGGAGTTATTTGATTCCAAAGACACCACCCTTGTTGGAACAAACAAATACATAAACGAGGATGACCGTATGAGTCAGGATTTGGAATTATATCCTTTCCTTAAAAAGAAGAAAAAACAAACAATAATTGAACCTATTTTAGAATACCGATTGGCCGAAGGCATCGAACAAAATCGATTAAAACAAGAATCATAGTTGCGATTACTATCCACCTTTATATCAAAATCAGTTAAGAAATCTTCCAAAATTTTTAAACCCCAACTTTCTTTTTCCATACGCACAACTAACAGTTTTACAAGAAGTACGCTGTAATGTTGGACAATCAGTGGAGTAACGAAAAAAACCTTTGTAGAATTTATTCAAAAGGGGTTGAAGTAAACCGTTGAAAACTATTAATTCAAACTTTAACTTCATTTAACGTAAGTTGATAAAGTTATCCACCAACTGTTAACAAATTGGGTTTTTTCTAGCGGGATTAAATTGTATTTTTAGCCCCTAACTTAACTGTAGCAATGGGCAAAATTATTGCGATAGCCAATCAAAAGGGAGGCGTGGGAAAAACCACCACTTCTGTGAATCTAGCTGCCTCGCTAGGAGTATTGGAAAAGAAAGTCTTACTTATAGATGCCGATCCACAAGCAAATGCCACTTCTGGTCTCGGTGTTGATGTAGAAAGTGTTGAAAAAGGCACATATCAATTATTGGAACACACCATGGGGCCGGAAGAAGTCGTAGTTAAGACAAATTCCCCAAATGTAGATTTGATTCCAGCGCATATTGATTTGGTAGCCATAGAGATTGAACTTGTTGATAAGGATAGAAGGGAATACATGCTAAAGCAAGCCCTGAGTGATTTAGCCAGCCAGTATGACTATGTGTTGATTGATTGTGCACCATCCCTAGGTTTATTGACACTTAATGCACTAACTGCTGCCGACTCCGTCATGATACCTATTCAATGTGAATATTTCGCTTTGGAAGGATTGGGCAAGTTATTGAATACAGTGAAAAGTGTTCAGAAAATACACAACAACAATCTTGATATAGAAGGCATGCTACTAACCATGTACGACTCAAGGCTACGTTTGTCCAATCAAGTTGTTGAAGAAGTGCGAAAACACTTTGCTGAAATGGTATTTGATACCATTATTCAACGAAACGTAAAACTAAGTGAAGCTCCAAGTTATGGGGAAAGTATCATAAAATATGATGCAAGCAGTAAAGGAGCGGCCAATTATTTGAATTTGGCCAATGAAATTTTGAATAAAAACAAGGAGAAAGTTTAATGGCAAAGGCACAAAAAAAACAGGCCCTCGGTAGAGGGCTTTCTGCTCTTTTAAAGGATCCTGAAAACGATATTCAATCCAGTTCAGATAAGAATGCTGATAAAGTGATAGGGAATGTAGTTGAATTGGACCTTGCTTCAATTGAAGTGAATCCATTTCAACCACGTACCAAATTTAACGATGACGCTCTAGAAGAATTGGCGAGCTCCATTCGAGAACTCGGAATAATTCAACCGATAACCGTTCGCAAGCTAGATTTCAACAAGTATCAACTGGTTTCTGGGGAGCGTAGATATCGAGCTTCGAAAATGGTTGGTCTGGAGACAATTCCAGCATACATTAGAATTGCCAATGACCAAGAATCGCTTGAAATGGCCTTGGTTGAAAATATTCAACGTCAAGACCTAGATCCTATTGAAATCGCGCTTTCTTATCAACGATTGATTGACGAAATAAAAATAACACAAGAAAAACTAAGTGACCGAGTAGGAAAAAAAAGATCTACAATCACAAATTACCTTAGATTATTAAAGCTACACCCGTCCATTCAAAATAGTATGCGTGATGGTGACGTAAGTATGGGGCATGGTAGAGCATTAATCAATATTGACAAAGAAAAAGATCAATTACAGATTTTTGATAGGGTGGTAAGAAGTGGGCTTTCTGTCAGGGCAACGGAAAACTTAGTAAAAGCATATAAAAATTCTGATAATAAAATTCAGAACATAAAATCTTCAAAAAGTTCTATTCCCGAATTTATAATCAAGAATATTGACTCAATAAAGAAAAATCTTGATGTAAAAGTTGACATCTCGGCAAATGCCGATGGAAAAGGTAAGATTACGATTCCGTTCAATTCTGAAAAAGAATTCAAAAGACTAAAAAAAATACTGGCTGGTGACTAAAGTTAAAATAGTCATATTCTTCTTTTTTTGCTTTGGACTAATGGTGAGTGCCCAAGTTCAAGATAGTATACCTGATAAGGGTGCTGACTCTATCAGAACCGATTTAAAGCGTCGTGGCATTGTTATTCAAGATGGACAGCTTGAGAAAAAAGAAATAAATCCTTTAGCCCCTGCCAAAGCTGCATTTTTATCAGCGATTCTACCAGGTATGGGTCAAGTCTACAACAAACGATATTGGAAAGTACCATTGGTCTGGGGGGCAATGGGAGCTGCCATATATGGGTATTCCATAAATAATACCCAGTATAATCGAGTACGTGATGCTTTTAAAAAGAGACAAGCGGGTTTACCCGAAGAGTTTTCAGACGGTATAGTTCCAGATTTGTCAACTGATGCATTACAAGACTCTCAAGAAAGATTTCAGCGTGATAGGGATTTGATGTTGTTGCTTACCATTGGAGCTTATGCATTGAATATAATCGATGCGAATGTTGACGCACACCTAAAACAATACAATGTTGATGATCGCTTAGGTATTGACTTCAAGCCTTTTATTGATTATAACGAGATGACAGCACAGCCGTACTATGGCTTGGCATTTCAAGTTAAATTTTGATTCATGAAAATTGCTTTATTTGGGTATGGTAAGATGGGCAAAATGATTGAATCTCTTGCCCTAGCTCGAAATCATGAAATTGTCGCAAAAATTGATATTGACACCGTTGACATCCCGTACAACGAAATTGACATCGCCATAGATTTCAGCACACCTGAAGCGGCATTTCAAAACATTACCGAATGTTTTAAAAATAATATCCCAGTCATTAGTGGAACCACAGGTTGGCTATCAAATTATGAAGAGGCGATTGCTATATGTGATAAAAATAACGGAGCATTTATTTATGCATCGAATTTTAGTTTGGGTGTGAATTTGTTTTTCGAACTGAATCAAAAACTTGCAAAAATGATGCAGGGCGTCTCTGGTTATAGAACAAGCATAGAGGAAATACACCATACCCAAAAGTTGGACGCACCTAGTGGAACGGCAATAACCCTGGCAGAAGGTATTTTAGATAACTCAGCGTATAAAACATGGAAGCTTGACGGCGAAAAAGAACAAGAGCTTTCAATTCACTCGATTCGTGAGGGCCAAGTTCCCGGCACCCATACCATAGCATACAAGAGTGAGGTAGATAGCATTGAGATAAAGCATACTGCACATAATCGTGAAGGATTTGCATTGGGAGCAATAATAGCTGCGGAATGGTTGGTCGGAAAAACTGGGGTTTATTCTATGAAAGATGTGTTAAACCTATAGGAATACGTAACAAAATTTAACTTTACCACACTAAGAACCAAAAGCTGGCATTATGAACGGTACGCAATGGATCATTTTTATATTGATAATTCAAGTAATTCACTTCTTAGGCACTTGGAAACTCTATGTGAAAGCGGGTCGAAAAGCTTGGGAAGCAGCAATTCCGATTTACAACGGAATTGTTTTGATGCAAATAATAAACCGACCTAAGTGGTGGGTTGTATTGCTCTTTATTCCGATAATCAATTTATTGATGTTTCCAGTAGTTTGGGTCGAAACCATACGAAGTTTTGGTCAAAATAAACTATGGCAAACCTGGGCGGTTATCCTAACACTTGGATTTTATATCTATGTCGTCAACTATTCTATGGATGTCGAGCATATAAAAGATAGAAGTCTTAAACCAAGAACGGGCCTCGGTGAGTGGGTAAGTTCAATTGTTTTTGCAGTAGTGGCCGCCACTCTGGTTCATACGTATTTTATCCAGCCCTACGTAATACCAACAGGATCATTGGAGCGCACACTCAGAGTGGGTGATTTCTTGTTTGTTAGCAAATTTCATTTTGGAGCAAGGGTACCCATGACCACCTTGGCAGCGCCAATGGTTCATGACACATTGCCCTTAGTCAAAAGTCGTTCATATGTAGCTGATGTAGAAAAGGATACCTACAAGACTTCCATTTTGAACAAATTACAATTACCCTATATGCGATTGCCAGGTTTTGAAAGACCTGAAAAGAACGATATTGTAGTCTTTAGTTGGCCCGCAGATACTGTACGCCAGTTTTTTGTCGCAGAAAAAGGTGTTCGTAAGCCAATTGACAAAAAGTCAAATTATGTAAAAAGATGTGTTGGTACGCCTGGTGATTCCCTTGAAGTAAGAAATGGAATTGTCTTTATCAATGGAAAAGAGTTGATACTATCGGATCGAGCTAAGGTAATGTACGATCATTTAATCTCTTCAAGTAAAGGGGTGTCTAGTAGACTATTGGCAGATGTCGGCGCCACAGATTTTTCTAGAAAATATGTACCTGCCAATTTGACCGATCAACAAATTAGTGTTTTACGTTACAATGGGTATGGTGTTGGTGCCGATAGTTCAGGAAAACCAGCAATTTACACCGATGAAAAAGGAATCAATCCTGATCTCATACGCGAACTTCGGTTGTCTCTAAAGGAAGAAACACCAAAAAATAGGATTGCCAATCTTACTCTTGAGATGGCAGCTGAAATAAGAAAAAATAGTTCGATAGATTCCGTAAAAATAAACCTTGAAGGAAAGGGTGAAAGAGGTAGTAATATTTTTCCTCAAGATGGACGATATGCGTGGAATAATGATAATCTTGGACCAATATATTTACCTGAAGAGGGCAAAACGGTTAAAATAACTCTTGCAACCTTACCCCTATACAAGAAAATTATCCGTGATTACGAGGGCAATGAAGTCTCTGTCAATGGCAACCAAGTTTCCATTAATGGGAAACCTTCAGATAGTTATACATTCAAACAAGATTATTATTGGATGATGGGCGATAACCGCGACCATTCTGAAGATAGTAGAACATGGGGTTATGTTCCTGCTAATCATATTGTCGGTAAACCGGTCTTTATTTGGATGAGCATGGACAATTTTCCAGATGGAATTAGATTCAACGAGAAATTAAGGTGGGATAGGATTTTCACGACTGTTGGCGGTGATGGCGAACCTGTATCGTATTTCCGATATTTCTTAATTCTATTAGTTGGCTGGTTTGTTTTTGATTTTATCAGAAAAAGGAGGAAATCCCAAGCCTAAATCCTTGGAAAACCATCATCTCTTACACCCTGTTTATTTTCCTAACGTGGCGACGTTAGCACTGATAGTGAAGTTACCTGTCATATGGGAAGTGTATGATAATTTTCAAAAACAAACTTTTCGTAATCGATGCTATATCGCCACTGATCAGGGTAAACATATGCTCAATGTGCCGATAAAACATATTGGCGGAAATCAAGGTCGGCAACTTTTTAAAGAAGTCAAGATTGACTACAGTAGCGCTTGGCAGAAACAACATTGGAAAACCTTACAAACTTCTTATCGAACTTCTCCCTTTTTTGAATACTATGAAGATGATCTGTCACCAATATTTGAAAAAAAATATGAGTTTTTGATGGATTTAAACTTTGAAACAATTCAGTTCTTTTGTGATTCGTTTCAGGTAACTATGCCCCTAAAAAAATCAAAAAACTACCAAAAAACACCCTTGGATATTGTCGACAATAGAAGCCTGGCAATCGCCAAAACCAATTTTTCATTTGTGCAAGAGGAATATTTTCAAGTCTTTGGTGAGCGACATGGTTTTTTAAAAAACTTAAGTGGCTTAGACCTTCTTTTTAATAAGGGACCGGAAGCAATGGAGTATCTGAATTCCATTAAATTAGAATAGGATGCTACGGTTTGTATTTCACTATGGTATTCATTTTTTGGTCCCTGTGCTAATTGGACTAGTCTTTTTTAAAGAAAATCGTATTCGGATTATTTTAATTCTTCTGGCAGGAATATTTATAGATATTGATCATCTACTTGCAAGCCCAATATTTGATAGTAACCGATGTAGTATTGGCTTTCATCCGCTACACAGTTATTTAGCCATTGCAGGCTACTTTATTTTGTTTGTAGTCAAGAAAACCAGAATATTAGGGCTTGCCTTGCTCATTCATATTTTGGCAGACTTTGTCGATTGCCTATTCCTTAAGTCTTAATTTGGCCTTTATCGGATAGTGGTCAGAGAACTTAACATCGTAGTTTTGATGTTCAAGAACCTCAAATGTATCATCTACTAGTATATAATCAATTCGCATTGGTACATTAAACAAGGTATAAGAACGACCAAATCCACTTCCTGATTCATAGAATGTATCTTGGAAATCAGCCTTCAGAACTTTATAAATACTAGAAAATTGTGTGTTGTTGAAGTCGCCTGTAATCACCACCGGATAGCTGGTATTTTTTAGATGTTCAACTAAAAGTTGAGCTTGCTCTTTTTGTTTTTGAATTCCACGGCCAATGCGCTTCAAAAGCCTACCAGATTTTTCCTGTTGAAGACTATTGACTTCGGGCACTACAGCAAAAGATTGCAGATGAACATTGTAAACCCTAATGGTATCACCTCTAAAAAGAATATCGGCAAATATGGTATTGTTTGATGTGCCTTCTGGATTCAACGATCCTTTGTTTAAAATTGGAAATTTAGAAAAAATGACCTGTACCGAACGTTCGGTGTTATGAGGTGTCTCCGCTTTGAAGGAATAACCATCAAAGTAATGGTTCCAGTCTCGATTATGTTCTTGAATGCTTAGAATTGCCGGCGAATTTTCTTCAATAAACCCCACAATATTTTCCCCAACTTTCGGACGGTCAATCCATTTGTATTTATTAAACAAACGAACATTGTAACTCATAACCGATAAACTGGCTTCAGAATTTTTTGAACCCTCTTCTTCGGGAAACTTATAAAACGCCCCAAAAGAGAACGTGCAGAGCAATAAGATAAAAATGGAAAACAAGGCAAGTAAGATTTCTCTTTTAAGCATCCATACAAACACGAAGAATACATGAATAATCAAAAATATTAGGGTGAAGAAACTGACAAACTCTAGAGAATCAAAGATTCGGAAAGGCAGGTAATATTGAATCAGCACCAACATTAAAGCTAATGCAAATAGGATTTGAACCCCAAAAAGAGTTTTATTAAAGAAAGTTCGTTTTTTGATACTCAGTCTTCTTTACCAGCTTTGAATAAGAAGTCCTTTTCTGCTTTTGAAAGGCTTTCATATCCAGACTTGCTTATTTTATCTAAAATGGTGTCTATTTTCTTTTGGCGTACGGCTTTGTCATAGTTCGCATTTTTTGAGCCTTCTTGCGCATTTTTGTACACTGTTTTTAATGGAGATTTTTTTTCCTTTCTTGCGAATATACCACCAAGACCATCCATTAGCTTTTCAAACCCACTTCCAATATCGTTACCTTTCATTAATTGACGCGCGTATAAAAACCCTAAGAATGCCCCTCCTAAATGGGCCAACTTTCCCCCTACATTATCTCCGGTTCTTATTTGAATTAAATCCATAAGCACAAAAAAGGCACCGATGTACCAAAGTTTTATATTGAATAAGCCAAATAGCCGAACTTCTTGATTTGGAATATAAGCACAAATAAATATCAAAACCGAAATAACCCCAGCAGAAGCACCGACAAGCCCCGGGGTCCTAGACCCAACGAGCCCAGGAAAAAGATTGTAGCTAAGTAAAAATATTAATCCACCCAGTATCGCCCCTAAAAAATAAACTGACAAAAATGTTTTAGGTTGGAATAGATTTAAAACCATTCGACCAGCAAAATACAGAAAAACCATATTGAACAGTAGGTGCCAAAATCCACCATGAAAAAACGAGTAGGTTACTATTCCCCAAGGTTGAAAAATAAATTCATTGAACTCTTTTGGTAAATGAAACCAATCCGATACATCTATTAAAAACAATACTTGGCACAACCCGGCCAAAATGAAAACGAGAACGTTAATCGCAATTAATCGCTCCGCAATATTCAATCTTGCCCAATAGTAATTTAAACCGCTATTTGCCATTAGCTATCCCATCGATTTTGATTAAACTGATTTCGTTTCCAGTACCACATCATTATAAATCCGATTAACGCACCTCCAATGTGTGCGAAATGTGCAATACCTGTATTGGCATTGCTAAAGCCAAAGAACAAATCACCAACAATAATGAGAGGCACAAAGTATTTTGCCTTAATTGGGATTGGCAAAAAAATCATCATTAACTGTGCATTTGGATACATAAAGGCAAAGGCTACCAAAACACCATATACTGCTCCAGACGCCCCTACTGCCGGTATATTGACAACTTCAGTAAAACCTTGGGTGAAGAAATAATAGTTCGCAGCTGTATGCACAAGAGCAGCCCCAATTCCTGCCGAAAAATAAAAGAATAGGAACTTATTCCTACCCCAAATTCGTTCTAACGGAGATCCAAATGCCCAGAGGGCATACATATTAAATAAGATGTGCAGAAAACCACTGAAATCATGTAAAAACATATGGGAAACCAACTGCCAAATGCCAAAATTTTGATTTTCAGGAAACCAAAGTGCCAGATATTTGTAAAGGATGCCCCCATACCCCGCAATACCGGCCACAAAGAAGATGACATTAACAATAATCAGATGCTTAATTGCATCAGTAATTCTTCCCATTTATAAAAAATTATTTTCCAGTTCGTTTTCGTTTAATGTAATATACGTCAGTTTTTTGAATGGACTGAGTTTTGGTTCTACGCATCCAAACAAATCATTAACAAGAGCCATTTGGGATTCGTGTTCTAGTATTTGACCGTTTTTTATTGCCATGGCCTTAGCTAAACTTTTTGCAGTAAATTCAATATCAAACTGGTCCTCGGTTCCATATTCATCAAATTCTTTTATAAAATCGTGTAAAAGCTCTCCTATATTTTTTTCGGAGATCGAGGGAGGAATGGCCTCAACAACTACTTTATGTTCGGCTCGAAAGACAATTTGAAATCCTGCCAAGGATAATTTATCAGAGATTTCCTCAAGTATAGAGAATTCCTTAGCAGTTAGCTTTATTTCTATGGGAAATAAAAGCTCTTGACTCAAAACATTTTCATCTGAAATACTTTTTAGATAATGTTCATATAAGACCCGTTGGTGGGCCCTATTTTGATCAATAACCAGTAAGGCGGATTTCACTTTTGTAACAATGTACTTTCGTCGCAATTGGAAAGTACTTGGACCATTATCAAAAGCTACGTTCTCAGACTCAAATAATTCATGGTCTTTTGTTTCCGATTCAAATTGAACACTACTAAAACAGTCCATGTTCTTTTTAGACACTGCATATAAATCTTGCCAGCCTTCTACGGATTTCTTTTGAAAGTTACCGGAGCCAAGATTGTGAGACTCAAAGGGGTTAAATGAAGGATTAACAGATACATTTGGTTGTATAGCCTCTTTGTTTTGAAAAGCATAAGGTGTATCCAAATTCTTATCCCGTTCAAAATCTAAAGCCGGCGTAACATTAAATTGACCAAGGCTGTGTTTTACGGTCGATTTCAACAAGGCATACAACGTATGCTCATCATCAAATTTCACCTCTGTCTTTGTTGGGTGTATGTTGATGTCTATGGTGGCTGGGTCCACTTCTAACTTTATGAAATATGCAGGTCGCATTTCTGCACGCATCAAACCTTCAAACGCAGCTACCACTGCATGATGTAAATAAGAACTTTTAATAAATCTTCCGTTTACGAAAAAGAACTGCTCACCCCTACTCTTCTTAGCGAATTCAGGCTTTATAACAAAACCATTAATTTTCAAAACCTCGGTTTCTTCCTCTAGGGGCACCAAACGTTCGTTTATTTTTGAACCAAATATGTGAACGATTCGTTGCCGAAAACTTTCGCTTTTAAGGTTGAAGTGTTCACTACCGTTGTTATAAAATGAAAAGCCTATCTCTGGGTGTGCCAGTGCCACTCGATGAAATTCATCAGTGATATGACGAAGTTCCACCTGATCTGACTTCAAGAAGTTACGCCTAGCCGGAATATTGAAAAATAGATTTTTGACTGAAATTGAAGTGCCTTTAGGAGTTACTGTCACTTCTTGTGCCACCACATTACTTCCTTCAATTTTTAGTTGGGTACCTACCTCATCTTCTTCTCGACGTGTTTGCATATCAACATGTGCGATTGCAGCAATTGAAGCTAATGCTTCACCTCGAAACCCTTTAGTATGTAAATTAAATAGGTCTTGGGCAGATTTGATTTTTGAAGTTGCGTGACGTTCAAATGAAAGTCGTGCGTCTGTAACACTCATTCCCTTTCCATCGTCAACCACTTGTATCAATGTTTTACCGCCGTCTTTTACAATTAACTTGATAATTGAGGAACCAGCGTCTATAGAATTTTCAAGTAGTTCTTTTACGACCGATGCTGGTCGTTGAACAACCTCTCCTGCTGCTATTTGATTAGCAACATGATCCGGTAAAAGTTGAATGATGTCAGGCATTAAAAAACAGGTGTTCTAGACCAAAATATCGTATGATAAGATATGCTGCGAAAAATAAAATGGCCAAGATAACAAAGAACCTTGCTGATGAATTTCCTGCGGCTTTATATTCTTTTCGTTCGAGCCATTCATCCCTGAAATTGATACTTTTTCTTTTATTGGCGAAAGTAGTATCATCAGGTAGGTTTTCATATTTTTTTCGAAGTTGTTCCAACCTTTCCTTACGCTCATCATAATACCTGGGAACATAATTGAAACTCTTATTCCTTATTTTTTTGAATACACTTAATCGCATAACTCAAATTTACCAAAACAATGACTTTGTACTTGATAAACGTGTACTAAAAATTGTTAACTACTATGGAAATGTTTAATTAGAACTTCCTAAGGTGGCCATCTTTATGGCAGCAATTGCAGCTTCGACACCTTTGTTGCCATGTTGTCCTCCACTCCTATCTTTTGCCTGTTGAAGCGTATTATCGGTCAATACGCAAAAAATAATAGGAACTTCTTGAGACGTGTTCAATTGCATTATGCCGTGAGCTGTGGCAGAACAAACAAAATCAAAATGACTGGTTTCACCTCTTATTACACTGCCAATAGCAATGATGGCGTCAATTTTTTCGGATTTTAGCATTTTAGCACATCCAGCAGGCAACTCAAAACTACCTGGAACTGTCCAGTGGGTTAAATTGGATTCTTTGGCACCACAATCCAATAAAGCACCTTTTGCTCCTTTAAATAGATTATCAGTGATTGAATCGTTCCATTCAGAGACAACTAATCCGAACCTCAATTGTGAAATATCTGGCAAGCTGTCTTTATCGTATGCCGATAAGTTGGTAAGCCCTGTTGCCATAATACCTATTTTGCCATTCCCAAGAGCACCTCAATGTCATTTGCCTGGGAGGAATTTGGGAATTCTTCTTTGATACGTTCAAAGAAGCCTACAGCCTTATCCTTATCATTGGTGTTCAAAGCTAATATCCCTGCTTTATATAAAAACTTGGGAGTTGTGAAGTCATTTGAACTGTGTGCTATGGCCTTTTCGTAATAATCTAAGGCATCAACTGGTTGGTTCAATTGCGAAAATGCATCACCTATTCCACCTTTAGCAAGTGCGCCTAAAATCTCGTCATCTGAGGAGAATTCTTCCAGATAAGAAATGGCCTCTTGATAGTTTTGTTGATTCAAATAAGCCATTCCCGCAGAATACCTGGCCAAATTAGCAGCTTTGGTACCACTGTACTCGTCTATTATATCAAGAAAACCGAACTTACCATCAGCACCGTTTAAAGCCAAGGTCAATAAAGAATCTTTTTGTTCGGTATTTTGCATAGCTTGGTCAAAAAACTGTTGAGGATAATACAGTTCATTAGAGGCCTCTGTCTCCTTCGGTTTTTGAACGAATTGAGTATAGGCTAAATAGCCTAGTACCCCAATGGCTATTGCACCAATAACCCCTAAAATATAATTCTGGTTTTTTGAAACCCAGGCTTCTGTTTTTGAGGCACTTTCATCCAAGGTACTAAATACCTCAGCTGTTGTACTTCCTTCAATCTCCTCTATTTCTTTTTCAACCTTATTTTTTGGTTTGTAACCCCTTTTCTTATAGGTTGCCATGCTTCATTTTTTTAATCGGGCAAAAATAAAGCTTTTATCAAAATCTGAAAGGCAATTTATTCTTTAATTTTGTCGCCCGTCTTTAAAATGAGAAAGACCCTATATCCGCATTAAGGCATGTTTTTAAAGCACTTATCCCTTCTCAACTATAAAAATTTTGAAACTGCCGACTTTGAATTTCACCAAACTTTCAATTGTTTGGTAGGCCAAAACGGCATTGGCAAAACCAATGTTCTCGACGCTATTTACCATTTATCGATGGGTAAGAGTTATTTCAATCCGTTGTCAACCCAAAATGTTAGACATGGGGAAGAATTTTTTGTAATTGACGGAGAGTTTGAAAAGGCTGAAAAAAACGAAAGAATTGTATGTAGTTTTAAAAAGGGGAGTAAAAAGATCATTAAAAGAAATGGTAAGCCTTATGAAAAGTTTTCTGAGCATTTAGGATTATTACCAGTGGTCATAATCTCTCCTGCAGATAGGGATTTGATTCTTGAAGGTAGTGAGACCAGAAGGAAATTTATTGATGGGGTGATTTCACAATCCGACAAAAAATATCTGAATGACCTAATCAGTTACAATAAAGTTCTCGTTCAACGTAACTCCCTCTTAAAATACTTCGCTGCAAATCAAACTTTTGATCAAGATACCTTAGGTATTTACAACCAGCAACTGAATGAATTTGGTTTGCGAATTTTTGAAAGTAGAAATAGGTTTCTACAGGAATTCATACCCATATTCGAGGAGCAATATGAGCTAATTTCAAACAAATCTGAAATAACCAAAGTTTCCTATCAAAGTAAATTACAAGCCACACCACTAATTCAATTATTGGAAGACAGTATCGATAAAGACAGGGCATTGCAATATACCTCAGTAGGAATTCACAAAGATGATTTGGCATTCACAATAGAAGGGCATCCAATCAAAAAGTTTGGAAGCCAAGGTCAACAAAAGTCATTTCTAATCGCGTTGAAATTGGCACAGTTTCATTTTGTTTCAAAAGAATCGAAAACCACCCCTATTCTTCTTTTGGATGATATCTTTGATAAGTTGGACGAGAAGCGTGTTGCCCAACTAATTGCCTTGGTAAATAATGAGAGATTTGGGCAAATATTTATTAGTGATACCCATAGTACGAGAACCGAAAATGTAGTTAAAAATAGCAATCAGAATTACAAAATCTTTACTTTGTAAGATGAAAGGAATTTGGTGTTTTATTCTAGTTATAGTAATTGTTTCCTGTAAAAAGGAAAAAGAATATACTGTCGAAGACATTCAAATTATCAATGGCTACTGGCAAATTTCTGATGTTTTATATCCTGACGGTTCTGAAAAGAAATATTCCCTTAGTGGTACGATAGACTATATTAAGTTGGATAGTCTAAAAGGATATCGAAAAAAAATGTACCCTCAATTGGATGGAACGTACTTGACCAGTGATGATGCTCAAAATTTTTACATTGTTAAAAAGGCGAGTAAGGGTTTTTTTATCAATTACCACAACGAACTTACTTCTTGGCAAGAATCCATAATATATTTAGAACCGAACAAGTTTTACTTAGAAAGTGCTGAAGGCATTGTATACCGTTACAAGCGTTTTGAACCCATAAATATTTATGAAGATGGCAAAACGTCAGAATGACAACCAACATTTAAGTGAAGCCCTAAAAGGTTTTATCAAGGCACATAAACTTGAGAAAGGTATTGACAAAGTCGATGCTCAAAAAGCTTGGGCTAAACTGATGGGTAATGGTGTAAATAATTATACCACCGCAGTAGAACTAAAAAACCAAACACTGTACGTTAGCTTATCATCTTCAGTGCTAAGGGAAGAACTTTCTTATGGAAAGACTAAAATCGTAAAAATGCTGAATGAAGAATTGGGGAAAGAACTAATTAAAAAGCTAATACTTAAATAAAATAAAAAAGCCATCCGGAACAGGATGGCTTTTGTTTTATATGGTTTTCTAAACCTAAAAGACTTCCCTCCCTGAAAAATGAAAATCCCCTTCGATTTTTGCGTTTTCATCACTATCAGAACCGTGCACAGCATTCTCAGCAACATTTGAAGCAAAAAGCTTTCTAATTGTGCCTTCAGCAGCATCAGCCGGATTTGTAGCGCCAATTAAAGCCCTAAAATCCTCAACAGCATTGTCTTTTTCCAAAATGGCCGCAACAATGGGACCACGAGTCATAAATTCAACCAACTCTCCAAAGAAAGGACGTTCGTTATGCACGGCATAAAAAGTCTCAGCATCCCTCTTGCTTAATTGCGTATACTTCATTGCTACAATCTTAAATCCCGCAGCAGTTATTTTTTCAAGTATTGCTCCGATATGACCATTTTCAACAGCATCCGGTTTAATCATGGTAAAGGTGCGATTTCCAATCATTCTATAAAATTTTGCGCAAAATTACGGTTATACGGAGCAACTAACAAGCTTTAATAACTTTGTTTAAGTTCTTGTAACAGTACATTTCCGTCGGTCAATATTTTCATTGTGACTTCTTTGGCCGTCAAATCCAATTCTATAATTCCGAAACTTACAGTATTAACTACTTTGCCAACCCTATATTTGTTGGGTTCCCCACTATATTCAGTGTAAGAATGTGTAAGACCGCTGCTAGTAAAATCAATTATCGGATAATTAAGTCCTTTAATGGAAGTTTTTGAAAATTCAGAAATATGACGGTCGCCTGAAAGAAATAGCACCCCTTTAGCACCACTTTTCACGATTATTTCTTTCATTTTTTCAACTTCATGGGGAAAATTGGCCCATTTCTCATAACCATGTTCACTGGATAGAAATTGTATGCTAGAAATAATTAGGTTAAACTCTGCTCTAGAGTTCGTCAATTCCTCTTCCAACCAGGCCCACTGTGTTTTTCCAAGAAGTGTCTTTGAGCTGGTCGTATCTGGTTCATAACGCCTATTTCTTTCAGTACTTTTCTTTAATTTACTTCTAAAATATCGCGTATCAAGATTATAAATATTGACTAGACCTGTTGGGGTACTTATTTCCGCTTTAGAATAAATTCCGTTGATTTCTCTTCTAGAATCGTTTTTAGAAATTCCCATAAAATCTAAAAACTCCTGTTGACTTTCATTTTTTGCAGCAAACTCTTCACCACCATCATTAAGACCATAATCATGATCGTCCCAAACACCAGTGACCATTGTATTCTCTTTAAGTTTGCGATAACCTTCGATTTGGTTTTGAGCAAGATACATTGCCCTTAACTTCTCAACATCATCTGTATCGGCATATATATTGTCTCCTCCCCAAATCCACATCACTGGCTCATTGGCCAAAATATCATCCCAAAGTTTATTCTCTGAATCGGTTTTGTTACAAGAACCAAATGCAATTCTTATCACCTCGGAAGTCGTATTTGCTTTTTGGGCTTTATCTTGTTTTGACGCATTTCTATTGATACTGCAGGCAGCACTCAATCCTATAATGACCAAGAGAAGAGTTCGGAATATTTGGGATTTTTTCATGCTGTAAAAGTAATACTTGTGAAATTAGTTGAAGATTATAATATCGTATCTTCGGCGTCATGGATTCCATGAAGATTGAAGCCCTAAAAGAACTCCTGGGCACACCTAAAAAGATTATAATTGTTGTACATAAAAATCCAGATGGAGATGCCATTGGTTCTGGTTTAGGTCTAAAGCATTTTTTGACGCAATACGGCCATACGGTTGAAATGATAGTGCCCAATGAATATCCAAAATTTCTAAAATGGTTACCTGGAACAAAACAGGTGCTAAATTTTGAATGGGAAACCTCAAAGTCAAAGTATTTAATAAAAGAAGCAGAGGTTATATTCACTTTAGATTTCAATCATTTGTCCAGAACAGGAAATATGGAAAGTGTTTTGGAAAATGTTGATTCTGATTTTGTTATGATTGATCATCATCAATCTCCGTCAGATTATGCAAGTTTTATGTATTCTGATGTGAATATGAGTTCAACCTGTGAGATGGTATATCATTTTATTGACAAACTGAATGGTCTAGACAAAATAACACCAGAAATTGCCGCCTGTCTATATACCGGAATTATGACCGACACAGGTTCGTTTAAATTCGCTTCGACTTCGAAGACCACCCATATTGTGGTTGCAGATTTGATAGATAAGGGTGCACAAAATCATGAAATACATCAAAATGTGTTTGATAATAATTCACCGTCTAGACTACACCTTTTAGGGGTCGCCCTAAAAAATTTGGTTATTCTTGAGGAGTATAATACTGCATTCACATATTTAACACAAAGCGAACTAGACCAATATGGCTACAGTAAAGGCGATACCGAGGGGTTTGTGAATTATGGCCTCACTTTAGAGAAAATTGTATTTGCAGTAATCTTCATTGAGAACACAGAAGAAGGTATCATTAAAATATCCTTTAGGTCTGTCGGAGATTTTTCAGTTAACGAGTTTGCAAGGGATAATTTTAACGGAGGTGGTCATAATAATGCTGCAGGAGGGAGAAGTGAAAAAGGCATGCAAGAAACAATTGATACCTTTGTGAATCTTTTGCCCCATTACAAAGATTTGTTGCTTAGCAAATGACACGAAAATTAGTTGTATTCTTTCTCTGTATGGTTTTCATTTCGTCTTGTAACGAATCACTACCAAGACGCCCAATCCAAAACAAATCTGGTTCTTTTTACAAGGAATCAATTGAACGCAGCAGGCGAATTTTGTCACTTGAAGAAAAAAGAATCAAGCTTATTATCGAAGAAGATACAGTACATGATTATTTAGAGAGTGCTAATGGATTTTGGTATTTCTATGAAAATCACGCAGATTCAATGATTCCTCAAGCATCTACCGATGATGAAGTCATCTTAAAATATAACATTATGGAATTGGATGGAGATACCATATACCGTTCAGATGTCTTAGGGATGCAACAGATAAAAGTTGACAAAACCCAACTTTTTCCTGGACTAAGAAATGCTATCAAACTTTTGAAAGAAGGTGAAAAAGCCACATTCTTCTTTCCCTCATCCCAAGCTTTTGGCTATAAGGGCGACAATAACAAAATAGGGGCGAACGTTCCTGTAAGGTCAAGTTTAGAACTGTTAAAAATTTTGAAACCAATTGACTCATTAACGCGATAAAATAAATAGAATGAAGAAGATTATTCTTATAATTTCAATAGTTGCACTAGGTGTTTTCGGCTGTAAATCTGCAAAATATGCTGATTTAGGCGATGGTATATACGCAGACATACAAACTACAGAAGGTGATATTGTGGTTAAGCTCTACCATAAGGCCACCCCTGTAACGGTTGCGAACTTTGTATCGTTAGCAGAAGGAACGAACGACTTTGTAACTGATAGTTTAAAAGAAAAAAAATACTACGACGGGCTAACATTTCATCGGGTAATGAAAGATTTTATGATACAAGGTGGCGACCCACTTGGAAATGGTTCTGGTAATCCTGGATACCGTTTTGCAGATGAAATTGTCGATTCCCTGAAGCATGATCGCAAAGGGATTCTTTCTATGGCCAATGCAGGTCCAAAAACCAATGGAAGTCAGTTCTTTATCACTCATAAAGAAACGCCTTGGCTAAATGGCAAACACACTGTTTTTGGTGAAGTTGTTTATGGTCTTGAAGTTGTTGATAGCATAGCGGCGGTAAAAGTGGGACCTGGTAACAAACCTGATGTTGATGTAATCATGAACAATGTAGATATCATCAGAAATGGAAAGGAGGCCAAAAAATTTGATGCAAACAGCGTTTTAGCAAATTATTTTGAAGAAGCAGAGCGGATGGAAGCTGTATTCAAAAAAATGAAGGAAGAAACAGTTGCCGAATTTAAACAACAAAGCGAAAGTGTTGAGGCATTACCATCAGGACTGAAAATTGTTTCGCTAAAAACAGGTGAAGGGGAGCAACCTAAACATGGCCAAAAGGTGTATGTGAATTATGCTGGTTGGCTAATGGCCAATGCAGACTTGTTTGACACAAGTGATTTGGAAGTGGCCGAAAAATTCGAAAAAGTGAATCCGGGTAAACGTGATCAAGGTGGTTATACCCCCTACCCTATGGATTATAGTCCTGATGCTGCATTGGCTCCAGGTTTCAGGGAAGGACTTTTGACTATGAAAGTAGGTGATAAAATCCGCATTTTCGTACCACCATATTTGGGGTATGGTGATAACGACTACGGACCCATTCCTGGTGGGTCAACCCTAGTATTTGATTTAGAGGTTACTGGAATAGCACAATAACCACATGAAGCCAAAATTGAAAAATGGAATTGCACTAAGCTTGATTCCACAGATAATTTTGGTGAAATGGTTAGGGAGCTATCCCGAATTGATTGAGAGATACTATTCCGAAGGAATTTATCCTGTTATTTCAAAGTTTTTGCGGCTTTTAACGGGATGGATTCCTTTTTCTGTAGGGGACATTTTATATACAGTTCTTGTTTTATTGGCTTTTCGATATCTCTATCGAAACTGGAAAAAAATTAAAAGCCAGCCCCTATTTTTTCTACGTGATATCGGTGTGGTACTTTCTTTAGCTTATTTTATTTTCCATTTATATTGGGGTTTGAATTACTATCGTGTGCCCCTAACCGAAAAATTAGACTTTCAAGCTGACTATACGCAAGAAGAACTTCTAGAGTTCACCATGAAAATGGTGCATACGACGAATGTTTTACAGTTGCAATTGACCAAAGATGTAGAAAAACCAGTTGTTATTCCCTACACAACGGAAGAGGTATATGAAATGACCTTAAATAGCTACAAAAGAGCATCTCGGGTATTCCCAATTTTCACATACAAACAACCAAGCTTAAAGTCCTCATTGTTTTCATTGCCTTTGACCTACATGGGATATGGGGGCTATATAAATCCATTCACGAACGAAGCTCAAGTCAACTATAAGGTTCCTATTCTTCGTTTGCCTTCAATAAGTGGTCATGAGGTTGGCCACCAGATTGGATACTCCTCTGAAAGTGACACAAATTTCATAGGATTAATTGTGACCTCTGCCAATAAGGATGTTTATTTTCAATATGCAGCCCAGTCACATGGTCTTGCCTATTGTCTTTCTGATTTGCGCCGAAAGGACGAAAAAGCATATAAGACAGTGCTAGAAAAACTTAATCCCGGTGTTCTGGCGAACTTTAGGGAATTAAGTGAGTTCTGGAACAGATATGAAAATCCTACAGAACCCATTTTTAAAGCTGTTTTTAATGCTTTTTTAAAGGCTAACAACCAAAAAGATGGTATTCAGAGCTATAATGCTGTCGTTGGCCTGATGATTGGTTACGATAGGGCGTATGGTTTCTAAAAGCCTTGTGCTTTCCTTCGGTATGCACTATCTTTCAAACTAGCTAATTCAAAAGACTTTTGAAATGAAATTGAGGTTATTCAGCCTTGCACTCCTTTTGTGTGGGGGACTAACGTTTTCACAAGATTATTTTCCAGAAAATGAGGGTATAAAATCAAAGAACAATAACTATAGGGCGTTTACCAATGCTCGGATATATGTTTCTGCTAATGAGATTATTGAGAATGGTACCCTACTAATAAAAAACGGAAAGATTGTACAGGTAGGAGCTTCCGTATCAATACCAAAAAACACGGTTATTGAAGATGTAAAAGGACTTTCTATTTATCCATCCTTTATCGAAGTTGTTTCAGGTTTTGGAGTTGATAAACCAAAGCGTGCTCCGAGAGATGGTCGATCCGCACAATACGGCCCTGATCGAGAAGGCTTTTATTGGAATGACCACATTAGGCCAGAGAATAACGCCGTTGAGAAATTTAAGTATGACCAGAAGAAAGCTGAAACTTTAAGAAAAGTTGGTTTTGGATTGGTTAACGCGCATATTGAAGATGGTATCGCACGAGGTTCAGGTGTATTGATAGCACTCAATGACGAAGGCAACGAAGGGGAAAGGGTCATTGATACCGAATCTGCCCAATATTTTTCTTTTTCTAAGAGCATTGCGAGCAAACAATCCTACCCCACATCACTAATGGGTGCCACGGCACTCATGCGCCAATTACACCACGACCTCAGATGGTACGAAGCAGGTAATGCAGTTACTACCGATCGTTCTTTAGAAGCTTTAATTGCAAATAAAAACCAGGCACAGCTATTTTTGGCTGGTGATAATGGCAATGTTATTCGGGCAGATAAAATTGGTGACCAATTCGGTGTCAACTATACCATTTTAGGTGGTGGTGATGAGTATGAGCGTATCGATGCCATAAAAAAAACCAATGCCACTTTGGTAGTACCTATAAACTTTCCAAAAGCCTACGATGTCTCTGACCCATATGCTGCCAGTTACGTAAATCTGGCTGAAATGAGACATTGGAATTTAGCCCCTTCGAATCCAAAAGTATTGGAAGATAATAGCGTAAACTTTGCGTTGACCACTCACGAGTTGAGTTCGCCATCAGATTTTGCAAGTATGCTGCAAAAAGCTCTCAGCCGAGGCTTATCCAAAGAAAAAGCTCTCGAAGCACTTACAACGGTCCCAGCCAAAATATTGGGCAAAAGTGACCAAATAGGTTCACTTAAATCAGGTGCCATGGCTAATTTCTTACTTACATCAGGTGACATCTTTGACCAAAACACCACAATTTTCGAAAATTGGGTACAGGGAGTGAAGCATACTTTAGCAAACAAAGATTTGGTTGACATTCGTGGAACCTACAATCTGCGGGTAAATGGAACTTCTTATAACTTGAATATTAAGGGAAAGGCCTCAAAACCAAACATCGAGATAAAAAAGGATAGTATAAAAATTCCATCTAAAATTACTTATACAAATGATTGGTTCAACATGTCCTTCAGCACTGATGGAGATACCAAAACCTATGTATTGAATGGTCTTGCTCAATCTGGTTCAGAAAATTTAAATGGAAAAGTAATTTATCCTGATGGTAGAGAAACAACTTTTATTGCCACTAAAAGCTCCGGTCCTGAGGATATGAAAGGAGAGAAGGCGACACAAGAAACGACCCATTCGTTAATGACTGTGACGTATCCAAATATAGGCTATGGCAATACTGCCAAACCGAAACCTCAAAATTGGCTTTTTAAGAATGCAACTGTTTGGACGGGAATTGAAAAACTCGAAAATACTGATGTCCTGGTCAAAAACGGAAAAATAAGCAAGGTTGGTAAAGATTTAAAGGCTAATGGTGCAACTGAAGTTGATGCAACCGGAAAACATTTAACCGCAGGGGTTATTGATGAGCATTCTCATATTGGAGGGTTGTCTATAAACGAAGCTGGACAAAATTCTTCT
The DNA here is from genome assembly GCF_012272815.1 of Croceivirga thetidis. GTDB lineage: Bacteria > Bacteroidota > Bacteroidia > Flavobacteriales > Flavobacteriaceae > Croceivirga > Croceivirga thetidis. The sequence goes on from NZ_JAAWWL010000002.1 coordinate 1,149,415, forward strand.
GCAGAGGTTCGTATGACCGATGTACTTGATCCTAAAGACATCAATTTATATAGAAATCTAGGTGGTGGAGTGACAACGTTTCAATTATTGCATGGTTCTGCAAATCCAATAGGTGGGCAATCGGCCATCATTAAATTAAAATGGGGCGAGGACGCTGAAGGACTTCAATTTCCTGATATGCCCAAGTTTATCAAATTTGCCTTAGGTGAAAATGTAAAACAAAGTAATTGGAGCAGCTATGCCCGTTTTCCGCAGACTAGAATGGGGGTTGAACAGGTTTTCGTGAACTACTTTCAGCGTGCCAAGGAATATGACACTAAAAAGAAAAGTGGACAACCTTATCGCGTTGATGAGGACTTAGAAGCTCTAGCGGAAATATTAAATGGTGAGCGCTTTATTAGTTGCCATAGTTATGTGCAAAGTGAAATCAACATGTTAATGAAAGTTGCCGATCAGTTTGGAATAACAGTAAATACGTTCACACATATACTTGAAGGATACAAAGTTGCAGACAAAATGGCCGAACATGGCGCAGGTGGCTCAACTTTTAGCGATTGGTGGGCCTATAAATATGAGGTTAAAGACGCCATACCCTACAATGCCAAGATTATGGCCGATCAAGGCGTTGTAGTAGCTATTAATAGTGATGACCGAGAAATGAGTAGACGTCTGAACCAAGAGGCTGGTAAGACCATAAAATATGGAGGGATGTCTGAAATAGAGGCTTGGAAAACAGTAACCTTGAACCCGGCCAAACTATTGCATATTGACCATCGCGTAGGCAGCATTAAAGAAGGTATGGATGCCGATTTAGTGCTTTGGAGTGATTACCCTATGAGTATTTATGCAAAAGCAGAGAAAACCATTATAGAAGGTGCTGTTTATTTCGATTTGGAAAAAGACAAAGCCCAAAGAGCTGCCATTCAAAAAGAAAGGGCAACTTTGATACAAATGATGCTAAATGAAAAAGCTAGTGGCGGAAAAACCCAAAAGCCAAAAATGCGCAGCAAACGTGATTTTCACTGTGAAACCATTTAAGACTGAAACTAAATTAAATTTTACAAGACTTAAAAAATGAAAAATTATAATAGATATAAAGGCATTTATAGCAGTAAATATAGTTTTGGTCTGCAAGTCCAAAAATTTGCTTTTTTGGTACTGATGTTACATTGGCAATTCAATATTGCCCAGCAGACACCAGGTGCTCCCCAAAGTGAACCTATTAGTATTGAAGGAGTTATTGCCCATTTAGGAAATGGTGAGGTCATTGAGAATGCATTGCTCATGTTCAATGAAGGCAAACTTACTTTTGTGGGCAGTGCCAATAACAAAATTGCACGTCAAGGACGCATAATCAATGCTCAAGGCAAACATGTTTATCCAGGATTTATTGCTCCTGCTAAATCACTTGGTCTCATAGAAATCAATGCCGTAAGGGCCACTAACGACCAAGATGAAATTGGTGATTTGATTCCACATGTTCGCAGTCTAATCGCCTATAATGCCGAATCTCAGGTGGTTGAAAGTATGCGTCCGAATGGTGTATTGATTGGCCAAACCACTCCCCTTGGGGGCATAATCTCAGGTACCTCGTCAATAGTACAATTTGATGCTTGGAATTGGGAAGATGCAGCCATCAAAATCGATGATGGTATACATTTGCATTGGCCTGATTCTTTTAGGAGAGGACGCTGGTGGATGGGCGAAGACCCAGCATACAAGCCGAATAAAAATTATCAAGGAGTGGTCGACAGAATAAAGACTTTCATGGCCAATTCTACAGCATATGGGCAAGTTGACCCCCAAGAAGAAAATCCCGCATTTGCTGCTATGCAAGGTTTATTTGACGGTTCTAAAAAACTATATATATATGCAGACCCTGAACGCGAAATCATTGACGCCATTTCAACCGCCAAAGGAGCTGGGGTGAAACATGTAGTTATCGTTGGGGGTTATGAATCACATAAAATTACAGACTTTTTAAAACAACATGATGTTGCGGTCCTTGTCAGACGAAGCCATAGCCTACCAGCTCGAGAAGACGATGACTATGACCTACCCTATAAACTTCCTAAATTATTGATGGATGCAGGGGTTTTGGTAGCTCTACAAAATGAAGGTACCAGTAATTTTCAAACCCGCAACCTGCCTTTTTATGCAGGTCAGGTGGTTAACCATGGATTGAACAAAGAGGCCGCATTACAATTGATTACAGGTAATACCGCAAAAATTCTAGGTATTGATAGTTCTTATGGCACAATAGAAGTTGGTAAAAGCGCAACCTTGTTTATTTCTGAAGGAGACGCGTTGGACATGCAAGGGAATAGTCTTACCAACGCTTTTATTGATGGACGTGAAATTTCATTGGAAACCTACCAAACGGCACTTTGGAAAAGGTATGCCGAAAAGTACGAAGCTCAGAAATAATATATAGAAATTTTGTTCTGAATAGGGATGGCAAGTACTTGCCATCCCTATTTTATTTTCAAAAAATTTCCAATTCATATCTTTAGTTCAAATCTTTACTTAACATGTATACTAAAAAAGTGTATAGGGCCAAAGACATGGCCAAATGGACTCGTTTTGAGACCTTTCTATTCCTGATAATAATCAGTGTTGTAGTTTCCCTATATTTTTTTCTTGACCTTCATTGGTTGAAGATTCCGTGGACACCACTAGCATTGATAGGCACAGCAGTAGCATTCGTTATTGGTTTTCAAAACAATTCTGCATACGGTAGAATCTGGGAAGCGAGAAAAATTTGGGGCGGAGTTGTTAATACTTCACGAACATTCGGAATGTTTGTTCAAGATATGGTGACCAATGAGTATTGTGATGATGATTTCACTGAAGATGACCTAAATAAAGAAATAAAAATATTGACTTACCGTCATATCGCATGGATGGTTGCGCTGAGACACTCAATGCGTTCACCAAAACCTTGGGAGACAGTTATGAACGAACGGACCAATAGGGAGTGGTCAAAATTTATCCAACCACCCGAACGCACCTCTACTTTGGAAATTGACCTGGAACCTTACATTTCTGAAAAAGATATGGAGTATACCCTTTCAAAAGGAAATAAACAAACAGCACTACTTTATTTGCAATCCCATCATTTAAGGAAATTGAAGGAAAAAGGCCTAATCTGGGAATTTGCATTTTTACAACTAGAGGGTGTTTTAGAAGAACTTTTTACCCTTCAAGGTAAATCTGAACGAATCAAAAATTTTCCCTATCCAAGGCACTTCGCAACACTAAACCACTACTTTATGTGGGTTTTTGTACTGTTACTACCTTTTGCACTTGTGCCTCAATTTGGAGAAATCGGCAATGAAATAGCTGAAAGTTTTCCGCTTATAGGTCGGCATTTTGTATGGCTTTGTATTCCTTTTTATGTAATTGTTGCTTGGGTTTTCCATACAATGGAAAGAATAGGAAGGACTGGGGAAAATCCGTTTGAAGGTTCAGCAAACGACGTGCCTATTTCAACCATTGCAAGAGGAATAGAAATAGACCTGCGCCAAAATCTTGGAGAATCCCATGAAGAAATACCGGAGCAATTTCCTATGGTCTATGACACCCAGATGTAGTTATCAAAAGTTTGTAAGTTACTTCTAGGTATTCGTTGCACTAAGCAAATATCTTTAAAAGCAACTTTAGTTAATGTACCTGCCAATACTTTTGGTTTGATAGTAAAAAGCCTGCCTTATTCTGGCCTAACAAAATATTCAGCTTCAATAGGTTTGGCGTAAAATGAATCAGATTTAGATTTACTTGAAAGGGTAATTTCTTCAAATTCTACGGTATTCCTTAAATCTTTGATTTCACGACCTTCATAATTATACCATGAAATCGAATTCGGAAGAATCAGACCGTCGAAATTTCCCCAATCATTGTATCGTATCCATTTAATATTATCTGAATCTTCTCCCGTTCTGTATGTCACCGTATAACCCAACCATTCCATTTTATGTGATTCTGGGTTGTAATGAATATAATATTCATCTTTTGGTGAAGTACCTACACCAGAATTGTACGTTATCTGTATGCCCGGATATTCTTTGCCTTCAAATCTCAGGACTTCAGCCTCTGCATAATTTATTCCATCATCAGCTAAAACAAATGGCATTGCATAGAAATAGAACATTAGGTTATGATAAAATTCAGGATTACCCTTGTACGCTCCTGATGGGTCTAAGAGCCAAGTCTTACCATCATAACCCATACTGATATCATTCATTTCAATTCTATCGAAACGTGTCCACAAATCCGTGATATGAGTTTCAGGTTTATCTGGTCTAGCTAATACATAAGATAGCGTTCGTTGATTTTTCCAAAGGTCCAAACCGCCATGGGCTTCTAAAACCATAACCAATTCTTCTGGATAAACCTTTTCTTGAGTTCCCTCTTCCATGGTAGTTTGTAACTCTTGGTCATTTTTTGCTGGTTTTGGTTTACAACCAATTATAATTAAAGAAAGTACCGCAGCTAATAGATGTCTCATTTATTTTGATTTTAATCTTTGTCGATTCTTTTAAACTCAATTTACAATATTGGTTACTTTTATTCAGTGGATAAAAGAACACCCCTTTCCAGTTTACAGAACCCTTTGGTAAAAAAGCTTTTAAGCTTAAAAGAAAAATCAAGGGAACGAAAGAAAACCGGACTTTTTGTGATTGAAGGAAAGCGAGAGTTAGAACTTGCTATTTCGGGCGGATATCAAATCGAATCAATTTTTATCTGTAAGGACATCAATACCGAATTGGATGTACATTCCAATTTTCCTGTCATTGAGATCAGCCGTAAGGTATATGAGAAATTGGCACATCGCAGTACGACAGAGGGTGTGTTGGCAATTGCCCACGCTAAATCACATACTTTGAACGCTATTGCACTCTCTAAGCGTCCACTTATCCTTGTGGCAGAAGCACCAGAAAAACCAGGAAACATTGGTGCATTATTGCGAACGGCCGATGCCGCAAATCTCGATGCTGTTTTAATTGCAAATCCGAAAACTGATTTGTACAATCCTAACATAATTCGTTCAAGTGTTGGTTGCTTGTTTACCAATAAAATAGCGGTGGGTTCCAGCGATGAAATCATTGCATATCTCAAAGAAAATAATATCTCAATTTATTGTGCAGCCCTTACTGCTTCTAAAAACTACGATGAATTGGATTATAGAAATCCTAGTTCAATAGTTGTTGGAACCGAGTCCAGCGGACTGACATCTGAATGGCTTGAAAATTCAGACCAAAATATAATCATACCAATGCAAGGTCAAATTGATTCAATGAATGTTTCGGTATCAGCTGCAATACTTATATTTGAAGCCAAACGCCAACGCGGATTTTAACTTTTGGATAGCACTACCCTATTTTATCTGATTATTGGAATTTTATTGTTCCAATTTATAATGGACACTTGGTTGGATTACCTCAATGCCAAGAAATTTGGTGAACCAGTGCCCGAGGTATTGAACGATATCTTTAATAGCGATGATTATCAAAAATCTCAGGCCTACAAAAGGGAAAACTATCAATTTGGATTGTTAAGCGACTCTTTTTCCACTGTATTGACTTTATGTTTTCTATTATTTGGAGGATTTGAATTTATTGATCAATTGGTGCGGGGTTTATCAGACAATAGAATTGTACAAGCGTTATTATTTTTCGGAATACTTGGCTTTGGCAGTAACCTCATTGGTTTGCCTTTTTCATACTATCAAACTTTCGTGATAGAAGAAAAATACGGCTTTAACAAAACATCGAAATCAACTTTTGTACAGGATTTGATTAAAGGGTGGATTTTAGTTGCAATTGTCGGTGGAGGTTTACTGGCATTGGTTATCTGGTTTTTGCAGTGGGCAGGTTCCAATTTTTGGCTATATGCTTGGGGTATTTTTATCTTACTGATGGTTTTTATAAATCTATTCTACAGTAAGCTAATTGTGCCGTTATTTAACAAGCAGACCCCTCTAGAATCAGGAAGTCTTAAGAACTCCATTGAAAAATATGCCAAGAAAATCGGATTTGAATTGGAGAATATTTTTGTAATTGATGGATCAAAAAGAAGTACCAAATCAAATGCTTATTTCTCGGGTTTCGGTAAACAAAAAAGAATAACGCTTTTTGACACCTTAATCAATGATTTACAAGAAGATGAAATTGTTGCGGTTCTTGCACATGAAGTAGGGCATTACAAAAGAAATCATGTTATAATAAACCTAACGGCAAGTATACTCCTAACAGGTTTCACCTTGTTTTTACTGTCTCTTTTTGTGAATAATCCGCAACTATCTTTGGCTATTGGTGTTTCACAACCCAGTTTTCATGCCGCATTGATTGGGTTTGTTTTATTATACAGCCCAATATCGACTGTTACCGGATTGGCTATGAATTACTTATCGCGAAAATTTGAATTCCAAGCTGATGATTATGCAAAAGAGACCTTTGCTGCAGAACCGCTCATAACTTCATTAAAAAAACTCTCTAAAAACAGTTTGAGCAATCTTACACCACATTCTGCTTATGTTTTTATGAACTATTCACACCCACCGCTGGCTGAGCGCATCCGTAATTTAAGGGCATAATTTTTGTTGTTTCCAAACAAAGATTATGATACTTTTAATTTACAATGACTGAGGTTGCAATAGAAAAAGAAAATAAGGAAATCGCTAGGCAGTACAAAGAACTGCTTAGGATCAGCTATCAAACTTTGTCTGCAGAGGACAAAAAGTTGATACGTTCCGCCTTCGATGTTGCCGTGGATGCACACAATGGGCAAAGACGCAGGTCAGGTGAAGCTTATATCTTTCATCCTATTGCGGTAGCAAAAATTGTAGCTTCTGAAATTGGATTGGATGCAGTTTCGATTGCCTCTGCACTATTGCATGACGTTGTTGAAGATACCTCATATACTCTTGATGATATTGAACGGATTTTTGGCGAAACCGTAGCTAGAATTGTCAATGGTCTTACCAAAATCGCCCATCTTAAGAAGGATAAAAACATTAGTCAACAAGCCGAGAATTTTCGGAAAATGTTACTCACACTTCATGATGACGTTAGGGTAATCATCATTAAGATTGCTGACCGTTATCATAATATGTTGACTATGGATGCCATGCCTGAGGGCAAACAAGTAAAAATTGCATCTGAAACCTTATACATATATGCACCATTAGCCCATAGGATAGGCTTATACAACATTAAAACACAACTAGAAGACCTTAGTTTAAAATACACTGAACCTGAAGTATATAATGATATCTTCAATAAAATTGAGGATACTGAAGACGAACAACAACAATATATTGAAGACTTTTCAAACGTAATTAGGCAATCTCTCAATAAAGAAGGCCTCAATTATGAGATCAAGGGACGTATGAAATCCATCTTTTCTATCCGAAGAAAGATGAAAAAGCAGAATGTTCCATTTGATGAAGTTTACGACAAGTTCGCTATTCGAATTATTTATCAGTCTGATCGCGCAAATGAAAAATTCCTTGCATGGAAAATTTACTCCATTGTAACGGACCACTTTACTCCAAATCCTGTTAGACTTCGAGATTGGATAACATCTCCTAAATCAACAGGCTACGAAGCCTTGCATATTACGGTTATGGGACCCATGGGGCGTTGGGTCGAAGTTCAGATTCGAAGTCAACGAATGCATGAAATTGCAGAAAAAGGATATGCAGCCCACTTTAAGTATAAGCATGGCGAACAAAAGGAACTGGGTATTGAGGAATGGTTAAATAGGCTGCAAGAGGCTTTGGAAAATGCTAATGGTAATGCGGTTGATTTTGTTGAAGAGTTCAAACTAAACCTATACTCTAAAGAGATTTTTGTTTTTACTCCTGACGGTGAACTAAAATCATTGCCTAAGGGTGCTTCACCACTAGATTTTGCCTTTCATATTCATACCGAAATAGGAATGAAAACAAGAGGTGCAAAAGTCAATGGAAAGTTGGTTCCTCTGAACACTACCCTTAATAGTGGTGACCAAGTAGAAATAATCACTTCGGAATCTGCGAAACCCAATCAGAATTGGCTTGATTATGCACATACGGCAAGGGCTAGGGCTAAAATAAAGTCTTCTCTTAGGGAAGAGAAAAAAGAGGTTGCAGAAGAAGGTAAAGAAACACTTCGAAGAAAACTAAAATCACAAAAAATCACATTGAATGAAGATGTGGTAAATAAGATGGTTTTGCATTTTAAGCTGAAGACAAGCTTAGATTTATTCTATCGCGTAGGAAACGGTGCTATAGATAACCAAAAAATTAAGGACTTTGCTTCTTCTTACAATAACGCTTTTATAAGCTTTTTCAAAAATAAAATACGAAGGAACCCTGTTCCCGATGACATTGACAAGCCTGAAATAACACCAAAGTACGATATGCTCGTTTTTGGGGTTGAGGAAGAAAAATTGAACTACAAACTTTCAAAATGTTGTAATCCAATTCCGGGAGATGATGTGTTCGGATTTATTAGTGTCAATGACGGTATCAAGGTGCACAAAAAAAATTGTCCAAACTCCATTTCTCTACAAAGTAATTATGCGTATCGGATTATCTCTGCAAAATGGATTGATTCAACTCAAGAAGATTTTTCAGCAGAAATTGAAATTACTGGCATTGACAATCTTGGCTTGGTAAATGAAATAACCAATCAGATTTCCGAAAATATGCATGTCAATATGCGTAATCTTAACTTTTCTGCTGATGGTGGCACCTTTAAAGGTAAGATTACCCTTATCGTTAAAAACAATACCATTCTCAATAAAATTATTCAAAACCTAAAGCAAATAAATGGAATTGATCGGGTTAGCCGTATTTAATTTTTAGGTGTAACTTTGTTTTTTATATCCACTCCCACCTATGGAGAACACTAAAAACCAAGAGATTGTAAAAAGCGTATTTACTCAATTTTTAGAGGATAATGGGCATAGAAAAACGCCTGAGCGTTATGCTATTTTACAAGAAATTTATGATAGTGACGATCATTTTGATGTTGAGTCCCTCTACATAAAAATGAAAACCAAAAACTATCGCGTAAGCCGGGCAACTTTATACAATACAATTGAATTGTTACTTGAAAGTAAGTTGGTCAGGAAACATCAGTTCGGGAGTAACCAAGCGCAATATGAAAAGTCTTATTTTGACAGGCAGCACGATCATGTCATTTTAACCGATACAGGTGAAGTGGTTGAGTTTTGTGATCCTCGTATCCAATCCATAAAAAAGACTATCGAAGAGGTTTTCGATATAAAAATCAATACGCATTCGCTATACTTCTATGGCACAAGAAACAAAGAAGAAAACGTAACAGAATAAGCAAACATTTCATGGTAGATTTATTGTTGGGCCTTCAATGGGGAGATGAAGGAAAGGGGAAAATTGTTGATGTTCTTACCAAAGATTACGACATAATTGCCCGTTTTCAAGGTGGTCCGAATGCAGGACACACTCTTGAATTTGATGGTATCAAACATGTTTTACACACTATTCCATCGGGTATTTTCCATAAAAATGCGATTAATATCGTAGGCAACGGAGTTGTAATCGACCCTGTTATTTTTAAAAAGGAACTCGATAACCTTGAAAAATTCAATATTGACTTTGTGTCAAAATTATTGGTGTCAAGAAAGGCCCATTTGATTCTTCCTACCCATCGCCTTTTGGACGCAGCTTCGGAAGCTTCTAAAGGAAAGGCGAAGATAGGTTCGACATTAAAAGGCATTGGTCCAACTTATATGGACAAAACTGGTCGAAATGGTATGCGGGTCGGTGATTTGGAATTTGATAATTGGAAGGACAAATATCGAGCCTTAGCGAATAAACATGAAGACCTATTGGGCTTTCATAATATCGAAATACAATACGACCTAAACGAGCTTGAGGAAGAATTCTGCGAGGGAATTGAAACTTTAAAGAAGTTGAAATTTATAGATAGTGAGCAATATATGTTTGACGCTATGGCTGCTGGCAAAAAAATATTGGCCGAAGGCGCACAAGGATCATTATTAGACATTGATTTTGGAACTTATCCGTTCGTGACTTCGTCAAATACCACTGCGGCTGGTGCCTGCACTGGTCTAGGAGTGGCACCAGGTAAAATTGGCAGCGTTCTAGGGATTTTTAAAGCGTATACAACTAGAGTTGGGAGCGGACCATTCCCAACAGAGCTTTTTGACAATGACGGTGAAACCATGGGAAGGGTCGGTAATGAATTTGGTGCAACAACCGGTAGACCAAGACGTTGTGGTTGGCTAGATTTGGTTGCACTCAAATATGCTGTGCAAATCAATGGTGTCACCGAACTTATGATGATGAAAGCAGATGTGTTGAGTGGTTTTGATAAAATTAAAGTGTGTACGGCCTATAAATACAAAGGGCAAAACATCAATCATCTTCCCTATAACATTGAAGAAGATAATGTTACCCCTATTTACGAAGAGTTGGAAGGTTGGGCAAAAGACCTTACTAAAATGACCAAACCCGAAGAACTTCCATCCGCTCTTATGGATTATATCTCTTTCTTAGAAAAAGAATTGAATGTTCCCATTAAAATCGTTTCTGTTGGCCCCGACAGAACGCAAACGATTCATCGATAGGAACATGTCTGAGGAAGATTTTAAAATGAAAACAACAAGGTTTCTTAGAAATAAGGAACCTTTTTTCTTTATGGTAAACTTTGAAGGAACAAAACTACATGTCTACTCGTTTGATGAAGCCTCTGAAAACAGACTAAAATTTGACATTAACGGTGTTCGAAATTACCAAGTTTTGGATTCAGCAAATTGCGGGACAATAGAACCTATTGAGGCTGAACCGTACCCGTTTAAAGACTATTTAAAGAGCTTTGAAGAAGTAGTTTCAAACCTGAAAAATGGCAATAGTTTTCTAGTCAACTTGACCTTTCCAAGCAGAATTAAAAATAAGGTTGACCTAGCTAAGATTTTTCACTGTTCTAAAGCCGGTTATAAATTGTTGAATGAGGATAAATTCGTATGCTTTTCGCCAGAGTGTTTTGTGAAAATTGAAAATGACTTTATCTATTCCTATCCAATGAAAGGGACCATTGATGCCAATTTAGAAAATGCAGAAAGTATTCTTTTGAACGACCCTAAAGAAGAACAGGAACACAATACCATAGTTGATTTGATTCGTAACGATCTTTCATTGGTATCAAAAGAAGTAACGGTTACGAAATTTCGATATGTAGAAAAAATTAAGTCTGCTCGAGGTAATATTCTTCAAACGAGTTCTGAAATTAGAGGTAAACTTTCAGCGGATTGGAAAAACAATTTTGGTGAGCTACTTTTAAAAATGCTCCCAGCAGGCTCCATCAGTGGTGCCCCTAAACCCAAAACCGTAGATATTATCAAGAAATCAGAGAACTATGACCGTGGTTACTATACAGGTGTTTTCGGAGTGTTTGATGGAAATTCTATAGATTCTGCCGTGGCTATTCGTTTTATTGAGAAGAATGATGGGGTATTTTGGTACAAAAGTGGCGGTGGTATAACACATCAAAGCAACGTGAAAGAAGAATATATTGAACTTCTCAAAAAAATATATGTTCCCACTATTTGAAAGTGTCTGTGTTAGTAATGGAAAAATTCAAAACGCCGATTTCCACCAAAAGCGTTTTGAGCAGTCTTTCAAAAAATTCTATTGGAAACAGCCTAGTTTCGAATTATTCGATGAAATTTCAATTCCTTCTGATTTTCAAAAGGGGAAGGTCAAATTGCGTATTTCCTATAACGAAACTCGCAAAAACTTCTCTTTCCAGAATTATAAGGCAAAGAAAATTGAACGTATTCAATTAGTTGAGCATAATACCATTGACTACGAATTAAAATTTGAGGATAGAGCGGTTCTGAATGAACTATATGAACAACGTGGGGATTGTGACGACGTTTTGATTGTAAAAAATGGAAATATAACTGATACTTCGTACGCTAATATTATATTTTACGATGGTGATAACTGGTTAACGCCATCAACGCCGCTTTTAAAAGGCACTAAGAGAGCTCAATTATTAAAGAGTAAATTGATTTGGGAAGATGAAATTCTCAAGGAAGACTTAAAATCATTCAAAGGATTTCAGTTGATTAATGCAATGCTAGATTTTAATCCTAGGCACATACTACCAATCGAAGCTGTTCAACACTGATGCTAATTCACTACCTTGTGTTAAATGCTTGAATTTAAAATGAGGTTTGCGTTAGTATTATTGCTATTAATTTCTATCGGTTGTAAGCAAGTCAAAACTGAAAGTGCTGTTTCTTCTTCGGATAGAATCGAAAACAAAGTCGAAGCAATAACCCTACTGGGTGATACCCTTCGAACTCCCGTGGTTACTGAAGGGAAAGCAAAAGAAAATTACCAATCGGCGAAACAACACTATTTGGAAAATGAAAATGACCCAGAATCACTTATCTGGTATGGAAGAAGAGCTGGGTATGTGGGCCAATTTCAAAAAGCAATCGAAATTTTTTCTGAAGGAATTGAAAAATTTCCAGATGATGCAAGATTTCTTAGACACCGAGGGCACAGATATATTTCAACACGCCAATATGATTTAGCCATAATGGACTTCGAAAGCGCGGCCAAACTGGTTGAAGGGCTGCCAGAACAAATTGAACCAGATGGCCTACCAAACAGCCGTAATGTTCCTCTCAGTACGCTACAAAGTAATATTTGGTATCACCTGGGATTAGCCTATTATCTTAAAGGAGACATGCCAAATGCCTTAAAAGCTTATCAGAACAGGACGGTTACAAATCGGTATGACGACAACTTGGTCTCAGGAGGTCATTGGTTATATATGATATTTAACCGTTTAGAAAAACCTATTGAGGCCGAAAGGGCAATTAAAGAAATACATAAGGAAATGGATGTTATTGAGAATACCAGTTACTACAATATGTGTTTGTTTTATAAAGGTGTGCTAAACGAAGACGAATTGGAAATTGAAACAGTTGGCACTTCTTCTAACGATGTCTATCTGTATGGCTTAGGAAATTGGTATTTGTACAACAAAAAAGACACAACCACGGCAAAATCCCTCTACAAGAAACTACTTGAGGAAGGCAATTCCTATTCCTTTGCCTATTTGGCTGCAGAATCTGATTGGAAACGATTCTTTGCGAACTAGCTTTTCCTGAATGCCAAAGCTTTCTAAAGTAAATCGAAGCATTTGCGCAAAACCGCTACATTTGACCAAAATTTCGTTCCCTTGAAAAGGATTGTATTCATTCTCTTCCTTATTTCAGTGTTAACGGTCAAAGCCCAAACACCTGAAGAACCCCAAAAAAGACAAATTACCTTGGTTTACGGCGCTAACTCCACTAAGGATGAGGCACAATTTCCAGGTGCCCTGATTTTTCAGAAAGATGACCAAAGACAAGTTCAATTTGAACATCAAGGAGCCGACCTGTGGTGTGATATTGCAGTTATTTACAATAAAGAGAATAGACTTCGTGCAATAGGAAACGTTCGAATGCAACAAGGGGATTCAATTTTATTGAATAGTGGTCGATTGGATTATGATGGTGAAACAAAACTGGCCCGTGCATGGGAAAATGTAGATTTAACTGATGGTCAAATGACTTTGACCACCGACACGCTTTATCTAGATAGAGAAAAACAAATTTCATACTACCGAACAAGTGGGAAAGTGGTAGACTCGGTTAATGTTCTTACCAGCATTATTGGTAACTATTTTATGGAATTGAAGAAGGTACAGTTCAGGGATAGTGTGCATATTGATAATCCTGATTACATCATTGACTCCGAACAATTGGATTACTATCGCCTATCAAAAAATGCATACATGTATGGCCCTTCGACAATAGTTGGTGAGGACTATACCATTTATTGCGAACGAGGTTTTTATGATACAAAAATCGAACAGGGTTATGGTGTAAAAAATACCAAAATCAATTATAGCGATAGAATAATTGAAGGCGACAGTGTTTATTTTGACAAAGCAACTTCCTTCGCCTCTGCAACTAATAATATTCAAGTTACTGATACCATAAACGATGGTCGCATTCGAGCACACTATGCTGAAGTTTATAAAGAACTGGATTCTGTTTTCGCAACTAAGAGAGCGGTTGCTGTAAGTATGGTACAGCAAGATTCACTCTATATTCACGGAGATACACTTTTGGTCACCGGCCCAGCAGAAAATAGGGTAATGCGAGCTTTTAGAAATGCCAAATTTTTCAAGAAAGATTTAAGTGGTAAGTGTGATTCAATCCATTCTGAGGAGAAAACAGGTCTGACCCAATTGATTCGTAATCCCATCTTATGGAACGTAGATAATCAAATGACTGGTGATAGTATTCATTTGATTTCAAATTTGGAGACGGAAGCACTCGATTCGCTGAAAGTTATTGACAATGCGTTTGTCATCGCCTTCGATACCATTGGCCAACAGGGGTATAATCAGGCCAAGGGAAAAGACTTGTTTGGAAAATTCATTGACAACGAACTTAAAATCATTGACCTAGTAAAAAATACTGAGGTTATCTATTACATGTACAACGATGAGGATGAACTTATTGGCATAGATAAAACCATTTGCAGTAAAATAAGAATGCTCATGGCCAATAGTGATATTGAAGAAATTACCTTCTTCACGAATCCTGATGGCGACGTTTTTCCAGAAAAAGACCTACCTATTGAAAGTCGAAAATTAAAAGGATTTGTTTGGCGTGGAGATGAGAGGTTAATGACCAAAGACGATATTTTCGATGAAGACGATAACAATATAGAATTGGTCAAAATCCGTGGGATTGATGCCCCTGTGGATATAGACACCGAAGAACAAGAACGTAGTGGTGGCAAAGTTCCAAAAAAGCAATTGACAAAGAGCAAAGCTGTCAAACCTAAACGTACACAATTGAAAAAAGTAGGTTCTTAATTTGTTGAAAGAAGACTTTTTAAAATATCAAGCCCAGACCACACCCCACCCACTTGGTTTAGAAATTTCACATGCCAAAGGAAGTTATATTTATGACTCCAATGGACAAGCACATTTAGATTTTGTTGCTGGGGTTTCCGCATGCAGCTTGGGTCATTGTCATCCCAAGATAGTCGCTGCAATAAAAGAACAATCCGAAAAGTATCTTCATGTCATGGTTTATGGTGAGTATGCACAAAAACCGGCGGTTGATTATTGCAAACTATTGACCGAACAACTACCAGAACATCTCGACTGTGTTTATTTGGTCAATTCTGGCACGGAAGGAATTGAAGGAGGATTGAAATTGGCACGAAGAGCAACAGGACGTTCGGAAATTATTTCTGCTAATAATGCATACCATGGTAATACCATGGGAAGCCTTAGTGTAATGGGATATGAGGAACGTAAAAGAGCCTTTCGACCTTTAGTCCCAGATGTGGGCTTTATCAGGTTCAACAACTTGGAAGACTTGGAGAAAATCACTGAAAAAACGGCAGGTGTTATTTTAGAGACTATACAAGGAGGTGCGGGGTTTATTCTACCTACAGGTGATTATTTGAAAAAAGTACGAGCACGATGTGATGAAGTTGGGGCACTGCTAATTTTGGATGAAATCCAGCCTGGTTTTGGTAGAACCGGGAAACTTTTTGCCTTCGAACACTTCAATTGCACACCCGATATTTTGGTCATCGGGAAAGGTATGGCAGGTGGCCTTCCAGTTGGAGCTTTTATAGCATCACATTCGATTATGGCTACACTCCAAGAGCATCCGAAATTGGGCCACATTACCACTTTTGGTGGTAATCCCGTTATTTCAGCTGCCAGCCTAGCAACTTTAAAGGAAATCTTAGCCACCGATTTAATCAATGAAACATTACATAAGGAAAAACAATTCCGTACGCTCTTAAAAAATCCATTAATAAAAGAAATTCGAGGTAAAGGATTGATGCTTGCACTGATTTTCGAGAATCCGGAAATTGCAAATCAACTGGTTCTGAAAGCCGCTAAAAACCATTTAATTTTATTCTGGTTGTTGTTCGAGCCTCGCGCAGTAAGAATATCCCCTCCCCTAACTATTTCAGAAAAAGAAATTGAGCAAGGATGCTATAAAATTTTGGAAATTTTAGATGAATTAAATAGCGGTGTTAACTAATTTGTTGATAACCTAAGCAATCGTTACTCCAAAATCAGCTCATATTAAAGGTAATTTTAAGTCCATAGTAACCTAATCAAGTTTCTATGGCGTTAGATTCTAACGAAAATTCTGAAAAGTTCGTTGCGAAGTTCGAAGAAATGCTTAAGACCAACGACGTTTATTTCTTCGATTCAGAAGATTTTGAACACATCATCCACCACTATTTGGACATTGGTAAGGTCTCTTTAGGAAAAAAAGCTATCGAGATTGCCCTGCAACAGCATCCAGGTTCAGCCGAACTAAGACTTCTCAATGTTGAAGTATTGGTATTTGAAGATAAATTTCAACCGGCTGAGAAAATACTGAACGAGCTGCAAGAGTTGGATCCCCACAATGAGGAAATATACATTCAACGGGCCAATATTCTTTCAAAACAGGACAATCATCTAGAAGCAGTGAATATGCTTTTAGAAGCCCTTCATATCACAGATGATTGCTATGACATTTATTCTCTTTTGGGCATGGAATATCTATTTATGGACAATTATGAAATGGCCAAAAAAAGCTTTATTAAATGCATAGAATACGATAACACTGATTATTCAGCGCTTTATAACGTAGTCTATTGTTTTGAGTTTTTATCAGATTTTGACGGCGCAATACATTTTCTTAACGAGTACCTTGAACGCAATCCATATTGTGAAGTAGCTTGGCACCAGCTAGGGAAAATGTACATAGAAAAAGAATTGCTCCCTGAAGCCCTGGCAGCATTTGACTTTGCCATAATTGCTGATGATGCGTTTATTGGGGCTTACTTTGAAAAGGGCAAAGTCTTAGAAAAGTTAGGAAAGTTGAACGAAGCAATTATCAATTATGAGCATACTTTAAAAATTGATGATCCTACATCGCATGCATATCTACGGATTGGTAAGTGCCATGAAAAATTGGGTAATGACGAACTAGCCAAATACTACTTCTATAACACTGTACACGAAGATCCACTTTTAGATAAAGGATGGCTGGCAATTACGGAGTTTTACTACAGGCAAAAGAACTTTAAAAAAGCCTTGCATTATGCTAATAAAGCAACAAACATTGACTCTGATAATCCACTATATTGGAAAAAGACCGCTAAAATCTACTTAAAACTTGAAAACTACGAAGAAGCGGATTTTGCTTTTAGACAAGCAGTAAATCTAGGTAATTACGAGCTGGACACCTGGCAAGAATGGTCTTTTGTTTTATGCAAACTCAAAGATTTTGGTGCTGCAGAACAAGTCTTGCTTCAAGGCTTGGAGTTTTATGAAGAAGATGCGGAGTTGTTGTTCATTTATTCTGGTGTAAACTTGAAGTTGAACAACATAAATGAAGCAAAGGAAAAAATAGCCAAGGCTCGACAATTAAACCCAAAAAAGGCAGTTATCTTCATGAAGCTGTTTTCAGAGTTCTCAAAACTGGACTGGGTCAAAACAGCTGTCAAGCCAAATAAGAAAGCATCTACCTAACTACTCCTCAAAAATAGATTTTATGGGGCAAAGAAAATTGTATGACTATGCCATGATTACCTTGAAGGGAATGGCAATGGGTGCTGCTGATGTCGTGCCAGGCGTTTCAGGTGGAACAATAGCTTTTATCTCAGGTATATATGAAGAGCTTATCGGTTCTATAAACAATGTAAAGCCAAAAATGATCGGCGTTTGGCGAAGAGAAGGCTTTAAAGCCTTTTGGCAGCAAATGAATGGAAACTTTCTTGCCGCTTTATTTCTTGGTATTTTCATTAGTGTTTTCTCATTGGCGAAATTCTTAAGTTGGCTACTTGAAAATGAACCAGTCCTTTTGTGGTCCTTTTTCTTTGGATTGGTGACCGCCAGTATTCTGCTTGTAGCTAAAGAAATTAAAAAATGGAGTGCCTTTACAGTTATTATGCTATTAATTGGTACCGCCATAGCATATTTCATAACAGAACTCCCTCCAAGCGAAAACGTAGATACTCTTCCCTACTTATTCCTTTCTGGTTCATTGGCAGTTTGTGCAATGATTTTACCGGGTATATCAGGGGCATTTATTTTGGTATTGCTAGGTTCTTACAAAACGATATTGGACGCTGCTCATGAACGTGATATCAAAATGCTAGCTACTGTTATCGTTGGAGCCGTTGTAGGCCTTTTAAGCTTTGCAAGACTTCTTAAATGGATGTTCAAGCACTACAAAAACACGACCTTGGCAATTTTAACCGGATTCATTTTGGGTTCTTTAAATAAGATATGGCCATGGAAGAAAGTATTGGAAACAAAGGTTTTTGATGATAAAACGATTGTCGTCAACGAACAGAATGTTTTACCATCTGCTTTTGAAGGTGACCCACAATTATTGCTCGCTTTAGTTCTAGCCATCGTTGGATTTTCCCTTATTTTTATCCTCGAAAGGTTTGCCTCTAAAAAATAGGAGGCTTTTTCTTTATGCATACATCAAGAACGTTTTGGGACAAACTATACCTTGTCATCAAGGGCCTATTTATGGGAGCGGCCAATAAAGTTCCTGGGGTATCTGGAGGAATCGTAGCTTTTGTCGGTGGCTTTTATGAAGAATTTATTTATTCACTGCAAAAGATCAACAATAAGGCTTTCAAACTACTTTTTAACGCGCGTTTTAAAAGTTTCTATCGATACATAAACGGGACGTTTTTAGTTTTACTTTTTACAGGTATGCTCATAAGCTACTTTAGTGTGGCACGGCTAATAGACTATTTTCTTCAAAAAAAGGAACTATACGTATGGGCCGCCTTTTTTGGGATGGTTTTGGGGTCTATCTACTATATTTCAAAAGATTATGACCATTGGAATCGTAAAACGATTTTATGGGGCTTAATAGGCCTAATAGTAGGGGTTTCTATCAGCTTTCTTAGTCCAGCAACAGAAAACGACAATCTGATATTTGTCTTCTTTTGTGGCATAATAAGTGTTTCTGGTATGACATTGCCAGGACTTTCAGGTTCTTTCATTCTAATACTTTTAGGCAATTATGTTCTGCTATTAGTAGATTCCGTTAATGCCTTATATGTAAGTATAGCTGAAGTTCTCAAAGGTGATTTCAGCTTTGTCAACAATACCAAGCGTTTAAATACACTTGCAATTCTAGCCGTTTTCACACTCGGGTCCTTGACAGGTCTTGTAACGCTTTCCCACCTTTTGGGTTATGTGCTTAAACGCTTTAAAGCAATAACCACTGCTGTTATCATAGGGTTTATTACTGGCTCGCTTGGTGTTCTGTGGCCATGGAAACGAACGATTTTTAAATTGAACATTAATGGGGAATATTTGTTGGATTCCAATGGCGATAAGATTATAAAAAATTATCAGCGCTATTGGCCTGATATGGTTGAAATGGAAAGTTGGGGAGCAATTTTTTTCATCATATTGGGATTCTTTTTACTATTGAGCCTAGATTGGTATGGAAAAAACAGGGAAGCACAAGAAAAGATACGGACTGGTAGGTAGAAATATTTCCTATTCGTTTTCCAAAGGCTATTTTTCAAAGAAGTTTGAGAATTTAGGATTGAATAATCATTCTTATGAAAACTTTGATTTAACCAATATTGAAGAATTCAAAGATTTATTGGTTCAGCATAACCTAAGCGGACTCAATGTTACTATACCCTACAAGGAACAAGTCATTCCTTTTTTAAATGAGTTGGAAGGAGCTGCTAAAAAAATAGGTGCCGTTAATACCATCAAATTTTCACCAAACGGAATCAAGGGTTTTAATACGGATGCTTTTGGCTTTCAAAAGTCCCTTGAGAAAAAATTAAAGTTATACCATAATAACGCCCTTATTCTGGGCACTGGAGGCGCCTCTAAAGCAGTGGCTTTTGTATTTGAGCAATTGGATATCAATTATAAATTTGTTTCTAGAGCAGCCTCTGAGGAACAATTTTCATATGAAGAATTGGATGAAGACATCATAACTTCCCATCAAATAATAGTTAATTGTACGCCTTTGGGTACCTATCCAAATATCGAAGATAAACCTGACATCCCATATAAATTTTTAAATTCAAGTCATTTCTTATTCGACTTAATTTACAATCCAGATAAAACTGCATTCTTAAAATCAGGTGAAGCCGCAGGAGCTCAAATTCAAAATGGTGCCCTGATGCTTCAGTATCAAGCAGAAGAAGCTTGGCGTATTTGGAATAGTTGAATTTTGAATCCCATCCCCAAGATACTGTTACAAAAGTAGAATCACTACTTTTGCTTTAGTGGTTTAAGTAGAAATTTAAACCTTGACCATCTACCTGAAATTAACAAATATTGACTGATGGATTCAAATGAGCAAAAACCACAGGAAACTGTAGGAGGGGAAAACAAGGAATCAACGAATACCAACGCTGAAAAAAACGCAACGGTTTCTGAAAACGAGACTTCACAATCTTCAGAAAAAGTTATTAATTCCACAGAAAATCAAGCATCTGAAGTAACCAATCCTATTGAGGAGGAGGCATCGTTAGCTGAAGAAAAAGTTGATAATAAAATTTCCGAAGAATCTTTGATTGAAGAAGATTCAGACTCAGAAGAATCCAATAAAGAACCGCAAGAGGAAATAGATGAAGAAAATGCCGAAGATGCTGAGGATAGTGACAATCAGAAGCGGCATTTTATTCCAATGCTTGATTACCATGCCATGTCAATAGAAAACTTGGTTGGTGAATTACAGCGACTGGTCAAAAATGAAAAAATACAGGCCATAAATAAGCACGTTGGTTCAATCAGGGATGAGTTCAATCAGAAGTACAACGAAATTTTTGAACAAAAGAAAGAGGAATTCATTGAAGGCGGTGGTAATGAAATTGATTTCAGATATAGTTCAATTGCAAAAAGACAATTCAATGAGGTGTATCGTGAATACCGTGAAAAGCGGGATAGCTATTATAAAGATTTAGAAAAAACTTTAAAGTTAAATCTAGAAAACAGGCTCGCGATTATTGAAGAATTAAAAGCATTGGTAAATGTGGAGGAAGATATGAACACCACATATACCAATTTCAAAGATCTTCAAGAACGGTGGCGAAACGCAGGTCCAGTTCCAAGAACGAGCTATAATGATGTTTGGAGAACATACCATCACCACGTAGAAATTTTCTACGATTTTCTTCATCTAAATCGAGAATTGAGAGATTTAGATTTTAAGCACAACCTCGAGGAAAAGACCAAACTTGTTCTTCGCGCAGAAGAACTGACACAAGAACCTGACCTCGGTAAAGCCTTTAGGGAATTACAAACCCTTCATAAGATTTGGAAAGAAGAAATCGGTCCGGTAGCAAAGGAACAACGTGAAGAGATTTGGGAACGGTTTAGTAATGCCACCAAGACATTACATCAAAGAAGAAAAGACAATCAACTCGAAATTGAAGCTTCCTACGAAAAAAATCTATTGAAGAAGCAAGGGTTGATTGCCGAAATAATTAATGTGGCCAATACGGTTACTGATAATCATAGGGGTATTCAAAAACAAATAAAAGAGATTGAATCCCTTCGAGAAGCTTTCTTCAAAGCTGGACGTGTGCCACAAAAGGTGAATGAAGAAACTTGGTCTGCTTTTAAGGAAGCTGTTCGAGGTTTTAATCGAAAGAAAAATTCCTTCTATAAAAATTTAAAAAAGGACCAACACGAAAATCTAGAAAAGAAAAAGGCTTTGCTTGGTCTCGCTGTCGCCTTGAAAGATAGCGATGACTTTGATATGGCAACTCCTGAGATGAAGCGAATTCAGGCCGAATGGAAAAAAATTGGTCATGTCCCTAGAAAATATTCAGATAAAATCTGGAAAGAATTCAAAGATGCATGCAACCATTATTTTGACCGCATTCACTCCAAAAGAAATGCTTCGCAGCAAAAAGAATTTGAAAATCTTCAGAAAAAAACGGAATGCTTAAATCGCTTAAAGGACTTTGTTCTTACTGGCGATTCTAAAAAGGACATGGAAACCGTGAAGGGTTTTATTGAGGAGTGGAAAGGGTACGGACACATTCCCTATAATAAAAGACATATCAACTCCAAGTTCAACAAAATCATTGATGCCCTATTCAAAAAGCTGAATATCAGTAGACATGAAGCTGAACTCATGAAGTATGGGGATAGAATCAAGCAATTGGCCAATACGGAAGATGAATCGGCAATTAGAAGTGAACGAAGCTATATCAAAAAGAAAATAGAAGAAAGTAAGGCCGAAATAAGGCAACTAGAAAACAACCTTCAATTTTTCAGCAATGCTTCTGAGGATAACCCTTTGGTAAAAGATGTTATAAAAAACATCAATAAGCAGAAAGATGCTCTGGAAACTTGGCAAGGCAAACTTAAGAATCTAAATATCTTAAAAAACAATATAGGCAAGGAATCAGCCAAGCCTGAAAATCATTCCGAAGAAGAGTAAATCTTTTCTTATTTCATTTTACTTGGCCACGTTGACAGCCCTTGTTTCGCGTATAACGGTGACCTTGACTTGACCAGGGTAGGTCATTTCAGTTTGAATCTTCTGAGAGATATTAAAGGATAATTCTGCCGCTTGGTCATCATTTACCTTTTCACTTTCTACGATTACACGAAGTTCTCTACCCGCTTGAATGGCATAAGCTTTTTGAACTCCATTGAATCCAAATGCAACATCTTCTAAATCTTTTAATCGTTGAATGTATGAATCAAGAACTTGTCGTCTCGCACCGGGTCGTGCCCCACTGATTGCATCACAAACTTGAACAATCGGTGAAATCATACTGGTCATCTCAATTTCATCATGGTGGGCCCCAATTGCATTGCACACCTCTTTATTTTCACCATATTTTTTCGCCCAATCCATACCTAAAATAGCATGTGGCTTCTCAACTTCAGTTTCTAAAATTGGAACCTTTCCTATATCGTGTAATAGTCCAGCCCGCTTAGCCAATTTAGGATTTAAACCAAGCTCAGAGGCCATTACGGAACATAATTTGGCTACTTCTCTTGAGTGTTGCAATAAATTTTGCCCGTAGGAAGAACGGTATTTCATGCGCCCAACGGCCTTGATAAGTTCAGGATGAAGGCCATGAATACCTAAGTCAATAACTGTTCTCTTACCAATTTCAACAATTTCTTCATTGATTTGTTTCTCGGTCTTTTTGACCACCTCTTCGATTCTCGCCGGATGAATTCGACCATCAGTAACCAATCGGTGCAAGGATAGACGGGCAATTTCACGTCGTACGGAATCAAAGCACGAAAGTATAATCGCTTCAGGGGTATCATCAACAATGATTTCAACACCTGTAACAGATTCAATCGCCCGGATATTTCTACCTTCCCTGCCTATAATACGACCTTTGACATCATCAGACTCAAGATTGAAAACTGAAACGCAGTTATCAATTGCCTCTTCGGTACCTATTCGTTGAATGGTATTAATTACAATCTTTTTTGCTTCTTGTTGTGCAGTAAGTTTTGCTTCTTCAAGCGTGGATTGCAAATAGGCCATTGCATCGGTCTTCGCCGTTTCTTTTAATGACTCCATCAACTGCGATTTGGCATCCTCTGCCGAAAGTCCTGAGATTACTTCAAGTTGTTTAACTTGACTACGGTGTAGCTTATCAACTTCCGCCTGTTTACGTTCAAGGATTTCAGTTTTATGTTCAAAGTCCTTGATTTTATCCTCTAGGCCTTGATTGAGTTTTTTGTTCTTTGATAATTCGTTGCTTATTTGCGATTCTTTATCACGTGTACGTTTCTCCGCTTCGGCAATTTTTTTGTCTTTAGTTATAATTACCTTTTCGTGCTCGGCCTTTAATTCCAAAAACTTTTCTTTGGCTTGGAATATTTTGTCCTTTTTTATGCCTTCACCATCCTTCTTAGCATCTCGAATTATGTTTGAGGCCCTTTTCTCTGCTCTTGCTATTGTTTTTGCCGCTTTGCCCTTTTCAAGAGCTTTTGCAATTGCAAAACCGATAATTAATCCTACAAGGGCCACTATTATAGTTAGAATAGTAGTATCCATTACTTTATAATTGGTTATAAAAAAAGCCCACATTGGGCGAAGTTTTGTACAAACTCCTAATAACAGGTTTAGGGCTAACAGGCTGCTCAAAAATCCCTATGCGAGTAGGGCACGCTTTTACAACCTAAACTCACCCTTTTTAAATGCAATAATGTTGAGTTTGTCAAAAAATAATACCAATGTGGGCAGTAACAATAATTATTTTAAAGAACGTTTTCTGAATCCAAACTGCCTTTGAGTTTTTCCTCAAGTGCTTTTAAGCGTCTGGTTGCAGATTTTATATTTTCAGCTTCATTTATTCCTCCCTGTTCAATTTTGCTAGCAAATTGTAGTGCACACATAGCCAGAACATCTTGCTTGTCTCGAACAGCGTAACTTTGCTCAAATTTCTTCGCCAAAACTTCAATGTTTTTAGCTGCTTTTCTCAATCCTTCTTCTTGTCTTGGGTCGATTGTTAATGGGTAGACCCTATCCGCAATTGAAAGCTTGATTTTGAGCTTTTCGTTCATCCACTAAATCTATTCGGCCAATTGTGCAATACAATGATCAATTTCCCTAATCATTGCATTTATTTTGAGCTTGGCCTCTGTTTTGTTTGTATTACTGCCAAGCATTGAATTCGCCAATTTCAAGGAGTTAAATTTTTCCTCCCATTCATTAATGGACTGGTCACTTTCTAACTTTTGTTCTTTTAGTGCTTCAACCTCCTTCGAAAGATTCCTATTTAAAAGTTGTAAGTCTTCTATTTTACCAAGAAGACGATTAACCTTTAGTTCAAGGGAGTCAACAATTTCAACAAGTTCGCCCATTAGCAAATTGCAATGCGTCTAAACAAATTTAACCATCTTGATACAACATAACAACTCTTTTTGCATTTAATAGTTGAAGTTTTACTTTAATATCTACATCTTTTAGCATGTGAGGTGTATTGTTTACTTTCGAAATAAAATCCAACTAATATCTATGCGCCCCAGCTTATTGCTCCTCGCTATTTTGGTTTGCTCGAATTTATTCCCACAAGACAAATATCCTCAAGACGAATTTCGTTCTCCAGTAGATATTCCCATTGTATTGGCAGGCACGTTCGGAGAATTGCGCTCAAATCATTTTCATTCAGGAATAGACATCAAAACCCAGCGAAGACAGGGTTTGCCGATGTATGCAATTGGAGATGGCACTATTACAAGGATAAAAATCTCGCACTGGGGGTTTGGTAAAGCACTCTACATTGCCCACCCGAACGGGTATACCTCAGTTTACGCCCACTTACAAAAATTCGGCCCTGAAATTGAAGAATACATTAAGTCCATTCAATATAAAAAGCAATCATACGAAGTCGAAGTTTTTCCTGATTTCGGTGAAATCGAAGTAAAAAAAGGCGACGTTATAGCCTTTGGCGGTAATACTGGAAGTTCAGCCGGCCCCCACTTGCATTTTGAAATTAGAAGCAGCATCACAGAAAAACCCACCAATCCACTTTTGTATGGCTATGAAGTGGCTGATGCGACCGACCCTAGCTTTATTAGTCTTTATGGGTACCCCCTATCTGAAGGGGCCCATATTAATCAAAGTGGAAAGAAAACTAAACTTAACTTTTCAAAACAACCAGATGGCACTTTATTAGCTAGCAAGGTCTCTGCGCATGGAACAATAGGTTTTGGTTTTGCAGGTTTTGATCGCCAAGATTTGGCAGCGAATAAAAATGGTATATACAGTCTCAAGCAGACGGTCAATGGTAAGGTGTATACCGAATATGATTTTGAAACATTCTCTTTCGGTGAAACCAGATACATAAACACGCTTATTGATTATGAACATTTTCGAAAATATCGTCAACGAATTCAAAAATGTTTTAAAGAGAATTCAAATAAACTTAGTATTTACAAAAAGTTATACTTGGACGGGAAAATTCCGGTTGTGGAAGGCATGTCATACAATGTAGAATTATTGTTAACCGATATAATGGGGAACGAGACCAAAGTAATCATACCTGTTGAAGGTGAAGTCAAACCGATTAAAATATTCCCAGAAAAAGAGATAACGGAATATTATGTTGAACGCAAAAAACCAGCCAGCTTTGATCTTGGTCTAGCCAAAGTGTATTTCCCTGCTAACACCTTTTATAAAGATTTTTATTTGGACCTTGAAAAAGGAAATGATACCATTCGAGTTCATAATAAAACTGTAGCCGCCCACAGAAATTTTACTTTGAACTTCAATGTGTCAAAATATTCCAGCGATGAGAAAAAGAAACTATTTGTCGCTCGATTGGATGAGGATGATTTGGAAGCCAATTATACCAAAACCTATAAGAAAGGTGATGTTTTTGTTACACGAACAAGAAATTTTGGCCTATACACACTTGCAATGGACTCGATTGCCCCTACTGTTAAACCAAGAAATTTTAGGGAAAAAGAATGGTTAAGCAACTACAGATACCTCAGCCTTGAAATTTCAGATGATTTAAGTGGTATTAACGAATACAATGCCTATTTAAACGGGAAATGGATTTTAATGGAGTATGAACCAAAAAACAGGACACTTACTTACAATTTTGCAGACGATATTGCTAAAGAACCCAAATGTGAATTAAAGGTTATTGTAACCGATAATGTGGGTAACTCAACTACTTTTGAGAGCACTTTCTTTAGAAAATAAGTTGTGAACCGGTCTAAATTAGTTTTCTGGTTAGTATTCGTTATCACTACAACGGGCCTTTGGGCTCAAAACGCAGTAGTAACAGGTGTTGTTTTTGATGAAGACCAGAAACCATTGGCCAACGTCAATGTAAGAGTGGGTGAGATCGGAACTTCTACCGATGAAAATGGTTTTTACAAAATCGAAATAATCGCTGAGAAAAAGACTTCCATAACTTTCTCGCACATTGGTCATAAAGAGATAGTTCTAAACGACCTAATCTTAAACACTAACGAAACCTTTGAATTCAACCCAATACTGAATACCAAAGTAGTTCAAATGGATGAAGTTGAAGTAACTCCCTTAGGAAGAAAAACGGTTGAAGGTATCACAACGATTTCCCCAGAAGTAGTTCGTAAAATCCCAGGGGCGAATGCTGGGGTAGAAAATCTATTAAAATTGTTGCCGGGGGTTTCTTTTAACAATGAATTGAGTACGCAATACAATGTTCGTGGTGGCAACTTTGATGAAAATTTGGTCTACATCAATGGAATAGAAGTGTACCGGCCATTCCTAATTCGTTCTGCACAACAAGAAGGCTTTAGTTTTATAAATAGTTCAATGGTTGCTAATGTCGATTTTTCAGCTGGTGGTTTTCAAGCCAAATATGGTGATAAACTTTCCTCTGTTCTAGATATAACTTATAAAATACCGAGTTCATATGCATTACAGGTTGATGGCAGTTTATTGGGAGCGGGACTTACTCTTGAAACTACTTCTAGCGACAATTCTTTTACCAGTATTTCTGGAATTAGATACCGCAACAATTCATTACTTGTTAATACCCAACAAACACAGTCAAACTTTCAACCCTCGTTTTTAGATGCCCAATCTTTTTTAAAATATCATTTCTCAAAAAAATGGAATATGTCGTTTCTGGGTAATTTTTCTTTGAACGACTACCAGAACGAACCTATTTCTAGACAAACAAATTTTGGTTCTTTATTGGAACCTCGTGCTCTAGTTGTTGAATATGAAGGAAATGAAAATAATAAGTACCAAACTGAATTTGCAGCTCTTCAAGCGCAATTCAATCCTAATCAAGATATACAATTAGGCCTTACAAGTTCAGTATATCATACCGCTGAAGAGGAATTTTCTGATGTGATCGCAGAATATGAATTGGGTGATGTTGATACAAACTTGGGCAGTGAAAACTTTGGCGAAATTATTAATCCTGGTAGTGCTGGTGGTCAAATCATTAGGGCTCGAAATCAATTGGATATCTTAATCTTCAATATTTCACACAAAGGAAGAATCAAAAAAGATAATAGCTCATTACAGTGGGGGCTTAAATATACATTTGAAGATGTGAGGGATGATTTACGCGAATCTGAATTTTTGGATTCGGCTGGTTTTTTCATTCGTCCAAACACTCCTGAATTTATCAATAACCAACCAGCAGAACCCTTCGATGGCGATATCGTGCCTTTTGAAAGTGCAAGAGCTAGAAATTTTGTTTCAACTAATAGGATATCAGGATTTCTACAATATGATAAAAATACTACTTGGGGTAATACCAATATCTATTACAATTTTGGAATTCGGGCCCAGTATTGGTCACTTTCCGGTGAAGACATCGTTTCAAATTCCCAGTTTCTTGTTAGTCCGAGAGCACAATTGGCCCTTAAGCCAGATTGGGAAAAAGACATGCTTTTTAGATTGGCCATCGGTAGTTATCAGCAACCACCATTTTACAGGGAATTACGTGATATCAACGGGCTTGTGAATCCTGAGGTAGAGGCTCAAAAATCAATTCATATTGTTCTGGGTAATGAATATAGCTTCAACTTATGGGACAGGCCCTTTCGACTAACCAGTGAAGCTTATTATAAAAACCTGTACAATATAAACACCTATACCCTTGAAGATGTTAGAATCAGATATCGAGCAAATAACAAAGCCGAGGCTTATGCTTATGGTATTGATTTTAGGCTAAACGGAACACTACTTCCTGGAGAAGAATCCTGGTTGAGCATAGGTTATCTAAAAACCGAGGAAAACCAGAATGGCAGGGGCTTTATTTCACGACCTTCTGATCAACGATTAAAGCTGGGTATTTTATTTCAAGATCACATGCCAACAATTCCAAATCTAAAACTATATGTGAATTTGGTCTACAATACTGGGGTTCCCGGAGGCTCTCCCAATAATGCCGATCCCTATAATTTTCAGAATAGATTAAGAGATTACAGACGAGCCGATTTAGGAATTTCATATATTTTTGTCGACAATCAAAACCAATACCCTCGAGGACATTGGTTGCATCGATTTAAAAATTTTAATGTGGGGTTTGAAATTTTCAATTTATTCAACAATCAAAATTCAATTACCAACACTTGGGTTCGCGACGTGGAGACACAGCGACAATTTGCAATACCAAATTTTTTGACCTCACGCATTTTGAACTTAAAATTTGGCTTGAAATTTTGAGGATTTTGAAAAATACAATCATCATCTTGTTTTTCTTTTTTGCTGCCTTTCTGCAAGGCCAAAAGAACATTTATGAAAGTAATCGGTTTGATGAATTGACTGAAGAACATGAAATTTTAGCCATAATTCCTTTTGTTACCCAGCTGGAACTTGATAATGCTGAATCAAAGGAAAAACTACGCCAATTGGCTGAGCGTGAAGGTTACGCGGTACAAAATGCACTTGAAACCTACTTTTCGAGGCGAAAAAAAAGAAAAAAGTTCAATGTTGATTTTCAAAATGTAGAAAACACGAATGCCCTTTTGGCAAAAGAAGGCATAACCTATAGTGATTTGGACATCTACACTACAAAACAGCTTTGTAAGATTTTAAAAGTCGACGGTATTATCAGTGGATCCCTTGACCTGAACATTCTTCTTTCCAAGGGAGTACCTACCAATTTTACTTTCTTGGATTATTTCTCAGAGTCCAATTATGGGAGAATAGGTATAAAAATAAGCGATGGCGAAACTGGCAAATTACTTTGGAAGTATGAAAAGTCCATCACCAAAAAAACCGGGAAGGATACCGATGAAGTTATTGATAAAATGATGAAAGCGGCCTCTCGTAAATTTCCATACGATAAAGAAAGAAGGCGTAAGCGTAAAAATTAGCTCACTGCAAATTCTTTCAACACCTGTATTACATAGTCTAATTCTTCTATGGTGTTGTAGTGCGAAAAAGAGAACCGGATTGAAGGCTTTTGCTGTTCTTCTTCTGATAAAATACTAGTTAGAACATGAGAACCTTTGTTACTACCGGATTGACAAGCACTGCCTTTTGAACAGGCTATCCCTTTCAAATCCATATGAAATAAGAGCATAAGTGCCTTTTGGGTGTCAAAAGGCAAACGAGCATTCACCAAGGTATAGGTACTTTTCGTAAGGTCACCAGAAAGTCCGTTGAACTCAATACCTGGCAAGGCTTGTTTCAAGTTCTTGATGAAATGTTTTTTTAGCCCGGTTACATAAGCCCGTTCTGATTCCATGCTTTGGTAGGCCGCATTAAAAGACTCTTCTAGTCCTACAATATTATGGAATGCTTCTGTACCGGCCCTAAATCCACGTTCTTGGGAGCCGCCGACTATCAATGGCTTAAGACCGGAATTTTTACGGATAAAAGCAAAACCAATACCCTTTGGTCCATGAAATTTATGGGCTGCCGCTGTTAGGAAATCAATCGGAGTCGATTCTAAATCCCACTCAAAATGCCCAATCGATTGTACAGTATCAGAATGAAAAAGAGCATTGTTTTCCTGACATAGACCACATACTGTTTCTAAATCCAACAAATTACCTATCTCATTGTTGACATGCATCAAACTAACCAATTTCTTGGTATCGTCTTGCTTTAGTAATTTGTCCAAATGATTTAAATCTGGATTTCCGTTTTCATCTAGATTTACAAATTCAAGTGAAATGCCGTACTCTTCGGCTAATTCTTCACAGGTATGAAGCACCGCATGATGTTCAATTTTTGAGGTGATTAGGGTTTCTACTCCCAAATCTCTGACGGCACAACGCAAAATCATATTATCAGCTTCTGTACCACCAGATGTGAAGATTATTTCAGACGCTTGGCAGTTCAACTGTTTTGCGATGGTCTTTCGGGCACTTTCAATATGGGATTTTGCAGTTCTACCAAAACTATGGGTAGAAGAAGGATTACCATAAACTTCTCCCAAAGCCTTCTGCATTTTTTCAATGACTTCTGACCTTACTTGCGTAGTCGCTGCACTATCTAGATATACTTTTTGCATTTTTGAATGGCTAGAATACGATGGGCAAAAATAGCGATTGCAGCGTTAATTTATGCCAAAAAGGAAATGTTGATTCGCACTAAATTTGGAATTCAATTAACTTTGACGACATGAAAAAAACATTTCTTGTAGTTCTGTTGGCCTCGCTTATTTCATGTAGCGATGGTGATTTGCAAATAGAAACCTTAGATTTTGATAGCGCCAGTTTGGACCAGTGCGGAACTGCAGGCTTAACCACTGATTTATTCTTTAAAATCAATCAAGAAGAAGCATTAATTCTTGAACTACCGGCGGATTTATTTCTAAACGAAATATCCACCGAGACGATTTCCAGAACAATTCCGAGCCAGGCTCAACTCACATATCGGGTTTTTAATGATAATGTTAGTAATAGCTATTTCTGTAGTGATTTCCCTCCTGCAACCCCAATTGTTACTGAAGAGATAGAAGCAGATTCCGGAACGGTCTTAGTAACAACAACCCAAGAAGACGATACAACTTTTAGACATACAATTCAATTGGATAATATTCAATTGGTAAATGCTGCTGGAGAACGAATTACCGATTTGACAATTAATGAGTTTGGGTCTTTTACTACAACCGTTTCCAACTAAGGGTTTTGGAAAATGTAGACCTCTGTAGCTCCCAGTCCATACTTTTTGTATTCCGCATCGTAGAACTTTAGGTTTTCGTATTTGTTGAAAAGGTATTTTAGTTCTTCTTTGAGCACCCCCTCGCCCACTCCGTGGATGAAAACGACTTTTTGTATTCTATTTCGAATTGCAAATTCCAATTGCCGCCTCGCCGTTTGCAATTGAATCTCTAGCATATCAAAATTACCCATTCCTTTAGTTGACTTAACCAATTGGTGAATATGCAGGTCAACCTCCATTTTTGGAGCATTCCGTTCTTTTGGTTTTACAACCTTAGCTTGCTTTTTTTTAGGAAGTTCTTTTTGTTTTTTGATTTGGGCAACCTCATAATTACTTACTTGAATCTCATCTGTAATTTTCACAAGTTGCTGAGGCCGATATCTAAAAGTGAATCCATCTTCTGTTACTACTTCTATTTCGTTTCCTTCGAAACCCATAACTTCTCCTCGTAAGGCTTCATCCAATACCTCAACTATGTCACCGACTTTAAATTTCATTTGTCAAATGAAAAATGATACTAATCAATATTCAATGTTCAAAAATAATAGTATTTTCAGCCATAGTTA
Source organism: Croceivirga thetidis (assembly GCF_012272815.1). GTDB lineage: Bacteria > Bacteroidota > Bacteroidia > Flavobacteriales > Flavobacteriaceae > Croceivirga > Croceivirga thetidis. The sequence continues at coordinate 1,181,697 of NZ_JAAWWL010000002.1, forward strand.
GCTAACCGATATGCGTATTAAACTTTTGCTTCTTCTTATCGTCTTAGAAGACTATATGCTGCCATGCTTTAGCAAGCAGCTCTTTGGCATCGATTGCCCAGGATGTGGATTACAAAGGTCAGTTGCTTTTTTGATCAGAGGGGATTTTGTTGAGGCCTTTAAAATGTATCCGGCGATTTATACTTTGATTCCCCTGGCATTGATCTTAATAACAAATCGATTTATTACCATAAAGTACTATAACAACTTGGTGATTGCACTAAGTATTTCATCCGTTCTATTGATTTTAACCAACTATATTTTAAAACTTTTACACTTACACTAAATATTTCACTTATGGAACAACAAAAATTACCAAACGTTACAATATCGTTAGTACTCGGAATTATATCCTTTTTTTGCTGCTGCTTAAGCTCTGGCTTAGGTGGTGTAATCATGTCTGGAATCGCCTTTTTCCTTTTGAAAAAAGATGAAAAGACATATCAACAAAATCCAGAAAACTACAGCAATTTCAGCCAACTTAAAACAGCTAAAATAATTGCAATCATAGGTCTCGTTTTAGGAGCTTTGACCCTTATCTGGTCAATATACCAAATCTATCAGATGGGTGGTATTGAAGGATATATGGAAAAAACCAAAGAGGTTTACGAACAAATGGGTATTGAAATCGAATAAATTCAAAATCTTTTAATAATATCTAGTAATCGTTTATGGATAACTCAATTAACCAACCACCGAAACCAGATAATTATCTGGTATGGGCAATTTTAAGTACTGTATTGTGCTGTATCGTTACTGGCATACCCAGTATTATTTATGCCTCTAAAGTGAACGAAGCCTATGAACGTGGCGAATATGAAATTGCTCAAGAAAATTCCAGAAAGGCCAAGAATTGGGCTATTGCTGGACCAATAATTGGCATAGTAGTTTGGTTACTTTACATACTTGTTTTTGGTGGCTTAGCTTTCATGGGAGCGTTGAATGGTTAGCCAGAGACAACTAAAAATTGTTCTTATTGGAGTGTCTCTCGTTGCGGGGGCACTCCTTTTTTTTCTATTTAATCCCAGTGGACAGTTCTTTTTTCCAAAATGCCCAATTCATGACCATTTAGGCATCTATTGTTCGGGATGCGGTAGCCAAAGGGCCATTCACGACCTTTTACACCTTCGCATTTACGATGCGGTAAGTCATAATCTATTACTTATTCCAGCATTAATTACAATTGCAATTGAGCTTTCGATGCGGTTTTTTTATCCGCATAAAAAAAGCATATTCTATTATAAATACACTCCCTTAATTGTACTTGGAATAATCGTAATATTTATGATTTTGAGAAATATTGACCAAAGTCCCTTTAACTGGCTGGCCCCTTAATTGGCTACTTCACTGATAAATTTCAATCGGTACAATCGAAGTTCATCTTCTTCATAGTCCCCATCAAATTCTTCTTGTGCTGCTGAAATGGAGTCTGTCTCTGCCTCTAGAAAGTAATCGTGTATTTCTTCTTGTTGGTCCTCATCCAAAATTTCATCCACCCAGTATTGCAGATTCAATTTGGTACCACTAAAAACAATTTGTTCCATTTCTTTAATGAGGTCTGTTAACTCTAGCCCTTTTGCTGAAGCTATATCATCCAAGGGCAATTTTCTATCTACATTTTGAATGATATACAATTTAAGACCTGAATTGGCTCCTGTACTTTTAACGACTAGGTCATCAGGACGGGTAATTTCGTTTTCTTCGACATACTTGGAGATAAATTCAATAAATGGTTTTCCATACTTTTTGGCTTTTCCCTCGCCTACGCCATGAACATTTGCCATTTCGTCAAGACTAATGGGATATTTAAGGACCATATCATCCAAAGAAGGATCTTGGAAAACTACAAAAGGAGGTACTTCATGCTTTACCGCCTCTTTCTTTCGTAAGTCCTTAAGCAATTTGAGAAGTTTAGTATCGGCTGCCGCACCACCTGATTTCTGTTCGGCTACAATGGCATCATCATTTTCTTGACTATACACATGATCATGCGTCATCATAAATGATGTTGGGGCATTTAAAAACTCTTTGCCGGAATCCGTGATATGAAGTATACCGTATTGCTCGATTTCCTTTTTTAATAGTCCAGCGACCAGTACTTGACGAATTAGGGCCATCCAATAACTTTCGTTTTTTCCACTGCCTGACCCAAAAACGTCTTTTTCATGAGCTTTATGCGATGTTACCAGAGCATTGGTCTTTCCAACTAACGTTTTTACAACTTCTTTGCTCTTGAACTTTTCCAAGGTAGCTTGAACTCCTTTTAAGAGAATGACTACGTTATCCTTGGCTTCTTCCTTAGGTTTAGGATTTCGAACGTTATCATCCATATCACCTCCCTCGCCGGTCTCCGTATCAAACTCCTCACCAAAATAATGCAGGATGAACTTTCTTCTAGACATAGAAGTTTCGGCATAGGCTACAATTTCTTGCAATAAAGCATTACCTACTTCTTGTTCTGCTACTGGCTTACCTGACATGAATTTTTCTAGCTTTTCGACATCCTTATAAGAGTAGAAAGCCAGACAGTGACCTTCTCCCCCATCTCGACCAGCTCTTCCGGTTTCCTGATAATAGCTTTCAATACTTTTCGGTATATCATGGTGAATTACAAAACGTACATCTGGCTTATCTATACCCATTCCAAAGGCTATTGTTGCCACGACTACATCAACATCCTCCATCAAAAACATATCTTGATGTTTTGCCCTTGTTTTGCCATCAAAACCAGCATGGTATGGCACAGCGCTAACACCATTCACTTGAAGTATTTGAGCTAATTCTTCTACCCTCTTTCTACTTAGACAGTAAATAATTCCTGATTTGCCTTGGTTTTGTTTAACAAAGCGGGTAATATCAGCGTCAACATTTTTTGTTTTCGGTCGTACCTCGTAGTAAAGGTTGGGTCTATTAAACGAGGCTTTAAAAACCTGAGCGTCTGTCATCCCCAAATTTTTGGTAATGTCTTCCTGTACCTTAGGGGTGGCCGTAGCAGTTAAAGCGATTATGGGAATGTTATCTCCCAACCTATTGATAATGCTTTTTAAATTGCGGTATTCAGGTCTAAAATCGTGGCCCCATTCAGAAATACAATGTGCTTCATCTACAGCTACGAATGATAGTGGAACGGTTCTTAAAAACTCAATGTAATCTTCTTTGGTAAGTGACTCGGGAGCGACATATAATAATTTAGTGACCCCACAGCTAATGTCGTCCATTACCCTTTTTACTTCCGTTTTGGTAAGGGAGGAATTCAATACATGTGCCACGCCAGTCGACTCAGAGACACCTCTCATGGCATCTACCTGATTTTTCATTAAGGCGATTAAAGGTGATACCACTATTGCAGTACCTTCTTTCATCATGGCTGGAAGTTGATAACAAAGTGATTTGCCGCCCCCTGTGGGCATAATGGCAAAGGTGTCTTTGTTTTGCATGATGCTCTTAACTACATCTTCCTGAAGCCCTTTAAATGTGGTAAAACCAAAGTACTTCTTCAATGCAGCATTCAAATCCATCTTCATCTATCCTTGATTAGGTAACATAAAATTCAACAAACGGTTTGGCATTAAAAACGAATAAGTCTTCAGTTTGTTTAATTTTGTAATCTTAAATATAACACATTCTTTCAGCAAATCAATTGAAGAATCCCAAGAATACTTTGAATATTAATAGTAGTGCTATCGACATTGCTAAACGCACATTTCAAAACGAAAGTACGTCCATTGCGAATTTAGCCAACCTGCTTAACAATCAATTTGAGTTAGCTGTAAAATGTATCTTACAATCTAAGGGAAGGGTTATTATTTCTGGTGTAGGAAAAAGCGCGTTGATTGCCTCAAAAATTGTTGCAACCCTTAATTCTACTGGGACTCCTGCAATTTTCATGCATGCAGCCGATGCCATACATGGTGACTTGGGTACTATTTTAAAAGACGACGTTGTTATTTGTATTTCAAAAAGTGGAAATACTGAAGAAATCAAAATGTTGATTCCTTTAATAAAAAGAGGTAAAAACAAACTGATTGGTCTAACCGGCAATCTTGATTCTGTATTAGCAAGGCAGGCTGATTTTGTATTGAACACTCATATTGAAAAGGAAGCTTGCCCTAACAATTTGGCTCCAACAACAAGTACAACAGCCCAACTGGTTATGGGAGATGCATTGGCCATTGCCTTATTGGAAATTCGGGGATTTAGTAGTGAGGACTTTGCAAAATACCATCCGGGGGGATCGTTAGGAAAACGCCTCTACCTGCGTGTGGAAGACATTGTAAGTAATAATTTAAAACCACATGTGACGCTTGACACACCCGTGAAAAAAGCAATTGTTGAAATATCTGAAAAAATGTTGGGTGTAACCGCAGTAACCGACCAAGGTAAAGTTGTTGGCATTATAACTGATGGTGATATTAGAAGAATGCTAAATCAGCACGATAATATTAAAAATTTGACTGCTAGTGATATCATGACTAAAAATCCAAAAACCATTTCCTCAGATGTATTGGCGATTAAAGCGATGGAAATGTTGCGGGAAAATGGAATTTCACAACTCTTGGTTTTAGATAAAGGCAAATATCGAGGGGTAATACATATCCATAATTTGATTAATGAAGGTCTAGGATAATGGCTAAAGTGACAAAAGACCCAAATGAAATGTCCTTTTTGGACCATTTAGAAGAATTACGGTGGCATCTTATACGGTCCATAGGTGCAATCATAATAGTTGCCACGGTGGCATTTGTAATGAAAGATTTTATTTTCGGAATTATTTTCGGCCCTAAAAATCTTGACTTTCCAACATATCGATTCTTCTGCAACATAGCGACCTTTTTCGGGATCACCTCTGATTTCTGCGGCGATGAATTACCGTTTACCATTCAGAGTCGATTAATGGCTGGACAATTCTCTGCCCATATCTGGACTTCAATTTGGTCAGGTTTCATAATTTCCTTCCCCTATGTCCTTTGGGAATTATGGCGATTTATTAGTCCAGGGTTACATGCCAACGAAAGAAAGTATTCCCGAGGATTCATTTTTGCAGCCTCCACTTTGTTTTTTATTGGAGTACTGTTCGGATATTACGTTGTCGCTCCACTTTCAATTAATTTTTTGGGTACGTATCAAGTTAGCGATGTAGTAAATAATGAAATTGATTTGGGCTCATACATTGGTACCGTTAGAGCATCAGTAATTGCGTGCGGAATTATGTTTGAACTCCCAATCATTATTTTCTTCTTGACTAAAATCGGTTTGGTAACACCAGAGATTTTAAAAAAATACCGAAAAATTGCATTGGTAGTTGTATTAATTGTTGCCGCGGTAATAACACCCCCTGATGTTACCAGTCAGATTATAGTCGCAATACCGGTTTTGGTCTTATATCAAATTAGTATATACATTTCAAAACTCGTTTTAAAACGGGAAGCTAAAAGAGAAAAAGCACTAAAAAATGCCAAATAAAGTTGAAGAGTTCAATGCCTACAGGCAAAAGATGAATGAAAAGCTCTTAGCAGAAAACAACAAACTTATCAAACGGATTTTCAACTTAGACACCAATGCCTACATGGAAGGTGCCCTAGATGTAAAAACCAAAGAATTACTTGGCCTGGTTGCCTCTGCGGTACTTAGATGTGATGATTGTGTAAAATACCATTTAGAAAGCTCTAAGAAGGAAGGCGCGAGCAAAGAAGAGGTTATGGAAACCCTTGGCATTGCTACCCTCGTTGGTGGAACCATTGTGATTCCCCATCTAAGAAGAGCCTTTGAATTTTGGGAAGAACTCGAAGCGATGGAAGCCTAAATATTTCAAAAATATAGAATTGGGGGAATCATTAATGGTTAGCTTTGAGCGTTTATGAAACTTAGTGCAGAAAACATAATGAAGGCCTATCGAGGCCGTAAGGTGGTAAAAGGAATTTCGCTTGAAGTCAATCAAGGTGAGATTGTCGGATTGCTTGGACCAAATGGTGCTGGGAAAACCACTTCGTTTTACATGATTGTTGGGCTGATAAAGCCAAATGGCGGAAAGATTTTTTTGGATGATATGGAAATCACTGAATTTCCTATGTACAAAAGGGCACAGAATGGTATCGGCTATTTAGCCCAAGAAGCCTCAGTTTTTAGAAAATTGAGCATTGAGGATAATATTTTAAGTGTTTTACAGACCACTAACCTTTCCAAAAGGGAGCAGCATATAAAGATGGAATCATTAATTGACGAATTCGGGTTGGGCCATATTCGAAAAAACCGGGGCGATCTATTATCTGGTGGTGAACGCAGGCGAACGGAAATTGCCCGAGCACTTGCTACCGACCCAAAATTCATTTTATTGGATGAACCATTTGCTGGTGTGGACCCCGTAGCCGTTGAAGATATACAACGTATTGTAGCCCAGCTTAAAAATAAGAATATCGGTATTTTAATAACGGACCATAACGTACAAGAAACTTTGGCCATTACCGAACGTTCCTATCTTATGTTTGAAGGAGGGATTTTAAAAGCAGGGATTCCTGAAGATTTAGCACAGGACGAAATGGTTCGTAAAGTTTACCTAGGTCAAAACTTTGAACTTCGTAAAAAGAAATTGGAATTTTAATTCTTAGGCTGCACTAATAACGAAGTAAAAATATAGAGGGCTATTACAATTGGTATGGCCAAAAACCTCATCAATATCAATAGGATCAAACTTCCAATAAGAAAAAGGTATTTTATTCCATTGTCCTTAAAACTATAGTTCTCCAACTTTAACGAAAAGAGATTTATTCTCGAGTTAAGTAGAAATGCGCTTAATACTGTCACTCCCATTAAAAACCAAGGGTTTAGAATGATATTATTAAGAATTGGTGTATTCTGATGCATCAATATCATTGGCAAGGACAAAATTAGTAAGGCATTTGCCGGAGTTGGCAAACCTTTGAAAGATGTGACTTGATTTTCATCAACATTGAAAATTGCCAAACGATAGGCTGAGGCCATGGTTATCAAAAAGCCAAATAAGGGTAAAATACCAACTTCAGAGTGCATTCCGAACATATCCAAGTTCCAACCATCTTTTTCAGCCATGGTGAGCAATTGGAACATTACAATTCCAGGCACCAAACCACTTGTTATCATATCAGCCAGAGAATCCAACTGTAACCCAATTTCGCTATAAGCCTTTAGTAGTCTTGCGGCGAGACCGTCTAAAAAATCAAATAGAATCCCTAAGAAGACAAAAAGAGCTGCCAAATCTAACTTGTTTTGAACCGCTAGAACCGTTGCAATACAGCCGCTTAGAACATTCAAAAGTGTAATAAAGTTGGGTAGGTGTTTCATGGTTGGTTTTTGTTGACTTTAACCTTTCGAGTGTCACGCCCGCAAAAAGGAAATCTTTTTCTGATTCGACGTAGAGCTCATATTTAATATTCACGAATATCGATAAAAAATACTTTTTTAGATTTTGTGAAGAGTTCACTTGAAACCAAAATGTGATATTTGCAAGGCAAATCTTGATATGGGAAAACGTTTCTTTCTAATCGTATTTTTTCTGGCGCAACTTTTTGCTTATTCGCAAGTACCAAAACTATCAGACAAGGCAGAAATCAGTGTAATGACTTGTGCCGGAGATCCAAGCGTTCTTTACTATGCTTTTGGGCATACAGCATTTCGGGTTCATGACCCGATAAGAGGTATCGATGTTGTATACAACTACGGTACATTTGATTTTGGCCAACCCAATTTCTACTTGAATTTTACCAAGGGTCGGTTATTGTATTCACTAAGCAGAAGCAGTTTTGAAAGGTTTTCGTTTACTTATGAAATGGAAGGAAGATGGGTAAGGCAACAAGTTTTAAACCTGACACCTGAAGAAACCAATCAAGTTTTTCAATTTTTTGAATCAAATTTCTTGCCTGAAAACAGGGAATATCTCTATGACCCATTGTTTGATAATTGCTCAACGGTCATGGCAAAAATCTTGACTGAAAATTTCGGCGATGAAATTTTATTTGAACCACCAAAAGATGAGACATTAACCAAAGAAAAGAGTGCACAACCGACGTTCAGAGATTTGGTTAAAAGTCATCTACAAACGAATTCATGGGGTGATTTTGGAATAAACCTGGCCTTCGGTGCGGTAGTAGACCGCAAAGCTACTTTAAGAGAACGAATCTTTTTACCCTACCAAGCAATGTACCAAGTTCGGGCTGCCAAAAAGGATGGCAAACCGCTATTACGAAAAGAAGAAATCGTCGTTGATTTACCAGAAATAAAGGATAATTCTTCCTTTTTTACCACACCTTGCTTTGTATTTCTTTTGCTACTGGCCTTCATTGCATGGATAACCTTTAAGGACCATCGCAATTCGTATCACCGTAAATGGCTTGATTTTAGCTTGTTATTTATTTCAGGGTTTATTGGTCTTTTTTTGATGGTATTATGGTTTGCAACAGACCATGTGTATACAAAGAGTAATTGGAATGTCTTATGGTTATTGCCGGTGAATATGATAATGGCATTTGTTGTAGTTCGAAAAAATCTAATGCCCGTGTGGTTCAAAAAATATCTTTGGTTAGCAATTGGTTTGATGGGGCTTACCATTATGCTCTGGATTTTTAAGGTTCAGGTATTTTCGCCGCTTAACCTGATTTTAATGACAATTTTGAGTGTTCGTTATTGGTTTATGTTAAAATTTAAATCTGCATGAACCTACTTACCGTTGAGAATATTTCAAAATCATATGGAGAAGTTGAATTGTTTTCCAATATTTCTTTTGGCATAAATGAGGGGCAAAAAATTGCGTTGGTCGCTAAAAATGGTACTGGTAAAACCTCTATTTTAAATATCATTTCAGGTAAAGATGCTACCGAAAAAGGCCAGGTAACCAAACGTAAGGGAATTCGAATCTCATTTTTAGAACAAGAACCTGATTTGAATCCTGAGCTTACCATTGAAGAAACGATTTTCGATTCGGATAATGAAATTCTAAGTGTTATTGCCCGATACGAGGAGGCCCTGCAAAATCCCGAAGACCAAGAAAATTATCAAAAAGCATTCGAGGCCATGGAGCAGAATGGTGCTTGGGATTTCGAAACACTTTACAAGCAAATTCTGTTTCGTTTTAACCTCTCTGAACTAAACCTTAAAGTCAGTGTGCTTTCAGGAGGACAGAAAAAAAGATTAGCCCTTGCCAATGCCTTAATAAACAAACCTGACCTTTTAATTCTAGACGAGCCTACCAATCATTTGGACTTAGAGATGATTGAGTGGCTTGAAGATTTCTTTAAAAAGGAAAAAATTACCCTGTTCATGGTCACGCACGACCGATACTTTTTGGAACGGGTTTGCAATGAAATTTTAGAACTGGATAACAACCAATTATATGGTTACAAGGGGAATTATTCATACTATTTGGAAAAACGGGAGGCACGCTTAGAAAGAGAAACCGTTGAGCAACACAAGAACAAAATACTATACAAAAAAGAACTGGATTGGATGCGTCGGCAACCAAAAGCCAGAACTACTAAATCAAAATCTCGTATTGACGACTTCTTTGAAATAAAATCCAAGGCCAAACAACGTAGAAAAGACCATGAGGTTCAACTAGAATTGAACATGGAGCGATTAGGCAGCAAAATTGTAGAACTGCACAATCTTTCCAAGTCTTTCGGTGATAAAATCATGCTTGAAAAATTCAACTACAATTTCTTGCGTGGTGAACGAATCGGCATAATTGGTAAAAATGGAACTGGCAAGTCAACATTTTTGAACCTCTTGACAGGAAGTGAGTCTTCGGACTCAGGAAAGGTAGTTATAGGTGAAACGGTCAAGTTTGGTTACTATACTCAAAAAGGGATTGAAATAAAGGAAGGTCAGAAAGTAATTGATGTTATTCGAGAATTTGGAGACTACATTCCATTAAAAAAAGGTCGGCAAATCTCAGCGCAACAGTTGTTGGAGCGGTTCCTTTTCGATAGAAAAAAACAATATGATTTCGTTGAAAAACTTAGTGGTGGGGAGCGCAAACGTCTTTATTTGTGTACAGTCTTGATACAGAATCCTAATTTTTTGATTTTGGATGAGCCCACCAATGATCTGGATATTGTAACCCTGAATGTACTGGAGAGCTTTTTACTCGACTTTCCTGGTTGTTTGCTAGTAGTATCGCATGACCGTTACTTTATGGATAAGATTGTGGACCACCTTTTCGTCTTCAAAGGAAACGGTGTTGTTGAGGATTTCCCTGGAAATTATTCTGATTACAGGGTCTATGAAGACAGTCAAGAAGTATCCTCTTTAACTATAAAAGAAAAGGTTTCAGAGGAAAAAGTGGAATGGAGGGATAAAGAAAACTCACGCAAACTTTCCTACCACGAACAGAAAGAATTCAAACTATTAGAACGAGCCATTGAAAAGTTGGAGCAAAAGAAAAAGGAACTTCAAGACCAATTTTCAGATGCAAGTCTCGATGGGGAGGCCATCAACAAAATTTCTATAGAATTAGGTGAACTTGATAGTGAATTAGAACAAAAAACAGAACGTTGGTTTGAACTTTCATCTTTAATGGAATGAAATTGATTTCCTATTTGAAATTCCTCTTAAAATCAACGAACCATCATGGCGTACACTCCCCTTTCGTATTTAAGTATTTGACGGAGTGTGTTTATAAGAAACCACAAGTATCCCAAATAAAAACCCAAGATATATTACTTAAAAGCATCGCTTTTTTTGAGTTTAAAAATATCTGGTTGGAAGAGAGTCGAGAGGTTCAGCAGCTAATAGAAGATGATTTCCCGAATGTTCATCTAAATGATGAAAATCCTGATTTTGTATATTACCCATCCCCTTTGATTGCACAAATCCCCTTCAACAAGCTTCACAATGACGGTATGATTTTAATTGATAAAATTCACAATTCCACCAAGAATTATTCGTCATGGCTTGAACTTGTCAAATCTTCAGATATTAGTGTTAGTATCGATTTCTACAATTGCGGAGTTCTTTTTATTCGTAAAGAACAAGAAAAGGAGCATTTCTATTTACGCCCTTAATGGCATATTTTTATAAGGAATAATTAATGTGACAAGGCATGAATAATATCATTTATATCGTTTTTGGTGTTTTAGCTGTCATTTACCTATACATTCTTCTAAAGAATAGAAAAAACAACAAGAAGAGAAAGTCACGCAATTTTATGGACGGGAAACGAAGGCACAATTAATGAAAATCTATACTAAAACCGGCGACAAGGCAACAACCTCATTATTCACGGGAACACGTGTACCTAAACACCATATTCGTATTGAGAGTTATGGAACCCTTGATGAATTGAACTCATATTTGGGTTTGGTTAGAGATCAAGAAATTAATTTGCATTACAAATCAGTACTTGAGAAAATTCAGGACAAGCTCTTTACGGTTGGAGCAATTCTTGCGACGGAACCTAAAAAAGATGAAAGACTCAAAATTGAGCGTATTGATGCAGTGGACATTAATTTGCTTGAAGAGGAGATAGACGCAATGAATGAAGAACTCCCACCAATGACGCATTTTGTAATACCTGGGGGTCACACTACCGTGTCATACTGTCATATTGCGCGAACTGTCTGTAGAAGGGCCGAACGAATGATTTCCTATCTCAACGAAAACGAACCTATACCCGATGCTGTTCTGGCCTACATAAATAGGCTTTCCGACTACCTATTTGTCTTGGCACGAAAATTGTCCTCGGACTTAAATGCAGAAGAAGTCAAGTGGATTCCTCAAACGAAATAGGAATAAATCACTTCTTTTTGCGTTAGAATTCACAAAATGAAAATATTTTTTAAATAAATCAGTTTTCACTTGACTGGTATCATTTAAAAATTATTTTTGCAAAAATTTTAAAATCAGACCATTACTATGTATTGGACATTAGAGTTAGCATCCTACTTAAGCGACGCCCCTTGGCCCGCCACAAAGGACGAATTAATTGATTACGCCATACGTACTGGCGCACCTTTAGAAGTGGTCGAAAATCTTCAATCAATGGAAGAAGAAGGAGGAGAGATTTATGAATCCATTGAAGAAATTTGGCCTGATTATCCTACTGAAGAAGATTACCTCTGGAATGAGGATGAATACTGATAAAACAAGTTAAACACGTTTAAAAAGCCTCTTAATTGAGGCTTTTTTTCTGTAATTTTGGCAGCTTTCCGGTATTAAAAACACGCTTTCCAAATACTGGAACAGCTTTTGAGCCATCAAACTAAAATTCAAGCATGAGCATTGTCAATTCAGTACTAAAGGTATTTGTCGGAGATAAATCGAAGAAAGACGTAAAGTCATTGCAACCTTTGGTCAATAAAATAAAGTCTTTTGAAAGTGAATTAGAACAACTATCACATGATGAGTTACGTCAAAAGACCGTTAGCTTCAAGGAGCTGATTCTAGAAAACCGTAAGGTCGTAGATGACAAAATAGCTCAACTGAAAGAAGAAGTTGCCAATTCTTCTGATATAGATAGAAATGAGGAAATCTACACAGAAATTGATAAGCTAGAAGAAGAAGGTTATGAACTTTCAGAAAAAACACTTAACGAGATATTACCTGAAGCCTTTGCCGTTGTAAAGGAAACCGCCAAACGTTTCGCAAAAAATACATCGCTCACAGTACAAGCGACTGAATTCGACAGAGCTTTGTCAGGTGATAAAGATTATGTGACTTTGCAAGCCGATAATGCAATTTGGTCAAATTCATGGGATGCTGCCGGTAAGGAAGTTACTTGGGATATGATCCACTATGACGTTCAATTAATCGGTGGTATTTCATTGCACCAAGGAAAAATTGCAGAAATGCAGACAGGTGAAGGTAAGACTTTGGTAGCTACCCTCCCACTCTATTTAAATGCTCTTTCTGGTAAAGGTGCTCACCTTGTAACCGTTAATGATTATTTGGCAAAGCGGGATAGTGCTTGGATGGCCCCAATATTTGAATTTCATGGACTATCGGTTGACTGTATTGATAAACATCGTCCAAATTCCGATGGCCGCCGTGCCGCCTACAATGCTGATATCACATATGGAACCAATAATGAATTCGGTTTTGATTATTTGCGCGATAACATGGCACATACACCGACTGATTTGGTTCAACGTCCACATCACTATGCCATAGTTGACGAAGTGGATTCGGTTTTGATTGATGACGCCCGTACTCCTTTGATTATTTCAGGTCCCGTGCCTGAAGGTGACCGACACGAATTCAACGAACTAAAACCTAAGGTTTCAGATATCGTTCAAAAACAACGTCAACATTTAACCGGTGTTCTGGCTGAAGCTAAAAAACTAATCAAAGAAGGAGACACGAAGGAAGGTGGATTTTTACTACTTAGGGTCTATCGCGGTTTACCAAAGAACAAGGCACTTATAAAATTCTTGAGTGAGGAAGGTGTAAAACAACTACTTCAGAAAACGGAGAATTTCTATATGCAAGACAACAATCGTGAAATGCCAAAGGTAGACGAAGACCTGTTGTTTGTAATTGAAGAAAAGAACAATCAAATTGAGCTAACCGATAAAGGGGTTGAATATATTTCTGGTAATGAGGATAAGGACTTTTTCGTTTTACCTGATATCGGTGGTGAGATTGCTCAGATTGAAAATCAGGGATTGGACATTGAAAAGGAAGCCGAACTCAAGGAAGAACTTTTCAAAGAATTTGCAGTAAAAAGTGAGCGAATTCACACCATGACCCAATTACTAAAAGCCTACACCCTCTTTGAAAAAGATGTGGAATATGTGGTGATGGACAATAAGGTCATGATAGTAGACGAGCAAACCGGACGTATTATGGATGGTCGTCGTTATTCTGATGGGTTGCACCAAGCGATTGAAGCAAAGGAAAATGTAAAAATTGAAGCACTGACTCAAACCTTTGCAACAATTACGTTACAGAACTATTTCAGAATGTACAATAAACTAGCGGGTATGACCGGTACAGCGGTCACTGAAGCTGGCGAATTCTGGGAAATCTATAAGTTGGATGTAGTTGAAATTCCTACCAATAGACCTATTGCCAGGGACGATAGAAACGATTTAATCTATAAAACCAAACGCGAAAAATACAATGCAATAATCGAAGAAGTTACGGAACTTTCAAAAGCAGGTAGGCCAGTTTTAATTGGTACTACATCAGTTGAAATATCAGAACTTTTATCGAAACTGCTAAGTGTTCGTAAAATTCCGCACAACGTGTTGAACGCGAAACTGCACAAGAAGGAAGCTGATATCGTGGCAGAAGCAGGTAAAGGAGGTATTGTTACAATCGCAACCAATATGGCGGGTCGTGGAACTGATATTAAACTATCCGATATAGTAAAGGACGCTGGAGGATTGGCCATTGTAGGAACCGAACGGCACGATTCGAGAAGGGTCGACCGTCAGTTAAGAGGTCGTTCCGGTCGTCAAGGAGATCCAGGAAGTTCGCAATTCTATGTTTCATTGGAAGACAACTTAATGAGACTCTTCGGGTCGGAGCGGGTAGCCAAAGTTATGGACCGTATGGGCTTGGAAGAGGGAGAGGTTATCCAACATAGCATGATGACCAAATCCATAGAACGTGCACAAAAGAAAGTTGAAGAGAACAACTTTGGTATTCGAAAACGTCTCCTAGAATATGATGATGTAATGAACGCCCAAAGAGAAGTTGTTTACAAAAGAAGGCGGCATGCACTGCAAGGCGAAAGGCTCAAGGTGGATATTGCAAATATGATTTATGATACCTGTGAGGTCATTTCGGAAACCAATAAAATGGCCGATGATTTCAAGAATTTTGAATTTGAGCTTATAAAGTACTTCTCTATTACCTCACCGGTTTCTGAAGAAGAATTCAATAAAACCGGTTTTCAAGAACTTGCGAACCAAGTATATGTTGAGGCGTACAAGCATTACCAAGAAAAGATGGAGCGTAGTTCAGAAACTGCGTTCAAGGTAATAAAGCAGGTATACGAAGATCAGAGTAATAAGTTTGAAAGAATTGTAGTGCCATTTACTGATGGGATAAAAACGCTTAATGTTGTAACCAATTTGGAGCAAGCTTACAGCTCTAGTGGAAAACAGTTGGTTAACGATTTTGAGAAGAATATCACTTTGGCGATAATTGATGATTCTTGGAAGACCCATTTGCGTAAAATGGATGAATTGAAACAATCAGTCCAACTTGCTGTCCATGAACAAAAAGACCCCCTTCTCATTTATAAATTTGAAGCTTTTGAACTGTTCAAAAGTATGATTGAAAAAGTGAATAAGGAAGTTGTTTCTTTCCTCTTCAAAGGAGAACTACCAAATCAAAACACCAATCAAATTCAAGAAGCCAGAAACGTTAGGCGACCTAAGGAAAAGCTTAAGATGTCTAAAGAAGAAATTCCCAACAGTGACGAATTGGCCGCACAAAACCGAGCTGCAGGTCAAACTCAAAGTCAGCGCCCCCAAATTACAGAAACTATTGTCAGAGAAAAACCAAAGATTGGACGTAATGAGCGGGTCACCATCAAGAATGTAATGTCAGGTGAAAGTAAAGTGGTGAAATACAAACAAGCAGAGCCACTTATCGACAAGGGTGAATGGGTACTAATTGAAGAAAGCTAGAAAAAAGACAAAATATCCTAGAATTTAATGCGATTTATGTTTTGTTTTTAGGCAAATCACAATACTTAAGGCTATTGTAACGTTGCTTATTAGCCAGTTGTTTATCAATGACACCCCCGACCAAACGAAACCAATACAGCAATAAGGCTAAACTTCTAGTTTTAGTTAGTCAATATGCTTCCATATTTGCGGTAGTTTTTGGTGTTATATGCTACTTCTTTTTAAACATAAAGGGCATTATTCCCCTTTCGTTTTTTACTTATGCTCTTCTTTTGTTTATCAATGTACTTGCATTGAAAAAACATGAAAACTTATTATTAACCTACAATATTGCCTCAATCCTAACAACCATTAATGGTATTGTAATCACACTGGCAAGCGGGGGAATTCAAAGCCCTTTCATTTTTGTTTTAGGCGTAGTGGTTTTTGCAGGGTTTGTGAACACCAAAGTTTACGGTGGGTATTACCTATTGATTAATCTTTTATTGATATCACTTATTTTCTTGCACGATTTAAGTGATTTTCGATTACTTGCCAACACGGTTCCAGAAGAATCAGGAAATTGGTTTGCATTTTTAAGTGTATTGGCCTCGATTTATCTTTTAGGTGGTGTTTTCGGGAAGAATTTGCTAGAAGCTCATCATAATTTATACAAATCCCAAAAAGAAATTGCATCACGAATCGAGGAAAAGGAAACACTTTTAAAAGAAGTCCATCATAGGGTAAAGAATAACCTTCAAACCATCTCAAGTCTGCTTAACATGCAATCTAGAAATATAAAGGATGAAGAGATTAAAACTCTTTTTAAAGGCAGTCAAAACAGGGTGGTCTCTATGGCAATTGTCCACGAAATGCTTTATGGACAAGACGAGTCGTTATCAAAAATAGCTGTTAAACCCTACGTTCAGGAACTATGTGATTATTTGTTTAGGTCATTGAAAGTGCACTCGAAAAATATAGAATCAGAATTTGATATTCCTGATATTTCGCTAAGCATAGATACAGTAATCCCTCTAGGGATTATAATTAATGAAACGGTAACAAACGCTTTAAAATATGCTTTCCCCGAAAATCGCTCAGGTAAAATCAAAATAAAAATAAAGGAAGGGCCTGAAGGAAAATATACTTTAGGAATCAGGGATAATGGTGTAGGGTTTTGCGATAAGGTGGTCAACAAAAAAAGAGATTCGCTGGGGTTGCGCCTAATTAATAACCTAACACGACAGTTAAAAGGAAATATTAAAAGAACCAACAAAAAAGGAACCCGATACAAAATTCAATTTGAGGAAATTATCGAAAGTATTTCTTGATACTCCGTTCTAAAATTGAATTCAAATCCTATTTCTAAGACATCACCGACAGGATTTTTTTTATAAAATTCAAAAAGTTAACTTGGTAAACCCAAAAATAGCCAAGATTTACTTTTGTGCCAGGAATGAAAAAAAACAAGGGAGATAGCCAAAGGCTAGTCATCCAAAATCAAATTGTAGAAATAGTCAACTATTTCGCTTCAGCAATTACCATTGCTTTTGTCCCATACCTGTGGTCAAGGGGCCAGCATTTTGTAATACTAATTGTCGTTTTTCTTCTTGGTCTTTTATTTTTAGCTAACGGACTCTACACAAGAAGAAAATCGTCATATAAATTCACAAAAAGTGATGTTGAAGATAAGTTAGAGGAAAAAGAAATGCTTCTTAAGGAAGTCCACCATAGGGTAAAAAATAATTTACAGACGGTCTCTAGCTTACTAAGCTTACAATCACGTGCAGTTGCCGACGAAAATATTGAACGAATAATCGTTGGGAGTCAACACAGAGTGGTTTCAATGTCGATGGTTCATGAAATGTTGTACAAGCGAGATGACTATACTTCCGAAATAGAGGTAAAATCTTATATAAAGGAGCTCTGCGAATATCTAATACGTTCAATAAAGGGCAACGAGAACAACATTTCAACCAATCTTGATTTGGGAGATTTCAAATTAAGCATTGACACCGTAATACCCTTGGGGCTCATTATCAACGAAACGGTTACCAACTCGCTTAAATATGGTATACCCGCAGATGAACCAGGTGAGATTAAAATAAGTCTTAACAAGAAAGCTGGCGATTCATATGAAATGTACCTCGGTGATAATGGGATAGGCTTTCCTGAAGACTTAGACCCAAGAAGCACCAACTCACTAGGACTCAAATTAATACACAATCTAGCTAGACAATTAAAAGGAACAATTGCTCGCGATTTAAAAGCTAAGGGAACCTACTACCAAATTAATTTCCAAGAAATTACCCAAGAATTCAAAACTGTTAATTGATTGGATTGGTTTATATTTAGTAAACCAACCTTTGCATTAGCGTTATGTTCAAAAAATCATTACTGATAATCATTCTTTTATCAGCTACCTTATCCGCTCAAGACTATTTTTTAAAAAAATACCATCCATTCGACGAAAGCATTCCTTCACCCGCAGAATTTCTGGGATATGATGTAGGGAGACATCATACAAGGCATGACTTAATTGTGGCCTATTTTAATAAGCTGGCAGAGGTTTCTGACAGGGCATCCATCTACAATTATGGTAAAACCCATGAGGGCAGAAAACTTGTAATACTAACCATATCTTCAACTGAAAATCTTCAGAATCTCGAGAGCATAAAACAAAAACATTTGGCGTTTGTAGATCCCTCAAAATCTGTTTCAAATTATAATGAGGTTCCAATTTTCATCAATTTGGGTTACAACGTACATGGCAATGAACCTTCCAGTTCTGAGGCAGCAATGCTCGCTGCCTACACTTTTTGTGCATCCAATAGTCCTGAGGTTCTGAAATACATCACCAATGCCGTAATAATGGTGGACCCCACAATTAACCCTGATGGTCGCGATCGTCATACTCAGTGGGCTAATATGTACCAAGGTAATCCTCAAGTTAGTGACCCTCAAGATGCCGAACATAATGAATATTGGCCAGGGGGGCGTACAAATCATTTTTGGTTTGATTTGAATAGGGATTGGCTTTTAGGTATTCATCCCGAAAGTCGTGGAAAACTTAAATGGTACCACAGTTGGTATCCAAATGTTGTCACTGATTTTCATGAAATGGGTTCCCAAAGCTCTTATTTTTTCGAACCCATGAAGGATAATGCTTCACTAAATCCTATTATGCCCAAGGAGAATTATGTGGATTTAAATAACCTATTTGGCGATTACTTCTCTAGTGCATTGGACAGCATTGGTTCATTCTATTTCACTAAAGAGGTTTTTGACGGCACTTACCCAGGGTATGGTTCTTCCTATCCAGACTTACAAGGTGCACTTGCCCTCTTGTTTGAACAAGCTAGCTCCAGGGGGCATGTTCAGAAAACGGCCTTCGGTGAAATAACATTTCCTTTTACGATAAGAAATCAGTTTGTTTCAAGCATTACCACAGTCAAAGCGGCTGTTGAGAACAAAGATTATCTGAGAAAGTATCAGCAAGAGTTTTTTAAAAGTGCTTTGAGCAATGCTACCAAAAGTCGAGTCAAGGGATATTCCTTTAAAGAAGATTTCGATAAAAATCGAACAAAAGCATTCATTGATAAACTGTTATTACACAAAGTTGATGTTTACAGGTCAAATGATTCTTATTTGGTGCCAACTAACCAACCACAATACCGAATGGTTCAGACATTTTTTGAGACATACAATAAATATCGAGATAGTGTTTACTATGATGCTTCAGCATGGTCAGTTGCAAATTTTTACAACATGAAGTACAGACCGGTAACAAGTCTTAATCTTGGAGAAAAAATATCTTCAACTGAAGGACTGGTTCCTATAACACCTGTACAACAAACAGATTACGCATATATAATTGACTATGATGATTACAACGCCAATGCGGTCTTGAATTTTTTGCAAGCAAATGGAATAACCGTTTCTAGTTCTTTCAAACCTTTCACTGCTAAAACGACACTTGGTAAAAAATCCTTTAATTATGGAGCTTTAGTTGTTCCCGTATCTCTTCAAAAAAAGGACGCAGTTGAAGTTTTTGAATTGGTACAAAAAGCACAAAAGAAATATCATGTCCCAATGTTTTCAGTGGCTACAGGTTATAATGCTAAGGGCATTGACCTAGGAAGTCGCTATGTAAGTCCAATTACAAAACCCAAGGCCGCAATGCTTATCGGTACAGGTGTGAGATCTTATGAAGCTGGTGAAATATGGCATTTGCTTGATACTCGCGTTCACATGCCAATTACAAAAATTCCCTTACGAAATTTTAATCGGGTGAATTTTGACAAATACAACACTCTTGTCATGGTCTCTGGCAGATATAACCTCACCAAGAAACAACAAGAAGTTCTAAGTGATTGGATAAAAAAAGGAAACACGCTTATTACTATTGGCAGTGCCTCAAAATGGGTAATTGATAAGGAGATAGTAAAAGAAAAAATCATAGAAAATAAAAAGGATTCAACCAAAGTTGCAAATAGAAAACCCTATGTCGACGCTCCTGAAAATATCGGGAAGGAAGAAGTTGGAGGCATAATATTAAATGTAGATTTAGATGTGACGCATCCATTGGCCTTTGGTTATCGAGATAACCAGATTCCAGTTTATAAAAATAACTCCGTATGGCTGAAACCGAGTGAAAATGAATACTCAACGGTAGCTCGATATTCTAAAAATGCACTGGTTGATGGTTTTATTACCAAAAAGAATACGAATGAATTCTTAAATAAATCAGCTTCCCTAATTGTTAGCAAATTAGGTGGCGGCCGAGTCATAATGTTTGCAGACAACCCAAATTTTAGAGGTTCATGGTATGGTACCAATAGGTTATTCTTGAATGCAATTTTTCTTGGAGATAAAATACGAATACCAGAATAGTAGGTTATGAAAAATGTTTATTTGACTATAGTTGGTCTCTTATTGACCTTTGGGTCTTATTCCCAAGAAGATTTAAAAGAGGGTCCCTTTTCCCAGTTAATTATAAGGGGTGTAACACTGATAAATGGTAATGGTGCTCCGCCAAGAGGCCCCATAGACATTGTCGTAGAAGCCAACAAAATTGTTGACATTCAAGTAGTGGGTTATCCAGGTGTTGAAATTGACGACACCAAAAGACCGCAATTAAAACCTGGTGGTAAAGAACTGGATTGTTCAGGAATGTACCTTCTACCGGGTTTTATTGATATGCACACCCATATAGGAGGTAATGCTCAAGGTGCGGATTCTGATTACGTATTTAAACTTTGGATGGCCCATGGAATAACGACAATAAGAGAAGTCGGCGGACGAGGTTTGGATTGGTCAAATGACCTAAAGAAAAAAAGCTTAGAAAATAGCATTATTGCTCCCAGAATCATTACACATACCGTATTCGGTCAGGCGAGTGACAAACCGCTTAGCACTCCTGAGAGAGCAAGGGAGTGGGTTCGAAAAAATGCTGAAAATGGTGCTGATGGAATTAAATTTTTTGGAGCACCACCAGAAATTATGGCTGCAGCTTTAGATGAAAACAAAAAGTTAGGTCTTCGCTCTGCTTGTCACCACGCCCAAATGGATGTTGCAAGGTGGAATGTTTTGCATTCTGCAAGGGCCGGCCTCACCTCGATGGAACATTGGTATGGTCTGCCAGAAGCTTTGTTTGAAGATAAAACGGTACAACATTACCCTTTGGATTATAATTATCAGAATGAGCAACATCGATTCGAAGAGGCTGGTAAACTTTGGGAACAAGCTGCCAAACCTTACTCCGAACATTGGAACAAGGTAATGGATGAATTGATTGCACTCGATTTTACCATAGACCCAACATTCAATATTTACGAGGCCAGTAGGGATTTACATAGAGCACGTAGAGCAGAATGGCATGAAGAATATACTTTGCCATCATTATGGGAGTTCTACCAACCCAGTAAAATAAGTCATGGTTCGTATTGGCATGATTGGGGAACCGAACAAGAAGTTGCTTGGCGTAAAAATTACCAATTATGGATGACCTTCATCAATGAGTATAAAAATAGAGGTGGTAGGGTGACTACAGGTTCCGATTCAGGATTTATTTTTCAACTCTACGGTTTCGCTTATATAAGAGAGATGGAACTTTTAAGGGAAGCTGGTTTTCATCCTTTAGAGGTAATTCGTTCTTCAACATTAAATGGAGCCGAAGCTTTAGGCATGGACGATAAAATAGGCACTGTAGCTATTGGTAAGATGGCAGATTTTGTCGTTGTCGAAGAAAATCCCTTAAAAAATTTGAAAGTTTTATATGGTACGGGTGCAATACGGTTGACAGAAGAAAATGAAGTCGTTCGTGTTGGGGGTGTGAAATATACTATAAAAGATGGTATTATCTACGACGCAAAAAAGCTCTTACAAAGTGTAAAAAACATGGTATCGAAACAAAAGCAAATATCAAACTACAAATTAAAGCAACCTGGCTTGGAATAGATTCTAACATGAAATTGAAATTTTAGGGTTGTTTTCAAAATTTCAAATTTCATATTGATGTTCTCAACTATAGATAACTTAAAACTATAGTAACAGTGCTCACGTAGTTATACTAACTATGGAAAAAACGAAATATTTTATCGAAATCGCAATTAATCTCTATTTGTTATTCTAATTGTTTTCACATTAAGAACAATGCCAGCTATAGCAAAAGCTATACTTACAGAAAAGGTGGAGAGTATCAACAAGTTTTCAATCATGGTTAAGCTAATTTAGATTTGTTTTTCTTTGTCTTAAATTTCAGTTCTTTCTTTATCCTAGAATTTTTGTACAGATAAACTCTAGTTATTTTTTGCTGCTCAGAGGCCTTTTTTTCTTCTAAATTCTCAATCTCAATCAGCTTTGGTTTTTCTTCAATTTTCTTTTCTCCATCCACTTGCGCAATCGAAGGGGTACCAATAGCAAGAATCAATATGAGTGTTAGGAAAGCTTTCATTTTCATTTACCGTTTGTCTACAGCAAATGTATTTTCGCCTATACTTTTTCGATATTTATCTCGCCCTACGGAATACTTTTATCGGTCAATGAACCACCCTTCGATGAAGTGCTAAAAATCTCCGATTATGGTTTTGAATTCAATAAACTACATACCGAAACATTAGTGCATTTAATCGATTATTCAATTACAATCCCAACAGAAGGTTTGGGTTTGGACAATTTTTACTGTAGAATTCCAAATCATCTTGACGACATACTCCGGGATAATCACCAAAATAACCTTCAATATCCATAACTAATTGAAAATGAAGATGTGGAGCATAATTTACATTAATTTCTGGCCTACCTAAATTGGCAATAGTTTGATTTGCTTTGATCTCTTGACCAACTAATAGTCCTTCTAAACTTTCAACGGATAAATGACCATAAAGAGAATAAAACACTTCTCCAAAAATAGAATGTTCCAAAATTATAGTAGGACCGTAGTCGCCTAGTTCCGAGTTGTTTTTAAAACTATGTATCCTCCCATCCAAAGGTGCCAAAACCTCAGTACCTACAGAACACCAAAAATCCAAACCCAAATGAATATTTCTTTGGTTGTGACCAGAGAACAATTGTGATTCTTTATATAAATTTCGACGTTCCAAGTAACCGCCATATGCCACCTTCGCCCCACTATTTTTCAAGATCAGATCTATATAATTTTGACATTCTTCTGGGTTTGAAATATTGACATAATCCAAGTCTTTGTTCGAATCTGATAAATCAATTGGATAATACTCAGAAATTGGAATATTGGCATCCAAAATTGAAATCGATTTATCCCTTTTAATGTTCTTAAATAAATGCTCCATTCAACCAAAATCAACAAAAGATAGTATTCGATAACATGGTTTAACAATTTTTTACACAGATTTTGTAATGCAACCACTTAACTTCCTACCAAAAGAAAAATATTTAGATGAAAAAGGTTATTCTACTTGTGGCACTGATTTTTGCAACCAGCTGTCAGACCAATACAAAAGCACAAAATGAAAAGGCTATTGCCCACCAAATCCCAGAAAAAGAAGTTTTTTCAAATGAACAATTGCAAGACTTTGAAACCGCTTATTTTGCAAGTGGCTGTTTTTGGTGCGTTGAGGCAATTTTCGAAAGTGTGAAAGGCGTAAAAGAAGTAGTTTCTGGCTATTCCGGTGGTAAAGAGGCAAATCCAACCTATGAAGATGTTGGTTATGGTAGAACTACCCATGCCGAAGCAGTTGAAGTCTATTATGACCCACAACAAATATCTTTTTTGGCATTAGTACAGGTATTTTTTGGCTCGCATGACCCCACATCGTTAAATAGGCAAGGACCTGATAGAGGACCACAATACCGTTCTATTGCTTTTTATAAAAACGAAAATGAAAAAAAGGTAATTGAACAGTACTTAGAATTGCTAGAATCTAGTAATGTATATGACAGACCTATTGTGACGGAGGTTACCAAATTTGACACCTTCTGGAAGGCCGAGGAATATCACCAAGATTTTGAACGCAAGAACCCAAACAACTCATATGTCAGGGCAGTTTCCATTCCTCGCTTAAACCGATTTAAAGAGAATTTTCGGGAATACCTTAAGGAAGAGGCACATTGATTTAGAAAAGTAGAGGTGCATTTATAGAAATAGAGTTTATCCCCTAGAATTATTTAATTACCACTTCACTAAATGAAGCTTTGACTTCGAAGGTGGGGTTGTTATTTTTCTTCGCGTTCACGCATCCTTGAATTTCGTATCCGTTGGAAGTTTTGACCACGTTGGCATTTATAGTGTTGGGATAGCTGACATCAGACAACCTATCTATAATGTTTACATTACAATCAGCTTTGGGCAGAACGGCATTCAACTGCCCATTTTTTAAGGATACGTAAACACTTTTAAAATTGTCATCAACAGAATTAATGATGGTATTACCCAAATCATTCACGATGTAAACATCGTTCAATACCCTGTCAATAGTAATATTAGATGAAGTGGAAGTCAAGTTCAAATCCTTTACACTAGTCAACTTTACCTTATCAGAATACTTGGTGCTTAGTTTACCTGCGTTCCATCGTTCAATAACCATAGGTGAATAGGCAGCATCTATATTAGTGTATTTTCCGCTGATATCAGAAGCTAGCAAGCTTGCATATCGCAAGCTTGCATTTATCTGTTTTGTATTCGCGGCCAATTTAACCTCCCCGTGCTTCACATTCATTTTAAGTTTAACCGACTTTGGCATTTTGATTTTTATGGTCTTCTTTACTTCATACTTTTTTCCCATGCCATCAGAAGAAAAGTAAAATATGCTCGGAGAATCACCTTCTGCCCATTCCCATCGATTTCCCAGCTTTTCCAAACGTTTAGCCTCGGCTTCATGTCGCTTCTCCATGGCCTCTTCTCGTTCTTTAATTTGCTCTTCTCGTCTTTTCTCTCGCTCTGCCTGACGTTTTTCCATTTCAGCGGCACGCTCTTCCATGCGTTTTTCCATTCGTTCCAAACGGTCAGCATTTCGTTCTTCCCATTCTTGGGCTTGTTCTTCCATTCGTTTGCCCCACTCTTCCATCTCTTTTTGGTAGTCTTCACCAAAACTCTCTTCAAAATTCTCGGCCCATTCTTTTAAATAATCCTCTCCCTCTTTTTGATATTTTGAATAATCAAAATTGAATTTGATTGGAGGTATTGAGGGCAAAGCAGGCATTTCGGGTAAAACTGCCAGTTCTGGAAGATTAGGTAATTCTAAATCCAAGACTAATGGCTCTAATCCAAAATCAATATCCGCAAATTCAAATCCATTGGAAGAGTTACTAAAAAGCCAGCTATTTTTAACTCCAGTGGTAATATCAATTTCTTTACTGTTACCCTTTATTTCAAAATCAAGGTTCTTAAAATAATCTTCAGCTTCTTCATCGGTCGCTCCTTCCAAAGTTATCACGGCTTCAATTTCAACCTGATTTTTATTCCAGGTTTCAAATTCTATATCTGCATGGCTGGTGTTGATATTCAACACTGCATCGTTGCCGACGGAAAAGGACTCGTTAAAGGTCTTCGATTTTTGTGCGAATAACCCTGTAGTTATCAACAGGGCTAAGGCGCTAAATAATATTTGTCTCTTGTTCATTTTTTGATGATTTTAATTGATTCAACTTTTCATTCAATTTTTGCAACAATTGTGCTCTTAACTGCAGATTTTGCACCATCGCTGCGATAGTTTGGTCATTTGGACCAATTTCATTTAGTTCTTTATTTAGTTCTTGATATTCCTTGTTCAATTCTTCTAGACGTTCCAAGTAACCGTCAACAATTTCTTTATTGTCGTCAGAGACTTGAAGATTTGCCAAGGCCACATTAATGTTGGTAGTGTAATAGGTTTCTATTTTTTGAAGTTCAGGTGATAGGTCACCTAAACCAATGCCCGTATTTTGCTCTACCACAATGGTCTTTATTCCTTCTTCAACCGGAGCCGATGGTATTAAAAAATAAGTCCCAAGTGCTACTAGAAGAACAACCGAAGCAGCAATACCAATCCAGGAATATTGCTTTTTTCTTACTTTTTTGGCTGGAAGTTTTTCATCAAGCAAATCCAGAAAGCGGTCTTCATGACCTTCACGCATTGTATAGCGTTGTGATTTACGTTCTTTAGCGAATAAGTCCCTAAGATCCTGTGCCATAATTTAATTCCTTTAATAATTCCTTCAGCATTCCCTTGCCCCTTAACAATCTTGTTCTGGATGCGGTCTCACTAATATTCAATATTTCAGATATCTCAGCATGATCGTAGCCCTCAATAAGAAACAGCTGAACCACATATTTATATTTCTCTGGAAGCGATTCGATACTTTTTTTAACCTCATCTAGATGGACTTCTGTTTCTACCTGCCAATCTTCATCCTCCGAAACATGCATATAACCCTCATCCAATTCTATAGTGCGCTGATGCTTCGACTTTAAAAAATCTATACAACCATTTACTACAATCCTTTTTAGCCATGCACCAAAAGTCACTTGACCGCTAAATTGCTCAAGTCGCTGAAAAGCCTTGATAAAAGATTCTTGCAAAACATCTTCAGCATCATCTTGGTTCTTTAAAAACCGCATAGCAACGCAGAACATACCATCACAATATTTACGGTAAAGCTGCATTTGCGCTTTACGATTGTTTGCCTTGCACAGTTCTATGAGTTCCAGTTGCAAAATGGTTGGTTTGATGTTCTTGCTTTATAGACTGAAGTAAAATTCAGATGTGGCAAAATAGTTTGATTTTAACACTATTTAACAAAAAACCCGTTTCGAATGGACAAAACGGGCATTTGATAAATTCTGAATTCATAAAAATTCAGTCGTCTAGTAACAAATTCAAGTGTACGGTAATATTATCTCTAGTTGCCTTACTGTAAGGACATATTTCATGAGCAGCGTTAATTAGTTCTTCTCCTTTTTGCTTATCTACAGTTGGTAAATAAGAATCCAAAATAGCTTCTAGATAAAAACCATCCTCATCTTGATTAAAGGATATGGTAGCCGAAACACTAAAATCTCCTAAATCATTTACTCCTGATTCTTTTGCCACGTGTTGTAATGCCCCTGCGAAACAGGTTGAATAAGCAGCTGCAAACAACTCTTCAGGATTGGTGGTTCCTTCTTTCTGCCCTTTTTCAGGTGACGGCATTCGGATATCAAAATCCAATGTTCCTGAATCACTTATCACATGTCCATTACGACCACCGGTATTTGTGGCGTTCGTTTCGAATATCATTTTCATAATTGTTCTATTTATAATCCAAAAAAATAAGATTTACAATCGGATGACCACAGCTTAGCCTATTAAATTTATGTGAAACTTCATACATTCGATAAATCAGAAATCATCTGAATTTTGGCAATAGAGAAAAATAGGGCAAGTCAAATTCAAAATATCAAATCGAAAAGAATCGAAAAAGTCTCGGTAGATGAATTATTTGATGGAATTTCTAAAGGCCAATATCCTGAACTTGCAAAAGGGATTACCCTTATAGAAAGTACCAGACCGGAAGATTTCGAAATGGCTAATTTGTTACTCACAAAATGCCTATCAATTCAAAATTCATCTTTGAGAATAGGTATAACGGGAGTACCAGGGGTGGGGAAGAGCACTTTTATAGAATCTTTCGGCTCTTACCTGACCAAGATGGGTAAAAAGGTTGCCGTATTGGCCGTTGACCCAACAAGTTCTATTAGCAAGGGAAGCATCTTAGGAGATAAAACAAGGATGGAGGCATTGGTAAAAGACCCAAATGCTTTTGTAAGACCTTCCCCTGCAGGAGACAGTCTTGGTGGAGTTTCTAGAAAAACACGGGAAAGTATTGTGCTTTGTGAAGCGGCCGGATTTGAAATTATTCTAATTGAAACTGTCGGTGTCGGTCAAAGTGAAACCCTGGTGCACAGCATGGTCGATTTCTTTTTACTGCTTAAGCTTGCAGGAGCAGGAGATGAATTACAAGGAATCAAAAGGGGAATCATTGAAATGGCCGATGCAATAATTATTAACAAAGCAGATGGCGACAATGTTAAAAAGGCAAAACTTGCCAAAACAGAATTCGCACGAGCCTTGCATTTATACCCTCCTAAAGAGAATGGATGGATTCCCACTGTTTTAATGGTTTCCTCAATAGAAAGTTCAGGTTTGAATGATGTATGGAGCCTGTTAAAGAAATTCTTTGAAGAATCTGAGGGTAATGGTCATTTGAGCAAAAACCGTTTCGAACAAAATAGAAAATGGTTTGAGCAAAATTTAGAAAATGAGCTCAAATTTCGGTTTTTTAAAAATCCTCACTTACAAAAGGACATAGCTGAAACCCTGCTAAAAATTGAAAAAAATGAGGTTTCTCCTTTTCATTCAGCAAAGCTTCTGGTCAAAAAATTTCTAAAATAAAAGCCTAAATTTGCCCCGATTTTAAGTGTAACCTATGCCTCCCGTTACTAATGCATTGCTTTCTGTTGTCGTGCCACTTTACAATGAAGAAGACAATGTAGTTCTACTGACTCAAAAAATTCATGAAAGCCTAGCTGAATATAATTATCAGATAGTCTATGTGGATGATTTCTCCACAGATGGGACACGTAAGGCGGTTACCCAAATGGAGGACGAAAAGGTTCATCTAATACAGCTCAAAAAAAATTATGGGCAAAGTTTGGCCTTGGCTGCAGGCATAGATTATGCGCAGGGCGAGTATATTATTACCATGGATGGTGACCTTCAGAACGATCCGTCTGATATACCGCAAATGTTGCAAATGGCCGAAGAAGGAGAATTTGATTTAATAACCGGTATTCGGCAAAAACGTAAAGACTCTCTTGTTAAAAAAATTCCTTCAAAAATTGCCAATTTTTTGGTCCGAAGAGTGACCAAATTAGATATCAAAGACAACGGTTGTGCATTAAAGGTATTCACAAAGGATATAGCTAAGGGACTTAATCTTTATGGTGAAATGCATCGTTTCATAACTCTTTTAGCATATCTGGAAGGTGCCCAAATAAAACAAGTTCCTGTTAAGCATCATGCCAGACACGCCGGAAAATCTAAGTATGGTTTGGAAAGGGTATTTAAGGTTGTTGCTGATATGATGTTACTTTTGTTCATTCGTAAATACTTTCAGCGTCCTATCCACTTGTTTGGAATTTTTGGGGTATTACTTATCATTTTGGGTGTTTTGGTCGAAGCCTACCTACTTATCGTAAAATTTGGTTTTGGTGAAGATATTGGTACCAGACCTCTATTGATTTTTGGTATGATGTTCATCTTAGGAGGAATACAACTTTTTACTATAGGAATAGTAATGGAACTGCTAATTCGCACCTATTACGAGTCCCAATCCAAAAGACCATATCGAATCAAGAAAATAACCATAGGTGACGGAAAAGCAGCGTAAAAGGTTATCCTCGGTACTAAAAATCATTATAAGTGCCGCCCTCCTATATTTTATTTTCACAAAAATTGAATTTGGCGATGTTCTCGAAGTTTTGCAAAGTGCAAAACCCATGTGGTTATTTTTTGCAGTTTTGTTATTTGTGCTTTCTAAAATTTTAAACGCTTTTCGGCTAAATCTCTATTTTAAGGCAATAGGAGTTAAACTCACCCAGCTAAGCAATTTGAAATTATATTTACTGGGAATGTTCTATAACCTTTTTCTTCCCGGAGGTATTGGTGGAGATGCCTATAAAGGCTACTTAATTCAAAAGCAGTTCAAGGTTAAGACAAAAAGAGTCGTTGGTGTTCTATTGCTTGATAGGTTAAGTGGAATGCTACTGATTTTAATCTATGCATTAATCTTAGGATCAACTTTGGATTGGCAAGCTTTCAATGCTTACCGATGGTTTTTGCCAGCATTGGCACCCATTGGAGTAGGGATATTTTGGTGGATAAACAAAGCGTGGTTTACTTATGCACTAAAAGCTTTTTGGGGTTCGATAGGTTATTCTGCTGTATTGCAATTATTACAATTAGCTGCGGTTGGCTGCATAATGCAAGCCTTATCAGTTCTTGATAATGAATCAGCTTATTTATTTGTTTTTATGATTTCATCTATCGTCTCTGTAATTCCAATGACAATTGGTGGATTTGGTAGTAGGGAGGTTACCTTTTTATATGGTTCGTTGTGGCTTGGACTAAATAAAGATATTTCAATAGCTCTTAGTCTTACCTTTTTTACTATAACTGCCTTGGTCTCACTATTCGGAATGGTTTACCATTTTAAAAAATTGAGACTGGAAACCTATTAGTACTCTTATTTCAAATGTATTAGGTACCGCTGACTTAATTGTCTACCCCTAGTATCCGGATTTAAAAATTTAAGGTTCAATCGAGTAATACGAAATTGATCCACCTCAAGTTGTTTGTCCCAATCAAAACCGGCATCAGAAAACTTTTTAAGCTCATTTTCCTTTACATAAACCCATACATCTCGCATTTGCGAAAGTTCTGCCATTGAGCTGATTTTTACTGGTTTTCTATTGTAAAAATCCAGCCCCCAAGTATGATCTCCCATTACCTTGTAGATCTTATCAACTGGGATATTATTTTCTTTTACCTTTTTCGCCATTGTAGAGCCTGCCTGATAGACTAAAAGGTCAGGGTAAAACTGAATATTCATAACGGTGTTCAATAATAAGGAGCTACAGACAGAAAGCGTAATTACCCTTAGATAAGCTGCTTCAGTTTTTAAGACAAAATAAACTATGGAAATAAGTAGGCCTATCAACAAAACGTATGCATACCATCTATAAAATTTAAAAACATAAAAGCATACCAATACTGAAAAAATAAAAACGATTCCTAAAAGGAAATTCTGAACAACCAGTAATGCTTTTAACTCCTTTTTTTTAGCATGCGTGTAAAGCCGGTATAAATAGGACGCCGTAAGAATTGAATACAAAGGCATCATGATATTCATATAATGGGGTAACTTAAATTGGGCGAAACTAATCAGTAAAAAAATCAGTGTGATTCCCCCTAGTGTCAAAAATTCGAATCCATTACGGTACTTAAAACGCATTTTTATAAATGATTTCAATCTTAGCCAGTATGCAAATATTGCGATGACCGTCCAAGGCAAAAAGACCCATAAAAAAGTATGAAAGAAGAAGAAATAGTCACTACTGTTCTTTCCAACCCCTTCCCCACTCAAACGTTCAAAACTTTGTTCCCAGAGAATAAATAAAATTCCGCTTCGATTAGCACGACCACGAATTATCTTTTCAGGGTGAATATCAAACTGGAGGTAAAGGGCGTAAAACATTGGCAGTGTAGTCAAACCAAAAATCATGATTGCCAATAGTATACGCCAATTCAACAATCGTTTCCAATTACGGGTATATGCTAAATGACATAGTATGGATAAGCCAATTACCACTAATGCAATTTGACCTTTAGTACAAAAAGCCAATCCTGCTCCGAATGCACCAAAAGCAATACTCTTAAGATTTCCGTATTTGACATATTTAGCCAACTGCCAAATTGAGAATATTGTAAACCCTGTTAAAACAGCATCGGTACGAACATCAATTGCAGATAATACGATTGTTTGACAAGTAAGAAAGATTAGTGCTGCCAAACGACCAGTATCTTTACCGTAAAGTAATTTACCTAACTTAAAACAACTAAAAGCTCCCAAAAACAGTGCTAGGATACCAGGTATACGATATGCCCAGTCGTAAATCCCAAAGACTTTGAATGAAATAGCGGCAAGCCAATAATGCATATGCGGCTTGTCTAAATAGTCGTTTGGTCCTTTAAAAAGATTTATGAAGTCGTTCTCTTGAACCATTCGCATCGCCATTACAGCAAATTGAGCCGAATCGTTCTCAAAAAGTGTAACGAACATCCCTGCAAAGTAGACTAAGGCTACTAAAGCTATAAGAAACCAGTATCTGGCGTTTGAAATCATCCCCCCAATTTCAAGACGACAAATATATACATCTTGGCAAATAACCAACCGAAAATAATTCCTACAAAAATTCCGGTAAATACATCACCTGGATAATGCACACCAATATAAATTCTACTATAGCCAACAAGTAATGCCCAAAGTATCAATAGGGCTCCATACCAACGAAGTTTGCTATAAAAGGTGGTAACGAAAAATGTTGCCAAGGCCATCGTGCTTGCAGCATGGGCAGAAAAATATCCAAATTTTCCTCCGCAGTATGATTTGACCAATCGCATTTGTTCATAGATGACATCTTCATGACATGGTCTTGGTCGTTGCAAGCCAAATTTGAAAAAATTAGCCAATTGATCTGTACAAGTTATTAAGAGTGCAACCAAGACTAAAAGAATTCCAGTATTTTTCAAACCTACTGCCTTAATTGAGAAAACCAATAAAACCAAATACAAGGGAATTGAACCCCATTTGTTTGTGATGAACATCCAAAAACCATCCCAACCTTCGGTTCCAAGACCATTAAGGTACAAGAACAGCTCTTGGTCAAGTTCAATTAGGTTTTCAATCATTTTTAATCCTCATAACGCGAAACTTCGCGGTCATAAAAAGCAACAGCAGCTTCAATAAGACTTTCTGCTTCAGTTGATAGTTCTTGTTCATCTTCTTGAGAGAATTCTTCAAGCCATTCAACCTCGTCATCTTCTAAGTTTATTACAAATCTCGGGTATTCGGTATGCACAATGTAAATGCCATTAGGGTAATCCGTATTATCACCTAGTAAAAATTTGGGCAGCTCCATCAAGAATTTTTAATGATTAATTTTTTCGTCATTATGTCGAATCGAATATACAATAATACCGCAGATACCGTGAGACCAGATAAGAGACCAATCCAAATCCCCGTACTTTTCAATTCGGTATGTAAGCCTAAATAATATGATATCGGAAAACCAACCAGCCAATAGGCAATAAAAGTAAGGGCCGTAGGTATTTTCACATCTTGAATGCCACGAAGGGCACCTAGAACAACTACTTGAATTCCATCTGAAATTTGAAAGAAAGCCGCCACCAACATTAATTTTGAGGCCAAAGTGATTACCTCTACATTATCTTTTTGATTTAAAAGGTCGTTTTCATCCAAATATAAAGTTGGCAACCAATCTCTAAAGAGCAAAAAGAATGAAGCGAAAGCGATTTCAATTACTAGGGTTAGAAAGAACACTGATTGCGCAATTCTTCTCAATTCTTTAAAATTTTGAAGCCCTTTTTGATTTCCTACTCTTACCAATGCCGCCACACTCAGTCCTATTCCGACCATATAGGTCATACTACTTAGGTTTAGTGCAATTTGATTGGCGGCTTGAGGGTTTTTACCAAGAACACCACTTAACCAGATAGCCCCAGTAAAGATGGCAACTTCAAAAAATACCTGCAGAGAGGATGGTAATCCAAGATTCAGTTGTTTTTTGAACATTTTGCCTTTAAGCGTTTTAAAATCGAAATTGGAAACAAACTCCTTGTACTCTTTTCGAATTCGTAAAGCAACAAAAAGAAAAATGAGCATTACGAATCGAGAAACCAATGTTCCCACAGCCGCTCCGATTATTCCCATTTTAGGAAACCCAAATGACCCAAAAATGAGGAGGTAATTGATAATTACATTTAAAACATTTGCGATAATGGTAGCATACATTGGGAGCTTGGTCTGCGACATTCCTTCAGAAAATTGACGGAATGCTTGAAAAATCAACATGGGTATAATTGAAAATGCTACGAGATTTAAATAAGGAATGGCCAGTTCAACAACTTCTTCAGGTTGCTTTGCTAGGTATAATAATGGCTTACAAGCCAATATTAACAGAAATAGACCAATGCCAAGAAGTGTGCATAACACCAAACCGTGTTTCAATACATGTTTTGCTTCGGGTTTGTTATTTGCCCCATCGGCCTCGGCAACAAGTGGAGTAATCGCTGTGGAAAATCCAATACCCACGTACATAAATGCAACAATCAGACTATTACCCAAAGAAACTGCGGCCAATTCTGCAGTACCTAACTGACCTACCATTATATTATCGGCAAAGGCCACAAAAGTATGACCTAACATACCCAGTATCACTGGATAGGCAAGTTTTAAATTATAGACAAACTCTCTGGTGTAATTATTGATAATTCGATTGGATTTTTAAACGTTTAGTTTTTTACTCGAAGAAACAAAGACTACTTTCAATTCTTAGAATTTAATTGTTTGGCCTCTTCCCAAAAGACATCCATTTCTTTCAAGGACATATCCATTAGGGTCTTACCGAGTTCTTTTGACTTTTCTTCTAAATATTGAAATCTTTGAATGAATTTTTTGTTGGTGCGCTCTAGTGCATTTTCCGGATTAACTCCTAAGAACCTTGCATAATTGACCATCGAGAATAAAACATCACCAAACTCCGCTTCAATTTTATCTTGATTGGAAGCTTTTACTTCTTCTTGCAACTCCCCCATTTCTTCTTGAAGCTTTTCAAAAACTTGTTCTGGTTTTTCCCAATCAAATCCAACGCCTGCAACTTTTTCTTGCACACGATTTGCCTTTACTAAAGCAGGAAGACTATTGGGAACACCTTCTAGGACACTCTTTTTTCCTTCCTTGAGTTTTATGTTCTCCCAATTTCGCTTTACATCTTCTTCATCGCTGACCTCAACATCTCCATAGATATGTGGATGCCGGTTAATCAATTTTTCACAAATGCCATTGGCAACATCGGCGATATCAAAATCCTCGGTTTCAGAACCAATTTTCGAATAGAAAACAATATGTAACAACAAATCACCTAATTCCTTCTTAACCTCATCAAGATCATTTTCCAATATTGCATCCCCTAATTCATAGGTTTCTTCAATCGTTAAATGTCTAAGTGATTGCATTGTCTGCTTCCTATCCCACGGACATTGCTCCCTTAGCTCTTCCATAATGGTTAGCAGACGATCAAAAGCAAGCAGTTGTTCTTTTCTGTCGTTCATGTTTTCGATTAATCAGTTAAAACTACAAAGCCCGTCTTTAAAGCCTCCTGTATAAGGAAAAAAGAATCCCAATGTTATTAACCAATAACTGACAATTGTCCTTTTTTTAGAAAGGGCTCCCCAATACCTTGCTCAAAATAAAAAGTCATGGTTCTTCAAAAGATTTTTAGCATTCTAGTAATTATAGCAAACACTACCTTTAACCTCATGGGGCAAACCGACTATGATAGACAAATTGAGGAATTAATAAACCAAATGACCTTACAGGAAAAAATTGGTCAAATGAACCTCTATTCTGGTTTTTACGATGTCACGGGTCCTGTGCCGCAACAGGGCTCTGCGGCTGAAAAATACGAGCACTTAAGAAATGGGTGGGTAGGCGCCATGCTTAATGTTAGAGGTGCAGTTGAAACCCGTAAGCTACAACAGATTGCTGTTGAAGAAACACGATTAGGTATCCCTTTACTTTTTGGTCTTGATGTCATTCATGGTCAAAAGACACTTGCCCCAATACCTCTTGCCGAGGCGGCTAGTTGGGATCTAAAAGCCATCGAAAATTCCGCACGAATAGCAGCAATTGAGGCTTCTGCCGAAGGTATACATTGGACATTTGCTCCAATGGTTGATATATCGCGTGATGCCAGATGGGGCAGGGTTATGGAAGGAGCTGGTGAAGATTCCTTTTTAGGTGCTAAAATCGCAGAGGCTAGGGTTAATGGTTTTCAAGGAGAAGATCTTTCCGCTACTAACACTATTGCGGCATGCGCCAAACACTTCGCCGCCTATGGGTTTGCAGAATCCGGTCGGGATTATAACACGGTAGACATTGGTTTGTATTCATTATATAATACGGTCTTACCACCTTTTAAGGCGACTGTTGATTCAGGGGTAAAAACTTTTATGAATGCCTTTAATACGCTTAATGGAGTACCTGCCACGGGAGATGCAAACCTTCAACGAAAAATTTTAAAAATGAAGTGGGGTTTTGATGGTTTTGTAGTTTCTGATTGGGGTTCCGTTGCTGAAATGCAGGCCCATGGATTTGCAAAAGACTCAACACAAGCCGCAAAATTGGCTGCAAATGCCGGTTCCGATATGGATATGGCTTCTGGTGTTTACCTGAAGAACCTTGCTCAATTGGTACAAGATGGTAAGGTCGATGAAGAAAAAATTGATGATGCAGTTCGCCGAATTCTACAGGTAAAATTTGAACTAGGACTTTTTGACGACCCATTTAAGTATTCTGACGAAAGACGGGAAATGGAAACCATATATCATCCTAACCATCAAGCTGCAGCATTGGAAATGGCCAAAAAGAGTATTGTTCTCTTAAAAAATGATGGTAAGCTATTGCCATTGAACAAAAATCAAAACAAAGTGTTGATTGTTGGGGACTTGGCCGATGATAAGAACAGTCCATTGGGAAGCTGGCGGTTAGCCTCTGAGGATGGTACAGCTGTATCTGTTATCGAAGGAATAAAAAATTACACTTCG
The DNA here is from genome assembly GCF_012272815.1 of Croceivirga thetidis. Taxonomy (GTDB): domain Bacteria; phylum Bacteroidota; class Bacteroidia; order Flavobacteriales; family Flavobacteriaceae; genus Croceivirga; species Croceivirga thetidis. The sequence goes on from NZ_JAAWWL010000002.1 coordinate 1,218,223, forward strand.
AAATTTCAATATGTAAAAGGTCCAACAGCTTTTAATAGCGGTAGTTTTTTGAAAAATGTTGAAATAAATAGCACTGATACCACAGGTATAAGCGAAGCTGTAAACGCAGCGAAAAATGCCGAAGTGGTTGTTATGGTATTAGGCGAACATGGTTTTATGAGTGGTGAAGGAAGAAGTCGTACAAATTTGGAAATTCCTGGTATACAGCGAGAATTGTTAAAAGCGGTTCATAAGGTCAACCCTAATATTGTTCTGGTATTAATGAACGGGCGTCCGTTAACCTTGTCTTGGGAAGATGAACATATTCCCGCCATCTTAGAGACTTGGCATTTGGGTAGTCAATCAGGTAACGCCATAGCCCAAGTATTGTTTGGTGATTATAATCCTAGTGGCAAATTACCCATGACTTTTCCTAGAAACATAGGACAAGTGCCTATTTATTATAATCACTTTAGTACAGGTAGACCTGATAATAAAGAAGGGAATGTATTTTGGTCACACTACACAGATGAGCAGAATAGTCCATTGTACCCTTTTGGATATGGATTAAGCTATACAACTTTCGAATACAAGGATTTAACAATTGATACTACTGACCAAAAAACCATTAAAGTCTCTGTAATTGTCAGTAATGTTGGCACTATAGCTGGTGAAGAAGTTGTTCAATTATACCTACAAGACCCTTATGCCAGTCTTGTTCGCCCGGTTAGAGAACTCAAAGGCTTTGAAAAAATACAACTTCAGGCAGGGGAGTCAAAAACGGTTCATTTTGAGCTTACCGAAAAAGAACTGGGATTTTATAACCTTGATTATGAATGGATCGTAGAACCTGGAGATTTTAAGGTCATGGTCGGTCGTAACTCTAGAGATGTGCTTTCAAACAATTTCATTCTTGAGTAAAAGTACTTTGAAACAGTTTTTCTTGCGGTTTAGATTTGAACCAAATTGAAAAACAGCGGAGAAATCCACAAAATGTTCAACTGCGCCTTTAAGAATCGAAAAATCCTCTTTTAAAATTTTAATGTGACTTCTAGTTATTTAGGGTGTCAAAATTCTATAGTTGTTGTTTTTCAATTGAAAATCAGTCAACTATATTAATTTTTATGATTTCTAACCAAGACCTGGTTTCATAAGACTAGGTCGATTAATAACTAAAAACTATCTATTATGAAAAAACTCGTTGCAGAATTTATCGGGACTTTATGGTTGGTTTTGGGTGGCTGCGGTAGTGCAGTTTTAGCCGCTGCTTTCCCAGAACTCGGTATTGGTTTCGCCGGTGTTGCCCTTGCATTTGGACTCACTGTGGTAACTATGGCTTATGCCATTGGTCATATTTCCGGTTGCCATTTGAATCCTGCTGTGTCCGTAGGACTTTGGATTGGAGGTCGTTTCGACCAAAAAGACTTATTACCTTATATTATAGCGCAGGTACTTGGTGCAATTGCTGGTGCCGGAATCCTTTACTTAATAGTTAGCGGAAAATCAGGATTTGAAATTGGTGGGTTCGCTGCTAACGGTTATGGTGAGCATTCGCCAGGAGGTTATAATATGCTTTCTGCCCTTATAACTGAAGTGGTGATGACATTCATGTTCTTAATTATTATTCTTGGTGCAACACACCCTAAAGCCCCTAAGGGGTTTGCTGGTTTGGCCATTGGTCTGGGATTGGTTCTTATTCATTTGATAAGTATTCCAGTAACGAATACATCGGTAAATCCTGCCAGAAGTACAAGCCAGGCCCTGTTTGTTGGTGATTGGGCCATAAGTCAGCTATGGTTGTTCTGGTTGGCCCCGTTGGTTGGTGCCGCATTAGCAGGTTTGGTTTATAAATTTTTATCCCCAAATGATGCCTAATAGACATAAATTGTCTTAATGCGTAAAAGGTCTTTTTTTATAAAAGACCTTTTTTCTTTCTAAAACAGTACTTAGAAGCTTTTTATAAAGTCATTATTGTATCGGTTTCAAAATTGTATTTTTAGTTAAATTATTAATGCAATGAAATATCCCATATACCTTTTGACATTATTGCTATGTGTAAATATTTTTGCCCAAGAAATTGTTGAATTACCTGAAGAACATACCGGTGAAATTTTTTGGCCCAATTCCGAAAAGGAATATTTCTCGAAAATTTGGCAAACGGAGGTAGTTACCAATGTTTCTAAGCCTACAATGGAGGTTTTTAGACCTACCCCTGATAATAATAATGGTACCTCGGTAATTATCGCCCCCGGGGGCGGACTTTATGCGCTCAGCATAGAAAGTGAGGGCAATATGGTTGCCAAGTGGCTTAACGAGAAAGGAATTACTGCGTTTGTACTTAAATACCACCTAGTTCCAACTGGCGATGACGGTGTTGCTGATATATCAAAATTGGCTATGGAAAATCCTGAGGAAATTCGTGAGAAAGTGACGATGGTCATGCCCTACTCCATCCAAGACGGTTTAAATGCAATAAAGCATGTACGTAAAAACGCCAATGAATATGGTGTTAATCCAAATAGAATCGGATTTATGGGATTTTCTGCCGGCGGAGCTGTAACCATGGGTATTGGATATAATTATACCGAATCAACCAGACCAGATTTTTTGGTACCTGTGTATTTTTGGACAGATGCAATGCCAGTACAACCTCCAAAGCCTGATATGCCCCCAATGGTCATAATTTGTGCAACCGACGACCCACTCGGGTTAGCAAAAGGTTCTATAGACCTTTATACCTCGATGTTGGAAGCAAAAAAACCAGTGGCCCTTCATATGTATGCCAAAGGCGGTCACGGTTTTGGCATGCGACCACAAGGTCTGCCTTCCGACACTTGGATTGAGCGTTTTTATGAATGGAGTGTTTCACAAGGTTTAGTTCAAAACAATTGATAGACTTAAACTTAGAAAAAGGTGCGGTTTTCAGTAATTGCCTTAATTATAGGTTCTTACTTTGGCGATGTTGGGACAAGAAACTTCCAAAGGTTCTTTTTATTGGGTTGAATCCTTCTGTCGCAGATGATGTTAAGGATGATGCTACCACGAAAAAGCTCATTTCATTTGCGAAATTGAATGGATATGGCGGGCTGGTTTTAGGAAATTGTTTTCCATTTATCGCTACAAATCCAAAAAATCTAAATGATTATTCCTTTTTAAGGCAAAATGACAATTGGCTCAAATCAATTCGACCAAATCTTTCTGAAGTGGTCTTTGCTTGGGGAAACTTTAGCACGGTATACGAAAATAAGAGGGATGTTGATATGCAAAAACTCTTCCCCAGCGCAAGGATAATTTCCAAAAACAAAAATGGTTCTCCAAAACATCCACTTTATGCTAAATTTGGTACTATTACCGAGAACTATAGTTCAATCCGTAAAAAAGAATTTGCTAAGACCTATGTATAAAACCATCCTATTATCACTTTTTTTGCTCTTGAGCGGTCTTGTTTTTGGCCAGAAAAACGTTGGTTACTCGCAAGAAGTAAACAATATTCAAGAGCGAATTAAAAAAACCTGGAATCATAAAGAAAGTGCCATTGTATTTACAGGGAGTTCCAGTATTCGCTTATGGAAAGATTTACAAGAAAGGTTTCCGCAAACCCAAATATTGAATACAGGTTTTGGTGGCTCTGAATCGTATGACCTACTCGGGTATATCGATGAACTTGTCATCAACTATAACCCAAAAAAAGTATTTGTTTATGAAGGGGATAATGACATTGCCAACGGAAAAAAATGGAGGGAAATTCTAAATAATTTAGAAAGAATTACAGACAAAATACACAAAAAATTACCCAACACCGAAGTATATCTAATTTCAGCGAAACCAAGTATAGATAGATGGAAGCTTCGCAGAAAATACCGTCGTTTAAACAAAGAGATAAAGAACTATGCCCAAAGAGTGGCGCATGTAACCTTTGTCGATGTTTGGCAGGTTATGCTAAATGGCCGTAAACTAAATAAATCCTTATTTATTGAAGACGGACTTCACATGACCAAAGATGGCTATGACATTTGGGAAAAAGAACTCAAACCTCACGTTAACTAGAAAAAATGAAAAATCAACTAAGACTTGGTATAACCCTTTTGGTTACACTTTTGATAGTGGTATGTTGCGAACCGCCGAAGAAAAAAATTGAATATCCCAAGACCGATTTGTCACAAAACAGCCTTATACCCAAACCCCTTAAGGTAATACCCACAAATTCTGCTTTTGGACTTGATTCTAAGACAGCAATTTACACCAATCAAGTATTCGATGGATTCGAAGAAGTTGGTAATTACTTGGCAGAAAAATTAAAATCAAGACTAAACCTTGACATACCAGTGAATGAATTGGACGGCGAATCAATTGAAAGACTAATATTCATCAATCAATCAGATTCCCTAGAGATGACATCAGACGAGGCCTATGAACTTTATATCAAAAACGATTCTGTTTTGTTAAATGCGAAAACGGCAGCTGGTGCCTTTCGCGGCATTCAAACTTTAAGACAATTAATTCCGGAACAAAGTAATGATACCCTTGCTGAGCAACCAATGTGGCTCATTCCTTCAGGAAAAATTATTGATGAACCAAATTTTGAATATCGCGGTGCTATGCTAGATGTAGCACGTCATTTTTTCACAGTTGAAGAGGTAAAGCGATTTATCGATTTATTGGCATACTACAAATACAATAAGTTCCATATGCACCTGACAGACGACCAAGGGTGGCGTATTGAAATTATGTCGTGGCCAAAACTAACTGAAATCGGAGGTCAAAGCGAAGTAGGTGGTGGTGAAGGAGGGTTCTATACCCAGGAAGAATTTAAGGATTTGGTAGCATACGCAGCTGAACGCCATATAGAAATAATACCAGAAGTCGATATGCCAGGGCACACCAACGCAGCCAACCTAAGTTATCCAATATTTCATGCCGGAGGAAAAGCCGATAAACCCAGAGTTCGAACCGATATGCTGGTTGGTTACAGTTCATTTGCTGCTAGAAAGGATACCGTTTATGCCTTTTTGGACGATGTTGTTCGCGAAATTTCAGCAATTTCTCCGAGCCAATATTTTCATATTGGTGGTGACGAAAGTCATGTGACATCAAAGGCCGATTATATACATTTCGTTGAAAAAGTTGAAAAAATAGTACGTAAACATGGTAAACGTGCGGTGGGATGGAACGAAATAGCGCAAGCCAACCTAGATTCTTCGACGGTCGGACAATTCTGGAATGAACCAGAAAGTGCCTTGGAAACCGTAAAAAAGGGAGGGCAAATTATAATGTCACCAGCGACCAAGGCCTATTTAGATATGCAGTATGATTCACTATCGGAACATGGATTGCATTGGGCAGCCTATATTGAGGTAGATGAGGGATACAACTGGGACCCCGAAACCTTTGTTGAAGGTTTACCAAAAGAAAATATTTTAGGAATTGAAGCTCCTTTATGGTCTGAAACCATAAGTAATAGTACCGAGATGGATTATTTAGCTTTTCCTAGAGCCATTGGTTATGCTGAGTTGGGATGGACAAATTCCGAGGACAGGGACTGGGAGGAGTACAAAGAACGATTGGCTGACCAACAACCATTTTTAGATAGAAATGATGTAAATTATTATCCATCACAAAAGGTACCATGGAAAAAGAAAAAAGAAATCTACAAGAAAATTAGTAAAGATTAAAGCCGCCCTAAACACTAAATTCTGGACGGCTTTGCCTAACTAACACAAACTTTTTTCTAGCAATTATTCTCCCTGACCAAGTGAGAAACCACGCTGGCCGTCAAATTCGTAAAGGTTTTCTGTTTTAATTACATCGAAACCTTGATTGTTTAATTTTGATAAAAGGGCGACCACTTGTTCAAACTCGATTTCGGCATATTTAGGTTGGGCGCCATTTATTTTTGAATCGACACCTACAAACCTACAACGCCAATGGTCTGTGCAATAAGTCTCTTTTAAACCTTTAGGATATACCTTAACACCCCTATTTGTAATCATTTTTAATTTTAGACGATAGCTGCCCAATTCAGTTAAAAGGTCTCCTAATTCATTTGGATTTTCACCCTGCCAATCTATAAAGACATCCACACCAACTAAGTCTTTTTTCTGTTCTTTACGATTATAATCAGGTATCTGAATTGTACCTTTGCCCTTACTTAGTGAACTGATTGTCAAGTTATCGGGGTTTTTGCCTAAGTTTTCAATAACCTTTTCAGCAAATTCTTGGGTATTCGTCTTTTTCAAACTCACCCCCTCTTTATATATATCGGCAGTATGGTAACCCTGTTCCAAAGTCACTAACCATGCGTTTTTTACTTTATCCGCTATTTCTGGTTGACCAATGTGGGCCAACATTGCTACGGCAGCGTTCATAAGACCTGATGGATTTGCAATGCCCTGTCCTGAAATATCAGGAGCAGATCCATGTATCGCCTCAAACATGGCTACATTTTTACCAATATTGGCTGAGCCACACATTCCTACGGATCCACCAATTTCAGCAGCAATATCAGAAATAATATCTCCGTAAAGATTTGCAGTAACAATAACATCATAGTTCTCGGGTTTCGCGGCCAAACGTGCAGACCCGATATCAATAATCTGTGTTTTACTTTTTATTTCAGGATACTCCAATGCGATTTCATCGAATACTTTGTGAAATAGACCATCGGTAATTTTCATAATGTTATCCTTTACCATACAGGTTACTTTCTTGCGGCCATATACTTTCGCGTATTCAAATGCATAACGTACTATACGCTCACAACCTGGTCGGGTAATCAATTTCAAACATTGATACACATCTTGGGTCTGACGGTGCTCAATTCCTGCATAGAGGTCCTCCTCATTTTCCCTAATAATGACAACATCCATATTTGGAAAGTTGGTAGGAACATAAGGATGGAGCGCATTAACTGGGCGCACATTTGCAAAAAGACCCAACGATTTACGTAACGTTACATTTAAACTTTTGTAGCCTTTTCCTTGTGGTGTTGTTATTGGAGCTTTAAAAATTATTTTATTTGAATTAATCGCGTTCCAAGCGTGTTCACTTATACCAGAAGTGTTTCCTGACAAATAAACCTTTTCACCCAATTCTATAAATTCAGGTTCGATATTCGCTCCAGCCGCAGTTAAGACCTTAAGCGTCGCCTTCATAATTTCAGGCCCTATTCCGTCACCCATGGCAACTGCGATTTTAACTGGTGTATTTGTTGCTAGGTTTCTTTTTGTTACCGGAAAGACTTTTGTATTCATAGTTCACTCAGATTTGGGACAAATATTGTTGTTTTAATTCATAAAATATTATTTATTTATTTTAGATATAATATTAATATTTTTTATATATAATTAATTTCTTTAATTCTAAATCCCTGTATCTTAGGTCAATCACAACCGATTCCAATTAAAAAGATTCAAAAAATGAAGAGACTAATTTTAACGCTATTTTCACTTTTGTTCATTCTTATTTTTGGTTCATGTGCTAAAGAATCCTTGATAAGCGAAGTCACCTCACCTAAGGGTACAAATACAATTAATTTCTTCCTTTCAGAGCAAGGTGAACCCATGTACACCATAATCCATGAAAACCAAATGGTTATTGACACTTCAACTATGGGGTTTGAATTTAAAGATCAAGAATCCTTGAAAAGCGGATTGGAGTTGTTGAATATCACCAAAACTGTAGAGGATGAAATATGGGAAATGCCCTGGGGTGAGCAGAAAAAGGTTCGTAACCATTACCAAGGCATGATAGTTTCCCTTAAAGAATCAAAGACTCCGAATAGAAAACTAAATATCCATTTTAAGGCCTATGATGATGGTGTTGCGTTTCGTTATGAGTTTTTGGAACAGGAGGGTCATGACAGTATTACCATAATGGAAGAGCACACCGAATTTCAATTGACCGGAGACCATACTGCATGGTGGATTCCTGGTGATTGGGATATTTACGAACAATTATATAACACTACAAAAGTTTCTGAAATCGATGCCATCAGTAAGCGCGACCATCCTAATCTAGCGGCAACTTATATTCCTGAAAACGCGGTTAATACCCCAGTGACCATGCGCAGTGATAGTGGCCTACATTTATCTTTTCATGAGGCAAACCTTACGGATTATTCGGGTATGACATTAAAGGTTGATAATGAGGCCTTAAAACTAACTAGCGATTTGGTTCATTCTGACCGATTGGGTTATGCTGTAAAAACCTCATTGCCCGCTGTTACGCCATGGCGAACTATTCAAATTGCAGACCGAGCCGGAGACCTAATCGAATCCAGATTAATAGAAAACCTCAACGAACCCAATAAATTAGGCGATATCTCATGGTTTAGTCCAATGAAATATGTTGGTATTTGGTGGGAGATGCATTTAGGGCTCTCAACTTGGGACCTTGAGGCAACCCAAGCGGGTGGTATGACAATTGATGGTGGTGATGTTAAGCATGGGGCAAGTACCGAAAACACTAAAAGATATATCGATTTTGCTGCTGCCAATGGATTTGGAGGTGTTCTGGTAGAAGGGTGGAATACCGGCTGGAATTATTGGATTGGCTTTGAAGACCGTGAAGGGGTATTTGATTTTATAACACCTTATTCAGACTACGATTTGGGTGAGATTTCCGAGTATGCTAAAAACAAAGGTGTCGAAATCATCATGCATCATGAGACTAGCGCCGCTCCGAGGACCTATGAAAAACAAATGGACGCTGCCTATAAGCTCATGCAAGAAAATGGTATGCATTCGGTGAAATCTGGATATGTCGGTAAAATCATACCGAAAGGAGAATACCATCATGGGCAATGGATGGTTAACCACTATCGTAAGGCATTGGAAAAAGCTGCGGAATATGAGGTTGCAGTGAATGCGCACGAACCAATCAAACCAACAGGTTTACGAAGACATTTACCGAACACCATATCAGCTGAAGGATTAAGAGGTCAAGAATTCAATGCCTGGGCTACAGATGGTGGCAATCCCCCAGAACATTTACCCATCGTTGCTTTTACGCGAATGTTAGCTGGCCCAATAGACTTTACACCAGGCGTATTTGAAATAGCGTTACTGCAAAAACCAGACAATCAAATCAATACAACCCTAGCGCAACAATTGGCACTATATGTGGTTATCTATAGCCCGATTCAAATGGCTTGTGATTTACCTGAAAACTATGCAGGCCGACCAGCCTTACAATTTATTCGTGATGTTGGTGTCGATTGGGAACAGAGTAAAGTACTTAACGGGGAGGTGGGTGATTTTGTAACCATAGCCCGAGAAGAACGAAAATCAGGTAATTGGTTTGTTGGTGGGATTACAGATGAAAATGCCCGTGAAATGACCATTGATTTTGATTTCCTCCCAGAGGGGAAAATATTTAAGGCCGCCCTATATCGAGATGGAGTCGACGCCCATTACCGTAGCAATCCACAAGCTTTACAAATAGAACAGTTAGAAATTAAAAAAGGGGATAGCAAGACTATAAAACTAGCTCCTGGAGGCGGTTTCGCAATTAGTTTAATCGCTAAGTAAAATAGCCATTAGGGAAATTATGAGACAGGTTTTTATTCCTCCTCACTAGATGACTTGGTCCCATCTTCATCATCGGTTTCAGAGAAATCCGTTATACCTTGGTCATGAAGTATGTTGTACCACTGAATAATTTTTTTGATGTCGCTAGGGTACACCCTATCTTCATCATAGTTAGGTAATATTTCAAAAAAATATTCTTCAAGCTTTATTTTTTCTTCCTTATGCCCTATTGAGGTCTTCCCGCCTTTTTCCTTATCCTTTATTTTTTGAAATACCTCACGCAGTGGAATTTCCTCTTCCAAAGTATAAATGGCAATTTCGGAAAGCATGCTAACATTATTACGCATTCCAACAGCAACCCGTTTGCCATCAATCAAGGATTCTCCTACAAAACCAGTTCTTGTCTGGGTCAATAACTTGTACAACCCCGGTTTACCACCAATAGCCAATATCTTTTCTAGTGTCATTTCAAAGCAATTTTAAAGGCGCAAAAATAAAGTTTTTATAATGTCTATCGTCCCTTTTTTAAGTTCGGAAATCGCATTTTGTAGTCCACATTGATTTTTCCTTTTGAAATTTTTTCAAGCCTACTTTTTAGCAATCTCTTTTTGAGTGAGGACAGTTTGTCTGTGAATAAAATACCTTCTATATGGTCATACTCATGTTGAATTATCCGCGCAGCAAGACCTGAATACCGCTCTGTTATCGGATTTAAATTCTCATCTAAATACGAAATTTTTATTTCTGGTTTTCTGACCACATCTTCCCGAATATCAGGTATACTCAAACATCCTTCATTAAAAGCCCATTCTTCGCCCTCTTCAATTTCGATTTTGGCATTTATGAACGTTTTCTTGAAATCTGAAAGCTGATTTTGTTCTTCTTCACTCAAATCCTCATCATCTGAAAATGGAGAAGCATCAATTACAAATATTCGGAGCGGAAGACCTACCTGTGGACCAGCTAGACCAACCCCTGAAGCCTTATACATGGTTTCGAACATATTTGAAACCAATACCTCAAGATTGGGGAAGTCTTTCGGTATATCTTTTGCTTTTTTTCGTAAAACGGGATCTCCGTATGCTACAATCGGTAGTACCATAAATTATTTTCTATCTAGATACGACTGTAATATCAAGGTCGCACTTATCTTATCAATTTCACCTTTCACTTGGCGTTTTTTCTTCTTCATTCCTCCAGCAATCATTGCCTTAACCGCCATTTTTGAAGTAAACCTTTCGTCTTGGCGTTCAATAGCAATCGATTCAAATTCATTTTTTAATTTCTGAATGAGTGGTTCAATGAGTTTTTCTGATTCTGAAGGACTACCATCCATCTGTTTTGGTTCACCTATAACCAACAACACCACGTTTTCAGTCGCAATGTAATCTTTCAAAAATTGAATCAGATTTTCTGTTTCTATCGTCCTTAATGGCGAAGCTATCATCTGTAATTCATCAGTGACAGCGACTCCAGTGCGTCGCATTCCAAAATCCAAACCAATTATTCTACCCAATCGAAAATTTTGGTAAAAATAACGCAAATTGTTATCCTTCTAAAATTGTCGGTTTTATTCTGATTGCCTAATTATCTTTGCCAAAATTCGATTTTATGACCGAGCTGAGAGCACGTATTGAAAATGCATGGGATAATCGTGAATTGCTGAAAGAAAGCAATACCCAAGACGCCATTAGAGAGCTAATAAACCTTATTGATAAGGGAGAATTGCGATGTGCCGAACCCACAGAAACCGGATGGCAAATAAACGAATGGGTTAAAAAGGGGGTAGTACTATATTTCCCAATTCAAAAAATGGAAGTTCTTGAAGCCGGAATTTTTGAATACCATGATAAAATTCCTTTAAAAAATAATTACAAAGAACGAGGAATCCGGGTTGTACCCCATGCTGTAGCAAGACATGGGGCTTTCATAGCGCCAGGTACTATATTGATGCCAAGTTATGTAAATATTGGGGCTTATGTTGACGCAGGAACTATGGTGGACACTTGGGCCACTGTTGGTAGTTGTGCACAAATAGGCAAAAATGTGCACTTGAGTGGCGGTGTTGGTATTGGAGGAGTGTTAGAGCCATTACAGGCGGCACCTGTAATTATTGAAGACAATGCCTTCATTGGTTCACGTTGCATAGTTGTTGAAGGGGTTCATGTTGAGAAAGAAGCCGTTTTAGGCGCAAATGTTGTTTTGACCGCCTCTACCAAAATCATTGATGTTACTGGTGATAGACCACTAGAAATGAAAGGCAGGGTGCCCGCTGGTTCTGTTGTTATTCCAGGTAGTTACACCAAAAAATTCAATGCCGGCGAATATAATGTTTCTTGTGCCCTTATTATTGGTAAACGCAAAGAGAGTACGAACAAGAAGACTTCACTCAACGATGCGCTTAGAGAATATGATGTAGCAGTCTAAAGCAAAAGTCTTGAAAAAATACTTGGTCATTCAACAAAAAATGGTGGGAGATGTTCTACTGAGCTCTTTGTTGTGTGAACATTTAAAATCCAATATTCCAAATTGCCAAGTTCATTTTTTGATACATGAGCATACAGCTGCAGTAGTACAGGAAAACCCATTTATAGATGAGCTAATCAAGTTTAAACCCATTCATCGAAAAAATAAAATCCAATTTCTAAAATTTATAAAAGAGCTTCGAAAAGAAAATTACGAGGCTATCATTGATGTTTACTGCAAATTGGAAAGTAATATCATAAGCCTTGGACTTCGCGCACCACTTAAGATTTCTTATAACAAATGGTATTCCAGTTTTATTTATGATAAAACTTTTAAGAGAGGTAAGCATCCAAAGACCGAAATGGGTGATGCAATCGAAACACGTTTGGTTCTTTTAAATCCAATTTTGGAGCAATTAAAAAATCCAAAAGAAATACCTAAAATCCATCTTTCAAACGAAGAGATATCTAATGCGGAGCAGTTTTTAAAGACGAATCATGTCGACTTGACCAAACCCTTTTTAATTGTAGGGGCTTTAGGGAGTAGTAATTTAAAAACTTATCCCTTTAGATATTTAGCAAATTTGCTAGATACGATAATAGCTCATAAAGAAATAACAATAATTCTTAATGCACTTCCATCACAGAAAGAAGAACTGGCAACACTTATTCAAGCATGTTCTGAAAAAACCCAAAAGTTCATTCGAGAAGATATCTACATTGCTGATTTACGTTCTTTTCTAGCTGTGCTTTCGCTAGCTAAGGGTTACTTTGGCAATGAGGGAGGTGCTGGTAATATGGCCCGTGCCCTAGGCATACCGAATTTTTCAATTTTCTCGCCATGGATATCAAAAGATGCGTGGATTACTGATAAATCGAACAAAAGTAATGTCGGTGTGCACCTCGCCGATTTTGAACCTGACTTATTGAACATCTCGAAAACCGATAGAAAAAAAAGTGCACCGGAGTATTACAATCGATTGCGACCAGACCTCATAAGGCCAAAACTTGAAGCATTTTTAATAAGGGAAATCTTCTCGGACCAATAGTACTTGGTAAGCCTCCTCTTCAATTCTCCATCCGTTTTCAAGCATGTAGGCAATAACTAATTTGCCTTTACCACCATTGGGTAAATCACAATCATCAATCAAAACAATTGATTTATCATGAAGCTTGTTTTCAATAGCCTTGAATTCTTTCAAATGATGTTCTTGACTCTTCTTCTGAACTTCAACATTGCTGCTATAATCATAACTGTCTAAATATAGAAAATCAACCTTGTCGGCAAATGCATCCAAAAAAGCAACTGAATCAGATTCGTGGATTTTAACCCATTCGTTTAATTTTTGTTTGTCTACCTCGGTTTGCGCATTTGCAACAGACTTTTCGTTAATATCTACGGAGTGAAGAAAAGCGGCATTCTCGCTGGCCCATTTACCAAATACGATAGTGGCGGCTCCGTTGCTCTTTGCGCCCTTGAGACCTTCTCTTGAAGTTCCAGTCTCAATCATCATTTTGGCCTTGGTCTTTGAAAGCAAACCCATTACCTTACGAAAGGTGTTCCTCCTTTTACGGAAATCATACTTAAATGGCATGAAAGGATAAAGAGATTTATGCTTTATAAATTTTCCCATGAGGAAAGCAAAAACTCCAATTGCGGGAAGCCATAGAAACCAATAATTCATTGTATAAAATTATTTTTCAAATATACCCAACCTTTTCTGTTACCATGAATCTTATAAGTAAAGATAAATGCCGAAAGAATTTTCTGTACTACCGAATAATAATTAAGGATTTTTTTTGTTATAATTTTGCCGCTTTTAACCAAAAACCAAAACTATTGCTGATTTGAATACCCCATCTAAGAAATTATCAGCCCTTGTAATTACTTACAATGAAATCGGATACATTGAAAAATGTATTAATGCTATTTCCTTTGCCGATGAAATTATCGTAGTAGATTCATACAGTACCGATGGTACTTTTGAATATCTAGAAAATCATCCTAAGGTCAAGGCTATTCAACATCCTTTTGAAAATTTCACTGCTCAAAAGTCTTTTGCCATGAATCAGGCAACCAATGATTGGATTTTATTTGTCGATGCAGATGAGGTTGTTTCCGATAAGCTTCAAAAAGAAATTAAGAGTACGATTGAAAACCCGAATGCCTGTGAGGCCTATTGGTTTTACAGAAAGTTTATGTTCAAAGACAAACATTTGCGTTTCAGCGGTTGGCAAACAGATAAAAATCATCGTCTCTTTAGAAAAAGTAAAGTAAAATTTACTGATAAAAAATTGGTTCACGAGAGTTTAGAGGTAGATGGTTCTTCTTGTATATTGAATGAAAAGCTAACGCATTTTTGTTATAAAAACTACGATGATTACAAAGGTAAAATGCTTAAATATGGTCGCTTGAAAGCGAAAGAAGCATTTTACAAAGAGAAAAGTTTCAGCTATTTCGCCATGTTATTCAGACCAGCATGGAAATTTTTCAACCACTACATTATTAGACTTGGAATACTTGATGGCAAAAAGGGTATAATTGTCTGCTATCTAAATGCCTTGGGTGTACTCGAGCGGTTTAAAGAATTAAAAAGATTGGAGAAAAAAAACGAACTCACCTATTTTTTGGTGATGCCGTAGTCCGTCCAAGATAAATTTTCTTGTCTAGTTGTCTTTCTGATTGCTTGATTTTTAGCTATCGACTCTGGAGTTTTATAACCTCGTTTGTGATCTAGATGCACACAAACAGCACTATATCTCAACTGTTTTGATTTAATTCCTGAGTTAAATAAACGTTCCCCTAACTCCCTATCTTGACCACCATATTGCATACGTTCATCAAAGCCATTTACTTCTAGAATATCGGACTTCCAACCAGAAGAGTTATGACCATTCCAACTAGCATTGGTCGGAGTCATTGCATTTAAGAATCTTGATATGAAACCACTGGCAGTCAATTTGTTGTTCTTAAAGGTTTTAGGAATACCCTTCTCCTTTAACCAGTTGATATTAAAACAATTTTGGGCTTTAATATCTTCTTTGGAAATCAATTGCGAAATATTCATCGGCAACATGTAGTATCCGCCTGAAATGAAAAACCCCTCTTCTTTGTTTATATAGTGAACTTCTACGAAATCCTCTCTAGGAATGCAGTCCCCATCACTCATAATTATGTAATCGGCGTTGCACGCAAGTAATGCCTTATTTAAGATTCGTGATTTTTGAAAACCATCATCTTCCTGCCAGACATGAACGATGTTATAAAAAACCTCCTCCTGCATTTGTTCTAACAGGGCCTTGGTTTTTGGTCCGGACCCATCATCTGCTACAACCACTTCAAAATTTTTGAAAAGTTGAAAATTATACCCCCAAAGAACTTTTTTAAGCCATTCTTCTGAATTAT
This sequence comes from Croceivirga thetidis, assembly GCF_012272815.1. GTDB lineage: Bacteria > Bacteroidota > Bacteroidia > Flavobacteriales > Flavobacteriaceae > Croceivirga > Croceivirga thetidis. The sequence goes on from NZ_JAAWWL010000002.1 coordinate 1,233,600, forward strand.
AGGTGCTAATTATAACCGAAATTTTTGGAATAGGTTTTTCCATAGTGTTCATTCCGACAAAAATATGAAAGTATGATGGTTTATATTTATTCCCTCAAACCGGAAGATTGTCAGTTATTGTATTTTTTTGCCCAACGGACACTTGGGGTGGAGTTGAAAAAAACGTTTTGCTCCGAGCCAAACAGTTCGGTCTTCGAGGATATGATGTTCATATTGTCTTGTTGAAAAACACTTTCAAAGAACGCTTCAAGAATTTGACCAATGTTTCGGTTATTGAAATATCAAGCAGGGGTGGCGATTTAAATCTATTTGTTATTATCAACTACTACCGATTGTTGAAAAAACTTAAGGCCAAGGTTGCTTTTGCTGCTTTAAAAAAAGACTGGTGGTTGGTTAGTTTTGCAGCGTACCTTGCAAAAATTCCCAAAATCGTTCTTTATTTAGGAATTAAACGGACCATTAGAAATGGATTTAAATACAAATTGGTATTCAACTTATTCAATTCTAAAGTTTTAGTGAATAGTGATTCCTTAAAAAACCATCTGATTAATTCCAATACGCTTTTCACTACAAAAAATGTTTACCGGATTTACAACGGTTTTAAAATCCCTGTTGAACGCAATCAAAACTCTGACCTTAAATCGAAATTAGGTCTGCCTGAAGGTGCTTTTATCATAGGATGTGCCGGAAGATTTAGCCTACAAAAAGGATTTGACCAATTACCCAAAATCATATCTCATCTTCCAGAAAACTTTCATATTGTACATGCTGGCGAAGGACCACTTAAAAATGAAATACATGAATTGGTCGCACAATCAAAATTTTCAAATAGAATTCATTTTTTAGGTTACCAAAATAATATGTCAGCTTTTTTTAGTGGATTGGATACCTTTCTTCTTTGTTCTCGGTTTGAAGGAATGGCAAACGTTCTCAACGAAGCCATGAGTCATGGCAAACCAGTAGTTTCGACTCGTGTTGAAGGAAGCGAAGAATTACTGGGCTTTGGCAAATACGGCATCATAGTTGACATTGATGATACGAAATCCATGGCTGAGGCCTTAATAGGAATTGAAGGAAATTCGATAGAATTTAATCCCCTAGTTTTACGGCAAAGAATTGAAAACGATTTTTCAATAAAGCAGATGATTGACAATTCTGAACTTCTCTTTTTTGGTTAATTATGAAATTAAAAGAACTACCTATTTCCTTATTTCAAGAAATAAATTTGGGCTATATCCCACCCCAAAAGTTGATTTCCAAAAAGGAAATACTTCCGGTTATTGTATCCTTAACGACGATTATGCCAAGACTTAAGAAAGCGCATTTGGTCATAAGGAGTATTTTAAACCAAGATCAAATACCAGAAAAAATCATATTAAATATCAATACCAACCTTGAAGCGCACATTCCTAAATCACTTCGTAAACTAGAGGGTGAACGATTTGAAATACATTATTCCGAAATGGATTGTCCGCACATGAAATTGATACCTACGTTAAAAAGGTTTCCCAATAAAACTATCGTAACCTGTGACGATGATTTGTACTATCAGAAAAATTGGTTGAGTTACTTATACGAGCAACATCTGGAGCATCCAAAGAACATAGTTAGTAATCAAAGTAGGATAATTAGTTTTTCACCAAAAGGGGATTTGCTTCCCTATAAAGAATGGCCAACAATTTTTGATGCTTCGATTAAAACCAAAAGTCTTCTCCCCATAGGCTCATCCGGAACCATATATCCTCCCAAAGCCTTAAATGAACGTGTTTTTGATGAAGCGTTGTTCCAAGAACTTGCACCAAAAGCGGATGATCTTTGGTTCAAAGCAATGTCCTTAATGAATAATACCGAATCAATTCAATCAAGCAAATTGACAAAGGAGCCATTACCAATTTTTGGCAGTCAAATAGTTTCCTTAAAAAAACAGAATATTGGTCAAGACAAAAATAGGACTCAATGGTTGGCGCTGACCAACTTCTTCAATTTAAAACTGAATGACTGAGGAGATTAACAAATGTCATGAGGTCTTGAAAAATGGGGGGCTGATTTGTTATCCAACCGACACGGTCTGGGGTATCGGTTGTGATGCTTCAAATGCTTCGGCCATTGAAAAATTATTTGGGCTTAAAAAAAGAAATGAACCCCATGAATTCACATGTCTTGTAGCGAATCAATCGATGCTCGAAAGGCACGTTGAGGAAGTACCGAAATTGGCCTACGATATCATTGACTTAGCATCTAAGCCTACGACAATACTATATGATGAACCCAATGGTGTTGCCAAAAATTTAATATTGGAAGACCAAACTTTAGCAATAAGGGTCGTAACCGACAAGTTCTGTCAATATCTTATCAATAAATTCAAGAAGCCAATTGTATTTACTGCTGCCAATTTTAATGGACAACGAATACCAAAATCGTTCAATGACATCAGTAAAGACATTTTAAATGGTGTTGAGTATGTGGTAAATTTGCCCTTGGAAAATAGAAAATCACAACGCTCCACGATAATAAAACTATCGGTTGACGGAAAGGTTAAAGTTATTAAGACCTGATAAAAAATTCTAGGTCTACAAAAATATAAATGAATCACAAAGAGGCAATTCAACATAAAGTATTCAAAATTATAGGCAGCACCGCAGATGAGCTAAGCCTTGAATGCTATGTAATTGGGGGGTTTGTTCGCGACTATTTTTTAGGAAGAAGCCAAGTTAAAGATATTGACATTGTGGCCATTGGAAGTGGAATTGAACTGGCACGAGCAGTTGCAAAAAAGTTATCAGGAAAACCTGAAGTCAAGGTTTTCAAAAATTTTGGCACTGCAATGGTCAAATCAGAGGGGTTGGAATTGGAGTTTGTAGGTGCAAGGAAAGAAAGTTACCGAAGGGACAGTAGAAAACCTATCGTTGAGGATGGTTCTTTAAAAGATGATCAAGAAAGACGGGATTTTACGATTAACGCCTTAGCACTATCCTTGAATAAGGAAACATTCGGAGATTTGTTGGACCCTTTTCAAGGAATTTCAGATTTGAATAAAGGTATAATACGAACTCCTTTAGAGCCAGGTATAACATATTCCGACGATCCTTTGCGAATGATGAGGGCCATTAGGTTCGCCACACAGCTCAATTTTACTATTGAACTTAAGTCCTTAAGGGCAATAACAGAAAATAAAGATCGGATTCAGATTATTTCAAAAGAGCGTATCGTAGACGAACTCCATAAAATTTTAATGAGTGAAAAGCCTTCGAAGGGATTTGAATTAATGCACAAAACTGACCTTTTAAGATATATTCTACCTGAACTTAAGGCACTTCAGGGAATAGAAGAGGTAGAAGGGCAAAAACATAAAGATAATTTTTGGCATACACTTGAAGTAGTCGACAATATTGCCGCGACCACTAATAACCTTTGGCTTAGATGGGCTGCGCTACTACATGATATAGGAAAAGCCCCTACGAAAAGATTTGACAAAAAGATTGGTTGGACTTTTCATGCACATGAATTTGTAGGCAGCAAAATGGTCTATAAACTTTTTAAAAGACTCAAAATGCCATTGAACGAAAAAATGAAATTTGTTCAGAAAATGGTCTTAATGAGCTCTCGGCCAATAATACTATCCGAAGCTCACGTTACCGATTCTGCTGTTCGTCGATTGGTATTCGATGCGGGTGAATTTGTAGAAGATTTAATGACTCTTTGTGAAGCTGATATCACTACGAAAAACCCAAAAAAACAACGGAAATACAAAAACAATTTTAAGCTTGTACGCCAAAAAATAATTGAAGTTGAAGAACGGGATAGAATACGAAATTTTCAACCTCCAGTTACAGGTGAAGAAATAATGAAAACCTTTGACCTTAAGCCATCAAAGGAAATTGGCATTATCAAAGAAGCTATAAAGGAGGCAATATTGGAGGGTGTAATCCCCAATGAACACAGAGCGGCACATGAATTTATGCTTGAGAAAGGAAAGGAGCTGGGGCTGAAAAAATAAGTTTTGGTTCTATAATTTTCTTAATGGGGAATCAAACCATATTTTTTTAGCTGATTGACCATTTTGATTTAGTTAATCCAAAAAGTTATTCCATTCATCCAAAAAGGGTAAATTCCTCAAACAAAACAACTTATTTTTGAAATTCTGCTCTCAAGCAGAAGCCAAACAGATAAACTAAAGTTAAACACTGCCACTAATGAAAATAACAATTGGGAGGAGTCTACTGCCCCTCCGTTTTGTACATCTTTTAGTTATTGTATTCGTATTTGCTTTCGGTTGTGTACAACTACGTGCCCAAGAAATTGCAGCAACTGATGGCACACCAAACTGTGCAATATGCGCGCCTACCGGTTGGTCAATTGCTAATGGAACACCAGATATTTCAGATCGAAATTTTGCAGCAACATCAGGTACCAGTAACGGTGGTACTTCTTGGACCGCTGCTCCCTTGCCCCTACCACCAAATAACCATACCAATTGGATTTCATTAAGAGATTTAGGGCCTACAGGGGTTGAAGAAGTGATTGAAACCAATATTACTGGGTTAAGCGTTGGAGTGGTATATCAACTTACAATTTATACACTAACGGCAATTGGGCCCTACTCTACTGAATTCAATGATTCATTCCGTTACCAAATTGGCAGCAATGGATTGCAAACGATTAATGGAATAACCGAAAATAGTTGGGGCACAGAAACCATAGTATTTGTTGCATCTTCCGCTACTGAGTCAATTCAGTTTTTGCCAGGCAACAATTCTGGAGGTTCCGGAGCTTTTGAATCCGTCCAAATATCAATAACTGAAGACGCCATTATAACCATAGGTGTTGACACCGATTTAGATGGTGTTCCTGATAACACGGACATTTGTAATGGATTTGATGATAATGTAGACACCGACAGCGATGGTGTTCCAGACGGATGTGATGAAGATGATGATAATGACGGTTTAAGCGATGCTATTGAAGAAAATTGCTTGCCAGTTATCACAGATTATGAGGCCTATTGGCCAATGGACAACACAACGTTGGATATTACTGCAAATAACCATGACGCTGTAAGTGAAATCATCAGTTTTGATACCAATGCTAAAAAAGGTAGCCATGCTGCTTCTTTTAATGGTTCGACCGAATATATACAGTATAGTAATGGTAACTTTCTTAATGATGCGATTTCAGAATTTAGCTATGCATTCTGGATCAAGCCGAATGATTTAAATGGAATTCAAACTTTGCTCGACGAAGGAGGAAGTACAAATGGAATTACCGTACGGCTGAATGACGAGAACCTTGAAAATGCAGTTAGAGCTGGTGGTAGTGCATCACAACAATCCAATAATTCTTTTGTCTTTCCTGACGACAATTTTTGGCACCATGTAGCTATCGTATTTGATGATGGTATCATGACCATGTACCTTGACGGTAGGGACAGTGGCTCAATTAATGTTGGTTTCACAGAAATTCCGGCACATTCCGATAGTCATAATTTTGGTAGAACGAGTAGTTCCGACGCATTTGGTGCAGCAACAGGAAATTATTATTCAGGGTTATTAGATGAGGTATTATATTTTACTAGACCACTTAATAGTTCTGAAATTCAAAATCTTCTAATACCTATTTGCAATGATGATCTTGATGCTCTAGCCAATGTAGTAGATAATGACTCCGATAGTGACTCATGCTTTGATGCCCTAGAGGGAGATGGTGGTTTTACATTTGCTGACATTGACGGAAACGGAAGACTTACCGCGACGGTTAATCAAAATGGGATTCCAAATGGCTCGCAACAGTCCGATATTAGTTCAAAGAACGGAGCACAACAATCAGTGGCATGTACAGAAGATAGCGACTTTGATGGTGTTTTCGATGAATTTGACTTGGATGATGACAACGATGGCATTAGCGATGTTGATGAAGGGTGCTATGGAAATGGTACTGTTCAGGCTCCTTTTAACTCAATTTATGAAGCAAATCTTGTATCACAATCCGGTAGGTATTTCTTCGATTTAGGTAACGGTGTATTTGAGGCTGATGTTGATGTAAGCAACGGCGGTGGTTGGGTACTTGTATTGCAGTATGTCCATTCCGGTGGTTCGAACCCAGATTTGGAAATTGTAAATACAGGAGAAGACCTCCCCATCTTAAGTACAAGTGCATTAGGAACGGACGAATCGGGCTCTACATCTTGGGGGCATATTAGCAATACTTATTTCACAACGCTATCAGTAGAGGAAATACGTTGGTTTGCCCAAACCTCCAACCATAACAGAACTATTCATTTTAGTTCTCCGGTAGGCATCTCTTATGCAGAGACTGGAAATGGGAGTTTTGCAGGAATAGCTGCAAATAACACCAAATTAACTGGGCATTCCGCTAATTTACCTGACAGCGCTAATAATCAATTTCAAGACCAAGGTGATTTGGCATTAACCAATTTTCCGTTTTATCAAAATGCAACAGCACATTGGGGCATTAAAGGTAATTCCAATCGTTGGGAGGTTGATGATTTTGTGAATGGTGGTGATGAATCTACAATTCATAGGGTATGGGTACGAAATACCACCCCTACTACCTGTTTAAATACCGACGGTGATGCTTTGCCCGATTATTTGGATAACGATTCAGATAATGATGGCTGTTTTGATGCACTTGAAGGCGATGGGGGATATTCTGAAAGCGATATTGATTCAGAGGGTAAACTACTTGCCGCTGTAGACACAACTGGAATACCCGGAGGCACCCTTCAAAATGATATTAGTTCTACAGATGAAAATCAAATAGCTCAGGCCTGTTCGGATGATACAGATGGTGATGGCATTAGTGACGAGGACGAAATTTTAAATGGAACGGATGGGAATAATCCCTGTGATCCAGCACAAGTAGCGGGATACACTGGTTATGACCCAAATAATAGCATCTGGCAAGCAGCAGATTGCGATAATGATGGCGTATTAAATGGAGATGAATTTGAAAATGGTACAGACCCTTATGCACAATCTGTAGATACGGATGGGGACGGAATCGATGACGACAATGAGATTGAAAATGGTACCGATGAAAATAATCCTTGTGATCCTGCACAGGTAGCTGGTTATACAGGTTTTGATGAAGACAATACCGTCTGGCAAGGAGGGGATTGTGATAACGATGGTGTACTTAATGGAGATGAAGTTGAAAATGGAACAGATCCATATGCAACTTCTGATGATACTGATGGGGATGGAATTGACGATGATAATGAAATTGAGAACGGAACAGATGAAAATAATCCCTGTGATCCAATACAAACAACCGGTTACAATGGCTTCGATTCTGCAAATGTGATTTGGCAAGCTGCGGATTGCGATGGTGATGGTGTTTCAAATGGTTCAGAATTCAATAACGGAACAGACCCATATTTGGTTTCTGAGGACACTGATGGCGATGGTATAGATGATGATAATGAAATTCAGAATGGTACTGACGAGAATGATCCTTGTAGTCCATTTCAAGACCCTGGCTATTCAGATTTCGATTCAAATAATGCCATATGGTCTGCTGCCGATTGCGATGGCGACGGCGTTTCTAATGGCGATGAATTTACAAATGGCACTGACCCATATGAACAATCGGATGATACGGATGGTGACGGTATTGATGATGATAATGAAATTGCCAATAATACAGACCGAATAAACCCATGTGACCCCCAACAAGCTGCTGGTTACAGCCTATTTGTCGGTAGCAACAGTATATGGCGTGCTGCAGATTGCGATAATGATGGTATACTCAATGGTACTGAATTTGACAACGGAACAGATCCGTATTCTTCCTCCGGAGATACTGACGGAGATGGAATTGATGACGAAACTGAAATTGCCAACGGAACTGATGAAATAAACCCTTGTGACCCAGCTCAAAATTCTAGTTATACTGGTTTCGACGGTACTAATGATATCTGGAGGGGGGCAGATTGTGATGAGGATGGTGTTTCGAACGGTGACGAATTTGATAACGGCACCAATCCATACGCCACATCTAACGATACCGACGGTGATGGTATTAATGATGATAATGAAATTGAAGATGGAACCAGTCCAACAGACGCCTGTGATCCGGCGCAACAGCCAGGTTATACTGGATTTGATTTAAATAATCCTATTTGGTTAGCAGATGACTGTGATAATGACGGTATTTCAAATGGTGATGAAATAAGTAATGGAACAGATCCATATTCAAATCCTGGAGATACTGATGGCGACGGTATCCTGGATGACAGCGAGCTAGCAGCTGGTTCAGATGTGAATGATCCATGTAGTCCTTCTCAACCTAGCAATTATCAAGATTTTAATCCTAATAATCCCATTTGGAGAGCTGCGGATTGTGATGGTGATGGCGTATTGAACGGAAATGAATTTGACAACGGAACCAATCCTTATGCTTTTTCAACAGATACTGATGGTGACGGTATTAACGATGATAATGAAATTGATAATGGATCGGACATAAACGACCCATGTAGTCCAGCTCAAAATCCAGGTTACGCCAATTTCAATGATCAAAACCCCATTTGGGCCAACGCAGATTGTGATAATGATTCTATTTCAAATGGAGATGAATTCACAAACGGTACCGACCCATACGACGGAGGCACAGATACTGATGGCGATGGAATTGCTGATGATGTTGAGTTGGCAAATGGAAGCTTACCAGACGACCCTTGTAGTCCGGCCCAGTCAATAGAATATACTGGCTTCGATGCCACAAACGAAATTTGGAGAAATGCCGATTGTGATAATGACGGGGTGGATAATGGAACTGAAGCTGACAATGGCACAAATCCTTATGAAAATACCGGAGATACCGATGGTGATGGTATTAGTAACGATTCTGAAATCAACTCTGGTTTTGACCCGAATGACCCTTGCGATCCTGAACAAAAAGTTACTTATGAAGGCTTCAATGCCAATAACGAAATATGGCGTGGTGCCGATTGCGATGGTGATGGATTTTTGAACGGAGAAGAAGTCGATAGAGGAACGAATCCTTATCTATTTACCCAAGATAGTGATGGTGATGGTTTATTCGACGAAATTGAAATTACGCAAGGGACTGATGTTAACAATCCTTGTGATCCGGCACAAGAAACTGGTTATAATGGCTTTGATGAGCAAAATTCAGTTTGGCTTTTAGCTGATTGTGATGGTGATGGTCTAACAAATGGTGAAGAATTCAATAATGGTACGGACCCTTATACCTTTGATGAGTCTCTTGACCCAGAAGGTGATGCTGATGGCGATGGGGTAAGTAATGGTCAAGAATTGGAAGATGGCACAGATCCTAACGATTCATGTGATTCTATTGGAGGTACCCCAAGTTCCGAAGATGATTGCGACAATGATGGATTGACAAATGGTGAGGAATCAACTGGTATTGATGACCCTTCCACTACTGCAAATCCAAACGGAATAACCACAAATCCATCAAATGAGGATACTGACGGTGATGGGATAAATGATGGGCAGGAAGCATTGGATCAAACAAATCCTAATGATGCCTGTGATTCCAATGGAGGAAATCCTCCTGCCAACGTGGATTGTAGTCTGGTCTCAATTACGTCTGATTTGGTTTCACCCCAAACCAATGGAAGGTTCACAATTCAAAATATTGAACGATTCCCGAATAACAACGTAACTATTTACAACAGATGGGGAGTGAAGGTATACGAAGCATCAAACTACGATAATATTAATATTGTTTTCGATGGTATTTCAACAGCGGGTGCAACACTTCAAAAAACAGAAGAACTCCCAGCCGGAGTATATTTCTACATTATAACTTATGATAGAAATGGAGAATCATCAACATTGAATGGGTACCTCTACTTGAACAGATAATTGAGCATATGAAAAAGACAATATTTTTTGTTTTAGTGGCTTCACTCTTTACCGGTCAATTAATGGGCCAGCAAGAGGCGCAATATACCCAATACATGTACAACACACTTGCGATAAACCCAGCTTACGCTGGTTCAAGGGGTGGGTTAAGTATTGCTGGATTACATAGGTCGCAATGGGTTGGTTTGGACGGAGCTCCTGTTACACAAACGCTTAATGCACATAGTCCCGTCGGCGAAAGAGTTGGTATTGGCCTATCCATCATTAATGATAATATTGGTAATGGAACGAGTCAAGAAACCAGTTTTGATGGTATTTTTTCTTATACCATTCCTGTTTCTGTCGATGGCAATTTAAGTTTTGGTCTAAAGGCCGGAGGTCATCTGCTGAATATTGATTTAAGCCGATTACAAAATCAAGACCCAACATTTAACACGGGACAACAAGTAGTAGTAGATAACAAATTTTCACCCAATTTCGGACTTGGCGCCTACTATTATACCGATACCTTTTATGCTGGTATATCGGCCCCTAATATTTTAGAAACCGAACATTTTGATAGCTCTGGTCAAAATGCCAATCTTTTGGCAAGGGAAAGATTAAATTTCTACATCATAAGTGGTATAGTTCGTGAACTTTCAGAAGATTTCAAATTCAAGCCTGCGGTTCTTTTAAGGGGTGTTAGTGGTGCTCCTCTGCAGGTCGATTTGTCTGCTAATTTTATGTATCAAGAAAAATTCACCCTTGGAGCAGCATATCGATTTGGTGCGGCATGGAGCGCTTTAGCCGGTTATCAATTAAATGATTCCCTTATGCTCGGTTTAGCCTATGATAAAGAAACTACCGAGTTGGGTAGTACCGCCTTTAACAATGGCTCATTTGAGGTATTTTTAAGATATGAAGTTTTTAATCTATCAGCTAAGGAAAAAACCACCATGCCTCGAAGAGTTCTAACACCACGCTTCTTTTAAAATGAGAATTATGTCTTTGAAAAAAACATTCATTTTTATTTTGTTATTGGCAACAGGAGCGGTAGCAGCCCAAAAATCAAAAACTGAGGCCAGTAATCAGTCCTTCGACGATTATTCTTTTGCAAGTGCAGTTGATGGGTATGAAGAGTTATTGAAGAAAGGGTATGACGATGCAGAAATCTACAGGAAACTTGGTGACGCCAATTTTTTCAATTCAAACTATGTTTTTGCTGCAAAATGGTACCGCGGACTTTCTTTTGCCGTAAAAGGGGAGCTTTTAGATCCAGAAACAATATTTAGATATGCATTGAGCCTTAAATCTTTAGGTCGATATGAAGAATCTGATGAGCAAATGCTTCGTCTTCGTGATACGCTGCCAAATGATTTAAGAGTTAGAAAATTTTTGAACCAACGTGACTATTTAAAAGTAATCAAAGAAACCTCTGGGAGGTATCAAATTGAAGAATTAGACATCAATTCCGAAGGTTCTGAATTCGCACCATGTTTTCATCAAGAGGGAATTGTTTTTTCCTCTACAAGGAGCCTTGAAAATGAAAATCCTAAGAACATTCATGGTTGGACAAAAATGCCATTTCTCGACTTATTCCAATCGGTGAAAAATGAAGCCGATAGCTTACTGATAAAACCTTTGGATTCTGTTTTTAATTCAGAGGTACACGAAAGTTCAATAACCTTTTCAAAAGATGGCAATACTGCGTATTTCACAAGAAATAATTTTAAGAATGGTGAGTTTGTAAGGGATAGTCTAGGAGTGAGTCGTTTAAAAATTTACAAAGCGATTCGCAAAGATGGAATATGGCAAAAAGCGGAAGACCTGCCGTTCAACGACAACGGATTTTCAACAGCAAACCCTGTACTAAGTCCAGATGAAAAGAAGTTATTTTTCGTTTCTGACATGCCCGGTTCTTTCGGTCGTTCAGATATTTTTTATGTCACTATAAATGAAGATGGAACATACGGGAGTCCTGTAAATTTAGGTCCAGAAATCAACACCAACGGACGAGAAACCTTTCCTTTTCTAACTGAATCCGGCCACCTCTATTTTGCAAGCGATGGTCATCCTGGTTTGGGTGGGTTAGACATTTACGTATCTAAGCAAAATGGTAATGGCAATTATCTAGTAAAAAATATTGGAGACCCGGTAAACTCATCTGCCGACGACTTTGCACTTATTTTTAGCGAAGTCACCAAAAAAGGATATTTCTCTTCCAATCGCGAAGGAGGCGAAGGTAGTGACGACATCTATATGTTTACAGAACTAAAACCACTGACAATCAATTAGGCTTTACTATTTCTTTCATGCTTTAGATTTTGGTATTATGGCTGCTTTATAATTACTCCTAATTCAGTTTTCAGCTTTATTTTTGTAAAAAAAGAATGCAAAAGACTTTTCGTAAGGTCGCCATTAGTTCCTTGATTTTGGTTTACCTAGTAATTGCTGCAGGCGCCATTGTTAGAATGACGGGCAGTGGTATGGGTTGTCCAGACTGGCCAAAATGCTTCGGATATCTAGTTCCACCAACAAATGTTGAAACGTTGCAATGGCAGCCCAATAGAGCATTTAAAGAGGGGCAGGTTATCATCAAAGAAGAAGCACTTTATATTGCAAACTTGGATTTCACTTCAACATCCAATTATAATCCGAGTAATTGGAATGCATACACAAAACACGATTATGCGACCTTCAATGTCTGGCACACCTGGATTGAATATATAAATCGATTGTTGGGGGCGCTAGCTGGTTTAGCGACATTGATTCTAGCGGTTTTTTCGATTAGGTTTTGGAAAAATAACAAAGTTTTACCAATCCTTTCATGGCTGGTTGTATTTGGTATGGGTTTTCAGGCCTGGTTGGGGGCAACTGTTGTCTATTCGGTCTTAGAGCCATTAAAAATTACACTACACATGTTTATGGCCTTGGTAATTGTAGCGCTACTGCTCTATTTAATTTTTCAAACAGAAGGTACCGTTAATTTCAAATATGAAAAAAGGGTTTTACCACTTATTGCTTTCGCTGTTATTCTTACATTAATACAGGTATTCTTGGGTACGCAGGTTAGGCAATTCGTAGATGACCAAGTAGACGTCGTTGGGTATTTGAACAAAAGTCTATGGTTGAATCAGCCCGAAATACAATTTTACATACACCGTTCCTTATCGATTTTGGTTCTTTTATTGAATGGGGCTTTATTTTGGACTATTAAGACCAATGAATTGGGGTTTTCTAAGATAAAGTGGGTTATGATGCTTATAGGGCTTGAAATATTAACTGGAATATTGATGTTTTACTTTGACTTTCCCTTTGCATCCCAACCACTACATCTCGTTCTTGCCTCAATATTGTTCGGGGTTCAATTCTATCTTTTTTTAGAGGTATTTAAAAGTCGAAAAAGCCTGAAATCTTTGTAGTTTTGAATCTTCCAAAATTTTGAAATGATTTACAAGATTCGGATAATTTTAGATGCAGAAGAGGATATTTTCCGTGACTTGGAACTGGACCAAGAGGCTACTTTGGAGGAGTTTCATAATGCCATAACGCAGTCTTTTGGTTTTCTAGGTAATGAAATGGCCTCTTTTTATACCTGTGATCAGGAATGGAATCAAGATGAAGAAATCGCTTTATTTGATTTGAGTGATAATGGTTCAGACGTTCGTTTGATGAATGAGACCCGATTAGAGGATGTGATTACCGAGAATAGTCCGAAAATGCTTTACATCTATGACTTTCTTAGCATGTGGACATTTTTTATTGAATTGGCCGATATTGTTGAAAAAGTTGATGGCCAAACGTATCCAAACGTTTTGTTCAGCTTCGGTGAATTACCCGATTCTCCTCCAGAAAAAAGTTTTGAAGCAGATCCTTCCCCTGAAAACTACGATGACGAAATTGGGAACTATGAAGATCTCGATTTTGATGAAAATTGGAATTAAGACCAAATTCCCCAACCCCTTAAAGTTCAAGACATATTATGCTCAATCTATATTCGGCCCAAATAGAAAGTCTTTCACTACACAGAGTAGGAAACAAAAGCAGAAACGAACCTATTTTTCTTTCTACCAATCCGCACTTTCTAAATGATGAAACCAGTTCTTTACTAAAAGAATATTTCTTTAGGCCGTTTCGTGAAAAAGAGGAAAATTATTTTAAACTTTCCCATGAGGTAGACTTAGAATTCAACGAAATCTTTAAAGCAGCAAAAAAGGGGTTTTCAGAACCTTCATCCATGCACCAAATTTCAAAACAGGTAGCCACGCATTTATTTGAGCAATCTAACCACCCGCATATCAAGAATGGAGAGGTATATGTCTGTCACTTTACAAATGTTGTACTAGACAATCAAAAAGTAGAGGCATTCGGAATTTTCAAGAGTGAGCTCAAGCATGATTTTTTACAATTTGATGAGACTGCTGACAACCTTGAAATTCAAATTTTACAGGGAATAAACATCAATAAATTAGATAAGGGTTGTCTCATCTTTAATGTTGAATCAGAAGATGGGTTTAAAGTGCTTTCAGTAGATAGCAATCGATATGACACAAAATATTGGCTTGAAAACTTTCTGGGAGTTGTTCCATTGACCGATGAGAATTTTTACACGAAAAACTATTTGAAATTTTGTCAAAATTTTGCAAAAGATGTAGTTCTACCAGCAGAGGATAAACAACAAGAAGTTCTTTTTATGAATAGGGCGGTAAATCATTTTGCCAAAAATGATGCCTTTGAAGAAACCAATTTTTTGAATGAGGTATTGGAAAATCCGGAATTAATTCCTGAGTTCAAGCACTACAAAGTTGAGAAAGGACCAAAATATAGCATTGAAGATGTATCAAATTTTGATATTGCCAACAAAGCAGTCTCCGATGCTCGTAAAAAAATCAAAAATGTCATTAACCTCGACACCAATATTCAAATAAAAATGGACTTTATAAATCCTGATTCCGCACAAAAATTCGTAGAAAAGGGATGGGATGAAGAGCGACAGATGTATTATTATCTGGTGTACTTCAATAAAGAACAAAAAAGCTAATTCAGTTTGTATTTTTTAACGTAAAAGACTTATTGGTAAGTAATTAGAATTTTTTTTCTATTATTTGCTTCATGCTTACATCTTGGTAATTTCTTTTGACAAAGTCTAAAGCCAAAGCCAAGACTTCTCCCATCGTTGTAGATTTTTTAAAGTCCATATCCAAGGTTAGGTCATATATTTCCCCCTTAAGTCGTTCTATATTTTCTGGTAATGAAATGTTATCCAATTTTGCGATATCTTCCAATTGCATAATACGTCCTTCGGAGCTCAAAATTCTTTTGGCAACAATAGACCTTTCCTCAATTTTATATTGGTCTACAGAATTTTTCTGAAGTCGATTTCGAACCAATTCGACCATTTGAAAATTTTCTTTGAAAAATTGTGGTCGGTAAACCTTTAATTTCCCCTCAAAACATTGCTGATCAAAGTCAATGGCTCGAATTTTATAAACTACATGGTCAAAATCATGAACTGGCACGATAACGTAGTTGTATGATCGCATATCACCAAGTAATCGTATCATACAACGTTCGTTGAACTTGACGAACTCCTTGGCAAGCTGGGCTTTTTCGCGATTTGAAAGATCAGGTAGGAAGTCTTTGATAAAAACATCTCCTGGAATTCCGGCAATATGTTCTTCTATCAAGGTATCCTTATAAACCAAAAAGTTCAGATTATAGGGAGAAAGAATATGTTCCAATTCTAGTCCATATACTCTAGAAGCATCTGTTTTCTTAACATAGAAGTATGTATAATTATCATTGAGTATGTTTCTAACTTTAATACGAAATGGTTTTGAGTTTCCGAAAGTGCAATAATCCACTGCATCAATATTCAGATATTCAAGAATTCGATCGCCCCCATCAGAATGCAGAATGGAATAGACTTTTTTCAAACTCAAATCAATCTCTTCACGATCAAATTCAGCATAAAAAACCCGTACCCATAATGTATCATTACCCTCAGCATCTTCAACAACAACCGAGCCTGAAAAACGCAAAAGATCTTCGTAAAAAATAGGTATTTCAATTTTTCGACTGTACTTGTCCAGATAAGCATCCAACTTTGGGTTAACGGGATAAGCTGGTTTTTTTTTGGACATTAATTTTTCCTCAGACATTTCAATATACACTAGGATTACAACAAATATAGTCCATTGTGCATGCCCTGACTTTTGAAGTCATTAATGGTCAGTGCAAAAAATGCAGGCAATCGTATTTTTTTGAACATCACTTCCTCGCATTTTAACATACTAATCTGGGCAAATGGCAACAATTATCTGTCAAAGTGCAAAATTCTCTTTTTTTTCGTCTTGAAAACTATGATTCCCAAATCATGCACTACTTCTTTGAAGCTAAAAAACCTACGTTAAGGTCAATTATTATTTTGTTTTTAATGGTTAGCTGCCAATTCATTCAGGGGCAGCTAAGTGACCTGCACTACCTACCTCCATTAAAGCAAGGACAGAATAATGCTGGTATACGTGATCAAGCAATTTATTTATCGACTCCTGAGCCAAGTACATTCACAGTTAATGTCTATTTAGGAACAGACCCCAACGTATATCAATCGTTCAATATTTCCAACACCAATCCAGCAGTTTGGACACTTGCGGACGGTGACAACAACATAACCTTGGTAAACAATGCAAATACTGGTATCGTTTTGCAAAACAGTGGTCTGAGGTTTGAATCGCCAAGCGGAAATCGGTTTTATGTCAATTATCGTGGAAATTCCAGTGCTCAGGCCGCCTCGCTAACTGCCAAAGGTAGACAGGCAATGGGTACGGATTTTAAATGGGGTGGTGTTCCCAATCGCGGAGCTCATAATTCAAAGTCGAATACCTTGGGAATCATGGCGACTGAAGACAATACTACTGTAAATCTTTTTGGATATGATCCTAATTGTGAATTCAGAGTAGGCAGCAATAGGGCTGGTATAACGGCTGACACCTATACAATAACCCTTGATGCCAACGAATCATTTGTTTTTGAAACCTACATCGGAACCGCTCCGACCCAAGCCCACGAAGATGGTTGGATCGGTGCAACCATTCAATCGGATAAGGATATCGTAATAAGCAACGGTTCTATAAACTTTGGTCGACAAGTTGGTGCAAGTAACCGTGATGCAGGAATTGACCAACCGGTACCAGAAAACAGGTTAGGAAAAGAATACGTTTTTATTCGTGGTAATGGTAACACCAATGGTTGGACGGAATTCCCACTTATAATTGCAACCTCAGACGATACTGAAATCTATGTGAATGGCAGTGCTACGCCAATTGCAACTATTGATGACGGCGAATACTTTGAAATACCAAGCAGCAATTATTCTTCAAACACAGTTGGGGCTAACATGCTGGTACAAACCACTAAAGATGTTTACGCCTACCAATGTATGGCTGGTGCAAGTCAGGTATACACACAAGGACTAAACTTTGTTGCCCCTGTAAATTGTTTACTTCCTGATGTTATGGACAATATTCCTGATATCAGAAACATGGCAGGAACAACAGTGACTGGAGGTATGACCATTATTGCGGCGGCAAATACACCAGATGCCAATATTGTGGTAACCGATGGTAATGGCCCTGTAACATTGCCAGCTTCAAACCCTGTTGCCGGCTCGACAGACTGGAAAACCTTTTATGTACCAAACCTTAATGGCAATGTCAGTGTTCAATCCACCGGCCCCATGGCTGTTGGATTTTTTGGATTTAACGGAGCTAGAGGTGTTGCAGGATATTTTTCAGGATTCGATACGCTACCGGAAGTAACACTTGAAATCAGGGGCGGCAGTGGTTGTTTTGTTGGGTCTGAACTTTATGAGGCAACCAATAGCAACTTTGACGCATTTCAATGGTTTGAAAATGGCCAACCAATTCCAGGAGCTAACGGACCTAGTTACGCCCCTTCTGGTGCAGGTGAATTCTTTTTAAGAGGCACAAAAGGACCATGTACATATGACAGTAATGCTATTCAGGCACTTTATTGTGACCCTGACATACATGTAGAAAAAACGGTGGATACCCCAGAGATAATGGAAGGTGAAACCGCCACTTTTAGAATCAGGGTTCGAAACAATGGAATCGGACCATTGACAAATCTTCAAATAACCGATGATATACCTGCGGGCCTAACCTTGGTCAACTCATTTACAATTACTGGTAGCTTTAGTGGTAATGTTTGGAATATTGGCACGCTAAATGGTGGAGAAACTGCAACACTTGAACTTGAAGTTAGGGGTGATGAAATAGCTACACTACCACTTTTAAATTTAACGAATACTGTCTACAACACCCAAGACCAAACGGATACCAACCTAACACCAGATGAACCTTCAGCCAGTATTGTTGTACATAACGATTTTGATAATGATGGCGTGCGTGATATTGTAGATCTTGACGATGATAATGATGGGATTTATGATGAAGATGAATGTGACACCCTCCTATTCAACATAGCAAACGGGAATTCACATACTGGCGCCTTAATGACAGTCGACAATTATCTTGTATTCGACGTTTTTAGTTTAGATAACTCATTCAATTTCAACATAAACGGTAATGATGTTGCTGGTGAAATTCAATTTCAATTGGGAGCAGCTGGTAATTTTGCAAGATTTGCCGATGGAACCACCTTCGGTGAAGGTGGAAACCCAAACATTTGGACCGTTTCGGGAAGCAACGGCAGCCCAATGCTGCGAGTGATCGTTGACCAGACCGGACAATTTGAACTATTTGGTGTTCGATATTCCAACGGTCCATTAGAACCTATGTATTTAGACACTCCAGCCAACACCGTTAATTGGAATGCTTCAGGAAACAATACCGTTACTATTGGCCAAAATGTTGTTGGTCCAACGAATATGAGAGGTGTGCTTTTAACAGCGGGTTGTGATACGGATGCCGATGGTCTTCCTGATTCACTGGATTTGGATAGCGATAATGACGGTTGTAGTGATGCGAATGAATACTATAAAGACGACAATGCAGATGGAGGTGATGATGGCGTTTTTGGAGTTGGAACTCCAGTTGTTGATACAAATGATGGTACTGTTGATGCCGCTTCATATACTCAAGTTTTTGCGCCAATTATTAATCTTAACAACACTTCAGAAGATTTAGGAGGAAACGATATCAATGGCCAAGGTGTAAACTTAGGACAAACGTTTGAGTATGTTTTAAGATTCCAAAACACCGGTGATGATGATGCAACAAATTATGTCATTCGAGATGTCTTACCGAACAATGTCACACTCAATAATGTAGACGTTTCAGATGCGCTAGGTGTGACCCACACTTATGACAGCAATACACAAACGATTACCTTCCAAATTCCTGATGGATTGGTTGAAGTCGGTGACCCAGTATATAGTATTCGAATTGAAGTAAGTATTTCGGCCAATTGCTCTGATTTCGTAAACGCATGTTCTTCAGAATTGGAAAATCAAGCATTTTCAACCTATCAGGGCGTAATAAATACAACAGTTTTCAGTGATGAACTTGGTACCACAAGTCCTATTCCTTGTGCTGATTCTTCAGAGATAGCGCGAAACACAATTCTTGATGACCTTGGTAATTGTAATCAAGCGCGAACTGTACAACTATGTGGTGATGATGCAATTTTAACAGCGGGATCAGGGTTCAGTACCTATACTTGGGCACTAGACTTAAACAACAATGGACAAATTGATGTTACAGATACGATTTTAAACGATGGAGACCCAGATAACGACCCAAGCACATTAGTAGTTACCAATATCGGAAATTACATAGTAGAAAAGACTGATACAAACGGATGTCCAAGTTTGATTGAATTGATAACTGTAGAAAGATTCGGTACAACCCAGACTAATCCCGTAATCGATTATTTCAATCAAGTAAATTCGGATAGTGATCCAACCAATGACTTGCAAGGTGAAATTGTTACTTGTTCCATTGATGGTGACCTATTGCCAAAAATCTTTCTCTGTGGTGATAACGACTCTGCCCTAATTCAATTGGGAATTACTGATGCTCAAAGCATCGTATGGCAGCAATTGGATGAAGCCAGCTGTTCTGCAAATGGTGATGATTGCGCAAATAAAAATGCAACCTGCTCTTGGACGGATTTAGCAACCCAAAACAACTATACCCTGACAGAAGCAGGAGAATATAGAGTGGTTATAAATTATTTAAATGGATGTTTCAGTCGTTTTTATTTCAATGTTTTTGAAAACAACCTTGACATTCAACACAACGCTGAAGACATTCTATGTAATACCCCTGGCAATATTAGAATCACTAATATCGGTTCAGGATATGGTTATCAACTTGTAGATGCTTCTAACAATACAATTGTAGTTCCTTTTTCTGCGAATAATGGCCAAAGCTTTGATATAACAACTGCTGGAACCTACAAAGTTCAAGTAACACAATTAAACCCAACTACAAATGACCCCATAGTAGGTGCCTGTATTTTTGAAACAGAAGACATTGGAATTCTAGACAGGGATTTTCAAGTGAATTTATCGACGATTCCGGCCGATTGTAACCAACTGGGATCTGTTACTATTCAAGCCTTAAATGTTTTACCGAATTACAATTTCGAACTGCGACTAGACGATGGTAGCAATCGAGGACTGGGCACATTGGTTGACAATGAATTAAACTCAACTGATAACACACATACCTTTACCAATGTCAATCCAGGTGATTATTTAGTATATACCACAACGGTTGATGGTTGTAGTGATTTTCAACCAATAACCATTGGAGAAATTCCAGAATTGGAACTCACTGCGGTGACCACCCAAAATATAACCTGTACGGCTGGTATAATTAATCTAACGGCCATTGGTGGTACTCCTAATCCTGATTATCAAATAGCAATTTGGAGTAAAGATGGCGTTGACCTTTATGCGGATGTTTCATCAGTACCCAACTCCGCATTACAGACCGACCCGACTTTTCTATTCGGATATCGTGGTACACCAGAAACCTATTTCCCCAATGAAGATGGAGCTTACGAGTTTATTGTTTTTGACGGCAGTGGTTGCCATGCAATCTCAAATACGGTGTCTATTCAAGATTTGGGTTCCATTTCGATTTCAGGAAGCCATACACAAATCGTATGCGCTGATTCTGCAACCTCGACTTTGACCGTTTCAGTATCTGGTGGAACAGCACCTTATCAATATAGTCTTGATGGCGGAACGACCTATCAATTAGCAAATAATTTCACCAACTTATCCGCAGGTATATATGAAATTACCGTGATGGATTCGAGTGGCAACGGCAGTGCCAATTGCGTTGAAAATGTCAGTTATGAAATTGATCAACCTTTTAGATTAACTGCTGCTGCAGCTATTGTTGAAGACGCTTCATGTAATCCAAATGGTGCATTGGTTAACATTCTAAATGCTACTGGTGGACAAGCACCATACGAGTACAGTTTTGATGGGGGAAGTAGTTTTGGGGTTACTAATTCAAGGAATCTATTACCCGGAAATTACACCCTTTTAGTTCGAGATAATTTGGGATGCAGCTATACGATGGATTTGACTGTTCCGACAATAGCTCCTGACCCTAATCTAAGTACTACTATAGACTATGCCTGCGATGGACTTGGAACCATTACTGTCAACACTACAAATAGCACAGATTTTTCATATTCATATAGTCTTAACGGTACCTTGAATAGTCCAGCTGATAATAATGTATTTACCAATGTTGCTGATGGTACACACACAATCACAGTAGGATATTCCTCTGCAATAGCACCAGACCAAAGTACCCTGTTCTTAGAAAACTTTGGGGCTGGACCCACTACTCAAATTGCTGAAATTGGACCTGATTACTGCTATGAACCACAAGATTATTCATTGACCTCTTGTAATAGAGGACCCGCTGGAATTTTGGTGAATGGAGAATATACCGTTACCAATTTTGTAACGAATCCTGTTCCTTTTTGGACCAGTCCTCAAGATCATAGTGGGCTCACAGATGGTAGGTTTTTAGCTATTGACGTAAGTACGTTCTCAGATACTGGTTCACCTGTTTTAAACTCGGTGCTGTGGACTAAAGAAAATATTGCGGTACTCCCTAACCGAGACATCACGTTAAGCTTTTTTGCTTTTAACTTAATGGATGTTTCCGGTGCTGGCAATAACCCTGAAGTTCTTATTGAAATCTTCGACAACTCGGGTACGCTTATTCATAGTGAAGTAGCCCCAGAAATTCCAAAAAATTCTGGTGATACGGATTGGCACGAGCGAACAATAACTTTTAACCCTGGTACAAATTCCGACATCGATATTGTCTTTAGAAGCAATGTCAACAGTAACGATGGAAATGATTTGGTTCTTGACGACATTCAAGCAGTTCAACTTCCTGAAGTTTGTGAAAAAACTCAAGACATAACAGTTGTAATTGAACCAAACCAAGCATTTGCTGCCCAACTCCTAGGTACAACAGACCCTAGTTGTAATGGTATTTCTGACGGTTCTATTCGATTTGAGGTAACAAACTTTGATTCTGTTTTAGGTTTTGAATATTCGTTGGATGGCGGAACAACTTGGACGACCGAATTGAGCTCACCAGTAGTTACCCCTTCGAATTTGGGTGATGGAACATACAACATCCAGATTAGAAAAGTGAACGATAACTCCTGTATGGCAAATTTCTCTGCGACATTGACCGAACCGAGTGCCTTAGCTGTTAGTTTGAGTCAAACATCAGATTTTACTTGTCTTAACAGTGGGGCAACCCTTGAAGCTTCTGCGACAGGTGGAACACCAGGTTATGAGTATCAACTTGAGACCACCGCTGGTGTTATTTTCACAGCTTACCAAACCAGTCCAATATTTAATAATGTGTCGGATGGGGATTATCAAGTCAGGGTGCGTGATAACAATACTTGTGAATTGCTTTCTTCCACAGTTGTTTCTGTAAGTCCACCGCAGACCATTGCGTTTAGTTCAACTGCAACCGCTTGCTATGATGGTTCAAATAATGCATCAATCGCAGTAACAGTTACAAGCGGTAACGGAGGATATACCTTCAGAATCAATGGTGGAGCATGGTTGACCCCTACTCCAGCAACTTCAAATAATTTTACGTTTAACAGTTTGGCAAATGGCACCTATACCATTGAAGTTGAAGATGCCTATGGTTGTGGGCCTATTTCTGAAATCGTTAATATTAGCTCACAATTAACGGCCAATGCTGCGCTACAATCTGACTTGACCTGTGCGGCGGATGCCATTATCAATGTCGATGCAACCGGAGGTTCTGGAACATTTAGTTATGAATGGTCCAATAACAATACTGGACCTTGGAATACAACGGGATTCACCGGCAATTCTTTTGCTACAGCTACTGCCGGCACCTATTACTTTAGAGTTACGGATACGACCGTACCTACTGCTTGTGAATTTATTACAGGTAGTGTAGAGGTCACAGTTCCCGCAACTCCTGTAATCAATAGTGTTACACCAACACATTTGAAGTGTAATGGTGATGACTCCGGGTCTTTGGTAATCGATATTGATACTTCAATTGGGTTGGCACCTTACAACATCAATGTCTTGAATACTACCTCTGGTTTCGATTATGGAACCCAAACCACAGGACTAGCGGCTGGTAACTATACTATTACCGTTACAGATGGGAAAAGTTGTTCAATCACAGCTAATACCACAATTAATGAGCCATTGGCAATAGTATCTAATAGTACTAAAACTGACATTGTTTGTGGTCTATCAGGTACTGAATTGGGAACCATAACTATTGATGCTTCGGGCGGAACTGCCGATTACATCTATCAAATAAACAATAACGACTTTAGTGTTAATAGTACATATGACACCTCAACAGGAACTAACGATCATACATTTACCGGGCTCGATTTTGGTGATTACACCCTTACCATCACGGATAGTAACAATTGCCAGTTTATCGAACAGATTGTTATTGCAACTGCCCCTAATGTTTTGATTACGACCTCTGGTACATCGGGTTGTACCCCTGGTAGTGGCGAAATGTTAGTAGTTGCGAACACATCTAGCGGAACTCTAAGTAGTGGCCCGTTCTTCTTTGCAATATATCCGGCCGCCCCTTATAGTGCTACGGATCCTGATTGGTTTGCTTCAGATCCATTACCCGCACCAGCCAATAGTCATAATTTTACGGGTCTAACACCAGGTGTAACCTATACCTTCATTGTTTATGACGCAAACTCTATGTGTGAATATACGCAAGAGGCTACTGTACCTGTTTCTACAACGTCAACATTGACATCCACTATTGACAACATAACACCAATCACTTGTAATGGTAGTGCAGATGGTATAGTTGAATTTACAATTGATAATTACAGTGCGAGCAATGTTAATTTTGAAATATTTACAGCAATTACCAATACCACTACAGGTATTAGTGGGAATATTTCAGGCAGTGGTCCTCAAACAGAAATTAGTGGTAGTCTTTCGCCAGGAGAGTTTTACATCTTATTTACTGAAATGGATGGAGTGAATAGCAATTGTGTTGTTGCTTCTGATGATTTTGTAATCGCTCAGGCTCCTACCCCACTATCAGTAACCACAAACTCAACCAAAAACGAAAACTGTAATGAACTAGGTACGATTAATGCCATAGCGAATGCAGGGGTAGCTCCATATGAGTTCCAATTTTTGGATGCAGCCTTAGCTGCTCCGACTGCTACATCAGCGGGCTGGGTATCAAGTAATACAGCGAACGTTGCCGCTGGAAATTACATAGTATACGTTAAGGATGCCTACGATTGTATTCGACAGGATGCTATCACTGTTGGTTTTGATACTGCGCCCGAAATTGACACTATTAATGTAGTCGATTATTGCGTTGCAAATGGTAGCTACGAAGTAAGTGTTAACTTGACTACTCCTGACAACGCAACTTACAACCTAAGTGTGAACGGCGGGGCACCCCAGACTATTTCATTTACAGGGGGTGTAGGAACCGTTAGTGGATTGAGTTCTTCAACCAGCACGCAAAGCATATCAATACAAGACGTTAATGGTTGTGGCAATTCTGAGTCCTTCGAAATTTTACCAAAGTATCAGGCAACCGCCCAAGTAACAAAATTGTTGGATTGTAACTCCAACGCTGAAATTACCATAACAGCTTTTGACGGATATGGTCCATTTGAATTTGAAGTCTCCGGCCCTGTGGGTCAGGCTCGAACTGCAATTCCAAATCCTTCAAATACTTTTGTATGGGACGGCACTTCGCCAGCAGTCACTATGGTACCTGGTACATATACCGTCTCTGTTTATGATACAGGAACGCCAAGTTGTTCCCCTTTAAACTTTACAATTGAAATTGAAGCTCCGGTCGAGCCAAATTTCACGTATAGCGTTCAAGATGTTAGTTGCAGTGGCGCTTCTGATGGTATTATAGCCGTAAATGAGGTAAACAATGGTGTAAGCCCTTTGACTTTTACTATTGATTCAGGTCATATCTTCAATACAACAACAAATAGTTTTGAAAACCTGCCACAAGGAACTTACGAAGTCACTGCTACAGGACAAAATGGATGTACGACTATTGTTAGTGGAATTGTTGTTGGCGAACCGAATCCAATTACTTTCGATACCCCAACTGTAAACGCATTTGGCTGTTCTGCAGCAAATGTTACCGACAACGCTACAATAAGTATTAATACCTCAAGTATTGCGGGAGGTAGTGGCACATATGTACGCTATGAGTTTACTGATAATACCACTAATGCGGTACTGCAAACAGGTAATAATGCTACTTATATCCACACAGATTTTAATCAGATAGATGTTCGTGTTCTTGTGTTCGATGATGAAGGTTGTTCCGCACAGACAGTAGTCTCAATACCCGCTTATGATGAATTGCAGAATGCAGTGGTCGTAATTGACGATTCAATGAGTTGTACCAATGGAGGCGAAGATATTAGTATCAATGTTACTGGAAGACTAAGTACTTTTGCTTCGAATCCTGCGAATTACGAATTCAGATTATTACCAGCTACGGTATACCAAAGTTCAAATCAATTTTTGGATTTGCCTTCGGGTAACCATGCGTTTGGTATAAGAAATGTAAATACTGGATGTGAACTGACCATAAACCATGTGGTGGAAGAGCCGAATACGTTTGATGTTACTATTGAAAAGCTTGCTGACGCAGTCTGTTTTGGAGACGATGGAAGTATAAGGTTATCGATTTCTGATGCGACTTACTCGGCAGGATTCAATTGGAGTATTTTCAATACCAACGGAACCCCAACTGACAGAACAGATGATGGCCCAGCAGTTTTAACAGGAAATTCTGCTACTATGGGACCAACTTCGGCAATTGCTGTGCCTGCAGGTGAATACTTGGTTGAAGTAACTCAAGATGCATTCCCAGAATGTAGTCAAATACGTTCGTTCTCCATTACTACACCAACGGCACCAATTACCTTGAACCCAATTCAGTTAACAGAAGTTGGTTGTTCAAATGACCAGGGTACCGCTTTGGTAAATCCGCTAGGTGGAGAGGGACCATATGTAATTAACCTGACCCATTTAGGAACAGGGACAACCACGGCTATTTCAAATGTGAACGGTCATATGTTCAATTCGTTGACCGCAGGGCAATATACAATTACAGTAATCGACAATTTAGGTTGCTCTGAAACCTTTGCAAACGCATTTGAGCTTCTATTACCGGACCCAATAACAGGTTCAATCGCAAATACCGATTTGGTTTGTGAAGGTGATAACGATGCGTCTGTATCGATTTCATTAAACCCGAGAAATATAACTGTTGATTACCGTTATGTATTGAATACTTACGACGATGCCACAGGAACCATTGTATTGAGCAATTCCTCATCGCAGACAAATCAAGTTTTTGATAATCTTGGTTCAGGTTTTTATAGCATCACGGCATTGGACGACATTGGTTGTTCTTTTGAAACCCCAATTATTGAAATTGTGGAACCAACTGATGTACAAGCCCAATTGGTAACAAATCAGAGTTTAACCTGTACGTTAGGAGCTGAATTATTGCTGACTGCAACTGGCGGGACAGCACCATATACATGGAGTGCTGATGGGATTAATTTCAATTCAATGAATGGAATCAATGGTGCAAACACCCACGTTTTCCAAAATGTTGTTCCTGGCGCTTACAGCTATTTTGTTAGGGATAGTTTCAACTGTATTTCAATCATTTCGAATGAAGTGACCATAGAAGCTTTAGAAAGTCTTGGAGTAGTATTGGACACTTCAGCTGCAATAATTAATTGTAATGGTGATAGTACAGCTCTGATTGATGCAACAGCAAGCGGAGGTCTAGGCAATTACCAATATGCACTTTTTGCAGATGCAGCCATGACTTCAGAAATCCGTCCAAATCAGTCGGATGGGGAATTTGCGGATTTACCAATTGGAACCTACTATGTAAGGGTTCAAAGCGAAGACTGCGAAGTATTATCAGAAGAAGTACGAATCGAAGAACCTACTCCTTTACAGGTAATACCTAATATTGAAAACATCAGTTGTGCTGGTGAAGACGATGGTCGTATCTCAATTGATGTACAAGGTGGTTCTGGCAATTACCAATTCGCGATTTCACCAAACTTGAACCAATTTGATGACCAAAACACCTTTACAGAACTTTCTCCCGGATCATACACCGTAATTGTTCAAGATGCCAATGGTTGTTTTGAAGTTATTGAATTTGAAATATTTGAACCCCAACCAGTAATGGCCGAGTCAACCGTGACCAATGAAATTTGTGTAGGCAGTGAAGACGGTTCAATAACCTTACAGATTACAGGTGGTACCGCTCCTTATTTTACTAGCTTAAATAGCAACAATGATACAGATTTTGCGCAGGATGTTTTCAACTATGAAAACCTTGCAAGCGGCAATCATGTTGTTTTTATTAGAGATGCAAATGGTTGTGAAATAACTGAAATTTTTGAAGTCCAACCTGGTATCAATCTTGAAGGAGAAGCGACGGTCACATATGAATGTGATTCAAGTGGCACGACCCAAAATACTGTACTGGCCGCCCTAATAGACCCAAGTGTAGCAAATGAGGTATTGTTCGGTTTAAACACCTACGATGTGGCTGCCATGCAATTAGATCCATTCTTTGAAAATGTACCTGTCGGTGAGCATTTTATTTCGGTCGTTCATAACAATGGTTGTATCAACACCTTTGAATTTGAAATTGAATCATTTGACCCATTGAGCTTAGATTTAAGGGAAAGTGACATCAATCAAATTACCGCAATGCCTTATGGTGGTTCTCCTGAATTTACCTATGTAATCAACGATGAACCTCCAACCGATGACAATAGGTTCCAAATTACGGCCACTGGGGTTTATACCATAACTGTAACAGATGGAAACGGATGTAGCGTAACCGAAGAAATCTTTATGGAGTTCATTGATATTGAAATACCAAATTTCTTTACTCCAGATGGCGATGGACTAAATGATACTTGGGGCCCGAGAAATGTTGAACAGTTTCCTAACCTATTTATCAAAATCTTTGATAGATACGGCCGTGGTCTCTACTTGTTCAAAGGAAATGAAGATGCATGGGATGGTACGTATCAACTTAATGACTTACCATCAGGTGACTATTGGTATATCATAAAACTAAATGGGGAAACCGATGATCGAGAGTTTATTGGCAACTTCACCCTTTACCGATAATTTGAATGGCACCGATTGAATAAAAATCAATCGGTGTTTTCTTTTAAACTACAGAATTAAAGCATTTTACAACATAGTTTATCAAAAATTTTAGGCATGTGGTAATTTTGAATTGTGAATCTTAACCTAATTGACAAACTAAGTAAGAAACTACTTTGGTTTCTAGTACTTTTTTTGGGTCTTCATTATGCAAATGCCCAATTAAGTGATTTACATTACCTGCCACCTTTGCGTCAAGGACAAAACAATGGCGCAATTCAACAACAATCCGTATACCTATCTACCCCAGAAACAACTGCTTTCACGGTTAATGTTTACCAAGGAACCAGTGCAACGCCCGTTACTTCATTTTCCATTTCAAATACCGCTCCGGCAGTTTACAATCTCGGTAATGGCAACAATAATGTTACGCTGGTCAATGATTCAAATACTGGTGTAATATTGACCAACAGTGGGCTTCGGTTTGAATCTGTCGGAGGAGAGAATTTTTATGTCAATTATAGGGGTCGATCAGGTTCTCAAGCAGCTTCATTAACTTCAAAAGGTAGAGTGGCCTTAGGGCAAAATTTTAAATGGGGTGGTGTTCCAAACCTTGGGAATCATGTATCTAAATCAAATACATTAGGTATAATGGCCACCGAAGACAATACCACAATAACGCTATCTGGTTACGACCCTGATTGTGAATTTAGAGTTGGTACTGATAGAGCAGGAATTACAGCGGATACGCATACCATAGTACTTGATGCAAACGAATCTTTCGTTTATGAAACCTACATCGGAACTTCACCTACCTTAGCCCATGAAAGAGGTTGGATTGGTGCATCAATCGAAGCAGATAAAGACATTGTAATAAGTAATGGTTCCCTAAACTACGGAAGACAAGTTGGTTCAACAAATCGCGATGCCGGTATCGATCAGCCAGTTCCTGAAAATAGGTTGGGCAAAGAGTATGTATTTATACGTGGTAACGGGAACGCAAACGGATGGACCGAATTTCCTTTGATAATTGCCACTGAAAATAATACCCAAATATTTGTCAACGGTTCAGCTGCAGCTATTGCGACCCTAAATGAAGGTGAGTTTTTTGAAATTCCCAGCAGTAACTACAGTTCGAATACCGTCGGTGCCAATATGTATGTTGAAACTTCAAAAGATGTTTATGCGTACCAATGTATGGGTGGTTCCAATCAGGCCTATACACAAGGCTTAAATTTCGTTGCTCCAGTTAGTTGTTTACTACCTGATGCCATGGATAATATTCCAAATATTCGAGATGCAGCTGGCATTTCATTAAGTGGTGGTGTTACAATTACTGCCGCTACCAATACCCCAGATGCCAATATAACCGTTACCGATGGATCAGGAAGTGTGACACTCCCCGCGTCTTCTCCGGTAGCGGGAACAACCGATTGGAAAACGTTTTACATACCAAACCTAAATGGTGATGTAAGCGTACAATCGACGGGCCCGATAGCGGTCGGATTTTTTGGATTTAATGGAGCAAGGGGAATAGCAGGTTACTATTCCGGATTTGATACCGTACCAGATATAAATCTCCAAATAACAGGAAACAGTTGCCTACCAGGAGCGGTATTGGAGATATCAAGTGGTGAAAGTTTTGATGCCTACCAATGGTACGGGGATGGTCTATTAATCCCTGGGGCAACTTCATCCACTTACACCGCAACCTCAGCTGGGGATTATTTTTTAAGGGTGACCAGAGGGCCATGTAGTTACGACTCCAATTCAATTGCGGTTTACTACTGTGATCCTGATGTTATTTTGAATAAAAACGTCGATCTCAGTAACATCTCGGATGGTTCCAATGTTATTTTTTCAATTACTGTCCAAAATTTTTGGGATAATCCAGTGACGAACCTTGTGGTGACCGACCTGCTTCCGGAAGGACTTGAATTTGTTTCCGCTACCGTAACAACTGGCTCATTTTCCTATCCAAATTGGACGGTAGGAACTGTCAATCCAGGTGATTTGGAAACCTTGACATTAACTGCGAAGGGAGTGATGACAGATATTTATCAGAGTTCTCAAACCTATACCAATACCGTTACCAACACTCAGGATCAAACCGATTTAAACATTACTACGGACAATCCTAGTACGGATGTTACCGTATCAATGATTCAGCCTACAACTGTAATCACAAATCGAAGAATTACAGTGCGTGTGAATAAAAACTGATTTTAAGTTCCGCAAAAACAAAATCGGAACTTGATGTAACAAAAAGAGAAGAGTGTCGTCTAGTTGGTATCAACCAAAAAACACTTCTCTTTTGAGTACAATTCTAACAGTTGACAACCTAACCAAAAAATTTGGTTACCTGACCGCAGTAAAGAATCTTTCATTTACCATTGAAAAAGGAAATGTATACGGGATTCTCGGTCCGAACGGCAGCGGAAAATCCACTACCCTGGGCATAATTCTAAATGTGGTCAACAGGACTTCAGGAAATTTTAGTTGGTTTGATGGCAACACTTCTACCCATGATGCCCTGAAAAAGGTTGGTGCTATAATTGAGCGCCCTAACTTCTATCCTTACATGTCTGCAGTCAAAAATTTAAAACTGGTCTGCAAAATCAAGGAGGTTTCTGAGGATAAAATTCAAGAAAAATTAGAATTGGTAGGCCTTTGGGAGCGGAAAGACAGCAAATTCAAAACGTATTCTTTGGGTATGAAGCAGCGATTGGCCATCGCCTCTGCCCTATTGAACGACCCTGAAATTCTAATTTTAGATGAACCGACCAATGGTTTAGATCCAGCAGGAATTCATCAGATACGTGAAATCATCAAAAAAATAGCTGCTCAAGGCACTACCATTCTCTTAGCCTCTCATTTATTGGATGAAGTTGAAAAGGTCTGTACGCATGTGGTAATACTTCGAAAAGGCGAAAAATTATATTCTGGCCCCGTAGATAGTATGTTGGCCAGTCATGGCTTTTTTGAATTGGCCACTGAAGATCTTGATGCTTTAAAATCAATTCTTGAAAAACATGCGAGTTTCAGTAAAATCGAGGGATATAACGGTACCCTAACAGCCTATCTCAAGGAAGAAATGGATGCAAAGACCTTGAACAAATTGCTGTTTGATAAAGGCATTGTCTTATCCCATCTGGTTAAGCGAAAAGAAAGTCTCGAAGAACAATTTTTAGAATTGACAAAAAACAACTAAGCCATGGTACGACTATTACAAATAGAATTCATAAAACTCTGGAACAACAGGGCCAGCAAGGTCTTGATTACGAGTTATTTTGTCTTGCTTACTTCCATAGCTCTTATTGCTGCCATAAAATTTGACATAGGGCCAGTTAAATTTCACCTTGCCGAACAAGGTATCTTCAATTTTCCTTACATCTGGCACTTCAACACTTTTGTAACGGCAATTTTTAAGCTCTTTCTGGCAATTGTCATTGTATCGATGATGGCTAATGAATATAGCAATAAGACCATCAAGCAGAATTTGATTGATGGACTTTCCAAAAAGGAATTCATACTTTCAAAATTCTTGACAGTTGTTTCATTTTCAGCAATTTCAACCCTCTTTGTATTCGTTGTAAGCCTGATTTTGGGACTGATTTATTCCGATTACAATGAGTTTTCCATAATCTTCTCTGATTTAGAATTTTTATTGGCATTTTTCGTGAAACTTGTTGGCTTCTTCTCGTTTTGCCTCTTTCTAGGGATATTCGTGAAACGTTCGGCATTTGCACTCGGATTTCTAATTCTTTGGCAAGTTTTTGAAGGTTTTGTTAGAGGCATGCTGCGTTGGAAAGTCTTTGATGGCAAAGGTACTGACGCGGTTATGGCGTTCTTTCCATTAAATGCAATGTTCAAGCTTATAGATGAGCCATTTAGTCGATTAAGTGCTGTTCAAAATGTAGCAAGTCAAATTGGTGAGGAATTCAAATTGGATTACTATGTACACTGGTACGAAATCCTCATAGTTCTTGGTTGGACGGCTATTTTTATCTATTTGTCCTACGCCCTATTAAAAAAGCGCGATTTGTAGTAACTTACAGCGTCGAGGATGCTGTATGATGAAAAAATTGCTCCATATTACCCTTTTTTGTTTTGGGTTGTATTCATTTGGTCAGGATTGTCCTGATTTGTTGAGCCCCTTCAATGGTGAAACAAATGTGCCTGTAGATACGAATATAACCTGGGAGGTTGTCCCAGGAGTCCCCGGTTATGAAATTCTTTTAGGTACGACTCCAGGAGGCAATGACCTTGGTGGTGGCGTGGTTGGTAGTGCAACTTCCTACACCCCGCCTTTAGGATTACCAGAGAACACAGAGGTTTTTGTAACGATTATCCTCAGCTTCTTTGCCCAAAGTGGTGGCGGAGACGACATTCCCTGTGATGGGTATTCCTTTACCACAGAAGATGTTACTACCGCCCCTGGCTGTACGCAAATGGTGGTCCCGGCAGATGGTGCAACAAACGTCAGTGTATTTACAAATATCTCTTGGTTATATGCCTCCACTGCGACCAGTTATGACATAACGATAGGAACGACCCCTGGAGCTGGGGACCTTTATACAATTAATGACATTCAAAGTCTGAGTTTTTTCCCACCTACGGAATTTCCACCTAACACCGAGATATTCGTTCAAATTATACCAAAGAACGAAAACGGGTCCGCCAACCCTTGTCAAGAGTTTAGCTTTACCACTCGAGAAGTTTCCCCTTTACCGGGTTGTACAAATCTATTAAGTCCATTGAACGGTTCAGTCAATGTGCCTTTAACGCCCTTGATAGAATGGGTCGCGGTTCCTGGCGCCACAGGATATCGATTGACGATTGGTGACACCCCTGGTAGTAATAATGTATTGGACAACGCCGTATTTACCACCAATTCAACCTTTGTCCTTGACTTTGAGCCAAACAAAACATTTTTTATCACCATTGTACCCTTTAATGATTCCGGTGATGCAATCGGTTGCAACACTGAAACTTTCTCCACACTCCTGGGTTGTGGTCCGTTTTTAGATTTGGATACCGGAGAACTGGTATCCCTAAATCCAGTGTTCGATTTCCCCCCTGTATTTTCCTTTTGTGAAAATGAAGATCCGTTGGTGATATCGGCCCCGATTATTGCTGATGGTTATCGTTGGTTCGAAGTTGATACTTTTGGCAATATTGACCTTATTTCTGAAGATCGACAAATAACCGTTGATGAAATTGGTAATTTCCAATTGGAAGCATATTTCTTGATATCCCAGCCTGGTGATGTTATAGAATGCGCAACCTTGGTTGATTTTGAAGTGGTTTCATCAGAAATTCCAACCATTAATAATTTAAGGGTAACCGATACCGCCTTAGGTCTACGAATAGAAGTAGAAGCTTCGGGCATTGGTGATTATGAGTATGCTATAGATGATATAAATGGTCCCTATAAGGATAGCAACGTTTTTAATAATGTTACCCCTGGTAGCCATGTCATTTATGTTCGGGACAAAAATGGTTGTGGTGTTGCAGAAGAAAGGTTTGAGCAAGATTTAACCGTAGAAGGTTTTCCTAAATTCTTCTCTCCTAATGGTGATGGCGTAAATGACTTTTGGCAATTTATTCAGCCTGACGGTCAAAATATTGTGCTGACTAGTATTCAAATATTTAATCGGTTTGGGCTTCTGCTAAAACAAATTGATCAAAACTCCCGAGGGTGGGATGGCACTTTTAATGGTAACGATTTACCAGCATCCGATTACTGGTTCATTGCCATTGATGATTCAAACAAAGAATTCAGAGGACATTTTTCCCTAAAACGATAGGGCCTAAATCAGCTCAAACTTGATTATTTTCGAGTAATGAAATTCAAAGTCGTATCCGAATTTTCGCCAACTGGTGACCAGCCCCAAGCAATCAAACAACTATCTGAAGGCATTGAAAATGGTGACCAGCACCAAACCTTACTAGGGGTAACCGGTTCCGGTAAAACCTTTACCGTCGCCAACGTGGTTGCTGAAGTACAACGACCAACATTGGTATTGGCTCACAATAAGACATTAGCGGCGCAATTGTATTCGGAATTCAAACAATTCTTCCCAGAGAATGCCATTGAATATTTTGTTTCGTATTACGATTATTATCAGCCAGAAGCCTACATCCCAACCACGGGTACATATATCGAGAAAGACCTTTCTATTAATGAGGACATTGAAAAGCTTCGCCTTAGTACAACTTCGTCCCTACTCTCTGGGAGACGGGATGTTCTAGTTGTTGCTTCGGTTTCTTGTCTATATGGTATTGGAAATCCGATAGAATTTCAAAAAAATGTCATCCAGATTCATCGAGACCAAGTAATTGCTAGAACCAAACTGCTTAAGCTTTTAGTTCAAAGCCTTTATTCCAGAACTACAGCTGATTTCAGAAATGGAAATTTTAGGGTCAAAGGAGATGTTGTCGATGTGTTCCCAGGATATGCTGACCATGCCTATCGCATTCATTTTTTCGGTGATGAGATTGAGGATATCGAGGCCTTGGACCCATTTAATAATACCGTAATCGAGAAATATGAGCGCCTAAATATATACCCGGCCAATATGTTCGTGACCTCCCCGGATGTATTGCAAAATGCTATACGGGAAATACAGGACGATTTGGTCAAACAAATAGACTATTTCAAAGATATTGCCAAGCCTTTGGAAGCCAAACGCCTTGAAGAACGAACAAACTTTGATTTGGAAATGATACGAGAACTAGGGTATTGCTCTGGTATTGAGAACTATTCTCGCTACCTGGATGGCCGTGAACCCGGTACCCGACCCTTCTGTTTATTGGATTACTTTCCAGATGATTACCTAATGGTGATTGACGAAAGCCATGTAACCATTCCACAGGTTCATGCTATGTACGGTGGGGATAGGTCAAGAAAAGAAAATCTGGTAGAATATGGATTTCGATTACCTGCGGCGCTAGATAACCGGCCATTGAAGTTTGAAGAGTTTGAAATGCTCCAAAACCAGGTAATGTATGTAAGTGCCACACCTGCAGATTATGAACTTCAATTGAGTGAAGGGGTTTACGTAGAGCAAGTTATTCGACCCACCGGTTTATTGGACCCTATTATTGAAGTTAGACCAAGTCAAAACCAAATTGACGATTTAATTGAAGAAATTCAAAAACGGGTAGAACTAGATGAACGAACACTTGTCACAACTTTGACCAAACGAATGGCCGAAGAATTGGTAAAATACCTAACGCGAATAGATATTCGATGTCGCTACATTCATAGTGATGTAGATACTTTGGAACGGGTTGAGATCATGCAAGATTTGAGAAAAGGGCTATTTGACGTTTTAGTTGGGGTTAATCTGCTGCGTGAAGGTCTTGATCTTCCTGAAGTTTCTTTGGTGGCTATTTTAGATGCAGACAAAGAAGGGTTCTTGCGAAGCAATCGCTCGCTTACCCAAACAGTCGGGCGGGCCGCAAGAAACCTAAACGGTATGGCAATCATGTATGCCGATACGATTACCGACAGTATGCAAAAAACCATTGATGAAACCAATTACCGAAGGGAAAAACAAATGGCATACAATACCGAAAATAATATTGTACCCAAAGCTTTAAATAAGAGCTTGGACAATGCATTGGCCAAGAATTCGGTTTCGACATATCATTTTGAAAAAGAAGCCATGCGAGCTGCTGAACCTGATTTGGAATACCTTACTCCTGAACAACGGGAGAAGGTGATTCGTGAGAAACGAAAGGCAATGGAAAAAGCAGCCAAAGAACTCAACTTTATGGAGGCGGCAAAACTCAGGGACGAAATAAAAATGCTTCAAGAACAGGAGTAAAAAAAGAAAGCGCCACAAGTGTGACGCTTTCCCTAACTAACCAACTAAACAAACCAACCATCATGAAACACCTTAGTTGGTGCTCTCTGATTTCTTAACCTATTTCAATCAATCTTTTTGGTTTTGGCAATGCCTCTTCTTTTTTGGGCAAAGTCAATTTTAATATTCCTTCTTCATGCTTTGCATGAATTTTGTCTTCATCTATTGTTTCAGGTAATGAAAACGCTCTTTTAAAAGATGAGAATGAAAATTCCTTTCTGGTAAAATTGGCCTCCTTGCTTTCACTTTCGTGACGTGCCTCTGATGAAATGGTTAAAATACTCTCGTCAACTTCAATATTTACGTCTTCTTTCTTTAAACCTGGAATCGCCAACTCCAACTCAAAATTATCATCATTCTCCTTAATGTTCACTGCAGGAACATTTCTGTTTCCATTTTCCAATCCTCCAAACCAATCTGGACTAAGTAAGTCGTTAAACAATGAAGGAAATAACACTTGGTTTCTTTTAACTAAACTCATAACTAATATCTTAAAGGTTAAACTGATTTTTAAGTTCACCAGTTAAAGGACAAAAGCTATACCAACGCTATTTTAATGCCATTATGGCATTTTTGAAAAGAAAATTAATGACGTTTTGTCATTAATTGTAGTGGTTCCGAAATATCTCAATGAGTTTTTTAGGAGGAATGGCAAAATTGGGGTATTTGTGCATTTCAGACAATACCTCTTCAATAGCTGCTGGCGAAAGTCCTAATTTAAAACCCATCTCGTGCAATTTCTTAAGTTCTGAAAGCTGTTGTTTTTGATCAATATTCATTAGCAACAACAACCTATGAAATTGAACAATACGCTCACCTAGCTTTTTGGGCATTACGGGTTCAGGTGCGTCACCAAGTAGCTCGTCGAAGGCTTTTTTGGTCACACCTAGGGTCTGGGCAACATTGAATATAAAATCGTATTCAGATTCTTTGATGGAGTGGTCCGATTGCGCAAAGGCAATCATTTGCGATAAGATGCCGATTTTTTCTTCGTAGGTACTCATAGTTGACTTGGATTACTATAATTAACTCATTTTGAACCCAAATCGTATAAATGAAAAAAATCCTGGGGGGAAATCCCAGGATTTTTGACTAATTCAAATAACCAGTTTTTTAGGCAGTAATCCGAACTGGGACGGTGTAAATTTTTCCTTCCTTAACTTGGCTAAGCTCTACTTTTTGATAATTCAATCGACCTTTCACAAAGCCTTCTAAAGCCTCACTTTTGGTTTCAATTGACAATACAACGATTTCACCTTCTTGATTAACCGTAAATCGCACATCAGCGGTCAAGTCGTCCCTAACCTCTAAGGTGTTGCCATCAAGCATGGCATGAATTTGTTCAGATAGGTTTTTTGTTGGGCCATCAGCTGGACCAGCGGCGTAAGAAGTTGCTACAAATAATAAAGCGGCACTAAGGAATAAACTAATTTTTCTCATGATACATTCGTTTTTTTAAGATTGATAATTTGATGAATATGCAATAAAGACGCCCAAAAATTGATAACGTTACAGGAAAAAATATTTTTAACAGAATTTTAATTAATTGGAGGTCTTGGATTTTTTTGATTCTATTTGAGCCTTGTTGTTTTTAAAATTGAAAAAGGGTAATGCTATGAACATTACCCTTCAACTATCAATCTTAAATAGTTACCCTTACCTCTACAACATAGACCTCATCATAGGAAACTGGGTCAACCGATAGTTTTTCCCCTGCTAACTTATCACCTATAAGTCCTTTCAAGTCTTCTCGTTCGGATTGAATGCGGATCAACTCAATTTCTCCACTTTCATTGAGCTTAAATAGTACCCTTGCTGTAACATCATTGTCAGAAACATCGATGTCATTTTTAGATAAAAGACCCTCCAATTGCTTTGAAATCTTTTTTGTTGGGTTCTCAAATACGGGTTCATTGGCCGATACCAATGCAAAAGCGAACAAAGCCGCCGCTAAAGAATAAATTTTCGTCTTTTTCATGATTGAACGTTTTAAAATGATTACTAATTGATTGATGAATTCATTTAAAAGACTTAATCCTTTTGAAGAATGTTACAGCTAAATATTCTTTTAACGTGTTTTTAAGTTCCTTCTCCTTGGGCATAAAAAAAGAGGCAAAATGCCTCTTTCCTATTTTATATGTTTCTTGACAACTTTAGGCCAACACTTCTTTTACTTTATCAGCTGCTTCTTGAAACTGAACAGCGGAGTGAACCGCAAGACCAGAACTGTCAATAATCTCTTTGGCTAGTTCTGCATTCGTTCCTTGCAATCTTACAATAATTGGAACTTGAATGGCATCACCCATATTCTTATAAGCATCAACAACACCTTGTGCAACACGGTCACATCTAACAATACCTCCAAAAATATTAATGAGGATTGCTTTCACATTAGGGTCTTTTAGTATTATTCTGAATGCCTCTTCTACTCTTTTCGCATCGGCAGTCCCTCCAACATCAAGAAAGTTAGCCGGTTCCCCACCAGCCATCTTGATCAAATCCATTGTAGCCATTGCAAGTCCGGCACCATTGACCATACAACCAACGTTACCATCCAAATCAACGTAGTTCAGACCCACAGCTTTAGCTTCAACTTCAATCGGATTTTCTTCTCGAATATCGCGCATCTCAGCATAGGCCTTTCTTCGATAAAGGGCATTATCATCAATAGTAACCTTCGCATCAACAGCCATTATCTTGTCATCCGATGTCTTTAAGACTGGGTTGATTTCAAAAAGACTGGAATCACTCTCAACATAAGCTCTGTACAAAGCAGTGACGAATTTGACCATGTCTTTGAAAGCAGCTCCAGACAAGCCTAGGTTGAATGCAATTTTACGTGCTTGAAATGGCAATAGACCCACTGCAGGGTCAATTTCTTCCGTATGAATCAAATGTGGCGTTTTCTCAGCAACTTCCTCAATATCCATACCCCCTTCAGTAGAATACATGATCATGTTTCTACCAGTACCCCTATTCAAAAGAACGGACATGTAGAATTCACTGGTTTCGCTGTCACCTGGATAATACACATCTTCGGCAATCAACACTTGGTGAACTTTTTTACCCTCAGCAGAAGTCTGAGGAGTGACCAAATTCATTCCGATAATGCTTCCTGCCAATTCTTCAACTTCTTTCAGGTTTTTGGCAAGTTTAACACCACCACCTTTTCCACGGCCACCTGCATGTACCTGTGCTTTTATCACATGCCACCCAGTACCTGTCTCTTGTGTTAATTGTTTTGCGGCATCAACAGCTTCCTTGGCATTGTGCGCAACAATACCACGCTGAATTCGAACCCCAAAACTGGCCAAAACTTCTTTTCCCTGATATTCGTGAAGATTCATATGTCTTAGTATTATTTAAATCGGCACAAAAATAGGAAACGTGAACCGCAATTAACAATTGAATTGCGAAGAAAAAAACAATGCTAAAGTAAAGTGGCTATTTCACCTCGAAATCATTGAAATCCAAGGGGTCGAAATTCTTAAAATGCCCATTCATTTCAATGGTGGCTTTTGTGCGGTTTATCTGATTGAGAATTTCGATGGTCCCATCCAAATGGTTTGTAATGAAATTCAAACGATCAGTTTCATTTGCCAATTGTAGCAGTTCATATTCTTGCTCAAAAGAAAGGCCCATCTTGTGTGCAAAGGCGTAACTATTGAACTTATCCAAGGTTGTTGGAGGCATTTGAACGGCCATTAAATCATATAGGACCTCGATTTTTTCGAGTACGCTCTTTCGCAAAGACTCTGGCGCGTCGTTGTTACTGTCCAAGAATTCAACCAAGCCACCAGCGTACAACTTTCCATCCATCTCGTTGTCAAAAGTCAGGATACGAAATACCTGTCGGGCAACACAAACAACATCCATCTCGCCACCCTCATAAGAATTTACCACTTCTACCAATTGTACTTCAGTTCCAAATCGCACCCCGTCATCGATATATACCGGAATACCGAATGTAATGGCTTCCTCCCTACAATCGTTGATCAATTGTTTGTATCGTTCCTCAAATATGTGCAATGGAACTGTCTCCCCTGGAAAAAAAACGGACTGCAAAGGGAATAAAGGTAACTTCATAAATGTACTTTGCATAAATGTAGGAAGCACCTCAAAAAGAAACAACTTTAGAATATGTTATTTTTATAACAAATTGTTTGTTTTCTATATTTAAAGAAAGTTATTTTTGCTTTGACCATAGACCTAGACTACATTTACTAAAAATACTTTTGATGAAATCGGAAAGACTTGTAAAAATCGCTGAAGAATTTGGTGCTCCGCTTTATGTATACGATTCTGGAAAAATAAAATCACAATACCAAAGGTTGACAAATGCGTTTTCAGGAGTTAAGAAACTTCGGCTGAATTATGCGGCGAAGGCGCTTTCCAATTTGAGTATTTTGAAGTTATTGAACAGTTTTGGCAGTGGATTGGACACGGTTTCGATACAAGAGGTCAAATTGGGACTCTTGGCAGGTTTTGCTCCTGAGAAAATTATATATACGCCCAATGGGGTCTCTTTAGAAGAAATTGAAGAGGCCGCTGCGCTGGGTGTACAAATCAATATTGACAACCTTTCCCTTTTGGAACAATTTGGGCACAAACATCCAGATATTCCTGTTTGTATACGAATCAATCCGCACGTAATGGCGGGTGGAAACTCAAATATTTCAGTAGGCCATATCGATTCCAAATTTGGTATCAGCATTCATCAAATACCGCACTTGCTCCGTATTGTTGAATTGACTAATATGAACATTAATGGTATTCATATGCATACCGGAAGTGATATTCTTGATATTGATGTTTTCCTTTATGCTTCTGAAATTCTATTCGAAACGGCTAAAAACTTTAAAAATCTAGACTTCATTGATTTCGGTAGTGGATTTAAAGTACCTTATAAAGAAGGGGATATTCAAACAAATGTTGAAGAACTCGGTAAAAAGCTTACCGAACGTTTCAACCAATTTTGTGAGGAATATGGAAAAGACCTCACTTTAGCCTTCGAACCAGGAAAATTTTTGGTCAGCGAGGCGGGTTATTTCTTGGCAAAAGTCAATGTAGTCAAACAAACGACTTCAACTGTTTTTGCAAGTATCGATTCCGGTTTCAACCACCTAATACGCCCAATGCTCTACGGAGCGAAGCACGAGATTGTGAATATTTCAAACCCAAAAGGACGGGAACGATTTTATTCCGTTGTGGGATACATATGTGAAACGGACACGTTTGGAAGCAACCGTCGAATCAGTGAAATTTCTGAGGGCGATGTTTTGGCCTTTAAAAATGCTGGCGCATATTGCTTTACCATGGCAAGCAATTACAATTCACGTTACAGACCTGCAGAAGTGTTGTGGCATGATGGAAAGGCCATCTTAATCCGTAAAAGGGAGACCTTTGATGATATCTTAAGAAACCAAGTGGACACTAAAGATTTATTCCAACCAAAGAATCAAAAGGTTGCCGTAAAGTAATCTAGGGCTTAAGATGCCTACATGAGTGATAATTTTTTGGCACAATTTTCGTTAGTTTTGATATAGTTTCAGACTAAGAAAAAAACACCCCTCATGATTCGCATGATTACATTTTCCTTGTTGCTATTGTTTTCAGCTTCAATCGCTGCACAAGAAATCAATTGGATATCCTTTGAAGAGGCAGTGACAGAAGCCCAAAAAGAGGGTAATACCAAAAAAATCTTTGTCGATGTTTACACCGATTGGTGTGGTTGGTGCAAGAAAATGGATAAGGATACTTTCCAGAATCCTGAGGTGGCAGCATACATGCAGGAGAATTTCTTAATGGTAAAGTTCAATGCTGAGGGAAAAGAACCTATTGAATTTGATGGCAGAACATTTGAATATGTGCCTTCAGGACGTCGTGGTTACCATCAATTGGCCTTGGCGCTATTAAAGGGAAGGTTGAGCTATCCTACCGTAGTTTTTCTTGATGAAGAAATGAAGATGCTATCCCCAGTACCGGGCTACCAGAAGGTAGACCCATTTATGCAAATTGCACGGTATTTTGGCGAAAACATTTACAAAGAACAGGACTGGAAGAGTTACTCTGCCACTGGAAAGTAACGACTTTTTCTTCC
Source organism: Croceivirga thetidis (assembly GCF_012272815.1). Taxonomy (GTDB): domain Bacteria; phylum Bacteroidota; class Bacteroidia; order Flavobacteriales; family Flavobacteriaceae; genus Croceivirga; species Croceivirga thetidis. The sequence continues at coordinate 1,276,152 of NZ_JAAWWL010000002.1, forward strand.
GGATTCAGCACCTCAATCCGTATTCCAACCATCTTCGCCCAACGCAGTATTTCAAGACACTATTTAAATTTATTGCAGTCATTTAGTAGCTGTCAACTAGTTAACGGCTTTCCTTAAAGCAGCTACTTAGATGCTATAGTTTGGGAATCTATTGGTTTTCCGAATAAGTCCATCCTTATGAACTTGACCGGTATTGATGTCACCTGTATCCTAGCCAATAAAATTGTAACTTCTACATCCTAAACAACCCAACATGAAATTTCACAAGCTTCAAAGTTTCAGTATCATCCTATGTTTTGTCCTTATGACTTCTTGTTCAAATCTGAATAAGGAATCTGCCACCTTATTGATTCATGGTGGTCCAATTTATACTGTAGATACTATTCAGCCTATGGTCGAAGCAGTTGCAGTAAGTGGAAATCAGATTGTATTTGCCGGCAACTTGGCAGATGCAGAAAAGTTCAAAACCGAAACAACAAAAATCATTGATTTAAAGGGAAAAACCATGACTCCGGGGCTTATTGAAGGCCATGGCCACTTCATGGGAGTAGGCTATAATGAACTGAATCTAGACCTACTCAATACCACTAGTTACCAAGAAATTGTGGATGCGGTTGCAGCCGCTGTACAAGAAGCCGAACCTGGTGAATGGATTACCGGGCGTGGTTGGCACCAAAGCAAATGGGATGAACTACCCGAAGATGCCGTAAAAGGTTTTCAAACGCATTATAAACTCAGTGAAGTTTCTCCTGACAACCCCGTCTATTTAAGACATGCAAGTGGTCATGCAGGGTTTGCCAATGCAAAGGCCATGGAGGTTTCAGGTTTACGACTATTGCCAAAAGAAGGAATTGATCAAATGTCGGTTGAAGGCGGAGAAGTCATTCGTGATGGTTTGGGAAGGCCAACTGGAATTTTCAATGAGCGGGCCATGACCCTAATAACACAACATATTCCCGAAACCACACCTGAGAAAAACAAAAAGGCTTTTGAATTGGCAGTTGCAGCTTGCCACCGATTGGGAATTACAAGTTTTCACGATGCCGGTATTGGTCGTGAGACCATAGAACTCTATGACGAAATGAAAGCCAATGGAAACCTTAAGTTACGTATGTATGGCATGGTAACGGGCTGGGACAAAGAACTAATCGAGGAGTGGTATGAAAAAGGTCCTCATATTGACCCTGATCATATCTTTACCATACGATCTATCAAGCTTAACTGCGATGGAGCGTTGGGGTCAAGAGGTGCTTGGCTTTTGGAAGAGTATACTGACCGACCAGGTCATTATGGCCATGAAACGCTACCTATGGAATTTGTAGAAGAGACCTCCTTTAATGCATTACGCAACGGCTTTCAGGTTTGCTCACATGCAATTGGTGATAGAGCCAACCGCGAAATATTAGATCGCTACGAAACCGCATTTAAAGAATTACCAGACCTAAAAGAAGATCATCGATTTAGAATTGAACATGCACAACACTTACACCCCGATGATATTCCACGCTTTGCTGAACTTGGAGTAATACCCGCTATGCAGGCGGTACATCTTTCTTCTGATCGGCCTTGGGCCATATTCCGTTTAGGATTAATGCGTATTCAACATGGCGCATATGTTTGGCAAACACTTTTACAAAGCGGGGTTCCTATAGTTAACGGTACCGATGCCCCTGTAGAACCATTGAACCCAATACCAAGTTTATACGCGAGTGTTACGCGTAAAACCCTTAAGGGACTGCCAGAAGGAGGATATGAACCCTCGCAAAAAATGACTCGGGAACAGGCCTTAAAGTCATATACCCTTGATGCCGCCTATGGTGCTTTCGAGGAAAATATTAAGGGCTCCATCGAACTTGGAAAGCTTGCCGATTTCACCATTTACAACCAAGATTTAATGACGGTACCTGAGGATGAACTATTGAAAACCGAAGTGGAAATGACCATTTTTAATGGAGAAGTGGTCTATACCAAAACAAAATAGTCATTTAGTATTTGGATAAGGACTTCGAAAGCAAATCAAGTAGCTATCAATTTTTTAATTGAATAAGGCGATTTTTTGCATTTTGATTGCTTGAATCCAACCGAAGTGAAGTTTCGAAACTTGATATGGCTTTTTCGTTATTTCCCATAAAAAAGTAACCCTCACCCATACTATCATATAGGTTTGACGATTCTGGATATAGTCTTGTTGCAAACTCAAAAACTTTGATACCCTTTTCCGCAGTTTTTGGATTAAATACCAATTGCAGGCCCAAATTGTTGAGAGCTCCTTCCGGTATTTCCAATTCAGGATGCTCTTTCCGAAATTCAATGTAGCGTTCAAAAATATTTTGATAATCGTCTTCACGCACCAGTTCATGAAAAACTCTAAAATCAAAATTGGCGGTCTTTGGTTTTTTAGACTCTTTCTGAACTAAATCAGATTTAAGGCCATTTTCCTGTGGTTCGTTTTCCAAAAATTGTAAGGCATCAACTGAACCCTTCAAATGGCCATTAAAAAAATTTAAAACGTATTCGGATACCCATTTATAGGATTCCATTATTTCGGAATCACTTTTGTCCTGTCGGATGTCCCTAGTCTGAAACAACACCCCTAAAGTGCTAAAATACGAGTGGCTCAAAGCATTGAATTTCATTTTATAGGCTGTGCTGTTTTGAAGGGAGTCGTACAACTGAAATTTATAGTTCAGTTCAGGATTTATATTATCCTTTTTAATCACTTCTTCCGGAATTTCCTTTTGTGCAATATGCAGATAGGGAACATCTATTTTTTTAAAATCAAAGAATGGCGATTTTTCAAGTAATTCATATCGATAGCGTTCCGTTCCATCCAAACTCATAACCGCTTTGATATTTGCATTCCGCATTTGCACAACCATATTTGAGAGTCCACCAAAACTAAAACCTATGAGACCCAATTGGTCCATATTGGCAATTTCCATCTTTCGTACCTCTTGAATTAAAAATTCAACGTCCCTAGCCTGCGTTTCCATATCCTTAGCCGTTCCTCCTTCAAAAAAACGATTATCAGCTCCCCTACTTGTACTTGCAATGACGACATAGCCATGGCTTGCCAAGTATTCACAAAGTCTAAAGTTTTCTATGGAAACAGCCTGATAACTGGGGGCATACACCACGACAGGAAATTTGCCCTTGACCGCCCTGAGTTCAGAAAATGCTGTGGTTTGTTCTGATAGGTGTTTTTGATTTTCAGTGGTGTTAGCATAGTAAAACCAATTCAAAATATGCTCATTTGGTAGGTATTCCCACTCTTCCTCAACTTTTAAAATTTCCATATAATTCAATACAGAAAGTGGCTCGAGTGGTGGTGAGGTTTTAATGGCGGGATACCAAATACTGGTTAAGATAGGCCTAGCTGTACTCTTGGTGTCCCAATCAGCAATTCGTTGGTAGGTTCTTGAGCTATCGTAAGTCTTGTAATGACTAAAGCCCACAGCATAATTTCCATTTTTTAAGCCGATTTCACTTAATGAAGTTTGACCCGTGAGTAGATTTATAGAAACAAATAGTAATACTAGTAAAGTTTGGTTGATTCGCATCTTTATTGAAGTAAGGTTTCTTTCGAAAGATGCAAAACCAAAATTTATGTTACAGTTTAAGGCGAAATCATTTCGTCTACCAGAATCTCAAACTGTACTAGTAGTTTTTCGTAACTACCGACAACCATTTCCGTATCAGAATAACCATTAAAACTTTTCTGTTGTAAAACCGCCATTTCATTGTCCTCAGATATGGCATTCCAAAAAATCTTGGCATTCAAGTCCCAATAATCCTTATCTTTTTGGCTTTGTGGCTCTGTTGGCAACAACATAAAAGAATAAAATTGGGTGGTCTTTTCATCAATGGGAACAAAGGAAACGACCATAATATGATCAGGCTCGATTAAAATGACCGTATTGGGAAAAATATGAATCAATATGTTCGCCCCTTGACGAAGTCGCCATTCTGTCTCTGGCAATTCTTTCATTTTTTCTAAGGCCCTTTTTGGAAATACAATTGTACTATGCAATTTGTTTTCCATGTTCAAACTCAAATTGTCCAAAAAGTACTTTCCAATGGTGTTCGCATGGGCGATTTTAAAATGGTAGCCCTCCAAGGCGCCATCAACCACTAATTTCCAATTGCAATCTAAAGTCTCACTGGTGAAGTGGTAAGGATATAAATCACCAAATTCAAAGTCCTCGGTTATCGAGTACACTTCCGAAAGCCAATCATCAATATCAAATTTGCCCTTGAGTTCAGGATTTGGGACCACAAATAGCATCCCGAGGCGTACCCAACAATCCAATTCTATTAAACTGTGCGTTTCAGCATTGACACCATCGAATCCCTGTTCATGAAAAACTGCCTTCAGGCAGCCTGTCGTATCATAGGCCCAAGCGTGATACGGACAGACAATATTTCGCTTTATTTTTCCCTCGGACTCCTCCAATAGTCGAACCCCCCGATGCCGACACATATTTAGAAAAGCACGAACCACGCCATCCTTACCCTTAACAATGAGTATAGGTGTACCTGTCAAATCATGTAAAAAATAATCCCCGTTACTTTGTAATTGACCAGTTGCACCAACTACAATCGGATGGCTTTTGATGATAAGTTCCTTTTCTCGCTCAAATCGTTCTAGGCTTGTATAACGGCCTGCATCAATGATATGGGTGATTCCATCAGCATCCGTTTTATTTTTTTGTTTTTGGAAGTTTTTGAATACCGTTTCAATAATTTGGATTTGTTTGTCCTTTATCATGCTTGTAACTTTTTAAGTACAACCTAAAAATATAGCGGGCATTTTAGAAAAGTCTTGACATTAATCAAGAAATGGATTTGGAACGAATTCGGCTTAAGGTCTCAGGAGTCATTCCTAGCATGGAGGCCAAATAATGAAGTGGAAGTTCATTGAACATTGCACTATCAGATTGAAAGAGGTGCTGATAACGCTCCTCTGCGGTCATAGATAAATGGGCGTAAACCCTATTTTCAAGGGCCGACAGTAATTTAATCAAGAACAATTTTTCATGCTTGTCCCACTCCTGCACTTCTACCCTCAATCGCTGGTAATTTTCAAAGGTCAGGGTTTGCACTTCCACCTCGGTCATGGCCTGAATATTCCATTTAGCAGTTTCTTGAAGAAAGAAGCTAGCCACATCAGTTATCAATTGGTTTTTGCCAAAAATCCAATGGGTGATTTCCTTTTTTTCTGTTGATGAATAAAATCGGAGGTAGCCTGAAGTAATAAAACACAATCGTTTTCCGCGTTTTCCTTTTTCTACCAAAAACTCATTCTTACTTAGAACTTCTTCTTGATAAAACCCTAAAATGTCTTGAATCAGTCGTTTGGGCAGATTCATATCGTTTTGTAGGAAATCACAAAGTTCATTCATAAGTCAAAATTAAAACTACATGAATAAACCTTTTGAAAGCATATCAAGAAAAATAGGGCTACTTATCCGACCAAACAGCCAGTTCATTGCCCGCGGGGTCTTTGAAATGAAATCGACGTCCACCTGGAAAGGAAAATATGTCTTTAGAAATCGTACCCCCTTGTTCCGAAACGGTTTTTTGAATGTGTTCAAGCTTGGAATGATATATAATAACCAAAGCTCCGTTCACAATCGTTTCGTTGCTTCGTTCAAAACCACCTTCCAAACCACTTTCCGCAAAGGCACAATAATCTGGTCCATAATCAGTAAAAACCCATCCAAAACACTTGGTATAGAAGGTTTTCACCGTCTCAAGGTCCTTAGCTTTGAACTCAACGTAGTTGATGTGATTGTCTTGCACTGTTACCTGCTATAGTTTGGGCTTTCTTTTGTAATGGTCACATCGTGTGGATGACTTTCTTTGATGCCACTAAAGGTGATTTTCACAAACTTTCCTGAATCTTTTAGGGTTTGAATGTCTTGGGCACCACAATAGCCCATACCTGCACGAAGCCCACCTATAAATTGGTGCATGCTTTCATATAAATCACCCTTGTAAGGAACTCGGCCAACGATACCTTCTGGAACCAGTTTTTTGATGTCGTCTTCAACGTCTTGAAAGTAGCGGTCCTTACTGCCTTCTTTCATGGCCTCAACAGAGCCCATACCACGATAGCTCTTAAACTTTCTCCCTTCGTAGATGATGGTTTCTCCAGGAGATTCTGCTGTTCCTGCTAATAATGAACCTAACATTACCGAATCAGCACCAGCAGCAATTGCTTTGGGAATATCACCGGTATACCGAATACCACCATCCGCGATTACAGGAACACCGCTTCCTTTTAATGCTGTAGCAACCTCTAGTACGGCGGAGAATTGCGGAAAACCTACGCCAGCAACAACACGAGTCGTACAAATGGAACCTGGTCCGATTCCAACTTTTACTGCATCAGCACCTGCTTCAACCAAATATCTGGCAGCCTCTGCTGTCGCGATATTACCTACCACAACATCGAGATTGGGATACGCCTTTTTAACTTCTTTAAGTGTATTAACCACGCCTTTGGTGTGGCCGTGTGCTGTATCAATGATAATGGCATCGACCCCGGCATTTACCAAAGCCCCTGCCCTATCGACCGCATCTGGAGTTACCCCTATTGCGGCAGCTACACGTAGACGACCGTATTGGTCTTTATTGGCTATCGGCTTCAAGGTCAATTTTGTGATGTCTCGGAAGGTTATCAATCCGACCAACTTGTAGTTGTCATCAACTACCGGAAGTTTTTCAATCTTATTCGCCTGTAAAATATCTTCAGCTTCGTCCAAAGTTGTTCCAACACCGGCGGTTACCAAATTCTCAGAGGTCATCACCTCTGCAATTGGACGGTCGTTGTTCTTTTCAAATCGTAAATCTCGGTTGGTCACGATACCAATGAGCTTGCCTTCGTCATCCACAATCGGAATACCACCAATGCTATGTTCCTTCATATTGGCTTTGGCATCCCTTACAAGTGAATTCAAGGGCATGGTTACGGGATCCATGATCATGCCGCTTTCAGCACGTTTGACCTTACGCACCTTCATGGCCTGTTGCTCAATGGTCATGTTTTTGTGCAACACACCAATGCCTCCTTCTCGAGCCATGGCAATGGCCATTTTTGACTCGGTAACTGTATCCATTGCCGCAGAGACAACAGGTACGTTTATTGAAATATTTCGCGTGAATTTTGAGCGAATGTCAACTTCGCGCGGCAATACTTCTGAATAGGCTGGAACTAGAAGAACATCGTCGTAGGTCAATCCCTCACCGACGATTTTATTTAGGTGAGCTTCCATGGCAATTACGGATTAATTGCGTGCAAAGATACTCTTTTTTACTAGGAAAGATTTTTAGGAGTAATCAGAGTAATTTTATCTTTAATTTTATTTAGACTTATTATAAATAATAATATATTTGTTCGAAAGAAGAGCTATGTGTCCAAACCATCAATTACTAAATCAGAGTAAAAACGGAACCCTTTCGTTTTGCTGTCAGAATAAGTTTTTTAGACTGGTTTTCAACAACCTATGTTTCGAACTGTATGAGTGGGAACTTCAAAAGTTCAAAAAATATTTACATGAAATTGATGTGCCTTATTGGGAGAAACGTTTGGCCGTCAGTATCAATTCCAGAAGAATCCCGATTACTATCGGATGTAAACATGTGATGGTTTTGGTTAACCGACATGAATTGTTTGAATTACAGCAATTACTGGAAAATGAACAAAAAATGAAGTGGCTAGGTCTAAAGGATATCGATTATAATTTTATAGAAAATTAGTCCCTGTCTCCCTACCGTGATATTCTTTTGGATATGAGGACAATCTCAACCTTTTTGAGGACTGAATTATTCCTTATTTCGTTCACCATAAAAGTAAAGGGTATGGTCATCAATATTAATATTGAAAACCTCTTCTATAGTCTCTTTGATATCTTTTATCCTGGGGTCCGTAAATTCCAATACTTCTCCTGAATCCGTAAGAATTACGTGGTCGTGCTTTTTACTAAGGAAAGACTTTTCATATTTGGCCACGCCGTCCCCAAATTGATGTTTGCGAACCAAATGCGATTCTTTCAAAAGCTCCATGGTATTGTACAATGTGGCCCGACTCACCCGATAGTTCTTTTGCTTCATTTGAACATAAAGTGAATCCACATCAAGATGGCCCTCGCTGTGATAGATTTCTTCTAAAATCGCATAACGCTCTGGAGTCTTGCGATGCCCATTCTTTTCTAGAAATTCGGTAAAAACACCTTTGATTATTTTATAACTGCTGATACAGGCCATAATGGATAAACTTTATCAAAATTCGGGATGCCATTAAAGAACCACTCCCTCGTTTCAAAATTACATTATTTTTACTAATTCTAAATAAGGAGCCGCTAACGCAATTTCCCGACAACTGATCTTAAATCGGATTTTTAAAGCACACGGCCAATCAACTTTTTCACCACCTTGGGATTCTCCAATGCGTTCCATACGGTTTCCTTGTCCATTAAATTGGTAATCCTCGGTTTATTATGCTATCTTATGACACCAATACACCTAACCAATGGCACTTTTTAAAAAGAAGTATCCAACACCACCCATTCAAAGTCTTGATTTTTACCTCGAAAATTTCGACAGGCTATGCAGAAAACTTAAGTTGGAAAATGATTTGAGAGAACTACGCGAAGTACTCAAACGAGAATTGGCACCATCGGTTATAAAAATACTTGAACAATCAAATTATGAGGCCCTTGTGGTCACGAATAACGATAAGAAAATAGTTTGGGCCAACAACGGTTTTAAAGAAATGACCGGATATGGAAAGATATTTGCCATGGGTAAGAAACCAACTTTTCTTCAAGGTCCAAATACTGCTGAACAAACAAAAAAAGAGATACGACGGTTACTAAAAGCACAAAAACGCTTTTCTAGCAGCTTGGTCAATTATCGCAAAAATGGCGAAGAGTACATTTGTCATATTGATGTCATTCCTTTAAAGAATCTCGATGACCAGGTTACCCATTTTCTTGCCATGGAGCGGGAAGTAAATGCCGCCTAGACAACTATTTTCAATAACAATCCATCAAGAGCTGTTCTTGATGCTCACTTTCGAATGCTCCTTAAATTTGATACTCACGCAACTAACTTGCCTTAGTCTGCATTCAACTCAGAGCGAACCTTTTCTCCCCAAGCAATCAATTTTGCCTTCTCTGCTTCGGTTAAATTACCATGCATCCAGGTATAGGAATCTTCGGGCATATGACCCTCTTCTACCTCTTCAACCAATTCATCCATTTTATGGTCTTTCTTTTTCAAACTCCAAGAAGCCCAATCCGAAACATTAAAGTGTTCTTTACCTTCTTCCACATGGCCATCAATCCATAGCGAAATCGGTGCAACCTCTGCATACCAAGGATAGACCGTATTATTGCTATGACAGTCGTAACACTTTTTTTCCAATATAGTGGCAACCTCTTTAGATGGCCTAGTCTCTTGCTCAAAGTCAAATACTACGTTTTCAGTGGAGGTATTTTTCTCAGGTCTCCAAAATTGTAATAACAACAGCGCTAGCAATGCAATAGAGAGTATACGTTTAACTAATTTCATTTCTTTCTTGATTTTGGTTAAAAATTGTTTGTTTACTTAGGCTATAATCTTCACACGGTACTCCCCAACTGTTGGACAAAAACTTTAACAGTTTCTAATTGGTTGACAATGAAAAGATAGCATCATGTTATTTTTATTTATTCTAAATAAGCTTTGTTATCTCCATTTAGCATTCTACTTTTGGAGCAATCAAATATACTATTTTTAACCAGTCTAAATAAAATGAGATACTATTTCTTACTGCTTGCACTAACATTAACGCTCTGTGTGAATGGGCAACAACAGTCCTCAAGCATGGATTCCATTCGATTAAAGGAAGTCACTATATCGGCCAAAAAAATCTTTGGTTCAAAATTCGAGGCCAAAAACCGAACGGGTTCCTCCTATTATATTTCACCCGAGGAGATTCAAAAATTTGGCTATACCGATGTCAATAGAACATTACGCCAGGTACCAGGTGTCAATATTTATGAAGAAGACGGTTTTGGTCTGAGGCCCAATATCAGCCTGAGGGGAACCTCACCTGAACGCAGTGCTAAAATAACCGTGATGGAAGATGGGGTGCTTATAGCTCCTGCCCCCTACAGTGCACCCTCTGCCTATTATTTTCCGACCATTGCACGAATGCAGTCGGTTGAGATTCTTAAAGGAAGTAGTCAAATTCAGTATGGTCCCTACACCACTGGTGGTGCCATCAATATGTTATCTACAGAAGTACCCAAGAAGTTCGGTGCTTTTTTGAACACCAGTTACGGTAGCTTTCAAAGTGGGCGGGTTCATGCCTTATTAGGGGATAGTAAAAAGAACTTTGGCTATGCGGTGGAATATTTAAACTACAATTCCAACGGATTCAAGGAACTGGAAAATTTTGACAACACCGGTTTTGACAAGAACGATTTAGTTGCCAAATTTCGATTGAACACAGGTCCAGAGGCTAAAGTGGCACAGGCCTTTGAGCTTAAGTTCCAATATTCCGATGAGACCTCTAACGAGACCTACCTCGGTTTGACCGAAGCTGATTTTGGAGCAAATCCGTTTGCACGCTACGCGGGTTCGCAACGCGACCAAATGAACAATGAACACCTACAATTTACGGGCACCCATACCTTAAAATTCTCTGATTATTTTCGAATAACCACAACAGGGTACTACAACAAATTTGAACGAAACTGGTACAAGGTCGATTTTATTACTGTTGATGGTGAACGCGAAGGAATTTCAAATGTTTTGGGCAATCCTGATGCTTTTGGTGCCTATTTGGACCTGGTGCGTGGAACAGTCGATAGTGATGCTGATGATCTTTTGAATGCACGAGCTAACAATCGCGAATATTATGCTGCAGGGGTCCAGACTAAATTGGATTACCACTGGACCGGGAATCAAACCTTTCATGACCTCGAAGTTGGTTTTCGTTACCATTACGATGAAGAAGACCGTTTTCAATGGATAGACGACTATGCCATGACCAATGGCATAATGCAGTTGGTGAACGCTGGAATACCCGGTACCAATGCCAACAGAATAAGTGATGCTAGGGCTTTTGCTTCTTATGTGCATTACAAACTCAAGTGGAACAATCTTACCGTTCAGCCTGGTATCCGCTATGAAAATATCAACTTGTCCCGCACCAATTTCGGCAACAACGATACCCAACGAAGTGGTAGTGATTTGGCCATTCGCGAAAATCAAGTTGATGTCTTTATACCAGGTCTTGGTTTTAACTACAACTTTGAAAACATCTCTGTTTTCGGTGGGGTGCACAAAGGGTTTTCGCCGCCTAGTAACCAACCGGGCGAGGATGCTGAAGAAAGCGTCAACTACGAACTCGGAACACGTTTTTCATTCGGTGGGCTATCAGGTGAGGTCGTGGCCTTCCTTAATGATTACAGCAACCTTTTGGGCAGTGATTTCGCTGCAACAGGCGGTACGGGTACCCTGGACCAGTTCAATGCGGGCGAGGTCAATGTACAGGGGCTTGAAATACTGCTCAATTATGACCTATTGGCGAACTCCAACAAATTTGCGTTGCCCATTACTTTGAGCTATACGCTGACCGATACCGAATTTCAAAACAGTTTTGGGAGCCAAAACGACATCTGGGGCGAAGTCACTGCAGGTGATGAACTACCCTACATTGCCAAGCACCAATTCAACGGTACTTTCTCTTTGGAGCACGAGAAATACGAAATCAATTTAAGTATGCGGTACAATGGGGAGTTCAGAACCTTGGCCGGTACTGGGGCCATACCTGATGCCGAGCGTGTGGACTCGAACTTTATTTTTGATTTGGCCGGTAAATACCGATTGGGAAAACACCTTAGCCTTACCGCAAACGCCATCAATCTTTTTGATGAGACCTATGCTGTGGCCCGCGTACCAGCAGGCCTACGACCAGGACACCCTTTGGGCATTTTTGGAGGTCTTGAACTACGGTATTAATGTGAGTTTAATTTCGTTTAGGTTTAGTAAGAAACCGAGGTTAGCACCTCGGTTTTTTTATGACCACAATTTAATGCAATCAATATAAGCTTTCAAGCACTGTAAGAAACCTCTTATTTGATAACGAATTATAACTAAAATCATCGCAAAACCCCAGATTTTTTAAGGGTTTTCTGTAGTTGAATGTTACACTAAGCCTTTATATTGCAGGTACTAACCGCTCCCCTAAAATGTAACAATAGAAAAAAAATAGATGATATCATCTATATATTATTATTGGCTAACCTTAGAAAAATACCAAAAATGAAAACAAAACTTAATAGATTTAAAGTATATAATTTTCGCTCAATTGAAGAAAGCGATTGGATTGATATATCAGATAATTCATGCCTTGTCGGTACAAATGAAGCTGGAAAGACTAACCTATTAATTGCACTTTGGAAATTGAACCCAGCAAACGATGAACCTATTGTTCCATTGGACGATTTTCCCAGACATCTATATAGCAAATATAAAGCTAACAACCATTCAGAAGACGTATTTATTGAAGCTGATTTTCTACTTAGCGAAGATATTCAAACTGAAATCGCAAGCGAATTGAAGTGTGATAAGGAACAAGTAGCTATGGCTTATGTGAGAAGGAAATATGATGGTAAGTATTACATTTCTTTTCCATATTCAAAAGTCGATTCTTATCCAATAGAAAAACTACATAAACTAATCGAAGACTTTGAAGAAAAACTGTTTAGTTCAGATGCATTCACAAAAGAAGCTGTAGAACTTCAAGACGGTATTAAGGCTTTCTTAAATCAAGAAAAAGAAGCATTCCCCAAAGAATCATTCAAAAAAGAAGAAACGACGAATCTCAAAAAATCAATTGAAGAATACATTCTTCAGAATTTTGGCAAAAAGAAGAACTTACCAGAAATCTTTAATCGAAATCTGTTAAATCATCTCCAAAAAATGATTGAATCATTTGATGGAGCTCCTGTTAAAACAACTCCAGAGGTTAGACAAAAAGTTCTTAAAGAAATTCCAAAATTCGTTTATTATTCGGACTACGGAAACCTTGATAGTGAAATCTATTTACCCAGAGTAATAGAAGATTTTGAGAGGGATGACCTTTCTGAGTCAGCAAGAGCGAAAGCAAGAACACTTGATGTCTTATTTAAATTTGTAAAGCTTTCTCCAAAAGAAATTTATGAGCTTGGTAATGAGAGTAAAACGATAATTAAAAAACTAAACCATGTAAACCAAGTAGTTAGTACTGAGGAACAAGAAATTTCAGAAGAAGAGATTCAAGAATGGGCTGATAAGAAAAAAGAAAGAGGAATTCTTTTACGGTCTGCCGCAACTCAACTAACACAGAATTTTAAGAGATGGTGGCTTCAAGGAGATTATATTTTCGATTTCGAAGCTGATGGTAGACACTTTAGAATTAATGTCTCTGATTCTCTTCGCCCTGAGCAAATTGAGCTTGAAGGAAGAAGCAGAGGACTTCAATGGTTTTTTAGTTTTTTCCTAGTTTTTCTTGTTGAGACAAAAGAGGGACACTCGAATACCGTGTTGCTTTTAGATGAACCAGGATTATCCTTACACCCTATTGCTCAATATGATTTAGCCAAGTTCTTTCGTAAACTATCAGAAGAGAATCAATTGATTTATACATCACATTCACCTTTCTTGGTTGACATGGAAAACTTAGCAAATGTCAAAGCAGTTTACATTGATTCGCAGACAGGTAGAACTATTGTTTCATCGAATTTAAGATACAATGAAGCTGATGCAGAAAAATCAATATTTCCAATTCATGCTGCTTTAGGGCTTACTGTTTCAGATACCTTACTCCTTGGTTGCCTTCCTATTTTAGTTGAAGGACCAAGCGACCAAATCTATCTTAATTTAATAAAGAGACATTTAATTGGAAACGGAGATTTGAAAAATTCCAAAGAGATTGTGTTTATTCCTACAGGTGGAGTTCGTGGAATGGGGCCTGTAACAAAACTTGTTTCTTCTAGAGATGAGTCTCTTCCATATGTGCTGTTGGATTCCGACAATGTTGGAAAAGATTACCAAAAGCAACTAAAGAAAGGAAGATATCGTGATGAAAAGGAAAAAGTTCTTGGTGTTGGTGATTTCTTAGGTGATAAAAATTGGGAGATTGAGGACTTAATCCCTGCTGATTCACTTGTCACAATTATTGACAGACTTTACAGGTCTGACCAATATTTTGAAGATGTACACAAAAAAGACGTACCAATTGTTGACCAGATTGAAGATTGGGCTAAAAATAATTCAATTGACCTTGGAGATGGTTGGAAAGTTGAAATTGCAAGAATTGCTCAATCTCGATTTGATAGCATTATGAAGTCGATTCCTCAAGCAACTTACAATAAATGGACTAAACTGTTTCAATCATTAACTAAAGAATAAGAACTGTAGCCAACAAAACTTTTATCCTATACTCTTAGTAGATTGGGTTTAGCTAAAATGTTGGTTCGTAAAAAGAAAAAATATGGATATAACTGAAATCGTATCTCGTTTGGATGAAGCTATTGGTTCTGAATTTGTTGCATCACTTGCCGGCTTGTCCTTGGCCGCTGCTGCTTTTTTTATTCCCAACGCAAATAACACACTTGAAAAACTTCAAGAAAGGATAAAAGTTTTGGATAAATCTATAAGCAAAGGAATAAAACACGGGTATAAAGAAACACCATTAAAAAAAGAACTCGAAAAATTAGAGCAACAAGTAGAATCGACAAAAAAAGCTAAAAAAGGACTTATCACTGCTTTTATGATTTTCACCTTTTTTGTGGTTTACACAGTTGGGTTAGATTCGTGGATTGATGAAAATCTTTTCACCCCTGGACTTTTAGAGTTTAACTCCTTAGAATTTACCTTCCAAACGGTAGATGTTGTTATCAGCTATATCTTTCTAGGCTTTGCTGGGCGTTATCTGTGGACTGGCACTAAGGCCATCGGAACTTATTTTGACATTGATTTTAATGAAGAACAAAAACGTTTGAAAGATATTTTTTACAAAATGCATAAGGGTAATAACAACATCTAACAATTTACTTTTACCTGTCCACCAGTGAAAATCCCAGGGTTTTCAGTGTGATGCGTACTTGCTAATCAACTAAAGTAAAATCTAATTAAAAAGAATGTAGGATGTAATTAAATGAAACAAAATGAGTGGACAATTAATAGGAATTTTAGGAGGATTGATTGGTTCAATTCTAACGGTAATTATCTCGAAAATTCTTGATTTAGTTCAAAAGAAGAATGAATATTCATATGACTTAAAAAAGCAATTTTTCAATAAAAAAATGCAAGCTGCCGAAGCAGCTATAATTCAATATTCTCTTTTTTCAGATGCTTTAAATCAATTGATAATTCTATTTGGGAGATATAAAGAAGGAGAAACGGCTGTTGGAGAAAACTTGAATAATAACCTTTTGAAACAAATCAATGAAAAAATAACTCAAGCTAATAGTTCTTCTTTAGTATTATCAAGTTCTATTGGTCTCTATTTTGACTTGAATTCAAATTATACAGCAAACGAAATTCTAAATGGATTTTATGATAATTTAAATAAGTTGGCGCCATATTTGGAAAATTTGGAAATGACTTACGAACAATATTTAAGATTTATTGGAACTGATCAAGAAAAAGAAGCTTTTGAAATATACAAACTAGCTGAAGATTTTATGGCTGAAGCAATGAAGAATGTAGCCGAAGGATACAAATTATTTGATGAAGAATTGGGGAATCAGATGAGCCAAATTAGAAAAGAAATGAAAAAATATGAATAAATAACCACCTTAAAAAACTAACTCTAGATAATTGCTTGTTCTCGGCTACTTTTGATAATTATTGAAATAACTTATGCAACCCACAATCAAAATCCTCCAACCCAAAAAACTCGTTGGTCTTTCACTAAAAATGAGTTTGGTCAAAAATTTAACCGGCCGGCTTTGGGGGCAGTTTGGGCCAAGAATACGCGAGATTCAAAATAGGGTTTCTGAAGACAAGATTTCGATGCAGGTGTGTCCGCCCGACTATTATGCTAAATTTAGTCCCACTACCGAATTTACCAAATGGGCCGCGGTAGAAGTGAGTTCGTATGACATTCTGCCAGAAGGGCTACAAACCTTTGATTTGCATGGCGGGTTATACGCCGTTTTTGATTATAAAGGGTCCAGCGCTGACACCTCCATTTTTCAATACATCTTTACGGATTGGTTGCCGAAGTCCGGTTATGTCGTAGATGACCGTCCCCATTTTGAAATCCTCGGTCCCAAGTACAAAAACAACGACCCCAATTCTGAAGAGGAGATTTGGATTCCGGTGCGGGAGAAGTAGTAAAAACCAAATTTTTGAAGCTCCCCTCTTTTGAGAAGAGGGGAATGAATTATCCGCAACAGGCGGAGAAGAAAGGGGAGATTGAAAAATCAATCCCTCCGTCAGCTACTCTCCGTTCGCTGCCACCTCCCTTTTCTAAAGGGAGGAGCATCATTAAACTCCACCTTAAAATGCTAAATTTGAACTTATGCACCGCCATCACAATAAAAAGCACTTGATTGAGCGTAGAAAAGAGCTTCGAAAGAACCTAACTCCAGCAGAGGCGTATTTATGGATGCAGCTTAAGGCAAAAAAACTAGAAGGCAGACGCTTTCAAAAACAACACAGCATCGACAACTATATTGTTGACTTCTACTGCGCAGCTGAAAAACTGATAATTGAATTGGATGGGGAGACACATAACAATCCCGTAGCTGAAGAACAGGATGCAAAACGGGATACCTACCTACAAAACCTCGGATTTACCGTATTACGGTTTGAGAATAAAATGGTGTTTGAACATTTATCCACGGTTCTTGAAGAGATAAAAAGGCATTTAACAAGCTCCTCCCTTTAGCGAACCTGTGCTGAGCGCAGTCGAAGTAGGGAGGTGGTCTCGACTTGACGGTGAGCGGAGGAATTGAAAATCCCAAAAATCAAAACTGCACTATTACATGCCAAAATTTTACATCTCTCAGGAAACCAATTAAAGCAATTTCGCGTCTATATAGAAAAAGGGCATTTTTGTCAATCAACTAACAATCAAAAAAACACATCATGAAAATACAATTCACCTTACTTCTGGCCCTTGTTCTAGTGATATCGCTTCCCGCGCAGGAAGCAACTAAAACAAAAGACGTTTTACTTATCGGCACCTTTCATTACAACAACCCTGGTGCCGACGTAGCGAAGACCAAATCCTTCGACATACTAAGTGAAAATGCGCAAGAGGAGCTGCAAATGCTTACAAAAGCTATAAAAGGGTACAATCCGACCAAGATTTTTGTGGAATGGCCGTATGACGAACAGAAGGAATTGGATTCCCTTTACCAAAAATATCTTGAGGGCACCTATTTTCAGAATGATAGCCTTTCTGATTTTTACAAGAAAAATGAAATCTTTCAATTGGCGTTTAGAGTGGCTAAAGCCAATAACATTAAGCAGGTGCACGGCATAGATTACAAGACCTCTTTCCCTTTTGATGAGGTATTGGAGTCCATTGAAAAGAACAAACAGGAAGACCTAAAAGAGCAGCTATTTGCTGGCATATCTAAATTCACCCAAGAATTTGACGACAAAATAGCCTCTGGCATTTCACTTACTGAACTTACGCTCTACCTCAACAATCCTGAAATGCGAGCCTTTTCCAATGATTTTCACACCAATTTGATGCTAGGAGCCGGTGCAGTAGATGATTTTTCAGGACCGCTATTAACCGCAGAGTGGTACAAACGGAATTTATACATGTGGTCGTTCGTTCAAAAGCAAACTACAATAGCTGATGAGCGCATCATGGTATTGGCAGGAGCCAGCCATGTAGCCATGTTCGAATTGTTTGTCAATGAAGACAAACGCTGGACAATTACAGAATTAAGCGAAGTTGTTGGGAAATAAGGCGGTACTTCGATTTCTAAAAGTCCTTTCCTAATTTCGTCCTTCCATGAAGGTATTGAACGTTCACTCGCGCATTATCAACCAGCCCAAATCTAAGGTTGTCGAACTCGTCGAGACCTTATCAACGGAACATGATGCCATTTGGCCCAAGGAGAAATGGCCCAAAATGAAATTTAGGGGTGGTATTCAAGAAGGCGCCAAAGGTGGTCATGGTCCAATTCGCTACTCGGTAGAAAAATACGATCCAAGTACCATTATTCAATTCAGATTTTCAAAACCGGAAGATTTTCATGGCATTCACAAATTTGAGATTTGGGATAAATCCAAAGAAAAAACAAAGATTGCCCACACTATTGACATGACAACCTCAGGAAAAGGCACCTTGCTATGGGTATTTGGCATTCGCTCTCTACACAATGCCTTAATTGAAGATGCCTTTGACAAGATGGAAAACCACTTTTCGTCAGAAAAAAAATCCACACCATGGAACCTCTGGGTTCGAATACTTAGAAGCGTGTTAGCATAGGGAAGAAAACAAAAATATAGGCAGTTCGGTTAGAACTCATCATGAGCGATAACCTAGCTCTATTTGATTTAATGATAAACCGAAAATAATTCAGAAGCTTTGTTATAAGCAGCCTCAAAAACCAACCAGTTCACACCAGAGTCCGCTTTTTGTTCTGTAAAATAGGATAGCATTTTTTCGGTGGGCATATTGCCCGTTAATTCGTCTTTGGCCATAGGGCAACCGCCAAAACCTTGAACAGCCCCATCGAACCTTCGACAACCAGCTTGATAAGCGGCTTCTACCTTTTCATGCCACTTGGTTGGCGTCGTATGCAAATGTGCACCAAATTCGATATGGGGATACCTGGGTATCAAGTTTGAAAATAGGTAGGTAATCACCTCGGGGGTTGAACTACCTATGGTATCGGAAAGCGAAAGAATCTTTACGCCCATAGCTGCCAACTTCTCGGTCCACTCCCCTACAATTTCAACATTCCATGGATCTCCATAGGGGTTTCCAAAACCCATTGAGATATAGGTCACCACTTCTTTGTTGGTATTATTGGCAATGTCTAAAATCAGCTTTAGGGTCTCTACCGATTCATCAATCGTTTTATGCGTGTTCCGCATTTGAAAATTCTCAGAAATGGAAAACGGAAACCCCAAATAGTCAATTTCTGGGTGTGTACTGGCATCATTGGCCCCTCTAACATTGGCAACGATTGCCAACAATTTACTTTTGGTTTTTGATAGGTCCAACTTGGAAAGCACCTCGGCTGTATCGACCATTTGCGGAATGGCCTTTGGGGAAACAAAACTCCCAAAATCAATGGTATCAAACCCACAACCCAACAGCGATTGAATGTATCGAACCTTTTCTTCGGTAGGAATGAATGGTTTGATACCCTGCATGGCATCACGTGGACATTCAATTACTTTGACGCGAGAATTAGACATACCCAAAAATACCACTATTCAAGATAGTAGAAGGTAGGCAGCAATACCCAAAAAGACCACTATCTGTAACCACTTTAGAAAAACGCCAACCCCAGGAGTTTTAGCGATATAACTGGAAATTGTTCCAGCTCCAAGGGCGATTGCACCAAAAACCAGTGAGGAGAAAAATATGAACAGTAGACCCAAAATGTAAAACTGAACTACCGTACTAATGGTCTCGCTGAAGAGAAATCCAGGAAAAAAAGCCAAGAAAAATATGGTCACTTTCGGATTGAGGACATTCATCCAAAATCCTTTTTTGAACAGTCCAAAAAGTCCCTTTTGCGTACCATTGGCATTGCTTAATTCAATTTTTCCTTCACTTCTAAAAACCAAGAAGGTCAAATAGAGCAAATAGGCCACCCCCAGCAATTTGATTATTAAAAACAAGGACTCATTCTCTCGGACCAAAGCAGAAACCCCAAAGGCAACCAAGGTCGTATGAATCAGGCAGCCTGTCATTAAACCAGCGACAACGGCCAATCCTTTTTTACTTCCATTGGCCAAACTTATGGCCAAAACAAAAATGTTATCAGGGCCTGGAGAAATTGAGAGGGCAAGGGTTGCCGTAATAAAACCTATAAGTATCTCGTAATCCAAAAGCTGAAATTTACCAGGTATATTCTGGTGGTTGAATATCATTCATGCGAACATAAAGATTTGATTTAGATCGGTGATTTGCCATATGGTCCTGCACATAAAAAAAGGCAAAGGCCCTACTTACAATATTGCCACTATGGTACATCTTACAGGTTTCGTCCAACTTTGCTTGTTCAACAGTATAAATGACTTCAGTCGTGTAATCAAAACTGTCTTCCAACAACTTTAGAATCTCTTTTTTACCCATTTTATTGGCATCTGGGGTATTGGGAGTGACCTCCATGCCCAGAACATAGCGTTTGGTCAATAATTCTGTTGCAGCCGCAATGTGGACCATTTGTTCGGCAAAGGATTTACTTACTTCAGTGGGCTTGTAGTCGTAGCGGTTTTCGGGCATTGCTTTAGCAACATCAAGGCAATGCTGCTTTGCCTCCAACCAAACAGGGAGGTACATTTTTGTGAAATCTGTTTTGGGTGTTCGTTCAGTTTGCGCATTGGAATAAAAGACCGCTCCAAAGGCCATTAGGAGTACAACATATTTCATTTTCAAGGACTTAGTTCTGTTGTCCTAAAATAGCTTTATTGATGTTCTTGACCAAACTAGGTCCTTCATAAATAAATCCGGTATACAACTGCAAAAGGTCAGCTCCGGCTTCCAATTTTTCAATGGCATCTTCAGCAGAATGAATACCCCCCACCCCAATTATCGGAAAGGCTTTGTTGCTCTTCTCTGCCAAAAAGCGAATAACCTCGGTACTTCGTTTGGTCAAAGGTTTTCCACTCAATCCCCCCTTTTCTTCCGTTAGCATAAGTTCAGAGTTCAGGTTCTCGCGAGAAATCGTGGTATTGGTAGCAATAACTCCTTCTATTTTAGTCGATTTGACAATTTCGATAATGTCCAACAATTGTGAATCGGTCAAATCTGGAGCGATTTTGAGTAAAATTGGTTTCTCTTTGGTACCGTGCTTTTTAGCCAACTTGGTATTTTCCTTCTTCAAGGTGTTAAGAATATTCTCCAAGGGTTTTCTATCCTGAAGTGCACGAAGACCAGGTGTATTCGGTGAGCTCACATTTACCACAAAGTAGTCTACGTGATTGAACAAGGCATCAAAACAGATAAGGTAGTCGGTTACGGCATCCTCATTCGGCGTGACCTTGTTTTTTCCAATGTTGCCACCAATAAGAACGTTTTTGTTTTTTTCCAACCGTTCAACTGCTTCAAAAACACCTTGGTTGTTGAAACCCATTCTATTGATTATCGCCTCATCTGGTTTAAGCCTAAACAGCCTCTTTTTAGGATTGCCGGCTTGTGGTTTAGGGGTTAGCGTACCTATCTCAATAAATCCAAAACCAAAATTTGACAGTTCTTGATATAACTTGGCATCCTTATCGAAACCAGCCGCTAGACCTACTGGATTTTTAAATTTCAAGCCGAATAGTTCTTTCTCAAGCCCAGGGTCCTTAAGTTGAAATTTGCTTCGAAAAAGGGCTCCGAAACCAATTTTCGAAAGGAAACGAATCATTGAAAAAGAGAAATGGTGTGCTGCTTCTGCATCAAGTAAAAAAAGAAGCGGTCGGAGGAAACTTTTATACATTAAGTTGGTTTCCGCAAAAATAGAAAGTATCTCCCTAGAAAATGGAATTTATTTGCGCTTTTCGCTCTCTGACCTATTCGCAAAAATCGGACTTAAAAGCACTGAATTGCATAATTGAATGTACAAGTTGTATTGCTCATTATTGAAGGTGCCAAGCATACGCTTGTCTATCATTCTCAGATTGCCACGCATCGAATCTAAATGACCTCTGTAGATGTATGACATCTTTAGCAAATCTTCATGTGAGGAGTTTGGATGGTTCTTAAGCAAATATTCCGCACGAATCACAAAGATTTCATTACGGTATTTTAATTCGGCACCCCAATTCTTAAGATTTCGAATCTGTTCTTCATTTAAATTGAATACTTCGGCAATGGTCTGATCATCGTTACCACCAACGCCAAGAAAACAGTCTTCCTGAGCGGTTACCGATATCGAAAAAAGAAAAAATAAAATGGGGGTAATTTTATTCAAAAAGCGCCTGATTTGGAACAATTTCAAAAATATGTCCGCTTCGTTCCGATTTACAATAAAAGCGGTTGAACAAACCGTATTTTTGTTAAAATGCCCATTCATGGAAAAACTACTTCCCCGATTCCTAGATTTTGTACGAATAGACACACAAAGCGACCCGAATTCTGACAGCACACCCAGTACGGATAAACAATGGGTATTGGCAAAAAAGTTGGTTCTCGAACTACATCAGATTGGTTTAGAAGAAGTTTCCATCGATGAAAATGGCTATATCATGGGTACCTTGCCCAGTAATATTGACAAAGAGGTGCCTACCATCGGATTTATTTCACACTACGATACCTCACCTGATTTTACTGCTGAAAACGTAAATCCCCAACTTGTCGAAAATTATGATGGTGGCCCAATATTGCTCGATGAAAAAGAGGGCATTGTATTAGATCCAGATTATTTTGAAGAGCTGCGACAATACGTTGGTCAGACCCTAATCACTACAGACGGCAAAACCTTATTGGGAGCTGATGATAAAGCAGGGGTAGCTGAAATCATTACTGCGATGGAATATTTGGCAACCAACAAAGAAATTAAACATGGTAAAATCCGTGTGGGATTTACACCGGATGAAGAAATAGGCCGTGGAGCCCATAAGTTTGACGTTAAAAAATTTGATGCCCGATGGGCTTACACCATAGACGGCAGTGAATTGGGTGAACTCGAGTTTGAAAATTTCAATGCCGCCTCGGCCAAGGTGACATTTAAAGGAAAGAGTGTTCATCCAGGCTACGCAAAAGGGAAAATGGTCAATTCAATTCTCTTAGCGAATGCTTTTTTAAGTCTATTGCCTCCGCACGAAGTGCCTGAAAAGACTGACGGGCGACAAGGGTTTTTTCATGTTCACGATATATCCGGTACTATTGAACACTCTGAAATTGAATTGATTATAAGGGACCATGATGAAGAACAATTTGAAGCCAGAAAAACCTTGCTTCAAGATATCGTTCAAAAACTAAAAGAAAAACATGGGGATGTTGTTGACCTTGAAATCAAGGATCAATACAAGAATATGCAAGAGAAGATAGAACCCGTATTTCATATTGTAGAAATTGCTGAAGACGCTATGATGAAATTGGGTATAAAACCCATAATCAAACCAATTCGAGGTGGTACAGATGGATCACAGCTAAGTTTTATGGGATTACCATGTCCTAATATTTTTGCTGGCGGCCATAACTTTCATGGTAAATATGAGTATATTCCATTAGAAAGCATGCAAAAAGCAGTCCTGACCATAGCAAAAATATGTGAGTTGACTGCTGAGCGTTTTTAATTCCTAACCAATGGATAAAGCTGCAAAGATTGAGGCTTATTTTGAAGAAGAACATGAATTCAAAAAAGCAATAGGCACGCTACGTGAAATCATCTTGAAAACACCTTTGGAGGAAACTTTTAAATGGATGTTTCCGACCTATACCCTACAGAACAAAAACGTACTCGCCATTTGTAAATTCAAGAATCACTTTGGCATATGGTTTTTTAATGGTGTTTTTCTAACAGACCCGCTGAATGTTTTGGAGAATGCCCAAGAAGGAAAAACCAAGGCGATGCGGCATTGGAAGTTTTCAAATGAATATGATATTGACCCCAATCAAGTAATGGCCTATGTTAACGAGGCTATTATCAATCAAAAGAACAATAGGGTTTTGACTCCCACAAAAAAGTCTACAAAACACATAGAAACTCCTGAACTTTTAATGGAAGCATTTAAAAAGAATGCCAAACTGAAAAAAGCTTATCAAAATTTTTCAGAATACAAGCGGAAAGAGTTCAATGAATATATCAGCACGGCAAAACAGGAAAAAACAAAACTCAAGCGGCTTGAAAAGATTCTACCAATGATTGAGGACGGTATCGGGCTCAATGACAAATACCGATAAAAAAACCCCTCAAGTGAGGGGTTTTTCATTTTAGCATTTTGCTTTCTTATTTCTTAGAAGCAGCCGGGCTCATTTTTTTACTACCCTCCATTGAAATTGCCGATTTGTCGAATTTCAATTTACCTGCCATGGTTTCAATAATGCACCAATTGTTCTGTTCATTGAGGTCTACTACTTTACCGTAGAGTCCACTCTTGGTCATTACTTTGTCACCTCTTTTCAGTTCAGAAGCAAATTTCTTTTCATCTTTTTGCCGCTTTATCTGAGGGCGAACCATAAAAAAGTACGCCACAACAAAAATTAGAATAAGCGGAAAAAATTGTCCTAATCCTTCCATCAAAAATTAGCTTTTCACTGGTCCTGCAACTGCAGCTGCATTTCCTTTAGGATTTACAAAGGCTTTGATTCTCAAAAGTTCCTTGCCTTTTTCCGTATTTGCAGTTACTGTAATGGTCTTGGTTACTTGGTTTTGTCCTGAACCATTGAATTTAACTGTCAATTCACCTTCTTCACCCGGTGCAATTGGCTTGTCTTTTGGCCATTGTGGAACAGTACAGCCACAGCTCGCTTTAGCGTCTGTAATAATCAAAGGCGCCTCACCGGTATTGGTGAACTTAAATACGGTTTCCTGAGGTGTACCTTGCTCAATTGTACCAAAGTCATGTTCCATTTTATCAAAGGAAATAACAGCAAGTTTCTTTTGTGAAACATCTCTGTTCGCAGCTACTTCTACATTTTCTGCATTGATTTTATCGGCAGCTTTGTCTTTACATGAGGTGTTGAAAGCTACCAAGGCCGAAATAGTTAAAAAACCTAGAATTCTTTTCATTACTTGAATTTTTGTTTTGCAAAATTAATAAAATACAATCAAAGTAAGCCTCTGCCTACCTTTTGAAGCTTACCATTAGCTTTATATTCTTTAACGAGTTTATCGAGAATACCGTTTATGAAAATGCTACTTTTTGGAGTAGAATACTCTTTGGCGATTTCCAAATACTCGTTTATGGTTACTTTTTCAGGTATGGAAGGGAAATTCAAGAGCTCGCAAATACCCATTTTCAAAAGGATATAATCAATCTCTGCGATTCTATCCTTGTCCCAATTAGGGGTTTTACCTTCAATCTCTTTTTCAAGTATACTGTTATTCAGCAAAGTCTTTGTTAGTAGGTCATTAGCAAAAACCATGTCTTGCTGGTCTTTTAAAAGCTGTGGTGTAAAATAAGATGGTTTTGCGTCTTTTGATGCCTTCCTTATACGCTTTACCAAATACGTATTTACGATTGGCAAATCATCAATCCATGTCAATTTCTCATCCTCGAAAAAATCGTAGATTTTGTCATTAGGGGCGATTATTTCGCTGAACAAAGTGATAATGATTTCTTTATCCTCGTCGTAGGTCGACTGGGGCTTGGCCATGTATTTTTTGTAAGCCTCGTGGGTCTTGACCTCATTATAAACCTTTTTTACGTATTCTTCGTTCAATGACCACTGGTTTAGTTTCCGCTTTGAAAGCTCTTCTTTCAAAATAGGGTTGTCAATCAATTGGGCCATTAGTTGATTTTTTACAAATTTTTCCCTGTTCGGATAATTATCGTCCTCTGAAGCGATGTATTTTTTCGAGGCATGTGTAACATGTTTATTGGCCAGTGAATGCAGTTCCAATAAAAAAGAAAGCAGTAACAAATAAAGTGTATACATGTTATCAACGCTTACTTTCAAAAACTTCTCCTGTTTCTGCAAGGAATCGTCATTTGTTTGGATCAAGGCGTAAATGCACTGCATTACTTTGACACGAATATGCCTTCTAGTCAACATTTAATAAGAACTTTAACGGGTTGATGGTCATTCACGGGTTAAAATTAAGGCTATATTTCATCTCTACCCAAACGCTTTTATCTTCTTATCAGTTTTATAACATTTAGCTTGCTTTCGAAAAACTATATTTGTGCTCGCTGGTTTCAATAACAGCGCTCTATTTAATGAAGGAACTTCGCTATTTAAATAAATACCTTAAAAAATATTGGTTAAAGCTGTTTTTGGGAATCATCATTACCATTATCGCACGAATTTTTTCTTTGGTGATGCCTTCCTACGTAAACAAGTCAATCAAAGCAGTTGAAGATTTTGTAGGAAACAGTCTTTCAAGTGAAGAAGCCAAATCGGTATTACTAGAATACATTTTGATCATCATTGGAGCTGCATTGCTTTCAGCCTTGTTTACTTTCTTAATGCGCCAAACCATTATCAATGTATCGCGCTACATTGAATACGATCTAAAAAATGAGGTTTTTGATCATTACCAGCTCCTAAGTCTAAATTTCTACAAACGTAATCGTATTGGAGATTTGATGAATCGTATCAGTGAAGATGTCGGTCAAGTACGAATGTATGCGGGACCCGCAATCATGTATGGAATCCAAACCCTGACATTGTTCGCATGCTTGATACCACTTATGTTCATAAAGGCTCCGACATTGGCATTTTACACGCTAACACCCTTGCCTATCCTTTCCATTCTAATATATCAAATAAGTAAGGTAATCCATAAGCGGAGTACTAAAGTTCAAGAATTTTTGTCAACCTTATCAACATTTACCCAAGAGTCCTTTTCAGGTGTTGCGGTGATTAAGGCTTATGGTCTTGAAGGAAAAATAAATTCGGAGCTTGAAGACTTGGCTATTGAAGGAAAAGATACCAGTATGGCCTTGGCGAAGGTCAATGCATGGTTTTTCCCTTTAATGATATTGCTGATTGGCATTAGTAACATATTTGTCATCTACATTGGAGGTAGACAATACATAAATGGTCAGATAGAATCGATTGGTCTTATCGCTGAATTTATTCTCTACGTAAATATGCTTACATGGCCGGTTGCGGTTGTGGGTTGGTTGACCTCAATTGTACAACGAGCCGAAGCATCGCAAAAGCGGATAAATGAGTTTTTGAAGCAAGTACCATCCATTAAAAATGAAGTTGTCAAAAACACCCCAATTAAAGGTAAAATTGAATTCAAGAACGTTAGTTTCACCTATGAAGACACTAATATCGAGGCTTTAAAGAACGTGTCCTTCACGATTGAAGCCGGACAATCAGTTGCGTTTTTAGGTAAAACTGGTTCAGGAAAATCGACAATTTTAGATTTGGTCGCCCGTCTTTATGATGTGACCAAAGGAGAGATTAAAATTGACGACATTCCCTTGCAAAAATTAAACCTTGACTCACTCAGAAGTTCAATTGGTGCAGTACCCCAAGACGCATTTCTTTTTTCAGATACAATCGCCAACAACATTCGTTTTGGTAATGAGGAAGCTTCTCAGGACCAAATTGAGTTGGTGGCGAAAAAAGCGGTTGTTCACGATAATATAATAGGATTTACCAAAGGCTATGATACTGTATTAGGGGAACGTGGCATAACCCTAAGTGGCGGGCAAAAGCAACGGGTTTCAATTGCTCGGGCGCTCATGAAAGATCCCATCGTATATCTTTTTGATGATTGTTTATCGGCCGTGGATACTGAAACAGAAGAAGAAATACTAACCAACCTACAACAGGAATCAAATAGCAAAACAACCCTTATTGTCAGTCATAGGGTGTCTTCAGCTAAGAATGCGGATAAAATTATCGTCTTGGAAGATGGTAAAATACTTCAAGAAGGAACCCATGCCCAGCTTAACAACAGCGAAGGGTATTACAAAGAACTTTACCAAGACCAACTCTCTGACAAAGATTAAACAAAAGTTGTAAGGTTAACTTTTTTTTTACATTTTTGATAGACTAATTCAATGTTTTAGAGACACGAAACACGATGGGGGGAAAAGATTTGATTGAACAAGAAGAAATCTATTCTAAAGTACTTAGGGCAGGTAGACGCACCTATTTCTTTGATGTTCGAAGCACAAAAGCCGGTGACTATTATCTAACAATTACCGAGAGTAAAAAGTTTACACATGATGATGGTTCTTTCCATTACAAAAAGCATAAAATTTACCTTTACAAAGAGGATTTTTCAGCTTTTAGGGAAATAATGGAGGAAATGATGGACTACATTATTGACGAGAAAGGAAATGAAGTAATATCCGAAAGGCACCAAAAAGATTTTAAAAAAGAGGACGAACCTTCAGAGAATGGTTCGACAGCTGAAAATTTTACCGATATCGACTTTGACGATATCTAAATAACCATCAAATATTCTTTGAAGACGGCCCCGCTAAAACGGGGCCGTTTTTTATCTTTAGCTGTATTGAACCGAAAACTTTCCAAATGAAATTTTTACCGAACTACGTCATATTACTCTGCACCTTCATAAGCTTTGCACAGAATGAAGTAACCTTAGATTACTATCTGCCACAAGACATTAGTTACGATACCAATATCCCTACACCTAAAGAAATTATTGGTCATGAAGTTGGGGAATGGCATGTAACCCACGATAAACTAATGTTCTACATGAAGACTTTGGCAAATGCAAGCGAAAGAATAACCATCGAAGAACGAGGTACAACATTTGAAGGGAGACCTCTTTTATTATTGACGATTACGTCTAAAAAAAATCATCAGAATCTTGATAATCTACGTCAGGATCACCTAAGCCTAACAGAGCAAGGAAGCGCTAGTTTAGATACCAGTGAGATGCCGATTGTAGTTTATCAAGGATTTTCAATACACGGAAACGAATCAAGCGGTTCTAACGCTGCCTTAGCCTATGCATATTACCTAGCTGCGGCACAAGGGCCTAAAATTGAGGCAATGCTTGACAAAATGGTCGTGCTATTAGACCCTTGTTTTAATCCCGATGGGTTACAAAGATTTGCCTACTGGGCGAATATTCATAAAAGTCAAAATCTAAATCCAGACCCGAATGATCGCGAATATGACGAAGTCTGGCCCGGGGGACGAACAAACCACTATTGGTTTGACATGAATCGTGACTGGTTACCGGTACAATTACCTGAAAGCCGTGCTAGAATTCAAAGTTTCTATAAATGGATGCCTAATATTTTGACAGACCATCACGAAATGGGCACGAATTCAACCTTCTTCTTTCAGCCTGGAGAAGCGAGTAGAGTCCATCCATTAACCCCTAAAATAAATCAGGAATTGACCACTGAAATTGGTACCTATCATGCAAAGGCACTTGATAGAATTGGTTCCTTGTATTATTCTGAAGAAAATTTCGATGACTATTATTATGGCAAGGGGTCTACTTTTCCAGATGTAAATGGTAGTATTGGAATCCTTTTTGAACAGGGCAGCTCTCGAGGTCACATTCAAGAAAGCGAAAATGGAATCATAACCTTTCCCTTTACGATTCGCAACCAATTTACTACCGCACTTTCAACAATCGAAGCTGCGCATAATATGCGCCAAAAAATTCTTGATTATCAACGTGAATACTTTGCGACAATTAAAAATGAGGTTGGGCGAAATAAAGTCAAGGGGTATGTTTTTGGTGATTCAAAAGACGTAGCTACAACTTGGCACTTGGCAGAAATATTAAATAGGCACAAGATAAAATTCCACGAACTTGCTTCAGATGCAACCATTGGTGGAAAACGATTTGAAAAAGGAGCGGCCTATGTGGTTCCAATGAATCAAAAAAACCCTCGTTTGATTCAGGCGATGTTCGAAAAACGCACCACCTTTATTGATAGTCTATTTTATGATGTTTCGGCTTGGACGTTACCCCTTTCTTTTGGTTTGGATTATACTGAATTGAACTCGCTGAACAACGCAGGTGCTATGGTTGCTGAGTTCAACAAACCATTTGGTACGGTATCCAATAAAAGTAGCTATGCTTATCTATTTGAATGGCACGAATACTATACCCCTAAAGCTCTAAATGCAATTTTAGAAAAAGGATTACGAGCGAAAGTAGCTAAATCACCATTTACACTTGAAGGTAAAAATTATGATTATGGCACCATTATGGTTCCCGTTCAAAACCAAAAATTGAACACAGAAGAACTTCACGAATTCCTTTCTCTTATCGCCAAAGAATGTCAAATTCAAATAACTTCGGTTTCTACTGGTCTCACTAGAGGAATAGACCTAGGTAGCAACGATTTCGATGCGGTTCAGAAACAGAAAGTTGCGCTTTTAGTAGGAGAAGGTGTTCGCTCTTATGATGCTGGTGAAATTTGGCATCTTTTCGATACGCGATATGATATGAAAATAACCAAGCTTGATACCCGTAACTTCAATTCAACCGATTTAAGTGATTACACTGATTTAATAATACCAAGTGGCTGGGGAAGCTCCATGCTGGATAAACGCGGCGCTGAGAAAGTAAAGGAATGGGTAAAGAAGGGAGGAACTGTTATAGGGTTTCGAAATGCTGCGGATTGGTTCAAGAAACATGAATTTTTGAAGTTTACAAAAAAGAAAGACAGTCTAGTCGCTAAGGATATTCCTTTTGACCAAAAACGAGACTTTCTAGGGGCACAAGTAACCGGAGGTGCGATTTTTGAGGCAAAATTAGATCGTTCACATCCTGTCGGATATGGATACAAGAACAATCGGATTTCACTTTTCAGGAATACAAATATTTATCTTGAACCAGAGAAGAACAGTTACGACAACCCAATTCAATACACCAATGCTCCTTTGCAAAGCGGTTATATTTCGGAAGAAAAAGCAGAACTAATTAAAAAAAGTGTACCGTTTAAAGCAAGTCGAATGGGTCGAGGTCGGGTAATTTTATTCACTGATAATACAAATTTCAGAGCCTTTTGGTATGGCACCAATAAACTTATGATGAATGCTATTTTCTTTGGTGGGATGATGTAAGCCCTATTTTCACTAATAAAAGATTTAAGACGGCATGACCAACAACTATGGTTAATGCCGTTTTTTCTGTAGCAAAAAATGGTAAAACGAACAGTATTAAAAGATAAAAGAAAGGATACCCAAGAAGAACAAATCCGAATCGGAACGTAGCCATAAACTCAGGCTCGGGAACTTTTGGTTTGAGTATGGTCCTCCAGACAAAAACCATAGGAAAATTAGTTATATAAAAAATTATTTTGAACGACCTTGAAATTGGATTGGTCTGAAATCTAGGCAAACCTGTAAAGTCGGATTTAATCAAGGCCTTATTTATTTCTTTAGGAAAAAGGAAGTTCGTACTATTTTGCTCTAGTAGCGATAAGGTCCTTTCGTAATCCTCCTCTTTTATATGTGTGGTTAATTGTTGAAGTGATTTAGAGACCGCTTGTCGCAACGATTCAATTTTATTTGGTTTGTCCCAATGATCATTTACTGCTATCGCTTTGCCAAAATATAAAGCTGAACTATCACCAGCCTCTGTTGGTGATTGATAATTTTGACCAACTGTAACAATCTGTATATCAAGTCTTGGGTCCTTTTCTAGGGCATCTTCCAAAATTCGGGTGAAACCTTTACTCAATGGCCGAACCTTTCTTTTGAGTGAGTGATTTGCCTCTGGAAAAAGAAGTATTGCTTCATCGTTTATTAGCAGTTGGGCACATTTAGCAAAGATTTCCTTGTTCTTATTTAGTGAACTTCGCCCATCACGAATACGGTAAATAGGGAGCATTTGCAAGAAAGAAAACAGAGGTCTGAACAAGATACTTTTAAAGACATCAGCTCTTGTTAAATACCACGGTTTCCGTCGGCACTTAGTTGCAATTAGAAAGATATCCAAAAGGGCATTTTGATGGTTGGAAAGAAAAAGAACAGGCCTATTTTTGGGTATATTCTCAACACCTACAACTCGGACTTTTTTATAGTAAAAGAACAATCCTAGGGAGACCCATGCTTTAAAAAAAAGGTAACCCAATGTTTTCATACCAATTCTTCTTTTTTAATTGGTTTGTATCCCCAGAAACTTCCTAAAAGTAATCCTGAAACCAAATGCCAAATACCCCAAAAAGCGGTAAGTATGGCCATACCACCGAGTCCATCAAAAAAAGTAAAAATCAATAACAACCCTAATCCAGAATTTTGAATACCTGTCTCAATCGTTATGCTTCTAATATTTTCAACTGAAAAATTAAACGCCTTTGCTAAAGAAAAACCTGTAGAGAAAGCTACCAAATTGTGCACTATAACCAGCCAAAACACATACCATATGTATTCAAGGAAAATATCAGCGTTTTTATAGAGGGCCAAGAAAACCAAAGCGACAAAAAACAATAGCGAGCCAATCTTAAAAAACTTGGCCAATAGTTTCGCGAGGCTCGGTTTCTTTTGATTTACCCACATTCCCAAGACCAAGGGCAATCCTAATAACAGTGCTACCAATTTGACCATTTCTAGTGGTGCAATGGAAATTTCTTCTAGAATAGTTGAAGTAGGCTCGTACAATGAACCCCAAAGTTGAAGATTGAGCGGAGTCATAACAATTGCCAATAGCGTGGCAATAGCTGTTAGTGTAACGGAAAGTGCAGCATTACCTTTCGCCAAATTTGTAATAAAGTTCGAAATATTACCACCAGGACACGCAGCCACCATAAACATACCCAAAGCCATACTTGGCATTGGTTCAATAACCATGACCAAAAGAAATGTCATGACTGGAAGCACAACAAATTGACTGGCCACTCCGACCAAAACCGACTTTGGTTTTTTAAGAAGTCTTTTGAAATCGTCGATGGAAATTTCTAAGGCGACGCCGAACATAACCAAAGCCAAAGCAATATTCAACGTCCAAAGTGATTGGGCATCAAAATTTATATGAACGTTATCTATTAGTTGGTCCAAGTATAGTTGTTGTAAATACAATTATAATCTTTTCTCTTCGATTACTTTTGCAAAAACAAAACTATGGCACGAACTCCTAGCAATATGTTACCCCTGGGTACTCTAGCTCCAAATTTTGAACTCGTTGATACCACAAGTGAGACGAAAATGACGCTTGATGCATTGAAAGGGGCTAAAGGAACCTTGGTAATGTTCATTTGTAACCATTGTCCATTTGTAATACATGTGAATCCTGAACTGACGAAAATTGGTAAGGAATACCAACAAAAAGGAATAGGAATTGTTGCCATTTCAAGTAACGATATCGAGAATTATCCGCAAGATGCGCCACAGTTAATGAAAGTAGTTGCTGCAAAAGAAGGCTATAGCTTTCCATATCTCTTCGACGAAACCCAGGAGGTAGCGAAAGCCTATGATGCTGCGTGCACCCCTGATTTTTATCTTTTCGATGGTGATTTAAAACTGGTTTATCGTGGTCAATTGGATGATTCAAGACCTGGAAATGGTCTGCCGCTGAACGGGCAAGATTTACGGAATGCAATGGATGCACTTCTAAATGGAATTGATATCGACACAGAACAAAAACCAAGTATTGGTTGCAATATTAAATGGGCAACACCTTAAGATTTGCAGTCTTTATCTAATGGGCTTGAAAAAGTATAAGCCCTTGAATTCGAATGGAAATCAACTTTGAAGCGCTTACTGAAAAAACCATTCCAACCTATTCTTCACTAGGAAAACAATCCTATGTAGAACACTACCTACATCTGTGGCAAAATAGCAACCCCAAACCGTATATTGAATCCAGTTTTACTGTTGATGTTGTCACAACGGAATTTAAAGATTCCAATTGTCAAAATTTTTTGGTTAAATACAATGGTAGTAATGCTGGGGTTTTAAAAGTTTCTATAAATAAATCTTGCAACGGTTTCACGGCTGAAGAGGCACTTTATTTACATCGCATTTATTTGCTAAAGGAATTTTCCGGAAAAGGAATCGGTAAAGCCACCTTGAAATTTGTAGTCAAACTTGCTAAGGAATTTCAAAAAAAAGTGATTTGGTTGGAGGCCATGAAAAAGGGGAAAGCACATCAATTTTATCAGAGCAATGGTTTCAAAACCATTGGTGAGACAACGGTGAACTTACCAAATGTTCTTCCCTGGGAAAGTGCAATGTGGATACTCGCGAAAACTATTTAAATCACCAGCCTTCTCGCTGAACTAAATTTGATATATGCGCATAATGGTGTGAACCATGCCAAACGTAACGGCCTACGTTTTCTTTAAGCGTTGTGACCTCATTACCATCTGGATGGGTAAAGGTTCTATTTAGTTGTTCATCTGAAAGGCCTCTTAAGAGGTAAACCAATTTAAAGTGCACTGCGCTTAAATGGTCGAGAGACATTTGGATAGGGGCGGTACGGGTATCGAATAAATTCGCCCACTCTTGTTCAAAATAAGGTTTTATAACAGGATTATCCTCCGTAAGACCCCATTTAAATCTAATATAACTATTGTGATGGCTATCGGAAACGTGGTGCACAACTTGACGCACGGTCCAACCTTGTGGACGATATGGGGTATCTAGTTGTTCATCGCTCAGGGATGAAGTTAGTTCTGCAAATTTATGCGGTAATTCTTCCAATATCGAAATCCAATTCGATAATATTTCATCGGTTATCGGTTTTGGAATTTCGTATTTACCTATGGGATATTTCAGTTTTTCAAGGTCCGTTTCTCTCATATATTAAAAATACAAAAGTTCGCTTGGCATGACATCAAACTCCAATCTATTTTGATTCATAACGTTTACTTAACCCCTTTGAATGCAACCAAAAGCGGACATCGTATCTATATTAAAAGTTTAGCCATTAGATTCGACTAGTACAAAGCTTGTTATTGGTTTTACTGGTATTAAGATGATGTCGTTTTTAGCGACTACTGACAACCTAATAAAATTATCAATTGGAGTTTATTGCATACCCTTAGGAAATTTGACTTATTTCAATACGATTTAAGCGCATATCAATCTAAATATGAAGTGATTACATCCAATTCTTTAATAATTTCGTATCTTAAGTTCAACAACACTACTAATAAATAACCATGACTATTTTTCTCGGAATTTTACTGTCCCTACTCGCCATAAATGCTCTGCTCTTACTTTTTTCTGTAAATAGAAGTCAAAATAAGTAGGGTTTTTCTTCGTTTGGTTGTTATATCAACACCCATCACCTAACGAATCTTATTTATGGAAACATTTTTTACTATCCTTATTCTACTTTTGATAGTTAACGTTTTGCTCCTTTTCTTTAATTTGAACAGGGTCAAATAAAAAGCCCCCAAAAGGAGGCTTTCTTATTTAAAATTTCAAGAATACATTCTGTATTCTCGAACTTACCAACGTATTATTTAACGTCCATTAATTCAACATCAAAAATTAAGGTTGCATTTGGAGGAATAACGCCACCTGCACCTCGACTTCCATATCCTAAATCAGAAGGAATAACAAATCGCGCCTTATCTCCCACTTGCAATAGTTGAATACCTTCGTCCCATCCCGAAATAACCTGGCCAACACCTAATTGAAAGTCAATAGGTTGTTTGCGCTGGAAAGACGAATCAAAAACTTGACCATTGGGCAAACTTCCTTCATAATGAACCGATACCATTTTGCCTTTTTGCGCTTTGGCACCACTTCCTTTTTGAATCATCTTATATCGAAGTCCAGATTCGGTCGTTTCAAATCCGGCAGCTAATTTTTCGAGTTCAGCCTCTGCTTTGGCCTTTTTTTCAGCTTCACGTTTTTCACGCTCTCCATTAAATTTTCGAAAAGCTTCAATAGCATTATAACTTTCAGCCTCGGCCCCAACACGAACAATTTCAAGACTTTCTATGGTGTCATTTTGAGCTATGGCATCCACTACTTCTTGACCTGATTCAACATGACCAAAAACAGTATGTTTTCCATCCAACCAAGGTGTAGGTACATGGGTGATAAAAAACTGGCTTCCGTTAGTACCCGGACCGGCATTGGCCATAGAAAGTACTCCAGGGGCATCGTGCTTTAAATCGTCATGAAATTCATCTTCAAACTGATAGCCTGGACTACCTGTACCAGTTCCTTGAGGACACCCCCCTTGTATCATAAAATCAGGAATTACCCTGTGAAACTTCAAACCATCATAATAGGGATTACCCTGTGGTTTAGCTC
This sequence comes from Croceivirga thetidis, assembly GCF_012272815.1. GTDB lineage: Bacteria > Bacteroidota > Bacteroidia > Flavobacteriales > Flavobacteriaceae > Croceivirga > Croceivirga thetidis. Next base: position 1,312,165 of record NZ_JAAWWL010000002.1, read on the forward strand.
CATTCTCCATGTTTCCTTCAGCCAAAGCCACAAAATTCCCAACAGTACCTGGGGTTTTATCATGGGTTAATTTAACTAAAATCTCTCCCTTACTCGTATTGAATTTGGCGTAAATACCGTCTTCCATTATGTCTATTATTTTTTTATTGTAAAGGCTGCAAAGATAACCTAATTAAGGCCTTCCGAAAAAAGCGATATGTTTACCAATAGCCATTGACTGTAATTAGATTGTTCTACCATTTCTTCGATTACAATTCTATTATTAACTTCGGATTGGAACCAATATAAAAATCAACGCCCAAATGAGTCATTTGAAGATTTTGCCTAAACAAGTATTCTTACTTTTCGTCATTACCGCTCTGGGCATTCAATGTAAAAACCAGACACAAAAAGAAGAAAAAGTTGCTGACGCCAGTAGTACTGAAGAGTGGAATCTTGTTTTTGAAGAAGAATTCGACAGCGATTTATCCCAATGGAATGCTTGGAACAGTGGTGCCTTTAATGAAGAAATTCAAATGTACCAGCCAGAACAACTTTCATTGGAAAATGGCCTACTTACAATTTCCACCCAAAGAAAAACAGTATCGGGTGCGAGTACCGTTGCCGATAGTACAACCAAAGAGTTCGAATATGTTTCAGGCAGAATCGAAAGTAAAGAACTCTTCGGACCAACTGAACTTGAAGGTAAAAGAGAATATAAATTTAAAGCTCGGATCAAACTGCCAAATGGCCATGGCATGTGGCCTGCATTTTGGACCTACGGAGATCCTTGGCCCCTACAAGGTGAAATTGATATTCTAGAGGCCAGAGGCGGAAAACCATTGGAATTTCTTTCAAATCTTTTTTATGGTACACAACCAGGTATAAGTATTATAAATGAGATTGACGTGCTTCATAACATTGGGCAAGATTTAACCAAAGAATTCCACGTTTATGAAATGATTTGGAAGGCCGATTCCATTTCAATTCTTTTCGACGGAAAACTACTTCACACTTATCAGGCAAATCAAGAGAATTATGTTGCTGAGTTTTTTGATAAGAAACAAAAGGTAGTATTGAATATCGCCGTTGGGGGTTGGTTTTTTGAAGATCAAAATTCGGCAAATTATGCTGATTCTGCTATAATGCAAGTTGATTGGGTTCGTGTTTTTTCTAGATAAAATCATTTCTTTAAAGTTAGTTGCATGACCGAAAAAGAAAAAATGCTCGGCGGATTGGCCTACGATTCAAGAGACCCAGAATTGTTGGAAATGTACCACCGGGCTAGAAGTCTATTACTTGACTACAATACATTGAATTCAAGAATGCTCGAAGAAAGGATTGCTATTTTGGCAAAGCTGTTGGGCACTTGTGGGCTAGGCGTATGGATTGAGACCCCCTTTTTTTGCGACTACGGAACCAATATTTCAATTGGAGCGAACACCTTCGTTAATACCAATTGCATGTTTCTCGATAATAATACAATTGAGATTGGTGAAAATGGACTCATTGCCCCTTATGTTCAAATATATACAGCTACCCATCCGATTAAGGCTTCGGAAAGAATACATATCAATGATGGCAAATCACGCTACGTAACTTCAACAAAACCAGTACGAATTGGTGATAATGTATGGATTGGTGGAAACTCCATAATATTTCCTGGTGTAACAATTGGTGATAATGTTACAATCGGCGCAGGTAGCGTTGTTACTAAAGATATACCCAGTAACGTCTTCGCCTTTGGAAATCCATGTAGTGTACAAAAAGTACTTTGATTTTATTTCTTATTATTTTTAAAATAACAACCTTAATTCAACACGATGGCAACGACACCAGAACATGATGCGCGAATTGCAAAAATGACCTTTTCATCTATCTACCCCCATTATGTAAATAAAATTGAGAAAAAAGGAAGATCTGTTGACGAGCTTCATAGGGTTATCCATTGGCTCACAGGTTTTGATGAAAAAAAACTAAATGAACTAATTACTCAAAAGGTAACCTTTGAAGAGTTCTTTGCCAAAGCCCAGTTGAACCCGAATGCCCATTTAATAAAAGGTGTAATCTGTGGTTATCGGATTGAAGAAATCGAAACTCCCTTGACCAAACAGGCACGCTACCTGGACAAGCTGGTTGATGAACTTGCCAAGGGCAGGAAAATGGAAAAAATATTGCGTGCTAACCCTTAACCTTTATTGGTTGAGTAAACCCGTATTTGTCAACCAAATAAATCAAACTCGTCATTGTGGCAGCGCCAAGCTGTAATTCGCGTTTATTGACATGTTCAAAAGTATCGTTCTCCGCATGATGATGGTCAAAATAACGTTGACTATCAGGTCGTAGTCCAGATAGCACAATATTCTCATTTTTAAGTGGGCCAACATCAGCACCACTGCCCCCACGAACAAACATATGAATCAAATAAGGTTCGAATAGGGTTTTCCAAGTTTCGATTTTTTTAAAATTTTCATCGGAACAATCGAAAGAGAATCCTCGTGGTGTAAATCCTCCTGCATCACTTTCTAAAGCGAATATGTGGTTTTCACTCTTTTTCTTAGCTACTTCGGCATATTTGTTTCCTCCACGCAGACCATTTTCCTCATTCATGAATAGTACCACTCGCAAGGTACGTTTCGGCTGGTAACCAGTCTTCTTTAAAAGATGAAGAACATCCATGCTTTGCACGCAGCCAGCACCGTCATCATGGCTCCCGTCTCCTAAATCCCAAGAATCAAGATGACCACCAACAATCATAACTTCATTCGGATATTCGCTTCCTGTAATTTCACCTATAACGTTATACGATTCTACATCTGGTAATTGTTTGCAATTTTGATTGAAATAAAATTGAATGTTGGGATTCAATTTCAAAGTAGTACTTAATAACTCTGCCCCATTGGTACTTATCGCAGCAGCTGGAATACGTTGCGTAACTGGGGTATCACCATAATTCATCGAACCGGTATGCGGATAATCATCCAAACGTAAATTCATGGAACGAACAATTACCCCTGCAGCACCATACTTAGCTGCCTGTTCTGCCCCGGAATATCGCTGATTTACACAGCCTCCATAAGCTTCAAAAGTGCTTATGAGTGTAGGGTCCATTGGACGGTTGTAAAAAACGATTTTTCCCCTTACCCTATCAGTACCCAAAGCCTCTAGTTCTTCAAAACTTTGTACTTCAATTACATTTGCTTTTAGTCCTCCATCTGGTGTAGCAACTGAACCACCAAGAGCACAAATAGGAACATTTGTCGTCAATCCAGGTCTTGTTTCGATATAAGCAAACTCAGGTACACCCCTTACCCATTTTGGCACCATTACGGGTTGTAACCATACTCGATCTAGACCGAGTGAATCCAATTGCCTCTTGGTATATTCTACTGCTTGTTGGGCTTGTACCGAACCTGAAAGGCGACCTCCTATTTGATTGGAAAGATAATTAAGCCAATCATATCCCTTTCCTTCGGTAAGCGAAGCATCATAAATCTTTTTAATTTGCTGTTCATCCGCAGATTGGGCCAATACGTATGAAGAGGCGCATAAAAGAAGTATTACTAAGAGGTTTTTCATCATTATTCTTTTTCAAGTTCTTTTTTGAATGAATCCAAGTTAGCTTTTATTTTATCATCGAGTTCCGGTTCATCGATGTCTTTGTATTTTTTTAACGCATCAAAAAGAATATGGGCCACAATACAACGTGCGGCCTTTTTGTTATCGGCAGGAATTACATACCACGGAGCATTTGAATTGGAAGTTTTATTTATCGCTTCTTCATAACACTCCTGATAGTTATCCCATAGTTTCCGTTCCTTTAAATCACCAGGTGAAAATTTCCAATTTTTTTCCTTTAAATGAATTCTACGCAACAGTCGTTTTCTTTGTTCTTCCTTGGACAAATGCAGGTAAAACTTGAATATTAGAGTTCCATTTTCCGCTACATGTCTTTCGAAATCATTGATTTGACGATACCGCCGCTCCCAAAATTCTTCATTAATTGACTCAACCGAATCAATCCCAGGTATGTTTTCACCTAAAATATATTCGGGATGAACCTTAGTTACCAGTACGTTCTCGTAGTGTGTTCTATTGAAAACTGAAAACTTTCCCCGTTCGGGCAAAGCAATATAATGACGCCATAGATAATCATGCTTTAATTCCTTCTCAGTTGGCACCTTAAAACTATGCACCTCTACTCCTCTCACATTAAAATCTTTAAATACTTCACGGATAAGACTATCCTTACCAGCAGTATCCATACCCTGTAAACAAATCAGCACCCCATATTTTCCATGGGCATAAAGGGTGTCTTGAAATTTTCCGAGTTTTCTCCGTATGCTTTTTAGCTCATCTTTCAAATCATCATTTGATAATCCAAAATCAAATGATGTACTACGTTCTGAGAGTTTTATAGGAGCGTCAACCCTATAACTGTTCCAATTTTGGTCTTTCATAAGATGAATATAGGATTTTTGACCTGCCATTCAAAGATGTATATGAACACTTTACCCAGAAAAAATTGGTTGAACTGCTGATTATAGAAGAAAAAAAACCAGTAGACGAACTTTTTTCATAGCTCAAAATTCACATCCTAATTTTGGGTCACCAAACTTATCGAAAATGAAGACCTACAAGACGATAATTCTTATTATCTGTATTATACTTGCCATTATCGGGTTTTTAATGATGGCCGCCTTCAAAAGTTATAATGCTTGCGAATATGCAGGTAGCAGTATCAATTTCATAAAAATTCAAACCGAAACAGCGCTCAATTCTAAGAGTCATACCATGATGAAGTTCTTTAGTGGTAAGGCTTTGAAATCAATGAAAGCAACCAAATCAAATTTTAATGAATGTGGTTGTTTAACGGCTGATAGGCACTTGACTTTCGTAGAACAAAATTTACTTTTTGCGATGCGCGCACCTCAACTATTGAAATCTAAACAACATTTACTCATTGTATTAAGTGGTGTGAACGAGAGTATCGAATTGTTGGAAGATTTTGAAAACGATGTCAGTTATTACGGAGAATCAATATTAACTTTAAATACCAAAACGAATATAGAGCTTCAAGGTGGGGTTGCTTTTTTGCCAAAAGCAAAAGAAAAGGAACTTCAAGTGGAAGCTAGTTTAGAGGAATTTCAAAAATCAATTTCCAAAGTGGTAAACGAGGTTGAATGCGAAGAGGCCTTTAGGTTTATTTCGAATATACATAACGAGGCCAAGAACAAAATCACTTTCGAAAATCTCTCTGATTCGAAAAAATTCTATCATACCCGGGTTATGGAGATTGCTCAAAAGGCTCTTGTTGAATTGGAGGGGTGCCCTGCCAAATAGAAAATTAAGATTATTATTTACTAGCGAATAATTTTACGTCATCTTCCGAGACTTCTTTCCCACCAAGAATTATAAGTCTTTCTACCACATTGCGCAGTTCACGCACATTCCCTGTCCAATCATAGCTTTTAAGCAGCGCTATAGCCTTATTAGAAAAGGACTTTATTGAGTTCCCTTGTTCAGCGGCAATTTTATTGGCAAAATGTTCAATTAATAAAGGAATATCGTTTCTTCTGTCGTTGAGGGCCGGTACTTTTATTAAAATAACCGCTAATCTATGATAGAGGTCCTCACGAAATTTACCAGCTTCGATTTCCTTTTTTAAGTCTTTATTCGTTGCTGCCAGAACCCTAACATCAACTTTTATATCCTTATCGCTGCCAACACGAGAGATTTTATTTTCTTGTAACGCCCGCAATACTTTTGCCTGGGCCGATAGACTCATATCTCCAATTTCATCCAAAAAAATGGTACCCTTGTTTGCAGCCTCAAATTTTCCAGCTCTGTCCTTAACCGCAGAGGTGAAAGCACCCTTAACATGACCAAACAATTCACTTTCAATCAATTCGGATGGTATAGCTGCGCAGTTGACCTCGATAAACGGGGCAGCAGAACGAGGGCTTTTTTGATGTAACCAATGTGCAACTAGTTCCTTACCTGTACCATTTGAACCCGTAATCAAAACCCTTGCATCGGTTGGCGCGACTTTTTCAATCATTTCTTTTATAGAATTGATTTCGTCACTATCACCAATCATTTCATAATTCTTACTGACCTTTTTCTTGAGTATTTTATTCTCGACGACCAGTTCTTTTCTATCGAGTGCATTGCGCACAGTGGTCAATAACCGATTTAAATCAGGAGGCTTTGAAATATAATCAAATGCTCCAAGTCGCATGGTATTAACGGCGGTATCTAAATCACCATGGCCCGAAATCATAATAAATGGAATCTCAGGTTTTACTTTTTTTGCTGCCTCGAGAACTTCAACACCATCCATCTTGGGCATTTTAATATCACATAGAACAAGGTCATAATCTTCCTTTTTCAAAAGTTCAAGGCCTTTACTACCGTCTTCAGCCTCAAAAACCTTGTAAGCTTCGTTTTCTTCGCTTAAAATTTTTAGCAACACCCTTCTAATTGCTGCTTCATCTTCTATGACCAATATTCTCGACATGTTCTTATTTAAAAAAGTGAAAATCGTATTCCAGTTCTAAAGTACTGATTAGATTCATTATTGAGTAAAAATGTACTTTGGCGTTTGTCGTTACGCAATCTACCCCATTGCAATATGGTACCCCCACCAATCAGGTAAAAACGCAACTGTTTTGTAATGTTGTATTGATAACCCAAACCGGTAATTAGAGCTGAAAGTGAAACTTTTGATCCAATTTGGTTATCAGGTAAAACAATATCGTCCTGTACATTTATAAAATAACCATCCAAGAACAATGCCAATTCTATCGAATGTCTTTTTTCTTGAAATTTAAAATTTGATTTTGAAGTCCCTAAGGTATAGGACCACTTGGGATGGAATTGCTTGTAATAACTTACCAACGGTAATGGTACCGGTAGGCCAGTTGTGCTATTAAAGGTTAAACCCAAAACAATTCTAAAGGGTTTATCCGCATCGGATGCCTCTTTCCATAGAGTTGCTGTAGCATTAAAAAAGAAATCATCCGATTGCGCACCATTTGTAAAGTTTGAAGCCATCCGCGGAGTAATGATGCTTATGAACCGCCAATTCTCGTTCCAATTCGTAAGATAGCCAACGTTCATATCGACGATATAGAATTTTTCTAAGCCACTAGTATCAAACGGAAAAGGTTTGGAAAAATCAACTTGAAAACGATTGTATTCCCCTCCTACAAAAAGGTAATTGTCTTGCTTTAATTTAATAGGATAATTGGCCAATACCCTATACTTAGAAGTGGTAATTCCTGAACTATTTTCAGGCAAATGAGAATATTCAACGCGAAATAAGTCTGTGCTTTGGGCACATAGCCAACCACTCATCATTAAGATGATAAAAACAAATGAAAATTTTGGTTTAAACCTCACCAATTCAGGGCTCACAATTATGATTTTTGCTGAAACAGATGTACATCGCGCTGCGGGAACGGAATTGTAACGTTATTTTCCCTGAATTTCTTATCTATTTTAAATCTTATATCACTTTTTATTCTAGGATCCCTAAAGCTCTCATTGGTAAAGAATTGCACTGAAAACAATAATGCTGAATCTCCAAAGTCCTCAAAAAGTACAAAAGGCTTTGGATTTTTGAGAACACCTTGCTGCTCAACCACTGACTCAATCAACAAATCTGAAACCAATTCGACATCACTACCATAAGCAACACCAACTTTTACCGACTCCCTGGTTGTCCTATGGTTCTGTGTGTAATTATATACAATGTCGCTTATAAATTTATGGTTTGGAATAATTATTACCTTATCATCTCTTGTTATAGCACGTGTCGTTCGAAGTTTAATTTCAAAAACCTTTCCTACTTTACCATCTACCTCTACGATATCACCTACATGTAAAGACTTGTCGATAATTATCATTATACCCCCAATGATATCTTGAAATAGCTCTTGCAGCGCAAGACCCAAACCGACAAAAAGTGCAGCCGAAGCAGTAAGAATTACCGTAACATTGATACCAGCTGCATTCATGGTCAATAAAATGACGACCATGTAAACAACGTATTTGATGAATTTGAAGACACTTATGAATTTAAGTTTGTCTTCATTCTCCATTTTTCGGGTCAAAAATTTCCGGAGCCATTTCATTAAAAGTGAAGTGACCAAAAAGGCAACAATCAATAGCAGCAATAGGCCTATTGTCAAATGTATGTAACCTTCACCCGCTGGAATATGAAATCCAAGATTAAGAAAATCAAGAATCGTCCCCCAGATATCCTCTTCAATGATTTCTTTTATTTCTTGTGTTTTATCCTGTATCAAAACCTTAATATTTCAGCCATTTGTAAAGCTCCTTGTATGAAGGCTTTTTGCCATACATCAGAATTCCAACACGATAAATTTTAGCGGCTAGCCATACAATGGCCATAAATGTAACTACTAAAAGAGCGATAGATAGTACAAATTGCCAAATTGGGACCCCACCAGCTCCAATACCACCTGGCAATCGCATTAACATTACAATTGGAGAGGTTAATGGAAACAAAGAGAAACCAACAGCAATTGGACCGTGCGGATTACTAAAAACAGAAAAGAATCCGACATAAATCGCTAACATTAAGGGTAATATAATTGGAAAAATGAACTGTTGAGTATCTGTTTCGTTATCAACTGCAGCCCCAATTGCAGCGTATATTGAGCTATAAATCAAGTAACCCAAAACGAAGTAAATTAAAAAAGAGGCAATCAACGTAAACCATGGTATACGGAGTATCTCACGACCTACTGATTTTATTTTCTCAAAATCGTCTGGCGAAAAATCGCGAGCGGCACCTGCTGTCATGGCCTTGATATTTGAACGATCGAGCAGAATCATTGGATCAATACCAAAAATAGCAAGGGCAATAACCAATAAAATGCCGGCAGCAACCACCCAAATGGTAAATTGAGTAACTCCTGCCAAAGAAGTGCCTATAATCTTTCCCAACATCAGTTGAAAAGGTTTTACAGATGATATGATAACCTCTATTATTCGTGTCGTTTTTTCCTCAATAACACTTCTCATCACAAAACCTCCATAAATTATGATGAACATCATGATGAGATATCCAAAACCACCACCAACCAAAGCCCTGATAATATTCAGGTCCATTAGATTTCGTTCACCTTCAAATGTGGCCAAACTCACTGTATAATCTTGTTGTATTTGAGTGAACTCTTCTTTGCTCAACCCAAGTGATTGTAATCGGTGTTCCCTAAGTCGGATTTCAAAGACCGACTCTACTTTCGACAATACTTCACTTATTGGACTGTCTACCGAATAGAATACTGTACTATCAGCAACGGTCTCTAAATTTTCATAAGAAGGTATATGAAGTAATCCGTAAAAACCTGAAGAATTCGTAGAATCTTTAGCGGTCTTTAGGTCAATGTTCTCGAATTGCAAAAAAGAAAGTGTCTCGCGAGGGTTAAATGATTCAGAAAAGAATTCGCTTTCATTTAATACCGCAATAACCCTTTTTTCACTGTCATTTAGTTTGGTCAAGTAGGCAATCAAAACAACCATACCAACCATTAGTACAGGACTTAGAAAAGTCATTATAACAAATGACCTATTCCTTACCTTAGCCAAATACTCCCGCTTTATTATTAGTTTCAGTTTTTTCATCTAACTGGCCTCTCCCACTGCTTTTATAAAAATATCACTGACCGAAGGAACGGTTTCTTCAAAATGAACAATGTTTCCTTTTGAGGACAACGTAGACAAAATTGATCGGGTATCATTATTCGGCAATTGAATCTGGAGGTCCATTAAATGCTCAGCTGTGCTATATTCGGAAGTCTTGACATTGTAGTTTGAAGTAATTTCCTTTAATACATCATTGGCATTACCATTTAATTGAACCGAAATGTTGTAAATATTGTTCTTGTAGGCTTTCTTGATATCTTTTAATTTACCATCCAAAACCTTTTTTGCATTATTCAGCAATGCAATGTGGTCACAAAGCTCTTCTACAGATTCCATACGATGGGTAGAAAAAATTATTGAAGTTCCTTTATCCTTTAATTCTTGAATTTCTTCTTTAATTCGGTTGGCGTTTATTGGATCAAATCCACTAAATGGTTCGTCAAAAATTAGGAGCTTAGGTTCATGTAAAACGGTGACAATAAATTGGATTTTCTGAGCCATTCCTTTTGAGAGCTCTTGGATTTTCTTGTTCCACCAATCTCCAATTTCCAGTTTTTCAAACCACATTTTCAATCTTGATTTGGCTTCGGCCTTTGACAACCCTTTCAATTGGGCAAGGTACATGGCTTGTTCGCCCACTTTCATACTCTTGTAAAGTCCCCTTTCTTCAGGTAAATAACCAATCTGGGCTACATCTTCAGGTTCGAGCTTACGACCATCAAATAAAATAGAACCCGAATCCGGGTGCGTGATTTGATTAATAATGCGAATAAATGTGGTTTTACCAGCACCATTTGGCCCTAGAAGCCCGTAAATGCAGTTTTTTGGGATGGATAATGAAATATTGTCCAACGCTACATGACCCACAAATTTCTTGGTTACCCCCTCGGCAGCAAGAATATGCTCCATAAAAAAGAATCGATTTAATCAAAGATACATATAAACATTAGCTATGAAGGCCAGTTGTAGTATTCAGATTTACTCTGAGGCAATGGTATAAAAAACAAAACCCACCCTTAAAAGGATTAAGGATGGGAAAAAAATTGCTATGAAAAAGAAAATTAGATACTTAAACAGTATCAGCTCCAAATATACACTTTTTCGTTAAACAAAATAGATTTTACTTATGAGAACATATCTTTTACCTTTTCAAAAAAAGACTTATCAGACTTAGCTGGATTGGGTTCAAAATTCTCATCGTTCTGCATTTTTTCAAAGAATTCGCGTTGTTCTTTGTTCAATTCCTTTGGAGTCCAAACATTTACGTGAACCAACAAATCCCCACTTCCATAACCGTTTAAGCTAGATATTCCCTTTCCACGCAAGCGCAAGATTTTTCCAGATTGAATTCCAGATTCTAATTTTATTCTCACTTTACCACCAATTGCATCAATTTCCTTTGAACTGCCAAGTACGGCCTCAGAAAAGCTGATATACAAATCGTAATGAAGATTGTCTCCTTCACGCTTTAAAGTAGGATGCTCAATAGTTTCAATAGCCACCAATAGGTCGCCTGCAATACCGTTACCAGGTGCGCCATTTCCTTTTCCTGATACTTTGAGTTGCATACCGTCTTCTACCCCCGCTGGTATTTTAACGGAAACCGTTTCTTCGACAGCAATTAGACCTTGGGCATCAGCACCTGAAGGTTTTTTATCAATTATTTGCCCTGCACCACCACAGGTGGTACATGTGGTCGCTGTTTGCATTCTACCTAATATGGTATTGGCAATTTTGGTTACTTGACCTGAACCATTACATGTAGGGCAAGTCTTATAGGTAACCCCGTCAGCTTGTACTTTTCGTTTAACTTTTATCTTTTTTTCGACCCCATTGGCAACCTCTTCCAAATTAAGCTTAACACGAATTCTTAGGTTGCTTCCCTTAACCCTTCTTTGACCACCGCCAAAACCACCAAATCCTCCAAAACCACCGCCAAATGCACTACCAAAAATATCACCGAATTGGCTGAAGATGTCGTCCATATTCATGCCTCCACCTCCAAAGCCTCCACCTTCGAATGCTGCATGGCCGTATTGGTCGTATTTAGCCTTCTTGTTGGAATCACTTAGAACTTCATAGGCCTCCGCTGCTTTTTTGAACATTTCTTCAGCTTTGGCATCACCAGGATTTTTATCAGGATGGTATTCCAGTGCTTTCTTTCTGTATGCCTTTTTTATTTCTGCTGCAGTAGCACTTTTTGAAACACCCAGAATGTCGTAATAATCTTCTTTCATCTTTTAGATTTAGTTACCAACAACCACTTTAGGGTGCCTGATAATTCGTTCACCTAGCTTAAAACCTTTTTCGATTACGTCAATAATCTTTCCCTTCATTTTTTCTTCTGGAGCAGGAATTTGGGTAACCGCTTCATGAATTTCAGCATCAAAAGTGTCACCAGCTTTTACCTCAACTTGTTCTAAGCCTTTGTTTCTGAGCGTGTCTCTAAATTTATTACTGATCAATTCAACACCCTTGAAAAGTTCTTTGTCCTCGGATTTCGAAATTTCATTGAGCGCACGATCAAAATCATCCAATACTGGCAAAAGGGAAACCATGATATCTTGGCCAGCGGTTTTGAACAAATCCATTCGTTCTTTAGATGTTCGCTTTTTAAAATTTTCAAATTCTGCAAAAAGTCGCAAGAACTTGTCTTTTTCTTTGGCCAACTCTTCCTTTAACTTGTCTTCCTCGGTTAAATCATCATCCTTAGTTCCTTCTTCTTTTTCGTTTGTATCGTCAGATTGTGTTTCGAGTTGTTCAAGATCTTTTTTCTCCTCTTCCAATATGTCTTTGGACGTATTTTTTTTGCCCATGGCCGCTTTAAAATTTGAATTCGTTTTAAGTTGGCAAAAGTATTGCCAATTCTGTTAAAATGTCAAAATGTCATTTTAGAAATAAAAAAATCCGCCAATGGCGGATTTAAGGGTGTCGTTATTGGTAAAATCTAAATAAAGTTGTTTTCTGTATATGCATTTGAAACTTCCTTATCAAAATCTTCAATGTAAAAGGATTCCAACGCATTGGTGATATTGGTAAATGTAAAAACAAATCCTTCGTTTTCAATTTTTTTACTGCTCACGCGCTGACTAGCCAATAGAACATAAGCCATCTCACCAAATATCATTTTAAGAACAAATCTAGGCACATTAGGCAGCACAAGTGGCCGCTTTAATATTTCAGCAATAGCCTTTGTCAATTTATTATTGGTAACAGGGTTGGGTGCAACGCCATTAAAAATCCCATTCAAGCCATTTTCGAAAATATGTATGAATATCTGCGAAAGGTCTTTAATATGTATCCAAGATTGCCACTGCTCGCCACTACCCAATGCAGCGCCAGTGTAATTCTGGATAGGTTGTGCTATTTGTGGTAATGCTCCACCGTCGTTAGAAAGAACCAAACCAATTCTAACTTTGGCTACACTGAATCCTTGATTTAAAAATTGGTCTGCTGCATTTTCCCAAGCTTGAACCACTTCACCCAAGAAGCTGTCATCAATTTTAGTATAGTCTTCATCATAGAAGGTGGTATTTGAATTCGGATAAATTCCGATTGCAGAGGCCGAAATAAAGGAAATTATCCCTTTGTTTCCCGATTTTTCCAATCCCTCATTCAGGGTGTTTAGGGAATCGACCCTACTGTTAAGGACAAGCTTTTTATATTCTGAAGTCCACCTTTTGGCTATACTGGCGCCCGCCAAGTTTATGATGACCGAGACATCTTCAAAACAATTAGAATCAATCTCACCCACTGAAGGATCCCAAAAAAACCCTTGGAAATTTGATTTGTTTTCAATTTTTGATTTATTCGTTGTGAGATAGTTGACACTGTAGCCTTTCTCGAGTAAATCTTTTGTCAATTGCTTTCCAACCAGACCGGTGGCCCCGGTAATCAATACTTTCATTCCGCAAAATTTAAGCAAATGTAAGGGGTTAACAATCTGATACTTACCCCTTATAAAAGGTTTAACAGTATTGTTTGATCTTTAGCACAATTTAAGACTTAATTGAAGTCTTGTTTTAACAAGCTTTTGATAAGTAGTCAGTGTTTTTGGGCGACAAGCATTTCGCGCTTTCCTGGTGGCCCTTCAGTTCGCTCAACCAAAAAGCCAACAGACTGCAAAGCCCTTCTCACCGCACCTTTAGCTGAATAGGTAGTAAGCCATCCTTTGGGTTTTAGCGAAACATACATTTTCGAAAAGATTTCTTCAGTCCACAATTCGGGTTGTACCCGAGGGCCGAATGCGTCAAAGTAAATTAGGTCGAACTTACTATTGAACAAAACATCCTCAATCTTCATTTTGTACTTTGTCAGGCAGAAGTCAGCTGAAATTTTAACGGTTTTTGACCATTCACAGGCATGCATTTCTTGGAAGACTGGCATTTTTTCATGAGAATTCAAAGCCTCCGTATAATTTAATTGCTGTACCTCCCTTAAGGTTACCGGAAATGCCTCAATACCCGTATAGTCAATAGTTTTACCTGATTTCTGACTTTCTATGAATGTGATTATAGCGTTTAAACCGGTACCAAAACCAATTTCAAGAATGGATATTTCTTTTTTCTTTAATCTATCTAATCCGTTTTTGATAAAAACATGGTAGGCTTCCTGAATTGCGCCATGTTTTGAATGGTATTGCTCGTTCCAATCTTCAAGCTGAATGGTCTTGGAACCATCGCCAGTTACTATGATTTTTCGTTTCACTTACTTTTAATAAGCACGCCATCCGCCTCGAAACGGAATGTTTTTTTGGGTTCGGTGATTCGAGCAAGTTCTTCCTCTGTCGCTCCCTTATCCGCAGCGTAATGTTTTTGGTCTTCAACCGACATTTCTTCAATAAACGCTATCCCATTTAATACCGTTGATTTTTCTGCAGAATCTGTAGGGACAAAAAAGCCGTAATCTTTAAAACGCACGAAGACCTGCTCACCATCCGTTAAATCTACCTTCATCCAACAACCTTTAGCTTGGCATACCTCTACTATTTTACCCTCTAACTGAAGGGAAATTGAATCTTTCTTGGTTAACACTTGTAGTTTGTCAGACTTTGTGGCTACCATTTTAGCCTCAAAAGAGTCTCCGTAAAATTTACCTTCAAGTTGCTGTCCTTTCAAGTGGCAACTAAAAAGTAGAAAAACAACAAATAATCGAACAACTATGTTAAAATGTTTCATAATTCTGAAAAAACGTTTTTCTATTAACAATAAGCTATTGTAAAATTACAAAGACCGACTAAAACTAGGCGGAAATGGCTATTTTTATTCTTCAAATTTCAATTATGGAGACTTTAGTGAACAACATATCGATTGAAAAATCATCAAGCTCAAAAATAGGTTCTGTAGATTTTGACAACCTACCATTTGGTAGTATCTATACCGATCACATGTTGGTCTGCGAATACGTTGATGGTGATTGGGAAAGACCCAAAATTAAGCCTTATGCCAACCTAAGTCTCGACCCGGCCTCCAAAATATTTCATTACGGACAATCCATATTTGAAGGTATGAAAGCCTACAAAGATGAAGATGGTCAAGCTTGGCTGTTTCGACCAGAAGATAATCATGCACGATTGAATATATCTGCGTCAAGAATGGCCATGCCAGAATTACCAAAGGAATATTTTATGGAAGGTCTCACAGCCCTTTTACAATTGGAAAAAGATTGGATTCCAACTACCGAAGGAAGCTCTTTATATATTAGGCCCTTCATGTTTGCTTCAGGAGTTGGGTTTCATGCCTCACCCGCTGACCGTTATACTTTTTTAATCTGCCTCGCCCCATCTGGGCCCTATTTCGGCGGTAAAGTAAAAGTTTTGATTGAAGAGAAGTTTGCAAGAGCAGCCAATGGTGGTGTTGGTTATGCTAAGGCTGGTGGTAATTACGCCGCACAGTTTTACCCAACAAAACTTGCTGTTGAAAAAGGGTACCAACAAGTTATTTGGACCGACGACAACACCCATGAATTTATAGAGGAAGCAGGAGCAATGAACATATTTGTACGAATTAACGATACCTTGTTGACGGCTCCAACAAACGATAGGATATTGGATGGCATTACCCGAAAAAGTATTCTGGAATTGGCCAAAGCAGAAGGCATTCAAACAGAAGTTAGAAAGGTAAAGGTATCTGAAGTTGTTGATGCTGCTCAGAATGGTTCCTTAAAAGAATTATTTGGTGCCGGAACGGCTGCCGTGGTCTCACCCATCGCCGGGTTTGGTTATCAAGGCAAGGATTACGAGCTTCCTGAATTAGAAAATAGTTTTGCCAAACGTCTTAAAAAGAGAATTACCGATATTCAATACAATAAAGTCGAAGACCCTTTTGGGTGGAGGTTTAAGGTTTAACTATCAAGTATTTGCCCAATTTTAGGCTTAAAATAATTTGGTCCTTTTAATACTTTACCATCTTCTCGGTAAATTGGTTTGCCATCGGCTCCAAGTTTGCTCATATTGCTTCGTTGTATCTCATTAAAAACCTGTTCGATCTTATGTTGCATACCATGTTCGAGAATGGTTCCACATAATATATACAACATATCGCCCAAGGCATCGGCAACTTCAACTAAATCACCATTTTCAGCAGCTTCCAAATATTCCTCATTCTCTTCTCGCATGAGCTTGTAACGTAAAAGAATTTTGTCCTTGCCCAAATCAGCCTTTGGTTCATTTAATATGCCAAGTCCAAAGGCTTTGTGAAATTCTGCTACTGCATCAATTTTTTCTTGCATTTTTTCGGTTATTTGTGCTAAACCTACAAAATTATGTTCAGCACAGGTCAACTTATTTTTGCACTACTTTTTGTCATCGCATTTGTACTAATTATAGTATTTGCCTACAAAAAGGATACTAAACTCCATCAAAAGAATTACAAAGGTGCTAAGTGGGTACTTGTATCTTTTGTCATTTTTATAATTTTCCTTTTCCTCGTCAAGGGTTTGCTAAAAAATTGACATAAATCTTACCTATACCACAAAAATTGCCTGTTTCACAACATTTTACGACCATTCGTCGATAAAGATTGGAAAAAATGTAATTTTGTTTCCTAAGAAATAACCATCAGTAAATGACCTTTTTCTTTGGCATTTTAATAACGCTACTTGTCATCAATGTTGTGCTATTGGTTTTCACCACTAGTAGCTCACAAACCTCTCTGAATAAGACTATTCAGAAAGCTTCAGAAGGCTCAATAACAAAACTTTTCCCTCGTCAAGCCTCTGAAAACGAATACAAAAAAGCGGTTTAGTTTATACCTTTAGGGTATGAAACAAGTAATTCTTGTCTTTATAGGGGGCGGACTCGGCAGTGCGCTTCGATATTTAATTTCAATTAGGCTCAATCCCATTTTAAATCATTTCTACCTAGGAACTTTCTTGGTAAATATTATAGGGTGCCTGTTAATAGGGTTATTACTTGGTCTTGGAAGTAAGGAAGATATTATTTCACCTTCAACTTCCTTATTATTGGCTACCGGCTTTTGTGGAGGTTTTACTACTTTTTCAACCTTTGCTTTTGAAAAATACGATTTACTAAAGGCCGGAAACCTGATGGCATTCTCCCTCTATTTAGGACTTAGTGTGATTGTTGGAATCATTTCGGTTGCCTTAGGCCTATATTTTTCAAAAAGTCTCTAGTTTTTAGCCCTGCATTAGACAAACTGCATCAAACTTCGTTTATAGGTTAAATAATTGTAACCAAAAATTACTTTCCCTGATATTTTGATAATCAAAATTTAAAATAAGTAAGGTTTTTTTTGACTACCCCTAAAAAAAAGGGGGGCTATTTTGAATATACCTAAAAAGTGGTCCTGTTAGGTGTAAAAAAATTAGGTTAGTATTCGCCTTAACATATATTTGGCACTTCAAACAATTATTTAATCATGAAAAAAGTCGAGGCAATTATTCGAAAATCAAAATTTGATGAGGTGAAAAAAGCCCTTCATCAAATTGAGGTTAATTTCTTCAGTTACTGGGATGTAACTGGGGTTGGTAATGAAAAACAAGGTCATGTTTATCGTGGTATTTCATATAGTACTACAGACATTCAAAGACGCTACTTATCAATTGTGGTTTCTGATGAATTCTTGGACCGTACAGTTGAGTGCATTTTAGACAATGCTGTAACTGGAAACGTCGGAGATGGTAAAATCTTTGTATCAGAAGTAACAGAAGCGTACAGAATACGAACCAAAGAAAGCGGTCACGCAGGTATCAACTAAACAATTAACCAACTACAATTTATTTGATTATGGAAGCAGGATTATTTACAGCAAATAACGTATGGATGATGGTTTGTACCGCTTTGGTATTCTTCATGCATCTAGGATTCTCTTTTTTAGAGATTGGACTGACCAGACAAAAAAACACGGTCAATATTTTATTTAAAAACGTATTCATTATTACAGTAGGATTGCTATTGTACTACATAGGTGGATTTAACCTTATGTACCCAGGAGACTTTAATGGATTTATTGGATTTGCAGGTTTTGGTTTACCCGCTCCTCTGAATGAAGCAGGTACTCTTGATTTAACATATAATGAAGGCTATACCTATTGGACAGATTTCCTATTTCAAGGAATGTTTGCCGCAACTGCGGCCACTATTGTCTCAGGAGCTGTTGCTGAACGTATCAAACTTGGGGCGTTCATGGTATTTACTCTGTTATACGTAGGATTCGTATACCCAATAGTCGGCTCTTGGCAATGGGGCGGAGGATTCCTTTCTTCATTAGCTTATGGTGAGGCTGAAGGTTTCTACGATTTTGCCGGTTCTACACTTGTTCACTCTGTTGGTGGTTGGGGTGCTTTAATTGCAATCTACCTTTTGGGAGCTCGTATCGGAAAATTTGGCGAAGATGGAAAACCAAAAGCGATACCAGGACACAATCTACCATTAGTAGCTGCGGGTGTTTTGATACTTTGGTTAGGATGGTTTGGATTTAATGGAGGTTCAGTTCTTTCTGCAGATCCAGAATTGACTTCATTGGTATTGGTTACTACTTGTTTAGCTGCTGCCGCTGGTGGTGTATCGGCATTTCTAACTTCCTATATTCGTTACAAGAACTTTGATTTAACCATGTTTTTGAATGGTATTCTTGGTGGTCTAGTTGGAATCACTGCTGGTGCAGACCAAATGTCACCAAACGAAGCCGTTATAATTGGTCTACTCGCTGGTGTCATCATCGTATTCGGTGTTGCCCTTATTGATAAATTAAAACTTGATGATCCTGTTGGTGCCGTAGCGGTACACCTTATTTGTGGTATTTGGGGAACTTTAGCGGTTGGCATCTTTGGCGCAATGGCAGGTTTCGACCAATTCTTGGTTCAATTGGCTGGTGTTGGAGCAGCTGCTACTTTTTGTTCTGTTTTTGGTTTCCTAATTCTTTTCGTAATCAAGAAAGTTGCTGGTCTTCGAGTATCGGAGAAAGAAGAACTTGAAGGTCTTGATTTGCATGAACATGGTATGGAAGCTTATGCTGATTTCCACGCACACGAGAACTAAAATTTAAAAATGCAAACGGAGTGTTTGGCAGAACACTCCGTTTTGTAACCATTTCAATTCAATAACACAATTCTTAAAAACAACAGCCTGTTTTTTGGGCAGGCTTTAATAGTAATTATTATGAAAGCGATTACAATTACAAAATACGTAAAAAAAACACTTTTATTGAGCTTGTCAATGATGACAATCGGTGCAATGGCACAGGATGATGAAGAGAAATCACCGTTCAGTCTTAGTGGTAGCATAGACGGCTATTTTAGAACAACAGGTATGGACGCAGGTCTGGGCACGACAGCTACACCAACCTCTTTCGCAAATCAGACTGGATTCGCCCTAGGTATGGCAAACATAATTGGAAGCTATGAAGGAGCTTCAACAGGTGCTGTTGTAGACTTGGTTTTTGGCCCAAGAGGTACAGAAGCAACTTTTAACAATGACATCTTAAATGGTGTTATCAACCAAGCGTATGCTTACTGGAATGTTTCAGACAAGACTACCTTAACAGTTGGTCGTTTCAATACCTGGGTAGGTTATGAAGTTATTGCTCCGGCAGCGAATTTTAACTACAGTGTATCTTACCTTTTCTCAAACGGACCATTTTCACATATTGGTGCCAAGGCAGATTTCACATTATCTGACGATGTTAGTTTAATGTTGGCAATCACCAACCCTTGGGATACCAATGACATCAGTACGTCAGGCATTTATGCTCTAGGCGGGCAATTGGGTGTTTACGGTCAGTATCTAAATGTTTATTATGATGGAGGTGGCCAGGGAGGTCTTGGATTTGAAATAGACTACACTGGAGGATTTGATGTTTCTGAAGACTTCTTCTTAGGGATTAATGCTGCATACAATGATAACTCTGAAACTGAAACTGGATTTTATGGTGTTGCCCTTTATCCTCAATTATCAACATCTGATAGCTTTGCAATCGGTTTAAGAGGTGAATATTTTCAACCAACCGCTGATGCTTTTGACCCTGAAGGTGTGACTGCAATAACCTTAACTGGTAGTTATACCAAAGAAAATTTAATCATCAAACCAGAATTAAGATTGGACTCTTCTGACGGACTATTCCTTGATGGTGACGGTGCTCCATCAGATAGCTTAGCTTCATTCTTGATAGCTGCAATTTTCTCTTTCGATTAAAACTCGATATTGAATATATGAATAGGCAAAAAGTCCCCCACACGTTTGTTGGGGGATTTTTTATTCTTTTTTAAAATCACGTACTCCTGCCATCACTTTGGTCGTTAAATAATTTTGCCTTGGCACCAAGGGGCAGGAGTATTTTTTATTGTAGACACAATAAGGATTATACGCCCGGTTAAAATCAATGACCAAAGTATTACCCTCGGGTATTCGCAAATCAATATAGCGCCCCCCACCATAGGTTTCATTACCGTTGGTTTCGTCTAAAAAAGGAAGAAACAGATAATCTTCGAAACCATCATCTTCCATTAAATCCAAGTCCTGATAAATTTCCAATTGAAATCTCTTACCATTTAAAACAAAACTGGCAATGCCATAAACCCGCTCAAGTGACTTTCTCTCCGTAGTTGTGGGCATCATAAATGATTTTGAATCAGGAGTAAGTTCTAGATTAGCCTCAACGATATAATTGGTATCTGCTTCGAAAAAGTCCAACGATTCAAATTTTGCACGATACCTATCTGGTAATGGAGATGTTTCTGGATTTTTATAAGAAGCATTTAATTCTTTTTGAAACTCCAATATATCATTCAACAATTTTGAATTTGTATTGACAGCTGATCCTATTTCATCATGATACTTCTTTCCTTCTTTACAAGAAAATGCGAACGTTACTAAAAGCAACAAAAAAAGTTTACGATTCATAAATCAAAATTACGGCCTTTTGCTTTTTGCTATCTTACTCCAAATATCAAAGTATGAAAAAACTGTTTTCCCTTGCGTTTTTATTATTGTCGATTGCTTGTGTTAAAGAACAGAAATCCAATTCTCCACGTGTACTACCAGACCTAAAACCCAATCATTATAACGTGGCTTTTTTAATAATGGAAGGGGTATATAATACCGAATTTACTGCGCCATATGATATCTTTCAACACACACAATATCGTGACAATATTAAACCTATGAACACTTTTACGGTTGCGAATACGCTTGAGCCGATTCGCAGTTTTGAAGGCGTACGTATACTTCCAGATTACGACTACACTAAAGATTCATTACCTCAGATAGATATTTTGGTTGTACCGAGTGCTGAGCACCATCTTGATTCTGACCTCAAAGATTCCATAATGCTTGATTTTGTTAAACGAGTTGATGAAAAAGCATTGTTTGTAACCTCTCATTGTGACGGTGCCTTTGTACTTGCAAAAGCCGGATTGTTAAACAAGGTTACCTCAACCACATTCCCGAGTGATATTGCATTGTATAAAAAAACCTTTCCCGAATTACAAGTAAAGGATAGCGTACTATTTGTGCATGATGGCAAATATATTACCTCAGCAGGTGGGGCCAAAAGTTTTGAAGCTGCCCTCTATTTATGTGAACATCTATATGGTGCCGAAATTGCCAGATCATTGGCAAAAGGATTAGTAATCGAATGGGATTTAAGTAAATTGGACTATCACGTTATTCCTTGATTTCATACCTGGCCGATTTCAAGTATTTCTCTACAACTTCGTTAAATTCAGGGGTAATTCTCAATAGTGCCGTATTTGATAATTTGTATAACCTATCTCTATCAGTAAACCCTTTTTTTAATAGCTCCTCAAGATAGAATATAGCAGTACCGAAATCTTCATATTTGGCACTCAATGAAATTACCCGCAGATAGGAATCCGTGGTGTCTGGCGAAGTAATGGTTTTTAGCATGTTGAGAAAAAGTAGGGCTTCATCATCTTGTTTTCCTTCCTCTTTTAATTGATTAAAGTCGATTGCATCATCTATGAGTGCGTTTACATATCCCGCTAATCGCTTCGCCATTTTTTGTTGTTCAATGCTCTCGCCTTTATCTAATTTCTGTAGTTCTTCTATTTGATATTTCCACCAACCTAGATTATTGTAATTAAAAGTCCTAACGTCCTCATCTAGATAATACTGATAATCTTCCTTTAGGAACACTTCTTTAAAGAGGGCATCTTCATGCTTTCGTTTTTGACTTCTATAATTCTTATCACGCTTTAGTTCTCGAATAGCATTTTCAATAGAATCAGTGTTTATCAAAACGCGAAAAGCATTTTGAATTTCTTTTAATTCACGATGAGCTAATAAAAATTTGTTAGTGCTAATTAATGTTTTAACATCATTTAAACTTTCAGTCAAAACCCCTTGAATGAAAATGGAATCCATTTCTGTGTAAACTTTAGCCATTGAGCGCAACTTCAAATAATCCAGCGCTTTAGATAGTTGTCGCTTCGGTGGCCATACCTTACCACCTTCATGTAATAAGATATTGTTGTCAAACTTCAGTTTATTAAAAAACGCTTCGTTGTCCCGTAGATTTATGTAATCAAAGTCTTCTAAGCCCACTATACCAATAAAATGAAATGGGTTCTTAGAATCTACCAGTTCTGTATTACTAAAATTGGCACCACATGATATGACGCCGTTTAAATTTTTAAAGAAAATAGGCATCAGGTTTGCCAATCGACCACCAGCATCAAATCCGCCCACATATACCCTGTTGTTATTCAAAGGAAACAAGGCGCTTAAACTTGCAAACAACCGTCCCATTCGCTGAACATTTTCAGTTATGGAGAGTGAATCGTTTACTGCATTGGAGGCCGCCATTATATAACCTTTATCCTTCCCAGCTTCACTAAAAGTTGATAATGATTTTTTGCCCCTACCCTTTTCATCTATGACCACTAACAATGGCCAGGTTCCTTTATTTTCGAAATTCTCTGGAAGGAATAAAGCAAATGTTTCCTCAGGGGTGCCTTTGACATTTATAGAATCAACAACGATTCCTTTTTTAATGATAAGTTCTTGTGCATTACAAAAATGCAGCGCAAAAAATAAGACTAAAAATAGGGAAGGTAATTTAGTGTTCATGCACTAATATCATCAAAAATCTAGCCAAAAATAGGTTTCATTCTCAAATTTTAGGGTCTTTTTAACGGAGCGTTAGAAATTACACTTGATAGAATAATGTGTGTTCTGGTTTCACCATAGGTAATTAAGGTGTCAATGAAACCTTCCAAATGCAATTGATTTCTAAAAACAACTTCCATTATTATATTTTCATTTCCTGTTATACGATAACAATTGATGACCTCGTCAAAATTTTTGACCTTTTCTAAAAAGGGTTTCAGTTTCCCTACAAAAGCCCTAAGTGTAATTATGGCTTTTAATTGAAACCCAAGCTCTTGATGCTCTGTAACGGTCTTAAATCCTTTGATGATACCATTGTCTTTCATTTTAGCAACTCTTTCAGCAACCGCAGGCGAAGTTAAGCCGACCGATTTACCTATACTGGTAAAAGATGCTCGCGCATCTAATTGTAACTGCTCTAAAATTTTCCAATTAAGATCATCCATAATTTAAAGAAAATACGCTTATTTCTTTCAAAATTAAAATTTAAATAGCAATATCCTTTATTTTTTAAATTGTCTTACTCTAAAAGCGAAGTAATTTTATAGGGTATTTTTACCATAATGGGTCGATTCAATCCTAATACTTCTTCGATATTCCAAAAATCCCTTGCTGTATGTGATATAAGCACGGCTGTGTCATCCTATTTTGCTACTGAATCTAGCTTAGTTCGATTGACCAAGTTTGCGCCATTACGATACGAAATCGCATTATCGTTGGTAAATGATGCCAACCTGATTCCAAAATCGGTAACGGAAGTTCTGACTTCTGATTCGAAGGAACAACGGGTATATCAATTGTCTTTGATAAATATCAGGTTGAAAAATTTACTATCTTATTGTAATGGCCTAGAGAAAGATGGGGTAAAGGAAAAGGAGTATGTAAATCTACTTAGAGCAGAAATAAAATCGTTTAAGCGAAGTTTTAAAGCTTGGCGAAAATCCCTTCGCTAATTTCTCTTCACTAAGTTTTTCTTTTTTGTGGTTTAATTCTTTACTTAATTTGAAGGGATTTATAAATTACCTATTTGAACCATATTATTCTCATTAATTGCAAAGACCGGGCTGGAATTATACGTGCCGTAACCAGTTTCATTTTTGAAAGTGGTGGAAACGTTGTTTACCTCGACCAACACGTTGATAAAGACGCAGGTATTTTCTTCATGAGAATTGAATTTGAATCCTCGGATAATTTTGAAACTATGAGATTCAAAGCGAATTTTGAATCTAAAATTGGCCTTCCCTATCAAATGGATTGGAGCATGTATTCACCCGAGACAATTCCTAATATGGCCATTTTTGTTTCTAAATACAACCATTGCCTTTATGATATACTCAGTAGATACAAATCAGGTGAACTTAAAGTTAACATTCCTTTTATTTTGAGTAATCATAATGACCTACGATACATATCAGAACAATTTGAAATACCGTTTTATCATATACCCGTAACAAAAGAAAACAAAGCTCAAGCGGAATACGAACAACTTGAATTACTAAATAGACACAAGGTTGACTTTATCGTACTCGCCAGATATATGCAAATAGTGACCGAAAATATCATTTCAAAGTTTACCAATAAAATCATCAACATACACCATTCGTTTCTTCCAGCATTTGCAGGCGCTAAACCTTATCACGCGGCTTTTAAAAGGGGTGTTAAGATTATTGGTGCTACTAGTCATTATGTTACTGAAGAGTTAGATGCCGGACCGATTATAGAACAAGACGTGGTTCCAGTATCCCATTCCCATAGCATTAAGGATTTTATTTCAAAAGGCCGAGACTTGGAAAAAATTGTGCTTTCGAGAGCGGTAAATCTTCATGTTGAGCGAAAAACCATGGTTTACAACAACAAAACAGTCATATTTTCTTAGGCTATAGGCTATTTTTTAATTTTAGTATTTAAAACCCCAATTATGAAAAATGCAAGCATCTTCTTTTCAATTCTACTTTTTGTATCGTGTGCTGAACTGCAACAGGTTGTAAATCAATTGCCACAAGGAGGGCCCCTAAGTGAACAGGAAATTGGCGCCGGACTTCGACAAGCACTGGATTTTGGAATCGAAAAACAAGTAACTTCATTAGCAAAGGAAGGAGGTTTTTTCAAGAATGAATTGGTCAAGATTCTTTTACCCGAGGAATTACAAAAAGTAGACAAAACTTTACGTGATATCGGCCTTGGCAATCTAGCCGATGAGGGATTGAGAATTATGAATCGTGCTGCAGAAGATGCTGTTGGTGAAGCCATTCCAATATTCGTAGATGCGGTTAAAGGAATCTCTTTCAACGATGCCAAAAACATACTCTTAGGTGAAAAAGATGCAGCAACCAGATACCTTCAACAAGGAACTGAAGAAGCCCTTTACACCAAATTCAATCCAGTGATAAAAACCTCATTTGAAAAGGTCGGTGCCGATGAAATCTGGAATTCAATTATAACGAGATACAACCAAATTCCACTTACGAAAAAGGTTAATCCCGATCTAACCGACTATGTTACCCAAGAGGCTTTAGAAGGGGTATTTACGATGATTGAAGTTGAAGAAAATAAGATCAGGACTAACTATTCTTCACGAACAACCGATCTTTTACGCAAGGTTTTTGCACTTCAGGATAGGTAATTGAAATATTTCTGTCTAAAGTACAATAGAAAAAAATCCACTGCGTTATAACTATATAATAACAAGGCATTTATGAATCTCTTAGTGCTTTTGACAAAAATTCAAACACACTAAAATATTTTTTACCAAGTTATTTGAGTTAGCATTTTTTTTGAGTTAGTTAGTTTAAAACCGGTGACATTCACCGGTTTTTTTATTGAAAAAACTCTAAAACCAAAATAAAACGCACCTTTTCCCCTCTACCAAATATTTGGCATTCAGAAGGTAAACTCTTATCGGGACTTACCGTTTTTAAATTTTTTTTAACGCTACCTCTATTTCAATTTTATACCTTGTTAGAAGTCTACATCATCAATCAAACAAACGGGACAATACTTGAAGCGAATTGTCTTTATAATGGTATTGCTCCATGCTTTCATTGCATGGGGTCATAGCGGCTCATACAAGAAAAACTTGAGTGGCCCTAACTTGTCATTTCAAGACTCGATAGAATGGGCTGATTATTATTATAATATTCACAGGTATAAAAAGGCGATTCCCCTTTACAAAAAGAACCTTTCTGATTCGGCAATTAAGAACACCCGAATACTGAAAAAATTAGCATTATGTGAAGCTTCATTAAACAATCCTCAAGAGTCAGTTGATTACATACACGATTATCTCTTAATTGAATTCAATCCTTCCTTTTTGTTGAATGAAGATTTTTCATCAATACGAAATAGCAAAGAGTTTCAATTGATTTCAGAAAAAGTACTTCCTAAAATATCTCTGTGGCCTGTTTTTTATTTTTTCATCGCTGTCATTGGCATTTACATTGTCATGGTCTTGATGGGAAATAGAAAAATAGGATTGGAATCAAGAATTCTAGTATCACTTTTTGTTTTTATCCATAGCCTTTTCATGTTAAACCTTAGTGTTAACCTATCAAATTACGTGTTTGAGTTTCCCCATACTTATCTCATGTCAACTTGGTCTTCCTTTCTCTACGGACCTCTGCTATTTCTTTATTTTAAGCGAATTTCACACCGACGAAGATTGAATCACATTGACTATTTACACTTATTACCAACTTTACTTCTAACCTTATTTTTACTTGAAGAGGTCTACTTAAAAACTGGGCAAAGTAAAATAATCTTAATGTTAAACAGGATTCGTTATGGACTGTTGCCGGGTGATTCAGAAAAACTAATTCTCATCGTAGTCCTTAAAACAATTTCCCTTGCCATATATGGTCTTTTTGTTTTTAAAATTCTAAAAACAATCAATAGGGCCAATTCAAATTCCAAAACCACAAGATGGCTAGGAAATATCTATTATATTCATATTGCTTATGTCTCAACTTATATAATCTATGGCATATCAATAATTCTAGGAAGTAATTCTGGTGTCTTTTACCATACCCCAATTCTAATGATGGCGGCAATGGTTGTTTACATCGGCTATGCGGCAAATGTTCAGCCCGGTGTATTCAGTGGGCAGTACGAATACATTAATAAATTATTCACCAAATACTCGAAATCAGGTCTCACTGCAAGTCTTTCTGAGGAACTTAGATCTGAACTTGCGCGCTTGTTCGCCGAAGAAAAATTATACCGCAAGAGTGATATTAATCTTGATTTCGTTGCATTAAAACTAAATACATCAAGACACAATACTTCTCAAATTATTAATGAACACTTCAATATGGGATTTCATGAGTATGTGAACAAACATAGAATTGAAGAGGCCAAAGAACTATTAGCAAATACTGAAAACCTTAATATAATTGATGTGGCTTACGAAGTTGGATACAACAATAAGGTAACTTTTAACAAGGCGTTCAAAAAAGAAACCCAATTGACCCCAAGTCAATTCTTAAATGAAAATAAATTCGATAATTGATAAGTAAACTCTTATCGGGCGAACCTTTTTTGGCTTAATTAATTAGTAACATAGCACTATCAATCAAAATCAATAGTCATGAAAGTATTTATTCAACAACTTCGGTTTTATCAAAACAAACAAGTACATCAGGAATTAACTGAGCGAAAAAACAGCGAGAAATACAAAAAGTCAGGTTTGACCCCAGAAAAAGCCGAGTATATTAAAGAACTCATATTCGAGGCCTTTGAAAAAGAACAGCTTCACCGAAACAATCGACTCGATTTGAATCAATTGGCCGAAACAATCAAACAAGACCGTTATAAAATATCAGAAGTTTTAAATTCTTATTGCTCCAAGAACTTCTATGCATTCTTGAATGAATATCGAATTAGAGATGCCAAAAGCTTATTGGCACAAAACCCATTCGTTAGTGTAAAATCGGTTATGTACGAAGTGGGTTTTAATAGCAAGAATAGTTTTTATACTGCCTTTAAAAAAGATACCGGTTTAAGCCCAAACGAATTTAGAAATCTAGCAAGGTATCAGTACTCTACACAAGTAGCTTAGTTAATTGTAGTTCTGATTATTTAGTTTGTAGCCCTTGAAAATATCAAGGGCTACTTTTTTGCTTAAATAGCTAGAAACTTGAATTTGTTAAAATTGGTACTCACCCATGGGACGTAAAATCAAATTGGTTCTGCCCGTTTTAAAAGTACTTCTTCAACAATTGTTATGAATTCTTTTGTTACGCAATTGTAAAGGTTGGGCGGTGAGAGGCCTTACCACTTTCAATATTTAGATTCCATTAAATCCAATTTCATTGGTGGTATTATTTGAATTAGCTATTTAGAATACTTCTGCCGCCTGCCTTTCTCAGTTGCATTGACTCATTTAATTACTAACAAATTTTAACTCTATGGAAGTAAAAAAACTGATTAGGGCATTAGGGCTAATACTAATGGTTTGCACCGCTGGTATTTCCCAAGAAAAAACAATTACCGGTACCGTTTCAGACCAAGATGGTATCCCTTTGCCCGGCGTTAACATTGTAGTTGAAGGGACCATTAATGGAACTCAAACTGACTTCGACGGCAACTATACCATTAGTGCCAGTGAAGGTCAGACCCTTCTTTTTACCTATTTAGGACAAACACCAGTTAGAAGGGTAATTGCTGCATCTAATATCATTGATGTTCAAATGTTGGAAGATGCTCAAAACCTACAGGAAGTGGTTGTTACGGCCCAAGGTATTCAACGAGAGGAAAGGTCTCTCGGATATGCGGTCACAACGGTTGATGAAGAACAAGTTTCTTCACGACCTGAAGCAGATATCGGCCGAGTGCTCCAAGGTAAAGTTGCTGGGGTTAACATAACTTCAAATAATGGTTTATCAGGTTCCGGAACGAATATTATTATTAGGGGCTATTCTTCGGTAACCCAATCAAACCAACCTCTATTTGTGGTTGATGGAGTTCCGGTAGATTCCGGCACCAATACCCAGACCTCTTTCTTGGACGGTAATACGGAATCAAGCAGATTCTTGGATATTGATCCCAATACGATTGAAAGCCTCAGCGTGTTAAAAGGTTTGAGTGCGACCGTGCTTTATGGGAACAGGGGTAGAAACGGTGTAATCTTAATTACGACCAAAGGTGCATCGACTGGGGAATCAGTTAGCAAGACAGAGGTAACTTTCAATCAATCCATTTTCATGTCAGATGCCATATTGCCTATTTATCAAAATAATTATGGCGGGGGTTTTCATCAGGGCTTTGGTTATTTTTTCTCTAATTGGGGACCGCGATTTGACAGACAGGATGACGATGGTATTTCTCAAGCCGCGCAATTTACTGGTAACCCAACAGGCACGGCAATTCTTTTGCATCCCTATAACTTCATAGCGGACCAAACATTGATTGCAGGTAACGAAGATTTACTTGGCCAACCTTACGAATATCGGCCTTATAATGGTGTCGAAGAATTCTTTAGAACAGGTTATGTTTCAAGTACTTCTTTGAACATAAGGGCAGGGGCCGAAAACGCAAGCTTTAACTTGAATTATGGTAGAACTGAAGATCGAGGTATAACGCCTGGTAACAGATTACTAAGGAACAATTTTAGTATTGGGGGTAACGGAAGATTGTCAAACAATCTAAGTATCAACGGGGTATTTAACTTTATAAGAACTGATTTTAAATCTCCTCCAAACGCTGTAAGTACAGGAAGTGGGGCCGCATTTAACGGAGGTGCGGTATTTGGAGATCTCTTATATACCCCTAGAAGTGTAGATTTAACTAATCTACCTTTTCAAGCTTCTGATGGCAGAAGCGTTTACTATAGATCGGGTAACGATATTCAAAACCCTTATTGGACTGTCGCCAATGTAAAAACCGCCCAACAAACCGACAGGTTTTTAGGAAATGCTTCATTGGCCTACCAAATCAATGATTGGATGAGTTTATCTTATCGTATGGGCCTTGACACCTACACCGAATTCAACTTATATGGCCAAAACAAAGGAGGGGTTGATGGCGTGCCATTGGGCGTTTTACGTACAACCTCGGTTAGAAATACAATCTGGAATCATGATATTATTCTAACGGCCGACCGAGATATAACCGAAGACATTAATTTAAAAGCGATTGCTGGCGCCAATAGTCGTCGAGACGAATACGCACAAGATGGTATTGAAAGTCAAGGACAATTGGTTTTCGGTGTTTTGGAACATTTCAATTTCACTACACCATCTTCTGTAAATTCCTTGGTTAGAACTGGGAATGCCAATCTAAATCAAAACTTTGAAGAGAATCTGGTTGGGGTGTATCTTGATTTGACCCTGTCCTATAAGAACTTTCTATTTCTAAATGCAGTTGGGAGAAATGATTGGTCCTCTACCCTAGAATCTGAAAACAATTCACTGTTCTATCCAGGGGCCAGTATTTCTTTTGTACCCACAACTGCATTTGAGAATATGGGTGGGAATGCCCTCAATTATATGAAGCTTCGTTTCGGATACGGCTCTTCAGCTGGCTTCCCTACTCCTTTCAGTACAAGAAGTGTCCTTGGCCTTAATTCAAGAAACTTGGTTGATATCAATGGTAATGTTATCTCATCGAATACAGTTGACAACGTTTTGGGAAATAGAACCTTAAGACCTGAAAGAATCGAAGAGTTTGAATTAGGGTTGGATACAAGGTTGTTCAATAGGATTAACCTTAACGTAAGTGTTTTCCAAAAAACTACCACAGATTTAATTACCAACAGAGCACTTGATAGTTCAACCGGATTCCAGAGTACAACGGTCAATATTGGTGAGATTCAGTCTGAAGGTGTTGAAGTAGATTTTGATTTTGACATATTCAAAGAGTATGAGGACAAAGTCGGTTTTAATATTGCCGGTAATTTCTCAGCTATTGAAACAACCGTAACTGACTTAGCTGAAGGAACCAACAATATTTTGCTAACGGACGCTATCGGTGGAGAAGCAGCGAATTATGCGGTTGAAGGCAGACCGTTTGGAGTTTTACTTGGTAGTACCTTTCAACGCGATGAGAACGGAAATAGACTTACGAATGATGCTGGTAGGTATTTATTTGATCCTACCATCAGTGAAATCGGTGACCCAAATCCTGATTGGACCGCGGCATTGATTCCAACAATTCGATTTAAAAACTTTACGCTATCAGCCAATTTACAATACAGACATGGCGGTGATATTTACTCTGTAACCACTGCTGCACTATTAGGCCGAGGGGTAGTTGACTTTAATGATCCAATTGATCGCGAGTCTCAATTCATATTGCCTGGTGTTAAGGCATCAGATGGCACACCAAATGATATTGCCATCACAGCGACCGAATACGGTTTCAATACATTTTTTGGTGGAAACATTAATGAAATAAACATTTTTGATGGTACTACCATAAGATTGCAAGAAGCTTCATTGGGTTATTCCCTTCCTAAAAAGCTTCTAAAGGATACACCTTTTGGCAATTTGTCCTTTACAGTATCTGGCCAGAATCTTTGGTACGATGCGGTAAACTTTCCTGACAATGTGCGATATGATACCAATGCCTCCAGTACCGGAGTAGGTAATGGTCAAGGTGTTGACTTTTTCACAGGTCCTTCGGCTAGAAGGTATGGATTCACAGTAAGAGCAACTTTTTAAAGCGTCAAGAAATGAAAAACATGATAAAGAATATGAAAAAAAGGTTTAAGTCGATAAGGCTAATTTTGGCAGCTTCATTAATTATGCTGACTAACGGTTGTGAAACTACCAGCTTAGATGTAGTTCCCAGTCCTAATTTTTTGAACCCTGACCAAGCAGATGTTGATTTCTTTTTAAACAGCATACAGCAATTGGTGGCAAAATTACATTCGGGTACTGAGGGGAGAGCTGAAAATGGATGGGCTCAATTCGGCATGGAAGCGGTGCGAATGCAGCACCAATTTGGTCCAACATATCGAGAGTCTTATGAACCATCGGATTTTGATCAGATTTGGGATGATGCTTATTCCGAAGCTCTTATTGATATCCGAACGATGACACCATTAGCAGAAGAAGCCGGACAATTTACCCACATAGCAATTGGGCAAATTTTAGAAGCCTATATAATCACGACATTGGTAGACTTATTTGGCGATGTCCCTTATACAGAAGCAGTTCGAGGAACGGAGAATATTTTCAATCCAGCGGTTGATTCCGGGGCATCCATCTACGCCGCAGCTGACCAGTTATTGGTAGATGCCATTGCCAATCTCAATCGAGATGAAATTACGCTTCCTACAAATGATCTCTATTATGGTGGCGACGAGTCAAAATGGCTCAAAGCTGCCAATACCATGCGTTTACGTCTTGCCGTACAGTCGAGGCTTGTAAATCCATCTGAATCAACAAGTGTTATCAATGGCCTAATAGCAGATGGTAATCTCATTCTAGGTAACAGTGATGATCTTCAATTTCAATGGGGAGTCAATATTGCCGCTCCTGATAGTCGTCACCCTTATTTTGATGCCAATTATGATGGCCAAGGCCCAAGCTCGGATTTTTATACCTGTAATTATTACATGAACTTAATGGCGAATCAATACAACAATATTGATCCAAGAATTAGGTATTACTTCTACAGACAACAAAGTGATTTTTCAGGAGCTGATGTAATTACTAAGGAGTGCGCTACTGAAGTTGTTATACCTGCTTGGTGGGCAGATTTCGATATCTATTGCCTTGTTCCAAATATTAATGGTTACGATGGCCTTTGGGGCCGAAACCATTTGGATGATGACGGTATTCCTCCTGATGATGCTTTTAGAACGTTACATGGCGTATATCCTATTGGTGGGCCATTTGACGCCAACGATTTTAGAAATGTTTCAGGTTCTGCCGCTATTAATGAAGGTTTGGCTGGAGCTGGAATTTCACCAATTCTTCTAGCTTCCAATACGAATTTACTTTTAGCAGAATCAGCACTAGTTCTCGGAACAACCGGGAATGCGAGAGTATATTTAGAAGCTGGCATCAGAGAATCTATGACCAAGGTAACCGCTTTTGGTGCTTCTTTGGCCTTAGGTTCCGGGTTTGATGCCACTAATGACCAAATAAATGATCACGTAAACGATATACTTACTGCATATGATTCGGGTAATGACACTGATAAGCTCAGGATAATTGCTGAACAGTTATTGATTGCCGATTGGTGTAATGGAATGGATGCATATAACGCCTATCGTAGAACCGGTCAACCCGATAATTTGACACCTGCAACTAGAGTTCAAGATCCAGGGCTCTTTTTAAGATCAATGTGGTATCCTCAAGTCGCTGCAGATAACAATATTAATATTACTCAAAAGACAAATCCTGATACACCTGTATTCTGGGACACTAACCCTGCAGGATTTGTTAACTGATACTAAAAATTTACACAGATGAAAAACATACATAGGTACATTGTTTTATTACTTCTCATCCCAATCGGATTTATCTCTTGTAAAGATGAGGACAAAGACCCCTTTACAGTGGCACAGCAAGAAGAAAATATAGCGCCATGGGTTCGAATTAAAGACTTTACGACTGTGGTGGCAGCCGGAGACATTGGCTCAAGTAGTTTCGACGCAACTGTAGATGTCGTAAGGGATAATGTAAGCTCTTGGGATCTTTCGGTAGTCTTGGAATCGGGAGACAACTCTGTGGGTCCTGCATCAGTTACCACAATAACTGATTTTCCTTCAAATATTTCGATTCCGTACACGGATATAATTTCGTCTTTGGGATTAACCACCGATGAAATAAATGGCGGAGATTTCATTCGGTTTTTAGGAAGGACGACGGCAACGGATGGAAGGGTATATACCTTCGAAAATTACAGTGGGAGCGTTACCGGTCAACCGGAACAACTACAAGCATTGAATTTTGTAGTTCTAGTAAAATGTTCTCCAATAAGTGATGCCACTATTGCAGGAACTTGGGTAGTTGAAATGACAGATCTTTTTGGTGATGGTTGGGACGGCGCGTTCTTGACTTTTGAAATTGATGGCGTAGCCACCAACTACACGATTACCGCAGGTGATAGTGCTACCTTTAATATAGTGGTGCCTGAAAGTGCATCTGAATTGGTCATTTCATATACCAGTGGAGCGTTCGAAGAAGAACACGTCTACACCATTGAAACACCCGATGGAGATGTTAGGGGACCTTTTGGACCAAATCCCGCTCCTTGTATAAATTAGACGTAACCTAATCATTCTTAAATACAAAAGCAGTCGGTATTCTTCTGGCTGCTTTTTTATTAAAAAGTCCTTTTAAAATAATATTCAGTCATTATTGGTGGGCTATGACCTTTAAGATTTAAATAGGTCATACCTTTATATTATGAAAGAAACGGCCCTGTTATCGCTTCAAAAGATTTTGTTTTTATTTGATAGTAGTTTGAATTAGTCATCAAAAAAACAGGGCTGTCTTTTCATTTTTTTCTGGTATAGCTACCATCAAACAAAGTCTTATTTACCTCGCCTTCTTTTAAAACTTCCCAATGTTGTCGAACGGTTCCATCTTCATTAGATGTCCAGGTAATTCTATTAACCAATATTTCGCCATTCTGAGCTTCGAATTCATCAGATTCGAGTATCATCTGATTACCCACTTTTTGCCCATAAAGCTTAAGGTATTGTCCTTGGTTATCAACCCAGAGTTGTTCCCATCTTTTCAATTTGGAATTGTAGAAATTATAGCTGGTACCTGTGTATCCGACTTGAATACTTGTCCAGTTCTCTTTTATGACACACCCATTTTCAATTTCTGAAATTACGCTTAAACCTGCTTCAGAACCATCCGTATTGGTTACAATCCACTCTCCAACCCAAAAATCGAAGGCATTATGGTTTTCAGAACAACAAGCACATGCATTTTGCTGGGCCTTAACAACTGAAATGCACCAAAAAAGAACGAATACCAATCCGAATTTGAAATTCTTCATCTCGCGAGTCCGTTTAAATAATCAATGGTGGCAGTATTGAAAATCTCAGGTTTTTCAACGTTTACAACATGACCACAATTTTCAACTACAAATAGCTCGGACTTTGTGTGTGCTTTTACAATTTTGCGAATACTAGGTAGAAAAAGATAGTCTTCTTCACCCATTACATAGAGCGTAGGTATTTTAATGTCAGCTGATCTGAAAAAGCGAAGCAGGGGATTAATCTCAGAAGTCAATCGAAACCAACGAATGAATTCCTTTTGATAGAGTTTCTTGGCTTCGCGAACAAATAAAAGTCTTGACTCTTTATGATTCCTGTTTGGCATTATTATGAATGCAAAAAACTTATACAACCATAAGTATGGGACGATTGATTTACATATGATTCCCAATCGCATTAGTACCTGAGACCGAAAATTCAATTTCATGACTGCACCACCCATTATCATACTATCTACTTTCTGCGGATATTTTTCGGCCAAATTCCTTATAAGAATTGTTCCCAACGATATTCCTATAAAATGGGAACTTTCAATTTTCTCATGTTCAATTACTTCAACAATATCATCGGTTATGCTATCAAATGTGTATTTGTCGTTAAAGGCCTGTTTTAAATTGAGTTTGGAATTGCCGTGACCACGTAAATCCAAAAGAAGGATATTGAAATGTTTTTTAAAATCTCGCAGTTGTTTGTACCAAATAGAGGAACTCCCACCAGCACCGTGTACGAAAGTCACCCATTCTTTAGTGTTTTTGTTTGGATAAACGCTGTAATGTAGCAATACAATTTTTTCTTAAAAGTAATTGAAAAATACCCCAAAAAGGGACCAATAGCCTTTACATTCTCTGAATGTTTCGTTAAAAATAGACAAACTGCTTGATTTTTAGTTAAATAGCCTACAACACATAGTCCAATATTTAAGTTTCAAACGTAATTTTATAGCAACAAATCTTTAGCTATGAATAATCAGTATTGCAAGGTGGGAAGCACCACTCCAATTACACAAGTGAACCAAGCGATGTCAGTCTTGGAATCGCAATATCGAATTTTTGTCGAAAAAGCCACCATCGGTATGGACTCAAAACTCAATGAGTTCTTCGAAGCAAAAGCTAATGGCTTGAGAAAGATTTTAGACGAGCTTGTTTAACAGTTCTTTTTAATTCAAGAACGTAGCCATCTGTTCTTGAAGTTCTTTGGCCTTATCAGCTGCCGCTTGCGCAAAGTCCGTGCCGGACGAAGCATAAATAATACCGCGTGAAGAGTTAACGAGGAGCCCTACGTTATCCGTCATACCGTATTTACAAACTTCTTCCAAACTACCTCCTTGTGCCCCCACACCTGGAACAAGCAAGAAGCTGTTTGGAACTATTTCACGGATTTGTTTAAGAAATTCGGCTTTTGTTGCACCCACTACATACATCAAACGTTCTGCGTTGTCATAAGTTTTGGATACCGACAAAACCTCCTTATACAACTCTTGATGTTCGAAAGATTTGGTTTGAAAATCAACAGAACCTGCATTTGATGTTAAAGCTAGAAGTATAGTGTGCTTATCCTTGAATTCGAGAAATGGTTCGACTGAATCCTTACCCATGTAAGGGGCTATGGTAATGGAATCAAACTCCAATTCTTCAAAAAATGCCTTTGCGTATCGTGTAGAGGTATTTCCGATATCACCCCTTTTTGCATCAGCTATGGTGAACTGTTCAGGATAATTTTCGTTGAGATAATTTATTGTTTTCTCTAACGAGAGCCATCCTTTTAGCCCATACGCTTCATAAAAGGCAATATTCGGCTTGTACGCTACACAAAACTTCTGTGTTGCTTCAATAATGGCCTTGTTGAACTCAAAAATTGGGTCTTCAAGTTGCAAAAACTGTTTCGGAATCTTATTCAAATCAGTGTCTAAACCAACACATAGAAAAGATTTCTTTTTCCTGATTTGATAAACTAAATCTTCAAGCTTCATTAGAGTGTTTCAGAGGCTTCCTTTAATTTCTCGGTGTTATCAACCAACATTAATTCATCAAGTATTTTCTGTATATCCCCATTGATTATATTCTGAAGATCGTACAATGTTAGTCCAATCCTATGATCGGTAACCCTACCTTGTGGATAATTGTAAGTTCTGATTTTTGCAGAACGGTCACCACTACTCACCTGGGAATTTCTTTTAGCTGCATCTTCGGCTTGCTTCTTTGCCAATTCAAGGTCGTACAACCTAGAACGTAGTACCTTAAATGCTTTATCCTTGTTTTTATGCTGTGATTTCTCGTCTTGACATTGGGCCACAATACCGGTGGGTAAGTGTGTTAGACGAACCGCAGAATAGGTTGTATTAACCGATTGTCCACCAGGCCCAGAAGAACAGAAATAATCGATACGCACATCTTTCGGGTCTATTTGAACATCGAATTCTTCAGCTTCTGGTATAACCATCACAGTTGCCGCTGAAGTATGTACCCTGCCTTGGGTCTCTGTCTGTGGAACTCGTTGCACACGATGAACGCCCGCTTCAAATTTCAAGGTTCCGTACACATCGTCACCGCTAACCTCAAAATGTATTTCCTTGTAACCTCCTGCCGTACCTTCGTTTAAATCAATGATGTTGGTTCGCCAACCACGACCTTCGCAATATTTGGCGTACATACGGTACAAATCTCCTGCAAAAATACTAGCCTCGTCACCTCCCGTACCAGCACGAATTTCCATTACCACATCTTTGGCATCTTCAGGGTCTTTAGGAATCAATAGAAATTTGATTTCATCTTCCAGTTTAGGAAGCTCATCCTTAGCCTCATCAAACTGCATTTTGGCCATTTCCACCATCTCAGCATCAGAACCATCAGCAATGATTTCTTCGGCTTCCCGAATTCGTTCTGTTAATGTGATGTACCTATCCCGCTTATCAACAAGCACCCTAAGATCCTTATATTCCTTGTTTAAAGCTGCATATCTTTTCTGGTCAGAAATAATGTCAGGTTGGATAATAAGGTCGGAAACTTCATCAAATCGCTGTTTAACAATATTCAGCTTATCTATCATAAATCAGTCGACAAAAATTAGTTAGCGAATTTACGATTTTTGAAAGTATCGTAATCGACAAGCAATGGTTGAATCAATCCAAAATAAAACTGGTGCCCAAGGTGAATATTGAAGCATCCAATCCATTATTGCGTTGATAATAGCTATAGCGTAGATCAATGGTCTTCAATCCAAAAAACCAAATTTTAGTTTCATTGAAGATATCTTTGTACTGAACACCTATGCTATATTGGTTGGCATTGTAATCTGAAAGGTCAAAATCAGAGGTGTAAAAATCAAAACTTGAAAGGGCCAACTCCTTTGCATAAAAATAGTCAGCTGCGGTTTGGGTATAATACCGAAATGCCGGATATGCTGTAAATCTATCCCCTAGTTTAAGAGGAACTTCAATGTTAAAGGTATGGGAGCGAATACCCCAATCGTCAAAATAATAGCGATAGTAGGTTCGTATTACCATTGCATCATTCAAATAATAGTTTAGACGTGCCCCCAAAGGAAATTTAAGCCTTGAATCGGGTAACCTTTCCACATCATCTGCCAATTGAAAGTCTTCAACGAAAAAGTCGTCCCTGTCACCAAAGTAAACGCGCTGAAAAGGTGTACTCAACAATCCGTTCTGTAGCACGGCATCGAAAAATATTGCCCCTTGCAACTTTTTTGAAAGTATCTGAGAAAACCCAACGGAAGCAGAATATGAATTTCTACCCAAATTCGAAAAGGTAGTAAAAAGAGGGTCATATCCTGCAACAGAACCCGCAAAGCCGCCACGGAACTCTATGGGGTATTGTGGATTCCAATTATCGATAAAAGCATTTGCAGAAATCGAAAGTTCCGTATTTTTTTCATTGAACAATCGCGCAAAACTTCCACCAAAACCAATTGAAAAATAATCATACTCGTTGGACACATAACCATTTACACTCCAAATGGTGTTTCTATCCTCTGAATACTTTTGATAGGATGGATTGAAATAAGCTAAAACATCTTTTCTTGAAGCTCCGGAGGACGTGTCGAATGGGTTAGCAGGATTGCTGCCATCAAATGGGTCAATATTGCTTGACGAAGCAGAAGTATAGGCTGAAATACCTGCGTCTATTGTTAAAATTCCATCTTCAGAAATAGGCATTCGTAAAACAATCGTAGAAGTAGCATCGGTTAGTTCTTCGGTGCCTTCACCGCCAGTAACTGCAGCATTTACCCCCTCTTGAGAATAATAACTAAAAAGCAAATCTACTTCACTTGATTCAAGCACTCGTTTTTTATAGGTGGTGTCTGTTTGTTGTGAAAACCCACAAAGGCAATAGCCCAATAGAAGGTAGACCAGTTTTTTATGAGCTAATGTCAAGGAAATCGTCATTAGTTCTCGTTTTTTAAATAACAATCGTCTCTTAAGAAACCCTTCTTTTGCAACTGTGTTTTGCCTGATTTTTATTTTAAAAGAGGGGTTTCATTATTACTTGATAAAGTTGTTGCGGTTAGCTAATTACAACCACAACCACCACCGGTTTTACCACCATTGGCCCCAGCCGCAGCTTCGCGATAGATTTGAAAATTCGTTTCAAATCTTTCACATGCCTTTGCCGACAAAACCATCTCCGCATCATTTAAATACGCTTTGTCATATTCCCTAACCACAACACAAGAAGAAAGTGTTGTCATCAAAATGAAAAACAGTAAATATATTCGGCCATCCATATTCTAAATTTACGATTTAATGCGAAGTATTATCAATTCATTTCTTCCGTCTTGTTGAATATGATACCAGAACTTTTATGCACCTTATTGTCATCATCGATTACAACCACTTCGACACCGTCTAACTGATTTACCATGTGAATTCCACTGTCCCGGCCCATTACAAAGACTGCAGTGGCCAGCGCATCACATAGTTCTGCTTTTTTAGCAAATACGGTAACACTTCGCGTACCAGTGGTCGGGTAACCGGTTCTTGGATCAATTATATGGGTATACTTTTTGCCTTCGTAGTGGAAAAAACGTTCGTAGTTTCCTGATGTGGCCACAGAAGACTCTACCACCGGCAACCACGAAAACACTTTCTCTTTATCCAAAGGATTGGTTATACCTACTGTCCATCGTTCTTTTGTTTCCTTGGTACCCCAAGTGGTTAGGTCACCACCAGCATTGATAACACCACCAAGCACTTCTTTTTTTACCAAAAGTTCTTTGGCTTTGTCCGCAGCATAACCTTTACCAATAGCACCAAATCCTATTTTCATTCCGCGTTCAGGAAGGAAAACTGTACTTGCCTTGGCATTTAATTTGATTTTTTCGTGACCTACTTTAACAATGGATAACTTGACCTCTTCCTCCGTAGGGAACCGATTCATAGACCCATCAAATCTCCAAATTTTGTCCATCGAGGCATAGGTTATATCAAAAGCCCCACTTGTGATTTCCGCAATTTTCATTGAACGTTCTATCAAGGCAAAAACCTCAGGACTTACTTTAACAGGTCGTATACCTGCAAATCGATTAATCTCGGATGTCTCTGAGTCCAAATCCCACGAAGAAATCAATTTTTCAATGCGTTTGATTTCCATTACGGCCTCGTCAATATTGACGTAGGCAATCTCTTCATTTGGAGCCACTACGGTAATTTCAAACCGCGAACCCATCAATTTCAAGACCTTTTTTACCGAAGTATGACGATTGCTATTCTGACCAAAAGTCACAAGAACGAATAGGAGTGTAAACAAAGGCAACAATCGCTTCATGGAAGGAGTGCTTTGATTTTCGCAACATAGGCAGTAGGGGGTATATTTTCATAACCCATCTCTCCAAGGGTATTCCCTTTTGAATCCAACAGAACCACTAAAGGAAAGTAACCTTTGTAGTTGTATTTCTCAGCTAGTACTTTATTGGAATTTGTCAGCTCTTCCGCAAGCTTATTTTTCTTTTTTTGAGGAAAATCGGCCCGATACAATACCAAATTCTCCTTGGCATATGATTTAAAAGCCTCAGACTCCCAAATATTCCGTTCCAACTTCATACAAGGTATACACCAGTCAGAACCTGAAAAGACGAGTAACAAGGACTTATTATTTACACTAGTACTTTTTAGGGCTTTTGAAAAATCAGCCTCCCATTCTTGTGCAATACACAAATTTGAAACAACACTAAGAACCAAAAAAACAACTAGATTACGCATACCTCTTTATTCAAAAACACGTAACACGTCTCCTTGCAGCTCTGTTTGAAAGATTTTTAGAGGGTTACTTGTTGTAGCCAAGTTCAATGAAGTTCCATCTTGGGCAAATTTTGAACTGTGCGTAGTACAAATGAAAACGCCGCCGTCTGCAGTACTGAAACGAACCTCTTCTGTTTGTTGATGACTACAAATTTTACTAGCGGCTATTAATTCTCCTTCGAGGTTTCTGGCCACTACAATATCCAAATAAGGTAATTCAGGAGTGGATTTCTGAAAAATGAAACCGCCATTGTTGGCCAAGGGGGCTGCCTCAGGCGAGGTCAAATCAACGGTAAAATTTACACCTGTTGGTTCAGGAAAAGTCTCCAAATCCTCTCCGTCTTTTGAACATCCGTGAACACAAGGGAACATCAACGCAAATGCAGCTCCTGCGCCAATGCTCTGTAGGAATTCCTTTCTTTCCATAGCATTTCGTTTGTGGGGTTAATAATCTAACGGGAAATACGAAGAATTTCGTATCGGCAGATGTTTTTCTTAAGGTTTTCTTAGTATTAAGAATACTCAAAAACCCCAAATTCACTCTTAATGGTCAACTTTTTGGTGTTAGAAGTCTCCACCCGACCAACTATTTGAGCATCAATACCAAAGTTTTGGGCAATTTCAATTACAGCACTAGCAACACTTTCTTCTAAATATAGTTCCAAGCGATGACCACAATTGAAAACTTGATACATTTCTTTCCAATCGGTTCCGGATTGTTCTTGAATTAATCTGAATAATGGTGGAACCTGGAAAAGGTTGTCCTTAATTACATGCAAATCTTCAATGAAGTGTAAAATTTTAGTTTGGGCACCACCACTGCAATGTACCATGCCATGAATTTCATTTGACGAGTATTTGCTTAAAATCTCTTTTACAACGGGAGCATATGTTCTTGTAGGTGAAAGAACTAGTTTACCAGCATCCAAAGGGGAGTCCAATACATCATCGGTCAATTGTTTTGTTCCTGAATACACCAAATCGTTTGGTACTGCAGGGTCAAAGCTTTCTGGGTATCGTTTTGCAAGGTAATTGGCAAAAACATCGTGGCGTGCAGAGGTCAGTCCATTGCTACCCATTCCGCCGTTATATTCTGATTCATAAGTTGCTTGACCAAATGAAGACAATCCTAAAATTACATCACCGGACCTAATGTTGGCATTGTCAATTACCTGGCTGCGTTTCATTCTTGCCGTAACTGTAGAGTCGACTATTATGGTCCTAACCAAATCACCTACATCGGCGGTTTCACCACCGGTGGAGTGAATGGAAATTCCATGGGCTTTCAAATCCGAAATTAGTTCCTCAGTTCCATTGATTATTGCCGAAATCACTTCTCCTGGAATTAGATTCTTATTCCGGCCTATTGTAGAGGAGAGCATGATGTTATCCGTAGCACCAACACAAATCAAGTCATCGATGTTCATTATTAGTGCATCTTGGGCGATGCCCTTCCAAACACTCAGGTCTCCCGTCTCTTTCCAATAGAGATAGGCCAAGGAAGATTTTGTGCCAGCTCCATCAGCATGCATAACCAGGCAATGTTCGTCGCTACCCGTTAAATGATCTGGAACGATTTTACAGAACGCTTTTGGAAACAATCCTTTATCTATATTCTTTATGGCATTATGAACATCTTCTTTTGATGCCGAAACACCTCTCTGGTTATAGCGTTTACTGTTTTCTGATGACATTAATTGAGTTTCGTCAAAAATAGGCATTGTTGACTTTTTACAACGACTACTTTTTCCACTCAATTAGAGGATGACTAATGTGAAAAAAATCACAATTTATATTTTGTTTAATTATTTTATGATTTTATTAAACATTCTTCCCATTCTATTGTAGTAATCTTGGATAATCATAAAAACAAAACACTATGAAAAAGCTTTTATTAAGCGCCTTAGTCTTAGGTAGTATAACTGCTGCCCAAGCAATCAATCCAGAAAACGACAACAAATCAATCGATGCTGTTGAAGTAAACGCAGATGACAAAAAAGACAATCCAACGATTGTAGGAGTCGCTGTAGGAAATGAAAATTTTTCAACTTTAGTTGCGGCAGTTAAGGCTGCTGGATTAGTTGAAACCCTTAATGGTGATGGACCATTCACGGTTTTTGCACCAACAAATGACGCTTTTGGAAAATTACCGGAGGGTACAGTGGCCGGTTTGTTGAAACCTGAAAGCAAAGAAACCTTAACTGCGGTATTAACGTACCACGTTATCGCAGGTGAATTTAGAGCTGCCGACGTTGTTAAGGCTATTCAAGACAATGGTGGTTCTTTCTCTATTACAACTGTTCAAGGTGCAACTTTAACTGCTTCATTAGAAGGAGATAAAGTGGTATTAACAGATGCCAAGGGCGGAAAATCTACTGTGGTTTTAACTGATGTTGAGGCTTCAAACGGAGTAATCCATGCAATTGACACTGTAGTGATGCCATAATTATAGCAGGCTATGAAAAAGATGAGCGGTCCATAAAGGGCCGCTTTTTTTGTGGCTGTAAGTCAAATATTTACCATTTGCATACGCGTTAAGCAATTCAAAAAATGGTCGGATTTTGTGGTACAAGCCTTATTTTTGATTAAGGCAAAATTATCAATATGAAAAAATTAGCACTTTTATTTTTAAGTATGTTTATTTTTGGGTGCTCAACAACGAAGAATATTGCATATTCTTCAAAAGACAAGAGCAACAAACAAATTTTACCTCCGGACGTTCC
The DNA here is from genome assembly GCF_012272815.1 of Croceivirga thetidis. Classification (GTDB taxonomy): domain Bacteria; phylum Bacteroidota; class Bacteroidia; order Flavobacteriales; family Flavobacteriaceae; genus Croceivirga; species Croceivirga thetidis. Next base: position 1,356,342 of record NZ_JAAWWL010000002.1, read on the forward strand.
GTCCAATAAATATTCCAAAACAAGACAAGGGGGTTGACCTGTAATTATGAAATTACTTTAAATTGGCCTTTCATTAGAATCAAACCGAAAATATGAAAGGCCAATTTTTTTTACCCTTTTTCGCATTTACTTTAATTATTTGCTCGTGCTCTCAAAAAAACAAGAAGGAAACGCAGCAATGGAATACTAAAAAATTGGCTCTTGAAAATCAGGCACACAACCAATTATTGGACATTGAAAAGGAACAGGGCTGGCAATTGCTTTTTGATGGCAATACTTTGGATGGTTGGCACCTTTACAACAAACCGGATTCCACCTTATTCTCTGCTTGGGAGGTAAAAGACGGTTTGCTCCATTGTGATGCTGCAAATGAAAATAAAGTGTTTGGGGATCTAATAACCAATACTGCCTATGAAAACTATGAACTGGTCTTTGAGTGGCAAATGGCATTACGGGGCAATGGTGGTGTCTTCATAAATGTACAGGAATCTCCGGCGCACGCTGCAACCTATAGAACAGGACCAGAGTACCAATTACTTGAACCGGCCCATAGCGATACACAAACCCCAAAAAAAAAGGCAGGCAGTCTTTGGGGGGTATCTGAACAAACCAACCCAACCGTACCTAAACCAGCTGGGCAATGGAATTTATCTAAAATCATTCAGAAAGATGGGAAGGTCGAATTTTATTTAAATGGCGTTTTAACGGCAAAAGAGGACTTCAACTCTTCTGAGTGGAAAGCTAAATTGAACGATAGCAATTTTTCCGATAATCCTGATTTTGGAAAAGTGACCAAGGGCAAGATTGCTTTGCAAAATTGGTATTTTGATTCGTGGTTTCGCAATATGAAAATTCGTGAACTGTAAGAGCCGATTTTGGGATTTTAAAGCTAAAATCCTACTTCAGTAAAATACCTACCGCTTTACAAACTCCATTTACGGCCAATTTCTTTCAAAGGCACACAACCATCGTAAGCTCCAGGAATAGGGTCGTAATTCAAAACATTCTCACCTATTTCTTTCGAAGAAAGATATGCCCAAAGGGTCATTGATTTTAAAGAACGGTAAAATCCTATTTCTTCCTGAGGGCCGACTGGAGTTCCCCAGACACCTCTGCCGAACTGACCAGAATTTTCCTCTTCTGACCTTAAGAATTGATTCTTATCCGACGTAGATAATTGACTAAAATCCTTACCAAAATTTGATTGGCATTTCTGGTTAAACCTCAATATTTCACTTCTCAAGTTTTCTTGACCCTCTGCATCGTAAAGATGCGCAAAAACCTTGTCCAAAAAGATATCTGCCTTAACATCCAACGCGCCAGGCGTATCTGTTTTTGGCAAAATCGTATCCACAAAATTTGAAAGGAATTCGGCCTCACCCGATGTTAAAAATTCGGGTTGCCAATCGGGACGATGAACCTGATTACACGATTGCAAAAGGGATAGCAACGAAGGGGCTGTGATTGCAATTGCAGCTAGATTCCCTGAATATTTTAAAGCTTTTCTCCTATCCATAATCAAAGGTTCATTTTTTTAAGTTCTTCAACGGCATGATTGGCAGCCCTTGCGGTTAATGCCATGTAAGTCAGTGAAGGGTTCACGCAAGAGTTGGATGTCATACAGGCCCCATCAGAAACAAATACATTTTTAACGGAGTGTATTTGATTGGTCGCATTTAAAACGGAAGTTTTGGGGTCTCGCCCCATACGCGCCGTACCCATCTCATGTATACCATAGCCTGGTTCGTGTTTATTGTCAAAACCAATAACCTCTTTGAGGCCAATTTTTTCTAACATTTCCACGGCATCTTCTTGAATCTGTTTGTTTAACGCAAGTTCGTTTTCCTTATACTCACAGTCTATTGAAAGGGTAGGTTGCCCCCACTTATCGGTAACCTCGTTATTTAAATAAACTTTATTTTCATGGTAGGGCAAACATTCTGCAAAACCCGTAATGAAAAATTCCCAAGGTCCTGGTTGCATGACCTTTTCCTTGTAATCTGCTCCGAATTCTTTGATGTTAGCCGCATTTCCACCTCGAAAACCACCGCCTTGAAAACCAAAGCCACGAAGAAACTTATCCGATTTTGAATTTTCATCAATATTCCAATATCTAGGTATGTAAATTCCATTGGGTCTACGGCCGCTATAATAGTTATCTTCAAATCCTTCAACTTTTGCGGTAGCACCAATGCGATATGTATGGTCCATTAGGTTATGTCCCAATTCACCACTATCGTTACCCATCCCTTCCGGGAACCTATCTGACGTTGAATTCAACAAAATTTGGGTTGTACTCAAGGTAGAAGCATTACAGAAAATAACCTTCGCCTTGTATTCGATATCCATATTGGTTTCAGCATCGATAATGCGCACGCCCGATGCCTTGCCACTTTCATTATCATACATAATGGACTGCACAATGGAATAAGGTCTAAAGGTTAGGTTTCCTGTTTTGTTTGCCGCGGGAAGCGTTACAGCATTACTACTGAAATATGCGCCATACGGACAACCGCGACTGCAACGGTTACGATATTGACACTGACCGCGACCGTTTAAGGGCTCTGTCAGGTGTGCAACCCGACCAATTATCAAGTGCCTACCCGGAAAATCACGTTCAAGTCTTTGCTTTACTTCTTTTTCAACACAGTTCAATTCCATTGGTGGCAGAAAATGACTGTCTGGCAATTGAGGTAATCCCAGTGGCTCTCCACTGATACCGGCATATTTTTCAACATACGTATACCAGGATTCCAAATCTTGATATCGTATCGGCCAATCTACCCCATACCCATCCATAGCGTTCGCCTCAAAATCCAACTCACTCCAACGGTACGTTTGCTTTCCCCAAAGTAGTGACCGCCCACCCATTTGATGACCACGAATCCATAAAAAGGGTTTTACTTCTGTATAAGGGTTCTCTTCATCATTGGCATAAAAGTGTTCGGTATCTTGGCCAATAAACCCGGAGCGTATACTTTTATAGTGTTTTTTGCGCTGCTCAGGCGTGATTCCACCGCGAAACTCCATATCCCACGGGTCTAAATTTGCAGTCTTGTAATCGACAACATGTTCAACTATAGGGCCACGTTCTAAAACAAGGGTTTTAAGTCCTTTTTCGCAGAGCTCCTTGGCCGCCCATCCCCCACTTATTCCCGAGCCAATAACAATGGCATCGTAGGTATGTTTAGGGTCGGCATCAATATTAAATCTAGGCATCTATTCAATTGGTTATGATGCCTTAAGATACCAAAAATTTGAGTGCTATTTCTTTTTCTTGTAGGGAAGGATATTGAAGTAATAAACGTTCACCTCATCTGAATTGGCCTCAATAATATCTAAATATCCATTACCATTAAGGTCGACAAATTTTATGTCGTAGGTATCATATTCAAGAGAACTAAGCTCCATTGGTTTAAAACCTTGCCCCTTTCCTTCATTTTCATATACCAAGTTTTTTTCTTCGGCATTGCCCACCAAAACATCTAAATGTCCATCGTTATTAAAATCGCCCAAGTCCAACGAAAAAGTGACATCTTCAAGGGAATGTAACAACATCTCATTTTTAAAAGTCATCGCTTTGTCTCCGAAACAGATTGTATTTGCGGTGCCAATATTTCCTAGTACAATGTCATTTAAGCCGTCGCCATTTATATCACCAACTGCGACACTTCGGGTGTCATCATCACCAGAACCAAAAGGAATCTTCTCCTCAAAACTCAAATCGTCATTCAAGTAAATATAATTCTGCATGCCGTCACGGTTGGCAAGAACCAAATCTTTATCTCCGTCTCCATCCATATCAACAACATCAACATCTATTGTAGAATCATCTTCCTCGCCAAAGTATCGTACCTCATTGAATTCTCCATTACCATTGTTAAGGCAAATTTCATTTTGGCTGCCCCTATTGGTAATTAAAATATCAATATCACCATCATCATCGATATCGGCCAAGGTGATATTCCTAGTGGGATTGGTATCCCCTCCAAAGGTTCCTTTTTCTTGAAAATTTCCTTCACCGTCATTGAAGAATAGTCGATTTGGTGCTTCGTCATTCCCAGTAGCTACATCTAAAAATCCGTCCCCATTAAAATCGCCCAGTTCAGCGGCATAAGTAGTCGATTTATATTTACCCAATTGGTAAGAAGTATTAAAAAACCCTTCCCCATTGTTTAGATAAACTTCATTGTAATCGGCCCAATGTCTACCGTTAGCTATGACAACATCAATATCCCCATCACCATCAATATCGCCATAACTTGCTGATGAAGTTTTCTTTACGTCTTTTCCAAATGAGATTCGATTACCACCAGGATTATGAAAAACTTGACTTTCAATAGTAATAAACGAACAGCCAAAGGCTAAACACAGGAGTAAATTCTTTGAAGACATTATCTTTTTAGCTATAAGTATCGCTCCAAACAAATCTGTTACATTCTTACATGAAATAATAGTTTTTAAAGACAATACTTACCTGATCATATTTGAGGCTACTAACCCAAAATTCGAATCTTCGTTGATTATGATAGTTAAGGTGTTTTTGTTTTGGTAAAGGTCTGCTACGCTAAATCATACTTGAAAACACACCATGTTTTATTTCCGGCCAATCATCCTTTAAAATACTGTAGTAGACTGTATCTCGACGAAAACCATCAGACATTAGGGTATGACTTCTAAGGGTGCCCTCATAAACCCCTCCGATTTGTTCAATCGCGTTCTGTGATTGAAGATTTCGTTTGTCGGTTTTAAATTCCAAACGCTCAAATTTTAGTTCTTCAAAAACATATTGCATCATCAAAAACTTGCAATTGCGATTGAGTCCAGTCCGCTGAAAGTCTTCACCTAGCCAAGTGGAGCCAATCTCTAAGCGTAAATCCCTTTGTGAAATATTCATAAAACTTGAGGACCCTGCGTAGGACTTTTGCTCTTTGTCATAAATGGCAAAGGGATATTTGAGGTTTTGCGTTCGTAGCGCAATGTTGTTTTCAACATAGGCCTTTAAAAACTCTTCTGTCCCAAATTTTGGTGGTGAATATTTTAATAAGTCAGGATGTTTTAATGCTATTGGTATTAAGAAATCAATATGCCTTAACTCGAGTGGCTCGATTCGTACCCGCCGATTTTCAAGTACTATGTTTTCTTTGAAATCCAATCTCATTCCAAGCTGCGCTCATTTTCAAAATAGTCCATCGCCCTTAAGTATTTTTGACCACCAACCTCTGTCTGATCATTAATAAATCCGTTCAATTCAGGATGGTATTGATCAATCCAATTCACAAGTTCATCCCGATTCTTTACAAATAGGGAATCATTGAAGTTTACGTACTTAATGGTTTCGATACTTGAAATTTTATCATTCTTAAACCGCAGTATTTGGTTCGTAATAATCGGTTCTTTGTGCAGAAATTCTATCCTTTTATCAATTTTTGAAACCCGAACTTTCACCTCATCATTCTCTTCTACCATCTCAATTACCTCATAGGTTGGTTCAAAAGCGGCATCCCATTTTAACCATTGCACATAGTCTTTCATGGCATAGGTATATTCGTAATTGTATTCCGTTTCTTTGGTTAGAATACTATCTGCCAACAACGGTACTAACCCAACATCATCTGAGGTATCGAGCATCTTATAGTATTCTTCAGCAATTTTAATCCGGTCAATTTTAGCTTCTTGCTTACATGAGCTTGCAAAGCTTACCAACACTAGGCAGCCTATCAAAATTTTCTTCATTCGTATTTAGTTTATCGTAATTAGGAATTTCAAAGGTAATTCGATTCAATTTTGGTTTCAACTGCTATTAAAGTTTTAATCAAAATCCGCTACCTAATCCTTCTTCCAGCTTTGTAATTCAATTAAATTGCCCTCTGGGTCGCGAACATAGACAAAAGTGATTTCCCCTACCCCATTAACGTAACGTTTTACAATTTCACCATTTGCTTGCCCTCCATTAAGCAATACCCTTTTCAGCATCTCTTCTACCTCATCTACTTCAAAGGCCAGATGGCCAAAACCACGGGTGTTTGGCGAATTCAAAGATTGCGCTTCAATGTTTTTGTATTGGTATATTTCAAGAGTAGGACCATTACCACTATGACCTGGCAACAGTAAGTGTGCCCCTTCTAAATTTGCATTTTTTACCCCAGTACCCTTGTCGAGCCATTCTCCAGATTGTTTGCGAATCGGTGGAATTATTTTACAATCAAAGGTTTCAACATAGAATGCTACTAGAGCCTTCCAATCCGTACTGACAATATTGGTATGGGCAAATTTAATTTTCAAATTGTTTCTACTATTTAAGGGACTTTATTATTGGATTTATTAGTATTTCTAACTGCCATGGCACAACTGAAAATCCAAATTATAAATGTGGCTTCAACAACCCTCTGTATTAGCCCAACGAATTCTGAATTGACTTCAGAAAATAAAACAACCACGAATAACAGCGCCAGTATGCCTAATACTGTTGATTGAAGGGAAAATTTTTTGTCATCTGAACTTTTTCGTAAACCTTGACCGATTACTATCATGGTAATTGGAACAAAAAGATACGTCAACATTCCAACCAAATTATGGATTAATTGAGAAACACTGGGGTCAATTAAATCTGGATTGCAGCCGCTATCACAAGGAAATATCGAAACGACTACAGTGGCCAAGCCGTAGAATAATGCGATACCATAAAACCCTATTTTAACCGATTTGGAGCCGGGAAAATAGTTTATGGCTAGAATGCTAAATAAGGCAAGTAGTACACCACTGGGCACAAAGCCGAACATTCGCAATGCCAGACCATGTTCCGTATCAATAGCATAGGCCTCACTGATGTATTGACTTATAACACTGTAGTCTTCAATGAGGAACCCGCCGACAATACTTGTTACGACAAAAAGAACGGCCCCAACAATTCCAAGTACGGAAACGGATTTGTTGTTCATAACACTTTTATTTACCTAAGGTATTTGAGTGCAGTAGCCCGATTTTGTTACAATTAAATTTCTGCCTTGACGCTCAAAATGGGCATTAGGCTAACAAATGAAGTTAGATTTATAGTGTCTGAACTAGCTGAATGTTATTGCCGCAGGTATCGTTGAAAACCGCAAACTTTACCGTTCCCATTTCTGTTGGTTTGACGCTAAATTCAACATCAAGACCTATCATTCTTTGGTACTCAGCTTCAACATCTTCAACATCAAACTGAGTCCACGGGATACCGGCCTCGAACAATGCATCTTGAAAGACTTTACAGGGTTCAAAATGGTTGGGCGCAGGTTCTAGCAGCAATTCAGGGCCGTCTTGCCATTCTGGTGAAACCAAGGTTATCCATCGGTTACCACCTTCCAATGGTGCGTCTTTCTTTATGAGGAAGCCTAACTTCTCAGTGTAAAATTTTAATGCTTTTTCTTGGTCTCTTACCGGAATGCTAATTAATGTTACTTTCATCTTTGATTGGTTCTGTTTTCGTTTTCAAAGTTTAAAAGTCTCATTCTAAATTGCTTCTCGAAACTTGCTCTTTTTGAAATTGACTTGGTGATTTACCGGTCTTGGTTTTAAATAGTTTACTGAACGAGCCAAGACTTTCAAAACCAACTGCAAAACAGGTTTCGGTCACGGAAATCCCGCTTTGCAAATATTCTTTCGATTTTTCAATGCGTTTGTCAATTAAGTATTGTCTTGGAGTAAGGCCGTAATACCTCTTAAAAAGTCGTTGTAGATGAAATTTTGAGGTAAAATTGATGTGGGAAAGCACATCCAATTTTACATCTTTTTCAAAATTATTGTCTATAAAATTCCGGGTCTGCTTTACAGTTTCCAACTGCTTCTCGTTTGAATAGCAGCTGTTTTTGATATGCTCTAATTTTTCTTGGTAGAAATTCATAACAATCCTGTTGGCCCTTGTATTTAAACCCGATTTTGATTTAAGAACTTCAATTTAATGAATTAACAATACAATTGGTGCTACGAGTTCGGAAGGGTCAACTCATTTCTTTCAGCCCATTCTGTCCATGAGCCATCGTAAATCTTAATGCTCGGACCATGGCCCAATCTTGATGCAAGCATTACGATACAAGCCGTCAAACCAGAACCGCAACTAAATACGAGGTTTTGCTCACCCTCGCACTTTTCTTGAAAAATAGCATTCAGTTCTTCAGTTGACTTGAATTTACCGTCGGTGAGGACGTCTTGAAAGGGAATGTTGACAGAATGTTCGATTTTTCCGCTTTGCAGGTGTTTTCTGGGTTCTGGTGCCGTTCCCTTAAAGCGACCTTCGGACCGGGCATCAACAACCAAAAAATCAGGATGCTTCACATTCGCACCAACCTGTTCGAATGTTACGACTTGATTTTCATCATACTGGGCTTTAAAATCTCCCTCGTAGAATTCGGTCAAATGATTCTTTACGGTAGGATGCCCTTCGTCAATCCAGTTGGGGAGCCCCCCATCAAGAACAGCTACTTCATTATGCCCCATCACCTTGAACAGCCACCAGGCCCGAGGACTTGAATACACACCATTCGTATCAAAAACAACAATTTTTGAATTCTGATTAATGCCCAGTTTTTGACAATCGCGCTCAAAGTCCTCGGGTTTTGGCACTGTGTTGGGGAATGCACTTGTTGCATCACTGAACACATTTTTTATATCAAAACGACGGGCATTCGGTATGGTTTGGTCGAATGTTTCAAAGGCCTTACCACTGGCACTGGCGGCAATACTAGCGTCTAAAATGATTAAATCAGGATTGTCGAGGTTTTGGTTGAGCCAATCGGTTGATACGATTTCTTTCAATGGTCTGTTATTTTTTGGTTTTGTTGGTTACATCAACGGTTTTCAGTTCTTTATGATAAGCATCTATTCTTGCATGTGCATTACCGTCAACTAAGAGAATAACAATCAACATGGCTATGGTTGTGATGCCTATGGCACGCCATGTTGGTGTATTTAGCAATAAAATCAACAAAGCTGCGACGATTATCAAGACTGGTATTACCTTGAATACCACGGTGTACTCTTTTAACGTACTTTCCGAACGCTCCAACTTTGATTGGTAAAAGGCTGGTGTATTGTTGTTAAATTCTTTTTGAAAGGTTTTCACACGTTGCATATTGGTAAATAGGAGTCCACAACCGATAATCAACAATAGTAGACCTGCAACTAAAGTGGGTATGATATAGGCGCGAGCCAATTCGGTTTTACCGAGTTGCCAAAACCCGACACTGGCTACCAAAAATAGCAGGGCAAATAAGATAAAAAATCGAGTGGAAAAGACCTCAGCTTTGGCCCAATCTGTTGCCAGTTTTAATAGTTCCATTTTAATTTAGTTTATACTTTTCTTTGAATTCCGTCGGACTTATTCCTTCTTTCTTTTTGAATAGTCTCGAAAAATATGCTGGATATTCGAACCCTAATTCATACGCAACTTCTGATACATTTTTATTAGGTTGAAGTAAAATGTTCTTTGCTTCATCGATTAGATGCAAGTGTAAATGTTCAGTAGTGGTCTTACCTGTTTCTTTTTTAAGCGTATCACTTAAATATCGTTGCGAAACTGACAATTGCTTTGCAACCTGCTCTATATTCGGAATTCCATTTTGTTGTAGTTTTCCCGATTCAAAATAGGAATCCATAAAATGATTGAACCGCTCCAACAAATCGTTGGATAATTCCTTACGATTTAAAAACTGTCTTTCATAAAAGCGGTTGGCGTATTTGAGCAAGGTGTCCAGCTGAGCAATGATGATATCTTTACTAAACTCGTCTTGGTTGCTTTTATATTCAAATTCAATATTTTCAACAATGGATTCGATTTGTCTTTCTTCTTTAGGCGAAAGGTGTAAAGCTTCATTTACCGAATATGAGAAGAAACCATATTTTTTTATGCGTTGTGCTAATTCCGTTCCCTTTAGGAAATCCTCATGGAAGTTTATTGAAAATCCTTTTTGTTCAAAAATTACGCTGTTATCCCATTGCAAGACTTGTCTTGGTGAAATAAAAAATAGCGCACCATTGGTGAAATCGTAATGGGTGCGACCGTAGCTTAAATTACCTTCAATAAATTTTTTAAAACTTATGGTATAACAGTCATTGGTAATTGGGGGTGAGCTTTTTTTTGGACAAGGCAAATAACCATCCCCTCTTGAGTTAAAAACACTCAGCATAGGATGCTCCGGTCTAGGCAACTCCAAATACTCCAAATAGGACGATAAGGTTTTGAAGTGTTCCATAGAACTAAATTAAATATTCCATTTTACTCCTGTCTCTTTTTCTGAAAGCTCCCAAAGTCGTTTCGCCACTTCTTTATCTTTTGCATGTGGTTCTATTTTGTGTGCTCCAACGGGACCTACCCAATTACTTCTTCCTGTGGGACCGTAAAAACCGCTTTGATCTAAATTTGGTTCAGTTGCACACATTAATTGTGGATATGCACCTTTTTCAGCTGATTGTGTTAAAGGCATCATTAGATAAAACATAATTCGCATCATTAAACTTCCACTTGTACTTATTAGGTTTGTTCTTGAGGCCCCTGGATGACAAGCATAGGCTTTAACAGCTGTTTTACCAACTTCTTGCAGCCTATCTTGCAATTCATATATTGACATTATCTGCGCTAGTTTACTTTGGCTATATGCATTATTCGGCGTGTAGCCATTATCCCAATTCAAGTCATCAAATTTTATGGTTTTGATGCCCATATCATAACCCATACTCCCAACTGTTACAATGCGTCCTTTGGATTTCTCAATAATTGGAAACAATAAAGCTTGTAAAGTCCAATTTCCATAGTAATTCGTTCCCATTTGACTTTCCCAACCATCTTCAGTTATCATCTGTTTTGGTACTTGGGCGATAGCAGCATTACAAATAAGAGCATCGATTTGAGATGTTGTTTGTAGAACTTCTTCAGCGGCTTTTTTAACTGAGGCCTGCCTAGATAAATCCATTTGAATGTTAATGACATCAATATCATTACCTAGTCCTTGTTTTAATGATCTAATGGTGTCTTCTGCTTTTTTTAGGTTTCTATTGAGCATTACCACTTTCGCACCTTTTGAAAGTAGGATTTTTGATGCTTCAAAACCCGTACCGCTTGTAGTACCTGTTATAACGAACACCTTGCCATAAAGATTACCAATTCTATCAGGGGTCCAACCATTTTTGCCAAATTGATTTGCTTCCATTTTCATCTTTTTTTATCAAAAGACAAAGGTCATTCGGAAGTAAGTCAATATCCTTATACAGAATTTCGAATATCGAATACTTTTTGGTTGGTTTTATCCAAATATGTAGCGGAGCTCGGCTAAGATTTCGTTGTGTGGTTTAACCTTAAACTGTGAATTCACACCAAACAGAAAATCCACTAGGTTTTTCAGAAGCGATGGCCTGAGCTCGTCGAATACCAGGCGAGAATGGCTTCATTGCTTATAGCGATTTTTATGCTCAGTTTTTTAATTTTCCAATTCGTTGTCCTTGTTCAACAGTCAAAGAACTCAATTTTCCTTTTTCGAAAATTAGTAATACCGTCGAACCGCCGTATTCAAAATGACCAAGCTTTTCTCCTTTGTAAATTCGTTTGGGATTATCACTATGAATTTTCTTAAAGTCATCTTCAAATACTACAGAACCCACCGTCTGTAATCCTATGGGAATCATTGCTATGTATCCATAATGGTCTGTTTCTATAATAAAATAGCCGTGTTTAAAATCTTCAAAAACACTGTAATCTTTGTTGTAAGCTACATTCCCATTATTAATCATATCTAGCATGTTGGGCATCCCAAAAAGTCTATTTCCAACACTCTCGTTCGATTCGACTATTTTCCCCGTTGTGGGCGAATGGTAATGATGGTAATTATCTGGCATTAGAAAAATGGCCAATGCCGAACCTCCAATAAAATTTTCTGCATATTTAGAATTGTCGAGCAGTGAATTCAAACTCATGGTCATTCTGCCTTTTGTCGGAATTTCAGTGTCCAATTCAAGTTCATTAGCTATCATATTTATTATTCCATCCGCTGGCGATACAAGAATGGATTCATCCGTAGCATCGTCTATTGGTCGCGTTCCGGGTTTTAAATCTCGTGTGAAAAACTCATTGAATGAATTGAAACCCCGTTCAGGAAATACGAAGTCTTCATTTTTAAGGGAGTTATCGGCTAACCATTCGGCAATGATTTTTGCTGACTCTGGGCTATCCATAAATTTCCCGCGTTCCTCAATGAATACGTTAGTCCAACTAAGCCCTGGTTCTGATAGAACGAATTTCATGCCTTCAGGGTTTTTGTAATACAGAAAAGTGAATTTTAGAATTCTATCAAGTCCATTATGGGTATTTGGAAGAAAGTAAAACCATTCGTTTAAAAAACTATAGAGATCCTCGACATTCTTGTTTTTCCAAGGATTTGGATTCCCATTTGGCAGTTCGTGCACATTCTCGAACATCGAGTCAATAGTCTTTTTGAACTCTTTATTAGACGCGTAAAGGCTTTTTAGATTCTTGACGGGAATGCATTCTTCCTGAGCTGATGTATTTAACCCAATAAATAAAAGTGTGAGCAGACAAATAAATTTTTTGATCATATGGTTGGTTTTGATTGCGTACGAAGGTTCGTAAAACCTCCATTTACAGGCTAATTTGCTTCAATTTTTGATTTAGAACTGAAAATAGCGATTCCGAGTGGATTCTAGCCTGCCCTGAGCGCAGTCGAAGGGTAGTCGTATCCGCCGTAATTGCGGTTATTCATTGTTGTAAACAATACTTTTTTCATTCCAACCAGTTTTTTGATATTCCAAATATTTTGTCAAAGTCATTTCCTTCCAAACTAATAATTTGATTTTCCTTCACGTAACTGTAAACCAAATTTAGTCTACTAAAATCCATTTTATTTTCCGCGAAAGGATGTTCAAATAGCCAATAATTAGCATTAGGAATATTTGACGGAAACACTTTTGTTACCAAAACTCCGCTTACGTTTTTTAATTTAGGTTTTCCTGAATTATAAAATACACCATCCATTGCTCTAGTCATTCTACCATCTCGATTATCCGGGTTTGTAGAATAAGTGTATTGTAAAGAACCCCAAATCACATTTTCAATATCAATTTTACCTGAAGTTTTTTTACCAAGTGCATTTACGCAGATTAAGTACGGAATATCAAATTTTCCATATCGCTTTGCTTTTTTCAAAATTGACTCTCTTAAAGAATTTTCACCACCACCCCAAAAAGTCTCGAAAGGAAACATTCCAATAGGGTTCTTACTAATTTTATCTCTTTTAGATTTGATTAAGGGCATAGGTTGTATTAAGATTTTAAAATCGTCATTTTCATAATTAATGAACGGAGAACCTTCAAATCCGTATTTTTCCATTTGTGATGTAATTGCTTCAGGGTCTAGTAAGGATATTTCAGTTTCAATTTTTGAGATTAATTCCTTAGTTCTTGGTTGTTTAGTTGTTTTAAATTCAAGTTCTGCAATCCTAAGTAAAAAACCTTTAATTCTAGTTTTATTTAAAGAATCATAGAATTCATTTCGACGCCGTTCAAAAGCCATTTCACTTTCAGATTTGTCATAACAGATTTTTGCTTCAACATAGGCTGAGAAATCTTTCTTTTGAATTAAAAAATCAGGTCTCTTACTTGAATCTTTAAGTTTTGGATGTATCTCTATTTCAAAATTTAAAGAACTAAATAATTCGTGTAAAAAGAGTTCATAAAATGCAGAATCCATATCCTTTTTGAATCTGTTTTTCAATTCCTTTTTTTCTTTGTTCGGGTAATTGAAAAACCATTCTTCTAAAACTTTTCTAATAACAGCCATATCTTTCCTATCACTTTTATGATAGTAGTTAAAGGCATTTTCATTGTTATTAGAAGGACCTTTTATAACTTCTTCGGTATGGTCAAAAAGTTTTATCAAATTGATAGGTGCCTTGGTATTGTTGCCAACGTTTAAGGCTATGTGCAGTATTGCGACGGTGCGGACCAGAAATGCGAAGCATTTTAGCACCGCTCCGGTTTACCACAATGAAAATGCCACTATTGTACCATAGCCCATGTTGGGCTAAGTAAAAATACCGTTTTAATGGTTTTTTGCGGAGTCTTACCCCTGCCATTTTAAATGAAATCCACCCAAACCTAGCGGGCGGGGGCACTATGGGATAGCGGGCAACTGCCCCAATTGGTCTTCTTTCCAAATTTTTTGGGTGGTGGGTTGGTCCATATTCCCACCAGAGACAATGACCAAAACCCGTTGTTTGCTCACTTGGGTTTTTAACCATTCAACGACGGCTCCCATCGGCATGGCACAGGTTGGCTCCAACCGACATTTCAACAAGTGAGTCAGCCACTGGGTCCAATACACGATCTGCTCTTCAGCAACTTCGTAGAAACCATCTAATTGCTTGAGGTATTCAAAAGTAATGTCGCCCACAGCCATGGTCATGGCGCCATCGGCCAGGGTATTGGGTATGCCTGGTAGTCGCTGAATAGTTCCCATACGCAACGATTCCGCGGCGTCATTGGCATTTAAGGGTTCCACACCAAACATTTTGGTTTCAGGTGAGAGTCCTTTGGTGGCCACCAATGATCCTGAAGTCAGGCCACCACCACCACAGGGCGTAAAAACGGCATCAATGTCATCCAATTCTGAAAGGGCTTCGTAGGCCGCCGTTCCCTGCCCACAGATTACCTGCTCATGGTTGAAGGGGGGTATCCAATAGGTGCCTTCTTCTTTTGCGGCTTCACGTACCAATGCATCCGTAATATCGCGGGTCTTGCTCAAAACCACCTCTGCACCATAACTTCTGGTAGCTTGAATCTTTACTGCCGAGGAATATTCAGGCATAAAGATGGTGGTGGGTATACCGAACTGTTGGCCGGCATAGGCTACCGCTTGGGCATGATTGCCTGAACTGTTGGCCACAATACGTTCCGGTTTCTGGCCGGTTTCAATTAACCAAGCCACGGTATTGAGTCCACCACGGGCTTTAAAGGCCCCTATCTTTTGAAAGTTCTCGCATTTAAAATAGATGTCGTGCCCCAACCAGCCATTCAATAAAGAAGAGGTGAGAATTGGGGTTTCGTTGATATAGGGGTCAATCCGTTTTTTGGCGGCTTGAATGTCACTTAATGTCAATTTCATAAAGTGAATTTATGGATTCCTGCCTTCGCAGGAATGACAAAAAACTATTATTTGATAAATAGTAGCTCTCGGTATTTGGTCAAGGGCCAATGTTCGTCAGAAATCAATTTTTCAAGTTCATCAGCATGGGTTCGAATCTCATCAAAATACGGTCGAATGGTATCGCAATAGGCCTTTGCCTTTTTGGCCACTGTGGCCATATTATCAGCACGGTTTTTGGCATCGAGCATGGCATCGGTCAGTTTTTTCATTTCTGAGGTGTGTTCCGCAATCTGCTCCAAAATGTTATGCTGTGGTTCGGTAAAGTTTTTATGGGCGGCACCGTAAACTTCCTTCATGCCTCGAATGTTTTGCAACAACACATTCTGATAGGTCAGCGCTGCGGGCAAGATGTAATTGTACACGAGTTCCCCTAAAATTCGGCCTTCAATTTGAATGTTGAAAACATAGTTGTCCAGCTCTACTTCTTGGTGGGCAGAGAGTTCTACCTCACTCATGACCTCGGTCGCTTTAAACAGGTCGATACTCTCTTTTGAGGTCAACACCTGAAGTGCTTCAGGGGTGTTCTTATTATTGCTCAGTTTTCGCCTTCTGGCCTCTTCTTGCCATTCAAAGCTATAGCCATCGCCATCAAAGCGTATGCGTTTCGAATTTTTAATATACTCGCGGAGTACGTTGAAAACGGCCTCGTCTTTCTTGAGGTTCTTTTTGTCAATAAGTACATCAACCTCCTTTTTGAAATCGACCAATTGTTTGGCGACGATGGTATTCAACACAGTCATCGGTTTAGAGCAGCTCATCTTGGCTCCTACCCCTCTGATTTCAAATTTATTCCCGGTAAAAGCGAAGGGTGAAGTTCGGTTTCTATCGGTATTGTCCAATAAAATCTCAGGTATCTTTCCGACCACATTCAATTTAAGTTCTGTTTTTTCCTGAGGAGACAATTTTCCTTTGGAAACGCCTTCGAGCTCATCCAACACATCACCCAATTGCTGACCAATAAATACGGATATGATAGCGGGTGGTGCTTCTTGCCCTCCCAAACGATGATCGTTGCTTGCCGAAGCAATAGACGAACGCACCAATTCTTCATAGGTATCAACTGCCTTTATCGTGTTGACAAAGAAGGTCAAAAACTGTAGGTTCTTCATTGGCGTCTTACCCGGGCTCAACAAATTCGTACCCGTATCCGTAGCCAATGACCAATTGTTATGCTTACCTGAACCGTTGATTCCAGCAAATGGTTTTTCATGGAAGAGCACCTTAAAACCGTGTTTGTCAGCAATCTCATCCATAACGTCCATCAATAATAGGTTATGGTCCACAGCCAGATTGGCTTCTTCAAATACCGGGGCCACCTCGAATTGGTTCGGGGCAACTTCGTTGTGCCTGGTTTTTACAGGAATACCCAAAACCATGCACTGTTGCTCCAATTCATTCATAAAGGCCAGCACTCTAGAATGGATAACCCCAAAATAATGGTCATCAAGCTGTTGGCCCTTTGCCGGAGAGCGCCCCACCAAGGTTCTACCTGTCATCAATATATCTGGTCTTGACTGGGCCAAGGCTTTATCCACCAAAAAATACTCCTGTTCCCAACCAAGGGTAGCATTCACCTTTCGCACGTTCTTATCAAAATACTGAGCTACTGCAGTAGCGGCCTCATCAACTGCATGCAGTGCGCGCAATAAGGGTGCCTTATTGTCCAAAGCTTCACCTGTATAGGCTACAAATATTGTTGGAATACAAAGTGTGGTTTTATAAACGAATGCAGGGGATGTAGGGTCCCAGGCAGTATAACCGCGAGCTTCAAAGGTGTTACGAATTCCGCCACTCGGAAAACTTGAAGCATCGGGCTCTTGCTGCACCAATTGTTGACCGTCAAAACGTTCCATAGGTCGACCGTCATCCAATAAGTCGAAAAAGGCGTCGTGTTTTTCCGCAGTGGAACCCGTCAACGGTTGAAACCAGTGGGTATAATGGGTCGCGCCAAGCGATAAGGCCCAAGCTTTAATGCCCTCTGCCACCTGATCAGCGATTTTTCTATCGATTTTCTTTCCTGAAAAAATTGCAGCTTCTACTTTTTCAAAGGCATCCCTTGATAAAAACTGCAACATCTTGTCACGATTGAAGACGTTTTTAGCAAACAAAGTTGACCTTTTTTCAATCTCTCCGATAGCAATGGTTGACCTATTACTACTTTCATTTAATGCATCGAATCGCATGGTAGGCATTTTAGTGGAATTTATTGGTCGACAAAATTAACAAATTGGTAATATTGGGCTAAAAAAATCCAATTTTTCGTAATCTACCCCCTCTTAAAAAGGGGTGCTATTAAAATTAAAGGATTTTTTGGTAGTTCACCCATTAAAAAGTTGCTATTTATCATTGATCATATACTTTTGTGACTTCGTTCAATTGAAATTTTTAAAAGTTAATAATCAACATTATGAACAAGGCAAAATTAGAGTACATCTGGTTGGACGGTTATTCGCCAACTGCCAACATGAGAAGTAAAACCAAAATCGAAAAAGATTTCAGTGGTAAATTGGAAGACTGCCCAATGTGGTCTTTTGATGGAAGCTCAACACAACAGGCCGAAGGTGGTTCTTCTGACTGTTTGTTAAAGCCAGTAGCTATCTACCCTGACCCAGCAAGACACAATGGGTTTTTGGTAATGTCTGAGGTTTTGAATTCTGATGGAACTCCTCACGTTTCTAACTCACGTGCTACTATTGATGATGAAAACGACGATTTCTGGTTCGGTTTCGAGCAGGAGTACTTTATCATGGATACTGAGACTCAATTGCCTTTAGGTTTCCCAATGGGTGGTTACCCTGGTCCTCAAGGAATGTACTACTGTTCCGTAGGTGGTAAAAACACACACGGAAGGGATTTGGTTGAGCGCCATGCTGATATGTGCTTGGAAGCTGGATTGAACTTTGAGGGAATCAACCAAGAGGTTGCTTCTGGTCAGTGGGAATTCCAGATTTTCGCTAAAGGAGCTAAATCTGCAGGAGACCAAATTTGGGTTGCCCGTTACATGTTAGACAGATTGACTGAAGAATATGGTTTCTACATTGAGTACCACCCAAAACCTATTAAAGGTGACTGGAATGGTTCTGGTATGCACGCTAACTTCTCAAACTCCGTTTTGAGAACTGCTGGTAACAAAGAAACCTACGAGAAGATTTGTGAAGCCTTCCGCCCAGTGGCGAAAGATCACATTGCCGTTTACGGTGAATTCAACGATCAACGTTTGACCGGTCTTCATGAGACTGCTTCAATCAACGATTTTAGCTATGGTGTTTCTGACCGTGGTGCTTCTATCCGTATTCCAATTGCAACTGTAGAAAGTGGTTGGAAAGGTTGGTTGGAAGACAGAAGACCAGCTTCTAATGCTGACCCATATAAGGTTGCAGCTAGAATCATTAAAACTGTAAAGTCTGCAGACGTATAGTCTTTTAAATAAACTTTAAGGCAAGCCCGGTATTGAGTTAATCTTAATACCGGGTTTTTTTATTCTACCGATTTGAGCGGGGTATTCATCCAAAGCCCCTCAAGTGATACATCTTTTGGTAGAACTGGCTGATTGAAATGGTTCAATGATTTGCTTTTGTCTACCCATGCGCTGTTAGGCTGTGAACCTGAAATAGTTTCTACCTTTTGGGCAAAAAACTCCCGGAATTGCTCCAATAGTTCTGACTTGCGTTCACCCAATCGGTTACCTTCGGCATCGGTCATATTTTTGACCTGAACCACAAAACTTGGTCTGGGATTTTCGGTCAAATCGGTCAATAAGTCATCAAATTGCTTTTGAAGGTTCTTGTTTTGCAAGGCGAACGTAAGGATAAATGCAGAGTCACCATTTCTTAACGCACTTTTCATTTGCATTTTTCTTCCGTTGTGCACGACATCAAAATCTTTTATTTCCAAATCATACCAATTGGCAATGGGCTTGTTCAACCTGACTTTTAGTTGTTTCTCTACAGAATCCAACTCAGCCCCAATTATGGCAAACTTAGGAGGGCGTACCAACTGAAATTGGTTGTGGAATGATATGTAATTTAAATACATCTTATCCCCAACATCTTGATATTCCACCAAAATCTCATAGAGCAACGTCCTTGGCAGTAAGACCCCTTCTGAAGAAGGATTCTGTGGCGGACTAAGCCTCCAAACCGAATAATCCAGTTTTCTGATGGAATAATCATCAACATCCACATAGATAATACCGTTGACCTCGTAGGGCATCACACTTTTTGAGATTCGAATCTTATATACCAATTCGTCTCCAAAGGTGGTATTCTCGAGTCTTTTAAAACGGTGTTCTTTTATGAAGTCTTCAATGAATTTATATACAAAGGAATAGGCATCTATATTGTGGTTGCGAATGGCATCGTGTATAAAAAGCAAAACCAATTCATTACCTACATAGTTACCCTGTAAAGTCGCATCTGGAATTATCTTGTCCCTGTTTGAATAATCGTAGGGTTTTGCAGCAAAAGAATCGCGCTCAAATTCAAGATTCCGCATATAATCATATAGACCAAACTGCAAGGTTTGGTAATCTTTAGTCTCAAAGCCTTGGTCACTTACCCGAATCAAAGCTTCATTTAAATTCAGGTACTTCTTATTCTTGAGTTGGTAGTCACGGTAGTAGCCCACAAGCTCAAAAGGTTCCTTTTGATAGTTTTGTGGTATTTGTTGAATGGCCCTTTTTAGAATTTGCTTCGCCGTTAGTCTTTTTCGTTTAGATGCCGTGACCACCGCCTCGGAAAGCTCAAAGGCCGAAGGTTCGAGATATATTCTATTAATTATTTTTTCCTTCAACTCGGCAAAAACGAGTGTTTTGGTCTGATATCCCATACATGAGATTTCAAGGGCCTCACCCTCTAATTGAAAATGGACCGGAACTTTAAATCCCCCATCATTATTTGATATTACACCAATAGCCTTGTTCTTGACGCGTATGGTTGCAAAAACAACCGGTTCACCAGATTTTGAATCAAGGAGCACACCGGTAATAAAGTCATTTAGATTTTGAGCGAGGAGGCTGTTGGAAAGGAATATCAAGAAAAAAAGTAGCCCTGCTTTTTTGCGAGATATCATATCGTTTTAAGTTACGGTCAGGTAGACAAAAGTGATATAACAAGTTAGTAAAATAAGTCCATCTCGCCAGCCTAGACGCAGGCCTTTAGGTATAAAAACCAAGGGCAAAATCAAGAATGATATACCTAGCATCCACCATATATCATTGGTCAACAATCCTGGGTCAACAACTGAAATTGGAGTGATTATCGAGGTAATGCCCAATACAGCGAGAAGATTGAAAATATTGGACCCAATTAAATTACCGACTGAGATAGCCTTTTCTTTTTTAAGAATGGCAATAATCGAGGCTGCAAGTTCAGGAATACTAGTGCCCACAGAAACCACGGTAATACCAATAACACGATCACTAACCCCCAACGAAGCGGCTAAATTTTTCGCACCTTCAATTAACAATTCCGATCCGCCCCAAAGTGCAGTTCCACCTAAGCCCAAAAACAATACGGTTCTGTACAACGGCAAGAGTACATCGTCTTCTGGCAATTCATCTTCAACGGCTTGTTTTTGAAATCGAAGCAGGTATACCAAAAAGAGAAACAACATAACAACCATGATGATACCCTCATATCTGGTCAGAACGCCATCAAAATAAATAAAGCCCATAAAGAGCAAGGAAGCCGCCATCATTACCGGCCAATCCGTAGTGTAAAAGCTTTTTCTAACGTTGATACTGCCCAGTAGTACCGTTACTGCCAAAACCAAACCAAGATTTGCAATGTTCGAGCCGACGACATTACCCAAGGCCAAATCAGGGAGGCCATCTAATGCTGCTTTTACACTTACAATAAGTTCGGGAGCCGAAGTAGCAAAGGAAACCACGGTCATTCCAATAACAATCTTCGGAATGTTCAATCGCAATGAAAGGGCCACCGCAGACTTTAATAGCCAATTGCCTCCTAAAATCAATAGGGCCAAACCAACTATGATAAAAACAACATCGAGCATTTTGTGTTTAGTATGGAGCAAATATAATCTAAGTTTTAGGAGGACTGTTTGGTATTAAAAACTAAATAAATAGTTAATAAACTATAAAAATAGTTGTTCAACTATTTTTTTCGTCTTATGTTTGGCACATACAATTGGAATTATGCAAAAATTGACCAACAAAGAAGAAGAAATCATGAAGATTCTTTGGCGTTTGCAAAAGGCATTTGTCAAAGAGATTCTTGAAGAAATTGAAGGCGAAAAGCCACATTACAACACGTTATCAACCATTGTGAGGAACTTACAGGAAAAAGGTTTTGTGGATCATGAGGCTTTTGGCAATACCCATCGCTACTTTCCGATAGTAAGTAAGGAGAACTACCGCAAACGTTTTGTGAATTCTGCTTTGGCCGACTATTTCGATAATTCTTACAAAGGTTTGGTATCGCATTTCGCCAAGGAGGAGAAAATTTCAGTCAGTGATCTAAAGGAAATCATCAAACTAATCGAAAAGAAAGACTAATGGAAGCCTTGTTTGTTCACGTTTTAAAATCAACGGCACTGACCGTTCTGTTCTTGGGCTGCTATTTGGTATTCCTCAGAAAAGAGACTTTTTTCAATTCAAATAGAATCTATCTCTTAGGTGGTATAATCATCTCTTTGCTGCTCCCTTTTCTCAAATTCACAAAAGTGGTTTGGGTAGAACGCCAACCTATTGACTATGGAGCGTATAATGTTGTTGAATCAGCAGCACCACTTGTTGAAGAAGGTTTCAATTGGTTCGGCCTCATTACTTCGGTATATTTTATAGGTATTGCCTTTTTCTCCATTCGGCTCTTGGTTCAATTATGGTCAATAAAACAAATAAAGAAAAAGAGTATTGTTTTTAAGGAAGATGATATTAAGCATGTGCATTCCGAAAAACAACTTTCTCCTTTTTCCTTCTTTAAAAACATATTTTACTGTCCTACTCAATTTGAAGAAACAGAACTAGAAGCCATTCTTACACATGAAAAGGCACATGCAAGACAGCACCATAGTATCGATGTGCTGCTAATGCAAATCGTTTGTATTCTTCTTTGGTTCAATCCACTGGTTTGGCTTTACAACCACTATATCAAGCAAAATCTTGAATTTCAAGCAGACGCACTCGCTTTGAAAGGAATCAGCGATAAAAAGCAATATCAATATGTAATGCTCAAACAAGCTGTTGGCCATGGCAATCTAAGAATCGCCAGTGCCTTTTTTAATTCATTAACCAAAAAACGAATTACCATGTTACATCAAAAACAATCAAAACAAATCAATTCACTAAAATTAGTACTGGTGCTGCCCTTTCTTGTAGTTTTTCTATTAAGCTTTAATACCAACGAGGTTGTAAAATTCAATGAAAGTAAGGTGCCAAAAACAGTTCTAGAAGACCTCCCACCAGATTTTGTAAGCCCACTGCGACAAACGGATATCAAAAAAGTCAGTTCCGATTTTGGTCCTACACGAAACCCCTTCACCAAACAAATGCAATTTCACAATGGCATTGACCTCGTTGCTTCTTTGGGCAAACCAGTAATGGCGAGCGCAAGCGGCATCGTAAGTACTTCTTCAATTGATTCTGAAAGGGGAAATTATATAGTTATAGAGCATGCTGACGGGTATAGCACCAAATACATGCACTTGGAGAACCGTTCCGTTGACAAAGGTGATAAAATTGCAACAGGTACTACAATCGGATATGTCGGTAATACCGGAAAATCTAAAGGTCCGCACCTACATTTTGAAATCTTGGAATCAGGAAAACCTGTCAATCCGGCCAGCTTTGTTCCGTTCAAAGTCACTGAAGAGGTCAATGCTGTCAAAGCCGTAAATAAACCCGCGGCCGCCAAATCAGTTAAAAGCATCGAGCTAATGATTAACAAAAACACCACCAACGAAGAGCTCGAAAAAATGAAGAGCGATTTGGCGAAGGATAATATTGATTTCAGTTACACCACCGTACGCAATGAGAATCGTGAGATAATCGATATTGCAATTAATGTATCAGGCGGTGGTGACAACGGTCGAAAATTTAGTAACTCACACAGTTCTTCTGACAATGAGAATGGTATTTCACCGGTCATCATTAAAATAGACCCTAAGAATAATTCTGCCTCGATAATGACCAAAGGGGATTACAAATCGAATATGAAGAAAATAAAGACCAGTGCTAATGCTACATGGATAAGTGCAGATGACGACAATCAAGAAATAATCATCAAGCAAGAGGACGGTGTACATAAAATAATCATCGATGGTGAAGAAGTGGATGTGGATGATATAGATGATGATAGTGTAGAAATACACTTAGATAAGAATGGCAAAGGCAAGACCAAATACAAACGTATCAAGGTTGAACGCAGTAATACAAGTGACGGTGATTCCAATGTTTTCATTATTAAAGATTCAGACGAAGAAAGTGATATGGAGGTCATAAGTGAAGATGACAGCTTCTTTTTTATAGATACTGATGGTGAAAAGGACCCTTTTTATGTAATAGACGGTAAAGAGGCCAAAAAGAAGGATGTTAAAAAAATCGCTCCTGATAGTATTGAAAGCATCAATGTCTTAAAAGGAGAAGCCGCTAAAAAGAAATACGGCAAAAAAGCCAAAAACGGCGTTATAGAAATAACTACAAAAAATTAGAATTAGTCATCTAATCATCAATCCAAAAACGGAGAAAGCCGGCCTACCTTTAGGTCGGTTTTTTTATGGCCCATCGAAACGAAAAGACCAAAAAGGGCCTTTTTTTAAACGAAACGCCCCTTGGTTTTGAAAAAAAGCTCGAAAAACCCCCTACAATTACTACAGTTTTGATATTAATCGTCAATTAAACATTACATATAGAAACTTATATCAAGGAAGTCACATAAATATTGAAGGTAAAAGTATTTAAAAACTTACATATTCATATTTAATTTCACTGATTTCCTTCAAATTTCTTGGAAACATGACATTCCTCATAATATATTGAAAACTCAATCATCAAAACAGGAGTTTACGCTCAATCAAAAACGAAATAATTCATAACAACTAAATAGCAATCAAAATGATCACCATTGTAAAATTCTTACTGACTTTGTTACTAAGCTTAATGGTAATTTTCTTTTAATCCAAGAAATAAGGGCAGCCTAATCAACTGCTTGTAAATACCCAATTATTCATCAATCAAAACCCCACCTTTAGGGTAAACGATAATCAACCAAACTAATATCGGGGGAACATTTAGTTTGGAATACACCCTGACATTACTGTCAGGGTTTTTATTTTTTGAACTTGGTTTGATTCTATTCTTCGCCAATTTTCTGCAAAAACTCAATATCGTTTTCAATTGTCAATAGAAGTAAGCTGGTAGCCGTGCAAAAAACTGGGCTTGTGATGCAATGATGACCGTTCCAGCTCCCATCTATATTTTGAATTTTTAGGATTCGTCCGCTCATATCGTCATACCATTTTTTCCAATCCTCATCATTATTGACCAACATCGATTCGCCGGTTTGTAGGTAACTCAAGAATTCTTCGCCCCCATTGTTGCCAAACCCATTCAACACATCTTCTTGCTGCGCAGTTGTTTTGGCAGCATTATATACATTATAAGCCGCTTGATATTTCTGGGCCTCCCCTTTTACATAACCTATTGCTTCTAAATTTTCTGCAGTGATTTCAGCATCAGTGGCCAATTTACCTTCAGCTTTTGCCTTTTCTATATCGGCTTTTACTTTACGTGCCTCTTTCGCACTTGCCCTAACACTACCACTAACAGCATATAGCACAATACCCGCACCATCATCGGCCCGTACGGTACCATCTTTATTGTAATTATCTTTTTGATATTCCCTAGACCGACTCAAAACATCCTTGTCGATTTTAGCTCCAACTGCTTGGGCTGACTCCAAGGCACTGTTCGCCATTCCACTTTGCAATACCCCGGCCCAACCTGCACCTTTTTGAGTTCCATCGGCATTCGTGCCCTGCTGAATTTTAGAAATGCAAATGTCAAGGCATTTTTCAAGTCTTTTTTTATCCAATTCATTAAAATCGCGTTCAATAAGATTTGATAGGAATTGTGCGGCTAACACTGCATCAATATTCTCACCCAATTTTGTCTGTATCTGGGTATTCCTTATTTCAGTAATGTAGGGTGAATCTGGATTTACATTTTCAATTGTTTCCAAAAGGTAATCCACCAAAGCCCTTAAATTCTTTGAATTGGTCTGCCCTTGTATAGTGGTACCATTTCTTAACATTGCCATACCGACCATAGCAGAAGTAGCTGGGTCGTCATTGACAGCATGTGGGTCTTTTATATGTTGTGCGGTATGACTTCCCGCACCATAACCCCCATTTGGCAATTGAGCCTTGGATAACCAATCAAGCCCATCACGAACCGCAAGTTGCAAGTTCTCGCGTGATTTAAATTGGTCAAAGCCTTTTGAAGATTGATCTCCCATAACGGTCATAAAAACACATCCCTTTTCAGGTATTATTGTTCTATTAGGTTTTGAAGCAGTTAGTGCAAAATATAATATTGTAATTGCCAG
This sequence comes from Croceivirga thetidis, assembly GCF_012272815.1. Taxonomy (GTDB): domain Bacteria; phylum Bacteroidota; class Bacteroidia; order Flavobacteriales; family Flavobacteriaceae; genus Croceivirga; species Croceivirga thetidis. The sequence continues at coordinate 1,382,094 of NZ_JAAWWL010000002.1, forward strand.
ACCCATTACCGGTAATAGTAGAATTTTGAGCTTTTTTTTCATGATTACTGTTTTTTAATTTGGGATGAAACTATCGAAGACATTTGGAGCTCCAAACCTAGATTTAGTGAAGGTAGCTTTAGAATGAGGGAACTGCTTTGAGAAAAGAGTAAACGGTAACACGAAGATTATGCTACCTTTAAACTTTGAAAAAGACCTAGCATAACCAATGGAAAAATCAATTTATAGAACCTTGGCCAAACTGAACAAAATCGTGTTGCCATCAATGACCAAAAGAAGACTGGACCTGGCCAAAGCGAAAAAATGGCAATTGGCACTTATAGGTTATCGCGCCTTTGTTACCAAAAAAGCGTTGGGTTAATATTTTAGAAGCGCTGCGACAGGATAGTCTTTGAGTTTAGCGGCCCCTTCTAAAAATCCCAGGTGTATCAAAAAATTACATTGAACGATTTCACCACCCAACTGCTTGACTAGTTTACAAACTGCCTGGGCAGTACCTCCTGTGGCCAAAACATCGTCGTGCACCAGTACCTTCTCCCCGTTTTTAATAGCATCTATATGGATTTCAAGGGTATCGGTACCGTATTCCAAATCATAAGACTCTGAAACCGTTTTGTGCGGAAGTTTACCAACTTTGCGAACAGGAACAAAACCGGCACCCAGCTTATTGGCCAACATGGGTGCAAAAATAAAACCACGACTGTCCACACCAACCACCTTATCTATGGCTTGGTCTTTAACCAATCGAAATAGAGCATCTGCAGCTGCTTCAAGAGCTGAAGCATTCATTAACAAAGGAGTTATGTCTTTAAAAACAATGCCTTTTTCAGGAAAATCTTCAACATCGCGAACGTAGGTGCTAAAATCCATGGAATAAGTTCTTTGGGTTTTGTGGTAAATTTAAAAAGAAATATATTTGCACCCCTATTTAAACGGCCTCGTGGCGCAACTGAATAGCGCATCTGATTACGGCTCAGAAGGTTGCAGGTTTGAATCCTGCCGAGGTCACTTAAAGCGTAAACCCTGTATGAAAATGCAGGGTTTTGTTATTTTAGGAAGTATCAAAGCCAAAGGTTTTTGTAAACGGAATAATATTACAAAACCGCATTGCCAAAGCAGTGCAGGACTTCATTTTCAGGAAGGAGCGCAAAGGATGTGCAAAGCGAATCCTGAAGAGTTCTTTAAAAACTGAGTCAAATAGATTTCAAAAATTTAGTTATCAATGCTATTTAGATAATGTGTATCTGGTAGCTCCTGAAGTGTCTTGGCAGCTTGTTCTGCGGTAATATCCCGTTGTGGATTGGCAAATAACTCATAACCTACCATAAATTTTTTCACGGTTGCAGACCGCAGTAATGGCGGATAAAATGACATATGAAAATGCCATGCCTCGTGTTCCCTTCCGTCTGTTGGAGCTTGGTGGATACCCATGGAATACGGAAAAGATGTTTCAAATAAATTATCAAACTTAGTGGTCACCTTTTTGATTGCTTTAGCAAAACTTTTTATCTCATTTGCATTGAGTTGTCCGATATGTTGCAAATGCCGTTTGGGAGCTATCATCACCTCGTAGGGCCAAACTGCCCAAAACGGTACAAGTGCAACAAAATTTGAGTCCTCAAAGAGTAAGCGTTCCTTTTTCTGAACTTCTTGAATTAAATAGTCTCCCAATATACTTCGTTGGTACTCCTGCCAATATTCCTCTTGTTTTTTACTCTTTTTCAGCACCTCTTCTGGAATGGAACTTTGCGACCATATCTGTCCGTGTGGATGTGGGTTACTACATCCCATTAGTTCTCCTTTATTTTCAAATATTTGAACGTAATTGATCCCATCAATGCTACCTAAACTTTTGTATTCATTACGCCAGAGTTGTATTACTTCTTCAATAGCGGCAACCTCCATCAATGGCAGTGTAAGGGAATGATCTGGTGAGAAACAAACTACTTTGCAAATTCCGCTTTCCCCTTTGGCACGAAACAATCCATCTTCAAATTTATCAGATGGTGTATCCGCTAAGAGTGCTGAAAAGTCATTGATAAAGGTGAACGTAGAAGTATAGTTCGGATTGACCTGCCCATTTGACCTTGTATTACCGGGACACAAATAGCAAGAAGGGTCGTATGAAGGCTTCTTTTCGTTTTGAACCTCTTCTTGTTTTCCCTGCCATGGCCTCTTAGTTCTGTGTGGTGACACCAATACCCATTCTCCAGTCAAGATATTGTATCGTCTATGCGGATATTCGTTCAAATCTAGGCTCATTGAAAATCCGTGGTTATATGGGTTCCTCGGCTTGGTACCGTTTGAAAATGCGAAAGTGGAATACCAAACTCCTCTTTGTAAGCCACTGAAGCATGGTTAACAAATTCATTTACAACATCTTTATGAATAAGGTTTAGTGTGCATCCGCCAAAACCGCCACCCATCATTCGCGCTCCTAAAATTGAAGGCTCATTTTTAGATAACTCCACTAAAAAATCGAGTTCAGGACAACTGACTTCGTAATCTTTACTTTGCCCTTGATGGGAAGCATACAATAACGCCCCCAATTTATTTAAATCGTTAGCCTTTAAAGCCTTCGCCGCCTCAAGAACGCGTTCATTCTCTTCTAAAACATAACGACACCTCTTATACCGGATTTCACCCAATTGCTCCCTACAAGCATCCACCATATGCTTATCAATGTTTCGAAACGATTTTTCAACACCAAATTGGTCACAAATTAGTGCGAGACCGGTTTCACTTTCTTCCCTTCTATCGTTATAACCGCTGGTTGCCAAATTATGGGTGACATTGGTGTTCAGCAATAGAATTACATAAGGATCAATTTGGGTAGGTATGTACTCGAATTCCAACGATTGGCAATCCAACAACATGGAATGTTCCTTTTTGCCCATTACAGAGGCAAACTGGTCCATAATACCGCATTTGGTTCCGACAAAGTTGTGTTCCGCTAGTTGACCAATTTTTATCAATTGCCACTTTTCTAAACCAAGGTCAAATAATTCATTTAAACCAAATGCCAAACCACATTCCAATGCCGCCGAGGAACTGACCCCTGAACCAATAGGAACCTTACTCTCCATTTGGCAATCAAATCCTTTAAGGCTACAACCTATTTTTTGTATTTCATTGATGACACCCAAAACATAATCATGCCAGCCTTCGGTACCCTTCTCAAGGTTTTCCAAATCAATAACGAGGGTACTATCAAAACCCTTGCTCTTTACCGTACATCTGTTTTCATGACCATTTTCTTTAAATGTCATGTAAATGCGTTTGTCAATTGCAGCTGGCAGTACAAAGCCATCATTGTAATCAACATGTTCGCCAATCAGGTTTATCCTACCTGGTGAAGAAACCTTTAGCATAATTGCCAACTTCTAAAATTCAACCGTTTGACTGATAGGATGTTCAGCAAGAATTTGGGTTTCATTGGCATTAATATTTTTAAAGTTAGAAGATAAAATAGGTGCTTAGAACGATGGCAGTGATTATGATACCGGCCAGTAAGGCATGTTTCCAAGGGGTGATATCGATTTCATCTGTAATTACCGGTTCATAAGGCGTAGTCTTTGGTTTGATTTTGGAAACCAATAGCATGATACCCACATTGATTACAAATAATATACCCATGATATGTAAAAAGTGGGGATACGCCTCTGCTTTTATAATGGAAAGCTCCTTAGCATCCGTAATTCCATTTGCCGCAGCTTCGGCTAAGGCAGCATCTACAGCAATTGGGCTTATTACAAATTGGCTTATCAGGTACATGACCACACCAGCGGTCAATACTATTTTAGCACCTAAGGCTGGAACTTTTTTTGTATAAATACCCACTAGCACCACTGCCAAAATTGGTACGCTCAAACTACCCAATGATTCTTGTATGTAAGCAAATAGACCATCTGGTGCGGAAGCAATAAAAGGAGCTATACACAACGAAACAAGTGCCAACCCAATTCCGAAACGTTTTCCCGCTTTTACTGTTTGTTCTTCAGATGCATCTTTATTAAAAAGTTGTTTGTACAGGTCAAAACCGAACAAAGTAGCACTACTGTTTAAAAGACTATTAAAAGAACTTAACACTGCCCCAAATAATACTGCTGCAAAAAACCCGATTAAAGAGGCTGGCAATACTTTTCGAACCAATTCAGGATAAGCCAAATCTGCTTTTGGTAAATTACCATCAAATACGTGCCAAGCGATCACTCCTGGTAGCACAACTACTACTGGAATCAAGAATTTCACCAAGCCAGCAAGGATGACTCCTTTTTGACCTTCCTTCAAATTCCTTGCTCCAAATACACGTTGCAAAATCGATTGGTTTGTACCCCAATAGTACATCTGAGCCAGTATCATCCCCGTGAATATGGTTCCAAAAGGAATGGATGAATCTACTTCACCTTGTAGGTTAAACTTTTCTGGATGCTCGTTCCATAAGGTATTAATCCCCTCACCAATACTCCCATCTCCAACCAACTTTAATCCAAAGTAAGGTATCAAGATTCCGCCTATTAATAGACCGATTGCATTTATCAAATCTGAAACTGCGACTGCTTTAAGGCCTCCAAATATGGCATAAACCGAACCTATAATTCCAATACTCCATACACAAAGCCAAATAGTTGCATTTTGGCTAAGCCCCAGGACGTTTGGCAAATCGAACATAGAGCTGAACGCCAATGATCCAGAGTAAAGAATAGTGGGCAACAGTACCAAACCATAGGCAAACAAGAATAGAATAGATAAAATGACCTTTGTCTGTTTATCAAATCGTTGCTCAATAAACTGAGGAATGGTTGTAATGCCAGACCTCATGTACTTTGGCAAAAGCACAATAGCAGTAATAATCATAGCTACAGCTGCCAATGTCTCCCAAGCCATTACCAATATCCCTTCTGTAAATGCCTGGCCATTAAGTCCAACAATCTGCTCTGCTGAAAGATTGGTCAATAACAAAGAACCGGCGATAGTAACTGCACCCAAACTGCGCCCTCCGAGAAAAAATCCATCAGCTGATTTTTCATTTGTTGAACGTGTTCCATACCATGCGATAAGGCCTACAAGTATGGTAAAGCCTAAAAAAGAGATTATTGATATTGGTTCCATAAGTTGTTGGTTTACATTTTTATTTGAAGAATTCCACTTTTTGGTAAAGCAAGTAAATTACAACCTTTTTTGAGTGTGCTATTGAATTCTTCAACTAATTCACCGCAACAATTATAAGCAACACCTGTAAATTCCTTAGTAACTTCAGAAAGAATTACCACATGTTCTTTCAATCTGGAATTAATAATATCAATGCTCCTTTCCTCTCCTGAAATGGATATGATATGATCAGAATAAAGTCCTATGATCTTCTTTCCACCCTGCTCGGCATACAGCGCAGGATAGTTCTCAGATGGGGCTTTTGGGTAAAAATTCTGAGAAAGTAGAATGTTCTTGTTTTCCTCCCAGTATTTCGTAAAAAAACCAATCATTCGAACATGCGATTCTGGAATCTCATCCAGCATTACAGAAACCTGCGGAACACCGAACAATGTATTCATGTAATGCAGTGCAGCTATTTCTACAGATTCATCTTTGTGCCAAGTAACCATATCTGAATGCACAGCAGTATTACCAGCAAGCATCTTTATGTCAGCGATACGAACTCTGTTCATAATGTAATCTCCAGGACAATCAAACGCCCTGAGCATATTGCCATACTTTCTTATGGCAGGCCCTGTGTACTTTTGACGAAATTCTATGAATATTTCAGGATTGATTTTCTTTAATTCACTGGATACTTCAGAAAGCAATCGGTCAACGGCGCCGTTAATTGAAAGTATATCCTTCCCATCCCATTCAAAACTGGTTTCTGGGTAACTCTTGAAATCATCAATGAAATCAAGTTTTAAACCATCCAATCCGTAATTTTTTACCGCTTCGACATAAGTCTCCACCAAATATTGGCGCACTTCTGGGTATCTAGGATCAAAAACAGGTGCCCATCTATGGTTTTCAGTTAAAAATTTTCCCTTGAATTTTTGATAAGCCTTTGATTTCACCCCACAAAAAGGAACCGAATACCAAATACCGACTTTCATTCCGATATCTTGAATTGACTTGACCAATTCCTTAAAATTCGGAAACCGTTCAGGTTGCCAATCACCAGTAAAATCGTACCCCCTATTATTATCCTTAGTCTGCCAGCCATCATCTATTATTATGGCTTCAAAACCCATTTTTTTAGCAATGGAACATTCCGATATTAATTGATTTTCATCTAAATCTTGATGAAACTGGTACCATGTTGAATACAGTGGTTTTTTTGCAATATCAGGCACATATGCAGGTTTTAAAGAATCATAGGATTCCCACCAAGTTGATACTTCCCTAAGGGACTGGGCAAAATGAATATCACGGTAATCAATTCGAATATCGACCGTAAATTCCTTTAAAGGATATCGACATTCCGTGAATAGTATAATTTTACAATAGAAATGATCATCCTCCTCTCTATACTTCGCAGAAAGTTCAATTCTATTTACAGCATTTGAACATGAAAAACAAAGCCTATTCTCATCTGCACTTCCAAAAAGGGATATCACCGGTGCATCAATGGAGATTCTAGATTCATGGTTTTGTAGTTCCCAATCCGCTTCTATTCTCTTCGAAAAGTCTGCCGTAGGCTTCCATACTCCCTGAACATTTTTTGCAGGAAATTTCCAACCTAAGGTAATCGGCTTTGGAATGAACTCTTGACTATTTTTTAGACTTAATCGATGAATAGCAAGATCATCTTTATCATGCAACGGGGTCAAGTAACAAACCACCTGATTGTCATTCTCTATTACTGCTATTTCTTGATTTATTCCGCTCAATACCATGGTTAGGGGTTTGGTTGAATTGAAAATGCTTTTAAACTATTATTTCGTTGTGCCGCCAATATCAATTTTTCAGATTCTTGACCTGTAATTTGAATTAAGGAAGTAGTATGTTCAGGAAGATAAAATCCGCTTTCTGAAGCAGATATGGCTCGAAAATTTCCTTTACCATTACCTTTCAAATAAATACCTGTTACGGCATCATACCTTCCAAAAACACTTTCAGCATAAAAGTCATTGCCCGCCAAAAGTGCATCTAAATTTCCATCTTCATCAAAGTCATCGACGAGAACACAACTTATTGGGCCTAATTGTGTTAAGTACGGTAATGGATTAATCGAAAAGGCGGCGTTTCCTTTGTTTTCCAAATAGATGCTTTGTGAATTCGAGACTTTAAAAGTTTCTTCAGAGAGATTCTTAATTTCCAATAAGGACACAAAATCGACTTCGGCAAAATCCTGATAACTATTTAATCGGTTTTTTAGCGCAGGTAATTGCTTCATAACATCGTCCCTAGAATGCAACGGCATTAATTTTTTGCCAGCCTCGGTATCATAATACATTCCAATAAGGGGATCGACACTACCATTATTATCAAAATCTTTAGTGTACAGGTATGCAGGATATTCCTCTGAAGGATTTATGAAATTATTGTTGCCCTGATTACCCAATAGAAAGTCAATATCACCATCGTTATCAAAATCTCCGGAAGCGATGGTATTGTACCAACCAGAAGTGTTTACCTCTACATCATTCCCATTGAAAAATTTGGTTTCCAAGGGCTCTAGATTTCCATCACGGTTCTTAAATATTTGTATGGGCATCCAATCACCAACAACAATCAAATCATCCCAACCATCTCCATCAATATCTTGCCAGGCAGCGTCTTTGACCATTCCTAGTTCTTCAAAAAAACCGGTTGTTTTAATAGAAAGTTTGCCATTTATATTTTCGAGCAGGTAATTTTTCGGTTTTGAAGGATAACTATGGGGTACAATATTGCTGCCAACAAATAAATCCATATCCCCATCCTTATCGAAATCAGAACTTTTTACACAAGAGGTTGAGGAAGGGGAAATTGGGAGCACTGTTTTGCCATACTCAAAATACCCTGCCCCGTCATTTAAATAGAGCCTATCTTGATAAATTTCTGACCCAGCAGGTTGGACATTTCCGCCACTTGCTAAATATAGGTCTAGGTCGTTATCATTATCAAAATCAAAAAATAGCGCATCTGTAACCTCGAACGGTAAAGTAATCTCTTGCACAAATTCATGCACATTGCCTTTATTACTTTTCCAAATCTGACTAGGCTTTGCAGTCGAATTACCTACAAATACGAATTCTGATTCCAAGTCGTTCAGTGGTGAACGTTTTAGGATTGGAGAATTCATTGAATGCTGTGTCATTAAAAGGTGTTGAAAAGCATATTCATTACTATACTCTTCATTATGTGTGAATTCTATTGTCGGAGTAACTGTCGTAAACAATTTACTGAAGTTGCCTTTTTCAATTGATTGGATTTTTGCATCATCAATGTCTAAATAAAGGGTTTGATTAGAACTTACCCTATTCATTTTAGTCACTTTCCCATTAGGCCAGACTACCCTAAGCGAATCCGCTATTGGGGCATTGATACCAAAAAAAGCACCATCTTCAACAGAGGACAAATAACCCCTTACAACCGACTGAAAATGAGTTCGTTCCAAGGAACCTTCCCAAATAGAAATTTTTGCTCCAATTGCACTAGGATTTTTTCGCTCCCCTTTCAGCTTTACTTTGATGTATCTAAAATCTTCATCTTCTGACGCAGTATTTTTTAGAATCAATGCTTTTTGGTTGATATTATTTATAATCAAATCAAGATCACCGTCTAAATCTAAATCGGAATATGCCGCGCCGTTTGAAAGTGTTTTTATATCAGGGAGCCATTGTTTTGTTCTGTCTTGAAATTTCAGCTCAGAAGTGTTCTCAAAAAGAAAATTATTCATTGATACAGGAGGTAGCTCGTCTATAAAACCTTTCAATCGAACATCCTTTGCCTCTCTAGTTCCGAAAATATTACTTTGTTGTGTGTAGTTTATAAAGTCGAGATTAGTAATGTCTTTTCCATAACCGTTGGTAATGAAAATGTCATTATCCCCGTCCATATCAAAATCGGCCAAAAGTGGTGCCCAACTCCAATCGGTTTTCCCTACTTCCGAGAAAAAAGACACCTCAGAAAACCTTACTGGTTCTTCATTAATAAAACCGCTATTTATATGTAACGTATTTCTCATATACTGCGGCGAATAGCTATTTCTTAAGGCAAGATTATATTTATCGTAGTTCATGGACCCTAGCATGGTTTTTTGTCTGTAATAATCTTGAGGTAGCATGTCAAGAACAAAGACGTCGGGCCTGTTATCGTTATTCAAATCAGCAATATCAACCCCCATAGCGTTATAGGTTTGATGCTGAAAATAGTCTTGAGATTGGTCAATAAATCCAATACTATCAACAGGTTTGGTAAAATTCATGTAGAGTAAATCGTTGCTTATAAAATCGTTTGCAACATAAACGTCTATTAATCCATTGTTATCAAAATCGTTAATACCAACTCCCAATCCAAATCCCTTATGTGTTATTCCCATTTTTTCGGAAACGTCAATGAATAAGGGATGGTCCAAACTATCTACTTTCACATTTTCGAAAAGGGCATCAGTTAAATGCTCTGGGAAGTATTTCTTAGGGATTGGAGAATTTTTATCAAATTTGAAATTACCATTCCTTAACACATAAGCATCTAAATCACCATCAAGGTCGTAGTCAAAAAAGACTGTTTGTTGTGAATAGTTCGCGTCGGCTAAACCATACTTTCCTGCCATTTCTTCAAAAAAGGGAATCCCGTTTTTGTTTTTACCTTGATTTATAAAAAGTAAGTTGTCACAATCATTTTGGCAATCTGCCCCACCCACATTTAAATAGATGTCTGCTAAACCGTCTGCGTTAACATCAACGATTGAAACACCGGTTAGCCAACTATCGGATATCAATCCGCTTGACTCAGTAATATCAACAAATTGCAAATCACCTTGATTCAAATAGAGCCTTGCCCCTACTTGATTACCCGAGAAAACCAAATCTGGTAATCCGTCTAGATTAAAATCACCAATACCAACACCACCACCGTTGTAGCAATACTGAAAGTCAATTACATTAATGGTATCATCGGTTTTGATTGTGTTTTCAAATTCAACATTACTTTTTGCAACTTCAACCAATTGAAAAAGCTGTCTTGAATCTTTCTCTCCAGAACAAGACAGTAAAACAATGAATACCAATACAAGTACTATCGAACGCATCATGCAAACATGCTACACTTTTTAAAAAGAGCCAAGTAACAAAAAATGTCACTTGGCCCTAAACTGATTAGTGAACTTAAACTAACTCAAACTAAACTTAAAATTTTAATATCCTGGATTTTGAACCAAATTGGGATTTGCATTTAATTCTGGCACAGGAATCCAAAGTAACTCATCACGACCAGGAGTAAAGAATGCTGATTCTCCTGCAAGAGATTTTGGATGTCTTCCGCCAGCGATTGTAGATCCTTGGCCCATTACATCATCAGCAAGACCCCAACGGACTAAATCTAGGTAACGGTGACCCTCTCCTGTTAATTCCATTATTCTTTCTGCAACAATAGCATCAAATACTTCTTGTTGTGAAAGGCCTGCTGGTAAATCGGCTATCTCGGCTCTTTGTCTTACTTGGTTAACCAAATCTATTGCTGCTGCTGAATTTCCATTTGCATTTTCAGCTTCAGCTAGCATCAACAAAACATCTGCATAGCGAATTAGTCTCCAGTTTACACCAACCGTTTGTCCGAAACCAGGTAGTTCAGCACGTGAACCAGCAAACAACATTGCATATTTTCTAGTAAACAAAGCGTCAACACCAGCTACTTGAGCAGCTTCAATATCTGGAGCAAAGTCTTCTAAAAATGGGGCTCCGCCATAACCAGTAGCACCTGGATAATCAAATGCAATAGTGGCATTTCTTCTTACCGTGTCACCATTATCCTCAAATGTCTGCAAGATGTGAGGATTGATGTAATGGCTTCTATCCAAACTAACTGTTGGTGGTGAATAGTCAATATAAAAATTACTTTGTGCACCAGTTAAGGGAACATCCGAACCCCAAACGAAGTTGTCTTGAGGTGCAAACTGCAATTCAAAAACCGACTCCGCATTGTTTTCATTTGCCGTGGTAAAGTTATCATCATACTGTGCAGCTGGAAGCAGTGAATACACTCCGCTATTGACAACTTGCTGAAAGTCTGCAGCAGCCGCAGCATAATTCTGCATAAAAAGATGTGTCTTACCTCTCAAAGCTAAAGCCGAACCACTAGTTGGTCTTCCTAAATCATTGGCAGACCAGGTAGCTGGCAACATTGAAGCAGCCATATTCAAATCGGCAATAACCGAATTGAATACTTCAGTCTGTGTCGCTTGACTTGGAAAAAAGTCCGCATCTGACTGTGGTGTGTTTAAAACCAAAGGTACGTTACCCCAGAATGCTCCTAGATACCAATTGGCAAAAGCCCTCATGAAATAGGCCTGCCCTAAAATCTCATCTCTAGCACTGCCCGCTGGCAAATTTTCATCATTGGCCTCTTCTAAAATAGTATTTGCCCTAAAAATTGCTTGATACAATTGTGGGAACATGTCTGTGGCCCATCGGCTCACGCCAGGAACACCTTGTAATGTTGACATTGTCGTGTTGTTCGCAAAAGGCACAACATTAAAAGCATCAGATCTCAATAAAGGTCCAGTATGAACCACACGACCCCAGAAGAATACTGCTGTAATTGGATGAATCATACCATTAACGGCCACCCTAAAATCAGCCTCATTTCTAAAAAAGTCCAATTGGGAAACAGTATTGGGATTGGAAATCTCCAACTTATCCTCATCACATCCGTTAAGCGGCATCAATAATGCCATGCATAACGTTAAGACTAATAATCTGTTTGTTTTGATTTTCATTTTATTAATTTTCATTATTCATAACCATTATTAAAATGCAACTTGTAAACCTAAGATAAATGTTCTTGGTCTTGGTTGCGCTCGCAAATCAATACCCCTACCAAAAATCGGTGGTGTATTGTTCGGATTACCAAAGAAACCGCCGCCAGTTCCGGCCAGGGTCGAACCAATTTCAGGATCGTAACCTTCATATCCTGTAATCGTGAACACGTTTTGCATATTGTAAAATATTCTTGCGTTGCTCACCCAAGGCATATTGATAACCTTTGTTAAATCATAACCAACTTCAAGACTTCGCAACCTCAAATAAGAACCGTTTTCAACATAGAAGTCAGAAGGCAATTGATTACCCGCAGCATTTGGCAAAGAAGCCCTTGGAATATTGGTATTCTCATTTTGCCCTAAGACGAAAGCGTCACGAACATAACCAAACTTGTTTCCATCTAAGAAGAAGGTTCCTGTAAAGCGTGTGGCATTAAATATTTCCACACCTTGAACACCGTTAAAGTTTAATCCAAAGTCCCAATTCTTATAAGTGGCATTAAAATTAATACCATAAGTGAAGTCTGGAATTGGAGAGCCAAGATTTGTTCTATCATCATTATTTATAACTCCATCACCATTTAGGTCAACCCTTCTAAAATCACCTGGCTGTAAAATAGCTCGGCGTTCTGGGTCATTGGCAACACCTGGATCACTATCAATCTCAGCTTGACTTCTATATATACCGTCGTTTTGGAAACCAAAAAAGAAACCGATTGGTTGCCCGACTTCATATCTGTTGGGCGTATTTCCTTCTTCATCAATTGAAGGACCTACCAAAGGATTTGGCAACTCAGTAAGTTCATTCTTAAGAGTCGCAAAAGTTAAACCAGCATTCCATTGGAAATCCCCTCCATTGTCATGGGTATAATTCGCTTGCAATTCAAAACCTGAATTTCGGATAGAAGCGGCGTTTTGCGTTACTGGATTTCCGGAACCAGTTGTTGATGGCACTGCTACTGGAGCCAATACATTGCTATTGTCTCTGACATAATAATCCGCGGCAAAGGTCAACCTGTTATTCAACATTGCCCCATCAATACCAACACTAGTTGATTTCGCAGTTTCAAAAGAAATATTTTGATCAACCAAATCGGTTATTGCAAAGCCCCCTGCAGTCGTATTGTTAAAACTAGCATTTGATGTAGAATTCAAAACAGATTGGAACAAATAGTCTCCAATATTCTGAGAAGCCAATTCACCGTAACCTGCACGGAATTTCAAGGTATTGAATAAAGAATCTTCAGGCCACCAGCTTTCGTTGCTGATTACCCAGCCAGCAGAAAATGCAGGTAGAACTATATTATTGAAATCATCCTCCGGAGAAAATCTCGAAGATGCATCCCGACGTACTATGGCCGTGAACAAATACTTGTTATCAAACTTGTAGTTTACACGACCAAAGACTGAAAAAATTCTTGATAGGAATCTGCCACCACCTGAATTCACAATTTGATCTGCAAAACCTGCGATGTTAGTGATGTTGTTTGAAGGCAAACCCTCTGCATACACCGCTAATGAATTGTTATCGATTTGCTGACGTGCACCACCTAACAAAACATCAAGGGAGTGCTTACCAAATGTATTTTTATAATTTAAGGTAGGCTCAATGTTTGTTGAAATAATTTCTCCTCGTACCTCAGTCAAATCATTCAACTCATTTAGGTTGACTTGCTGGTCTGTTGGACTCATATTAAAGGTAGGCTGAAAGAAGTTGGAATATGTATTTCTATAATCTACACCAACATTTACACTTGCCGTTAGGCCCTCTACGATTTCATAGTTGACCTTTAAATTCCCCAACACATTACGTTGTGTTGTTTGATCATTAAGTAGTTGAGCAAGCGCATAATTATTTGTACCGCCTGAACCGTTATACAAGTTGGAATCAATAGCTTCAAAACCACCTAAGTTTTCAGGCGCAGTTTCTCGAACAATGGGAGCAGTAAATGTACCGTTACCAAAGAATGGATTGGTATTCAAATCTCTTTGGTTGTAGGATAGTGATTCTTCGAAGGTGAATTTACCAGCTTTAAAACGACTATTTAATCTAACATTAAGTCGTTCAAAACCTGTACTTGTAACAATACCTTCTTCATCGTAGTAATTGGTCGAGAAGAAATATGAGGAATCCTCACCTCCACCCGAAATATTGAATCCGACATCGGTTATAGATCCTGAATTCAAAGTGAGATCTTGAAAATCAGTGTTTACTCCTGGATCTACAATATTAGCTGGTTGCCCTTCATTAATACTTCGCTGATTTAAAAAGGCAATAAATTCAGGACCATTCAAAAAGTCCAATGTCCTTCCAACTCCGTTTACCCCAGCTCGAACATCCACTGTTACTAGAGGTTCAGAATTCATTGAACCACGATTTGTCGAAATGATAATAACACCGTTAGCGGCCCTTGTACCATAAATGGCGGCAGAGGTGGCATCTTTTAATACCTGGATATCAACAATATCCTTAGAGTTCAAAAAGGTAATATCGTCAACTATGGTTCCATCAACAACGTACAATGGAAAGGTATTGGTCAACGAACTAATACCCCTAACGATAACGTTGGTTGGAGCACCAGGCTGACCACCGCCACTTTCAACTTGAACACCTGCCAAACGGCCCTGAAGCGCGTTTGTAGGGTCAGCATTTACGATTTGTCTTACTTCTTCTTGCTTAATTTGAGCAATAGCTCCAGTGACATCAACTTTGGCTTGGGAACCAAAACCTGTTATCACTACTTCATCAAGAGCTTGGGCATCAGCGGCCAAACTGACATTAATACTGCTTCTTCCGGCAACTTCAACCTCTTGGGTCATGTACCCAATATAACTGAATACCAAAATGGCACCTTCAGAAACATCTATGGAGTAATTCCCATCAAAATCTGTGGTAACTCCGTTTGTGGTTCCTTTTTCAATAATGTTCACACCAGGAAGCGGACCTTGATCATCCGATACATTTCCTGTAACGTTGGTCTGAGCAATGGCCATACCTGAAAACAGAAAGGCCATAAAAACCAACAGTCTTTTTAAGTGGTTTCTTTTCATATAGATTTAGTTTAGATTAGCAGTTATTATACTATGATAGTCTATGCTACTTTGTCAAAAGTATAAAATTATTGTTAATTTCAAATTTTTAATTAAATAAAATAAGGATTTAACAATTTAGAGGATGAATATTATCAATATCTAAATTGCACTAAATTGACCCTCTTTCTAATAGGCTAGTTGGAATAATGGAATTGTCGTAGCTGAGATTTCTTATATTTTTGGCAGTAAGGGTTGCCATTTCTTTAAAATCGGCTGATATGGTTGTGATGCCACCTGATATTATTTCTTTTACCACATGATCGTTAAAAGAAAGTACTCCTACATCCTTTCCTATTCTAAAATCACTATTACGACAGTCCTTTAAAAGTAACCACAAGTCTGCATCATCAATACAGATGTAAAGCGTGTCCTTTACCACTTCTTCACTTTCGTACATCGGAAGAATTTGTTGGTCAATGTCATTTGCCGAACAAAATTCTTCGAAAGACCTCTTAATACCTTGTGGGTAGTCTCGGTCTTCACGATAAAATAAAACAGACCGCTTGTATTTTTTCATTTTCGGTAGTAATTGATTGAATACTTTCAGGGTACTGTGATAGAATTCTTGAACAACATAACTGTATTCCTTCCCTATATCCAAATACCTGTCAATTACAATCAGTTTCTCGGGTTGCAAAGAAGCCAATACTTCTTTACTCCGCTCATGCTCAATTGGGGCAACTACGTACATTCCATATTTGCCAACAATGTTGCCGAAAATGGTTTCAAAAACATCTTCATTGTTATGATGAAAAAAAACGTCGATTTGAACCTTATCTTCCAAATTTTTACGCAGTGTATTGTAGAATTCCTGCTGGAATCGTTGAAATGAATACATAATAAGTGCAATCCTCAAGAAAAGTTGGGTATTGCTGTTAACAACAAAATAACCTTTGGTCTTTTTAGATTCGACCAATCCTTTCGCTTTTAGCTCCTCATATGCCTTTACGATGGTCTTACGAGCGAACCCAACTTCGTCGACCATCACATTTATTGAAGGTAATTGATCCCCAATGGTCAAATGGCCTGAATTGATAGTGTCAATAATTCCCAAAACCAACTGTTCGTGTTTTGACAATGTCTTGACTTCTTTAAGCTTGTCTATTAATTCTAAAAGCTTTTCGAGACTATTCGAATCCATTTTTTAGTTAAACCGATTTTTGAAAAATACCAACTTTTTCGGAATTCAAGTTTTTAGTTGACGATAATTCCAACACAAATTGAATTGCTGTGTTAGCATAAAAACCATTTGGAATTGAAATAAAACAATGCAGTTTCACTACAAACACTGCAAAGCCTTATCCAAGCAAAAATAAGTCAACGATTAAAATTTTAGACGCTCTTCAGCATCCCAAAGTCCCCAAAATGCCCCGACGTCGCCTTCAGCACCAACTTTCCATGACTCATCAAATGAAGAAAAATAAAAAATTTCCATTTGATCTTCCGTCGCCCATTTTTGGGTGTTCATGAAGTACTTTAAATAATTTTCAAAAGAAGGATAGGCGCCTTCCAAATTTGAGCCTTGACTAGGCCAGCCTGTTTCTGAAATAATAACTTTCTTTCCTTTAGCTGCTCTTTCAGCTTGTCGGTACATATCTTTCATATACAATAAGGAGTAATCAGCATCACATCCTTCCCAGAACGGATAACAATTTGCCAGAATAACATCACAAATCTCAGTTATACGAGGGCGTTCCCTAAACTCGTAATAGGCATCTACGTACCCGACAGGGATGTGGGTAATAGCTTCTTTACCGCGCTTAATAAAAGACAACAATTCTTCTTCCGTCAAGTCTCCCCTGTACATAACCTCGTTCCCAATTGCCGCAACATCAACATGCCCATCGTTCGCTAGTTTAATAAGGCCCTGCATTTCTTTTTCGTTGATCTCAGGGTCATCACCAAGCCAAGCACCCACCAAAGTCTTTATCCCATATTCTTTAGCAATCTTTGGGATGGCCTCGTTGCCTTCTGTACAGGAAAAAGACCTTATCCATTTGGTATACGGTTTTATTATTTGCATACGGCGATGAATCTGCTCTTCACTTACCAAATCTCCAGGTTGCTGATTTTCCATATAGGGACTAAAGCAAAGGCCATGCATTCCCTCTTGAAGTACGGCCCGGGCCATTTCCTTGAGTTCATCAGTGGATTTACCATCATAATCCAGCGATGCGAGGGATAGTAATTTTTCTTTTCTACCAGATGACATAAGGGATTATTAAGATTTCATCTCGCTTTTACGCGCTTCTAGCTGCAATCGTATTTCATTGGCCCGTTCTTCCGTAACATCGTAATCACGCATAATATACATGGCGGCGAGGGTCCCTAATAGCGGGAAAAAACAGAAAAAAGCATGTAATCCATTGACGGCGCCCAACTGCTCAGTAGTAGGCAAGTCTGAATTAAAACCAACGAGCCATATAATCAGGCCACTAAAAGCACCTGCTATTGCAAAACCAACTTTAACCATCCACCAATAAATAGCGCCAAAAATACCTTCTCTTCTTTTTCCGGTATTCAATTCATCGATATCGATTACATCAGCAGTCATTGACATCATTATGGTGAACAAACTACCGATACCAAATGAAAAGAATGGCAATGAGATGATATACATCCAAGGTTTTCCTGGAATAAAGAGGAAAAACATCATGACGTATCCAATTATTGAAATAGCCTGCGAAAGCATAAATGCTTTTTTCTTGCCCATTTTTTTTGACATTCGGGCAACGATTGGAATAACGATGAACGTTGTTCCCAAAGCCCCTAAACAACCAAATAACGAAACCCAGATACCGCTGGCTCCGGCGTCTCCGTTAAATAATTTATAGACAATAACAAAAAAAGTAAGTGAAGATACTGCCATGAAGGCGTTATAAATGAAGAAGGTGGCGCCGCACAACTTTCTGAACTCTTTTATTTTAAATGCTTCCTTAAAACTACCCAGAATTTTTTTCAAGCTACCACCAATGTTCGATAGGCTCAGTGGTTCATAATCCTTATCAAGAGTGGATTCACTTTTGATAAACAAAGCTGGAACGATTGCGCAAATTGCACATGGAACAGCAACCCATATGGCAAGTTCCCGGGCTGCAACATCAGCTGAAGGAAACCATTCAGGATCATACATTATTATCCAAAATAAAGGCGCTATTACCCAGGCCCACTGCCCTATCCACTGTGCTATCGCCATTATATTGGTACGTTCATGAAAATCATCACTCATTTCGTAACCCATAGCCACATAGGGTACGCTAAAGAATGTAAGACCCAAATAGAAAACAACAGACCATAAAAAGAAGTACCAAAAATTATATTGGACAGAGTTCTCAATAAAAAGCTGCCACATAAAGACATAGGCCACTCCCATAACAACTCCACCAATCAGCACATACTTGCGTCTTCTTCCCCATTTTGATTTTGTATTATCAGAGATGAAACCCATTAAAGGATCCGTAATTGCATCAAACAATCTTGGAAATAAGTAAATCATACCCCACATCAATCCGGTAAACTTCAAATCTTCTACCAAAACGACCATAAAAATTCCTAATATCGCTGGGAACATTTGATTGGCGAACATACCTATGCCAAAGGCTATTTTCTGCCCTAAAGGCACTTTCTTTACGGTTGTCAATTGATTTCTATTGCTCATTTGTCTGGTGGTTTAATTTGTTATTGTTGATTCGCCATTACATCAGGTTTTGAAGGGGGTGTTTTTATGTAACTCATCAGGTAGTCGAAATCACCATCGAAAGACTTCACGATTTCGTTACCGCCTCTGGTCAATCCTTTAAAAGCTCCTTGGTCCACTAAATCCCATATTACATATTTGGCCTCTCCGTCAACAGAAAAAAGTCCAAAATGGTTCTCAGAACCACCAGGATTTTCAGCATCTTTCCACGGTTCATCAAAGGCTTCAAAGTAAAAACAAGATATTCCTGATTTATTGGTCCAATCGCGCATTAAATTATAAAATAGGGCTTCTTTATATTGATCGCAGGCTATGGAACCATCATCTCCATAAAAACCATTAGAAAAACTGGCCCAACCTGTTTCACCAATATGAACAGGCTTATCAATGCCCAAGGATTTCATATAAGCAACCACACTATTGTATTGGTTCTCTGCATAATTTTGAGCTCGAATCATTGCAGCTTTAATCTTCTCCGGTTCCGAAAAACTTTCTTCGGTTTCCAAAACTCCCCAAAAATTTGGATTGTAATGGGTATCATGCATTGGATAAGTGTGCATCGATATGTAATCCACAGCTGCTATCAATTTGTCTAAATCCTCAATATGGTATTCTGAATCACCACCGCCCCAAGAAGCAAAATTATCAGAACTGGTAATCCATAGATCTTTGGAAAGTTCACCCTTCGATTTTAATTCTTGTAGATGGTTAACCCATTTCAAAATTACCCGAGGCTGCACAAAGTAACTTGTTGCCCATTTCACCATAGCTTCATTGCCAACCGCGATTACCTTAACAATTTCTGGATACTTTTTAGCTAGACGTACAGCTTCATCAATTTCAGCTGAATTTCGTTCACTTTCATATTCATGGTCAGGCTCTAAATCAGTCCATGCATTTTTGCAATCAATCCATGCGCCGAGCATCACATACATTTCAAAATTCGGATCTTCTTGTCTTAGTTCTTTTATTGCTTTCAATACATTTGAAGCATGTGGTAAATGAACCTTATAAGTGCGTAGCACTTTGATGCCCATTGCAGCAAGAATTTTCATGTCTTCTTTCAATTCTCCTATAGTAGGTTCAATTGAATGGTCGGCATGTCGATACCCTCCGTATGAAATTGCCTGATACTCCGAATTTCCTAAAATATCTGAAGCTGTCACTTTTTTTTCAATTTGAGTTTTTGGTATACTTCTATTGTTCTGTTCTTTACATGAATTCATCAATATTACAATTGATACAGCGGTAAATATTAAGATGCCTATCGTTCTTCTCATCTTAATTGTGTTTCATTAATATTGAGTCTTATAGCGATGATTTCACCAGACCTGGCAAACAGTTTTTCTGTTAATTCTTCTGTTAGCTCATTGGTATCGAATATTGTTTCAGAACCATCGTTCAACACAACAACCATCTTAGGTTCACTAGAAATCATATAAACAATGGGAACTTGACAAAGGGTAAATGCCAATTGACCTTCAATCAATTGTATTTCATTTTCATGACCCATCAAATCCCTAAACTGAAAAACTGAAGGCGTACTCAAGAATTCGGATTTACGCAGGAGACCAAAAGCAAAACAAACCTTGCCATTTTTTAGTCGAACACCAAGTTCACCAAAACGACTTAAGATATCTTCTTTCACCTGACCAGTCATACCTGGTTGCTGGGCTCCTTTACCTCCTGGAGTGTGTGAATATGGATCAGTGGGAAAGGCACCGTAAAGTTTAGGCGTCTTATGGACCCCAATACCTTCATTAATCTCGTAATAGTGTTCCAATAAACGACCAATAACCTCGTCACTTGCCTCACTTTCAATGGCATTAAGACAGCATTCTTGGACTGCTAATAACAATTTGGAAACCATATGCCAATAGATAGACCCAAGTCCTTCGTATCCATAAAATGTTCCCGATCGCCCCGTAAACGATTTATGGTTAAAAACACTTTCGAAAATATTCAAAATAGCTTCCTCCTCAGAATCTACCAGATTCGAATATTTTGTTTCACGAAGCTCGTCAAGAGCATTTTGAACATCATTTGCATTTCTAAAATTGCCATTGAAATGATAGGTACCCTTAACACTTTTTGAAATAAGGTCAAAGTTGCCCTCAGCTATCAACTGCTTTAGTAATTCAGATTTATCAACATCCTCTTCTGAAATACGATTCTTTTGAGCAAACAATGGCAAATCTTTATTGGGATAAAGTAAATAACTGTACTGATCCGCACGAAAAAGCTTGCTTTGTTTTAGCCCATCCAAAACCTCCAAAGCAGCTTCTGGACAAAGATATTTTGAACTCAAAACAGCCACTTGACCTTCTAACATTTCATCTAGGTGCGAAACGGAAATTTCTTTTTCATTCTCAACTGTCATTAAGTTGTAAGCATGGTACATATTGTCAGAACGCTTATTGGCTTCAATGGAATGCTCTAAGTAGTTTAGCGAAAGATGTAAGAAGTTCAACAGCTCTTTTTTTGAGATGTTTTCTTTTTTTCCAGAAAAGTGATTCTTGTAAATCTTAGTGCGGAATGTTCCTGCGGCATTACCTAAACCGTCAGCCACCCTTTTTCTGGCAGTATTGTCCACTTTACCTTCAAGGATAAATTTTTCAGCTTCGAAAGTTGCATTGATTTCTTTGAATAGGTCGGCTAATTCATTTGCAACTTGAAATTCTGATGCCTCGGACTTTTCAAAAACGGCGCTAAAAAAAGACAAAAATCTGCGCAGGTAATAAAGGGTTGCCATGGAGACCCCATTGCCTACCAATGCGTTGTTGGCATCATTCCATTCTGGGCGCTGGGTATTCATCCAAATACCAGCTTCTGGAATAAAATTCGAAACTTTTGCTAGTGCCGTGGCTAGGAGCTTTTCGACAAAATTAACGGTAATGATTTCGCCTTCCTTATTTCTTAAAAGTGCCCCATCTGCACCAACTTCATTCCTGGTTTTTCGAATTTCCTTATCTAAATCCTCGTCAAACTCTATGGTATCTTTGGGGTTCTTAAGAATATCATCATAGTCCTTGATTCGATAAGGTACATTAGCATATACAAATACATCCTTTGTAAATAGCTTTTGTAATTCACCAGGAGCAGTGTCCTCATAAAATTCCAAAAACTTCAAGAGATAAATTATTTGGTGATCACCCCAATAACCGATGTAACTCCAAGGATCGTCTGGTTCAATAATTTCCCAATCGAACCCACCCTTAGTTACCCGATATGGATTATATCCATCGAAAGTAGAAGCATTCAAAAACTTATGAATCATACTTTCAATGAATTGTGGATAGGATATCGCTAAAGCCTCCCAATTTTGAAAAATATCACGCCAGTTGCCTTCATAGTCCAAAATTTTCGAACCATCTTTCTCGCTTCGGGTATTTATTGAAAATCGATTCCATGGCCTACTTGGATCTCCGTGTCTTCTACTGAATTTTAGAGGCAGGTATTCTTTACAGAGTCGGGTGAAATTACTATCACCTATTTGATTCGCAAGTTCTTCTATGGTCTTACGATTAAAAGTTTCTGGTAGTCCATTTAGCTCCTTCCTTACTTTTTCAAATAAGGTTTTATTGGCGTTTTTGAAGTACTTTTCGATATCCCATTTCTCAAGAACATAACCGTGGTCAAAAATTCCACCGCGCATTATATTAAAGAGGGTATTGCTAAAATGTCGTGTATTTCGTTGAACATCTTTGGTTTTTTGTAAACCATCTGAAGCTGCACAAAGAGCGATCAAATTATCCGTACCTAAATTTATGTCGTTTAGAAGTTTTGTGTCAAGATTTGGGTCATTTTTTATGGCGCTATCCAAACCAAATACGGCGGTATGGTCATGACTAACGTTAGCAATTATTTTCCAATTCTTTTTTTGATCGGCCGATAAATGAAAATCATCTTGTACAAAGTATGCTCCTTTCTCCGCCTTAATATCAGTCTCTTGAAGCACTGATTCACCCTTTCTAAAATCATCTACCTGTAAAGAAGACAAGAGATGTTTAGGACTACTGAAACCCAACGACCAAACAACATTAGCCTTTAACGCCTCACTTGGTTCTGCTTTGTCGACAATAATTGCACTTAAAGCAAAAATGCCCAAACCAGATTCTTCGAGCAGTTCAGTTCGTTTATAAGCATCGACCAAATTACTTGAATTGGTTTGCGTATAACTACCTACACCATACGGAAGAACATTTTGAATGCCATCCAAAACACTGACGTTAACTTCTAAGTCGCCATTATTGATAAGATCTACCGAACGAACAAAACCATATAAATTAGAATTGGCCCATTGATATTTGAAGGTGAGCTTTAAATCTAAATTGACTTCCTCAAAAATAATTTTGTTGCCATAACTATTTTTATAGAGATTTCTAGCTATGCGATATGCAGTGTCTCCTTTGTCTGAAAAAGGTTCCCAAATTGCTGTCGAATTTTGCTTTTGAATTCGAATGATGGTCTTACTTCCTGTGGTTTCAACTGATTCTGTAATTTTATCATCAGTGTAATACGGAAAAAGCGCATATTCAGAGTTTTTACGGCCTGCAGTTAACCCACCGTTACTTGAAATGAACATCCAGTGATTGGAATCACTGACAATACTCATGAAAAAAGGCCTCATGGAATCATGATTGCGAATCTTGAAATACAATTCGCCATCTATGGTAACATGCTCTAACTGATTGTCTTCCAAATTTTTGATTTGTGACATGTAGTAGGTTTTGGTTGTTGAGAGTTTTTCGATTTTAAAAATGAAACAAAAAAGACCAGGAAGACCTGGTCTTTTGTTTAATTATTTTAATCCATTTATTGATACATTCTGATGTAATCAACTTCCATGGTAGATTCGGTAAAGGCTGGGTCGATATCGCCTCCAAGACTTCCACCCATCGCTACGTTGAGAATGAAGAAGAAATCTTTGTTGAAAGGTAAAGTCCCATCGTTTGTTACAGAATGGAATACAACTCCATCAACCGCGAACATAATACTGTCCTGTGTCCACTCCATTTCATATATATGGAATTCATCAGAAGCACCCTCAACAGTAACTGTTCCTGTTCTGGAGTTACCACCGAAATTATTAGGATCATGCGTAGAACCTAAAACTACGTCTTGATTGTTTCCGACATGCTCCATGATATCCATTTCACCAGCTCCAGGCCATGGGTTTGTTTGGTAGTCAGCACCCAACATCCATATTGCAGGCCATGTTCCACCACCTGTAGGAAGTTTAGCTCTGGTTTCTACCCTTCCATAAGTAAACTCTTGCAAGCCTTCAGATTTTATTCTAGCTGAAGAATAGGCTGGTGCAGCTGTTCCAGGGTTTCCAAAATCAAAGAAAATCACAATCCTATCGTAGTTAAAGGTTGCCGCCCCGCTGAAATCAAATGTCAGTTCTTCCCAAGCTCCAGATGTGCTTGTAGTTGCATCAACTTCAGCAAAGTTATTTCCATCATTTGAATCTTCGATTTTCAAACGAACAACAGCATTGGCAATGGGTGACCATGTTTTTACTGATATTGTAGGGTTCGCTGGAACGTCTATTGCTGGTGAAACATCAAAAAACGATGCAGCAAATGTCTCAGAACCAAGACTCTTTGTCGTTCTAGCCACTGTAGCCGAAGTGTTAACACCACTGGCATCAGGATTGGAGATTACCTCAGTTGTTGCACCTCCAAAATCGGTAAATGCTGGTGCTGCACCTTCAAAATCTTCAACAACACTTTGACTCACGCCTCCGGCATCCAATAACTGAAAATCATCGAAATAATAAACTCCTTCACCAGTAGCCTCTTCTGCTCTTGCCGTAATTTTGAGGTTTCCTCCTTCAACGATAACATTTGTAGCATCACTAGTGTAAGACTGTATCTCACCATTGCCCCATCCATTATCACCTGTTCCTAAATCATAGTCCCAATTTGCTGCGTCAGGAGCACCATCGGTATTGAATTCATCGGCCCATACTAAAGTGGTAAACACGGTAACCAAATCTTCGCCAACACCTTCACCAAGGGTATCGCTTCCGTCTCCTCCTTCTGTTAGGGATACATTATCGATGTTGACCATTCCGACTTCGCCACCATTGTCAAATAGTACACGGCTGTTTGCATCACCGAAACCATCCGCATTCAGATTTAAAGTAAACGTTTGCATGTCCATAGTCAAATTAACAGGAACACTGGAATTAGCAAAATCTCCGCCACTGAGGCCGATACCTGCAATTATACTTCTATCGCGATCAGACCATGCGTCAAATTGTAATACATAATTTGTTCCTGGAACTATATTCAAACCTGTCTGGCTTAAGTTTACACTAAAGACATCACCAGCAGTTTCAACCATTACCGAATAGTAAGTATTGCCATCAACAGTTACTACCGGTGCTGGATCAGAACCGACGCCAACGGTCCATGGATCTGCTCCTGCTTCAAAATCACCGTTGATAAGCTCACCGGTTCCCATTCCACCATCATCACCGCCATCATCTACTACAACATCGCTACCGTCACCTTTAACCATTTTGTAATTCCAATAGATACCCGCTGCGGTTTCAATAACAACGTTCATGGTTTCACCATCATCCGAAAGAGTTACATTGTATGTAATTGAATCCGGTAAATCGACATTTGGAAGTTCACCTCCATTTACGGCTTTCGGTAAACCAAGATAGGCGCCTGCACCAGAAATGGTCAACGTACCAGCAGTTGGATCAAAAGAATAGGTTGCATCAGCAGAACCATCATGAGGAGCTACTGGTGCTCCACAAGCATCTGCCATTCCACTTTGCCATCCTTCTAGCCATGTTTCATCACCAAGATTGTTTGTAAACGAACCATCATCACCAAAAACATAAGTATCATTAAAATAACAAGCTCGTTGAACAAGTCCTGCTGCATCTATAGCAAAGAAACTCACGTCTCCTGGAGCTGGTCCAACACCTAACGATCCTGCTTCATTGGCCATTACCCATGAACCAAAAAGGGGTTCGTTCGGATCAGCTTCTACATTAACGTCAACTGTTTGCGTGATTGTAGCATTACCCAATCCTTGTCCATAAGCTACGATTGTTATTGTGTAGCTTCCACCGACAGCATAGGTATAAGTCGCACTTTCACCCGCTTTTATAACGGACGAAGCACCCTCTTCAAAAGTAATCAAGAAACTGATTGCATTCTCCGCGGCGGGGGTAATGGTAACTGTACCTGAACCATCTGCCAAAGCATTTATTGCCGCAGTGACATTTGTAGGTGTTATTACCTGTTGTGTAATGTCATCATCCTCACAAGAGTTTAGGACGAAAAGGAGGCCAAAAATCAAAAGGCCATAAAGTGAGATTTTTTTTCTCATAACAAAATAATTTTGAAGTTTAGTTTTTGCAGGAAGACTAATGAATGTATGTAGCAAGCCTTAAAGCGCTTCGAAATTAAAAAGCATTATTAGGAAATTCGTATTCTTGGCCACAACAAAAAATATACATAATTGAAAATAATGCTCATTTATTATCAAATAGCTATTTAGAGCCCTTGTTTATTGACAATTTATCAATTCGAGGTTTTCTTGGAAAAACTAACTGAATTGTGTGAAATTCGGATTTGTATAGGTGATGTTGAGGTTTAATTGCCTTTTGTATAGGAATTATAGGTCTAAGATGTAGTCAGTCAAATTTTCATCATGAGACAAATTCATTTTTTTTCGCAATCGATATCGCTTTATTTCAACACTTCTAGGAGATATATTGAACAACGGTGCTATTTCCTTAGAGGATAAATTAAGACGTAGATATGCACATAAACGGATATCATTTGGTGTTAATTTGGGATGGGCATTCTTTAATTTTTTCAAGAATTTACGATCAGCATTATTAAAAGCTTCTTGAAATAATTCCCAATCATCGTTTCTATTTAAACTATTATCAATTATATCATAAACCCCTTCTAATTCCCCTTCATCATCAAACTTTTCTTTCAATAAATTCTTGACCTCGGTCAAAACATTATTTTTTCTGATAAGGCTCATGGTTGACGCAGCGAGCTCGTTACTCTTCATTTTATAACGCTGGTTTAATTGTTCATTTTTCAACCGAATCAATTCCCGCTCATTTTTTGCTTTTTCCAACTGCATTTCGCGTTGTGTCTTGCTTATCAATTTTTCTTGTTTTCTTCGATAATATCGCCTGTATGAACTATGCAACAAAAGAAATCCAAGTATTCCACAGATAACGTAAGCTATCTGGGCAACCGTACTTGCAAACCACGGTTTACGTATCGTAAAAGAATACGAAGCGATATTTTCAGAAAATGTCTTTCCAACCATAGAACGTGTTTCAAATTCAAATTCTCCGTAAGGTAGATTCTTGAATGAGATTGATGATTGATCTGACAATTCGCTCCAATTAGGATACAGGCCAAGAAGTCTATATTGATATAAAGGCTTGTCGTGTTTATTGTACTGAGCGGTAAACACCGAAAAGTTTATATTATTCTGGTTTTTGGAAAGTTGGACCGGACCTTCAAGGCTTAAGCGATTTTTGATTTCGTCTGGGTCCGTCTCTGAAATTTCTTCAATTTTACCAATCTGAATTAGATGTGGTTTTTGCTTTTGGCCATCTAGTTTCATTGTCAAGTAACCTGAACCACTGCTCAATATATAATGTCCTTTTTTATTCAGATTAGTGATGTTCTCGTATCCTGCTATATTGTTATGAAGTTCTTCACTTAATGGAATTTTTTCAATAATAGGGTTATTGGAAAGGTTACCAGAATTTACGGATGCTAAATGTGATTTTGCGAAAAACCACAACCTATCTCCATTGGAAATCATCTTACCAGAAACATATTCTTCTTCAATAAAAACCTTTGATAAGGAAGTATCTTTTTTAAATTCTTTAAGTCTCGAATCGTATTTAAAGACCCCTTCTTTATAGGTATAAATAATTTCATTTTTATATTTAGCTAATCCGGAATTATGCCCTCGAATTGTAGTATCGACATTAATTTGCAAGGCTTTTGTTAGGTCTGTATCCGTTTCGATTCGAAATACCCCTTTGTATTCATGATTCACAAAAATTTGGTTGTCCCAATATTCAATAAATCGTGCTGAATTATCAAAACCCTTAACCTTATTTCTTACCCGCCAAACATCTTCTTTCTTTTCCAAAACATACAGGCCGTCGTAATTTCCCTGAAGAATACGTGTTTGATTCTTCATGCTTTTAAATGTCCAAGTTCCTGGAATAGAACTGATTCTTCTCGCATTTACATCTTCAATAATGAATGTTCCGGTATGATGGCCGCAAAACAACTCGCCATTAATATTTTCCAACGACCAAACTTGACCTTGGGTACCTTCGATTAATTGAAAACCAGCATCATTCTCTTTTTCCCTGACATAGAGACCTTGATTAGTGCCCAAAAACAATCTTCCATCGAATTCACTTGCGGTATATACACTCCCAACATTACCTTGAATTCCGTTGAAAATCTTAAAGGGTGCTTTGGTATTTATACAACTCAATCCGTAGTCTTGCCCCAACCAAATATTACCATCAAAATCTTCGTGAAGTGATAACACCGTATTGTTTTGCAGTCCGTTTTTCTCATTTATTTGATAGATAAGATTACCTTCTTCATTAATTAGAAGATAGCCAGCGGAAACAGTACCAATGGCAATTTGTTTATTGGCAAGCTGTATTGCGCTATAAACCGTTGCTTGACTTAATATACCATCAACATTGGTATTCCATGGCTTCAAAGTATCATCTGAAATCTTAAAGAAACCCTGATGACGACTTAACACAATTAAATCGTCTTGAAGTTCAAAAAGGGATATAACCTCATCGTCAATAAAAGGTGTAAAATCGTAAACCTTGGTCTTTTTTCCTTGGTTCAGCTTGAATAATCCCTTATTTGTTATGTGAAAATAAATTTGACCATCCACATACCACATTCTTGGAAAGGAGGAATTTGCCTCAATTGTCGTTAGGGATTGCTCTTTTAAATCATAGGTATAAATTCTTTTTTTGGATTGAAAAAGGACAAAATCTTCCACATGAAGAATGTTCCAAAACTCCTCATCTTCCAATTGTTGTGAAAAATCCTGGGAAAGAGATTTATAATCCAATATTCCAAATTCATTTTTTTGCCAGTAGCCAAACTCTCGGTAACATCCTGTGTAAATTCTATCACCGACCACTTCAACAGAACGAATAGTAGTTTGATTCGGTGTTTTGTACAGCGACCAGTCTGCCCCGTTAAATTCCAATAGGCCCTCATTATTTGCAATATAAATGAGTCGGTCATTGGATTGTGAAATTGACCAGTTCTGATTTTCACCATTATAGTCTATGGGCGTGAAATAATTGATGGGAGGAATTTCCTGTGAAACTGCAACAGTGTTAATGGTAATAACACAAATCAATACTGTGAGAAGCCTCAATTTAGGGAACTTTTGTTTAGAGGAATATACAAAAACTTCAACGAACAGGAGGACTCTAAGGGCGCTTATACAATTTCAGCACTTAATCCAGCATCCAATAATTTGGAACATCTTGGTTTAAGATCATTGTATTCACCGGTCTTTACAGTACACTTACCCTTATAATGAACAATCAAAGAACATTGTTCAGCCTGCTCAGGAGTATGTTCACAGACGTTCATAAGGGTCTTTATAACGTGGTCGAAAGTATTCACGTCGTCATTGAAGAGAACGATTTCATTTAAATCGACAGTTTCTTCCTCAACTAATAGTTCTTCTTGATGTTTTTCTTGAAAGCCCATTAGTACTATGCTTATTTGCTCAATTTACATATTTTGACGAGACCCAACGATTCTTTTCATAATTTTTATCAAATTTCAATCCAAAGGACTCGCATTTTGAATTTATAACGGTTAAATCTTCCAAATAGAAGCCACTTAAATAGAGTTCTCCACCTGTGTTCAATGACTTAGCGTAGATGGGTATGTCTTGTAAAAGAATGTTTCGATTGATATTTGCTATTATTACATCGTAGGTTTTTCCTTCCAAAAGACTTGAATCGCCTTGATAGACTTTTATTTTGGTACAATTGTTACGCCCTACATTTTCTATTGAATTTTCGTAGCACCATTCATCGATATCGATGGCATCTACACAAGCAGCTCCTTTTAATTCAGATAGTATGGCTAGAACACCGGTTCCACAACCCATATCAAGCACAGATTTTCCCTTAAAATCATTATCCAAAATTTGCTGAAGCATCATATGGGTAGTCTCATGATGACCCGTTCCAAAACTCATTTTTGGTTCAATGACGATTTCGAAGTCTACCTCAACGCTTTCATGAAAAGGGGCCCTAACCACACAAGTATTTCCAACTGTAATTGGATGAAAGTTGGCCTCCCAAGCTTGATTCCAGTTTTGTTGTTTTACCTCTTTTGAGGTCCAGCTTATGGAAAAAG
Source organism: Croceivirga thetidis (assembly GCF_012272815.1). Taxonomy (GTDB): domain Bacteria; phylum Bacteroidota; class Bacteroidia; order Flavobacteriales; family Flavobacteriaceae; genus Croceivirga; species Croceivirga thetidis. Next base: position 1,412,272 of record NZ_JAAWWL010000002.1, read on the forward strand.
CTTCATTTTTGAGAATGTAAAGTTCTTCCAACTGGGAACTGCGAAAGTCTTCTTTAAGAATATAGGCTTGTAGACCCTTTTCATTCTCAACAAAGCTTTCGAAACCTAACTCTCCCAATTCTGCAATGAGAATTTCAGAAGCGGGTTGGAGGGGTTGAATTATAAAATCGAATTCTAGATACGTCAAATTGCCTTTACAATATCGATGAAGTCATCACATTTTAAGGAAGCACCACCAATCAATCCACCATCCACATCAGATTGTGAGAATATTTCTTTGGCGTTACCTGGTTTTACACTACCACCATAAAGGATAGTCACGTTTTCAGCAATACTTGAGTTAAATGCTTCTGAAATCGTTTTTCTTATGAAGGCATGCATTTCTTGCGCCTGTTCAGGAGAGGCTGTTTCTCCTGTTCCAATGGCCCACACAGGTTCATATGCCAAAACCAATTTGCTCCAAGCAGAATCTGGCAAATCAAAAAGTGCATTTTTAAGTTGACCTTCAACCACATTAAAATGGTTGCCCGACTTTCTATCTTCCAACTCCTCGCCAAAACAAAAAATAATTCTAAGTCCCTTTTCTAGAGCTGTTTTTACTTTTTTGGCCAGTAGTTCATCTGTTTCCCCGAAGTGTGAACGTCTTTCTGAATGTCCCAAAATAACAACATCAACATCGATATCAAGCAGCATATCTGCTGAGATTTCACCAGTGTAAGCACCGTTTTCAGCGAAATGCATGTTTTGCGCAGCTACTTGAATTATCGAAGATTCCAAATGTCTTGCCGCACGTTGTAGGTTCACAAAAGTTGGTGCGACAATTACTTCTGCCTTGGTGTCTGGAAGTTTTGCCGAAATCTCACTCAATAATGCTTCCGTTTCTGAAAGTGTTTTGTTCATTTTCCAATTACCGGCTACTATTTTGGTTCTCATTTGTTCTCTTTTGAAGTTTATTTGATTGAATATTTAGAAGCTTAAATCTTCCAAATCATTGTAATGTACCTTTTGTTTGATTGTTCCCCTATTGAGCACCAAAACGCCCGGGTTTGAACGAACAATGGTCTTTAAAGTGGTTTCGTCAGTAAAGTAAAAATCAAAATTTAATTTGTATTCTTCCTTTATCGTATTTCCAATTTCGTTTCCTGAAGCTGACATGCCAATCACCTTATAACCTTTAGCAATTGCCTTATCTGTTATTTTCCTTATGCTTAAAAATGCCCGTAGGTCACTCTTGGCCAAATCGTAAGCGATTACCATTACAAGTTTGGGCTCTTCCAACATTTGGGCAGTAAAGTCCTCACCATCTCTCTCTATTGTAAAATCATGAACCGGGGGCTCGTAACCTTCTTGTATCAGTGTTGTCTCAACATCAACGAATTCACCATTTTCAACAGTAGGGTAATCTCCACTGGTGGTCACTATTTTTTCTTGTCCATTAACCATGAACTTCCAAGCATAATCATACACTGCTTCAGGGGCATTTTCAGGAATCTCCATACCCTCTTGAATGTTTGCAGAAATCTTATAGGGCCTAAAGTCTTTGGCTGGTAAATGATTCAAAACGTAATAGCAAAAAATAACACAACCAACCAATGAAGTTGCTGCTATGGCTCGGGTTGTATTATTATTGAGAAAGGGTTTGATGTACCGCAAACCGATAAATAAAACCAATATCAAGACAAGCAGTACTACGTCTTTTGTAAAAGATTCCCATGGGGTTAGTTTAATCGCATCGCCAAAACACCCGCAATCAGTAACCTTGTTGTAATAAGCCGAATACCAAGTAAGAAATGTGAAGAACACAATCATTCCCAGTAAGCTCCAAACAGTTGTTTTGGGCCAAAAACCAAGCAAGAGCATTACACCTAACAATACCTCAATTATGACTACGATTATGGCAATGGAAAGTGCATAAGGCATAAAGAAGGGAAGGTCAAGTACGCCTTGACTAAAATATTCTTCGAGCTTGAATGAAAACCCTAGCGGATCATTAAGCTTAATCAATCCACTGATTATAAATAAAATACCGACGAATACCCGACAGAATCCCACTAGATACTTCATGACTTTGATTTTAGGTGGATTAGAGCAAAGACCGCATAATTCACAATATCTTGGTAATTCGCATCTATACCCTCGCTAACTACCGTATTGCCCTGATTATTCTCAATGCTTTTCACACGCAAGAGTTTCTGTAGAATTAGGTCGGTCAGCGAACTAACACGCATATCACGCCATGCTTCACCATAATCGTGATTTTTATTCTCCATGAGGGTTTTGGTAACCTCAACCTGTTCATTGTATAGTTTGAGTGCTTCGGCAGCATCAATATCAGGTTGTTCTGCAACACCTTTATTCATTTGAATCAATCCCATTAGGGCATAGTTGATAATGCCAATGAACTCTGATTCCTGACCTTCATCAATTTTTTGTTCTTGATTTTCTTGAAGTCCTCGAATTCTTTGCGCTTTGATAAATAGTTGATCTGTTAATGAACGTAGTCTCAATATTCGCCAAGCGGTACCGTAGTCTTTTCCTTTTTTGGTAAAAAGAGACCTGCATTGGTCTATAACTTCGTCATACTCCGCCGATGTTTGCTGCATGAATTGAAGGTGATTGTTGTAATTTCGCTTATCGGTATGCAAATCTGCACCCGCCAAAGATAAGGAAACCCATGACAATTAATTGCAAAGGCGAGCTATTGGATTTGTCCCAATCCAAGGTAATGGGCATCCTCAATTTGACCCCTGATTCTTTCTATGACGGGGGGCGCTTCATAAAGGAAAAAGAGCTACTTCATCAAGTTGAAAAAATGTTGAATGAGGGCGCCTCATTTATTGATATTGGCGGATATAGTTCACGGCCAGGAGCAGACGACATTTCAATTGATGAAGAAAAGAAAAGGGTGCTACCGGTTCTTGAGGTTGTACTCAAAATGTTTCCCGAAACCTTGATTTCCATTGACACCTTCCGCAGCGAGGTTGCGACGGAATGCTTGGAAGGTGGAGCTGCAATGGTCAATGATATTTCAGGAGGAAGTCTTGATGAAAGAATGTTCGAAGTAGTAGCAAAATATCAAGTTCCCTACATCATAATGCATATGAGGGGTACTCCACAGACCATGAAATCAATGACGGATTACGACGACTTACTCAAAGAAATAATTTACTATTTCTCAGAGAAAATTGCCCTTGCCAATCAACTTAAAATCAATGATGTAATCATAGATCCTGGTTTCGGTTTTGCAAAGACCGTTGAACAAAACTATTTCTTGCTTAAAAACCTTGCTCTTTTAAAAAACCTAGATAGACCAATACTGGCTGGTCTAAGTAGAAAATCAATGCTGTATAAAACACTTGGCATCTCTCCTGAAGGAGCATTAAATAGCACAACAGCAGCAAATATCTTAGCACTCGAAAATGGTGCTAACATCTTAAGGGTTCATGATGTAAAAGAGGCCGTGGAGTGCATAAAAATTCATGAAGCCTATAAAAGTTCTATTAGCTAATGTGCATTTTTCTATTTTTACATTAATGGATTTTTTGAATTTCCTTGATTTTAAGGTTACCGATTTTATAGACATTGTTCTTGTAGCCATTCTACTTTACTATGTATACAAATTAGTCAAGGGTACTGTTGCCATCAATATCTTTATTGGAATAGTTATCGTTTGGGCACTTTGGAAATTGACCGAACTGCTTCAAATGAAAATGATAAGTAGTGTGGTAGGCGGATTCATGAACATTGGACTAATCGCCCTTATCATCGTTTTCCAACAAGAAATTCGGAAATTCCTGCTGCTCATTGGCTCCACAAATTTCGCCTCCAAACGAAGTTTCATAAGGCATTTCAAGTTTTTAAAGCAAGAAGCATTACCCACAGATGTGGATGTTGAGGCCATTTTAGGAGCTTGTAAGAATATGGGCATGAGCAAAACAGGAGCCATTCTGGTTATTGAACGGACCAACAACCTCGATTTTGTAAAATCAACGGGTGATGATATGAACATTAAAATTACCCAGCCCATTCTTGAAAGTATTTTTTATAAGAATAGCCCGCTTCACGATGGTGCAGCCATTGTTCAAGACAATTATATCACTGCCACAAGGGTTATTTTGCCCGTTTCCAATGAAAGGAATATTCCACTGAGATACGGGTTGCGACACCGTGCGGCTATTGGTATCACCGAAAAAACAGATGCAGTCTGCCTTGTGGTTAGCGAAGAAACAGGGATGATTTCATATATCAAAAATGGAGAGTTCGTTCTATATAAAAGCTTGGAAGAATTGACCGCAATGATAAAAAAAGATTTAGGCTAATGGAGTGTAAAAATTGTGGGCATTCCTTAAGAAGGGATTTCAGCTATTGTCCTGTTTGTGGTGCTAAGGTCATTCACAACCGGTTGACGCTAAAGAATATTTGGCAAGACATTAGTTTTCAGGTTTTTGATTTGGACAACACCATCTTAAAGACTTTCAGGCATATGTTCACAAAGCCCGAAGTAGTTGTGGAAGGTTATATCGGGGGCGCTCGAAAGAAATACATGAATCCAATAAGTTATTTTGCGATTGCCATTACACTTTCTGGATTACTCTTTTACATTCTTCGCAATTGGTATGGTATAAACATGACGCAAAACACTATTAACGGTCAGAAAGGTCCTGATATGGACTTTATTTTCGACTATCAGGGGCTTCTATCCTATCTTATGATGCCCATATATGCCTTAATGACTTGGATTCTGTTTTTAGATAAAAGGAAACTCAATTTTACCGAACACCTGGTTACCAATGCTTATACAACTGCACAAATGTCTTTTGTACAGTTCATCGTACTATTGCCCTTGTTCGGTTTATTTGACTTGAATTACCAATCGATAAATTGGTACGTGCTCTTGGTCATGATAGGATTCCAATTTTATGTCTTTAAAAGAATACATGGTATTGGAATAGGTAGTACCATTATCAGAGCCTTGGCTTATGTCTTCCTATTTTTTATGGTATTTATGGTAATAGGAATAGTCATTGCTATTATTGGATTCATGACTGGTTTTATGGACATTGAAGATTTTAGGCCAAAATAGCAATCATACCAGTTCCTCAGCCATAAATTGGGCTTCATATAAATCACGGTAATACCCGTCAGATTTCAATAGCTCTTTATGCGTTCCCATTTCAACAATATTACCCGAATCCATAACCAAAATCTTATCAGCCTTTTTTATGGTCGCTAAACGGTGGGCTATGATAATTGAAGTTCTACCCTCGGTAATTTTTTCGGTTGCCCTTTGAATGAGTTGCTCAGAGTAGGTATCTACTGAAGAAGTCGCCTCATCTAAAACCAGAATGCTTGGATTACTGACATAGGCCCTTAAAAATGCTATCAATTGTCGTTGCCCGCTTGATAACATGGTTCCTCGTTCCTTCACGTTATATTGATACCCTTCGGGTAGACTGGATATAAATTCGTGCACCCCTATTTGCTTCGCGGCCTCTTCAATTTGAGTTACAGTAACCGATTCGTCTTTTAAAGAAATATTATTGGCAATGGTATCAGCAAATAGGAACACGTCTTGGAGCACCACAGCAATATGGGAGCGGAGCGATTTTAATGAATATTGCTGAATATCAATATCGTCAACCAAAATTTGACCCGAATTGATTTCATAGAATCTATTCAAGAGATTTATGATAGTTGACTTACCAGCCCCAGTGGCCCCTACAATGGCTATGGTTTGACCTGCCTTGACATCAAAAGATATTCCATGGAGCACCTCTTCATCAGCTACATAACCAAAATGAACCTTATCAAATCTAAGGTCACCCTTTATCTGTGGTTTTTCAATTGTACCACCATCTTGAATCTGACTTTCGGTATCCAGGATTTTAAAGACACGATTTGCGGCAACCATACCCATTTGAAGGGTATTGAATTTATCAGCTATTTGACGTAAGGGACGAAATAGCATTCCTGAAAAAAGAATAAAAGTGAAGATGTCACCATATTCGTCAGGAGCAACGCCAGCTACGTTTTGCAATCCGCCAAACCAGACAATCAAACCAACGCTCACAGCAGCCAACAACTCAGCTACAGCGAAGAAAATACTGTTGTACCAGACCGTTCGTAACCAAGCGTTTTGGTGTTTTTCATTAATACGACGAAACTTTTCTTTTTCAATACGTTCACGATTAAACAACTGAACGATTTTCATTCCTGCAATTCGTTCCTGCACAAAGCTATTGAGATTAGCCACCTGAGCACGCACCTCAATAAAGGCAGATTTCATTGCCTGCTGAAAAAGACGTGTAGCATACAAGATTACCGGAAGTATAGCAAATACAATCAAGGCCAATTTCCAATTCATTACCAACATTATAACTGCAACGACCAACATCTTTAGTAGGTCGGCCACTATTACAAAAAAGCCCTGGCTAAAAATTTCACCAATACGTTGCATATCGGCAACTGCTCGGGTTACCAAAACACCAATTGAAGAGGTGTCAAAATATTTCATTTTGAAACCGATAATCTTCTTAAAAAGTTCGATTCGGACGTCCTTAATAACAGATTCCCCTAAGAGGTTGGCAAAATAGGTAAACAGTAACTGGCAGGTCACCTCTCCTATCAAAACGCCTAACATGGCCAATACCAAGTATAAAAGTCTTTCGGCATTTTTATTGGTTATAGCTCCATCTACAATATCTCCAATAAGAATTGGCGTCAAAACCGAGAATGCTGAAAGCAAAATTGCTATAAGCGCAACGGAATAAAACAATACCCGATACGGCCTCGTTTTTTCGAACACGCGCTTAAATAGCTTAAAATCAAATGCTTTTCCTGTCTCTTTTTCGTTACTCATATATGTATGGAATCTGGGTAGACCACTTGGGTCAAATATAGGCCTTTTGCAGGCACTGAAACACCGGCCTCACTGCGGTCCTTACTTTGTAAAACATGTTGCATCCATTCTACCGGTTTCCGTTTTAAACCTATTTCCAATAAGGTGCCAACAATAGCCCTTACCATGTTTCTGAGGAATCTATCTGCAGTAATATGAAATACTGCCTTTTCATCTCCTATTCTCCAAACTGCATTTTCAATGTTGCACAAATACGTTTTTACATCGGTATTTGATTTTGAAAAACATTCAAAGTCCCGGTGTTCCAATAAATAAATGGCCGCTTTGTTCATAGCCTCAAAATCCAGAGGTTCCCTTATAAAATGAGCACTGTCTTTGTAAAATGGGGATTTATCTTGAACCAACCAATATTCATAGCTCCGTGCTATTGCATCAAACCGAGCGTGTGCCTCCACGCCAACCTCAAAAATTTGTTGAATAGCTATGTCTTCTGGTAGAAAGGCATTCAATCTTCTTTTAAGTTCAGGGCAATCAATGGCATCCTCAAAATCGAAATGTGCAAAAAGTTGCTTGGCATGAACACCAGCATCAGTACGACCGGCACCCATCAATTCAATTTTGTTGCGCATTAAAGTTGAAAGGGCTTCTTCTAGGGTTTGTTGTATGGAAACAGCGTTGGGCTGACGTTGCCAACCATGATAACCCTTGCCGAAATACGAAAGTTCAATGAAAAACCGCAAAAAAGTGTTTGAATTGGTATGCATCAAAGATAACCTAATAGCTTCCATACTGCTTTGCCGACAAATTACTTTAGCATATTTTTAGCGTCATGACCAAAATCCTCTTGCTTTCCGATACCCATGGCCATATGGACAAGTCCATATTGAAGTATGCTGAACAAGCTGACGAAATTTGGCATGCGGGTGATATTGGCAGTTTAGCGGTGACCGATAAGTTGGCGGCCATAAATACGCTAAGAGGGGTTCACGGTAATATTGATGACCATGTTATCCAAAAAGAATTTCCAGAACACAATCGTTTTTTCTGTGAGAAGGTCGATGTTTGGATAACTCATATTGGCGGATATCCTGGCCGATATAACATTCGTGTTCGTGATGAAATAAGGGCCAATCCTCCAAAACTATTTATTTGTGGCCACTCGCATATTTTAAAGGTCATGAATGATAAAAAGTTGCAAGTATTGCACATGAATCCAGGTGCGTGCGGAAAACATGGTTTTCACCAAGTTAGAACCATGCTTAGATTTGTTATAGATGGTGATAAAATCAGTGACCTTGAAGTAATTGAGTTAGGAAAAAGATGAAATACTTACTTCTATTCATATCGCTTATTTACGCTATTCCCAGTAATGCGCAAAACAAAGGGGTTACCTTACTTATTTTAGGTACGGTTCAAGATGGTGGAAGCCCACATATAGGGTGCCAAAAAGAATGTTGTGCTGTTCTTTTTGACGAACCTGACCCTTCAAGAAAGGTGGTTTCCCTTGGGGTTATTGACCATGAAAATCAACGAACATACATTTTCGATGCCTCACCTGACTTTACAACGCAACTCAAAATGGTTCAGGAATACACACTACCTGAGCGAAAAGCACCTGACGGTATCTTTTTAACCCATGCACATATTGGTCACTATACAGGGTTAATGTATTTGGGAAGGGAAGCTCTGGGCGGCAAAGATGTTCCGGTTTATGCCATGCCTAAAATGAAACTTTTTTTGGAGAAAAATGGACCTTGGGACCAATTGGTCAACCTAAAAAACATCGAATTAATCGAAATGACAACTGATGAAAAAATGCAGTTGACACCAAACCTAACCGTAATACCTTTCCTTGTTCCACATAGAGGGGAGTATGCTGAAACGGTTGGATTTAAAATAATTGGCAGTAAAAAATCTGCACTTTTTATCCCAGATATTGATAAGTGGTATTTGTGGGAGAAATCAATTGTCGAAGAGTTGAAAAAGGTCGACTTTGCCTTTTTGGATGCCACCTTCTTCGATGCAAATGAGGTAAACCATAGAGACGTTTCTGAAATTCCACACCCGTTTGTGATTGAGAGCTTGGAGCTATTTAAAGACCTTCCAGAAAACGAAAAATCAAAAATTCACTTTATCCATTTAAACCATACCAATCCATTGCTTGATTTAGAAAGCAAAGCATCAATGGAAGTCCGTTCAAAAGGGTTTCAAATAGCCCAATTCAGTGGCACTTTCAAACTTTAGTTCCTGTTTTTAATTAGCATAGTAAGTTACTAGGTTTTTATCGTCTAAGAGGGTAAACAACTTTTAAAGAGAACAACATGAAATCTAATTTTTTAGGAATTTTTGTTTTAGCCAACCTAGTGCTCATCTTTTCTTGTGCTGAAAAGGCGAAAAAGGAAAACGCAAAAGACGAGCTAATGGCTGAAGAAATGGTGGCAGAACCTGTTTACGATACCAATAACCTAACTTCAGTTTTTGCTGCAATGGAGTATGCACATGGGGGCTGGGACGACCTTTACAGCAAAAAAGATGTTCAATATACCTACCGTTATCATAGTCCTGCAGCTAATAAAACGGATCTTTCAACGGAACGCTATATCTTTTCGAATGAAGCTAGTTATGGCAAATACACCCAACATGAAATTAATGTAATGCCTGATAAAGAAGGTGTAGTGGAGCAACATTTTGATGGTTCGGCGACTAAAGTTATGGTTGATGGAGAAGTAAACGAAGACCCTCAAAATATTGGCATGGGTGAATTTTTACGTAGGGCCAATTTCTTCTGGTTTGTAATGCCCTATAAATTGAATGATTCGGGAACCATTTCTGAGTATATAGGTCAAGAAGATTTCGAAGGAAAAATCTATGATAAGGTTTTGGTCACGTATGACCCAGCAGTTACGGGTAAAGAACAAAACGACACCTATATACTATTTATCGACCCAGAGACCAAAATGGCGAGCCGTTTTCTATTCTCACTACCAGCCTTAGGGGTCAATGAACCAATACTTATTGCAAATTATGATTATACCAATGTGGGCGGGCAAATGATAGCTACAAAACGTACTTATTTTCTACCCAATGAAAAAGGTGAGTTTTCAGAAGAACCCAGCTTGGTACAGACATTGACGGATATTAGTTTCAACAACGGATTTACCGTTGAAAACATCATGGAGTGACACCATTTCAAAAAAATAAAATAGTCAGAAACAAAAAAGCCCCTGAATTCAGGGGCTTCTCGCACTAATACTACTAAGATGTTAGGTTTAACGTAAACGATCAACAGATTTTACAAGATCTTCATCCTTTTTGATAGCCCTGTTGGCCAGGACCAGAAAAACGATAGAAAATACAGGAATCAGCATCCCAATACCCTTCTCAGAAACCGCCGTCTCTCCGGATAAGTTTAGCGATCTGTAAACGAAAAATCCTAGTAAAAGAAGATTTAATATCATGTTCAGTCTGTTCACCACAAACTGGTTTTGTCTTTTCTTATATAGAAATATAGAAATCACGGCAAGCAGCGCAATCAAAACAAAAGCAACCAGAAACAGCATGTTGTTTTTGGCGAAGATTGGTCCACTTTCTTCTTCAACCCATAAACTGACAAAGAACGGTAAAACTAGGTTCAACAAGGCAACCAGTGTCAAGTAAAACGTCTGTATGCGTTGTATCATTGTTTCATTTCCACTTTAGAGGGCAAAAATAAAGGTCTTTTCGATAAATTGGCATTGTTGTTACGATTTTATTTGTATCATTGCACCGTAATGGTTTGAGACTTACCCCGGGAATTCTTATCCCCTCGTTATCTACAACCTATTTCACTTCAAATTTTTTTTAGAAAACAAGTACAATTAACCTTATTAATTAATGTTCGAGATTACGGATCTTAAGGCAAAAAAACTTGCCGAACTTCACGAGATTGCCAAAGAAATGAACGTTCCCAAGTTCAAATCTTTGAAAAAATTGGATTTGGTCTATCAAATCCTAGATGTTCAAGCATCAAACCCGAAAAAAATTACAGCTAAAGTTGAAGAAACAAAAGCTGAAGCCCCAGCAAAAAAATCAAACGAGGCTCCAAAGCAAAAGCGAGAACGAACTCCTAAAAACGAGTCGCAAGGTGGTTCTGAAAAGTCTGACGGAGACAAGGGTAATGGCCAGAAAAATGCCAGAAACCATGACAACAATCGTCAAAACAACAAAAACCAGAACAACCGAAAAAACCATCAGAACAATCGCAACAACCGACAAGAAAAAAATAGCAATTACGACAAGGACTTGAAAAACCGTTATCGGGAACCTGAGTTCGAGTTTGATAGCATCATAACCAGTGAAGGTGTGTTGGATATTATGCAGGATGGCTATGGATTCTTGCGCTCTTCTGACTACAATTACTTGTCTTCGCCTGATGACATTTACGTTTCACAATCGCAAATTCGATTGTTTGGACTAAAAACAGGTGACACGGTTTTGGGTAATATTCGCCCTCCGAAAGAAGGGGAAAAGTATTTTCCACTGATTAAAGTGAACAAAATCAATGGCCTTGACCCACAAGTCGTTCGCGACCGTGTGTCATTTGAGCATTTGACACCACTTTTCCCAAAAGAGAAGTTCAATGTTGCCGATCGTCAAAATTCATTGTCAACACGTATAATCGACCTTTTCTCACCTATTGGTAAGGGGCAACGTGGTATGATTGTAGCACAACCAAAGACAGGTAAAACGATGTTATTAAAAGACATCGCGAACGGTATTGCTGCCAACCACCCAGAGGTGTATCAAATCATTTTATTGATTGACGAACGCCCTGAGGAGGTTACCGATATGCAACGTAACGTTCGTGGCGAGGTGGTTGCTTCTACTTTTGATAAAGAGGCTACCGAACACGTGCGTGTGGCGAACATCGTTATTGAAAAAGCCAAACGTTTGGTGGAATGCGGTCATGACGTTGTAATTCTCTTGGATTCGATTACACGTTTAGCGCGTGCGTACAATACGGTTCAACCAGCATCAGGTAAAGTACTTTCCGGTGGTGTGGATGCTAATGCACTGCATAAACCAAAACGTTTCTTCGGTGCGGCTCGTAACATCGAAAATGGAGGTTCACTTTCAATCATTGCGACTGCATTAACTGAAACAGGCTCCAAGATGGACGAGGTGATTTTTGAGGAATTCAAGGGTACCGGTAATATGGAGCTTCAGTTGGATAGAAGAATCTCTAATCGTAGAATCTTCCCAGCTATTGACCTGATTTCTTCTTCAACACGTCGTGACGATTTGTTGTTGGATGAACAGACCATTCAACGCATGTGGATCATGCGCAAATATTTGGCAGACATGAACCCAGTTGAAGCCATGGAATTTATGGAGCAGCGTATGAAGCAAACTAGAAATAACGAAGAGTTTTTGCTTACGATGAATGAGTAATTCAATTTAAAAGCACTTAAACGATACCTATTAAAATTGTAAGAACCCCACCGAAAGGCTGGGGTTTTTTCTTAACATTATTTAAGAAAAGCCATATCTTTAGGTTTCAACTTAGCCATTAAAATTGGTTGGGTAAATGAAATCCCCCAAAAAACAGAACACTAATTAAAATCGTGTAAAATGAAAAAAACACTTAAAACCATTTCTGGGTTTGCAATGGTAACGCTTTTGCTTATGGGGGCTTGCCAAGAAAAACCCAAGGAGTCAAAAGACGAAGAACCGATGGAGGAAACGGAAGTACTAGTTACTCCGAAACAAATTATTTCAATTGATCAAGCCGATTCGCTTTTCGTAAACTACAAAAGAAGACGGGCCAACAGCATTCAAAAGTTTGAAATGGGCTTGCAAGACGAGGGTGACAAACCCTTTGAGCCTACCCAGTTTGTGACCTTTAATCTTGAGGTGGTAAAAAACTATATCGCTTATGTTGAACAAGAGGCCTACAAAGCTGGAACAACGGTTGATAGCTTGCGTTTGTATTTAGGCAACTATGGCAACACTGAAAAAGGCTGGAAAAAGAAAAGAAGAAATACGGTCTTTATAGTGCCTGCGGCAGAAGCTGAGGATGGCTATGGAGGCATTTATATTGGTGAAGACGGTAAGGCCAAACTAATACGGAATTTATTCAATGGAGGACAAGAGGGCGAACCGAGACAAAAGGCATCCCTATTACCGTCATTTAATACTTCATTATACAATGGTGGTAGTCTAATTTTGAACAGAGGAGATGCAGGGCCACCACCTTTTGGGGATTTCTAAAAAATGATTCAAGAGCTATTTGAATTCGCACTAAAGCGATATAACATAATCGCTTATTTAGTAGCACTTATTCTAAGCATCAGATATTATGGAAAGTACTTTGACACTGCGTTAAAGTACTTTCCAATGATTATAGCCTATACTTTATTCAATGAACTCTTGGGTTACTTCGTAAGAAATTACGATGATTTTGCATTCTTTTCAGATAATATTTCGGCAAACGATTTAATCTACAATTTTTATGACCTAGTGATATATAGCTATTTCTACTTTCTTTATTGGAGACTAGTTGATAACAAGGTAGCCAGAAAATGGATTAAAATTTTATCTATTTCTGTTTTGATTTCATATATCATAAGTAGTTTTTATCAAAACCCTCTTAAGATGTCACTTTTCTATGCAACTTGTTATGGATCATTGATTATTGCAATCTGTGTAATATTCTATTTTGCAAACCGAATAAAATCAGGAGGTTGGAATTGGAACTGGGAAAAATATAACTTAATGACATGGGTTTCGATAGGTCTTTTCGTTTTTTATCTACTATTTCCAATTATTTATCTAATTGGTTTTTTAAGATATGACTTATGGCAAAAGTTCAATCTTCAAACTACGCTTTTGATTCTAATAACCTGCATGTACATATCTTTCTCAATTGGCTTTTTAAAAAGTAGTCGGCGGTTTTTTAGATAATTCGTCTTAACAAACCCTCTTCTAGATACTACCACTTTTTCTTACTTTTAGAACACTGTTAATTCAAATAACTAACTACATGAAATTAAAACAATTAGGAGGTGTTGCCCTAGGTGCGTTCGCCTCATTCTTGGTCATCATTGCGTGCCAAGAAGATTCAGAAGATTTAAATCAAGATGCGGAACAAGGTGCTATCGAAGCACCGGCAAAGCTTATTAGCTTTAGTGCTGCCCAAAACATGCACAACAATTATATGGTAAACCGTGCCAGTGTTATTGAGAAGTACGAACGCGAGGTGAACCAAAAAGACGATTTTGTAGCCATTCAATATTCTGAGTGGGATTTGGAAACCATCGAAGAATACATTGCCTACGTTAAACAAGAGGCAAATGCAGCCAATGTTAATGTGAATACCTTACGTTTCTATTTTGGTCAATACGACCAATCACAAGATGGAAAAAGCAACCTATTTATTGTACCAACTACCGATTTTGATGGTGTCAACCTCGGCTTTTACATTGATGGGTCTGGTGCTGCCTCTCCATTAAAAGGCAAAGGTGATACATCGAGCAAAAATGGAGGGAGTTTAATCTTAAACTACAGCCAAGGAGGACCTCCACCACCGGACGATTTTTAAAAATTATTTGAAAAGGGAGCAATTTGCTCCCTTTTTTAGTTTCTAATTTTGATAATTCGTTTAAAATTCTACATTAGCGTTTTATCAAATTATTTCTTAGTAAGGGCCTTTGATTCCATATTACATAATTTTTTATTTCATCGCACTGGTGGCTTCGCTGGTGACCTTTAAGAAGTACTTTGATACACCCCTCAAAATATTTCCGTTACTTATCGCTTATACTTTTTTCAATGAAATTCTAGGGTACTTTGTTTTATTCTATGAAGAATTTTCATTTTTCGACGAAGAGGAATACAGTTGGCATACGGTAATTATCTACAACATCTACGATATATTCTTTTATACCTATTTGTACTGGCTGTATTACAAACTTTTAAAAGATGCTAAAAATCGACTCCTGGTAAAAGTCTTTGCCGCGATAACACTGGTTGCGGTACTCATATCGTTATTCTTTCAAGACCCTTTTCATTCAGGGCTATATTTTGCGAATTGTTTGGCCTGTATTTTTATAATAATAATCATTAGTCTTCACTTTCAACAATTATATCGACTTAACAAAACCCAACCAAGTCGTTACAACCATATGATTTGGTTCAATATTGGAATGTTGGTTTTCCATTTTTTCTATCCATTCTATGTATTAAATGGCTACCATAATGTGGAGTTCTTTCTAGAGTACAACCTTCGCTTAATTTTATGGTGGGCCATCAGCATTATGTATGTCTTTTTTATCATCGGTTTTTTATTGGGCAAACGACCGTATTTCGGTTAGGTAGTTTTAAAATTTAGGACAAAAAAAATCCTGACGGTTTACCATCAGGATTTTCAATAGATTTTTAGTGTAAGCTTACATAGCCGCAACCTTGCTGGCCAATTTACTTTTTAAGTTGGCAGCCTTGTTTTTGTGTATGATGTTACGCTTTGCAAGCTTGTCAATCATGCCTACAACAGAAGGCAAGAAAGCTTCAGCCTCTTTTTTATCTTCTTCATTCCGCAGTTTCTTGATTGCATTACGAACTGTTTTGTGCTGGTAACGGTTACGTAAACGTACTGCTTCGTTTCTTCGAATTCTTTTTAATGCTGACTTATGATTCGCCATTGTCTTAATTTAAATTTTTTCTTGTAGCCCGTAGGGGAATCGAACCCCTGTTACCAGGATGAAAACCTGGCGTCCTAACCCCTAGACGAACGGGCCGTGTATTGGAAACTTAGAAATCGAAGGATGAAACCATCCATTTTTAACCTTCCACCACATCAGTAGCCCGTAGGGGAATCGAACCCCTGTTACCAGGATGAAAACCTGGCGTCCTAACCCCTAGACGAACGGGCCAAATGTTTTGCAAAGAACGTTAGTTGCATAATTTGCGGACGCAAAAATACAACTATTTTGCAGTATTGCAAGTGGGTATATTTATTTTTTGAGCCTTCTAGTAAGCCTTGGCAAAAAGTACGCGATAAGGTGAGGATGCTCCCGTCACCATACATTTGCCCTCTTCCTTTTCGACATTCAAAGGAATGCAGCGTATCGTAGCCTTGGTTTCTTCTTTGATTTTGTCTTCTGTGGCTGCTGTACCATCCCAATGGGCAGCAATAAATCCGCCCATTTCGTTAAGTACTTTTTTGAATTCCTCATAGGAGTCTACATTCGTAATGTTCGCATCGCGATAGGTCTGCGCCTTGTTGAATATGTTGTCTTGAATAGCCACTAACAGGGTTTCAATTTTTTCAATGACTGCATCGAACGACACCGATTCTTTTTCTAAGGTGTCCCTTCGCGCCACCTCAACAGTACCGTTTTCCAAATCGCGTTGACCGATTGCCAGACGTATTGGAACTCCTTTTAATTCATACTCGTTGAACTTGAAACCTGGCTTGTGGGTATCACGATCATCGAACTTTACAGAAATTCCTTTAAGCTGCAATTGTTTTACCAAAGGGTTGACTTTTTCCGCAATAGCAGCCAACTGCTCCATTCCCTTATATATTGGAACGATAACTACTTGAATTGGAGCAAGTTTAGGTGGTAATACCAGCCCGTTATCGTCGCTATGGGTCATAATCAATGCCCCCATCAGTCGGGTTGAAACACCCCAAGATGTTGCCCAAACATGTTCCTGTTTTCCTTCTTTGGTTGCGAACTTTACATCAAAGGCTTTTGCAAAGTTTTGGCCTAAAAAGTGTGAGGTTCCTGCCTGGAGTGCTTTACCATCTTGCATCAATGCCTCAATACAATAGGTCTCTTCTGCCCCTGCAAAACGCTCACTTTCGGTCTTTAAGCCGCGAACAACTGGCACGGCCATGTGTTGCTCAGCAAAAGTGGCGTAAACGTCTAAAATCAATTCCGCCTCCTTCACGGCTTCTTCCCGTGTTGCATGTGCCGTATGCCCTTCTTGCCATAAGAATTCTGCCGTTCTCAAGAACAAGCGTGTACGCATTTCCCATCGAACCACATTGGCCCATTGGTTTAACAACAAGGGGAGGTCACGGTAGGACTGAATCCATTTTCTATAGGTGTCCCAAATAATGGTTTCTGAGGTAGGTCGAACAATGAGTTCCTCTTCAAGTTTTGCATCTTCATCCACAACAATGCCGCTACCGTCTTCCGCATTCTTTAATCGATAATGGGTAACAACAGCACATTCTTTAGCAAAACCCTCAACATGGCTGGCTTCCTTACTCAGATATGATTTCGGTATAAAGAGCGGAAAATACGCGTTCTGATGCCCTGTATCCTTGAACATTTTATCAAGACCAGCTTGCATTTTTTCCCATATGGCAAAACCATAGGGTTTGATGACCATACAACCACGAACCCCAGAATTTTCAGCTAAATCAGCCTTAACGACCAATTCATTATACCATTTTGAATAATCTTCAGTTCTACTCGTAAGATTTTTACCCATTTAGAATAGTTTGGCACAAAACTTGTGACTTATTAAATGAAAAATAGAAGGTCAAAACTAACTATTTTTTAATTTGTTGAACAATTAAAGCAGATATAATGAGTAACATTTTACCCCGCCAAAATAAATACATCCTTCCAGCATTTTTGATGGTAGGAGTGTTGATTCTTTCTTCCTGTGGTTCGTACCAGCAAGCCTCTTATTACGAGGAAGATGGCATCTATTCAAATGGTAATCGTGTAGTTGTGGTTGAAAAGAAGTCGGCTGAAGCGGTTCGAAACGAAACACGGGAACAAAACCTTTACGGTGATTATTTCGGTCAAAAAGCAGACCAATATGCAGAGATATTGGATTCCGAGATATTCACTGATGTAGATGGTTATTATAGCGGAACGGAAAATGATAGTATTCCGTTAGGGGAACAAACTGATTATTTTGCATACAATAATACCTATGAGGGAAATCCTGGCTGGGGAGATAACCCTACAAACCTGACCATCAACGTTATTGACAACGGTTGGGGTTGGAACAACTGGGGCTGGGGCGGAGGCCTTGGCTGGGGCTGGGGCTGGAACGACCCTTGGTTATGGAATGGAGGCTTTGGTTGGGGCTGGAACCGCTGGGGCTGGGGCTGGAACAATCCATGGCGCTGGAACCGTTGGGGCTGGGGCTGGAACGCAGGCTGGGGCTGGAACAACTGGGGTTGGAACGGTGGCTGGGGCTGGAACCAATGGGGTTATGCCGGTAACTGGGGTAGATATGGTAACTACTATAACCGATTCAATAGAAGAGGATACAATAATAGCTTCATCAATAACAATGGCGTTGCCAGAACCTACAATAGAGGACGGTCAAGTGCAAATTACCGAGGTACAGCAGGACGTTCGTCTGCAGTTAGACGTGCAAGTTCAGGAAGGAGTAATATCTCTGGTAGAAATTCCACCGCCTACAGGCGAAGTGGTACGGCTACGTCACGAAGCTCCATAAATTCTTCGGCAGCACGTAATAGACAATATCGAAGTAGCAGAAGCACTAGAGCGGTACCGCGTTACAATGGTATTACGCGATCAGGAAGAACCTACAGTAGTACTGCACCACGCAGTCGAAGTGCCAATAGCAATATTTATCGCAGTAGCAGATCTTCTCGTGCCAATAGCTCTGGTTACCGAACCTCAAGAAGTTCGTCACCGCGCAGCAGCACCTATTCAAGAAGTGCTCGAAGCAGCTCTTCAAGAAGTTATGGTAGCAGCTCTCGAAGCAGCAGAAGTTCCAGCTATGGAAGGTCATCAAGTGGCGGAAGAAGTTCAGGAAGCTTCAGCAGGAGTTCCGGTGGGAGCAGAAGCTCGAGCGTAGGCAGAAGTTCTGGCGGCGGGAGGTCTTCTGGCGGTAGAAGTTCAGGAGGTCGATCTGGAGGTCGCGGAAGACGCTAATCATTCAATCAAAAATCATAGAAAATTAAACTGATGAAAAGGACACTATTTTTCATAATGGGATTGGTATGCACCATTGCATCCGGTCAAAACATAAATGATGTATTACGGTTCAGCTCGGAAGACCTACAAGGGACGGCACGATTTCAAGCGATGGGCGGTGCATTCGGTGCCCTCGGCGGCGATTTATCTTCCTTAAATGTGAATCCTGCAGGCTCAGCGGTTTTCAAATTCAGTCAATTTGCAATTACCGGAGGAGTATACGATCGCGATAACGATGCCTTTTTTGGAAATTCATTGGTGAATTCAGAGGTCAATTCTTCAGAATTGAACCAAGCAGGAGGAGTATTTGTATACAAGTCAAATAATAGTCCTTGGAAACGATTAGCGTTGGCGGTTAACTACGATCTGGCACAAAATTTTGACAACCAGTTTCGAGCCATTGGTAATACCAGTCAAGGAATTGACAATTACTTTCTAAACTATGCCCAAGGCGTTCCTTTTGGACCGATTCAAATTCAGAATGGCGAATTAATTGAAGACGCTTATTTAGATATTGGGGCTAGTTTGGGCTTTCCTGACCAGCAAGCTTTTTTAGGGTACCAAGCTGGACTCATAGCACCCGTTGACAATACTGCTGATAACTCGGCCTATGTTTCAAATGCGGCTTATTCAAATGTTACCCAAGATTATTTGCAATCGACCAACGGCTACAACGGCAAATTCACTGTTAACTTTGCCGGTCAGTACGAAGAAAACCTTTTTGTTGGGGCGTCTGTAAATTTTCACTCGGTTTTGTATGAACGTTTAACCTCACTAATTGAAACAGGTTATGATGCCGATTCTAGAATACAGCGTACCACATTCGATAATTTTCTGAGAACACAAGGTGAAGGATTTTCCTTTAGCCTAGGTGCCATTGCCAAGGTCAATCAATCTCTGCGATTGGGAGCAAGTTATCAATCACCTATTTGGTATCGTTTATTGGATGATTTTTCACAACGCATTGAAACAAACGCTCCAGAAACCAACGAATTATCATTCATTGATTTCAATATTGTAAACCTTTATCCGGAATACCGAATAAAAACGCCATCAAAATTTACAGGTAGTGCTGCCATTATTTTTGGCCCACAAGGGTTGCTTAGTTTTGATTATAGTTACCAAGATATGTCGCAAGCCGAATTAAGGCCGACATCGGATCCTTCTTTTGCGAGCGAAAACGATTTTATAGCATCACAATTAAAACCGGTCAACACCTATAGAATCGGAGGTGAATATCGCATAGAACGGGTTAGCCTTCGAGGTGGTTATCGCTTTGAGGAAAGTCCTTACGAAGATGAAACCATTATGGGTAATCTAGAAGGTTTCTCGGCGGGAATCGGTTATAGTTGGGGACCAAATAGGCTTGACTTAGCATTTGCGCGTACGGAAAGAGATGTCAATGAACTGTTCTACGAATCTGAAATCATTGGAAATTCGACAGACATTACGAGGATTAATTCAAACATAAGCTTGGGATATACCCTAAAGTTCTAAAGTATAGAAAAGGAAAGGCCGGCAATTGCCGGCCTTTTTTTATCGTTTTAATGTAAAGTGTCGCCTAACGGTTCTGGCCACAAGAACGGTCTGCTCATCACGTTCATAATCCAACTTAAACCAATAATCTGAGCTTGGCAGGTCCCTACCATTAAAGGTACCGTCCCAACCTGTGGAATTCTGATTTAATTGTTTGAGCAATTTGCCATAACGGTCGAAAATAAAAACCGAAGGTTCGGTCAATTCTTCGATGCCCAATATCTGCCAAAAATCATGTATACCATCGCCATTGGGGGTAAAGAATTTTGGATAACCCACCACTAAGAACTCTATAGGTTCAGTAGTACCACAGCCATTTTTATCATTAACGATTACGGTATTGATTCCCGGAGGAACATCAAGGAAGGTAGGGTCATCTTGAAACTCGCCACCATTTATCGCATATTCATAATCGCCATCCCCATCAAGTTCAAATCTGATATTATAAGGGTCTGTTTGATCGCTATTTAGAAAATCGTCGATAACAATAATATCATCGGGCTCTACAACAGGAATACCATAGAAGGTTATCAATATATCATCCGATACTGGATTATTGAACCCTGAAGATGGAATGACTTCGACAAAATAGCGCCCAGAATTTGGACTAGTAACGGTTAATTGGGCTCCAAAAGGACCTTCACCGGTTAGGGTATCGTCAATTGTACCATCATCATCATAGTCAACTGTCCAAATTACATTCGCGATATCAGCGCCCAAAGGTGTATTCAAAGCACTCAAGACGATATCTGGGTCTCCTTCGCAAGCAATAATATCCAATCCTAAAAATTCATCACGTAGGGTACAATCCAGTGCGGTATCTTGATTTGCATTTACCGATGACCCTGTAAAAGTAAGGGTAAAGGGTTCTGGGTCACCATTAGGATTATCATTGTAATTATTAATGAACAAATAGTAGATTTCCCCGGCAAGAACATCAATGAATTCATCATAGGTATTTTGGGAACCTGGAACATTTATACCTCCTTGCTGACCAGTAACTGGATTGACGCCCAAGCCGGTAAAATTACTGGTGTTGTATTCGTAATTACATCGGATTGGCTGTATGGTACCATCACCAATTGTTGTACAGAAATTTTCACCTGAAAGCTGGTCAAAAGGCCCATAAAGTGCAAAGTCAAGGTCTGAAAAAACCAAATCTCCAGGGTTTACTGGCAAGGCCTCAAGGTCGAATCCTATTTGACCATCGGTACCAGCCCTGAATACATACCAAGCCGTATTATGTTCAATTCCGCCAGGTCCAAGTTGTCCTCTTTCGAGACATCCGGATTGACGAATAACATCGGGGTCAAAATCTTCAATATCCCCTAAATCATCAACAGAAGATTGAATTGGGCCATCTGCACAGACCGGTACGGCTGTTCTACAATCACCCGAACTTTGGGCAGAACTTTTGGCGTACAAAAGAAGGCACGCACAGCTCATAAATAATAGTGTTCGCATTAGGTTTTGAGGCTTTGGGGTGCTTAGGTTAAAGTGATAACTTTAATTGAGGCACTTTTAGTATACGATTCGCAATAAAACAACAACTATTCGATAAAAAACCCTACAATTCTTATCGCCTCAATGAAAAGTGATTTTGTATGTACTTGGCCTCTACCCTATTACCTGTATTATTCACATACGTCAATTTAAACCAATAGTCGCTGGCAGGTAGCAACTGTCCATTGAATAGACCATCCCAACTTTGATTTAAATCGTTCAGCTGTGCCAATAACTTACCGTAGCGATCATAAATGGAAAGAATTGGTTGATTGACCGCAGATAATCCTTCAACTTGCCAGTTCTCATTGGCGCCATCCCCATTCGGAGAAAAATGATTTGAAAAGCCCATTACAACAATGGGTTCGGTTATCGAACCACAACCCTCTAAATCGATAATGGTAACCGTATGTTCTCCGGGAAAGACTCCATTAAAACGATTACTTGATTGAAATCGACCATCATCCAAACGAAATTCATAGTTACCATCGAATTCGGGTATAATGGTTACGGAATTATCACTCTGAAGGTCGTTTACTTGAACAGAACCGATTCTTGGAGATAAAGACTCGAGCACATTGATTACCTGGGTTTGGGAACAGGTTGCCATTCCATGGGAATTTGTAACTGTTAGTGAATAACTTCCTGGTCCCGCAACTGCAATTGTTGGCGTTAATTCACCTGTACTCCATTCATAACTAAAATTCGGATTAGGATTTTCTTCACCAATGGTGATTGAAGCTGCATTCTCACAAATGGAAACTTCGCTAGCGATATTAGAAATATTGACACCCAAGGCATTCAGGCGAAAACTTTGAAATGAGTCGTAACATTTTGGATTTTGAACCGATGTGGTTCGAATAAAAATCGTTTCATCACCCAATGTCTTTTGATATTCTTTGGGTAGAGGATTGAGTCCTAAATCTGCATCAACCTGACTGCTATGGTAACTTACTGTAAATTCTTGAGGGGCAAGAGGACCTCTCGCTGTTGCGTCAATTGCAGATAAATCGAAAATCGAATTCGAATCATCAAAACAATAGATGATATCTTGAACTGCCTGTGTTACGGGCACTTGGTTAAAAGCAACTTGTACATCACTGATGATTGATTCTGTAGGTGTTATTACACGAACCCTATAAAAGGCGTCTTGAAGCACCTGCAACGTAGCATTATTGGCACCTAAAATCTCGTTGAAACCCATGCCTAAATCTTCGTACCATGCGTAGGAACTTGCATTTGGTGTAGTGGCGTCCAAAATTACCGTTTCGTTCTCACAGGCGGCAATAGGTGGCCCCAGTAAATTACTAACAATGGAACAGTCTAAAGCATCTGTGGGGTTGGTTGTAAAAACATCACCTGAGAACTGAATTGAAAAACCGGAATTGTTGTTACTGAAATTATTGATGAAAAGGAAATAGTCTTGTCCTGGCTCTACCTGAATCCAATCCTCATATTGCACATTTGCTGTATCACCAGAGGGGTCCATTCCGATTCCGATAAAGGTATTTTGATCTCTATTGTCGAAAAAATTACAGCGGATTGGGTCTCCTAATGTATTACAGTCATCAGCTAAGTACAAAGCAAAATCCCAATCTTCACTTGAATCATGTCCGATATTAATGCCCAACTGACCAGAAGCCGCGGTTCTAAAACGATACCAAGCTGAATTTGATTCTATGACCCCTGAAGTTGACACTTCCAAACAGCCACTGGAGTGGGCTCCGTTAAAATCGTCAACACCATAACTTAAAGTACCCCCATTAACAGGAGTATTACTGCATATTGGAACAGCCGAAGAACAATCAGGAGAAACCTGACCTGAAAGAGGAAGGCTTAAAATTAGAAACGCCAAAAGAAGTTGACATTCAAATCGCATAAGTGGCCTAAATTGTTTGGGTATCTCAAAAATACCATGACTGGTTTCCTTAACAACAATTTATGTTGCGAAAGCCCGTATTGCGGATGTTAAGTAGGGTATTAATGTATATCTTTGCTCTCTTTATCGCGTACCAAATGAAAGTTGAGGATACTTTGCAAGAGCAAAATGAAGATATTGGTGATGACCATATGTCATCATCTCAAGAAACACCGCTTAGAGAGGATGCTTTCGACCTTAGTGATGAGGAGAAAATAGAGCGTATTAAAACGAACGTTCGAGACATCATGCTAACCCTCGGATTGGACTTGGATGACGATAGTCTGCAAGGAACCCCGAACAGGGTAGCAAAAATGTACGTAAAGGAAATTTTTGGAGGGCTACATCCCGATAGAAAACCAACATCTTCTACGTTTGACAACAAGTACAAATACGGTGAGATGTTAGTGGAAAAGAACATTACCCTCTACTCCACTTGTGAGCATCATTTACTACCAATTGTAGGTAAAGCACATATTGCCTACATTTCAAATGGTACTGTTGTTGGTCTCTCAAAAATGAATCGCATTGTTGATTACTACGCAAAAAGGCCACAAGTTCAAGAACGACTCAATATTCAGATTGTCAAAGAATTACAACGCGTATTGAAAACCCAAGATGTAGCCTGCGTTATTGATGCAAAGCATTTGTGTGTAAATTCCAGAGGAATACGGGACATTGATAGTAGTACCGTCACAGCAGAATATGGAGGAAAATTCAAAGAGGAGGCCATTAGGCGCGAATTCTTGGATTATATCAATCTAGAAACCGAATTTTAATGCAACTGTTTCAAGAACAGACCTTAAAAGTCACTAATTCACTTAGCGGAAAAAAAGAGGAGTTTAAACCTATTAAAGAAGGCTATGTCGGCATGTATGTCTGTGGGCCAACGGTTTACAGCAACGTTCACCTAGGGAATTGTCGCACTTTTATGTCGTTCGATATGATTTTCAGATACCTTAAACATTTAGGGTATAAGGTTCGATATGTGCGCAATATTACCGATGCGGGGCACTTGGAGAATGATGCGGATGAAGGGGAAGATAAGATTGCCAAAAAAGCAAAGTTGGAGCAAATTGAACCTATGGAAGTCGTTCAGAAGTACACTGTTGATTTTCACGATACAATTCAAAAGCTGAATTTACTCCCACCGAGTATCGAGCCAACTGCCACAGGTCATATTATAGAGCAAATCGAAATCATCAAAGAAATACTTAAAAAAGGGTATGCTTATGAGGTCAATGGCTCTGTGTATTTCGATGTTGTGACCTTCAATGCCTCAAATGATTATGGCAAATTAAGTGGGCGCAAACTGGAGGATATGATTGCCAATACGCGAGAGCTTACGGCACAAGATGAAAAAAGAAATCCTCAAGACTTTGCGCTATGGAAAAAAGCGGAACCACAACATATCATGCGATGGCCCTCACCATGGGGCGATGGATTTCCCGGCTGGCATTTAGAGTGTACCGCCATGAGCACAAAGTATCTCGGTGAAAATTTTGATATACATGGCGGTGGTATGGATTTAAAATTTCCTCATCACGAATGTGAAATTGCCCAGGCTGAGGCCTGCAATTCAAAATCTCCAGTAAATTATTGGTTGCATGCCAACATGCTGACATTGAACGGCAAAAAAATGTCAAAATCAACTGGTAACAATATTTACCCTTCAGAAATGTTTACAGGGGAAAATGATATTTTAAGTAAACCATTCTCACCAGCTGTGGTTCGCTTTTTTATGATGCAAGCCCATTATACCAGTATCCTAGATTTAAGTGACGATGCGCTATTGGCTTCAGAAAAAGGATATCACAAGCTAATGGAAGCGGTAAAAATCCTACCCGGCCTTGAAACAGGAAACACAACGGATTTTGATTTGGACGGTTGGAGGCAAAATTGTTATGACGCCATGAACGATGATTTCAATACGCCAATTCTCATCGCTCATCTATTTGAAGCCGTTAAACAAATCAATTCGATAAAGGAAGGGAAATCCTCAATAACAGAAGAAGATAAAAAAGCCCTGCAATCTAGTATTGATGCCTTTATCTACGATATTCTCGGACTCCAAAACCAGCAACAAGACAATTCGAGCCAGTCAAAAGCTCTAGATGGCGTTATGGATCTTTTGATTGATATTCGGAATACAGCACGCGCCAATAAGGATTTTGGAACTTCAGACAAGATTAGGGACGAATTATCAAATCTTGGAATTCAGTTGAAAGATGGCAAAGATGGAACCACATTCAACATCAAGTAAATTTAAAAAGGTCTTAGTCGCTCCCTTTATTTTTTTGGTAAGGGTTTATCAAAATGGTATTTCACCTTACACCCCAGCTACTTGTCGCTATCAGCCGACCTGTTCTCAGTATACAGTAGAGGCCCTTCAGAAGCATGGTTTATTCAAAGGTGGATGGCTGGCTATTAAAAGAATATTCAGTTGTCATCCCTGGGGTGGTTCGGGGTACGACCCAGTACCTTAAAAAATACATCAATCCAATTAGCTAAATCGATATCTTCGTCAAAAATTAAAGTCCCATGTATTTTCTTGGTTTTGTTTGGAATCCTGACGACACACTTTTCAAAATAGGCATTCTGCAGATAAAATATTACAATCTCATGTGGATTGGAGCCTTTGTCTTAGGCCTATTTATAATGAAACGAATTTTTAAGAGTGACAATAAACCTCTTGAAAAATTGGATTCCCTATTTGTGTATGCAGTTGTTTCGATAATGCTCGGGGCACGACTTGGCCATGTCTTTTTCTATGATTGGGACTATTACAAAAATCATTTAATTGAAATATTACTGCCCATTCGTGAAAGTGCCAATGAAAGTTTATTTGGTATAATCAATGGTTATGAGTTTACCGGGTTTACTGGCCTGGCCAGTCATGGTGCCGCAATAGCTGGTGTGATTGGCCTTTGGTTGTTTTCTAGAAAAAATAAGGACATGAGTGTCTTGTGGCTTTTAGACCGGGTAACAATAACCTGTGCAATTGGTGGAGCAATGGTCAGATTGGGCAACTTTTTCAATTCTGAAATCAATGGAAAAATTGTTGACAAGGCGTTCTTTATGGCGACCAAATTTGTTCGCGATTCCGATGATATGCCTGCTTATAAAGCCATGCAGATCACTAAAGAAAAAACAGCAAGTGCAGCCTACAAAGCACTAGAAACCAACCCCGATTTTGCTACCTATCTCGAGGGCATACCCTACAGACATCCAGTTCAACTCTATGAAGCATTAGGATATTTGGTGGTATTCATCATCATGTATTTTTGGATGTATCAAAAAACCAACCTTAAAAAGAAAGAAGGATTCCTTTTTGGATTTTGGTTGGCCACCATGTGGGGACCTATTCGATTTATTTTGGAGTATTATAAGAAAAGTCAAGGAGGCTTTGAAGAAACGTGGGGCACTTTCACCACAGGGCAATGGTTAAGTATTCCGTTCATATTGATTGGGCTTTACTTAATGTTCAGACCAACGAAAGAAGTTAAAGGATAAGAACAGCTATTATGAAAAAAATACTTGCAATAGCTTTTATACTTACAATCTTTGTTCTTGCCTGCAAGGAAAAAGCTACCCAAGAAATTAAAACCGAAAAGGTGTCCTTCACTAAAGAAGGAGAATTACAGATTTTTAAGGCCGACTCGTTATTAATCAATTTGGATATTGAAATTGCCGAAACTGACTACGAGACACAAACAGGACTTATGTATCGAGAGTCAATGGAAGATAAACAAGGAATGCTCTTTATTTTTCCTGATGTGGCCATGCACTCCTTTTACATGAAAAATACGGAGTTCGCCCTAGATATCATTTTCATTAATGAAAAATTGGAAATCGCCAGTTTTAAAGAAAATGCACAGCCTCTTGATGAGGCCGGATTGTCTTCTCAAGTACCTATAAAATATGTATTGGAGGTCAATGCCGGTCTTGCTGAAAAATGGCTCCTAGAGGTCGGAGATAGCATTTCGTTCACACGGAATTAGGTATGGGTTTCGTTCGGGAAGACGGGCTGCTCGATGTTGGCCGCGAATTTGAATTGGCCTACACAAAATTTTGTCCCGAAAGCGAAGTAAAAAAAGTACTTCTAATTTCTTCTGCTACCAGTGTGCCTCAAGAGTTCTATTGGAAATTTGCCGGATATCTCGCCGAAAACGGAATAGCCGTTTATACGTTTGATTATAGCGGAATTGGGCGTTCAGGGAGTTCGATTGAAGCTTTAAAACTTCATTCTGGTGGGGTGAAAAGTTGGGGAAGTGTTGACCAAACAAAAATTACAGAACTGGTATTAGGTGAATATCCAAATCATAAAATTTGCCTGGTAACGCACAGTATTGGTGGTCAAGTACTCGGCTTTAATCCCTTGAACCTTAAATTCGAAAAAGTAATCATGGCAGCATCGCAAAGCGCGTCGTGGTACATGTTCAAAGGTTTCTCGCGCTTTAAGATTTACCTTTTCTTTAATTTTTTCATGCGAAGGCTCACCCCCATTTTCGGATACTATCCAGGTTCAAAAGTTGGCATATTTGAAGATTTACCCGGCAGTATGGCTATGGAATGGAGCCGTTGGGGAAATCAGAAAGAATACATGATGCAATTTCATAACGAAAATGAATATCACTTTGACCAATTAAAAGCAGAGGTCAGGTCGTATAGTTTTGAAAATGATTGGTTGGCCTCCAAAATTGGTGTTGACTGGCTGGCCAAACAATACCCCAAAGCAAGAGTGGACCGCATTCATTTCACTGGAAAAGTAAATGGACTAGAACCCAAACATTTTGGCTTTTTCAGGGAACACTTCAAAGAAACCTTTTGGGAATCAACCCTAAATTGGATTTTAGAATGAGGCTTAGTGAAAATCTTCTGCTTGAAAACCAAGAATCAGAACGCCTTTTATTCAGAAAGATAACGCCATCCGATTTCGAAAAATGGTTGCCTTTTTATTACGACCCAGATTCAACCAAACATTGGGATGGATTGCCAGAAGACCCAATAATTGCATGTCAACAACAATTCGATAGGGTATTTGAGCGATATGATAGTAATCTGGGCGGTATGAATGCCTTGATTTCGAAAGAAACACAGCAACTGGTTGGAATTTGCGGATTACTCGTGCAGGTGGTCGATGAAATTCAAGAACTTGAGATTGGGTATTCCCTTCTTCCAAAATTCAGAAAAATGGGCTTTGCCATAGAAGCAGCACAGCGTTGTAAAGATCATGCCATGCAATTTGAATTGTCTGAGTCCTTAATTTCGATAATTCATGTTGACAATCTTCCTTCGCAAAATGTTGCCCAGAAAAATGGGATGCATCTTGACAAAACCACTACCTACAAACAAAATCAAGTTCATATTTTTAGGGTTCATTTGTAACAATGAACTCGGCAATCCTCATATCAAGTCAAACCAAAAGCAATGACCTCATCAAATCATTGAAGCAAGGGGTTTGGAGAGAATTTGAATGGTTGCAAAATGAAGAAGTCGGTATTTTCTCCACCCAAGAAATCGAACGATTTATTGAAGAAGAAGAGATACACGATAGAACTACACTCACAGAAAATAGCGCGCAATCACTGAAGTCTATGAGTAGCGGGGAGCGTAAAAACGCTTTACTGAATTATTTACTGCAAAGAACTTTTCAAACCTTGATTTTAGTCAATCCTTATGACAATCTTGATACGGAAAAAGTTGGTCTCTTAAAAACGAAGCTCGAAGAAATAGGGAATCGAATACAACTAGTTCAACTGCTCACAAGAGCCTCTGATGCCTTGGAAATAACCCAAAGTTATTTTTGTTTCAGAAACAGCACGATTGAAAAATTTGCAGACCGACAAACATTTCTTAGGACGCAAGCAAACCATACAGAAATTGCAAATCAAATACCAGAACCTATAGAAGTTCTTGAACTGCCTATAAAAACATTGATATCATTTAAAAAGGTTAGTGTAAGCTTTAACGGTAAACAGGTCTTGCAAAATATTTGCTGGGATATTAGGCCAGGTGAGTTTTGGCAACTTAGGGGTCCGAACGGTAGTGGTAAGAGTACGTTATTAAATATGATAACCGGTGAAAGTCACAAAGGGTATGGTCAGGACCTTACGTTGTTTGGATTAAAAAAAGGACATGGAGAGAGTATTTGGGATATAAAAGAGCTTCTCGGCTACTTTACCCCGGCCATGATAGATAGGTTTCGGGGATACCACACCATCGAAAATATGTTGATTTCTGGTCTTCACGACTCCGTCGGTCTATACCAAAAACCATCTCACAAAGAACAGGAATTGGCTTTGCAATGGTTGACAATATTAAATATGTCAAGTAGGAAGAATGATTATTTTCATCAATTGAGTCAGGGCGAAAAAAGACTGGTCATGACAGCTCGAGCAATGATAAAGCACCCTCCCCTACTAATTTTAGATGAACCTACAGTGGGTCTTGACGACAATAGAATCAACTTTTTTGTAGCCTTGGTCAATAAATTTGCTCATGATAGTCGAAGTGCCGTTGTCTACGTTTCGCATCGAACTGAAAAAGGTCTCAGACCCCAAAAATGCTTTGATTTACTTCCAACCAAAGAAGGGTCAAAGGGGTTAATCAATATCACTTAAAAAAGAAGAGAGCCAAAAATTTGACTCCCTCCAAACCAACTAACCAAACTTATGGTTCAAGATTTTAAATTCTAGAGATCAAATGACCATGTGGTATACAGCTGAAATGCACCATGCTTAACACGATTATTGTTCTTTGGAAAGTTACTTAGTCCAGCCGCATATCTCACACCAAATCCCAATCCTAAATCAGGTATTCTATATCCCGCACCGAATGCCAATGCAAAGTCAACGGTTTTTATTTGCTGGGTAAATGTCGAATTAGCGACATTGGCATCGTTAGATTTTCCTACCGCTGAGAGAAGCACACCAACTTGAGGTCCCAATTCTCCATACAAACCATCTATAGGATGTATTTTAGCCATTATTGGTACATCAACATAATTATAAACCTCTTTTCCAGTATCAAAATTGGCTCCTTTAACTGAATACAAAAGTTCTGGTTGGATACTGAGTAAATCAATAATTTGAATTTCCACAATACCACCAACCTGTAAACCTGCTAAAGTTCTGTCGGTGGTAACCAAAGAACCCGTATAGTTGGCCAAATTCACACCTAGTTTGGGTCCTATCCTAATTTGGGAATGTGAGAATTGAACAGTCAAAAGTATTAGTACTATTGTAATAATTGGATTTTTCATAATGTGCTTTATTAAAGTTGACACTAAGAAAAAAAGTGAGCCGCGGAGTAGAAAAAACAACCTAAAAAATACTGGTTTACCAGTAGTTTTTCTAGTGGAAAAAGTAATCAGACCAACGCTTTTTCAATTGCTATTTTGACCAGTGAAGCAGTATTGGAAGCTTTCATCTTTTTCATCAAATTTCGCCGATGGGTTTCAACGGTCAAGGGACTAATAAATAATTCTTCGGCAATTTGATTATTGGTTTTGCCCGAGACAATAAGTTTTAATATTTGCTTTTCCCTTTTTGTAAGACGAGGTGTGTTCCCCATAGAATGGAAAATCGTATTTGCCATTGCCTTCTGAACTTCTACACCGAAATATACGTTACCTCGGTAGACTTTATTTATGGCCTCTATAAGCTCTGTTTCAGTAACATTTTTAAGTAAATAGCCCTTTGCGCCATTCGATATCATTTGGTTGATAATACTTCTCTCACCATAGGTACTTAAACCAATTACAGCAATCGTGGGGTGCTTCTTTGATATTTGTTCGCAAATATCAATTCCACTTGTATCGGGTAAATTGATATCCAACAAAACGATATCAACAAAGTTGTTCTGCAGGTATTGCAGGGCATGATATCCGTCATTACAACTTTCTACAACTTTAATGTCTTGGTTGCCCCTGAGCAAAGACTTCAATCCCTCTATTACAAGTGGATGATCGTCGACAATCAATACTTTTATTTTCATCGTACTCAGTGCCATCTAGACTTCTATTACAATATTTACATTAGTACCTTCATTGGGTATTGAATCAAAATCAATTTCGCCATTAAGATAGGCAACCCTAGTCCTCAAGTTGTTCAAACCCATACCTCCACTTGTGACCGATTCCTTTGGTGAAAAGCCATTTCCATTGTCCTCGACCGTAATATGAATTTTATCATCTTCAATAAGGTATTGTACCAAGACTTCTTTTGCCTTAGAGTGTTTGACCGCATTATTAATCAGTTCTTGCATTATGCGATAAATTGTAAGAGATTTTGAATTTGATAGCTCTCGGTCATCATCATAGAATTGAATGATAAACTTAATATCGTCAATACCAGAACTTATGGAAGAACAATAATCTTCAATAGCATTTTTAAGTCCGTACCTAAAAAGTGTTTCGGGCATTAGGTTCATGGCAATTCCCCGGAGTTCACTAAGGGAATCATCAATATTTTTGGCAGCCTGTTTAAACTCTAGCTCCGCGGTTTGGCCATTGCTCTTTTTTGCCAATTTTTCTAATTTAATTCTAGTGGCTGATAATCTTCCTGCCAATCCATCATGAAGGTCAATTGCCAGTCTTTGACGCTCGTTTTCTTGTCCTTCAAGCATAGCGCTGTAAACTTTTGATTCCTGTTCATATTTCAGCTGATTGATTTCAGCTGACTTTAGCTGATCCTGCTTTTTAAAGTTTCGGTATCCGAAAAAAGTCAAACTCGCCAAAATGAACAATCCCAAAGAAATGGAAATTAAAAAGTAATTCTCTGATTGTTTCTTTGCCAATTCTAATTCGGTTTCATTGTTCTCTGACTTTAACTGAAAAATTTGGCGTTCTTTCTTTTCAGATTGGTACTGGCTCTCCAATCGATTGATCTCTTTTTCTAATTCTGATGTATTAATAGTATCAGAAATCGCCACATAGCTAGCCAAACTTTCTAATGCCTCACCATCCCTTCCTAGTTGATGTTGGTAATATGATAACTCCTTATATATTTCAGCCTCAATAATTTTGTTTTGATATTGCAGCGCTAATTCACGGCATTTTTGTGCATATTCCAGTCCTTTTCGATAATCTTTTTTAGCCCTATAAACATTCATAAATGTCATGTACAAGGGCAACTTATTGGATTGGATTGGATTCTGATTTAAGAACCTTTCTGCCTTTTTTAAGTTAATTATGGCTTTATCATAAGCCTCAGTTCCTATAAAATATTCAGCAAGAATGGTATGATAAAGTTGCTGCTTATCTTTTTTCGGTAGCGAATCAAGAACAGGCTTAACATTATCTAATTCCATTTTAGCCCTTGAGAGGGAATCCATTTGTAAGAGACAAGATGAGAATAAAAGTCGATTGGTGATGTAGCTTTGAAAATCATTGGATTTCAGGTGTTGGGGAGCGCCCAATTTAAAATATTCATAGGCCTTTTTATGTTGACCTTGATTAAAAAAACCAATACCAATATTGGTGTTGGCCTTTGCCAAGATTTCAAAGTAACCAATCTTTTCGGCAACTTTTGAAATCTTATTTATATAGTAAACGTCTTCATTAATTCCCTGCATTGAACGGACAACCCCAATATTAAAATTGGCCCTCACCCAAAGTTTTAAGTATTCTTCTGAAGAATCTTTTTTAATGACTTCACTGAGTACCGTATCTGCAGTTTTGAGATGATATTCAGCTTTGGTATGATTTCCATAACCATCATAAAAATCACCCAATAAAAAATGCCCTTTGCCAATTCCAAAGGCGTTATTTTTTTTCAACGCGCTTTCCAGTCCTTTGCGAACGTACCCTAAAGCTACCGCAGAATCTATTTCTTCATACAACTCTGCAATATCATAATTGATAAATATGCTACTGGGATTTTCCTTTAAAAAGGAATCAAGACTGTCTATTTTTACTTGAATATCTTCTTGTGAAAAAAGAGCACTTAAACTGAAGAGTATAAGGATTATGCTTCCAAATAAGTTTGATGTTCTATTCAATTTAAGCGCTCTTGTCAATGGTTAGTGTAAGATAGCAAATCAGCTCTTTTCAAAAATTAGGGTACTATCGAAATTAACTCTCCAAGTCAATTTTCGACCTTCGATGTATATTTCAATGGCCTCATCACCGATATAATAAAATCCTTCTTGAATGCTAAGATTTTCTGAACTATCAACTACTAACTCGCAACTACCATCTTGAAGTAAGTCCAATAAATAAAATTCTATTGTTTGGCCATCGCTTCGAATATAGGATTCTTGATAACAATCAAGATTCGAAACATCAGTATCGTTGATGGTAATTAAGAACCACTGCCCTTCGATGGGATCCCCTCCCCCATTATCAAAAAGCTCTCCCTCTTCTTCAGAAGTTGTTTCTGAACAAGCTGTTAGCAAGAACGTAAAAATTAGTATCCACAAGTTTAATTTGATTTTCATCCTAAATCGATTTAAGGTTACATTCAAAACAAACCCGTTTTATCATAGAAGAAAAAAGTGCGTTTATAAATACTGGTTTCTTGGTATTTTTTACTACTGTTATCATTGTAGTATTTCCCTACCAAAATTCTGATTACATTTAATAAATGGACAAGGAACATATTATAAGCGCTATAGTTAGTAACCACGATGCATTCTTCGCCAAATTGGATTCGCTTTCAGATGAGGAATTTTTGAAACAACCTGGTAATAAGTGGTCTGCTGGCCAACAATTGGATCACCTTATTAAATCTGTAAAACCCGTTGACATGGCCTTTGGGTTACCTATGTTCGTACTGAAGATGAAATTTGGAGTAGCCAATAGACCGAGTAAAAGCTATGAAGATTTGGTCACCAAATATTTGAATGCACTAGGTAAGAAGAGTGACTTTAAAATACCAAGTGAATTTGACCCGAAACAAATACCCTTAGAACGCCGCAAAAAGGCCTCAGAAAAACTTGACAAACTGGTTCATAAACTATGTAGCAGATTATCAAAGTTTTCAGAAGAAGAACTTGACAATTATATTTTGCCGCACCCTTTAATGGGTAAAGTCACCTTGCGAGAAATGCTCTATTTTACGGCCTATCATGTGCAGCATCATGATAAACAAATTCTGGAGAACTTAGCCAATGCAGATTCGAACAGCTAGAATTGAAGATGCGGAATATATCGCCTTATTGGGTCGTGTGACATTCACTGAAACCTTTGGACATTTATTTACAGACCCAAACGACTTATCGAATTATCTCAACCAAACGTTTGGTGTTCAGAAAATCAGAAATAGCCTTACTAAAGAGAACAACGTTTTTTGGCTTGCTTTCGTAGAAGAATTACCAGTTGGTTACGCCAAACTCAAACTTAATTCACCTTCAGAATTCATATCAGAACAACCTATTTGTCAGTTGCAAAAAATCTATGTCTTAAAGGACTTTTTATCCAGAAAAATTGGCAAGGTTTTGCAAGATGAACTACTGAATCATAGTAAAAATCTTGGTTTTAAGAGAATTTGGCTATCGGTCTTAAAAAGCAATAAACGAGCAATCGGCTTTTATCAAAAAAATGGTTTTGAACTCATAGGTGACCACTCGTTCACAATCGGTAAAGAAAAATTCGATTTTCAAGCCATGAGCAAAGCGCTATAGCCTTCGATTCCCTTATTTTTATTAAAATTTTACCGAATTACACAATGGAGTCTACTTTAGATTTTTCACCTGAACATTTCAAGGATTTATTGGACAAAACAACTGAATTGGTTCTAAATCAATTTGAAAATATCAATACGTTGGATGGCTACAATGATTTTCCACAGCCTGAAGTAGAAAGTTGGTTCAATGAACCCTTGCCAATAGATGGAATGGATGTTTCTGATTTACTTGAAATAGTACAAGAAAGGGTTTTGAAAACTGCCACAGGAAACTTGGGTCCACATATGTATGCATATGTCATGTCGGGAGGAAATCAAACTGCGATAATAGCTGAAAAATTAGCAACTACCATCAATCAGAATCAAACTAAATGGCACTTGGCACCTGCTTTAAATGAGATAGAAAAACGAGTGGTTTCTTGGACAGCTGAGCTGCTTGGTTTTCCAAAAGATTCGGGTGGTGTTCTTGTAAGTGGAGGGTCAGCAGCCAACCTTACCGGAATGACGGTAGGAAGAAACATCTTCTTTGAAAAGCAAAATATTCGTAAAACTGGACTTTTCAATCAAAAACCTTTTGTGGTATATGCTTCAGAAGAAGTTCACAGCTGTGTTGACAAAAGTGTTGAACTCCTAGGTATAGGAACCAATCATCTAAGAAAAATCACGACTGACTCAGAGTTTAAAATCAACCTTGATGAGTTGGAAACAACCATCAAAACAGATATTGAAATCGGTTTGCAACCATTTTGTTTAATAGGTAATGCAGGAACCGTAAATACAGGTGCCATTGATGATTTAAATGCGCTCGCCGATATTGCAGAGAAATATAACCTTTGGTACCATATTGATGGCGCTTATGGTTCGCTTGCAGGTATTCTAGATTCCTTAAAAGCTGACTATCGGGGAATGGAGCGAGGAGATTCAATTGCCATAGATTTTCACAAATGGCTATATGTGCCATTTGAAGGGGGCTGTACGCTAGTTCGAAGTTGGGATAAACTAAAACGAACATACTTCAAGAAAGCCGCCTATTTGGATACTGAGTTGGCAAACGAAGGTAACCGTATGGAATTTAATGAGCACTATTTTCAGCTTTCGAGAAATTCTAAAGCGTTCAAAGTCTGGATGACCATGAAGGCCTATGGAATGCAGCGGATAAAAGAAATGATTCAAAAAGATATCGATTTGACTGATTATTTGAATGACTTGGTTCGTGAATCGAATGATTTTGAATTAGTAGCTGATTCAAAACTGGCCGTTTCTTGTTTTCGATATGTTGGCACCATGAAATCAAAAGATGAAATAGATGATTTCAATAAAAAACTCATGCCCGAGTTGGAAAAAGATGGTCGAGTCTTTATTATGGGTACCACATTAAAGGGTGAATATGCAATCAGGGCTTGCCTAATCAATCACCGTAAAACTAAGGATACCACTAAATATCTATTGGATGTTATTCGGGACGTTGCCCAAAAAATGCTCCTTATAAAGACTTAAATTCAATTACTAGTGTAGGTTCAAAAAATTCGACTCTCGTCACTCTTAAAAACAAAAAAAACCACTGCATGAACAGTGGTTTAAAATTTGAGTTAGTTTCCTGATTAAATCAGGAATGGAATTATTCTTTGCCCGAAGCAATTTTCTTTTTCAATGAATCGAACATTACTGGTGTTGCGATGAATACAGAGGAATAGGTACCAACGATAACACCTACAATCATTGCGAACATAAATCCGCGTAGGGATTCTCCACCAAATACAAATATGGCAAGCAATACGATTAATGTTGTCAAAGACGTATTCAGGGTTCGGCTTAATGTACTGTTCAAAGCTTCGTTTACGTGCTCGCCATTCTTCCAACCTTTTAGGCCTACTACCTCACGAATTCGGTCAAATACAACCACGGTATCATTCAAGGAATAACCGATTACCGTTAGAATAGCAGCGATAAAAGCTTGGTCAATTTCCATATTAAAAGGCATCACCGCACTTGTAAGCGAGAAGATTCCGAGTACTATAAGCACGTCATGTGCAACAGCAGTAACGGCACCCAGTGAGAATTGCCATTTTCTAAAACGCAATAAGATATATAGGAAAACTACGGCTAGGGAACCTAATATTGCCCAATATGCATTTTGTTTGATATCATCAGCAATTGTTGGTCCAACTTTGGTTGATTGTAGTATTCCTAATGACTTTTCAGAGGCTCCAACTGTAAAGTCTTCAAATGTATATCCATCTGGCAAATACTTTTGAAGTGAGGAATACAGCTTGTTTTGAATTTCGGTATCAACTTCTATACCTTCTACATCAACTTTATACGGTGTAGTTACCTTTATCTGATTTGCTTCACCAAAAGTCTTAACATTGGTACCACTGCCAAAGACGGTATTCAATTCAGAAGCAATCTCTGAAGGATTTACCGCTTGTTCAAATCGAATTTGGTAAGAGCGTCCTCCAATAAAATCTACTCCTTCTTGCAATCCAGTAGTAAATAAAGAGAACAAACTTACAGCAACCAATATTCCCGAAACCACATAAGCAATCTTTCTTTTACCTAAGAAATTGATACTCATACCGGTGAACAATTTCTTGGTCATTGGTGTTGAAAACGCCAAATCCCTCCCCTTTTTCGCGGTATACGCCTCCACCATCAAACGGGTAATGAAAATTGCAGTAAATAAAGAAGTAACGATACCTATTAAAAGCGTTGTCGCAAATCCTTTAATTGGTCCTGAACCAAAAACAAAAAGGATAATAGCAGTTAGACCAGTAGTAATGTTCGCATCAAGTATTGACGATAAAGCATTGCTAAAACCATCTGAAATAGCTTGGGCCTTGCCTTTACCTCTGGCCAATTCTTCTTTAATACGCTCAAATATAAGTACGTTGGCATCTACCGACATACCGATGGTCAATACTATACCTGCAATACCTGGCAACGTCAAAACAGCACCAAGGCTTGTCAAGACACCAAAAATTAATAAGATATTGAAAATCAAAGCGATATCAGCAAAAATACCGGCACGCCCATAGTAAAATACCATCCATAGAAGTACGAAAGCCATTGCAATCAAGAATGACATAAAACCACTATCGATTGCTTCTTGTCCCAATGAAGGTCCTACAACCTCAGATTGGATTATTTCCGCTTTGGCAGGAAGTTTACCCGCTCTAAGAACGTTTGCAATATCCTTGGTCTCATTAACAGTAAAAGTTCCTGTAATCTCTGAACGACCTCCTGAAATTGGACCTGTGGAAACACCTGGTGCAGTGTATACTTTATTATCAAGAACAATAGCAATAC
Organism: Croceivirga thetidis; assembly: GCF_012272815.1. Classification (GTDB taxonomy): domain Bacteria; phylum Bacteroidota; class Bacteroidia; order Flavobacteriales; family Flavobacteriaceae; genus Croceivirga; species Croceivirga thetidis. Next base: position 1,450,975 of record NZ_JAAWWL010000002.1, read on the forward strand.
CTGTCTGATTGTTGAATGCATCGCCGGTCAATTTCTCCCAATCCCTTGCCCCTTTTGTATTCATGGTCATGCTTACCGCAGGCTTGCTAAATTGGTCAAAAGTGTCCTGAGCATCTGAAACAACGTCACCACTGATACGTGGTACATTATCACGATTAGATTTTAGTGCATAAAGCTCTGCTACTTCTGATTCTTTTGGAGGGCGCTCCCAAGCAAATTTGGTAAACTGAACATCTGCTGGCAACAACCTTCTAATTTCTGGCATTCTTAGGTATTCACCCACCTCTGCCGTATCGGTAAGGGCAACCCTTGCAATTGCATGGCTTCCTGGATTTGCAGGGATTAATTTGCTTAAAAGTGGGTTACTACGTGCAATATCCAATGAATCTTCCGCAACATCAGACAACAAAGAATCCAACTCTGATTCCTGTGCAGAAAGTGAATCTTGTTCCTCTTCTTCGGGTTTTAGAATTTCGGCCAAACGCTGGTCCGCATTCACGAAAAATTGTCCAAGACTTTGATTACTCTGTTGGTAAGTCTCCCAAAATTCCAATTGGGCCGTACTTGATAAAAGCTCTTGAGCCCTTGCAATATCTTTAGCTCCCGGTAATTCAACTAGAATTCGCCCAGAAGTACCTTCACGCTGAATATTCGGTTGAGTTACCCCGAAACCATCTATACGTTCCCGTAGCACCTCAAAAGCAGAAACAATGGCTTCATCCAATTTTCTTCGAATTACTGGCTTAACCTCATCATCGGTCATTTGAAAATTGACCTCATCACTTAGTCCTTTGTTGGAAAAGATTTCGGGAGATGCCAATTTGGTATCACCTTTAATTGCATCGAATGAATCGAAGAATAATTCAACATAGGAATCCTGGCTGTTCTTTGACGCTTCATCAGCATCTGCCAAGGCCTTATTAAAAATCGGATTCTTTGTGTTATTGGCCAATCCTTTAAGGATATCCTTTACTGAAATTTGAAGGGTAACATTTATACCCCCTTTAAGGTCGAGCCCTTTGTTTAATTCCTTGGTCTTAGCATCGGCGTAACTTGTGTATCCCAAGACAGGATTGTCGGCTACTGAATCCAAATATTTGGCTTCTACAGCTTCGCGTTTTGAAACATAGTCTTCTTCAGCTTCTGAAATCTCATTCACTGCGAAAGTTGCAGCGTCTTTTTCAATTTTACTGGTTACGAAGGTGAAGGACAGTTGGTAGATGCTCACCAATCCGAATAGGATGGCAAATAGTCTTATAAGTCCCTTATTTTGCATTTTACTATTTTTTTGTGTGAATAAAGTTTTTAGTAGCTGTATCAACTACAGCGAAGATTACTTTGAATTAAGTAATCGATTGTACATCAATTAAAGTAATTGAGAATTTTAGGCATTTATTTGATGAGAAGGGCCAGCCCTTATTTCAGGAATTCGATATGAAAATTTATCGAAGGCGATTAAAATATTGCTATTTATTTTGAGCGTTTGAACTGAGCTAGGACATGTATTAAAATCTAAAGTTGCACCAAATGATAAGGTGTCCTGAAATGGCGATGTTTGTCTTACATCGCTTTTATTTTGATTGGAAACTAACGTTCCTTGTGTATTGAAAGAGCCATCTACCTTAGCGTATAGGTCTGATACAACAAGTTGATAGTTCTTAGATTCATTTTCCTTTGGAAAATCCGTAGGAAACTCATCGCCATTTGATGTTGCCGTTTGGTTTTCATTGGTAAGAAATCGCTCAACGGTTTCAACATCTATCTCACTGTAATACCGTACACTTATTTGCCGTTGGTCATTTTCCACTATTTCAATAGCTTCAATACCCAATAACTTCAGCTTATGCTGAATATCGGCCAAGACCTTAGCATGGTCAGTTTCTGAAGCTAATTCTAAGTCAACAAATTGTAATACTATTTGTTGATTTAAAGCTTTATTGGGCGCCTTACTTAACCCAAATAAAACTAGAAGAATAAATAATGTACTTGCGTACCATTTTGCATTCATGCGGCAAATATAACTTAATTCGCTTCTAGACAATATATTTTTTTACAGTACCGAAAGGCGGAATGAACCATGACCTTACCAAAAAAGAAAACCCTTAACTGAATACAACTGTAAAGGGTTTTCGTTATTGTGTTTAGGCGCCAACGCTATAGCTCCAATAAACCGTTGGTTTTAGATACCCCCTCGGCACTTTCGGCCATTTTGGCCATTTCAGCATCGGAAAGGTTAATTTCAACCACCTTCTCTATACCATTCTTACCTAATATTACTGGAACACCGATACAGATATCGTTCAAGCCGTATTCACCTTCTAAATATGTTGAACAAGGGAACATCTTCTTTTGGTCACATGCTATTGCCTGTACCAAACCAGATACCGCTGCTCCTGGGGCATACCATGCACTTGTTCCCAACAATTTGGTCAAAGTAGCACCGCCAACCTTGGTTTCTTGAACTACATAATCCATTTGGTCCTGCGTCAAAAATTCTGAAACCTTAACACTGTTTCTGGTGGCATGTCCGATTAAGGGCACCATACCTTTGTCACTATGACCACCAATGACCATTCCGTCTACATCAGAAATAGGTGCCTCACAAGCTTCGGCCAATCGATATTTAAAACGTGCACTATCTAGAGCACCACCCATTCCAATAATTTTATGTTTTGGTAAATCAGTTGTTTTATGCACCAAGTAGGTCATTGTGTCCATTGGATTACTGACAACAATAATGATGGCATTTGGGGAATGTTCCAAAAGACTTTGGGAAACGCTCTTCACGATTCCTGCGTTGATTCCGATAAGTTCTTCTCTGGTCATACCAGGTTTTCTTGGAATGCCCGAGGTAATTACAGCGATATCACTACCTGCTGTTTTTGAATAATCGTTTGTGCTACCTGTAATCTTCGTGTCAAAACCATTTAAAGAGGCCGTTTGCATTAAATCCATGGCCTTTCCTTCTGCATATCCTTCCTTAATATCCAGTAAAACAACTTCAGCTGCAAAATCCTTAATGGCAATATATTCTGCACAGCTTGCTCCAACTGCTCCTGCGCCAACTACGGTAACTTTCATTATTTGGTGTTTTTAAGTTAAAAATTCGAGCAAAAATACGGATTTTAAGGGTATTGGTTTATGAATTGCCCCACTACTTCAGTTCAATAATTTTGTTAAAGAAATAGGTAACTCAACGAAAAAATCCTGAACAGCTGTAGTTCATCGAAATCTTTGAAATACAGTTATTTCTATGTCGTTGTAGTAGTCCCAAATCTTAATTAACCTACTTAACCGCATGAAGAAGCTCTTTTCATTGCTTGCTATCATGGCAATTCTTGTTGTGAGCAACTGTTCTAAAATTCCCGAGAATAATGACCCTATTCTGGGCACTTGGGAAAACGAAACCACTTTATCACCTTCTGGAAAATTGAATGTAGATATCAAAGAAGAATGGATATTTAACGACGTTTATCTTGGCCGTTACCATAAATTCGAAAATGGCCAGCTGACCATTATTTCAGATTTTCGTTGGAAAAAAGACGACGAACAATATACCATTTCATATCCAGGACTTGACCGCGCAGACGAAGAAGTAAACATGGATTATGAAAATGAAAGTGAAGTGTTGGAAAGGATGGATGGCAAAATCTTCGCAAGAAGAAGATAACCGGAAATAAAAAAAGCCTCTCGAAGACCGAGAGGCTGAAATTGTTTTGTTTTTTCTATCTGAAACCGAAGTTGACTCCCAAGGTTGCTGTATTGAATTCGGCCATATTGTATTCGCCGTTTATTCTAAAGAAACCTAGTTTTAGTTTAAAACCAACATTGGCATTGACACCACTAACATCATTATTGACACTAAAAGGGTCGTTGTAGGTAGTTTGAAATGGACCAGAGGTAACGATATATTCCCCCAGAATATCAGCTTCAGACTTTCCAGAAATATATCCTAATCCACCATAAAAATTAATTACGGGGAGTTTGGTAGACACCACTGCGCTAAAATTCCATGTTGTTATATCTGCTTCAACCTTTTGATTGGAACCATCAATTCCACTGGCATCAGTGAAATCGTATTCCCCACTTAAGTTCGTGTAACCAATTACTGCAGATATTGCAATTGGCAGAACCTTATCCGCAGGTAATAATTTTGTGAATTCATATTGAATACCAGCACCGAAAAGACCGATTTCAGCACTATCTTCAAACTTCAATTTAGGTAAAAAGCGCGCTTTTACCTCTAGGCCTTTTATAAGACCAACACTGCCTTGAATGTATCCTGAAGGCACAAAATTAAAATCCTCAGCCGCTAGACCTGCAGGCAAATCAAATTCTTCTCGGCCTAAACCATTTTCATCTTCAATGAATACACGAACACCTTGAATTTCACCCAATCCTGTTGAAACAGGTCTGGCAACACCAGGGTTATCAACAAAGTCCAAGTTTTCGTAATCATTGGGATCTAAAACAAAAGTTTTTTTGTCAGACTTATTTTTAAATCCTGTAATGTTACCGACAATGGATATTTCAAATCCAGCCAGGGGTTTGGCATCAGCTGTATTGTACCAACCATTCGAGATACTATAAATACCAGCTTCTGTTACTGGGGCCAAATAATCGTTGGCATATCTTTCTGCATCCGCTACACCAGAAATTAAAAGTTGGTTAAAATCCTGAGCTTTGACAAGGGGCATTGCCAATAAAGCTAAAAGTAAGATTGATTTCCGCATTTGTACTAATTTTCCTTAAAACTAAAAAACCCTGACGCTATGGTCAGGGTTTTTGTTGTGAAAGTCTTATTATCTATACATCAATGTTGGCATAAACGGCATTTTTCTCTATGAATTCCCGTCTAGGTGGTACTTCATCACCCATTAACATTGAAAAGATACGGTCAGATTCGGTAGCATTGTCAATACTAACCTGACGTAGTGTTCTGAATTCTGGATTCATCGTGGTGTCCCATAATTGTTCAGCATTCATTTCACCAAGACCTTTGTAGCGCTGTATTCCTGCTCCTCCACCCATGGATTCGACCAATTCATCACGTTCCTTATCATTCCATGCATAACGTTTCTTACTACCCTTTTTTACGAGGTATAGCGGCGGTGTTGCAATGTAAACGTGGCCTTGTTCGATTAATTCCTTCATATAGCGGAAGAAGAAGGTCAAAATCAAGGTTTCGATGTGGCTTCCATCAACATCCGCATCACACATGATCACTACTTTGTGGTAACGTAGTTTTTCAAGGTTCAAAGCCTTACTATCTTCTTCAGTACCGATAGTAACACCAAGAGCAGTGTAGATGTTTCGAATTTCTTCATTTTCAAACACCTTATGCTGCATTGCCTTTTCGACATTCAAGATCTTACCCCTGAGTGGCAGAATAGCTTGAAAATTTCTATCACGGCCCTGCTTAGCAGTACCGCCTGCAGAATCACCCTCTACCAAGAATACTTCACATTTGGTTGGGTCTTGTTCAGAGCAGTCCGAAAGCTTCCCTGGCAATCCACCAACGCTCATTGGGTTCTTACGTTGAACCATTTCACGGGCTTTTGCCGCAGCATGGCGCGCCTGCGCGGCCAACTTCACCTTTTCTACAATTTGTTTCGCATCATCTGGATGCTCTTCCAAATAGTTGGTCAGCATTTCAGAAACAGCCTGACTGACCGCACTGGTAACTTCTCTGTTACCAAGTTTTGTTTTAGTCTGCCCCTCGAATTGCGGTTCTGCAACTTTAACCGATACGATCGCAGTTAACCCCTCACGAAAATCATCGCCTGAAATTTCAAACTTCAACTTATCCAATAGGCCTGAGTTGTCGGCATACTTCTTTAAAGTACTCGTCAATCCTCGACGGAAGCCTGAAAGGTGAGTTCCACCTTCATGGGTATTGATATTGTTCACATATGAATGCAGGTTTTCGGAGTAACCCGTATTGTAAATCATCGCAACCTCAACTGGAATACCGTTTTTCTCCCCTTCCATGGAGACCACACTTTGAATAAGCGGGTCACGGGTTTCATCTAAAAACCGAATAAATTCCTTTAAACCTTCTTGCGAATGGAAAACTTCACCAATGAATTCCCCTTTCTCGTCTTTATTTCTTTTATCTGTAAGTGAGATTGTTATACCCTTGTTCAAATAGGCGAGCTCTCGCATACGATTGGAAAGGGTCTCATAGCTATATTCCGTGGTTTGGGTAAAAATGGTATCGTCAGGAGTAAACGTAACGATTGTACCGGATTCTTTGGTTTCACCGACACTTTTTACTGGATATTGGGTTTTACCTCTTTCATATTCCTGCTCCCAAATTTTTCCTTCGCGATGAACAGTCGCCTTTAAATGACTTGATAACGCATTCACACAAGAAACACCGACACCGTGCAAACCACCGGAAACTTTGTAAGAGTCCTTATCGAACTTTCCACCCGCCCCAATCTTGGTCATTACTACCTCAAGAGCAGATACTCCTTCTTTTTTATGCAATCCAACCGGTATACCTCGACCATTATCCTGAACCGTAATTGAGTTGTCTTCATTGATGGTCACTTTGATGTTATCGCAGTGCCCACCCATGGCTTCATCAATAGAGTTATCGACTACCTCATACACCAAATGGTGAAGACCACGCGTACCTACATCGCCAATGTACATTGAAGGACGCATTCTAACGTGTTCCATGCCCTCAAGGGCCTGTATACTATCCGCTGAATATTGTCCTTTTTTCTTCTCTTCGCTCATAATTTTATAGCTAGGTTTTATTGCAAAAATTAAATCTTACAAATATACCGAAAAGCCAGTGATTATGCAGCTTTGGTGCCTATCGGACTTGTTAAGTTATTAACAAAAAAACGTTGATAAATCAACGTTTTTTTAACCTTTTTCAAAATTAGATAATTCGGACCCTAGCAAACCATTGAAAAGACCCTTCGGCTTTACTCAGGGTGAATTCGACCAGCAAGTTTCCACAAAAACTTGGGTCTTATTTCACATAGGCATCTTCATGAACATTTGCCACTGCCCTACCTGAAGGATCATTCATGTTTTTAAAAGCTTCATCCCACTCTAGAGCAATTTGTGTACTACAAGCCACAGAAGCCTCCTGAGGCACGCTCAAAGCGGCTGCATCCGAAGGAAAATGTTCTTCGAAAATGGAACGATAATAATACTCTTCCTTACTAGTAGGGGTTTGTATAGGAAACTTGAAATGGGCATTTGCCAATTTCTCGTCGCTTATTTCCTCTTCTACCAAAGCTTTTAGTGTATCTATCCAACTGTAACCCACGCCATCTGAGAATTGCTCTTTCTGTCTCCAAGCTACACTTTCTGGAAGGTATTCCTCAAAGGCTTTTCGAACCACCCATTTCTCCATTCGTTCAGGAGTTATCATTTTGTCTTTAGGATTAATGCGCATTGCAACATCCATGAATTCCTTATCAAGAAAAGGAACCCGCCCCTCAATACCCCAGGCTGCTAGGGACTTGTTAGCACGCAAACAATCGTACATGTGCAGTTTACTCAACTTGCGAACAGTCTCTTCGTGAAACTCCTTGTCATTAGGAGCTTTGTGAAAATATAGGTAGCCACCGAATAATTCATCGGCACCTTCACCTGACAGTACCATCTTTATTCCCATTGATTTGATGACCCTTGCCATCAAATACATTGGCGTGCTCGCACGAATGGTAGTGATATCGTAAGTCTCTAGATTATAGATTACATCGCGTATGGCATCCAATCCTTCTTGAATGGTGAATTTTATCTCGTGATGCACCGTACCGATGTGGTCCGCAACTTTTTGGGCAGCTGCCAAATCAGGAGAGCCCTCCAATCCAACTGAGAAGGAATGCAATTGCGGCCACCAAGCCTCTTTGGTACCGCCACTTTCAACGCGCATTTGGGCATGTTTTTTAGCCAAGGCCGATGTTACCGAAGAATCAAGACCCCCCGACAATAAAACTCCGTAAGGTACGTCTGACATTAATTGTCTTTTAACTGCTGCCTCCAAGGCGTCATGAAGGTCTTGTATACTCGTTTCGTTTTCCTTAACAGCATCGTATTCCATCCAATCCCTTTCATACCATCTTACAAATTCACCTTTAGAACTGTGCATATAATGACCCGGAGGAAACAACTCTATCTTCGTACAAGTACCTTCAAGAGCCTTAAGTTCAGAAGCAACATAGAATGTTCCGTTTTCATCCCAGCCTATGTACAAGGGAATGATACCCATATGATCGCGAGCAATAAAGTATTCATCTTTTTCACTGTCATATATCGCAAAACCGAATATCCCATTCAACTCGTCAACAAAATCAACGCCTTTCTTTTGGTACAAGGCTAAGATAATTTCGCAGTCAGACTGAGTTTGAAAATCGTAATCTTCAAATTGGTCCCTAAGCTCCCTGTGATTATATATTTCACCATTGGCAGCTAAAATCAACTTGCCATCTGGACTGAACAAAGGCTGTTTACCCGAAGCGGGGTCTACAATTGCCAATCGCTCATGGGCCATAATGGCATTTTCATTTGCATATATTCCACTCCAGTCAGGACCTCGATGCCTAACTTTTTTTGACATCTCCAATAATTGTGGCCTAAGGCTATCCGTACTTTCTTTCAAATCAAAGGCACATACAATTCCGCACATAATTCAAATAGTTTATTTCAAAATGAACCCCAAAGATGAACTGAATATTTCAAATAGTAAACATAATAGAACTATTGATTATATTTTTTAAATTTTTGCAGTATTCAAATATAAAAGTGTTAGCATAGCTGGATTAAAAAAAGGAAATAAGAACAATATGAAAGATGTTAAATTTTAACTTGATTTTAAAGTCTGTTGTAAGGGAAGCCCTTAGATTTGGACTCTAATAAAAAATAACACCATGAAACGAATCATATTTAGTTTAGCGGTGCTTTTATGCGCCAGTCAAGTATCAGCTCAAGACTTTAAAGATTTGGATAAAAGTCCTGCTGATATCGCGGCCTTCCCATCCAAGTACAACATCTCTGATAAACTAGTTCGAATTACCTACAGCAGACCTCAATTAAAGGGACGTGATGTTGCAGATTTAGCTCCAGCCGGAAAAGTATGGAGAACAGGTGCGAATGAAGCTGCTGAAATTACTTTTTACAAGGATGCCAAAATTGGTGGTAAAAATGTAAAAGCCGGCACCTATTCTTTATTTACTATACCAGGTGAAGGGGAATGGGCTGTAATATTGAACAATAACCTCAACCAATGGGGTGCCTATAGTTATGAGAATGCAGCGGACGTATTGCGTGTGAAAGCCAAGGCAACAACATCTGATACTTCACTGGAAGCGTTTTCCGTTGCATTTGATGATGATGGAAATCTATTTATGGGATGGGGCAATGTACGAGTTGAAGTTCCTATGAGCTACCAATAGAAATTTAAGGTTACCAAAGAAATAAAAGAGGGTGTCTTTATAGACATCCTCTTTTGTTTTTATTCCACTTTAAACCTGATTTTTCCGCTTTACCTTGATTCTTTTGCTATAAAATCGGTCGATGGCTTCTTTTGCTGCATAATTCGAAAAGAAAGAAAGCCATGAAAAAATTAGTTTGTTTTTTGTTTGTTTTTATCCTTGTAGTTTCCTGTTCAACAGAAGATACCGAGGAACAAATTCCGATAATAGAATCCACTCCTGAAATCAGTGAAAACCAAGACACCTCTTCCAATCAGGGAGAAAATTCTGAAAATGAAAATCAGGAAAACGATGAAGGTAACGACGATGATGAGGAAACAACCAGTAGCACCATAAGCTTTGCCGCTAACATTCAGCCCATCATAAATAGCAATTGCACCACCTGTCATCAAGACCCACCAAGAAATGGCGCTCCATTTCCACTTTTGAATTTTGCCCAGGTAAGTAATGCAGCAGATTTGGTGTTGACTCAAGTAAGTGCTGGATTGATGCCCCCTTCTGGAAGGTTAGCCGATGAAGAAATTGCGTTGATTCAACAATGGGTTGATGATGGTACACCTGAATAAACACCTCATATCTTTCTAAGCCTCCCAAGGGAGGCTTTTACTGTTGTGCACAGCCAATGACGTTACCGTCTAAATCATAAACTTCTTCGGTATCAGGAGGACATGTATCCTTTTCACATGCAACCAATACGGAAAAAGTTAATGCAAAGAATAATAGAAATTTGTATTTGAACATTCATCTAAATTTTGGCCAATAATTTAAATTAATGGAAATATTTCGATTTTTTGAAGTTATATCAGAATTGAAATTATTGACATCTATAAAACCTAAATCATAACGGAATATTATACTAAATCGATTGACATTTAGTCCAAAACCAAATCTTCCTCCAAAGTCTATTTTTTTATTAGTATCGAATACGTCAATTGCTACTATATCCTCATCTATGTATTTTCCTGAAATTAATTAACTTAAATAAGTTCCCATTTCTAAAACCGGACCAATTTTCTTTTTCTTTGAAGCTATCAGAAATGTAATCGGAACTTCAATAAAGTTTAATTCAATTTTGGCTTCGCGAAGGTTGTTTGCTCGTTCATCTTCACCAAATCTATTGCTTCCTTTTTTAGTAAAATTGATACCGGTTAGAAATAGTAAATTAGGATCCAACCGTTTAGTATAATTGATACCTAAGCTATAGCCAAATTTGTTCCCAAATTTTTCAAAATCATTTTCTCCAACAATCCTTCCTTGTTTTTGGCTAGAAGAATTAATCCCAAATGAAAATCCTAAGTTTTGTCCTTTGAGAGAAAGTGGGCAGGCGAAAAGCAATAATAAAATAGTAAACTTATTCATTTATGATTTCTGGGGTTAGAGCAATCCTAGATTATAACTATTGATAAAACATTTAAGGCTTTGCCAAGTACATTTCCCGATTTAATCAAACCTATTCCTAATAATACGAAATCTTTAAAAAATTTATCCTGGTTATTTTACCTGTTCCACACCCATAAATACTTTTTCCGCTTTTAGTTTTGGTATTTCCTGATCGGGAAGGTCATAATATCATTCCTGAGCATCGCAAAATCGGCTAGTTTTTCAACCTCCAGACTTCCTTTTTCGTCTTCCTCAAAATTTGAATGGCTTTCCTAAATGGTCATGCCCTTCAAAATATTGTCACACAAAAGGCATCCTATATTTTAAAACCAGGTACTGGTTATTATGCAAAGTTTTTCTTTAAACACAAACTTTTATTATTTGCCATGTTTTCTTCCCCACCGTCGTTATAAACAATGCTTATGAGAAAAGGTTTTCTATAGAGCGAGATTCCCAAATTGGAACATAAAGCCATTTGTTTTTAAATAAAAAACCCCTAACAATTAAATTGTTAGGGGTTTAAAATTCTTCGTTTAGGGCGCTTTCTAACCCAAACAAACAATTGACTGTGGATATTATTTTTCTTGATAATCGGTCATTACAAATTCAACACGACTGTTGGCAATACCCCCTGATTTTACGTTTCCATTACCCAATGGTTTAGTGTCTCCGATACCTTCCCATACAATTCGGTCATCACTTATTCCCATTTTTTTAAGGTAAAGCGCTACTGCCCTTGCTCTTAAAGAAGATATGAATTTATTGTATTCAGGGCTTCCCAAGCCATCAGAATGACCTGTTATCTTCATCTGTACTTCTGCATTTTCCTTTAAGTACTTAAAGATTTTTTCTGCACTTGCCCTTGCAGCCCTGTCCAATTCATAACCTTTTGGCTCAAATGGATTTCTTTCCATTACATAAATTTTGTCCTTTTCATAGTTGATTCTTGGAAGTTCTTCCATATCAAAATCATCAATAAAATAGTAGGCAAAATCACTGGTACTAATTTGTTCCGGCGCTTTAATCAATTTGGTATCAATATTAGAATTGAAATTTCCGATTAGAATATGATTTTCAAACCCTTTGGCCTCAAACTCGGCGGTAAGGGTAATCCATTCTTCAGTATCTGACATTGATTTGTCGGCAGTTACAGCAACTTCATGAAATTGAAGACCCTCGACCAAATCCAACCTCGAACTCGTTAGCACTTTGCTATTTGGTATGTTCAATTTCTTGTTTACCAATACAATCGATAAATTCTTTAAGGCAAGCTTTGAAGTTTCGGCTAGGCTAACCTTAAATCTGATTTTGTAAGGGTGTTTTTCTCTAAGAGTTTTCGTGGTATTCAATTGTAAATACTCACGATAATCATTCATGGCATACATGTAGGCACCTACATATCCATTTCCCTCCATTGGCTCTTGAACCCCTTTAAAATTGTTGGGAGCACTGTTGTCTTTGGCTAAGTGGGAATGAAAATAGTCTGTTGAACTAGATGTAGGCGAAGAGACATCCAATAAATTAAAGGATAAGGTCTTTTCACAATTATCGCATTCCTGAATTTCTTCAAATCCAGGATTCGTTATCAAATTCTGCGCAAAAAAAACATGGTTGCAAAAAAGCAATAGGGATAAAATACCCAAAGTAGTTTTTTGTTTCATAGTGGATAAGATTTGTTGACGTCTACGTTAACGGAAGTAATTGCCCAAATCTTGTTTTTTCTATCCTACTTTGTTGTTTAACAGGGCATTTATGTTGTGAAACGCTCGTTGTAATGGATTTTTTCACTTCATCGAATAAGCATATGGCGCCAACAATATTGACCTTTTGGATGCGTTCTACTACCCCAAATCTTACTAAAAATGTTAAGACAAACTATACTTGTTGTGGTAGTTTTGTCCTGTTTTTCATGCCTTGCCCAGCACAAGGTAACAGGAACAATCGTGGACGAACTAGGCCTTCCGGTAAATAAAGCCAAGATTACCATGGAAGACTCCCCGACGGAAATTTTTACAGACTACCAGGGATCATTCTCCATTTCAAGTGAAACCGATTTTTATTGGAAAATCAAGATTTCTTGTGAGGGATTCTTAACAGAGACCTATTATGTTTTAGATGGAGGAAATGCAGGTAATATCACCCTGGCCTACGATATTGACCTCAATAAACTGCTGGAAGACGGCAACGGTCTTAACTTGAATCGAAGGTTTGATTTTGAAGAGAAGGGTCAATTGGCATTCAGTTATTTAAAAAATGACCTTTTGAACTTCTCATTAAGACTCTAATCGATTGTTTAAAATTCAGTTGGATTTAAATATAAATTCAGCCCTTCTATTTTGTTTTCGTTGTTCTTCCGTTGAATTCTCCACCAAAGGCTTTGTACTGCCGTGCCCAAAGCAATGAATACGCTCCTTTTCAATTCCTTTCAAGACAAAAAAATCGGCAATACTATTGGCCCTAGATTTAGAAAGGTCGTTATTGTATTCATGTGAACCTAAGTCATCTGTATGCGCATGAATTTGTAATTGCAATTTTGGGGCTTCAAGAAGTCGTTCTAGAATACGTTCAAGCTCAAGTACGGCTTTAGGTGTCAATTCATATTTGTCAAAGTCAAAGTTTACATGTCTTAATACGTATAATGAATCTTTTTCCAGCCGGTCTGAAGGGCTGGTTTCTCCACCTATTTTTGTTAACCTCAAATTGTCAATATAGTAGTAGGCTCCTTTTTTACTTTGCCTTCGCTTAGTTTGCACTTTTCTCGTCATTTTATTGTCACGTAAATTGCCAATCGAAAGGAAACGTTCAAAACCTTTGGCCCTAAACACCAATTTGACCTTGAACCAATTGCTTTTATTCTCATGAAATTCATCATGCTGTACTTCAAAATATTGGAAACGTTGATTGGTCTTATACATTCTGCCTTTGGAAAGTACTTGCTTGGTGCTGCCCGAGAACTTGCCTTCACTCAACACAATACCAAAATCCTTAATGGCAAAATCTGAGCCTTCGGCCAAACTCGCGTAAAATGAAAGTTCGTATTCCAAACCTTCTCTTAAGGTAAACCGCAACTGGTTTTGCACATACTCCCTGTAGTCTGCTGGAGCGTAAAAATAAATACCTGCATAAGCCCTACCATCAATGGGTTCTTGCTCACCATTGAAATTTTCGGGTGCACCCATGATAACGCTGCATTTATTGAAATAATCACTTGTACCCGCTGTAGGGGTACTCCAATACTTTACATGTTTTGAAAAAGTTCCAAGAGCGTTAGGGCAATCAATGAAGTCTTCAAAGCTTGGATTTTGCACCAAGTTTTGTGCAAAAACCGTGGTCGAAATCAAGAATATAAAAGTTTGAATGGCAACTTTCATATCTCAAAATTACTGATTGTGAGATTTTAAATGAAAGAGAGGTTGATTTTCAAATTCATTTAGCCCGTCTTGAATACCGCTACTTAATTTTCAGAATCATCGTCGGCAATTACGGTAGAAGAAAAAGATTGTTTGCTTAACCTAAATTCAGCCCTTCGGTTTTCTTGTCTCCCTGCTGCACTTTCATTGGTTTGCTTAGGTTTTAGCTCACCATAGCCAATCCATTGTATTCTATTGCTTGGGAAGCCTTTGGCTATCAAATATTCCGAAATTGCCTTGGCTCTATTATTGGATAAGGTTACGTTATAGTCAATGGCTCCGACATTATCGGTATGTGCCTGTATAGTTAAAAAAGAGTCTTTTTCTTCATTCAAGCGCAAATACAATCGATTTAAAATTTGTTTTGAAGCTTTTGTTAATTCAAAAGAGTCCGTTGCGAATTTCACGTCTTTTAGAACATAGGTTTTATCCATCTGAATATGTTCAAAACTTTGTTCACTTGGAATTTGGGTGACAGAAACCATATCTAAATAATAATAAGCCACCTCTTTTGAACCTTTTGATTTTCTGATACCCGTATGTTCGTCTGTATGAAAATTACCTATAAGTATATAATTTTCAGTGCCTTTCGCTACTATTTCTGTTTCAAGTTTAACCCAATCATCAGTATTCAAAAAATACTTGTAATTTTTGATACTGGAAAGATTCATCACTTTTTTCTCCTCCCTTAATTGTTTCAACTTTAAGAACTTTTCATCGTTGGTTTTCAGTTGATTTTCAGAAAAAAGAACATTAATTTCATTTAGACCATACTTAGAGGATTCGGCCAAACTTATATAAAATGAAACAGCATATTTCTTACCTCTTTCAAGGGTAGATTTCAATTCGCCTTGTATATACTCCCTGTAATTGTTAGGAGCTTTTAAATAAAACCCAACATAACCATTTCCGAACTTAACCGCTTGATTACCCACAAAATTTTGAGGTATGCTTGCCGTATCGCTACAACTATTAAAATAATCTGTGGTACCTAAAGTAGGAGCACTCCAACCTATAGTATCTTCAGATAGGTTACTGATTTTCTCTGGACACTTTATAAATTCCTCAAAGCTTGGATTAATTACAAGGTTCTGACCTAAAAGAATAAGCGGGGTAATAAATAGAACAAAGAGGTATTTTAGTTTCAAAGCAAAAAAGTATAGCCCTTAATTTAGCAACTATTCTTTACTTCAAATTTGTAATATCGGTCGGAAACCGTGTAGCATAGACCAATCGGATTTATCTTTCTACAAATACTAAAAGATTTTAGCAGAGAAAACTATCCTTCAACGCTTTAGAAATCAAATTTATAAGAAGCTCCTGCCAATGCTTGAAAGCCTTGAACCCTGAAATTGTACCAGCGCTGGTAGTTGTTATTCGCAATATTGCTCATGCGAGCAAATATGGACAATTGGTCATTAAACCGATACCCCAAATGCGCATTGGCATCGAAGAATCCTTCCAAGGTAACGGTTTCAGATGGAAACTCATTTGGTAAAACACTCTCAATTACGATAGCCCTCAAATCTTCCCGTTCACCAACATAGAATAGATTAGCCCCGAAGAACCACTGTTTCCCTATTTGGTAATCCATAAATAACGAACCTTTTAATTGTGGTAGGTTCCAAGCTGGATTATCCGTTTCCGTGTTAAAAGAGTAGAATTCTGCATTGAGACCTAGAGTGAAATCGCGATTGACATCAACGTTCAATTCCCCAAAAAAGCCGATGGTTTTTAGGTCGTCATAAAATACCTGAAACGAGTTTCCGTATGCGTAACCCTCCTCACTTCTAAAAAGGTTTTGAGGATTTAAAAGAAACAATGGTTTTCTATTCTCGGTGACATAAGAAGCCTTTACATTATACCCAAGATTTGGTAACAATTGTCCCTTTAGCCCGACGTAACCGTTGTACTGGGTATCAGTAGGCTGAATTAAAAGTGTTGGGGAGACATATGGATTATCACCTACCAATTCATAATAAGAGTTTTGATGAAGGTCACCTTCCAATCCGCCGTAGGCAATGACGGTTTCATCAACCAAACGGTAGGACGCCGTTATAGCAGGATAGATATAAAAATTACCATTGTTGTTCTCCAAATCCATTCCATAAACAAAATTGGCCCCTAGATTTACTGAAAGCTCATTACGTAGGATAAGGATGCTTGGATTAAGTGCAAATTGAGCGAATCCGTACGAGTTTTCACCAGTATTTTGGGTTTGGTTCAGATTCGAATTTTTAAAAGTACCTCCAACATAATCCAATCGACCGTCAATTGTTATCCACTCTTCTGCAATAGGTAGTTCAGCCGATGGTGAAATGATTGCTCTATTTTCAAAAGACTCCGTTGCATCCCAGAACCTTCTAAGTACCAATTCACCCCCTGTAAATGGTGAGTCTTCTAGATTAAGGTGGGC
The DNA here is from genome assembly GCF_012272815.1 of Croceivirga thetidis. Lineage (GTDB taxonomy): Bacteria > Bacteroidota > Bacteroidia > Flavobacteriales > Flavobacteriaceae > Croceivirga > Croceivirga thetidis. Next base: position 1,467,642 of record NZ_JAAWWL010000002.1, read on the forward strand.
CTTGGCCTGCCCCATGAAATAATTCTGTGTCTCGTCTATCGCCAATACCTGGTCTTGGGTAAAAGCACCACTTTCCAAACCGTACCAATTGTATAGTTTATGTTCTAAGCCTACGCTAGCACCCCAATCCAAATCACGGGTTCTTTTGGTGTAGGAAACGTCCAAATCAGTATTGTAGAAATTTGTTTCCAAAGGCGTGGTAGCAATATCGCCTCGTGAAGAATGATGGGTCAATCCAACATCAAAAAAATCTTCTCGTCTATTTATTTCGCGGCTGGTGTAGAAATCAACCAAAGCATTATTAAAGTTTCCTAATCCAATGGATGCATAGGAATTGTAAAGCGTAGGCGGGGGTGTCTTTTCCACTGTTGCAGCTTTACCCTTAGCTGGTGTAAATGTTGAAGCAACCGGCACCGAAAATATGCTGTATGTTATGGGTTTCTTCTGTAGTACAATGGAATCGTTCATTTTCGGCGACAACTTAATCTTAAAGGCATCAGAAACGGTAGGGGAATACGATTTGGTAACCGTTACCGTTTCAGTGCCAATGTCATTGGTCTCTTGGGCAAAAACCCGACCAATAAGGCTCAAAAGTACTAGAGTGAAGAGGTATTTTTTCATGATGTTCTCGTTTGGATCAGTTCTGATTGATTGATGAATTGGTTTGTGCTTCACGTGATTTTATCAACGCCAACTCTCCTTGGGCATTGGCCGTGATTTCGGGGTATTCAGAAAAATTCTCAATTACACTTTCTAGGATATAGGTCGCCTGAAACACATCACCCAGAGCGTAAAAATTCTTAGCCATGATGACCAAACCTTTACCACCCCATTGTTTATAGGCTGCATAGTCTTTAGCTAATTTCTGAATGGCTGTATTTGAGCCGTCATAATTACCATTCTTGTTCTTGAAATAACCGTCATAGTACCAAGCTTCTGCCGCTGTTTCTCCGGAAGCAATTTTCTTAACCTCTGCGAAAGCAGTTTCAGCCAATTGCTCATTACCCGTCTCAATGGCTGAACGGGCAATCATAATTTGGGCATCGCTTCTAATTCTATTATCGATTTTGGGCGCATTCAAAACTTTTTCTGCATAGGATAAGGTTTGTTGATAATCCTTTTTCCCATAGTACCCCTTCATCAAATTTGATAAAGCGAAGGTTCGGTTCTGACTAATCTCAGCTTCTTGCTCTAAACGAAGCAGATAAGGGAAAGCGGCATCATACTGATTCTGGCCTACATATATTTCACAGACCCGGGTCAAGGCTTGTTCTGTATATTCACCATTGCTATTGGCCACGGTTTTAAAATGCAACAAGGCATTATTTTTTTCACCCTTTGCAAAATACAACTGGGCCAAATTGAAACTTACTTTAGTGGCTTGTACGCCATTAGGAAATTCCTTCAAGTAATCCTCATAACCTCGTATTGCAGCTTCTGAATTTCCTTCAACATACTTTTGTTCTGCGGCTTCGAAGCTGGCATTTTCCAGTTCAGAATCAGAGACCTCAACGAAATCAAGGTTTCTGGCCCAAGCGGCATATTCACTGACCCGACCCATATCTACATATACCAATTTTGCCTGACCCACAGCTTGTTTCGCCTCTTGGGTATTGGGGTACTCGCTTACAACACTCTTGAATTTTTGTAAGGCCTGTTCATTCCTGTTGGCATTATAATGTACAAGCCCTTGGCGAAGCATGGCCCTAGGAGCGAATTTACTTCTGCTGTATTCAGAAATCAACTGATCATAGGTTTCCAAACCCAACTGTTCATTTCCTTTTTTTACTTGCGTATTCGCTAATTCAAATAAGGCATCATCTCTATATGATGATTTAGGGTTGTAATTCAAAAAACTGCTCAATTCTTCAATTTCCTTAGTGTCGTTTCCTAAAAAGCCATAACTAATCGCCTTTTGAAAAGCTGCATAATCGCGCTCTGCACCGTTCATTTTTGAAGCTTTTTCATATGCTGCTATTGCGTTTTTATAGCTACTCGTTACGAAGTATCCATCGCCCAACCGGACATAGCTATCAGCAACCATATCTTGACTAGCGTCAATAGTATTGGTCACATTTTTAAAAAATGGAACGGATTTCTTATACTCTTTTAACTTAAAATGACAATAACCGAGACTGTAATCCAAATTTTTAAACTCTTCTAAATCCTTGGATTTTGAGTTCCTCTTAAAATCTTGATACACCTCAATTGCTGCTTTAAAACGGTTTAAGTTAAAGGCTGATTCTGCTTTCCAGAATTGTGCTCGAGCTTTAAATTGTTGGTTCTCCCCTTTCTTAAGGGATTTTGAAAAACGAGCTATTGCTCCCTCGTAGTCCCCATCCATGAAGAGTTCGACCCCTCTGTAAAAGGCGACTTTTTGGTAGGTTTCAGGGCTGGCGAATTCTTCATTCTCTTCGAGAAGCTCCATGGCCCCTTCAAAATTGCGAGAGGTAATATAAGAATCGACAAGTAAGTTCTGTATTTCATTTTGATGTTCATCATTCGGGTATTTTTCCAAATAGGCCATCATTACTTCAGGCACCGGCTCATAGGCATTACCTATTTCGTAACTCAATCTTGCATAATTCAACCATGCGTCTTTCTCAATATCAGCATTGAATTCCATTTGAGAAGCATTTCGAAATGCATTCAAGGCTTCTGATTTCTTATCAAGTTTTAAATAGCATTCCGCCAAATGGTAGTAGGCATTTTGGGCAACCCCATTGTTCCCGTCAATTATTTTGTTGAATTGCCCAATTGCCTGTTCATAATTATCAAGCTTGTAGTAACTATATCCCAAGAAATAAAAATCAGTATTGCTGAATCTTCCTCGCTTACCTTGGTATTGCTTCAAGAAAGGTATGGCCTCTTGATACTGTTGTAGATTGAAATAACTTTCCCCAATAATTTTGTTCAGTTCTGATTGTTCCCTTCGGTCAGCCTTTGACATTTGTTTTTTTGCCATGTCAATGGCAGTTTCAAAATTTCCTGATTTAAAATTCAGGTCGGCCTGATAGTAAGCCAATTTTTCTTCAAGAACTTTAGGATCATTTATTTGGTCAAAACTTTCGTTCGCTGTTGCGTAATCGTCCTGCTCATAAGCTATATACCCCAAATAGTATTTTGCTTGACTACCAAATTTTTCAGAATCGCGAACCTTACCCAAATACTTTTCGGCCTCTTCTGGTCTTTTTGACGAATAGTACGCATAGCCCGTATTGAAGTTAAATCGCTCCAAATCGCTATTTGCCATTGAAGCCTGATCTACTTTTTTGTACCACTTTAGGGCATTAGGATATTTACCGGTTTCAAAATAATAGTCGCCCACATCCATAAATGCAGAGTTTCGCTTGGTAGAAGTAGGATACCGTTCTACAAAATCCTCCATTTTTTGGTCTGCACCGCGTTGTCCCAAACGAATAGCAGCATTCGCTGAATAGTAGGCACTGTTAGCTTGGGTCTCATAGTCCTTTGTCGAGGCATTCACCTCATCAAAAAGAACTTGTGCAGCCTGATATTGCTGATTGTTATAAAGGGCCAGGGCGTCCTGAAATTGTTTTCGTTCGTGCTGATATACTTCCGTTGCCTGAGCAAATCCGTTTGAAATAACAAATATGACCAACGAAAAAAAGGAAAGCTTTCTTTTCATTTTATATAGGTGTTCCGATTGATTTTGAATCTGATATTAAAAATCCGGTTTAATTGGTTCAGACCACCACAAAGGGTGTTGTCTTTAAAACAGAATCTTATTTAGTGTAGAAGTTTTTCCAAATTCATTAAGATAACGTCAAAATTCGCGCCAAAGTATTTTGTTCCTCAATTCAATCAGCAAGAATTCGAATTTATGTTTCTTTTTTGAGTTGTATTTTTGATGAAGTCTGGGATTCTTGTTTTCTTATTAGCAATCAAAACTACTAAATAGAGATATGCACCTCGGACTAATAAAAACTTGAAACCCAAATAAAATGCCCGAAACCATTGTAAAACTTCAAGACGTTGCCATTTTTCAAGAAGACAATTTGATTTTGAGCAATATCACCATGAAGGTGGAAAAAGGGGAATTCGTATACATCATCGGAAAAACTGGTAGTGGTAAAAGTAGCTTTATGAAAACCCTTTATGGGGATTTACCCTTACGCGATGGTGAAGGCCATGTAGTAGATTTTGATTTGGGTAAAATGGTTGAGGATGATATTCCTTTTTTAAGACGAAAACTTGGAATTGTTTTTCAAGATTTTAAGCTTCTGCCCGATAGAAATGTAAACAACAATTTAAAGTTTGTGCTAAAGGCCACTGGTTGGACGGATGATTCTAAAATGGCGGAAAAGATTGAAGAGGTATTGGATAAGGTTGATATGAAAACAAAGGGTTTTAAATTCCCTCATGAGCTTTCAGGAGGCGAACAACAACGTATAGCGATTGCAAGGGCACTTTTGAATGATCCCGAACTGATTTTGGCAGATGAGCCTACGGGAAATCTTGACCCTCAGACCAGCGTTGAAGTCATGAAGGTACTTCAGGAAATCAATAAAAGTGGTCGAACCATAATTATGGCAACCCACGATTATGCGTTGATTTTAAAGTTTCCACAGAAAACAATTAAATGCGATAACAGTAAAATGTTCGAAGTTGTACAACGTGCGGTCTAATTTTGCGTTATGGTATTGAAAACCACCTCACAAACTACAAAGTAGGCCTCATTAAATCTTTTTTATTTCTTTTGTTAAAATTTAATCTGTTCTATGGAACTCTTAGGTATTGATATCGGCGGATCAGGTATGAAAGCTGCACTGGTGAATGCTGAAACAGGTGAAATGTTATCTGAACGTCACCGAATCCCAACTCCAACCTCAAAAAAACCAAAAGAAATGGCTAAGGTCATAAAACAATTGGCCGACCATTTCGAATACAAAGGAGCAATTGGTTGTGGATTTCCGACAATCGTAAAAAACGGAGTTTGCACCTCACCCGGAAATCTTCATAAAAGCTGGGTCGGTGTGAATGTTGAAGAACTCTTTACTCGTGTCAGTGGCAGGGAAATTACCGTAATCAACGATGCTGATGCCGCTGGTTATGCCTCAATGAATTATGGTGTTGGCAGAGGAAAAGAAGGATTGGTCATTTTTGTGACGGTGGGTACTGGTCTTGGTAGTGGAGCTTTTTTTAATGGTAAGCTTTTACCAAACTTTGAGTTAGGACAAATACCCTATAAGAAATTCGAAAAAATAGAGCTTTGGGCTTCTTCAAGATCTCGCGAGCAAGAGGGTCTATCCTATGATAAATGGGGAAAACGATTCAACAAATTTCTCGGCTTGGTAGAATTGTTGATCAATCCTGATTTAATAATTGTCGGTGGAGGAATTTCCAAAAAATGGCATGAATTTGAACACCGAATCAATATTAATACCGAAGTGATTAAAGCTGAATTAATGAACCATGCTGGAATCATTGGGGCAGCATCAGCCTGCCTACATGAAAAGCATCATGGGCATTTGCAGCTTTAAACTTTACTCCTTATTTCTTTTTCGATCTACTTCCTTCAAATAAATTTTACGAAGGCGTAAGTGGTTTGGTGTAACTTCAACCAATTCATCTTTTTGGATGTATTCGAGTGCCTCTTCTAACGAAAATTTGATTGCGGGTACAATCTTTGCTTTATCATCTGCACCTGCCGAACGTACGTTTGATAATTTCTTGGTTTTCGTCACATTGATTGTCATATCGTCTTGACGGCTGTTCTCACCAATTACCTGGCCTTCATAAATATCCTCTCCTGGATCAATGAAGAACTTACCACGTTCTTGTAATTTGTCAATGGAATATGGAATTGCAGTTCCATTTTCCATGGAAACCAAAGAACCATTAATACGACCTGCTATCTCACCTTTGTAAGGCTGATATTCTAAAAATCGATGCGCCATTATAGCCTCACCCGCAGTTGCTGTCAGCAATTGGTTACGTAAACCAATAATACCTCGAGAAGGAATAATGAATTCACACAACATTCTAGAACCTTTGGCCTCCATACTCACCATCTCTCCTTTACGGATTGATACCATCTCGACGGCTTTACCAGAAACTTCTTCAGGTAAATCAATGGACAGTTGTTCTACCGGTTCGCATTTTTGCCCTTCTATTTCCTTGATGATTACTTGGGGTTGCCCAATCTGCAATTCATAACCCTCACGGCGCATGGTTTCAATCAATACGGATAAGTGCAAAACGCCACGGCCAAAGACCATGAATTTGTCAGCACTATCGGTTTCTTCAACTCGCAATGCTAAGTTCTTTTCAAGTTCTTTTTCAAGACGTTCTTTTATATGACGAGAGGTAACAAACTTACCGTCCTTACCAAAGAAAGGGCTATCATTAATAGTAAAAAGCATACTCATGGTAGGCTCATCAATGGCAATGGTTTTCAATGCTTCCGGATTTTCAAAATCCGCAACAGTATCCCCAATTTCAAAACCTTCCATTCCAACCAATGCACAGATATCACCTGTCTGTACTTCTTGAACCTTTTTACGGCCCAATCCATCAAAAACAAAAACTTCCTTAATTTTCGACTTCACACGTGAACCATCTCGTTTGACCAATGTCACCTGTTGCCCTTCCTTCAAAGTTCCACGGGTTAATCGACCGATGGCAATACGACCGGTAAATGAAGAAAAATCCAACGACGTAATCAACATCTGGGTACTCCCTGTTGATGGTTCGAATTCAGGAACATGCTCCAACACCATATCCAACAAGGGTGAAATATCCTCATTCGGTTTTTGCCAATCTTCACTCATCCAACCCTGTTTTGCAGAACCATAAACTGTAGGGAAATCCAACTGCCATTCTTCAGCTCCCAACTCGAACATTAGGTCAAAGACCTTCTCATGAACTTCCTCAGGCGTACAGTTTTCTTTATCGACCTTATTAATAACAACGCAAGGTTTCAGACCCAAATCAATTGCCTTTTGCAGTACAAAACGTGTTTGAGGCATCGGTCCCTCAAAGGCATCGACCAATAATAACACCCCATCGGCCATGTTCAATACTCGTTCTACCTCGCCACCAAAATCGGCGTGCCCAGGAGTATCGATAATGTTGATTTTTGTATCCTTATAGACCACAGAAACATTTTTTGAAACGATGGTAATTCCCCTTTCACGTTCCAAATCATTATTGTCCAGTATTAAGTCTCCCTTGTTTTCATTTTCACGAAACAATTGACAATGAAACATGATTTTGTCTACCAAAGTGGTCTTACCGTGATCGACGTGAGCAATAATGGCAATATTTTTAATCTTCTGCATGGCCTTATTTTGAGGGCGCAAAGGTACTGTTAAATCATAGAGTAACAAGTTGGTAATGAAAATTTTATTGCCAATTGACCATGAAGTGAATATGACGCATACAAAAATGGCCACCTAAATAGAATAGATGACCATTTTTCACTCTCTTACCCCTACTCAATTGCACACGAATAGTTGTAATCCGCATGCAATTTATTACTAGCCATTACAATTGCGCACAAGGATAGCTTTATTGTTCTCGTCTATCACCAATTGTAAGGTATTGCCATCAGCGCTGAATTCAAAATTCCAAATACCACTAAAATGAGATGCCTCCGATGGATTTATTTGTAATTGGCAAGTTTCAGATAACGAACCCCAGGATCCAAAAGATTCACTTATTTCGTTGGCTGTACCTGTAAATCGCATCATATCCATAGAGCCATCAGTATTGAATTTTACTAATGTATTGTTGCTTGTATAACTAATTGTTTCATCATTTCCGTCCCGAACAAAACTTTCAATCCTAAAATGACAACTGGTCAAGAATATTCTTTGCATGTCACCAAGACAGTTTGGAGAATAATCCGTGCCTTCATTGGTAGATTCATCGGTACTCTCATTACCGCTTTCGGTCGAACCCTCTTCTTCGTTGGTTGTTCCCTCTTCACTGTTGTTATTGGTTTCATCCTCAGATGAAGAAGTATCTTCCCCACTATTATTTTCTTCAGTGTTATTTTCCTCACCATTTTCTGATTCATTATTGCTTTCAGAATTCGGGTCTTCATCTTCACTGCTCCCATTATCTTCTTCACTGCCAGAGTTTTCATTTTCCTCCTCCGTATTGCCAGTATTTTCCTCTTCGTTAGAATCTCCATTTGAAGAGCTGGAATTGTCATTTTCTGAATTGGAATCTTCTGAGTTAGCACCCTCTGAAGAAGAAACTTCTTCATCTTCGATAGCATCCAAAGTATAGGTAAAACAAGCCGTTGAACCATCGCAACCTGGTAGCTCGACCATAAGACAAAACTGCGTTTCACCAACTTTTGGACTCCAGTTTAATCGCGCAGATGAATCTCCAGAAATTTCGTGTTTTTCATCTTGTTCTTCAACGATCCAGGTGTAGGTCGCGCCTTCAATAGATGACAAAAGTTCATCGGCCACTACCATAATATCGGAGCCCGGCTCTACTTCTTCATTAAGCACAAGATTAAAGTCCATACATTCAGTTTGAACTTCGTCTTTTTCACATGAAGCAATTGATACTAATAACAGGAATAGGTATAAGGGATTGAATTTCCTTAGAAGCATTTCAAGTAGGTTTTAGAGGCGAGATTTGGGGTACTCAACCAGTTATTTGATGCAAAGCAATGAATTCTTCCATTGATATGTCAAAAAAGTCGTTTGAACGGCTCAGATATCGGATTAAAGGAATAATTACACAAATTTTATTGTAAGAATTGTATTTCAATTTCTCACAAACAACACTTGTATTAATTTGCTATCCTGTCTTGAGCATCCTGAATTCCGGTATTTCTTTTGCGTGCTTTTTTGATTTCATTTCGTCCGAAATCATAAGTTAGCGCAAAGGCAACTTGTCGGCTATCGCTGCCACCAGTTCCATTTATGAATAGATCCCCAAATTGTGTTACCCCTCTCCATGGGGAAGTAAACAAAATATCATTGAACGAAAGGCGCGCCGTGAATCGATTATCAAAGAGTTTTTGTTGAAAGGCAACGTTTAATGAACCAAGGGATTTTGTTTGATACGTACCCCCCCAGATAGATGGTGAACTATACCAACCGGAAACCTCCATTCTTAGCTTCTTTGATAGGTTAAAAGTGTTTTGGGCATAAAAACTCAAGGTTTCTTGACGTACGGGTAAAAACTCATCGCTGGTTGCTGTAAAATCACTGATGTAGGCATTTAAACTAAAATAAACATTCCACCATTCGTATATCTTTTTGGGGTACGAAATACCCAGGTTATACACTTCTTGGTCCGCCACATTTAAGGTGGTCAAGAAATTAGTGGTTTGCGTATCAGCTATCGTAACTTGAGCAAAAAAATCGGTGACCTTACTATAGCTAATTGAAGTGGTTAGTCGATAGTTAAAGGTATGCGACAACTTCAAATTATTAGTGTACTGTGGTTGCAAAAACGGGTTGCCCTTGCTGAAGGAAAGCTCATCCAATTGGTATTCAAACGGATTTAGTGATTGGTAATTAGGTCGTTGAATTCTACGACTGTAGGTCAGTGCAAATTGATTCTTTCGGTTCAAATGATAGGTTAGGCCTCCTGAAGGGAAAAAGTCAGTGTAATTGCGCTGAACCCTATCGTCGGCATTTTGCTGTTCGCTGGTCAAAATACCGTCAGAATCAGTATTCTCAACCCTTAAACCAAATTGTAGATTCCATTTTCCCCATTTACGATTGTAATTGAAATAGGCTGCATTGATATTTTCTTGGTATTCAAATTGGTTACTTTGATTGGTATCTAGAACATTTTGTCCGTTTAGTTGATTGAAGAAGTCAAAAGTATTATCCGTATTGATGTATGAGAGTTTAAACCCTACACCCAGTTTTCCCTTTAAGAAATTTTGTTCATAATCCGCCTGTATGGTGGCAATGTTTATATCAATTGGGGTTTCCTGAAAAGTAATTCGCTCACTTAGAACCTGTGACTCATCTCCATTAAAATAAGTGTTCGGCTGTAAGGCATCCCTTTCGCTATTGTAACGACCATAATCAAAATCCACATTTATGGAATGCCCTAAGGTATCGGCATATTTATAATTTAAATTGGCATTTATGTTATAGGAGGTATTTTGTCTTTGGTTCAATGCTACGAGCACACTATCATTTTGTATCGCACCTACGTCCCTAATCGGAGTTCGAGTGGTTGAATTGGTAAAGCCATTATTGAAGTTTCCATTTACAATGGTACCAATGGTATGTTTAGAGTTGATATAATAATCATAACCCAATTTAATATTGTTGGTATTGCGATCATAAATGCTCGAAGAGCGCGAATCAAATTGGGTGCCAAACTGACTGCGCAACAAGTCTATAAACCCAGTACTTTTTCCGAATCGGTTGCTATAAGTACCATAAAAATTTCCCTTTTTTTCGCGGTTGTTAAAGTTGAGGCTTGAGTTCGTACGCCCAAAATCACCGACTGTTATGCCCGAAGTAAACGAACCATTGGTACCAAGACTTTTATCCTTTTTGAGTTTTATATTAATGATTCCGGCATTACCTGCTGCATCATATTTTGAAGAGGGTTGGGTGATTATTTCCACGGCCTCAATATCAGTCGCCTGTAGGCTTTCTAAAAAATTTATCAAATCCTCCCCTTGAAGTATCGACAATTTTCCATCAATAAAAATTTGCACACCTGTCTTTCCCTCAACAATAAAACTACCTCCGTTATCTACAATGACTCCTGGTGCTTTTCGTAAAAGTTCAAAGGCACTGGTTCCAGTTGCATTGATGGTATTTTCAACATTAAAAACCGTTTTGTCGGCTAATACTTGTACCATTGGCTTTTCAGACACCACCGTTACTTCCTCCAAATTTTGTGCTTGAGAACTTAGATTAATGATTCCTAAATCCAAAACATCTCCTTTGTATGTTATAGCCCTCGAAAAATCCGCATAGCCAATATTGGTAATCTTCAATATGTATTGTCCGGGTGCAATCCCTTCGAATTTAAAAACGCCATGGTCTGCCGTAATTGTTGCTTTTACCAAACTTGAATCTTGTGGGCTGTTAAGCATTACTGCTGCAAAGATTACCGGCTCATCGTTTTCTTCAACGACCTTACCACTAATGGTTTGGGCGCTCAAGGTGATGCTGAATACTAAAAGAAGTGAAGTAACTAAGTTTTTCATGACTGTTCGTTTTTTGATTACGAGGCAAATGTGGCGCAATCCATTTAAACTTAAAATGGATAGCCGACGGGTTGCCCTATTTGCAGATGAATTGACCTGGGCCATTCAGCTTATTAGGGGACCACTTGTCGTTGTTGTATACTCAAAAAATTAGCTTTAGTTACTTGTTAAAGAAATTTTAAGGTGCAGAATATTCAATAATGGTCCATCCGTCAGTGTATAGGTCAATTCATCGATGACCATGCATTGATTTGGTCAAGAAGTCTTTAAATTCAATTCAAATTTAAATGATGAACAGAATAGTTATTTGGGGAATTCGCGTAAAAGAACTGCTTGCACTGCTCGTACTTTATATTTTCTCTTCATGGGCATACCATATAGTTATATGGTTGAATTACCCCTTGGAAAAACGTTCAAAACTTGAACTCTTTAATCTCGTCGCATATATGGATAGCAGTGGACTACAGTACATTGTATTCTTTTTATTCACCATACCCATTTGGTGGTTCATTTTTCGGGGACTTCGAAAAGAATCCTTATGGGTTCGAATTTCCGCTCATCTAGTACTCCTTCCTTCTTTTGTTTTGTTATCTAAATATGCTTATTACAATATTGCAGAATTCGTAGGTCTTTATCATTTAAATGGTTCAGGGGAAATATGGGATATTTACATCCCTGCCCTCTTTTATCAAATTCAATTTGCAATTTTTCATGTATATGAGTACTTCATTGAAAATCAGAAAAAACTCAAGCTGCAGGGCGAACTTAGACAAGCAGCCCTGAAAAGTGAACTGGCTGCAATAAAAGCACAGCTCAATCCCCATTTCCTTTATAATGTATTTAATACCATAAACGCATCGGTACCGCCAAAACAAGAAAAAACCAGGAGGATGATTGCGACCCTTTCCGATTTATTTCGCTATCAATTAAAAGCTTCTAAAAAAGAACTTGTAAGCCTTGAGGAAGAGCTTGAATTCGTTAAAAACTACCTCGAACTTGAAAAAGCCCGTTTTGAAGAACGATTGAACATTAAAATCGATGTGCCTCAAAACTTGTATTCAGAGAAAATACCGCCAATGTTATTGCAGCCCTTAGTCGAAAATTCGGTAAAACATGGCATATCAAACACTTTACAGGGCGGTGAAATTTCAATTTCTATTTTTAAAGAAGAGGGGAAACTAAAATTCGAGATTGCGGATACTGGAAAAGGAGTTACAGATAAAAAAAGTTTGTTTGGTAAAGGGATAGGTCTAAGCAATACCCAACTACGATTGCAAAAAATGTATCAAAGTCAGCTGGAAATATTAGACAATCACCCACAAGGTTTAAAAATTAGATTTGCCATATGAAAAAGGTGCTCATTGCTGATGATGAAAACTCTGGTCGCAAACTTATCAAGGAGTATCTGGAAGACTTTCCAAATCTGGTCCTTATAGCCGAAGTAAACAATGGGGTTGATGCCATTTCCGAGATAAACCGTTTTAAACCGGATTTAGTCTTTTTAGACATTCAAATGCCTGGTAAGACCGGTTTTGAAGTCTTAACCTATTTGGAAGAACTGCCTGATATTATTTTTTCAACGGCCTACGATGAATATGCCTTAAAAGCATTTGAAGTTCATGCAGTCGATTATTTATTAAAACCCTACACAAAAGAACGGTTTAAATCGGCCATAGAAAGGCTTAACGGTGATAATCAAAAATTGGGCAACCTCACTGAATCGTTGATAATGGATAAAACCGAGTATCCGTCAAGGGTTTTGGTCAACAAAAGCAAAAAACTGATTACCATAGCTGTAGACGAAATTCAATGGGTTGAGGCTTATGGTGATTACTCTAAACTTCATGTTGGACAAGACATTTTACTAAGCAATTTTGGAATTTCTGATTTGGAACAAAAACTTAGCCCTCAAAAATTTCTTAGGGTCCATCGTTCCTCTATTATCAATTTGGACAAGGTTAAGGAATTGAACAAATACGGAAAAAGTTACGACGTCACCATGCTAAATGAAGAGGTTGTCCGTGTCAGTCGTGGCTACATGGAGGCCATAAAGAAAATCATGTTGTAGGCCTTTAGTTCTTGATTTGAAAGTTCGAATTTTTCTTTTTTCGTTTCGTGGCCACCCATCCAAAAGTAATATGGACCATAGGACCATGACCATTTAACAGTCCATCACCACGCATATAACCATAGCCCACTTCAGCGTTTATATTGAATCCTTTACGGTTGGTTCGTTGTATACCATAAACGCCTCCATAAAACGCAAAGGCCCAATCGCCCGTATCTGGCATATTGTCAATAAGCTGTAAGGGTTCAAAGAAAATTGATCGTGCGGCAGCAATATAGTTCGCTGAATTCCCCACCACATTCTTATTGATATCCAATCGTTGATTAAAATTATGGTAATAACGTAATCTTAAATGCCATGAATATCCGAAAGTATATCCCTCTTGATAGGTGGCAAAAGCCGGAGTAAAACTGGTGGATGCTGTTACATTTCGAATAATGCCAATTTCATAACGAAAACCAGGACCCAGCAAGTTAACCGTAAATTGATGCCGTTCTAGATTGATGATGCCGATACCTTTTTCTTGAATTCGCTGTGCCTGTAATGGAGCAATAAATAGCACACTAATAATTGGAATTAGGAATAGGTTGCGCATTTCAGTTGATTTGAAACTGAAAAATAGTGAAATGCGCTAGGGTGCCTTGAAGTTTAAGAAAAGTTTAATTCAGGGGTTTGGTTCTTGATTTTCAAGAAACTTGGTGATTACCTCGGCACAATCTTTATACTTTTCTTGTTTTGCAACCAAGGCATACCTATAAGAACCCAGAATATTATTGAACAACTTATTTTCAAAAATTTTACGACTTGGCGCTTGAGAATTGTATAAATCAGCATTGGACTTTAAGTATTCATAATATTCATTTGCACCTTCAAAAGACCTTAATTGAACTGATTCCGTCCAATCGTAATAACCATAAAGGGAAACAATCCTCTTTTTCTCCTCAAAGTCCAAAAAACGAATGTCACCACTTTCAGTTAGGGTAGTGTACGCATTTTTACGAATGTAAAAATATCCTGAATCGTCAAATAGCTTTAATGCCATTTGCTTTAGTATTTCTGACTCTGCGCCATTCTTTATAAGCATGGTCATTGAATCAAGAGTTTCAATACTTGAAGCAACCGCCTTTTGCGCATACCGGAGTGAATATTGATTAGACTTGGTTTCCTCCAGTAAAAAAGTGCGGTGCTCCGCGAGGTTTTCTTCAAGCTTCCTATTCTCAGAACATTTATCCAGTTGAAAGGCAATAAGAATACCGATGATTACCACAAAAAATTCTAGGGAATGGTTTAACCAATCTATTTTCTTTTTCATTCGATTGAAACTTTACCTTCTGAAGGTATAAAATCTTCATTGAACATGCATCAGTTTCAGTTTGTCCCAAAGCAAATTGTTGAGTTATAATAAGGTTCTAATTATCGACCTATACACCAACGTTTTTCGCTGACAATCCAACCAATACTTAGGTTTATAATTGGTTGAATTCCACCTCTAAATGGTCCAACATAATAACCTGCTCCAGCATCTATTGAAAAACTGAAACCGGAATTGAAACTGCGTTGAATTCCATAAACCAGACCTCCATATCCGTGAATCCCATCAACGGGGCGATTGTCCACTAACCTTGCATCAGGTGAAAAAACAGCTACGGAAGGGGCCAGATAATTACCGGAATTGCCATATATCTGGCGACCCCTTTGGTAACGTCCATTAAAATTATGGTAATACCGATTTTGTAGGGTAATTGCAGGAAAGAAGTCATAGTCTTCAATGGCATTCTCAGAAGCCGGTTCAATGCTGGCTTGCCAGGCTACCCTTAAATCAAGTGTGCTGTTGACACCCAAGGCCATTTCATACTCCACACCAGGATTTATGGCATTGATTTTAAATTGCCGTAGTTCGCAATTTTTACCGAACTGGGCCAGGGTTAATTGAAGGGAAAATAGCCCAAGTAGCAAGAACAACTTTTGCATAGTAGGTAATTCAGGACATACCTATAACACCTGCGACAGTAAAATAGTATTTTTGCAAAAATTTCTTTTGATGGATTTAGCCAAGATTCCGCAATTAAAACATACCGATTCAAACAACTTTTTCCTGCTTTCTGGACCCTGTGCCATTGAGGGTGAAGATATGGCCCTGCGTATTGCTGAGCATATTGTGGAAGTTACCCAAAAGTTGAAAATTCCTTATGTGTTTAAAGGAAGCTTCAAAAAAGCGAACCGAAGCAGAATCGATTCATTCACTGGAATTGGTGATGAAAAAGCCTTAAAAATCCTGAGAAAAGTATCAGAAACTTTTGAAGTACCTACCATAACGGATATTCATGAGAAATCAGACGCAGCTATGGCCGCAGAGTATGTAGATGTGCTCCAAATACCTGCTTTTTTAGCTCGACAAACCGACCTTTTAGTGGCCGCCTCTGAAACTGGTAAGGTCGTGAATATAAAAAAGGGCCAATTTATGAGTCCTGAAAGTATGAAGCATGCCGTGACCAAAATTACTGAAACGGGCAATGAACAGGCCATGATTACAGAGCGCGGCACCATGTTCGGCTATCAAGATATGGTGGTCGATTTTCGGGGCATTCCTACGATGAAGCAATACGCTCCGGTGGTATTGGATGTTACCCATTCCCTACAGCAGCCCAACCAATCCTCGGGCGTGACTGGTGGTCGACCTGCACTTATTGGCACCATGGCCAAGGCCGGAATTGCAGCGGGAGTGGATGGCTTATTTATGGAAACGCACTTTGACCCGGCAAACGCCAAAAGTGATGGGGCCAATATGCTTGATTTAAGTCTGCTGGAAAGATTGTTGACGGATTTGGTGGCGTTGCGCCAGGTAGTGAGTGGATTCTAATTACGCTTATAAAAACCTTTGTGTTTTAAACTGTGTACCTCCTCAAGCACCTCAACCAAAATTTCATCATTGATTTCTTCGAGGGTTTGATATCGAAATGATTTAACCACTTTTCGCTTTTCAGAATACATCAGTTCAACATGTTTGGTCAAATGGGCCGAGTTCCAAAATGCGATATCCACAAACTTTCCTTTGTGTGAGGCATTCAAATAACACATAGGATGCTTCTCCGCATAAAAACAGGGTATCCCCCATTTATATTTCATATTTACATCTGGAACAACGACTTCAATTACCGACCGTAGATGTAATAACATGCTTCGATACGGTTCCGGTTGGTTTAAGATATATTCCTCAGCTGGGTTCATACTTACAAGGTAATTGCATTTTATCGAAAAAAGTAACCACAATTGGAAAATATATATTTACTTTGTTTTTCAAAGTACTTTTAAAATGGACTCTAAAAAATACATTGAAGATATTTCCCAAATAAAAGACATGATGAAACGCTCCTCGCGTTTTTTGTCACTCAGTGGTTTGTCAGGAATCATGGCCGGTTTATATGCCATTGGCGGAGCGGTCATTGCTTATTTCTTTCTGTTTCCTGCAAGAGGGGAATACTTGACCTTGCACAGCTGGAACTTTAAAATGACCATTGTATTACTCCTAAGTGTGGCAATCTTAAGTATTATAACCGGATTTCTACTGACAACCAGAAAAGCACGTAAGAACAATGAAAAAATATGGGATGAAACTACACGCAGGTTGCTATTTCATTTTCTGGTACCCCTAATGACCGGTGGTATTTATATTCTGATCAAACTTAACAGTCAACATTATGGGCTTACAGCTTCATTGATGTTGATATTTTATGGCTTGGCCCTATTGAATTCCTCAAAATACACCTTATCTAATGTGCAATATCTGGGCTTAGCAGAAATCGTTCTTGGTCTTATTTGCGCCGCTTTTCCTGGTTACGGGTTTTGGTTTTGGGTAATCGGTTTTGGTTTACTTCATGTTATTTACGGAAGTCTTATTTATATTCGGGAAGAGCGTAGCAAAACATGGGCCTGATTGATAACATCAACAAAATTTTTGACCACCGTATTCGGCTGGGAATCATGTCTATCTTGATTGTGAACGACAAAGTGGAATTCAATCGGTTAAAAGAATTGTTGGAAGTCACTGATGGTAATTTGGCGAGTCATACCAAAAAGCTTGAGGAAGCCGAATACATTAAAATTGAAAAGTCATTTGTGGGCAAAAAGCCCAATACAAAATACATGGCTACTAGAGTAGGTAAAAACGCATTCAAGAAGCATATTGAAGCCCTTGAAAAACTATTAAACAAGAATTAAAAAAATTTTACTCATTTACTTTGTATTTCAAAGTACTTTTAAACTATTATTGTGGAGATTATAAGAAAACAACGATTCGGAAACTGGTTTAGAACATCGATAACTGCTAGAATGTTAGCCGTGGGATTTATATTGATTGTCTTACTCATTCCCTTAAGTTTTGTAAAAGGATTGATTCGCGAACGAGGTGCGCGCCAACATGAGGTCATTCGTGAAATAAATCAAAAATGGGGTAATGAGGTTGTGCTCTATGGACCAATACTTAGGATTCCTTATAAAACATATACCGAGAAACGCACCTATGATGAAAAGTCAAAAACATATTTAAAGACCTATGAAGATGTGCTTCATACCGCTTACTTTTTTCCTGCATCCTTCAAAGCTGAATGCAAGATAGACACTGAACCTCTTGAACGTGGCATTTATGAATCTGTAGTCTATTCATCGGATATAGCTATGAATGGCACCTTTACTAATTTCGATTTTTCACAAGAAGATATTCCTGAAAAAGACATCCTCTGGGAAAAGGCCTCTATTATTTTCAAGACTTCCAATCTAAAGGGAATTCAAGACGAATTGGTAGTTACCTTGGGGGACGAACATATGGTATTGAAACCTAAGTTTGATGATAATTATCTGAGTCTTTTGTCAAGTGGATATCTTAAAAAGCTCAAATCAATAAAAGATGCTGAGATTGAATTTCGATTAAATCTTAAGGTAAATGGCAGTGAGCAACTAAAGTTTATTCCTGTTGGTAAAGAGACCAAAGTCTCGATGATTTCTGATTGGCACTCCCCTAGTTTTACTGGTAATTTTCTACCCGATGATAAAACCAAGAAAATAAGTGAAAATGGCTTTCAGGCCAATTGGAAAGTACTGGAGACCAATCGCCAGTTCGGCCAACAGTTTTTTGACCAATTACCCGATTTGACAGCCTTCGCCTTTGGCACCAATCTTATCATACCTATTGACGATTACCAAAAAACAGAACGTACGAGCAAATACGGATTGATGATTATTGGTTTGACCCTCTTTGTCTTTCTTATGATTCAAATTATCAGTAAAATAGACATTCATCCTTTTCAATATTTGATGATAGGTTTGGCGTTGGTAATGTTTTACACGCTCTTACTCTCTATTTCTGAACATCAGAATTACCTAGTAGCTTACTTGATAGCAGGTGTTTCAGTAGTGATGCTAATCACCTTGTATTCTCGAACTATTTTAAAGAACAAAAAATTTCCGCTTTTTATTTTCGGTTCAATGACCGCACTATACGGTTTCATATTTGTCATTATTCAGCTTGAAAACTATGCCCTTTTGGTGGGAAGTATTGGTCTCTTTGTAATACTGGCCATCATTATGTTCACCTCTAAACGAATTGATTGGTCAGGTCAACAAGCTAGCCTTGCCCAGTAATTAATCGAATCCGGTCAACTCTGGCCGGATTTAAATTTATCATTTGACGTTATGCAACTTGTTGTTCCGATTATACGCTATTATCGTATGCCTTTATTGCTCCTCGGGTTTTGTCTTGGGCTTATTTTTATTCGGCTATTGGTTTCCGGGTCTTTTTTCTTTGGCTTTCTCGCTTGGAATCTAATCTTAGCAATTATTCCCTATCTGATTACACAAACCGTTATGTTTTATGGCATTTACAGAATACCAAAGGCTTTTCAAATTTTGTTGTTTCTGTTTTGGCTGCTCTTTTTACCAAATGCCCCTTATCTCATAACCGATTTGGTTCATTTGCACAGCTCTTTTGCTGACCAACGTTGGCTTGATCTTTTTATCGTATTTGTTTTTGCGCTAACAGGTTGGCTTTTTGGCTTGCTCAGTCTTCTGGATTTCAATCAATTTATTAGGACCCGTATTGTTTCAAGGGCAAGTGACCTGATACTTATCGTAATTTGTTTTACAACAGGTTACGGTCTGTATTTGGGACGGTTTCTTCGATTCAACTCATGGGATATTGTATTTAAAACGGAAACCTTATTGAGGGAAATGGCAATCAGTTTTGCAAAACCATATGTTTGGTTGATGACCCTAGCGTTTGGGTCATTTTTATGTCTATCCTTTTGGTTTTTAAAATGGGTGAAGGAAGATTCTTAAAATGAACAAAAGAATTTATTTAAGCCAAACTAAGATTTTTGGCCCCATTGAAGATGGTATCAAATCTGTCAGCCATGGAATTCAAATAGTTAACCGGTGTATCTTGGGCCATATATACCTCCGCAGTCTCAACATAAACATCAAAATGAAATGCGGCAAAATTTTCATCACTGTGCTCATCATCATCAAATTGTTCCAATAAAAATTTAATGATACGTGGCCTCAGCTGATATTCTAAGTCTATACAGCGCTTGCGTTGGTGATGGTCGGCTTCTCTAGTATATATCCAATTAAACGTCACTTGTCTAACTAAATGAGTTTGGAAAGTACTAAATGTTGGCTGTCGTTCAACGAATTGTTGATAACTATGAACAACTAATCAAATTTCGCCATCAACATAATCTTGTAGATAGAGATACCTACTTGTAAGTGCAGCATTCTGAGTCATCAAGGCTCTAGCCAAAACCCCTTCTTCATCTTGATTAAAAAATGCCGGAATTACTGCTTTTACAAATGCCCCACCAAAGCCGTTACTGGCGTCTCTAGGAAGTTCTGCTGGCAAATTATCAACTGCCATAACCGCAATGGCTTCTTCATTTCTATAGTCCACCACAGATTCATTTTCCGGGTGATAGCCATAAATCGGGTCTGCTATTGTTGATGGTTGAATGGTAGTGGCTACTGGGCCATCAATATCACAGCTGATATCGGCCACGACCTTTATGTTGAATTCAGGATGTTTGGCGTCTTCACGGGTATATAGATATGGAGCCCCGTCTCCATAAAAATGTCCTGCAATATAAAAATCAGTCACTTTGGCGAAACGAAAGAAATTCGATTTATACTCCTCTGGGTGTGCAAAAAAATCGGCTTTGTTACCGCGAACACCATCCTTTCTTTTGTTGTATTCTGAGGCATCAATCTGGCAATAGACTGGCTCGTCAAACGCTTCGGATAAGTATTCCGCCACATTGACTTTTTTCAATTTCATAGCATCCAACATTTCTTTGGCACCATTGCCTACCCTACCCTTGCCCGTCAACAAGATTTTGATGCTGGGAAGCTTGATTTTATTCAACTCGCTTATCAATTCGGCTTGGTCTTTTAAATCTTCAGCTTTGGGTAAGTCAAACAACTTAAATTTGAGTCCGTAAGCACGAATTCCATTATACGCTCCAACAATACCTGCATATCGACCAAAAGCGACTAAACGTTGGCCCTTTTGGTTGGTAATGACCTCATGATCGTAGAGTTCAATATTCTTTTCTAGAATTGCTAGCAGCAAATTGCGGTTGTAAGGCTGCTTTTTTATGGTATGGGAAAAGAAAAAATATTTTTTATTCGGAATAAGCGCTTCTATAGGCACTTCTTTGACTCCTAGGAGCACATCGCACTCATGCATTTTGCTCGCCACCTCAATACCCGCATCTCGGTATTCTTGGTCTGAAAACACCCGAATATCAGAAGGTTCCACAATGATTTCAGCTTTTGGAAACTTGCTTATGACTTCTTGACAGAGTTGAGGGGATAAGACCACCCTTTTATCAGGAGGATTCTTGCGTTCTTTTATGATTCCGAACTTCATATTTAGCTTGGTATACTTATTGAACTAAAATACAGGGAATGGCAAGGTTGGGCAAACTTTTTCGGGCATTGACCAATAAAAGTTAACTTTGCCGCCCGCGTTAGGGATTGAGGTAAATACCATGTATGGCCGAAAGCCCGACCATCTGAAGCGAATGTGGAAGATGGGAACGCACAAATGATCTTTGAAAATAAAATGAGAATGTGTTTTAGGCCCTTCGACTACGCTCAGGGCATAATTCGACTACGTAAATTGCAAATTTACTGTCTCATTATGGGGCCGACTGGTTTTGACAGCGAGACCAATGGCATTGTAAGCATGTCGAGCTATGGGAATGATGCTCGTTAATTCAATATCCCACACTTTTAAATGGCGAGTCTAACTACGCTTTAGCTGCTTAATCGACTGAATTATAGTAAGTCTTAGCCTAGTCGCGCGAGGCGCGAAAGCTGAATGTTCCTGAATAGCCCTTGTTGACGGCGATTCATTTAGGAGCACCATAAAAGTCAACACCGGATTGTTTGTGCTTCGGTAACAGTCCTAAACTAAAGAAGCTAAGCGTACGATTGGCAGTCTTAGGTCGGTCGTACGTCGACAACCAAACTAAGACTAAGCATGTAGAAAGCTCTGTTATTGCTTGTTTGGACGAGGGTTCGAATCCCTCCGGCTCCACTTCATAAGCCACCTCAATGGTGGCTTTTTTCGTTACGCCGTAGTGATTTGAAGTCCAGCGCGGTAGGCTCGCTCCTTCTCTAAAAAGGTCTTCCAGACCTTTTCCTTACGCTCGGCCGTCTCCGGCTCCACAATCACTCACAACTGCCCAATGGCAAGAACATAATAAACCCATCAAGTTTACTTGAATGGGTTTTGTTGTTTCTTGGTATCAATTTTAGAAAAGTTGGCAGTTTTATTTGGAGTATGGGAGTCAATGGGAAGGGAGTCAGCCAATGCCCTTGACTTCAAGCAGGTCGACTTAAAAGGTTAGATTTATCTAGTAATTTTAATTCTATGCTCTTGCTTACAACCACTATCTTTAATTAGAAAACCCAACCCCATGTCAAAAGGCAAATCTTGGCTCCGAACATTAATTGAACTCGTTGAAGTCTTTTTGGATAGTTCAAAAAAAAACAACCGAGCTCGAACCTGGCATCAGCATGTGGTTCCATACGAAGAAGGATGGGCCGTACGGAGAGAAGGCAATAAACGTATCACAAGCAAACACCGAAAGCAGAGCACGGCCATTCGTAAGGCGAAAACTTTAGCTAAGAAATACAAGGCCGATGTAATAATTCATCGGGCAAGTGGGGGTATTCGGGAGCGTATCAGCTACTCTGAATAATTAGTGAATTTAGTTCCTGAACATTAGGATATATTAACTGCTAAACTCCGCTTGATAACTTCATGAACAATGCTATCCTAGATATTCAACAATACAATAGACATTCAGGCCTGAATCCCGTTTGGTTCTTACCTAAAAGAGTTTATTGTTATCACTTAAATTTATTAGGTGATTCAATAAATAAAACAACTTTTTTTACGTTTAAAATTTCTCCTGTATTACTGATTAATCGAGGGTGAATACTAATTATTGCATTTTCAATTAAACACAATTAACCAACAACCAACAATGCGTCTGCTACTTTTTACAATCCTTTCTTTTCTATTTGTTCAAAATTTACGTTCACAAGAAGAGCTACCAAAAATTGATTATAAAGAGGTTTCCGCTAAAGCAGAAAAATTCGTTGAGAGTGGAGAATATCAAAAAGTAATTGATGAACTGAACAAAATCAATCCAAACGACAGTATTTATGCCGATGCGCTTTTATCTAAATCCTTTTATGCCCTTCAATTAAAAGATTATCCATTGGCAATGCAATATGCTGAGGAAGGTTTGGCCCTGCCATTTGGAGAAAACAAAGAAGCTTTTTATCAGAATTATGGGGTCGCCCTTATTAATAACGAATCCTACGAAGAGGCTATATCTAGCTTTAATTCGGCTTTACTCGAATTTCCTAAAAATTACAAACTAAGGTATAATCTAGGGGTCGCACATGAGTACTCAGGAGATATAAAAAATGCGGTTCTGGCATACGAGGAGTCAATCTTTCTTAATCCACTTTACAAAAAACCGTATTCCCAACTTGGTGGGCTATGCGCCAAAAACGGATTGGTTTCCCAAGCATTGTTATGTTACAATATGTACTTGCTGGTTAGCCCAGAAGGTTCCTTTAGTTCTTTAAAATACATCAACGATTTTGCTTCGGCCCCAACTGAAATTGAAAATAAACTTGAAGGGGGCATTTCAAATATTGATGGTGAATTTGAAGAACTTGATTTGATATTATCAAGTGGTCTTGCCTTAAATAATGATTACGAAACGGGAAATAAAATAGAAATAGCGCTTGTAAAACAAAACCATGCATTACTAAATCAAATTTCGGAAGTTACTGTAGAGAATGGGTTTTGGGGTGATAAAGTAATTCCATTGTTCAAATGGATAAATGATAACGGTTATTTCGATTTATTCACCTATACCATCAATTATGATATCCAAAATGAGAAATTCAAAGCTATTATTGAAAAAAACGAAGAAGAAATAGTTGAATTCTATAATGCTTTCAAAAAAAAATGGATAGAACTCAATCAAGATTATTTGAATAAAACTGGGAATAACAAAATTATAGTAAATGGGTACTTTGATGAATACTTTCAAGGAATTGGAAAACTTGAAAATGAAAAATTAGTTGGCCAATGGGAATTTTATAATGAAAATGGGAGTGTAAAAAGCAAAGGGGAATTTGATAGTTCTGGGCAACGCATAAATAATTGGACTTGGTTTAATGCAGATGGTAGTATAAATGAAACTTCAACTTATGTAAATGGCAATCTTGAAGGTCCAAATAAGGGCTACTACCCCAATGGAAAACCAATGTTCGAAGCAACTTATCAAGATGACGATTTGAATGGCCACTACTCCTATTTTAATAATAAAGGTGCCCAAACACAATCAAAGTATTTCAAAAATGGTGTGCTTGATGGAATGTATGAGTCTTACTTCCCGGTTGGTTCAAAAATTAAGGAATACCAGATTCCATATTCTGATGGTAAAATCGAAGGAGAAGTAACGCAGTATTTTATAACCGGTGATACCTTATTGAATGTAAATTTCAAAGCTGGAAAACGTCACGGAATTGAAACTAGTTACTTCATCACAGGGAATAAAAGTGGTATCTCAAAATATAGTGAGGGTGAACTGAACGGTCCTTACTTGGTGTATTATCCGAACGGACAAATAAAATCAGAAGGGAACACCAAAAGCGATTATTACGAAGGCCCGTACACTGAATACTATTCAAATGGTAATCTCAAATCAAGTTATAACTACGACGAAGGTGTTATAAATGGGCTGTACAAAGTCTATGATCGTGATGGCAAATTACATTACGAATATGAGTATCGAAAAAATGAAGTAATCGCTTATACCTTTTTTGATAAAGACGGTAATATCATTAAAGAAGCCCGTAAAAAAGGAGGTGAATTCTTTTATGAAGAATATTCTCCTTTTGGAGTCAAAATGACGGAAGGACTTTATGATATTAAAGGCGGTAAAATTGGAGAATGGAAATACTACAGTAATAATGGGGTTCTCAGCGCCACCTGTACGTACAAGGACAATCTACTTGACGGAAAATACACTTCCTATCATAGCTCTGGTGAATTACTTTCAATTTCTCATTATTCAGAAAACGTAATTGACGGGTATTACAAAGAGTTTTATCCGAATGGGCAATTATACATGCAAGGATGGTATAAGAACGGAAAGGAATTTGGTGAATGGAGGTTCTATTACAAAGACGGCACTATGTACTCAAAGAATTTTTACCATAAGGGCCAATTACATGGTAACCAGGTATATTTTGGAGTTGAGGGCCAACCTAGTTCAACGAATACCTACAGGTTTGGCGAGCTAATAAAGCAGGTTTATTTTAAATCAAACGGCCAAGTTTTACAAGAAATTGACCACAACGCTTTTCCAGCAGATACCACATTGGTGTTCTATTATGAAAACAAAGAACCCCAAATAAGAACAACATACTCTTACGGTGTTCAAAACGGCCCATTTATGTATTTGGATTTCTATGGAAATACATTGCAAAAAGGCAACTATCTAAATGGTGAAAAACATGGGGAGTGGATTACTTTTCATGAAAATGGTCAAGTCTTGAATAAGACGAACTATCTAAATGGAAAAGAACATGGAGATTACGAACGATTTAATGATGATGGCATTCTGCAAGAGGAAGGTATTTATAATCTCGGTGAATTATCTGGCGAATGGAAAACTTACGACAAAAAGGGACGCTTATCCTACACCAATAATTACAGTATGGGATTACTTCACGGTACTCGAAAATTTTATGATGGCCCTGATAATCTAGAATTAATTCGTCATTATGAATACGACCGTGTTATAGGCTATAGCTATCTAGATTCCAATGGTACGGAAATTGCAATGGTTCCATTGAAAAACGAGACAGGCAATGTGACCTCGTATTTTCAAAATGGTAAAATTTCTAGGGAAATGACCTATAAAAATGGAGTCTTCGATGGTAAATACCTTGACTATTATCCAACAGGCCAAATGGAGTCGGATATTAACTATAAGTACGGGAAATACCATGGTAAACGCACACAGTTTTTCGAAAATGGGAATTTAGAGTTGGAAGAGGTCTATCTAATGGACGATTTGCACGGCCCCTATAAAGCCTATTATCAAAATGGAAAACTAAAAGAAGAAGGCAATTATAAGAACGGCAGTAAAACAGGTGTATGGCGATACTATGATGAATCTGAAAAAAAATCCAAAGAAGAAACTTATTTTAATGGTGCTGTTGTGACTTCTAAGCAATTTTAAGAATGAAGAAAAATCTATTGACCATACTTTTTTTAGGCTTGGTTTTTGGGCTTAACGCCCAGCAACTTGAACAGCTAAATCGATTACAAGAAACCTATCCGAATGCCAATCGCATTCGTGTGAACCAAGAAGAGGTTATCACACTAGAAATTGTAGATGGAGAAATAAAGGTTGACCAAACAACAATTGAAGAAGAACTTTACCTGAGTAAAAGTGCAACCTACAATTCAAAGCAATCCATAAATTATTCGAGTTTCTTCCATTTGAAACAGATAGAAGCCAAAAACACCAACTGGATAAACGGAAAGCCACAGTCAGTTAAGGTAGAGGATTTTAAGGTTAAAGACGATTTGGAATCTTCTTTTTACGATGATAACAAGACGGTAAATTTTATATATCCGAACTTAGAAAAAGGGTCAAAAACGTATTTGAAATATTCATATGATATTAAAAATCCCAGGTTTTTGAGTTCTTTCTATTTTGGCAGCTATCTCCCGATTACCAATAGTAAACTTAAGCTCATTGTTGACAACGGTATCGAATTAAGTTTCAAAAGTTTCAACCTTGAAGGACTGGATATTAAGTTTGAAAAGGAGAAAAAACGAAAACAAACAATCTATACTTGGACCAGCTCAAGTGTTCCGGATTATAAATTCGAAGAGAATTCGCCAAACGGTCGCACAATTCTGCCACATGTAATCCCTGTTATAACGTCATTTACAGTCGACGGTAAAACAACCAAACTTGCTGATTCTGTTGATGACTTATACAAGTGGTATTTTTCTCTAACAGAAGAAGTGCGTTCTGAAAAACCTTCACCAGAACTCGTTAGCACCGTTAAGGAAATCACTAAAAACTGTACAAGCGACTATGAAAAGGTGAGCGCAATTTACGAATGGGTCCAACGAAATATAAAGTACATCGCTTTTGAATATGCTCTGGGCGGTTTTGTTCCAAGATTCGCCAACGATGTTTTTGCAAAGAAATACGGAGATTGTAAAGACAATAGCAGTTTACTGTACGCAATGCTTAAAATTGCTGGCCTTAAGGGGTATTTTACTTGGATAGGCACCAGAGATTTGCCCTATTCATACAGTGATTTACCCACTCCACTGTCCGATAACCATATGATATTAACTTGGAAGAATGGTGCTAATACATACTTTCTAGATGCCACGGGCAGGTATGCAAATTTGATGCAACCAACTTCTTTTATTCAAGGTAAGGAAGCCTTAATAGGCATAGATTCAAATGAATTTTTAATTGAAACCGTGCCCCTATTGCCTGCAACATCCAATGCTATAGTTGACAAGTCTTCTGTTACCTTAAATGGAAACAATCTTGAAGGTAGTTCTAATGCAATAGTGACCGGCTTTCAAAAAGTCAATTGCTTCTACGGTTTAGAGAACATGACTACAGAAGAGAAAACCTTAAGCTATTTTAATAGCCTGTTGGAAAAAGGAAACAACAGCTTTCTAATTTCAAAGTTTCAAGTCACGAATGAATTCGATTACTATGAACCCTTTGAAATAGCTTACGATTTTGAAATTAAAAATGCCGTTAATCATTATGGGAATGAAACTTACGTCAATCTCAATT
Organism: Croceivirga thetidis; assembly: GCF_012272815.1. Taxonomy (GTDB): domain Bacteria; phylum Bacteroidota; class Bacteroidia; order Flavobacteriales; family Flavobacteriaceae; genus Croceivirga; species Croceivirga thetidis. Next base: position 1,495,315 of record NZ_JAAWWL010000002.1, read on the forward strand.
TAAATCAAGATCTCTACAAATTTGCAACCAAAAGGAATAGAAAGAATGCTTTGGAGTTTGACTATTTGGAAAAAAAACAATTTCAAACCGAATTTATCATTCCTGAAGAATACAAGATTGATTACTTGCCTTCAAATTTCGCCCTAGATAACGAGTTTTTTAACTCTTCAATAGCTTACGAAGTTGAAAATGGAAAGATTAAATACACCCATCAATTCGAGCTTAAAAAAATAATCATTCCTGCAGAATCCCTAAAAGAATACAATGACAATCTAAACAAGGTAAATAAGGCCTTTCAAGAAGTTATTGTTTTAGTAGAAGATTAAAAAGACATGAAAAATAAAGCCATCCTACTTATTAGTTTTCTGTGTATTGCATTTAATGCCCCAGCACAAGAAATACTGCAAATATTATCGTATGACTGGGCCAGTAAACCCGTTTACGAAAAACCTTCAGGTGATTTTGACATTTTTGGCATTAAGGAAAAACAACTGATATACTTTGATTATGAAGGAGGTGATTTAACCGAACATTATCTTGAACACAAGGTAGTTTGGTTGAATTCCGATGAAAAAATTGAAGAGTACAACAAAGTTTATTTGCCCTACGCAGATGGCTCTAATCTAAAGGTGAGCAAAGCCCGTGTAATCACTCCCAACAATTCAATAATTGACCTGGATAAGACCAAAATTTTTACCTCAAAAGATGAAGAAACTGGTCAGCAATATAAATACTTTGCTTTTGAGGGTTTAGAAAAGGGAAGTTTTATTGAGTATTTGTATGTCGCCCAACAAAAACCCGATTACAACGGAACCCGAATCAAGCTACAATCAACTTATCCAAAAAAAGAAGTTGATTTTGAACTGGTGAGCCCTAAAAATCTATTATTTGCTTCTAAAAGTTTTAATGGTTTACCGGAGGCCAATAGAGATAGTTTACCCAACGGAAATAACAGATGGAATTTAAAGGTCGAAAATATGGATGGTCTTGAAAAAGAGGATCAGTCGGCACACTCGGCCTATTTGGGTCAAATCATCTATAAGCTGGATTCGAACACTGCTACAAAAGGAAAAAATTTAACCTCTTACGCCAATGTTTCCCAGAATTTATATGCCTTTTATTACAAGGATATTGATAAGAAAGTTGATGGTCTTCTTGATAAATTCATTAAAGAAAATAACTTGGCAAATGGAGAAAACGAAGATGCTACTTTAAGTATGCTTGACAACTATCTTAAGACCACTATTTTTCTAACTGAAGGTAATGACCCTGGTTTGAGCAACACGATTTCAATTTTGGAAAATAAAGTCGCTAATCGCCGTGGTATTGTTCAATTGTACGTTCAATTGTTCTCAAAATTGGGAATAAAGAATGAAATGGTGTTGACCTCAGACCGCAACAATGTAAAGTTCGACCCCGAATTTGAATCCTATAGTTTTTTGAATAATTTTCTCTTTTACTTTCCAAACACCAAGAAATTCCTTGCTCCAAATGTTCAAGAAAACAGATATGGTTTTCCTCCAATTGAGTTTACCGACAATTATGGTTTATTCATTAAAGAAGTCAAGTTGGGCAGTAATAAATCCGCCATTGGAAAAATAAAATATATTGATGCTGTTGAGGCAGAATTAAATGTTGATGTAATGGACATTAAAGTATCATTTGATGAAAATGATATTACCAAAACCAATATTCAACTTAATCGAAGTTTCTCAGGTTACAATGCCATGTATTTTCAGCCTTTTATGAATCTGATGCCCAAGGAAACAAAAGAAGAGCTGGTTGATCAGTTTGCCAAGACCATGCATGAGGATATACAAATTATTTCAAAAGATATTCAAAACGGTGAACCAGAATCGTTTGGTAAAAAGCCAATAGTTTTTTCCTATGAAATAGAAGCCGATGTATTCATGGAAAAAGCTGGTAGAAAACACTTGTTTAAATTGGGTGACCTCATCGGGCCTCAAATTGAAATGTACCAAGATAAAAAACGCAAATTACCCCTTGAAAGTCAGTATGAACGTACATACTATCGAAATATCACCATAGAAATACCTAAGGGCTATAAGGTTGTAAACCCAGAAGATATAACTATCGATTATAAAATTGAAAAAGATGGAGAGTTGCTCTTCTTTTTTGATTCAAGCTATACGCTAAAGGATAATCTTTTGAGTATCAAGGCAGATGAGCAATACAATACAAATATTGTTTATCCTGAAATCTTAGAGGGTTACCGTCAAGTTATTAATGGTGCTGCAGATTTTAATAAGATAAAGCTGATTTTTGAACAGGAACAATAGTCTGTCTGAAATACTCGTAATACCTCCTAAGGGTTAAGTTATCCGGATATTCTATCTAGAAAGTCACTAGGTCAAACCAATAAAACTATTCGGATTGATACTTGCCAACTGTTCCCATTTCTCTGGGGTTAATTGATTTTGCATATCAATCCAATATGCTTTTTCAGTTTTCTGGTTGCTCACGACGTAAAAGTCAGTTCCGAAAAGGATACGTTTATTGACTTTCTTATTGTTCATTAATTCTGAAAGCAGATTCACGTATTGGGTATCATGGGTGGTATAACTCACATCTGAATAAACATTCTCAAATTCAATGAGCATACTGGTTATCAAACTAAACCAATCGCTATAATGCCAATGTGCATAAAGATTACCCAGTTTAGGCAGTTCGTTTTTTAAGTTCAACGCAACCGCAGGTCTATAAACCAATTCGTTGGCTACTTGTTGTCGGTCTTTTTCCAAAAAGCGATCCCAATTTTCCGCTCCGCCATAGTGGGCTAGATTAATTTTTAACCCTTTCAAATCCCTTTTTAACTCTCCATCTTCATAACCGAATAGATCATTTAAATCTTGGTCTTGATATACATCCAAAACCTGTTTCAAAAAATGGGGCATCAACAAACAGCAGTAGTTTAGCGGATGGGTAAAGTTGGCCTGAAATTCTTTATTGGGTACCTGGGTCAATCGAAGATTTGCTATCACTTGATTATTTGCCTCCTTGGTTCCCGTTATAACTTCGTTGAAAATAGGGTGACGGTCCCATGCCTTTTTCTTATTGCCACGATAAAAAATAGGTCCAACAGAGCAATGTGTCGTAATTGGAATTTTATTCTGCACACAATACAACCACAAAGGCAGTAATTCTTTATCAAAAGGGTAATAACCCAATGCTGGATAAATCTTGATGCCACAAGCTCCCCTATCCAAGTATTCAGCCAGTTTGCATGGTTTCAAGGTAATTTTATCCGGATTGCTGGCATCATAGTCAAAAAAAGGTTGGCTCGGGTCTTGTTGGGCAATTCTTCTTGGATCTACAAAAACAAAAGGGAAAAGTGTTTCTCTATTCTTCGATTTCAACTCCATCAACTTAGCCATCTGCACCAAATAAGGTTGCTTTACCGAACCGGCATTCATGAACTCCATATCCATTGGTAGTACAACAAACTTGCTTTTAGGAGGGTATTGTTGCTGTAATTTGCTGAAAATGTAGCTCATACCATTCTTACCAGCACCCTTAGAAAAATCGAGAATTTTTAAATACCGCAAAAGGTACTCCAGCTGCTCTTTGCCCACCATTTTTTGTAAACGCTTTTTCAGTACTTGGTAAATGGACTTTCGAATATGACCGAATATCAAGGCCAGGACCAGCAATACAAAAAACTGATTCCAACCGGTCTCAATCTTCGGCATAAACCCTAAATAGTTTTCAAAAATTGGATATACCCATTTTCCGATTGTGGTTGTATCTAAAAGTGGATATAACCAAATCAATAAGTAATATGCAAAAATTGCCGTTGTGACCCATCGAAAAAGGCCATAGAAAAAATTAAATAGAGGGTTTCGAACAAAAAACATTTTTGTCTTGTAGGCTGACCAACTTCGATTGCGTTCAGCATAGGTGTATTCTTTTTTGCCCAAGTTGCGGAACCAAGTAATTGTACGTATCAAAAAACCAGTACCCAACAGTACATAAAAAGGCCAGACCACAATTTTCTTCGCCAAATATTTCGGCACATGGTCTTTAGTGAAAATATGGGCATGGATATTAAAAATAGGGGTCTCCCTTTCTTGAATTTGGTCTGGCATAACGGTTGTTGTTTATTGGAGGAAGAACTTAAATTTAAAGTAAATAATTTAGAATCAATTACTTGAAGACCATTAAGATCTACAATTCAAGTTACTTTGCCTTTGTTTTACTTAGGTCTTTTCTCACAATACAGAAAATGGTACCGATTGTACAAATTAACACGCCGATTGTGTTTAGCTGAACTAACTTTTTACTTCAATTCTTAAACACTGGTCATGGAGAACAAACAATTTCCTTACAAAACATTGATTTGGGCCTTGGTAGCCCTAGTTGCCCTATTCCTGTTCAAAACGCAGATTGCAGGCTTATTGGAAGATAGTGAAGAGGTTAATGTCTTCGGTATTGGCATAAAGGTTTCAAAAGACGAATCGGATAAACTTCTTTTGGCCCAGAATGAATTCAGGGATAAAGAGGAGGAACTCAATCAAAAAATTGAACAACAAGAGGTGGTCATGGATTCCTTGAATGCCTTGGCCAAAAACTTGGCTGGAGAAATTCAGGGGTGCCAAGCCGCCCAATCTACTGCAGTTAAATTGAATTCAAATATTCGAATGTTGGAAAATTTAAATGGCACCATAAAAAGGGAACAAGTTGAACTTAAGGACTATCAAATCATCCAAAGGAAATCTTCCCTAAATTAAAGTACTCAAAACATAGTTCTGATGTCAAAAAAGAAAAAATCCATCAAGGAGCTGGGTAACTATTCTAAAGTTTATGCCAAGCTCCGCATGATTGCCAATGGCAGTAATGAGGTCAATGCAATACGATCCATAACCAATCAATGTATCGCCGTAAGGGATACAATTCTTAAACCGGAAGCCTATAAAAATGTGACCAATCAAATGGCACAGAATATTTCTTTGGCACCCGAAACGGAAATTTCTATCGACGAACTCTCCCCCAAAGTAAAAGAGCCCACGAGAACCCAACTTAAAAAGGGTAGCATTGATGACAACCCTCCAAATGCCATTCAAGCCAATGTGTATATCGAACTTAAATCCAGTAGCAGTTGGAATGATGTCCTTAATGATCTTAAAAAAAATAAAGAGAAAAGCGATTTTAAGTCACACATTACCAACGTCCGACAACTCGGAAATACGGTAAAAGCGACCATCATTCTTGATTATTTAAAAGTTTTGGCCAGCAGTGAGCATATTGTGGGTATAGAGGGTACCCAATCGATATTGACACCACCATTGACCTTGGCCCCAACCGCGACCAGTTTGAAACCTAAAAAATTTACCTTTGATCAAGAGCTGCCCAAATTCGACCATAGCAATGTTATCATTGGTATTATTGACGTTGGAGGATTTGATTACGCACATCCCGACTTTCTTGACGCTCAAGGAAAAACCCGTTTTCTGGCCATTTGGGACCAGGGTGGTGACCATAGACCTTCACCGAAAAAGTCCTTAAATGGTTTTGAGGGTATGGATTATGGGAGCTTACTTTTAAAGGAACATATGGACCAAGCTATCAATGATGCACCAAACATTGGTGTACCCGTAAAAGCATTGGAACCGCAATCACAAGAATTTGAATCCTCACATGCTACGCATGTGGCCAGTATTGCTGCAGGAAATTCAGGAGTTTGTTCCGAGGCCGATATTTTAGGTGTGCTTATTTCTTTGCCTCCAGTGGATAACGACCGAGCCAAATCGTTTACCGATTCTTCACGAATTTCCGATGCAGTGGATTTTTTATTGGAGTATGCCAAAGAACAGAGTAAACCCATTTCAATAAATATCAGTCTCGGTACCAATGGCCATGCACATGACGGTAGTGCAGGCGTAAGCCGCTGGATTGATAATCAATTGACTGTTGATGGCCGTTGCGTATGTGTTGCCGCAGGTAATGCCGGACAGGAAAAGGGTTTGACACCTGATGATTTTGGGTACATCATGGGCCGAATCCATACCTCGGGAAAGATTTCGAACAAAGGGCTTTCCATTGATTTGGAATGGCAGGTTATCGGTAATGGCATCAGTGACATTTCTGAAAACGAGCTCGAGATTTGGTATGAACCCCAAGACCGTTTTTCAATTATGGTCAAACCACCAGGTGAGGACTGGATAGGTCCTATTAAACCGCAACAGTTTATTGAAAACCAACAGCTGGATGATTTTTCGTTTCTCAGCGTTTACAACAAGATTTATCACGAGGCGAACGGCAACAATTATATTGCGGTTTATTTGAGCCCCAACCTCAACCCCCAAAAAGTGGTAGGCATCAAATCAGGATTATGGAAGGTACGTTTGATAGGCGATGAAATTCGAGATGGCAATTTTGATGCTTGGATAGAACGGGACGACCCAGTACGCCGAGTTCAAAATTTTTGGAGTTTCCCTTCCTTTTTTACCGAGAAAACCAATGTCGACAACAAATCAATTAACTCCTTGGCCTGTGGACATAACGTCATCGCCGTTGGAAACTTTGATACCAACAATGACCTTATCAATATTACGAGCAGTCAAGGTCCATCTCGAGATAACCGGAAAAAACCAGAAATAGTTGGTCCTGGCACTAATATTGTCGCTGCAAACGGCTTTGCAGGTAGTAATAACTTATGGACGGCGAAAACAGGCACCAGCATGGCGAGTCCTTACGTTTGCGGAGTTGCTGGACTTTTATTGGCGCTACAACCGAGATTAACCTCATCACAAATAGCAGGAATTTTAAAACGAACTGCTTCACCAATTACGGGATTGAATTACGATTGGAAAAACGATACCGGTTTTGGACTCATAAATAGCGAAGCCTGTATTCAAGAGGCCATGCTATTAGCGAATTTCGAAGACATTACAGCAAACTAAACACCTAACTATGCAACTTATCATATTTCGTTCTTCAAAAGGAGATTCACTGCTCATCTCAAACCCAATTGGTGATGGGAAAAACACCAATATTTTGGTCGATGGTGGTATGAAGTCAAGTTTCAACGCATCAGTGGCACCCTATCTGAACAAAGAGATACAACAAAAAGGGGAAGTAGTCGACCTATTATGTGTTTCCCATATTGATGACGACCATATTGTGGGCATTATTGCGCTTATGGAATTATTGACCGAATGGCGGGTGTACAACCACCATAAAAGCAACCCGAATTCCACGGCCAATGTCAAAAAACCAAAGATTGTTGAACCACCAACTATCAACTCTATTTGGCATAACTCTTTTGCAGAGGCTTATGATTTGGGGGAATCCCTTCCACAAATTGCAAACGCCTTGCAAAATGTAGAGCAAATGACCTCAGAACATTTGAAAAATGACCTTTTTCATCGAGTGAGTCATAAGGCAACAAGCATCAAGAAGGGCATCATATTATCCCAACGCATTGACCCAGACCAATTGAATATTCCTTTAAACCCAGAATACAATGGTCGTGTGGTCAAATGCAACCAACGTACCGTTAGTAAAAACGAACATGCAGTCGGTAATATCAACCTTTCGGTCATCGGCCCGTTTCAAGCAGACCTGACTGACCTAAAGGAAAAATGGGAGAAATGGGAAAAGGCCCATGCCGAAGAACTTAAAGAATTTTTCGCCGATTTGAGCGTGAGTGCTATCAACCAACCTTTAAGTTTGGAGCAGCTTTCGCAGCTATTAATTAATAGTGGCACCCTGGGTGATCGAGATGAAGTCTCCATACCCAACTTGGCCTCCATCATGTTTTTAGCAGAGGCTGACGGGTCAACTATTCTAATGACAGGTGATGGCCATTCTGATGACATTTTAAAAGGACTCGCCAAGAACGAAAAACTGAATGCCAATGGTGGGCTGCATGTGAATGTGCTTAAGGTACAGCACCATGGGGCCGAGGCTAATATCGATTTAGCATTTTGTAAAAAAATTACAGCTGACCATTATGTGTTTTGCGGTAATGGTACCCATCATAACCCTGAAGAAGCGGTTTTGGAAGTCATTTACAAATCACGGGCCGGTGAAGCCAATGAAAAAAGTCCAAACCCAGAAGTGGAACAACCTTTTACCTTTTGGTTTAATGCCAACCCCAAAGACTCTCTAACGGAAAATCAGGAAAAACACCTTAAAAAGATTGAAAAATTAGTCAAGGAATTTAAGGAGGACCACGCCAATTTTCATTTTAAGTTTATGCCCAAGAATGAGCATTTTATGGTGATTGGGGTTTAGTCTTTTTTAATGTGTTTTTTAAATGTTGGGATTTAGTTTATTTTCTATTAGTTCCACAAGGCTTTTTAATTCTGAAACATCTTCTCTAACACGAGACAAATCAAAATCCAATCCATATTCATCGATTTCTCTATCTGAACTAGTCAAACCATTATTACTTGTTGTAAATCTTCTATGGAGGTTTAATTCCCTGTCAATAGTTCTTGGTCGAACAATTCGAAACAAGAACAAAGTATAAAGAACTATGGCTATTAAAACGCAACTAGGAATAATAATCACTCCAGCGCCAATTGCAATTAGAAAATTAGTAACGCGATTATCAAATATCTCGGAAGCATCATTGTGATATGCTTCATGACAATGGTTCCAACCATCAACTGGGTAAAATGTGAAGTCAATTATGTTTTCAAACCAACGCCAATACCAGGGCACTCCTTGAGACTCATAGGGTTTATAATAATGATTGTAAAAACCCACTCTAGCCGATACCGTATTATCAGGGTTTCCTCCGGCTATTGCATTACCTAATTGGTCAATAGAAACAAATAGGTTTGAAACATATTTCCAGAGGCTTGATTTACTTGTTAGCATTCCTTCAAGTGTTTTAGTGCTTAATTATAATTTAAAAAGTGAATATCCAAGGCCAATACCCAACCACATCCTATTCTGATAGTCCCATTCATCTCTCGATTGGCCTCTTGCATGATCTAGACCAACAAAAACTCCAAAATTAAAATTGTCAATGGCATACATAATTCCACCTCCTAGAGTTAGGGCGCCTACCGTTCGATTAATATCTGTATCAAGATTCGGATTTAAACTTCTGGCATTATTTGTATTAGCATTATTCAAGGCGACTGGAGTAAAACCTAAAATAAAACTTCCTGTTAACTTCCAAGTAGTCGTTTTAAATTCATTCCCTTTTGAAGGTCTAGCGAATCTGGTATTACCGTAAGAAAGTCCAAATGCAGCATTTATATTAAAGTTTGCTGAAAATTCCTCAATTCGTTTGAACTCTGAATTCCCAGTGGCAGCAATAGGAACATTAGTTCTCTTGGTCCTATATTTTATGGGAATGACAATAGGATTAAAGCTAACCTCCCAAAAGCCAAGCCACTCATGATTAAATGGTTCAATATTTATAACATAATCATTGTTATCAGCTCGTGCATCTGAAATAAACTTCCATTTCTCATTATTTATAAAAAGACTTGAAATGTTGGATTTTGTAGAGTCGAGTTTATTGTTTATTATTTTTTCAGCCCGTGATGTTTCGGTATTTTTTGAATTATTTAATTTTTGATTCCTAATTCTTCGTGGCAATTTTGGTATGGCTTTTAAAGTTCCATTTTTTTGAGTTTCAATGTAAAAGTTTCTTCTTCCATTCCAATCAGCTTCGGTTTGAGCAGGCCAGCTGTTCATTTTCAAGTATGGAATATCTATTAATAGTGTATCGTAAAGTGTGAGATTACCCTTTTCTATTTTCTTAACCGCAATTTTTCCTAGAAGAGGATTCATGGATTTTATTAGTGCTTTTTTTTCCTTTTCTGTTAAAGAATCAAATCTAAGTTTGGTTATTACCTTAACATCATTGGCCTTTAAACGATATACCCGCTTGTATTGTTCTTGTCCGAAGGCGGCAATTACAAACTGTAAACAAAAAATTAATGACAGAATTCTAAAAGCTTTCATTACCTCAATTTGTATATAGTTACCATTAGGTGGTTATTCAATAAATTTCATAATACCAAAAATGATGTGTAGTTTGCTTCTAAGCAATACCCATTTTTGGGGATTTTCTCAAAACTCATACTTCTTTTCCACTGCATAGCGTAACAACTCCCCTGCTCCGCTTAAACCTAGCTTGCGAATCATGTTTTTTCGGTGGGTATCAACGGTGCTTTTACCAATAAATAATTCATCTGCAATTTGGTGCGAAGTATGGCCCTTGGCAATCAATTGCAAAATTTCTCGCTCTCGAGTAGAAAGAACACTTTTAGAGCTGTTTTTCTCGGCCTCTTGGACTACGATTTTTTTGTCATAATATGTCTTGCCAGAGGCGACGGTGCGAATCGCTTCTAAAACTACATCTAGGCTGCTGTTTTTAATAATATAACCTTGAGCTCCGGCAGCTAACATCTGTTTTACCGCACCTTCTTGGTCAAACATAGTAAAGGCAACCACCTTGGTATGCGGTAACTCTTTCAAAATGGTTTTGGTGGCTTCAATACCATCGAGTTTGGGCATTCGAATATCACATAGCACTACTTTTGGTTGCTTTAGGCGTACCAATTTGAGTAATTCTTCACCATCATTGGCTTGGCCAATTACCTTGATGTCCTCTTCGTATTTTACATAGGATTTGATACCATCAATTAAGGCTTGGTGGTCTTCGGCTATTGCAACGGTTATCATACAGGAATATCGATTAAAATGGAGGTACCCTTACCCATAACACTGTCAACCGTAAAGCTACCTTCCAAATGTTCCACACGTTTTTCAATATTCGTTAAACCCATACCAGATTTGGCAAGATTTAATTTTGACCTGTCAAAACCTTTGCCATTATCTTCAACAATGATATTTAAATTGTCTTCATATTGGGTCAGTTGAATAGTTACCTTTGTTGCCTCTGCGTGTTTAATAGCATTGGCCACCAATTCTTGTACCATACGAAATATGGAAAGCTCCAAAGAGTTCTCCAGGCGTTCGCCTAAACCAAAATCTTCAACCGAAACTTCCAACGCATTTGTTTCTGTAATAGTTTTTGCCATTTTCTGAATGGCAGCCAACAAACCTTGGTCACTCATTACACCTGAGTTTTTGCTATGTGCCATTCCACGGATTTTTTGATAGGCCTCATCTAGTAGTTTTTGGGCATTTTTAAGCGCAGGGTCTTTTCTGCTAATTTTCGCATTGTCGAAGTGCAGTTTAATTGTCGCCATAAGACTGCCTAAATCATCGTGGAGTTCTCCAGCAACCTTTTGGCGTTCTTTTTCTTGGCCGGCAATCATAGCATCAATGCTTACCAATTCTTGATCTTTTAAAAGATTTTCGACACGTTGTTGCTTAAGTACTGCTTCTTGTTCTGCCAGTTGGCGTTTTTTCGTGGTGTTTTTTTGAAGGAATACAGCTGTAATCGAACCGATGACCAATAATGAAATAGCAATAATCAAATAATTCTGGTTTGTCTTTCTTCTATTATCAAGACGAAGCTTATCGTTTTTTAATTTTTCGGTTTCATTCTCGATAGATAAAAGACTTGATTCTAAAGAGTTTTTTTTTGCATCCCATTTATACTCGCTTTTAATAGACTTATCCAAATAATAGTATGCAGAATCGAACCGTTCAGATTTGTTAAAAATCCATGAAGCTAATCGTTCGTCGTAATAATTATCCCTTGGTCCAACTGAATATTTCTTCGATTCATTTAAATAAATTAAAGCTGAATCTAATTCTGACTTTAAATAAAATATACTTGAAAGTTGCCAAAAAGTAGTGGCATATTTTTTACGCTGAAACTTCTTGTCAAACAAACTATTTGCCTTGTGCATATAAATTAACGAGTTCTCGAAGTCACTTTTCAACTTTGCTTGGATTGCCTTACTATAATAGTATTCTGCTTTCCACAGATTATTTTCTGGGACCCTAGCAAATAATGAATCTAGTTTAGTTAATCTTTCAATTCTTTCGGCTTTATAATTTAAATTGGAATCTTCCTTTGAATTTAGATCAACTTCAAATAAAGCGATTACCAATGCATCGGTAAAATCGGACTCTACTTCTTTTAAATGATTTAAATATGGAGTATACTTTTCTTTGTCAAGAAAAATTTCCTGTTTAAGTAGTTCCAACATGCTAATCAAAGAGAACTTTAAGCACTCTTTCAGTTCTAAATCATCTGCAAGTTTTATGGCTTTTGAAAAGTTCTGATATGCAATCAGTTTTGTTTCCGATGGGTCATTTACATTCTGATATCCTTCAATTAAGTAATATATAAAGTCATCCTTACTACCTTTAATTTTATTGTCATTTTTAATATTGAGACTTTTACCTGAATAGGTAAGAATAAATTTTTCAACTAATTTGTTTTCATCCCAATTCTGCGGTGTTTCAATCATAAAATTGAGGACCTTTTTATCCTTTCTTTTTAAAGCACGGAAAAGGTCTTCAATAGAAAATTCGTTTTTTCGAGAATTATATTCTTCTGAGGGTAAAGCTGCATTTAAAAAATGCAGCTTACAAAAGATTAGAATTAAAGGAATTATTTTGTTCACACGGAACCAAATTAAAAAGTTGTCTTATCCAAAAGGTTTTAATTCATTTCCTTAGAGCAATATAAGTGAAGTAATTTTACACACCCCCGACGCTGCGGTCTCCATGTGTGGATCATCGTGCACTATTTCTTCAATTTTAGTATCCATTCTTTCTCTTGGAGAAATCGCGGCACCATCACGTTCATAAAACTCACTATCAAGACAATGATTAAATAAATGTTGCGTCAAAGGATCCCCACTTTGATAAAAGCTATGAAGTTGCCTATTCACATCCATTTCAACAATATTTGTTAAATCTGCGTCTTCACAATCAACAGTAAGCTCCTTACCATTGCCATGAACCCCATAGAATGCGGAAAGATGTAATGTCAACTTTGCCTTGCCACCATCCAATTCAAAGGAAGTTCTTGTAGCATCTAATAAGCCGAGATTATATAAGCCCTTATAGTTTACCAAAGTTAATTTCATAGATTTCAGCAAACTTCCGTTAAATTCCAACTTGGCACTAACAGCGAAAAAAGTTCCATATAACTGACTTGCATAAATTACTTGGTGATTCGTGGAATCACTCTTGTTGAGGTTCAATTTAAATGGAGTAACGTCTTTAAGAATTTCTAAACTCATAGTTAAATTAGTTTTTTGGTTTTGTCAAATTTGATTTTAATAATGAAACAAATAAATCCCCATTCCTAGGGATTTTTTACCAATGCAGAAAGAAGATATGTAAGGAAAGAAATGGTTAGCTGTAAAAAGATAGCTACCAAGTTTGATTTTAACAAATCATCCTCAGTAATTCTCTTAAATTTCAAAGAATTCTGTAAGAAAAAAAGTATTCTTAATCCTTTTCTTACACTATTTCAATCAAAATACCCAGAAGTAGGTATAGTCCAACCTGCCTACCCATTTTACATTTGTTGTATCATTTGAGTTAGTTAGTTGGAGGGTTAGCACAAAACACTAACCTAAAATTTCAAGCCCTTTAGTAGTAATCAAGATTGTCTTGGGGGAGGCAGTTGCGATGAATCCAAAGGGCTTGAATTTTGTTACTTTGTAGTGTGCTTTATACCATCATCGACATTGAGACCACGGGCAACGGCCTTAAGGGCAATAAAATCACTGAGATTTCCATTTTTAAATTTGATGGAGAACAAGTAGTTGATGAGTTTACCTCATTGGTAAATCCCCAATGTCCTATTCCATTTTTTATCACCGGGCTAACCGGTATCGATGACCAAACCGTGGCCAAGGCGCCCATCTTTGAAGAAATTGCTCCTAAGGTTTTAGAGCTAACCGAAGACTGCATTTTTGTGGCCCATGCCGTGAATTTTGATTATGGGGTTATTAAAGAAGAGTTTCGCCAATTGGGTGTAGACTTCGTTCGCAAAAAATTGTGCACGGTGCGCTTATCCCGAAAATTGATTCCTGGCTTACGGTCCTACAGTTTGGGTAAATTGTGTTCGGCCATCAACATCCCCATTACCGACCGCCATCGCGCCCGAGGTGATGCCCATGCCACCGTCTTGTTATTTCAACAACTCTTGCAAAAACCAGACTCCGAAAAAGTCATTGCCACCTTTCTCAATGCCCGCAGTCAAGAGGCTACCTTACCTCCGAACTTGGATAGGGCTGTCATCAATGGCCTTCCCAATCAACCCGGAGTGTATTATTTCTATGGTAAAAACCAGGAAATCATTTATGTCGGTAAAGCTAAAAACCTAAAAAAACGGGTACTTGGGCATTTTTACGATAAATCAGAGCACGAAATTCGGCTTTGTAGAGAAATTGAACATATTGAATATACACTCTCTGGCAGTGAAATCATTGCCCTATTGATGGAATCGGCAGCTATTAAAAAAAACTGGCCTAAATACAATCGCGCACAGAAACGACGGGTCAAGCAATACGGCATTTTCAGTTATGAAGACCGCCGGGGACTTATCCATCTAGGGTACGGCCCACTTTCAAAAACCACTTCGCCTCTTCAGGTTTTTAATTCAGTAACCGATTGTCGTGCCTTTTTGACTTCGGTTTGCAATGCGTATTCCTTATGCCCGAAATACTGCCAGTTGTTGGATTCCAAAATCGAATGTTCTAAGAACATGGTTTTTGAATGCTCAGGTGTTTGCGAAAACAAAGAGTCAGTTCAAGATTACAATGAGCGGGCAGCTCAGGCACTTTTAGCCCTTCGTAAAAAAGAGGAAACCCTGTTTTTAAAAGAAAAAGGCCGTACCCCAGAGGAAGATGCCATTCTGTACTTGAAAGACGGCCAATACATGGGTTATGGGTTTGTACCAAAAACGGCCACAATTTCAACTGATGCCGATTTGGAACCTTTTATCGAATTGCAAACAAATACTCGTGAAACCCAGTTGTTGGTCGAATCGTACTTACAGAAAAGTGCTGTTGTGATTTAACCGCATTAAATGCGTAAATTACTTTAATCAACCAAATAGCTTATGCTTTTTAAAAATTCAAAACCTTATATAGGCTTTGACGACAGACCATTGATTGTGGCAGGAGTCATAATCAACTCTCTCGTAGCCATATCTATCTTTTACCAAGGTGCAATTTTTAAAGTTGACTTTAACGTGTTTCTATACAAAGGACTTGAGTACCTGATAGTGGTTTCGGTAATTTGGATTGTTCTCAGAAATATATTTCTCTACAATAAAATTCGATTTCCTGGCCCAAAAAACAGAAGAAAAAGGTGGCTTTACTTACCAATACTAATAGTACCTTTTCTAGTCATCATCTATTTATACGTTTATCACATTCAACCTCTATTTCATTTTGTGATGCCTGGTTACCAAAACCCATCGCTAGCCCGAATACTAATGACCGGTTTCACCATTCTTGTTATAGATGTAGCCGTCTACACCATTCTCATCTACATCTATGAGCTCAACAGTGCAAAGATCATGGAAGAAAGCTTAAAAAAGGAAAACGCCATAAGCGAATTAAAGGCATTAAAAAATCAACTAAGTCCCCACTTTCTTTCGAATAGCTTGACGACCTTGCTTTTTCTTATTGATTACGATACCGAGAAGAGCAAGGAGTTTGCGTTGAATCTGGCCTCGGTCTACAATAAACTTTTAGATTTCTCGGATAAAGATTTGATTTCAATCAAAGATGAAATGGCCTACATCGCAGAATATACCGAACTGTTGCATAGTAGGTTTGACCCCAACCTCAACATCGAAATCGATTTACCAGACAGCATCTACCAAAAGAAAATTGTGCCCTTGTCCCTTCAGGTCGGCGTTGAAAATGCAGTAAAACACAATGTGGTTTCTAAATTGAAGCCTTTGAAAATATCCATTACCAAAAACGGCCAACATATCTTGATTACAAATAATTTTCAACCAAAAGGTAGTGTATCCGACCGTAATGGAATCGGAATTAGCAACCTTAAAAAAAGGTATCAGTTGTTAACAGAAAAAGAACTTTTAATTGAGAAAAGTGACGAAAGCTTCATACTTAAAATCCCAATAATTGAGCTTACCTAAAGCACTCATATTGGTATTTTGAAGGTGTCCAAAAGCTAATAAATTCAACTTGAATCCAACCTACATGTAGAGTCAGAAAATATGCATATTCGATAAATGCTTAAATTACGATAACTAAACTGATCTGACTGCATGTTATTTAAAAATCAAAAGCCAATCCTTGGCTTTGATGACCGTTTATTGGTTATAATCGGCGTATTGCTGAATACCCATACGGTAATGGCAATATATTACACTTCGGCCTTTTTCACGATACCTTTTAAACCATACATTACCCGATGGTTCGGAGAGTTTCTAGTAGTACTTGCCCTCTGGCTGGTCATACGATGGTTATATCTCGTATTACTAAAAAAATCTCCAGGCCTTAAAAATCAAAAAAAACGGTTCTTAATTATTCCGCTGTTATTGATTCCGTATTTCATTATTTCTTTCTTCTACATTTATCTTGTACAACCATATTTTAGTTGGGAATATGAACAATTCACTGAGCCATTGGTGGCTGTGCAAATCATAACTGGCATAATTACCTTTTTTGTTGATATTGGTGTTTATGAAGGATTGCATTTGTTTGTCGAGTTGAAGGACACTCACATTAAAGAAGAAAAACTTTTAAAGGAAAAGTCCAGCGCCGAATTGATGGTCTTTAAAAATCAAATGGACCCACACTTCCTTTTTAATTCCTTGACCACCATCTTACATTTAATCGACACTGATAGTGAAAGGGCTAAGAAGTACGTCTACAAACTTTCTGAAGTTTATAAAGGATTACTGCAAAACAATAGTCAAAATTTAATTGAACTCAAGGAAGAGATTTACAGTACAAAAGTATATTCAGAACTGGTAAACGAACGTTTTGGAAACAATTTAAACGTAGATTTTGAAGTTAGTAAGGAAGACTTAAAACGGATGATTGTACCTTTTTCCTTACAGGTAGCTGTAGAAAATGCTATCAAGCATAATGTAATTTCAAACAAAAAGCCACTCACGATTAGAGTATTTACTGATAATGAGTATCTTATCGTTGAAAACAGTCTTCAACTAAAAAAACTGGATAAAAATCAGGAGGGTTTTGGGTTGAAAAATATTTCGGAACAATATAAATTGCTCTCGGATAAAGCAATCATAGTTGAAGAGAATCAGAATACTTTTGTGCTGAAGCTTCCTCTATTGGGGACGAAGACAAAGAAAAGGAGAAAAGTATTGGCCAATCGATAAATGTCAAAATTGCGTATGAATCGACCGCTAAAATTAGTGTTGGTAGAGGACGAACCTGTATCCAACGCCTATTTAAGAAAGCAACTTAAATCAACCGATATTCCATTTGAGATAATCAAAGAACTGGATAGTGTTTCAGATGCCGTACTCTTTTTTGAAAGTGCTCCGGAAATTGATTTAATATTCATGGACATTCATCTAGGCGATGGCAATTGTTTCGACTTGTTGAGCGAAGTGGAGTTGAAAACACCGATTATCTTTTGTACCACCTACGACAATTATGCCATCAAGGCCTTTAAATACAACAGCATTGATTATTTGTTAAAGCCAACCAATAGCGAGGATGTAAAAAATGCGCTCGAGAAGTTTCTTGAAATTCGCAGGGAAGACGAGGATTCTTACTTGGCACGAATCGATTCGATGATGAAGTCGTTAAAAGAACCACGCTACAAAAAACGGTTTTTGATTCGGAAAAACAACCACCAAGAAATTGTCGACATCATTGATGTTATCTGTTTCTATTCTGAAGATGGCCAAAGCTATTTGGCCCATCGCAATGGTGAACTATTCGCAATTGATTTTACACTGGAACGACTGGAAGATTTGATTGACCCCAATGTATTTTTCAGAATCAATAGAAAGGCCATGATCAACATTGATGCCATTAAATCGGTCGAAGACTATTTCAACAGTAGACTTAAGGTCTTTTTGGTAAATGACATGGATTTTGACCTTTTGGTAAGTCGTAACCGCGTAAAGGAATTTAAGGGTTGGTTAAAGGGCCTAGGGTAGGCTATTTTTTCTTCATTTTACGGTACATACGAGCAACAAATACCAACCAAATAACAAATATTAGGGAGACTAAAATCGAGTACACTAAGATAAATTCCATTAATCTCTATGCTTAAGGTAATTCATAAAACCTAAAATGGTCGGTGCCCAGAACGCGATAAAAATGGCGTCCATCTTGTTTCCTCTTAGGAAAAGTACTTCAGAGACGATGATGATTGAAACCACCACCAGGAGTAATACGCAATTCATCACCCCTACTCTTTCAATAAAATCTTTGAACATTTAGTGCTACTCGTAATAACTTTTACTCAAATATAGCCAATAAATAGGTTCAAATGTTAAAAAAATTGTGATTTTTTTAACGGTTTTGTTTAATGTTTCAGTAAAAAGCCCTCTTCAATAAAAAGAGGGCCTTTCTTAGCAAAAAACCAAACCAACTAGAAATCGAAGGTTTTTAAAATTGGGCAGTCTCTGTGCTACCTTTCATAGCTACAGTACTTGCCGTTCCTGAAGTGACAATATTTTGAACACTGTCAAAATAAGAGGTTCCGACAAAGCCCTGATGTTTCACGGCATTGAAGCCATCTTTTTGCAGTGCAAATTCACGTTGCTGCAATTCTGAATAACCGGCCATACCCCTTTCCTTATAAGATTTTGACAACTCGAACATACTGGTATTCAAAGCATGGAATCCTGCAAGGGTAATAAACTGGAATTTATACCCCATAGCTGCCAATTCCTCGCGGAATGTTTCCATTTCCTTCTCTGATAATTTTGCTGCCCAATTGAAGGACGGGGAGCAGTTATAGGCCAACATTTTGTTGGGATAAACCGCATGAATGGCTTCAGCAAATTTTCGCGCCTCGGTCAAATCAGGGGTGGAAGTCTCCAACCAGATCAAGTCGGCAAAGGGTGCGTAACTCAATCCTCTATCAATACCCTGCTCCAATCCATTTTTGACATAAAAGAACCCTTCAGGGGAACGCTCCCCAGTGATGAACTTATGGTCTCTTTCATCAATATCACTGGTCAACAGATTGGCTGCATCGGCATCAGTTCTAGCTATGATTACGGTGGGTACGCCCATAACATCAGAAGCCAAACGTGCAGCAACGAGCTTATTCACCGCCTCTTGAGTCGGCACCAATACCTTTCCACCTAAATGCCCACATTTTTTAGCAGAACTCAATTGGTCTTCAAAATGAACCCCTGCCGCTCCACTCTCAATCATGGATTTCATTAGTTCAAAGGCATTTAAATTACCCCCGAAGCCTGCCTCTGCATCGGCAACAATTGGTACCAAATAGTCCTTTTTATTTTCGTCTTTGTTTACGGACTGTATCTGATCTCTACGCAATAATGCATTATTAATCCGTTTGACCACCATAGGAACACTATTCGCAGGATACAAGGATTGGTCAGGATACATCTCACCGGCTAAATTGGCATCAGCAGCCACTTGCCACCCACTAAGATAAATAGCTTCCAGACCAGCCTCTACCTCTTGAATGGCTTGGTTGCCTGTCAGGGCTCCCAAACCAGCTACAAAATCTTGACTTTTCAATTGCTTCCATAGCTTTTCAGCGCCCATTTTTGCAATTGAATATTCGATGTTATAGGAGCCTCTCAAGGTGACCACTTCTTCTGCAGTATACGGTCTTTCAATACCTTTCCACCTAGGGTTTACCGTCCAATCGGAAACCAATTCTTGAATTTTCTCCTTTTTTTCCATACTATTGAATTTTAGAAATTTAATTTCATCCCAAGTTATGTTCGCCCATGCTTGGGATTTTTTGTTAATGATTATTTGTAAAGCGTAGCTTAATTAGATTTGTTGATAAGCGTCAAGGGTTAAAAACTCCTTGAATTCCCTGTCGGTCACTAGTTGATGAAACAACTCAAAGGCCTTTTCGAATTGGGTGTTTCGCATATTGCCCTCTCCAACAAGGTGACGTATTTTCTCGGTTTCTTCATTAAAGAACCTTTGGTATAAATCATTGGTAAAACGGCGTTGGTCATCAAGTAAAACTTCATATTTACGCCATTGCCAAACCTGGGTTCTTGAAATCTCGGCCGTCGCCGCATCTTCCATTAAATTATATAGTGCCACGCAACCATTTCCGCGCAACCAGGCCTCTAAATAAAGAATACCCACATTGATGTTTTTTCGAATCCCTTCTTCGGTAATCGTTCCTTCGGGAATAGAAATCAAATCCTCTTCAGAAATAGCATCGTTCTCTCGCATCACGTCAAGCTGATTTTCTTCTTGCATGTATTTATCAAATACCGTTTTTGCAATTTGAACCAATGCAGGATGTGCGACCCAAGTGCCATCATGTCCATTTTTGACCTCGCGTTCCTTATCCAACTTAACTTTCTCCAAGGCAGCTGCATTTGCCGTTGGATTATCTTTTATTGGAATTTGGGCAGCCATGCCGCCCATAGCATGAATACCTCTTTTGTGGCAGCGCTGAATAACCAGTCTGGAGTAGGCATCCATAAATGGTGCGGTCATCGTAACCTGATCTCTATTGGGCAAAATGAACTCCCTGTGGTTTCTGAATTTCTTGATGTAAGAGAAAATGTAATCCCATCGCCCACAATTTAAGCCCACAATGTGGTTCTTGAGTTCATATATGATCTCATCCAGCTGAAAGCTAGCTGTAATGGTTTCTATTAGTACCGTAGCTTTGAAAGTACCAACGGGAATACCCATGTATTCTTCAGTAAAGGTAAAGACCTCGTCCCACCATCTCGCCTCTAAATAGTGTTCCAATTTCGGAAGGTAGAAATAGGGTGCTGAACGTCTTGCACGGAGAACTTCAGTGTTATGGAATACATATAGTCCGAAGTCTATTAAACTACCTGATGCTTCCTTTCCATTGATAATCAAATGGCGTTCATTAAGGTGTAATCCCCTTGGTCGAACCAAGAGAACGGCCACCTCATTATTTAAGGAATAGGACTTGTCCTTCTTTGGGTCGTAATAACTTATCGTACGCTTATTGGCATCCAATAAGTTTTGTTGACCCTGCATGCAATTGTCCCAAGTAGGTGAATTGCTATCCTCAAAGTCGGCCATAAAGGTTTTGGCGCCTGAATTGAGAGCATTAATTACCATTTTGCGTTCCACCGGTCCGGTAATTTCCACTCTACGGTCTCTTAGGTCTTGAGGGATATAAGCCGCGTGCCAATCCTCATCCCTTGTAAATTTTGTTTCCTCTGGAAAGGAAGGAAATATACCCAAATCAAATCTAGACTGCTGCCTATCACGTTCTTCCAATAATTGTAGTCGTCCCTTATCGAAACGTGTGTGAAGCGCCACTAAAAACTCAAGGGCCTCATCGGTCAATAACTCAGGATAGTAATTTATTACCCCTTCTGAAAACTGTAGGTTCAACACCCGATTTAATAATTCCTCCATGACGTATTGTTTTGTTGTTACAAGATTAGATCAAAACCAAATACAAAACAAGCGAACGTTCGCTAAATTATACTATTTCGCTATTTTTATGAAATTCGCAAATAATCGTACTTTTGTTTGCGAAAAATGGAAGAGGACTATATCAAACTTGTTTTTGGGCTTAAACTCAAACAGCAACGACTTAAAAAAGAGCTATCGCTTTTTGGCCTTTCAAAACTGACAGGCCTTTCAAAATCGTATCTCAACGAAATCGAAAAGGGGAAGAAATATCCCAAGACTGATAAGATTGCCTTGCTTGCAGAGAAATTGGAAGTACCCTACGACAGTATGGTTTCCTTGAAGCTTGATAAGAACCTAGCCCCAGTAGGTGAATTGTTGCAATCAAAGATTTTAAAAGAGTTGCCCCTTGAGCTTTTCGGAGTAAAAGAGAGTGATTTAATTGATATCGTGGCCAACGCACCAACCAAGGTCAATGCCTTTATCAGTACCATCATAGAAATTGCCAAACACTACAACTTTGGCCGAGAAAGTTTTTACCTGGCTTCTGTACGTTCTTTTCAAGAAGCCAACAACAACTTTTTTCCTGATTTGGAAAAAGCAGTAATAGACTTCGCCAAGGGCTATCATATAGATTTAAAAAACTCAGTCTCTTCAAAGGAACTAGAAGAAATCCTTATTGAAGAATATGGTTATACCATAAACAATGAGGATTTACGGAAACATCAAGAGTTAGACAATCTTCGTTCCGTATTTATACCAAAGACGAAAACCCTTTTGATTGCAGGTCATATTGATGAGGCACAGCGCAGTTTTATCTATGCCAAAGAAATTGGTTATAATTTCTTGAAAATTACTGAAAGGCTCTACACGTTTACTTGGATTAAATTCGAGAATTTCGACCAAGTCCTCAATAATTTCTACGCTTCTTATTTTGCAGGGGCCTTATTGATTCCGCGTAAGTTGCTCAAAACACACATTGATAGATTTCTCGGGAAACCAAAATTCGATAAAACATTCTTAACCGGCATAAAGAACAATTACAATGCCTCTCCAGAATCGCTGTATCAGCGCTTAACGAATATTCTGCCCAACGATTATTTATTGGAAAATCTTTTCTTTCTTCGATTCAGTCATAAAGAAGACAGCGACCGGTTTGACATTACAAAGGAATTGCATTTAACGCATCAGCATTCACCCCATGGTAATGAAATAGATGAAAAATACTGTCGCCGATGGGTTTCCATTCGGGTGCTGCAAGAAATTTCGAAATCAAAGGTAGACCACCATATGGATGTTCAAATATCGCATTACCCCTCCGATGGACTTTCTTACCTTATAATGGCCTCAGCAACCAAAGACCCTTTTAAAGATGGCGAATACCGAAGCGTTAGTTTAGGACTTCTGATAAACGACCAACTTCGAAAAAAAGTAAAGTTTTTAGATGACCCAAAACTAAAAACCATTGATGTGGGTGTAACCTGTGAACGCTGTAATATAGAAAACTGCGAGGTACGACAGCGACCTCCTAAAATTTTATCAAAACTCGAAAAGAATCGAAAAACAGCTCAAGTCGTTAATAGTCTTTACGAAAAGTTCGGTTAAAACTGAGGGTGTAATTTCACCTTAAATACCTTAGGCTCATCTCCTAAATATTCAAATCCCTCGTGAAGTTTATGTTGTTCCACAGCATAGGGATAAAACGAAATTGGTTCAATACAAACCATGTTTCGTACTTCGGTCCAACACATGAAATTTCCGAAACCTTCAGTTGATATGGTTAGCTCTCTTTCGTCTACCAATGTGATTTCCTCACAATTGGCCACCTCAAAAGCTCGACTACCAACGGCCAAAACCTCATCCAACGAAATTTCTTTCTCAAATGTTTTAATTGTAGGATTTTCAGCTTGCAATTTAAAAGCTGGGTGATAGCCCAACATTAGTGGCATATCTCGTTCACCTGAAATTGTGAACGAAATTTCAAGGCCATCTGCAAGCAAGTTAAATCTTTTTTCAAATGAAAAACTAAAGGGCCATACCAGCCATTGCTTTGGAGATTTCTCAGGATACTTTGAATTTTTTATTGGTGTACCTGCCTTGTATTCCTTTTTAAATATCGCAGAAGTTGTAGTCTGCGCTATTAGCTCATATGGAAATTGCCGTAACAATCCGTGTTGGTCTTGAATGGCGGTGCCTCTTGAAACCTGAACTTGAAAACCTGCCTCATTGACTGGCCCAATGATTGGAAACATTTCAGTGTCGGCACTACCCCAACCAGGACTTCCTTTCTGGTGAATGTATTCATTGGCATTTACAACATAGCCCACAAGTTCACCTGCATCAATACGCGTCGTTTGGTTTTCTAAAACAAGTTCTACCATTTGTTAATTACCAAGATTTGATTAAAATATTTAAAAAAGTAATCTTATTCGATGTACCCCATTTTTCGCATCCAATCGTCGTTATACATCTTTCCGACATAGCGGCTACCGTGGTCATGAAAAAGAACGACGACAACATCATCTTCACCAAAATGTTCTTTTAATTGTAAAACTCCTTTGATTGCAGCACCAGCTGAGTTGCCCAAAAACATACCTTCTTCCTTGGATAAACGTTGGGTATAAACTGCGGCATCTTTGTCCGTAACCTTGGTAAAACCATCGATAATATCAAAGTTTACATTCTTCGGAAGTATATCTTCACCAATTCCTTCGGTCACATAGGGATAAATCTCCTTCTCATCAAAAATCCCTGTTTCATGGTATTTTTTGAAAACCGAACCATAGGTATCTACGCCCCAAACTTTTACGTTAGGGTTTTGCTCCTTTAAGTATTTACCAACCCCTGAGATGGTTCCGCCAGTTCCTACACCAACAACGAAGTGGGTAACCTTGCCATCGGTTTGTTCCCAAATTTCTGGCCCAGTACTTAAGTAATGACCTTTGGTGTTTGAAGGATTGTCATATTGGTTTACATACCATGCATTTGGTGTCTCCTCACCTAATCTTTTTGCAGTGGAATAGTAACTCCTTGGGTCTTCAGGGGCAACATCGGTCGGGCAAACATGAACCTCACTGCCTACCGCCTTTAGAATATCGACTTTCTCTTTGGATTGTTTGTCCGTGGTTACACAAATCATCTTATAGCCCTTAACAATTGCCGCTAGGGCCAAACCCATACCTGTATTACCTGAAGTACCTTCGACTATGGTACCACCTGGTTTGAGTCTTCCATCAGCTTCAGCGTCCTCAACCATTTGCAAGGCCATGCGATCCTTTACCGAATTTCCGGGATTAAAAGTTTCGTATTTAGCTAGGACCAAACAAGGTAGTTCAGCGGTAAGTTTGTTCAATTTCACCAAAGGGGTTTTACCGATTGTCCCCAATATATTTTCAGCGTATTCCATCACTGCAAATTTAATGCTTTGCTTATGGATAACTGACTTACTTCTATCTTAGATTCTCGTACTATTCAAACTTAATGGCCTTAACAGGAGCAATTTTTGAAATGGCATAGGATGGCACCAGTAACATTAACGTACACAGCATCAAAACACCCAGATTCAGTACTATAATTGTTGGCACATTTACTTGCATGGGTATGTATTCAATGTAATACTCTTCTGGGTTGGGAAATTTCAAAAAGCGATATTTTGATTGTAGAAAAATCAAACCCAATCCGATTATGTTTCCCCAGAACAACCCCAATGAAATAAGGTAAGCCCCGTTGTAAATGAAAACTTTTCGAATACTCCAATTTGAAGAACCTAATGCTTTTAGAACCCCAATCATCTGTGTGCGCTCAAGAATCAGCACAAGCAATGCCGTTATCATATTGATGCCACCAACGATAATCATAATTCCGATAATTAGGGCGATATTGAAATCAAAGAGTCCAATCCATTCAAAAATTTGGTAATACTCCGATTTGATATTTCGAGTATCAAGATTTGATTGGGTCTTGCCATAAATCTCATTTGATTTAGCTTCCAAATCATCAAAATCCTCTAAAAAAACTTCGAAATGCCCTACTTCCGTGGACTCCCATTTGTTCATTCGTTGAATGTGCCGAAGATCAACGAAAATGATATCCCTATCAAACTCTTCAAAACCGCTATCATAAATGCCCACCACTTTAAACCTCCTATTGTTTGGGAGCTTATTTGGGTCGTTATCCTTTAGAAAAACAGCATAGAATGAATCGCCAACACCTAGCTGAAGTAAATTGGCCTTAAGACTTGAAATTAAAACCTCATCATTCAAATCCCCTGAAAAATTCGGCAACGCACCTTCAACCAAAAAATCTTCGAAATACCTCCAGTTATAATCCGTTCCCACTCCCTTTGCAAGCATACCTTCAAAAGTATCTTCGGTACGTATAATTCCGCCTTTGGTTGCGACTGCCTGAATACGCTCAATACCTTCAACATCAGGAAATTCCGGATAAAAATCTTGTGTTATGGGCAGTGGAACTGTTGAAACATCTGAATTGTTATTGTCATAATTCTGTATCTGAATATGACCATTGAAGGCCGCAACCTTCTCCCGTATTTTTTCTTTAAGTCCAACCCCTGATGCAATTGCTATAAGCATCATCACAAGACCAATAGCAATGGCGGCAATGGCGATTTTAAGGATTGGAGCAGAAATACTACTTTTAGTTTCACCACCTTTAATCAATCGCTTAGCGATAAAATACTCTAAGTTCAACTGATGTCGATTTTTTCTGTTTTCAAATGTACTGTTTTAAGCCTAGGTATTTGTTTGGCTTCTTGTATACCGCAACCCAAGGCAAATCCCAATGATCAAATTTCAAATTCCAAAGCAGAAAAAAAGGATGTTGTTGTTGGAGCAAACCGCACAACTTCTTACGTACCACTTATTAAGAACAAAAGAGTGGGTATCGTTGCCAATCAAACATCGGTAATCTTCAAAACATCAGGTGAAAATTCAACATACGTTCATCTTGTTGATTCCTTGCTTTCTTTGAACATGGACATAAAAAAAGTTTTCGCTCCCGAACATGGTTTTCGAGGCCAAGCTGATGCCGGAGAAACCGTCAATGATGGGTTGGATGAAAAAACAGGATTACCAATACGCTCACTTCATGGTAAAAACAGAAAGCCAACTGCCGAACAACTTCGTGATTTAGATGTAATACTTTTTGACATTCAAGATGTTGGTGTTCGATTTTACACCTATATCGCCACATTGCAATTGGTTATGGAAGCTGCTGCCGAAGCAGATATTCCGGTTGTTGTTTTAGATAGACCAAACCCTAACGCTCATTATGTAGACGGACCAACAATGGAAGCTGAACACACTTCATTTTTAGGAATGACAGAGATTCCATTGGTTTACGGCATGACGATTGGGGAGTATGCAAAAATGCTGAATGAAGAAGGTTGGCTTGGAGCAGACCTCAAAGTGGAATTGAACATAATCGAATTGGAGAACTACACTCATAGTTCTTTTTATTCATTACCAATTCGACCCTCCCCTAATTTGCCGAACGACACGGCTATTAACTTATATCCTAGTCTGGGACTTTTTGAAGGAACCAATATCAATGCCGGGCGTGGCACGGAATTTCAATTTCAACGCTATGGTGCCTCTTTTCTTGATAGTACCCAATACGATTTCAACTACTGGCCCAAACCCAATTTTGGCAGCAAATACCCAAAAGAAGAGGGGAAAAAAGTTTTTGGAAAAGATCTTTCGAAACACCCCAAAATGAGTTCGTTTTCTTTAAAATGGGTCATGGATGCCTACCGAAACTCGATTGACAAATCGAAATTTTTTAATACTTCGGGATTTACAAGGCACGCAGGAAATGAAAGACTACAGCAACAAATCGAAGCGGGTCTTTCAGAACAAGAGATCAAAGCTACTTGGCAAGAAGATTTAGAGGCTTTTAAAAAGATTCGGAAGAATTACCTTATCTACGATTGACCGGTTGTAGGCTTGCGGTATTTATGAAAAGGTTGTTTCAGCAAACCTAAAATACTTGCATTTTCCTTCTCATCAGGAAAAGTATCTACCCCATAAGTGATTTTTTCAGGTTCGAGTTCCATGTAAGTGCCAAAAAGTCTATCCCAAATGGAAAAAATGTTCCCATAATTGCTATCTGTATAGGGGAGCACGTAATGATGATGTACTTTATGCATATCGGGTGAAACAATAACCCAACTTAAGGCCTTATCTAGTTTTCTTGGCAGCTGAATATTGGCGTGATTAAATTGTGACAGCACCACTGATAAACTTTGATAAAGCATTATGATTCCTATTGGTGCCCCAACCACAAAAACCCCAATTAGTGTAAAGGTGTAACGAATCAGACTCTCCAAAGGATGATGCCGATTAGCCGTTGTGGTATCAACATTATGGTCGGTATGATGCACAAGGTGTACCATCCATAATGGCTTTACCTTATGCTCAACTAAATGTGCCGTGTAAGCCCCTATCAAATCCAATAACAGCACACCCAAAACCACATATAACCAAAGTGGCATTTCTGGCAGCCAGTTTATTATACCAAACTCGTTTGCAACCGTCCAATCCGAAGTACTTAACAATAAAAATGCCAACGGAAAATTTACAATAATGGTTGTCAGCGTAAAAAAGAAATTGGGAATAGCGTGCTTCCACTTTTTATAGCGAACATTGAACAAGGGTACAATACCTTCTAAAATCCAAAAAAAGGTAATTCCTCCGACTAAAATGAGTGCACGTGGTATTGGTCCAATTGTTTCAAAAAACTGCATTATCGCTTCCATAGCTTAAAAATACAAATTACAGATGCTATAAAGCAATGCGATTCTTCATCGCTTCAACAATATTGTAGGCAGCCGGACAAATTTCCATGTTCTTCAAGGTCAAGTTCGAAATTTGATGGAATTTTTTTCTGTTGGTATGGGGATATTCACGGCAAGCTTTTGGGCGTACATCGTAAATCGAACAATAGTTATCAGCCCCTAGAAAGGAACATGGTACCGATTGTAAAACATGGTCGCCATCTTCATCAACTCGCAGGTAGGATTCGATAAACACGGAAGGTTTCATTCTAAAATGTTTGGCTATACGTTCAATATCAGCATTGGTAAAAAGCGGACCTGTGGTTTTACAACAATTGGCACATGTAAGGCAGTCCGTAACAGCGAACTCGGCTGAATGTAATTCTTGCATTACATAATCGAGGTTTTTCGGCGGCCTCTTTTTGAGTTTGGAAAAAAACTTTTTGTTTTCGTTTTTTTTCTCTGCAGCCTTTTGTGGCAGAGAATGTAGCTCATCTGTTGTCATTCTTTTAGCAGTAAGGATGCCGTTTGATAAAGGTCACGACTCCATAATTCAGAAACAGCCTGTATTTCTTCGGTCAGTGCCATTTGTTTTGAGGTCAAGGATAAACCAACATCAGAATCATAAAAGTCCTTTATTTCTGCCTTTTGGGATTCTGATAATTTGTCTTTATCCGTTACTAACTGTTTACCCGTCTCAGATGCGTAAAAGTTACTCATACCGCGTAATTCTTTTTCAGAAAAATTGTCAAGATAAACTGCGGTCAACATATCTTTAATTTCAAATATCGCTTTTGTCTTATTTCGTTCCAGATATAACCATCCATTGCTATTCTTATCAGATTTTGGAAATTGTCGCTCCATTAAATTTAGCAGTTCGTCATAGGCATCAGAATATTGTTTCGTCGAGCCATTGGCATCTAAATAAGAATTGACCAAATCAACCAATTCTGGGCTCTGCGCCTGCAAGTGAATGCCTGCCAATAACAGAAATACTGGAATTAATTTGACTAGTTTCATTTTGTTAGTGTTATTTGAGCTGTAAAGTACAAAGATTATGCCGTTCGATATTTTGGGCAAGGCCCTTGTCGACTATTTTGAGGGCCATTATGACCAAGATATCATCACCCATTCTTCATTGGAAGAAGAAGATGTTTTGCCCCTGCCGTATTTGTTCCGCAACTTCAAAGACATGCCCTTAATAGAACAAAGGGCATTGGAAATTTGTTATGGAAATATTTTGGATATAGGGTGTGGTTCAGGCAGTCATAGCTTATGGCTTCAAGAAATCGGTCTAAATGTTACCGCCTTGGACTCTTCTAAAGGGGCCATTGAAGTTTGTCAAAAAAGAGGTCTTGAAACAACAGTGCTTTCTGAGATACTTGAGTTTAAACAAAATGGTTATGACACCTTACTACTGCTTATGAACGGGATTGGAATTGTCGGCCAGCTTCAAAAATTGAAAGACTTTCTAAATCACTTGAAATCTCTAATGAAACCCAATGGTCAAATACTTTTAGACTCAAGTGATATTATTTACATGTTCGAAATTGATGAAAATGATGGTGGGCACTGGGTTCCAAGAAACGTAGATTATTATGGTGAAGTAGAATTTCAAATGGAATATAAAGGTGAAAAAGGCCCAATTTTTGATTGGCTTTATTTAGATTATTCAACCTTGAACGAATACGCTGCCAGATGCGGATTTAAAACTGAACTGTTGGTTCAGGGTGAACATTACGACTATTTGGCTAAACTTACCTTAACATAATACGATTAAAGTACTGTTTGCGTTTAGTTTAAAATGAATTTTATGAAAAAGTTAGTTCGCTTTAGTTTTGGACTTTTACTACTGGTTTCTTTTGCTTGTTCCAGTGACTCAAGCGGGGACCCTGTAGATGACACACCGACAACTACAGATGACAATGGGGGGCAAACCGGCACTACCGGGGATCCGAGACAGGATTTTCCTGAGAATTTTCAAGCTACGGGTTCATCTGGTGCTGATATTGTTTCCAACGCTGATTTTGATAGGTTGGTGGTACAAATTGCCCATGTAACAGGTTTTAGACCTACCCAGGCGGCTATGGATGCTTTTGAAGAATATTTAAGAGAGCTCACTTTTAAGGAAGATATAACCATCAATTTCTTAGAGCTAGGCTCCCCTGATGAAGAAACTTTAACCCTTTCGGAAATCTCCGAATTTGAAATAGATAACAGAACCAGTTACAATGACGGCAGAACCCTCGCGATTTATATTTATTTCGCGGATTCACCTTCTGATGATGATGAGGAAGATGAAGGTTTGGTCACATTAGGTGCCGTTTACAGAAACACTTCAATGGTCATTTTCGAGTCAACAATTCGTTCTTTAGCCAACCGAAGCGCACTGATAACCCTTGCTGATTTAGAAACGGCTACTTTGAACCATGAGTTTGGACATCTTTTTGGATTGGTTAACCTTGGTACTCCTACAATCAATGACCATGAAGAAACCACTACAGACGAAAACAATGAAGTTATTGGTAATAATCATTGTAATGTAGATGGATGTCTGATGCGGGCAGAATTACAATTTACCGCTGCCAAAAGTTTTGCGGCGAATAGAATTCAAAATCTTCACAATCCATCATGTCAAGTATCGGCGAGTCAATTTATAAAAACACTGGAATCAAGGGTCTCTAAAGGCTTGGTTGCGCCACCAATTATTGATACTGAATGCCGATTGGATATTGAAGCCATTGGGGCTAGGATAACAAGCAACTCGGCTAAGGGATATTAAGGTATTTATGGGTTTGTAATGAGACCTTCCATTTTGGATTCTGCATTACATAATCAACAATCAAGGGCGTTACCTTATCTCTTACGCTCCATTCGGGCTGCAAATACAAAACACAGTCTTCCCCTACTTTTGACGCATGTTCTTCAGCGAAGTTGAAATCGCTTTTGTTATAAACGATTACCTTGAGTTCGTTTGCTTTTTGATGAATATCCCCAAACGGAAGTTTCAACTTTTTTGGTGAAAGACAAATCCAATCCCACACCCCTGTTAACGGATAGGCCCCTGAGGTTTCAATATGCGTTTGTAAGTTTTTTGCTTTCAAGCCTATTGTCAAAGGTCCCATATCCCATGTCAAAGGCTCACCCCCTGTAATAACAATGGTATCTGAATACTTGGAAGCGTTGTCTATGATATGCTCTATTGCAGTAGGTGGATGCTTTTCCGCATCCCAACTTTCCTTAACATCACACCAATGACAGCCCACATCACATCCCCCGATTCGAATGAAATAAGCCGCGGTTCCTTTGTGAAAACCCTCGCCTTGAATGGTGTAGAATTCCTCCATAAGCGGAAGCATTAAACCCTTCTCAACTAAGTTCATTGTTTCGTTCAGCGCCATGGGTCAAAGATACGCTTACCAAACGGGTTGTGAAATGGTTACCATTAACGCTTCAAGGTGAAATTACCGGAGCGTCTCTGGGGTAACCCTTTTAAATCAACAACCTCGAGTATATACCAATAATCAGATGAGGGCAACTGCTGATTCTGATACAAACCGTCCCAACTACTTGAAAATCCGTCCAGCTGTTTCAATAACTTTCCATACCTATCAAAAATTCGTAAAGAAGCGCTTTGATAGATTTCGGGCGTAACACCAAGAACCTCAAGAACATCGTTCTCTCCATCGGCATTAGGTGTAATAAAATTTGAGATTCCAATAACCCCAATTTCAAAGGCATCGCCTCCACAACCATTTTTATCTACGGCGTAGACCGTATGGATTCCTGGCAGTACATCGTTAAAAATGGGTGCATCCTGAAATGGCCCAAATGGATTGTCCAAAGCGAATTCATAGTCTCCCAAACCAAGGTTTTGAGATTGAATCAATATATTGTTCTCCCCATTTTCGAAGGCTGTTGAAACGACGTCTAAACTTAGTTTCGGAGCGGCTGAAACAGTAACTGAGATTGATTTTGAAGGAGAAATACACCCGTCCGCTGAAATCGCTGTAACGGTATAAGTACCTTCAGAGCTCAGCGTTGCAAAACTTTCATTACTGATTACAGTACCATTGGAATCAACCCAACCAAATAAATAATCTCCTTGGGCATTTGTAATTTCAACTGTCTCTGGAAAACCCTCACAAATTTGAATTTCATTGGGCAAATTAAAATCGACCAAAGGCAAAACCTCTAAGCGAACATGTGGTCCAATTCCAAAACAAGAACCGTCGACTTCACTCTCAATACGAACAAAAAGAGTTTGCGAAAATGGAGACTCATTTCTAAAAAAGTTAGTATTATCAATTTCCTCTTCTTCTAACACCGCATTTTCGGCACTCCTGAAAAAACTGGCATTTAAAGACTGACCGGTAGGGAATAATGCCAATAAATCTTCTTCAATCGATTCCAAATCAAATTCATAGACACCATCCGGTTCATCTAAATCACATACTTCAATTTCGGCAACAAAATTTGACGGGAAGGATGTAGTTGAAACATTTAAATTGATTGTTGAAGTTGCATAACAGCCAAAGCTATTCTCTGCCCTAGCGTATACCGTATTCGATATGGCATTTGAAAATGGGGAAGCGTCTATTTGATTTATTGCCATTTGGGCATCATTAATATTCAGATGATACGAAACCAATAATTCATCGTCTCCCATGGTTATGATAGAAGTAGCTTCATTCAGATTGAAATCCACAATCCCATCGGGATTTCCATCTTCATCACAATTACCAAACAAAAAAACCTGTTCTACTATCGGCAAGGGATTTACTGTTGCCAATATTTCGGTACGCTTTCCTTCAGTGCACCCATTCACAGAGGCTACGACATAATAGGAGGTTGTTTCATCTAAAACAGGTGTATTGAAAACGTTGCCTGTGTATAACAAGTTCCCACCTTCGGGAGCATCAAACCAAAGAACGTCACCTTGAGATGTTTCGGCCTCAAGCGCTATACTACCACTACCACAACTACTATTTCTTCTTGCTGAAGAAATAAAAGGGACTGTTAGTCTAGTACTCGCCGATAATTGCAAATCTGGATCATCAGGAAATCCGCCGTATTCCACGATATACCCTTTGGGTTGATAATCCCCAGAATCTGCTCCTTGATTACTTAGATCATTCCATGTGCCTGGTACACCTACATTGGGACTAGTAACATGTGCATAGTGTTCGCCACCACAACAGTTGTTGGGCTCAGAGGTATTCCAAAAGGCGA
This sequence comes from Croceivirga thetidis, assembly GCF_012272815.1. Taxonomy (GTDB): domain Bacteria; phylum Bacteroidota; class Bacteroidia; order Flavobacteriales; family Flavobacteriaceae; genus Croceivirga; species Croceivirga thetidis. The sequence continues at coordinate 1,528,807 of NZ_JAAWWL010000002.1, forward strand.
AATTAGGAGTAGTTCCATTAATGCCTCCATTCCAAAATACGGTCCCCGCTTCTGGGCCAGTCATCCACCGCCAACTTCCTTCAGCATCTCGATCACTGCCCCCTATCCATCCCGCGCCAGCCGCCTGTTCGCCTGAAAGTTGAGCCTCTTCACGCGAGGTTATTGTTGCCAGATAACCTCTGAGACCGAAATAGGTTCTCGATTCAGCCTGGGCTCTGGCATCTTGCCAAGTAATTCCAAAATTTGGAACGTATTCATAATAATGGCCGGTTTTTGGTAGAAAATTTGCTTCACCAATGGTTAAGGAAAACTGTTTTTCTTGAGTTGGATTTTCAGAAGTGCTTTCAAAAACAATATCGTAAACTGCTGGTATTAAATCCGTATAATTGACCGGACCTCCGCCGACACCTCTTAAGGTCAATTTTCCTTCAACGGCATTCCAACTGGTTGTGATATTCGGATGTGAGCCCGAGAGGCTAAGAAGGTCAAATTGTCGCTGATACCCAACCGATATTTGTACAAAAAAGGCTTCTATTTCAGTATCATCTGGGTCTTCTATGGAAAATGAAGAAACAACATTTAGTTGAGATTGCGGGCAGTAGACAAAATCTCCTTGGGCCGAAACCACAGGAGGGGCATTTGTTTGAGCCAATCCCCCTTGCATTTGAAAAACACAGAAAGTGATTAACAATAAATAACTTGCAATTTTATTGGTCAAATTCAATGGGAGCGCATTAGAGTGCAAACTATGAAATTGAAAGGGTAGCCACAAATCTTGCGGCTAATCGGATATATTTAAAAGACTAATTGCTTGAATTTATTAGAATAGCTATTTCACAGCAATTACATCAATTTCAATTTTAGCCCCAACGGCCAAACCTGCCGCGGCGTAGGTTGTACGAGCGGGTTTCTTCTTGAAATATCTAATATAAACCTCGTTGAAAGCCTTAAAATCGTTGATATCGCTTAAGATAACGGTACATTTAACCACATTATCCAGGGTCAAACCATGATACCGCAATACGCCTTCGATATTTTTAATGGCCTGCTCTGTTTCACCTTGTATTCCTCCTTCTGCTAATTGCCCTTTTGACCTGTCCATTCCAATTTGCCCTGCAAGAAAAAATAAGTTACCTGCTTGAACAGCTTCACTGAAAGGGGCACTGGCCCTAGCAGGATTCTCAGGTTTATGAAATTTGATTTCGGTCGCATTTTGTCCCAAAATGGCATGACTGCAAAAGAATGCTACAACAGCTAAGAGTATTAAAGGTTTTCTCATGGCAATTTTTTGTTGGTTTATAATTTCATGATTTATGGCTAAATGTAAAAATTACACTTTAAAAGATAGCATACGGACTTTCGATTTTACACTTTATTTAAATCCTTATTTTTAGCACAAATTGAATGCGATGGATATCAAAGAAAAATTCTTTGCAACTATAGAAAAAGGTTACGCTACAAAAGGGGATTTTATCACCATGGGCGCGGGTATGGTAAATGGCGAGACGGTTACCGAGGCCTTTATTAAAGTTCCGCTTAAAACCTTGAACCGCCACGGATTGATTGCTGGGGCAACAGGTACTGGTAAGACCAAGACCTTGCAGGTAATTGCTGAAAACCTCTCCGAAAAAGGAATTCCCGTATTGCTAATGGATTTAAAAGGTGACCTCAGCGGTATTGCGCAACCAAGCCCTGGCCATCCTAAAATAGACGAACGGCATGAAGCCATTGGGCTTCCTTTTGAGGCCAAGGGTTTTCCTGTCGAGATAATGTCGCTCTCAGAGCAAGATGGTGTTCGATTAAGGGCTACGGTATCCGAATTTGGGCCCGTTTTACTTTCAAGAATTTTAGATTTAACGGTAACCCAAGAAGGTATAGTGGCAGTGGTATTCAAGTATTGTGATGACAATAAACTACCACTTCTTGACCTTAATGATTTTAAAAAGGTCTTGCAATATGCAACCGGAGAAGGAAAAAAGGAATTTCAATCAGAATATGGCCGAATTTCTACCAGTTCGACAGGCACCATTTTGAGAAAGATTATTGAATTGGAGCAGCAAGGAGCTGATTTGTTCTTTGGAGAAAAGTCATTTGAAGTTGATGATTTAACTAGAATTGATGAGAATGGGCGAGGGTATATCAACATCATTCGCTTGACCGATATTCAAGATAAGCCCAAACTGTTCTCAACTTTTATGCTGAGCTTGCTAGCGGAGATTTATGGCACTTTTCCAGAGCAAGGCGATAGTGACAGACCCGAACTTATTTTGTTCATTGATGAAGCTCATCTAATATTTGATAATGCCTCCAAAGCATTGTTGGACCAAATCGAAAGTATTGTTAAGTTAATTCGTTCAAAGGGAATCGGATTATATTTTGTGACCCAAAACCCAACTGACGTACCTGAGGATGTATTGGCCCAATTAGGATTGAAAGTACAACATGCTTTAAGGGCTTTTACCGCAAAAGACAGAAAGGCTATTAAACTAACAGCTCAAAACTATCCTGATTCTGAGTTTTATAAAACGGAAGAGGTATTGACTTCTTTGGGTATTGGTGAGGCCTTAATTTCCGCTTTGGATGAAAAAGGGCGCCCTACACCTCTTGCAGCAACTATGCTCAGGGCACCAATGAGCCGAATGGATGTTCTAACTGATAAGGAATTGAAAGAGGCACTCGGAAAATCCAAACTCATCAAAAAATACAATGAAGTTATCGATAGGGAAAGTGCCTACGAAATATTGAATGAAAAAATAGAAAAGGCAGAAAAGGAAGCCGAGAAAGAAAAAGCAAAAAAAACAACCACCAGAAAGAGCAGTTCACGCAGTAGAAGTACTCGAATGAATCCTGTAGTAAAGGTTTTGACCAGTGCTACTTTTATTAGGGGGGTTTTAGGTGTATTGAAAAAAGTTATTCGCTAAAATTTTTAAAGAGATGAGAAATACGGTTTACATCTTGATTGCAAGTGTCTTTTTAATGGTGATTGCTTGTCAAAAACAAGATTCCAACTTTTTAGTAAGCGAGACCTCTATTGGTCAATTCAACAAAGAAGTAATATTTGCAGATGTAGAGGCTTTGGTCGGTGAAGGATTCGTTGAAAAAGATACCTTTCAATTAAAAGAGGGCGAAAATCCCAAAAAAATAAAAGTTTTTGAAAAGGGAGGAAAGCATTTACTAACACTCACTGCAAGTAATGATAGTATACCAAAAATTGAAAACATCAATATCATCGATGCACGGTACACCACAGGTGAGGGATTAAACTTAAAAAGCACCTTTAAGGATATTCAAGACGCCTATGAGATAAAGAAAATTGTAACCACTTTGAACAGTGTGGTAATCTTTCCTAAAAGCAGTAATCTTTATTTTACCATTGATAAAAGTGAATTGCCTGCAAATTTGCGGTTCACCAGCTCAAATATCGAAGCTGTGCAAATACCGGATGATGCAAGAATAAAGTACTTGATGTTGGGGTGGACCCATTAAAATTTACAAGAGACCATACTTTTCAGGATGCTTCAATATTTTAGGACTGTTCTCCCGCATCCATTGGGTCAGTTCAAGAAGACGTTCTACATATTGCGCACCAAAATCGGTTAAGTTGTATTCAACCCTTATGGGCACCTCTGGGTAAGCCTTGCGCTCAATGTAGCCATCTGCTTCCAAAACCTTGAGCCGTTGACTTAAAACCTTATTGGAGATTCCGTATACGTATTTCTTTATTTTATTGAACCGTAAAACAGGAAAATAACCAAGCCACAATAAAATCAATATACTCCACTGATCCGAGGAAGCTGACATCACATCTCGAACAGTACATAGTTCAGGAAGGTTCTTTCGGTCTAGGTGACCGAACATTTTTTCCAATTTTTTTTGACGTTCAACTAATTGATTTTCACTTATAGTTTCCATTTGTTCACTAGGTTAGGGATTCGTGACTTCTTTTTAATTCGATCAGGATTGTTTAATTTTAGTTTCAATTGTAGAGTAAGTTACAAAAAGTAACCATATGAGAAAAATTATAAAGGCATTAATAGCCTTCACTTATGGTAAGTGGTTCAACTTTTGGGTTAACGTAAATCCTCGAAACACCGCAAAAAAAGCATTCGATGTATTTTGTACCATTCGCTTAGGAAAGGTTTTACCAAATCAGAAAGCATTTCTGGATGCGGCAAAATTAGATGTTAAGGAAGTTGCCGGTCACCAAATACAATCCTATCATTGGTCAGGAAAGAAAGGTCCGATTTTATTGATGCACGGTTGGGAGAGTAATACGTTTCGATGGCGAAATTTTATCAATATGCTGCGTGCCAAAGATTTTGAAATCTTTGCGTTTGATGCTCCCTCCCATGGTTATTCTTCAGGCAAGAAACTTCATGTGCCACTTTATGCAGAGGCAACACAACATGTATTGGAGGCCTATCGACCCAAATGGGTGGTTGCCCATTCGGTTGGTGGTATGACCATCAACTATACCCATTTTCTTAATCCAGATACTACTGTTGAGAAGGTAGTTACCATTGGTTCTCCAAGCGAGTTCAGTCAATTTATGGATTCCTATCAAAAAATTGTTCCCTTTAATAATAAGGTTAGAATGGCTATGGACTCCTATTTAAAGGAGTGGTTGGGCTTTCATTTTAAGGAATTCTCGAGTGCCCGATTCGTGAGTAACAGCACAAAAAAAGGACTTTTATTTCATGACAAATATGATTTGCAAGTTCCCTACACCGAATCTGTTCGTGTTCATGAAAATTGGGAAGGTAGCGAACTCAGGTTAACAGAAGGCCTTGGGCACTCCATGCATCAAAAACAGGTCAATGAAGACATCATATCCTTTCTAGAGTCCTAAATTTGAAAGTAAATTAGGATAGCTTATTTTTAGTTCAACCTTTTATTTTTATCACAATGAATATCGCACCTTTTCATGTAGCAATACCAGTGCATAATTTAGCTGAATGTAGGATTTTCTATCGAGAAATATTAGGCTGCGAAGAAGGTCGAAGTAGTGACCATTGGGTCGATTTCAACCTTTTTGGTCACCAAGTGGTTATCCATTACAAACCAAAATCAGAAGAAGAATTACACACCAATGCCGTCGATGGAAAAAACGTTCCTGTTCCCCATTACGGTGTCGTTTTGCCATGGGATACATTTGAATCTTTTTCTGCCAACCTAAAATCAAAAGGAATATCTTTTGTTATTGAACCTTATATAAGATTCGAAGGCCAAGCTGGTGAACAAGCAACAATGTTTTTTCTTGATCCTGCCGGTAACGCCTTAGAATTTAAGGCGTTCAAAGATATTGCTCAGTTATTCGCAAAGTAAGGATACTCGAAATCTTCAGGCAAAGAACACTACCCACAACACCAGAAAATAAGCTGATAACAAAAGAACAAGCCACAGACTTTTTTTAAGTTTTCTTTGAATGTGCGCCCAATTTTTCTGTTTCCCCTGAAGGTATTCTCCTTGGGTTTCTTGATTTGGAGAATCGGTCAAGTGATGCTCTTGGTAATTCAAAATCCATGGTTTTCATAGTTTGAAACCGAATTTTGTAATAAGTCACATACTTAGGCCAATTTAGGTTAGGTACATTGCCCAAATGATACCCAGGTATGCTAAAATCGTTAAAATGAGACAATACAATAAGAATTGATTTTCTCTTATCATTTGGGAAAATCGATTTGTAAATCTATTTTTTTGATATCCCAAATACCCTTTGTTTTTGTTTGCTTTATTGGTCTCCACGGTCATTAATTGATCTGTATTCGACTCGTAGGAAACAACGCACTCGACAAAGTCACATTCTTATGAAAATTTTAACGCTAAAAGAGGTATTGTGCTATAAACGTGGCAATTAAAACTTCTCGCCTTTTGAACGGGCAAATGTCTATACTATTGGTATCTCCAACTTGTGAGGTCGGCGCCATCAGGGGCAGATTCTTCAATTCGTTTCATGATTTTTGGAACATACATACTATTATATCGTAATCTACTGATGTGGTTCGGATTTTCTTGATCACCATTCCAACAGTGTTCGGCGCGATCACCATAGTCAACTTCACCTTCATAGTAGGGGTCAGAGGTGTTTTCTAGGAAGTCTTCCATCAGATAGACCGCATTATTCAGGTAATAATTGTCCATATCACCGCAATAGATATGGATTTTTCCTCGTAGTTTTTCCCCAAGTTTATCCCAGTCCCTTTCTAGTATATGTCGTAAATCATAATTCTCCTTCCAAAATTCAGCAACTTCAGGATTGATATCACCAGACATTTTATCCCACAATCGCACAGGATAACCATCCGCTCCCTGTGGCGAATAGGTTGCCTCCCAAATATCCCATTGTTGACCTGAACGTGATTTGGTACCTAGAACCAGTTCTAAATGATTGTACTCCAAAACTGAATTTTGGACGTGCCCTAGGTAATCGCGGTGGGCCGGCACTTCCAATCTTTTATGCTCACTAGGATAGAAATAAGCATTTTCATCTTCATATATATTGGTCAAACAATATGCCCTGAAATCAATTGGGTCAGGGCAAGCGGCAAAACAACCGTTATATTCATCAGGATACTTTACCTGTACTGCCAAAGCCTCCCAGCCCCCTGTCGAACCTCCGTATAAAAATCTTGACCATCCTTCACCCAATCCTCGGAATTCCTTTTCAATATGTGGTATGAGCTCATAGGTAATTGCATCACCATAGGGCCCTTGACTTTCAGAGTTCACAGCATAGGAGTCGTCATAGTACGGTGTTGGATGTTGAATTTCAATAATCAAAAATCTTGGAAAATCAGGGTCATTCCATCTTTTATAGAAGTCAAAAGCCTCTTGTTGCTGTAAAATGTTATACCCTTCTACATTGAACCTGGCCGAAAAATCAGGTTCTAAATTAGCATCGGGCGGTGTGGTTCTAAATCCTCCAAAATCACTAGGGAAATGGCCATGAAAAATCATTAAGGGGTATTTTGCTTCTGGATGTTCATGAAATCCTTTTGGCAGCAAAACATGTGCTCCGAGATACATATCCCTACCCCAAAATTCTGAGAGCTTTTCTGACTTAATCTTGATATGTTTTATCCATTCGGTGTCTTCAGGCTCTTCAATAGGTGGAATGACCTTATTCATTTGAACCGTCATATTTTCAATTCCGTTTTCGCCAATAGTTATTTTAAAAGGTTCGCTGTACAAGTTACCGGGTGAACGATTCCATTGCTGGCCTTCACCGTTATCCATTGGTAATTTTACGGTATGGCCGGTTGATAGATTAAATGTTTCATATGTATGAAGCAACGCTTGTACTGAATACTCTCCGGGGGGAACATCTTTCAAGCTTTTGTATGGGAAGCCAAAGTTGGATTCATCAAATACCATGGCTTCGCCTGGTTTCATTCCTTCAACATCCATTCCGAAAATGGGCTGGGCATTTAGACCAGCATTTATCTGAAAACGCGGCTCTCTCTTGTCATTGGAAGAAAGTATAAGAAGTAATCGTCCATCCAAAGTTTCTGAACTGACTTCCTCAGAAAATATCACCGCCACTTGAATTGAATTTGAATCTTCCGGTTTACAATTGGCAAAGAAAATGACACAAGCCACTAAGTATAGGTAATTCGTTTTCATATCGGTTGATTTTCCTTTGAAGATACATAATTACGATTTCCTTATAAGTACTAATGCTAAAAAGGCTTTTCGATAAATAAGCAACTTGTCGAATTGCAAACTCTGAAAACAAGATGTTTGGCCCAATTGCGTTATTCCTATTATATGGAATCCCAAACGCCACATATAAACATGAAAGTTATCCTACTACTACTAACCGTATTCTTTACGATTATGGCAGTCTCAAGCTGTACCAATGATGAAGGTGAGGATTTAGAAATTCTAACTCCTGAAGAGCAAGAAGAACAACTAGAAGCGAAAGCTATGAAATAGCTGCTTTAACCCATTCTTCGCTGTCTTGCCAAAAGCGTATTTTTTAGTAACATCGCGATGGTCATGGGTCCAACTCCGCCAGGAACTGGTGTTATATAACTCGCTTTTGGTGATACCTCGGCAAAATCGACATCACCAGTGATGTAATAGCCTTTTTCCTTGGTTTCATCAGCGACCCTTGTAATTCCGACATCAATGATGACAACACCATCTTTGACCATATCGGCTTTCAAAAAGTCTGGAGACCCCAAAGCAGAAACTATAATATCTGCTTTTGTGGTAAACTCTTTTAAATCTGCGGTTCTACTGTGCGTAATGGTTACAGTGGAATTTGCGGCCTTTCCTTTTTGACTCATTAAAATACTTATGGGCCTACCGACAATATGACTCCGACCAATGACAACCGTATGTTTTCCTTCGGTATCCACATCGTATCGACGAAGTAATTCCATTATACCAAATGGCGTGGCTGGAATAAAGGTTTCCATATCAAGAGCCATTTTGCCAAAGTTGGTAGGATGAAACCCATCGACATCTTTATCAGGATGAACGGTCATCAATACTTTTTCCTCGTCAATATGTTTTGGAAGAGGTAGCTGAACAATGTAACCATCTATGTCATCATCGTTATTTAGCTTATTAACCTGCTCCAATAATTCTTCTTCGGTAGTCTCTTCTGGAAGATGTACCAACGTAGATTCAAATCCTATTTTTTTACATGAGCGCACTTTACTGCCAACATAAGTCAGACTTGCACCATCATTACCAACTAAAACAGCGGCCAAATGGGGAACTTTTTCCCCACGTTCTTTCATTTCAGCAACCTCAACGGCAATTTCTTCCTTGATTGCATTCGATATTTTCTTACCGTCCAATAATTCCATTAGCGCATGTTTTGCATCATTTGCATCATTTGTTTTCCTTTACTTCCCTGCATCATCTTCATCATTTTACTCATCTGGTCGAACTGTTTCAATAGTTGGTTTACATCTTGAATGCTACGCCCACTGCCTGTTGCAATACGTTTTTTTCTACTTGAATTCAACATTGAAGGATTGGAACGTTCTTGGGGAGTCATTGAATAAATCATGGCTTCAATATGTTTGAAGGCATCATCATCAATTTCAATTCCTTTTAGTGCTTTTCCCATACCAGGAATCATACCCATCAGATCTTTCATATTACCCATCTTTTTAATTTGATGGATTTGAGAAAGAAAATCATCAAAACCAAACCTGTTCTTCGCAATTTTCTTTTGAATTTTTCTGGCTTGCTCCTCATCAAATTGCTCTTGGGCACGTTCTACCAGAGAAACTACATCACCCATCCCAAGAATTCTATCGGCCATCCTAGAAGGATAGAAGACATCTATGGCTTCCATCTTTTCACCCGTACCTATGAATTTTATTGGTTTATTGACAACTGATTTAATTGAAATTGCTGCTCCACCGCGAGTATCACCGTCTAATTTTGTTAGAATGACACCATCGAAATTCAATACATCGTTGAAGGCTTTTGCAGTATTCACAGCATCTTGTCCTGTCATCGAATCTACGACGAACAATGTCTCTTGAGGCTCTATAGCTTTGTGGATGTTTGAAATTTCATCCATCATTTGTTCGTCAACGGCCAGTCGACCAGCGGTATCAATAATAACTACATTGCAACCTAGTTCCTTCGCCTTTTTTATACCATCTTTAGCAATAGCAACTGGATTAGTGTTACCCCTGTCAGAATAGACCTCTACCCCTATTTGCTCCCCAACAATATGCAATTGGTCAATCGCCGCAGGTCGGTATACATCACAAGCTACCAACAAAGGTTTTTTGGTCTTTTTCTTAAGTAAAAAATTGGCAAGTTTACCTGAGAAGGTTGTCTTACCAGAACCTTGCAGACCTGACATTAAAATCACCGAAGGGTTTCCTGTTAGGTTTAACTCAGCAGCATCACCACCCATGAGCTCGGTCAATTCATCTTTGACAATTTTGACCATTAATTGACCTGGCTTCAGGTTGGTCAAAACGTTTTGGCCCAGCGCCTTTTCCCTTACGGTATTGGTAAATTCCTTGGCTATTTTGAAGTTAACATCGGCATCTAATAGTGCACGACGAACTTCTTTCATAGTTTCGGCAACATTGATTTCGGTAATCTTACCGTGGCCCTTTAAATTATGGAGGGCTTTATCTAGTTTATCACTTAAATTATCAAACATCGATTATCGGCATTTTTGGAGAAAGGCAAATTTAAGAAATACCAAAGGACTGCCTAATCTTTTAAGGCCCTAAAACGAAAAAGGACGGCCTTGGGGCGGACCGTCCTTTAAATAGATGTGGGGCAAAAACTTAAGGTTTCTTTTCGAATACCAAGGTTTTGAAGTTAACTTCTTCGTCCTCGTAAACCAGCATAACACGGTCTGTGTTAACTTCAGTTACATACCAAGGCTCAGTAAGTTCACCGAGTGGGGCGCTATCTCCCATATTCAGATAAAAAACCAGGTTTCCTTCAGTATCACGAACCACTCTCCAAACTCCGTTTGCAATAGGGTCGTCATTAATACTTACTTCAACTTGATTGAACATTGAAAAACCAAAGTCCATATCAGCATAATCTTCAGTTGAATTAACACCTTCATCATCGTACATAGCTACGTTCCACAGACCACCGCCCATAACGATGTTTCTGATTTCACCTACATCGCCATCTTCTGGGTCTTCACAGATTTTTTCAATAATAAGTTTATAACCAATTGTCTCATCGTACATTTTAATCCAGTCGGTCTTTACAATACTTTCACCATCAATTTCAACTAATGGCCATTCAAATGTTAAGGCGCCTTCCATCTCAAAAGTCAATGATAATGTACGATGTCCTTCGTCGTTTGCTCCAACCTCATAAGTTCCTGGTATTTCGGTAAGGCCATCACTTAAGACTACCATACCCTCTTCACCAAAAATCAATCCGAAACCTAACAACCTATCCAAATCTTCATTTTGAAGCTCTAGGTCTTTTATCAACCATTCGCATTCCTTCAGAGTATTGATGAGGGTTTCTACACTAATGATACCGTTATCGTTACCACCATCACCGTTGTCCCCACCATTATCATCTCCATGGTCATCTTCACAATAACGCTTCAGAATTAAGCGATTGTCATTATCGTTATAGAATTTGATTTTTCCTTCTTCGATTTCATAAACCAACCAAGTTGCACTAAAATCAACATAGTCACCAAAAGCCAATTCTATCAATACACCATTAGGAGTAAATTCAAAAGCCCATTCACCTGAAGACATATTGCCTGCCGGACCTGTAACCTCTACTGTTCCGTCAGCATTGAAATCGAACATAAAACCTTCGTACTGACCCAACTGGTCTGCACCGAACCTACGGATATCACGCAACTTCCATGGGCATTCTGTTAGATACTCAACAAAATGTTCTTCATTAAAATCATCATCATTGTAATCATCGTCGTCGTCTTCATCGCACTCATCTTTGGCAGCTTCCAAAGCCATAGCCAACTCTGCATTGTTTTCAACAACAATTTCAGTTCCATCATACTTTTTCAAGGTCACGGGATAATCCAAACTCACCAAGTCGTCCTCTTGAAGATTTGCAAAGAATCGGCGAAGTTCCCTGTCACTATTGATTACTACCTCACCGGTAACTTGCGAATTCACATCAAAAGTGAAAAGTGTTATTGGGTAAACGAAATCAATACATTCTATATCATCGTCACCTCCACCTTCGATACATTCTTCAGCTAATTCTCGCAACTGTTCCTTGCTTTCAATAACTAATTCGGTATAATCAGCGTATACTATTGTGATAGGGAATAGAATATCAACAATGTCTTCGTCCGTATCAAAGGCATCGAATAATTCTTCAATAACCCTTAAATCTTCAATTGAATCAATTGTTATTTGAATTCCTGCAACCTCAACGGTGTACGGAAATTGAATGGCAAAACAACTTGCCTCATCTACAATGTTATCAAAAGAACCATCTTGGGCAGAGGTATTCTGAATTAAATTGGCGGTTGTGGAACCGGCTTCAATCGTTTCTTGTTCTTCGCCACCTATATCTTCAAACTCTTCTTGACAAGAGGCAAAAAGCAACACAATAGATAAGATGAAAACACGTAAAAAATTGGGGGTAAAAGTTTTCATAATGATTTGGAATTTTCGTTTTACATCAATGAAACAACCTTCAAGCACAAAACCCTACCAACCACGTTAATTTTATTTAAAATATCTTTGAACACATAGCGATTTAAGGCCAATATGAACAACGTTTGCGAGGAAAAGGTTTTCAATTCAATCTTCAATTCTAATTCTAAAACCGTTTACAATTACATTTATTATAAGTTCGGCAATGAAGAAAAATCATATGATGCCGTTCAAGAGGCTTTTGTAAAACTATGGGAAAACTGTGCCAAAGTATCCCCTGAAAAAGCAAAATCATATTTATATACCGTTGCGAACAATTTATATTTAAATGTGATAAAGGCAGAAAAAGTACGTTTAAAGTATGCCGACCTTCATTCAAATACCACAACCAATGAGTCACCAGAGTATGTATTGGAAGAAAAACAGTTTCAGGAAAAACTGAACAATGCCCTTGATGCTTTGCCTGAAAACCAAAGAACAACATTTCTTTTGAATCGAATTGATGGCAAGAAGTATGCAGAAATTGCTGAAATGGAGGGAGTAAGTGTAAAAGCCATTGAAAAACGTATGCACTTGGCATTAAAATCCTTAAGGGAAAAAATTGATGGTATATGAAACCTATTCATAAAAAAGTAGGGTTTTTGAATTCTAAGTTGTTCTAACCATGGAAAAGGAAAACAAAATGCAAGAAAATTACTTGGCCAAATGGTTGAACAACGAACTCTCTGATGAGGAGTTGGCGACTTTTAAAGAAAGTACCGAGTATTCTTCTTATAAGCGAATCGCAGAAACTTCCAAAGGAATATTATCTCCAAAATTCGATTCAGATAGGGCTTGGGCGGATATTAGTTCTAAAGTTTTAAAAACTGCAGAAGAGCCCAAGGTTATTGCTTTTCGTCCTTATAAAAACTTTTTACGGGTTGCTGCGGTTTTGGCTTTGCTTTTGACCGGTTCATATTTTTATTTGAATACCCTTGATACCACTGTAAAAACCCAATTGGCAGAACAATCAGAAGTGTTATTGCCTGATAACTCTGAAATCTTTTTAAATGCTGATTCTAGAGTTTCATTCAGTGAACGAAATTGGGATGATGAGCGCAACGTTAGTTTAAACGGTGAGGCCTTCTTTAAAGTGGCCAAAGGGAAAAAATTTACGGTTTCCACCGATCAAGGCAAAGTTTCCGTGCTAGGCACCCAATTTAATGTAGAAAATCGAGAGGGCTTTTTTGAGGTTACCTGCTACGAAGGTTTGGTTGGTGTCACCTTTAATGGTACCGACCGTAAACTACCAGCAGGAAGTTCATTCGTTGTGGTCAATGGTGAAATAAAACTTTTTGAAGAACCTAAAAATGGTCAGCCTTCATGGATGATGAAAGAAAGTTCATTTAAAAGTATTCCTCTAAAATATGTTCTTGCAGAACTTGAACGACAATTCAATATTGTTGTCGAGACCAAAGATGTAAATACATCCCAACTTTTTACAGGTACCTTTAGCAACACCAATTTAAAATTAGCGTTAGAAAGTATTAGTACTCCTACCCAAATTCGTTATAACTTGGGCGAGGAAAAGGTACTTTTCTATGCAGGGGACACGCCGTAAAACACTATTACCATTCTTGGGAATAATCCTATTCCTGTTTTTTACTGCCTGCCACGCTCAAAAATCAAGGCTACTTAAAGATTTAATACCCCAAATTGAACAGCGGTTTGATGTGAAATTTTCATACTTGGATGAAGATTTAAATGGTATAGAATTACCTCCGCAAGAATACAGTTCATTAGCCAATTTTTTGGAAGTTATATCAGCCGAGACGGAGCTCATTTTGTCCAAAATTAACGAACGCTATTATAGCCTTGTTCGACCCCAAAACGTTTCTATCTGCGGTAGGGTACTCGATAATTTTGCAAAAAATACCGTTCCAGGTGCTACCGTTGAATTGCTCGATATGGACAGGGCCCTAGTGACAGATATTGATGGCTACTTTAAAATGGATAATGTACCTCGCGGAGCGATGCTAAAAATTCGGTATTTGGGCTACATCATAAAATTTGTGCCTGTCGATGAGCTTTCCAACACAGAAGGATGCACTGAAATTCTTTTGGCTGAGCGTCGAGAGATTTTGGAAGAGGTCGTGGTCTATCAATTTTTAACATCTGGCATAACCAAAAATGAAGATGCCAGTATTCTTTTGAACACTGCTGATCTCGGAATTTTACCTGGCTTGATTGAACCGGATGTTCTCCAAACTGTTCAAGCACTACCCGGAATCAAGAGTATTGATGAAACCGTCTCTGACATCAATGTTCGGGGAGGAACGAACGATCAAAACCTAATCCTTTGGAATGGTATAAAAATTTACCAGTCAGGACATTTTTTCGGACTCATTTCGGCTTTTAACCCATACCTAATCAAAGATGTCCGCATTTATAAAAATGGAACGCCTACACAATTTGGTGATGGTGTTAGCAGTGTTATTAGCATGAAAACCAATAACGAACTTGATGGCGTCTTTAATGGTGGAGCGGGAATTAGTCTTATATCAGGCGATGTTTTTGGGCAAATTCCGATTCGAGACAACTTGGAGTTTCAGTTCTCAGGTAGGCGTTCTGCAACCGACTTTCTCAACACCCCAACCTACAATAGCTTTACCGAGCGTGCTTTTCAAGATTCAGAAGTGGAAGACGAACAGAATCAACGAATCGCGCAAAATTTTGACCGAGAAGAGGATTTCTATTTCTATGATTTTTCTGGGAAAGTTCTGTACGATTTGAACGAAGATCACAAGATTCGATTCAGTTTTATAGTAATGGACAATGATCTGGATTACAATGAAACCAATACGAATACCAATGAAACAACACGAAGTTTTTTAGATCAAACGAATATTTCGGCAGGTATTCAATGGTTGGGTAAATGGTCTGCAAAATTTTCGGCCGAAGCCAATGTATATTTCTCAAAGTATAATTTAATGGCTATAGGCATTCAAGCCAATCAAATACAGCAACTCTTTCAAGAGAATGAAGTTGATGAAAGGGCCTTAAAATTTGATACAAAGTTTGAATTTTCAGACAAAGTTCATTGGAACAATGGTTTCGAATATATCGAAACTGGCATCACCAATATTTCAGATGTTACCCAGCCACCTTTTCAAAGTAATATTACTTCCGTAATCAGAAAATATGCTCCTTTCAGTCAATTTGCAATTCGAACGTTTGAAGACAGGTTCATTGCATCGGCTGGGGTCCGATTTAACTATCTTCTAAATCTTGCACAAGAGGGCGCATCATTTAATAAAGTATTAATCGAACCGCGACTTAACCTAAATTTTAGGATGGCCAAACATCTTCGAGCTCAGATTCTGGGTGAATTTAAAAGTCAGACCACAAATCAAATTATTGATTTGGAACAAAACTTCCTTGGTATCGAAAAACGTAGATGGATATTATCCGATAACGAGCTACTTCCGATTACCCAAAGTAAGCAGGCGTCAATTGGTCTGAATTATGATAAAAATGGCTTCTATTTTGGTCTGGAAGGCTTTTACAAAAGAGTTGATGGCATAAGTGTTTTAACACAAGGTTTTCAGAACGAAGGACAATTTAATGGGGATGAAATTGGGAGTTATGACGTTAGAGGAGTAGAATTATTACTAAATAAAAAAGGAGAGAATACTAGCACTTGGTTAGGTTATACCTACAATAAAAACGATTATACTTTTGATGGAATTCCACCCAACTCTTTCCCAAACAATCTTGATGTTAGGCATACAATCACCTTGGCAACTACATACGACCTACGAAATCTTAAATTAGGACTTGGACTGAACTATCGTACAGGCAAACCGTTCACCGAACCTGATGAGACGGACCCACTTGATGATTTATTTACCCCCAATAGGATTAATTACAAAACCCCCAATAGCAGCCGTTTACCAGAATATTTCAGGATGGATGCCTCAGCTACCTATAAATTCAATATTGGTCGGACCATTAAGGCTAACGCAGGTGTTTCACTATTGAACCTTACGAACCGAAAGAATATTTTGAACAAATATTACCGAGTTTCAAATAACAGTGAAATTGAAACTATCGAAAATCAATCGTTAGGTATTACCCCAAATTTCAGTTTTAGGGTGAGTTTTTAGCGTTCTCAACTTTTGACATGACGATAACATGTGGAAACGTTATCGCTGCTAAAACATATAGAAGTATCGTAATAAAATAGTCCACCTTTTCCCTTAGAATAAAATAAAGAATCGCTAATCCTAAGATTGATATTCCCCAATACAACCAAGATGTTTTTAAGTATTTAAGGATACTTAACCTGTCTGAATTCCCGTATAGAAAAACCATTTGGTCGTTCAAAGAAGGAATACTGTGCCAGAAGATGAAATAAATGGCAAAAGCCCAAGATAACGAGGCAGTTTTGAATACAATTGCAAACACCACGAACATAAAAAGCTCTCGAAATACATCTACCCTTAAAAGACGGTTTTTAACCATGACTGTAAATAGAATTAAGAACACACCAAGAGACATTACAAACACAACCAAATACACTTTTGGTGACAAAGTCAATGATGTAATTTCATAAATAATTGAAGAAACCTCGTTTATTCTTAGATAGAATATCATAAACAAAATGGAAAAACCGTAGGCAAAAAACAGAATGATTTCCCACCAGAGTTCTTTTACCAGGTTAGATTTAAAATGTTGCTCCCCAAAATGATAGGCACTAATACAAACAAAAAAGAGCAAGGCAAGGCTCTTAGATACAAGAAACAATAATGAAACAAGTATTACCACAACTATATATGGTAATAGTATCTTTCTGATTCTCTGATTTTTAGATTTTAATCGACTAGCTATAAAAATATCATTGGCACCGTGTAAAACCCCAAAAGTCAGTATCAATCCATAAGCCATATAATCTTGGACCTGCTCAGAAAACTGGGTTGATAACCAAAGCGAAAAAAAAGTAATGACAATGAGCCAATTTTTCATTTTGACATTTTACAGATACAATGTTTAAAGATAATTCATAAATTTTAAACAAAAAATATCAAATTGTGTTTAACTTTATATATATTTGGCTTCAACAAAATTAAATAACTCAATATATATGAAGTCTTTATTTCTTAATCTGCCTATGATGGCAGACGTGACAAAGATCGTTAATGACGATTATGTCGGTTTTACATTTTTTGTAGGCTGTATGGCTATGATGGCTGCTTCAGCTTTTTTCTTTTTATCAATGAATAATTTTGATAGAAAGTGGAAAACATCTATCCTGGTTTCAGGACTGATTACTTTTATCGCTGCTGTACACTATTGGTACATGCGTGACTACTGGGCTGCTTTCGGAGAATCACCTACCTTTTTCCGTTATGTGGACTGGACTCTTACAGTACCATTAATGTGTGTTGAATTCTATCTCATACTTAAAGTTGCTGGAGCCCAAAAATCCTTAATGTGGAAATTGATTTTAGCTTCTGTTGTTATGCTTGTCACCGGTTACTTTGGTGAGGCTGTTTACACAACTGGTTCCGGACCAGCTGTTTGGGGCTTCATTTCTGCAGTTGCTTATTTCTACATTGTTTATGAAATCTGGTTAGGGTCTGCAAAGAAATTGGCAGAGGCAGCAGGTGGAGCAACTTTGAAAGCACACAAAATGTTATGCTGGTTCGTACTCGTAGGATGGGCAATTTATCCATTAGGATATATGGCAGGTACTGAAGGATGGTATTCAGGTCTTGGTAACCTAGGATTAAATATGGATGTTATCTACAATATTGGTGACGCCATCAACAAAATTGGTTTTGGTCTTGTAGTCTATGGCGCTGCTGTAGCTGCCCAAAACAATGACTAATTCAAATACTTCCTTAATTTAGTTGGTTACTAATAGGAAGGGCCTCCATCTCAAGATGGGGGCTTTTCCTTTTTATG
Organism: Croceivirga thetidis; assembly: GCF_012272815.1. Taxonomy (GTDB): domain Bacteria; phylum Bacteroidota; class Bacteroidia; order Flavobacteriales; family Flavobacteriaceae; genus Croceivirga; species Croceivirga thetidis. The sequence continues at coordinate 1,546,857 of NZ_JAAWWL010000002.1, forward strand.
GGTAATTCAGCATTTTACCAACATATTGGTATACCCCAGGGTATTCTTGTTTCAATGCGATTGGTTGTTCAAAAAATACCTCCACCAACACTGCGAAATATTCCACAAAATTTGATTGGGCATATTCTCGAAATAAAGTACTTGATTTTAGTTTGTCTTGAAAGTGTGCTGTTTCATATTGGTTTTTTAAACGCATCAAACCAACTTTAAATCGCATAGCTTCCCATGTAGATTTCTTTCGTGTTTCTATCATCAAAGCATGGGTGACCTCATGAATCCCCAGATTTACGCCATCATTCGGTATACCGTAACCCTCTTTCAAATCTTCAGCGGAAAAAACAAGGGTTTTTAAACGAGGGTTGTATTCCCCAATATGATGTTTTCTGGAAATACGTGAACAATATTTGCTCGGATACACAACGATTCTAGAAACTGAATTCTGATATTTAAAATTTCGCATACCCATGGTTACCAATATGGCCGATGCAGCTACATATGCCCTAATCTCTTCCTTATTTTGAATATCTCCGTAAAAAATAAATCGCTTCTTTGATTTAAACCATGCAAATCGTTTCAAGAATTGTCGCCGCTGTTCAGGATTAAAGTCGTGAAACGGTTTAAGAAATTGTGAAATGAATTGTCTTTCCTTGGCTCCTATTGGTTTTATCGGATGAAAGACATGAAATAGCGTAAACTTTTCATTGGCAAAATACTCATATGCTACTTTTATGATTACAAAAAACAATCCTGCGGCCAACAACAAGGCATAAAATTGTTTTTCGGTCTCTGTATAGTACGATTCCATTACATTCGTTCAGGAACCTCAACACCTAAAAGTCTGAATGCCGATTGAATAGTTTGACCAACTTTTGTGCTCAGTTGAATCCTGAAATTTCTAATTGCAGCATCTCCCTCACCTAAAATCGAAACTTGTTGGTAGAATGAGTTAAACTCTTTTACGAGGTCATAAGTGTAGTTTGCAATTAGGGCTGGGCTATGATTATCAGCTGCCTCCTGAATTTTTTCAGGGAATTGCTGAATTATCTTAATCAACTCTTTCTCTTTTTCATGTAATACCATGCTTACCTGAACCGATGAAGTAATATCCCCTGCCTTTCGCAAGATTGATTGAATTCGAGCATAGGTATACTGAATAAAAGGACCTGTATTACCTTGAAAATCAACTGACTCTTCAGGATTAAATAGAATTCTTTTTTTGGGATCTACTTTAAGAATATAGTATTTCAATGCCCCGAGGCCTATTGTACGATACAGCTCTTTTTTTTCTTCATCGGAATAACCATCCAGTTTTCCTAATTCTTCAGAAATTTCAGCAGCAGTCTTCTCCATGCTTTTGACTAAATCATCAGCATCTACTACGGTACCTTCCCTACTCTTCATTTTACCTGAGGGCAGGTCTACCATTCCATAACTCAAATGGAATAACTTTTCGGCCCAAGAATACCCTAATTTTTTAAGAATCAAAAACAGCACTTTAAAGTGGTAGTCTTGTTCATTACCAACAGTATAGACCATTCCATTTATATCAGGGAAATCAGTAACGCGTTGAATGGCGGTGCCGATATCTTGAGTCATATAGACTGCGGTGCCATCTGCTCGTAGTACAATTTTTTCATCTAGACCTTCGTCAGTTAGGTCAATCCATACACTACCATCTTCCTTTTTGAAGAAAATGTCTTTATCTAAACCTTCTTTAACCACATTACGACCTAATAGGTAGGTATCACTCTCGTAATAAAGTTTATCAAAATCAACACCAAGGTTTTTATAGGTAACCTCAAAGCCATCATAAACCCAACTATTCATCATCTTCCAAAGCTTCACTATTTCTTCATCGCCAGCCTCCCATTTTCTTAACATGTTTTGGGCTTCCAATAAAATAGGCGCTTCTTTTTCAGCGACTTTCTTTTCCTTTCCTTCCGAAATAAGTTGGGCTATTTCTTCTTTGTAGGTTTTATCAAAAACGACATAATACTTACCTACCAAGTGGTCTCCCTTCATTCCCACGGACTCAGGGGTTTCTCCATCACCAAATTTTTTCCATGCCAACATACTTTTACAAATATGTATACCCCTATCATTGATTATTTGGGTCTTGTAAACCTTATGCCCAGCGGCTTTTAAAATTTCCGAAACTGAGTATCCCAACAAGACATTTCTGATATGGCCGAGGTGCAGTGGCTTGTTGGTGTTGGGAGATGAATACTCCACCATTCTGGCATCTTTTGAATTTGGCTTTTGGTAACCGAAGTTTTCATTTTCTAGTATTGACTTAAAAAATGTAAGATAATACGAGTCGGAAATAACCAAATTTAAAAAGCCTTTGACCACATTGAACTTGGCGATTTCATCAACATTGGTTTCTAAGTACTCCCCTATTTTAGATCCTATTTCAACAGGATTGCCCCGAACCACTTTTAACATCGGAAAGACCACAACCGTTATGTCGCCTTCAAAATCTTTTCGGGTAGGTTGAAATTCGACAGAAGACAGTTCTGCATCGAACAATGATTTAAAAGCCTCCTTAACCTTAAGTTCCAATACCTGTAATAACTGCATCAACGCTTCATTTTCAGGCAGCAAAACTACGTTTTTATGACAAGATTAAGAACCAAAATGCTGTTTGAGTCTTAATTTTAAAAAAACCATTGTTAATGGAACATCTTCAGGTCGCGGAACCGGTTTTAGCTTCTTTGGATATTTATAAAACAGTGGAGTTTTATCAGACCAAACTTGGTTTTGACCGCGTAGGCTGGAAAGATAAAAACTATGCCATTGTACATAGAGATAATATTTCTATCCATTTTTGGAAGTGCAATAACAAAATACATCCTGAAAATACTAGCTGCTACATAAGGGTTAAAGACGTAGATGGCCTTTTTAAAGAACTGGAACCAATGGGAGTAATTCACCCGAATGGTCCATTAGACGATCAACCTTGGGGAATGCGTGAATTTGCAATTCTGGATGGTGATGGAAATATGATTCGATTTGGACAATCTTCAACTGTTACATAATGTTACTGAACGTTAGCTACAACGATAAAAAAATAAGGGAAAGAATAGATGCAGAAGTTGGCAAACCATTTACACTAAAAGAACGTTTTCAACTTGGTGGTATAGGTTCTCCTAAATTGGAAATAACGGAAGCCAGTGCCGAAATTCGAAACCTTTTGATTCTAGATAATAATGCCGATTGCTGCAACATAGAATTGCGGCCTAAGGGTATTATTTTAGGATTTCGCTCACTCTTGGAATCCTATGCGCTGATTATTCCATTTTATAAATTGACCATCTACAAAGGAGACTTGGCCATATATTCCATTTATCGAGACCATTATTTTGTCAAGGTAAAATCAGATACGAAGGCAGTTCAAAAATTCTTCAAAAAATTATTGAATTATAAAGCAGACAATGCCCCAACTTCATTTGAAGATCTATAGATTAAAATTCCATTCTTAAAAACAACACCATGAAAACCAAACGATTGACCACTATATTTTTGCTATTCAGCTTTGTCTTGTTGTACCCACAAGATAGTACTGGACATAATGATAAAATAGCGGTTGAAAGTGCCATTAAAGATTACGTAGAGGCTCTCTATAAGGTTGAACCGTATAAGATAGAACGTAGTGTAGATACCACATTGAGCAAAGTCGGTTATTGGTTTGATGAAAAGGATGGTAGCTATCGTGATAATTTACGGATGACCTATCAACAATTGTATGACTTAGCAGGTAGTTGGAATATTGATGGAGACAGAATCACAAAAGATTCTCCTCAAGAAATCACAATCTATGAGGTAAACGACAAAACTGCTGTAGCAAAACTCAAAGCAGAATGGGGTATTGATATTTTTCATCTGGCGAAGGTCAATGATAAATGGAAAATCTATAATATCATCTGGCAAAGTCATCCAAAGTAGCCTAAACGTGATTTTGATGATTCCTTTTAAAGTCTAATATCGCTCAAAAATGAAAATCTTACTTACCGGTGCCAATGGCTATATTGGTATGCGCTTATTACCCAGACTACTTGAAATGGGACATGAAGTTGTGTGCACGGTGCGTGACGAGAATCGACTTTCCATAGATAAGGAAACCCGTCGAAAAATTGAAGTAGTTGAAATCGATTTTTTAAAAGAAGTAGAGGTAAGTAAGATTCCAAATGATATCGATGTAGCCTATTTTTTAATTCATTTAATGACGGTCAGCACCAAGAATTTTGATGAATTAGAAGCCCAGGCCGCTAGAAACTTCAATACTTATGTTAGAAACAGTGTTTTAAAACAGGTAATATACCTTAGCGGAATTGTAAATGACGATAACCTTTCCAAACATCTTTGGTCACGAAAAAATGTTGAAAGTATTTTAGGCGAGGGTAATTACCAACTTACGGTTCTAAAGGCTGGAATTATAGTTGGTTCAGGTAGTTCTTCTTTCGAAATAATTCGCGACTTGTGTGAAAAACTTCCTGTTATGATAACACCAAGGTGGGTTCTTACCAAATCACAGCCTATTGCCATTAGAAATGTTGTGGAATTTCTCACGGGTGTACTTGGTAATGAAAAGACGTTCGGTGAGTCTTTTGACATTGCAGGTCCAGATGTTTTGACATACAAAGAAATGCTTCATCAATATGCTGAAGTTCGAGGTTTCAAAAACTGGATTTTCACAGTCCCTGTGATGACACCAAAATTATCATCATATTGGTTGTATTTTGTTACATCAACCTCATACAAACTAGCCCTCAATCTAGTAGATAGTATGAAAATCGAAGTAATTGCCAAAGACAATAGACTTCAAAAAATTCTAGGTATCACTCCATATACTTACAAAGAAGCAATTGGAATGGCATTCAAAAAGATTGAGCAAAACTTGGTGGTCAGCAGTTGGAAAGACAGCATGGTTAGTGGTCGTTTTAACAATAATCTTGAAAAGTACATTCAAGTACCAAAATTTGGCGTCTTGAAAGACGTGCAAACCAAAAAGATTGAAGATGTAAAGGGAACAGTTGAGAATATTTGGCGAATTGGTGGTGAGACTGGTTGGTATTATGGCAGTTGGTTATGGAAAATTAGAGGTTTTTTAGACAAGCTCAATGGTGGCCCAGGACTTCGTAGAGGGCGAACGAATCCTGATAAAATATATCCAGGTGATGCCTTGGACTTTTGGCGAGTACTTTTAGCGGATAAAAAAGGAAAGCGGTTACTTCTTTTTGCCGAGATGCGGTTGCCTGGTGAGGCGTGGTTGGAATTTAAAATTGACGATAACAACGTATTGCACCAAGTAGCCACCTTTAGACCTAGGGGACTGAAAGGGCGTTTGTACTGGTATAGTGTACTGCCATTTCACTATTTCATATTTGGGGGAATGATTCGAAATATTTCAAAAACGTAATTTCAAGTTTGACTTTTGAAACAACTTTGAACATTAATCGTCAGACCTAGGCAACCATTTCTAAAATTGCGTTGTCTTCTAAATACAGTACATAAATTAAAATCTCTATATGAAAAACTCAATATCGATTCTCCTTATTTTTCTTTTCGGTATTCAACTTAGCGCGCAAACTATCTCATCTAAACTGGTAGATTCCAAAACAAAGAAAGAGATTCCTTATGCAACCATACAATACGGTGAAAACAAGGGTACAATAACCAATGAAGAAGGCGATTTTAGCTTTGTACTACCCAAAGAAGGTCTTGAGATTGATTCGATATACATTTCAAGTATGGGATATGAAAAAGTGGGATTTACCCTTGAACAATTACAAGGCGACGTGGTTTTTCTCTTGCCAAAGGCTATTAAATTAAGTGGGGTCTATCTTTTTGACGAAGAACTTGATGTAGACGAAATCATTGATAAAATGAAGGAAAATCTACCTCAAAACATTAATAGTGACCCAGTTAAACAACGCTATTTTATTCGTCAATCAGTATTCGGCAATATCCAGAAAATTGATATGGGTTTTGAAAAATCGACGATTGAAGGTTTGGACAAAAAACTTATTGATAGCATTGCTGGTATCATACCGCGTAATAACTATCACTACACTGAAGTTCTTGGTGACCTTTACAAAACCAATAACGGAACGAAAATCGGAGTATTGAAAGCTGCTGAGCTTTATGACAAAAAAGATGTAGGCTCATTTGAGGAATTGGGAGAACGAATGGAAACACTTTTTAAAAAGAGTGTAAAACCAGATTCATATTTAAAAATTAAATCAGGCATTTTCAGTCAAAAAGTACAGGTTGATGAAATGTTAGACGACATGGAGGCTGAAGAAGAAACACAAGAACAAGCCGAATTAATTGAGAAGGAAATTCAGCGTGATAGTGTTTCTGGTCTTGAAGATTCACAGCGGTTTATGTTTGATGAAATCCTACAAGAGGTTTATCATGAGGAAGACACCAAAATGGACCTTGTGCAGAAGACACGTAAATATGCCTTCAACCTAGTTGGATATACAGATATCGACGACCAAGGTGTTTATGTGATAGATTTTGAACCCAAAAGAAATGGTGATTTTAAAGGGAGACTTTTTGTCAATATCGAAGACTTCGCAATAATGCGCATCGACTTTGAAAATTTAAGAAATCTCAAAAATTTCAGGTTGCTCGGCATCTATTACCGAGAGACAGTTTATAAGGGAACCATGCGGTTTACAAAACTTCCGAATGACAAATATGAATTAAGCTTTATGGACTTTTCGTTTGGTCGATGGTTTAGAATGGACCGCCCTTTGGATGTGATAGAGAAAAATAAACATGTAAAAGGCCGACGTAAACAAAACGAATTACGATTGAACATTGACTTTCAAATGGCCAATAATAACAAATGGGAGCTCGTTGTTTTTGAGCAAGACTTGATTCAGAAATCAGAATACGATGCCTTTACCGAAAAAAAAGGAATAGAAGCCACATACATGCCAAAGTACAATCCAGAATTCTGGGACGGATACAACATTATGGAGCCAAACCAAGCTATTCGTGAATTTACGGTTGCTGAGTAGTAAATGTTGTGAAACCGGGGTTTTTTGATGTTCATTTTCACAAGATTTTGAGATTTAGCCAGTTATAAGAATACCAATCTTACTGCATTCGCGATGAAGTATTCTTTTTTAACCACAATGCTGGCGCTTTTTGGCGTTTGTTATATTTCATATTGCCAATCCATTTCTTCACGACTTTTGGATGTTCAAACCAAAGAGCCTATACCATTCGCCTCGATTTTATACGGTGAAGAACAAGGGGTTATCACCAACGAAAACGGAGACTTCCAATTTGTAATTGAACAGAACACCAAAGCACTTGATTCGATTTATATTTCTTGCATGGGTTATGTTGGGCAAGGTTTCACCCAAAAACAGCTTCAAGACAGCATAATCTATTTAGCACCTGGAGGGTTTGAATTGGTTGGTGTTGACCTAATGGGGCAAGGCCTATCTGCAGATGAAATCATTCAACGAATGGTGGATAGCATACCGGTAAACTATAACCAAATGCCCGTTCAAAAAAAGTTCTTTTTAAGACAGTCTACATATGATGAACTTGATGAAGCTAAAATCGTACTGAAAGCAAGTACGATTCCAGAAATAGATGATATCAGTATTGAACGAATCGTTGATCGGTTACCAAAAAAAACCCAATATCATACAGAAACCTTTGGTAACATGTATAAGTCTAATGGAAAAGTGAAGCTTGAAGTCTTAAAAGCCACGGAAATGTATGATAAATCCCAACAAGCGACATATGCTGGAATTAATCATAGTCTGATAAAACTCATAAAAAAACATGTTAAGGACGATTCCTATTTTAAAATTAAAACTGGTCCCATTAGTACCAAGCTGGATTTGGACACCATTATTGGGAGGCCCAGCTTAGACCCCCAAGCAGAAACCTCTATCAAATTAAATTATTTGGCCAGCAGGGCAAACCGATTGAATAAAATTGAAAATCAGTTTTTTAACGTCAATAGCCGGTTAGAAGTAATCGAAAAACGAAAGAACTATCAATTCACCAAAGACCAGACCTTTGAACAGGATGGTGAGCGATTCTATGTTATCAATTTTGGACCAAAGAAAAATGCCCGCTTAAGAGGAAAAATGTTTATCAATGCAAATGATTTTGCAATGACCCGTATTGAGTATGAAAATCTTGAATCGATTAAACCATTTAAATTATTGGGTGTAAATTATAATGAACCGAAGTACGTTGGTGTAGCGGAGTTCGATAAAATGAAAAACGGTAAATACGAACTGAGCTTTTCAACTTTAAAACACGACTTTTTTGTAAAAGTTCGAAGACCTTTTAAAATTGCTGAAAAAAACAAGAATACCAAAGGTCGCCGAAAGCAAAACGAAATAACCATAGACCTTTATCTAACTGCGAAAAGTGCCAATGTATTTGAATGGGTAGCTTTAGAAACAAAGGGGTCAAGCCAAGGCACCTTTGATATGGTTCCTCAACGGCAAATTGTCGAAGTCAAATACAGAACCAGCTATGATGAACAATACTGGGAAGATGTGACTATTGTTTCGCCAAGTGAATCCGTAAAGGAATTCGCGATTCTTGAGAATGAATAGTTGTTAAGGCTTCGGCAGAAAAACTTCTGCCATCATACATCGGGCTGAACCACCACCACATGTTTCTATAGTATCAAGAGGGCTGTGTAGAATCGCACAATGATTTTCTATAGCTTTTATTTGAACGTCATTCAAACTCTTAAAGGCTTGAGAACTCATCACCATAAAACGTTTTTCATCAGCACCATAAACTTGTAGCATGTTGCCTGCAAAGGCATGCATTTGAGCTTCGGTTATGGAAATAATTTCCTTGCCGTCCTTTTTTAAGTGTTCAACTACATTTTTACGTTCCTTTTTGTCGTCAATAGTGTCAAGACAAATTACCGCAAAAGTCTCGGCCATGGCCATCATTACATTAGTGTGATAAATGGGCTTACGCTCTCCATTCACGGTTTGATTTGCCGTAAAGATTACAGGAAAACAATCAAAATCCTCACAGAATTCAATAAACAATTCTTCATGTGCACGTTCAGAAAGCGCACAATAAGCTTTCTGATGTACCCGGTCTTTTAGTATGCTGCCAGTACCTTCCAAAAAAATACCCTCTTCTTCTGCAGATGTATAATCAATGATATCATTGATTTCAAATCCATGTGATTCCAACACCTCAAAAACATCCTCACGGCGCTCTTTTCTACGGTTTTCTGCGAACATTGGATAGACTACCACAGTACCACTACTATGGAAAGAAACCCAATTGTTGGGAAAAATGGAATCAGGAGTATCTTGTTCTTTATTATCATCAACCACGATTACATTAACACCTTGATTTCTAAGCACCGTTACGAAGGTGTCAAATTCCTTTTGTGCTTTGTCATTTATATCTGCATTGGCAATGGAAATATCTTCTTGAAAGTAATTGTTAACCGCGGTCTGTTCGTTCATACGAAAAGCTACCGGGCGTATCATTAATATGGTATTGGTTATTTGCATTTATGGGGGAATTAATATTCTCTAATCAACGGAAGCGTACTACAACGAAGAAGTCCTTCTTGTTTGGCAATTTCCGCATACGGTATTTCTTCAACTGTAAAGCCTTGATCTCGAAGCCAATTATTCAAACGGGTGAAATTCTTCTCTGAAACCACAATTTCTGGTGAAATTGAAAAGACATTACTGAACATCTGGTACATTTCATCAGCGCTGATTTCAAAAATGTTCTCTTGACCAAAAAAATTGACCAACCACTGGTATTCCTCATCTACCAAGAATCCATTTTTGTGCAGTATTGCTTTTCCTTTTCCTAGTGGTTGGAAGCAACAATCTAGATGCAGTGCATTTTCTTTAGCATTGGTATTGGATTTTCGTAGTTCGAACGCTTTGACCGTTTTATGTGGGAATTCAGCCTTTAAAAATTCGACTGCTTCTTTGTTGGTGCGTGCCGTAATAAAATCTGGATAATCGTCGCCAGTATAAGTGCCAACAAAAATGAAATCGTTCCATGGCATTACATCACCTCCTTCAATATGAACCTCTTCTGGTGGGCGAATTACCTTTTTGGAATCAACAATATCCAAAACATGCTGTATTGCCTCGAATTCCCGCTCTCTATCAGGAAGTATATTGGAATGAAAAAGTTTGTCTTCTATTACAAAGGCAATATCGCGGGAAAAAATCTGATTGCAATCTTCAATAACAGATGGTCGAAAAACCTGAACGTCGTATTTCTCAAAAACCCTTGCGAACGCATCCATTTCAGCAATCATATCGCTTTCAACCGGATACGTTCCAGCTAAAATATGTTCCAAAGATTTTGGATCATAAGCCTCTTCTGGTTTAGGCACTGGACCACAACTTTCTGCAGTTCCCAAAACAACCGCTTTTAAAGGGGCAACTTCATCAACTACATGCAAAGACAACATACGTAAATATTCTTTTTAATTTATTTCACAAAAAAAGCCCTTTAGCGAAGTAAAGAGCTTTTTGTTTTTTTTTGAGGTAGCAATCTACCTTTTGTCCAGTGGAACAAAAGGACGATGATTTTCGCCAATATAAATTTGCCTTGGTCTTCCTATCGGTTCTTTACGAAGTCGCATTTCTCTCCATTGAGCAATCCATCCTGGTAATCTTCCTAAAGCGAACATAACGGTGAACATATCAACTGGAATACCCATTGCGCGATAAATGATTCCTGAGTAAAAATCCACATTAGGGTACAACTTTCGTTCCACAAAATATTGGTCTTCCAAAGCCTCTTTTTCCAATCCTTTAGCGATATCAAGAATGGGGTCCTCGACTCCTAAATCCCCTAAAACCTGATCAGCTGCTTTTTTAATAATCTTTGCCCTTGGGTCAAAGTTTTTGTATACCCTGTGTCCAAATCCCATAAGACGAAAAGGATCGTTCTTGTCCTTTGCCTTCGCCATGTATTTCTTTGTATCTCCGCCATCTTCTTTTATAGCTTCGAGCATTTCTAAAACAGCTTGATTTGCTCCACCATGTAATGGACCCCAAAGTGCAGAAACACCCGCAGCAAGAGACACAAAAAGCCCAGCATGAGAAGAACCCGTTATTCTTACCGTAGAAGTAGAACAGTTCTGTTCATGATCGGCGTGTAAAATCAAAAGCTTATCCAGAGCATCAATTACAATTGGATTTTTGACATAGTCCTTAGTGGGTTTTTTGAACATCATTTTATGGATGTTTTCTACATAACCCAGATTATCGTCACCATAATCTAAAGGCAATCCCATCTTTTTTCGCATGGTCCAAGCAACCAATACAGGGAATTTACCTAAAATTCGAACTATAGAGTTGTACATTGCTTCATCAGAAGAAACATCAACGGTTGATGGGTTAAAGGCCACCAACGCGCTTGTTAATGAAGAAAGCACTCCCATGGGATGAGCAGACTTTGGGAAACCATCCAAAATCTTTTTCATTTCTTCATCTACCTGGGATTCTTCGGTAATATCGTCGTAGAATTTTTCTAACTGCGCTTTATTGGGTAGCTCACCAAAAATCAATAGATAGGCTACTTCTAAAAAATCCGCTTTTTCAGCTAATTCTTCAATAGAGTAACCCCTGTACCTCAATATTCCTTTCTCTCCATCAAGAAACGTAATCGCACTCTCGCAAGACCCTGTATTTTTATATCCGGGGTCTATGGTCACCATCCCTGTGGCACCCCTTAAAGTTTTTATATCAATAGCCAATTCATTCTCCGTTCCCTTGATAACTGGAAACTCGTATTTTTTTCCTTCAAATTCTATTGTTGCGGTCTGCGACATCTATGATTAGTATTAAATTTTTGAATCGTTAAAGTTAATGAATCGACAAGCCTTTAACAATTCAAACCGTGAATTTTGAAGTATTCTTAACGAATATTTGAAATATACCTACTTCTATAAATTATAAAGGAACTTGTAGTATTCGTCAACCGACTTTTTCCATGTAAATCGCTTGCGTTTTGCTGCAATCTGAATTTTTTCCCATTTAGGTTTATCATTCTCAAAAACTTCAAGAGCCACATCGAATGCCGATAACATATTTTTGATTTTCTCATCGTAAGTATCACCATCGAATGTAAAGCCTGTTTTCAAATGATCAACAGTATCTTTCAATCCTCCAGTATGATGAACCAAACAAGGGTTACCATTTCGCATTGCAAGCATTTGACTTATACCACAAGGTTCAAAAAGACTCGGCATAAAATAAAGGTCACATTCCAAATACATTGAATCAATTAGGCTCTCTGATTGACCATTGGTAAAAATGAAGTTTTCGTTTTCGTAACTTATTTTTCTAAAAAGCTCTTCGTATTCAGGGGCCCCAGTACCCAATAGCATAAAAATTCCATCCACCTTTTTTAGTTTTTGAAGGATTTTCACAAAAGCATCGGGATTACGCTTAAAGAAATAGTATTTCTGCTCTGTTAATCGGGCAATACTTGAAACAATAAATTTTGGTCGGTTTCCGACATATTTCATGATTTTCTCCCCGGTATGGGCAAGAAAATCAGCTTTGTACTTTTTATTTTCATCTTGAAGCCAACTAAAAAGGGCCTTTACCGTATTTCTGTAGATTTCCCCTTTTGCTTCAGCATTGATGTTCTTATAGTTACATCCATTCAAAATGCCGAATAAACGCCCTTCTTTATCTGCTTTTTTCAAATCTTTTTCCAAACCTTCACCACCAATAAATTCTGGTGGAGAACTTGGCTTCATTACGTCTTCCTTATAGGAAGGTGATACTGTGTGAACAGCATCTGCAAATCGGATGCCAACTGCCATTAAATTTATGCAATCTGTATAACGGTAATCCATCAAACGCTTAGTATCGATTGCCATATCAGGAAACCAGTTTCGAACAGATGAATAATTATCGCTAAAGGGACGAATACCCTGAATGGCCAAATTGTGAATGCTATAAACAAAACGTATGTCTTTCAGCATCTTGTAATCCTTATGATATTCCCTTAAGAACAATAATAAGCTTGAGTGCCAATCGTGCAGATGTACAACGTTTAAATTACCAAATGCCCCTTGTTTTATAGCTGCAGCAACTGCCGTATTAAATATAAAATACTTGATTGCATCGGTAAAAAATGGTTCTTCGGGATCATCATGATAAATATGTGCTATCCCACCTGCCTCTATTTCTGGATGATGAATGACATAGTGATGAACATTTTTAAATTCCTTTTTTGGAGGGACTTCATATAAATCTGCATTGTACATTAATCCCCTAAGTTCAAAATTCAATGAAGTTTTGAATGTTCCATTTTTATGCAGTCTACCATAAGCCGGTACCACTACATGAACTTTATCGCCACGTTCAGAAATTTGTCGGGGAACGTCTCTAACCACATCTCCCATACCACCAGCTTTACATTTTGGTATGGCATCATTTTCAGCAGCAGCAAAAAGAAAAGTATTCATATAGTCAAGTTGATTCTAAAAAGATAATGCTATTTGACATCAAAAAAAAGCCCTTTCAAAATTGAAAGGGCCGTTTATAATTGTAAAATGACTAGTTGATTTTAAATGCTTTTTCTTGTGGATAGTAAGCTACATCACCAAGCTCTTCTTCTATTCGAAGAAGCTGATTGTATTTTGCCATACGATCACTTCTTGATGCCGAACCGGTTTTTATTTGACCAGTATTCAATGCAACTGCCAAATCAGCAATAGTATTATCCTCAGTCTCACCAGACCTATGACTCATTACTGAGGTATAACCTGCATTCTTGGCCATATTCACAGCAGCAATCGTTTCTGTCAATGTCCCGATTTGATTTACCTTAATTAAAATTGAATTTGCGATTCCATTTTCAATTCCGCGTGAAAGGCGTTCAACGTTCGTTACAAATAAATCATCACCAACCAACTGCACACGGTCACCAACTTTATCCGTCAACATTTTCCATCCGTCCCAATCGTTTTCATCCATCCCGTCTTCTATAGAAATAATCGGATATTTTTCGCATAAATCCGCTAAGTATTGTGCTTGCTCTTCAGAAGTTCTTACAACACCTTTGTCTCCCTCGAATTTTGTGTAGTCATATTTTCCATCGACATAAAACTCAGCTGAAGCACAGTCAAGTGCAATCATCACATCATCGCCTAATTTATACCCTGCCTTGTCCACAGCCTTAGCAATGGTATCTAAAGCATCTTCTGTACCGCCTTCCAAGGTAGGTGCAAAACCACCTTCATCACCAACTGCTGTACTCAAATTCCTATCATGGAGTACCTTTTTCAGGTTGTGGAAAATTTCAGTCCCCATTTGCATGGCGTGACTAAAATCTTTTGCCTTAACGGGCATCACCATAAATTCCTGAAATGCAATCGGCGCGTCTGAATGCGAACCTCCATTGATAATATTCATCATTGGAACAGGTAATGTATTCGCACTGACCCCTCCGACATATCTGTAAAGTGGCATTGCCAGTTCTTCAGCTGCTGCCTTTGCTACCGCTAAAGAAACACCTAAAATGGCATTTGCTCCCAACTTTGATTTGTTAGGCGTACCATCCAAATCAATCATTGTTTGGTCTATATAGTTCTGTTCGAAAACAGAAGTACCAACCAACTCTTCAGCAATAATGGTATTAACGTTATTCACCGCCTTACCAACACCCTTGCCCATAAAAGAGTCTCCACCATCGCGCAGCTCAACCGCCTCGTGTTCTCCAGTTGATGCTCCCGAAGGAACCGCGGCTCGGCCTAGAATACCATTTTCAGTAACGACATCTACCTCTACGGTTGGGTTACCTCTAGAATCTAAAATTTGTCTTGCATGAATACCAAGAATAATGCTCATTTTTAGCTGGTTTAAATTAATCCGCCAAAGATACAAAAGCAATGAATTCCAGTTGCTTCGTAAAGACTACAACTGGAATTCATAACAAAAAGATAAACTAATGTTCTTAATTTCTACTGGCCTTTATGGCCTCGAAAAATTGATCAAATAAATAGTCTGCATCATGTGGGCCTGGACTCGCTTCTGGGTGATATTGTACAGAAAAAACATTCTTGTATTTCATTTTTAATCCAGCCACAGTTCCATCATTCAAATGGGTATGTGTTATTTCTAGGTCTGGGTGAGCTTCGGTCTCTTCACGATTAACTGCAAAACCATGATTTTGCGAGGTAATTTCACCCTTGCCAGTCATTAGGTTCAAAATTGGATGATTGATTCCTCTGTGCCCGTGGTGCATTTTATAAGTAGACACTCCGTTCGCCAAGGCCAACACTTGATGTCCTAAACAAATACCAAATAAGGGTTTGTTCGTTTTCAAAATCTCTTTGGTGCATTCGATAGCCTCAGAAAGTGGTTCTGGATCCCCTGGTCCATTTGAAATAAAATAACCATCAGGATTAAATTCAGCCATTTCCTCTTTTGTGGTATTGTAAGGAAAGACCTTTACATAAGCATCACGTTTGGTCAGGTTCCGAAGGATGTTCTTTTTAATTCCGATATCAAGGGCAGAAACTTTATACGTAGCGTTTTCGTCTCCAATGAAATAAGGTTCCTTTGTGGAAACTTTTGAAGCTAGCTCCAAACCTTCCATACTCGGAATTCCTTTCAATTCTTCTTTCAATTTATCCACTTCATCTGTACGTGTTGAAATTACAGCGTTCATCGCTCCATTATCTCTAATGTAACTTACCAAAGCCCGTGTATCAACATCTGAAATGGCCATAAGTTTATTATCCTTTAAAAAGTCAAGAAGACTTTTGTCTGCTCCAGGGCGCGAATATTGATAACTAAAGTTCTTAACGATTAGACCAGCAATTTTTATTGAATCCGATTCAACCTCGTCTTTTAGAGTTCCGTAATTACCAATATGCGCATTGGTGGTCACCATTATCTGACCATAATACGAAGGGTCAGTAAATATCTCTTGATAACCTGTCATACCGGTATTAAAACAGACTTCACCAAAAGCTGTTCCTTCGATGTCCCCCACCGCTTTTCCATAAAAAATGGTACCATCTTCCAACAGTACCAACGCTTTTTTTCTAGTATGATATTTCATCCACAAAAATTTACCAAATGAACATAAAAAAAGGATACCCTTTTGAGTATCCTTTGAAATATTTTAAACGATCAATCAACATTTTATTCTTCAGAATCGTCAGTTGTAGCAGTCGTCGTTTCAGGAGCTGTGGCTGCTGCGCCTTTGGCACCTCCACGACCTCTTCTACTTCTTCTAGTAGATTTCTTTTTCTTACCTGTGTCGTAAGTCTCATTAAAATCTACTAATTCGATTAAAGCCATATCAGCGTTATCACCGAGTCGGTTTCCTAATTTTATAATTCTAGTGTAACCACCTGGTCTGTCACCAACTTTTTCGGCTACCGCTCCAAACAATTCCGTTATTGCATGTTTGTTTCGCAGCTTACTGAAGGCTACCCTTCTATTGTGCATTCCTTTTTCATTAGACTGATTGTTTTCAGTTTTAGCTTTGGTGATAATCGGCTCAACAAACACCTTTAAAGCTTTGGCCTTCGCAACAGTTGTATTGATGCGCTTATGCTCAATTAAGGAGCACGCCATGTTTGCCAACATCGCCTTTCTATGAGCAGATTTTCTACCTAAGTGGTTAAACTTCTTTCCGTGTCTCATCTTTTTAATTTATCATCTTGCTACCAAATCCACAATGTGGAGAGCAAAATATGATTGCTTAATCTTTATCTAATTTATATTTGGACAAGTCCATACCGAACTGAAGACCTTTATTAATAACAAGTTCTTCAAGTTCCGTTAATGACTTCTTACCGAAGTTTCTGAACTTCATCAAATCATTCTTATTGAAGGAAACTAAGTCTCCCAAAGTGTCAACTTCAGCGGCTTTCAAACAATTCAATGCGCGCACCGACAAATCCATATCAACCAATTTGGTCTTCAATAACTGACGCATGTGCAACGATTCTTCATCATAAGTCTCTGTTTGGGCGATTTCATCAGCTTCAAGAGTAATTCGCTCATCTGAGAACAACATGAAGTGGTGAATCAAAATCTTAGCAGCTTCAGTCAAAGCATCTTTAGGATGTATAGAACCATCAGAAACAATTTCGAAAATCAACTTTTCGTAATCTGTTTTTTGTTCAACCCTAAAGTTCTCAATGCTGTATTTTACGTTTTTAATTGGTGTAAAAACCGAATCAACAGCAATGGTTCCCAAAGGAGCATTTGATTTCTTGTTTTCTTCAGCCGGAACGTATCCGCGACCTTTTTCTATGATGATTTCAAGGTTGACTTCAACCTTGGAATCCATATTACAAATCACTAAATCAGGATTCAATACTTGATATCCTGAAATAAACTTTTGAAAATCACCAGCAGTCAACTGGTCTTTTCCTGTTACTGAAACAGAAACAGTCTCGCTTTCAACATCATCGATTTGTCTTTTGAAACGAATTTGTTTCAAGTTCAAAATCATTTCAGTTACGTCCTCTACTACACCAGGTATAACAGAAAACTCATGCTCTACTCCATCAATCCTTACCGATGTTATTGCGAAGCCTTCCAAAGAGGAAAGCAGTACTCGTCTTAGTGCATTCCCGACGGTAAGACCATATCCAGGTTCCAATGGGCGAAATTCAAATTTCCCATCGAAATCTGTGGATTCAATCATTATTACCTTATCGGGCTTTTGAAAATTAAGTAATGCCATAATTGGACTAATAGGTTTATTTTGAGTATAACTCGACGATTAATTGTTCTTTGATGTTCTCTGGAATCTGTAGCCTTTCAGGAATGGTAACATATGTTCCTTCTTTGGTATCATTATTCCAAGTAAGCCATTCGTAAACTGAACTGTTGTTAGCTAAAGAATCGTTTATAGTTTGTAAAGACTTTGACTTTTCACGAACACCTACTACATCTCCTGCTTTTAACGCGTAGGAAGGAATATTTACAACCTCACCGTTTACAGTAATGTGCCTGTGGGACACCAATTGTCTTGCACCCCTTCTTGAAGGTGAAATACCTAATCGATATACCACATTATCCAGTCTTCCCTCACAAAGTTGAAGAAGCACCTCACCGGTTACACCTTCTCTTCGTTTTGCTTCAGTAAATAGATTTCTAAACTGCTTTTCTAGAATACCGTAGGTATATTTTGCTTTTTGCTTCTCCATTAATTGGATAGCATATTCAGACTTTTTACCACGACGACGGTTGTTACCGTGTTGCCCTGGAGGGTAGTTTTTCTTTTCGAAAGACTTATCGTCTCCGAAAATCGCTTCGCCAAATTTTCGAGCGATTTTTGTTTTTGGTCCTGTGTATCTTGCCATTTTCTAGTTTTTTTGAAAGTGCGATTATGAATTAAGGCTTATCCTTCGATAATCGTTAGTGCACCTTCGGTGAAAATCCGCCATAAGGCGGACCAATTATAATTAATTAAACTCTTCTTCTTTTGGGAGGTCTACAACCGTTATGTGGAATCGGTGTAACATCTATGATTTCTGTAACCTCTATACCTTCATTATGAATGGTTCTGATTGCAGATTCACGACCATTACCTGGTCCCTTAACGTAAACCTTTACCTTACGAAGACCTGCTTCTAAAGCAACTTTTGCACAATCTTCGGCGGCTACTTGGGCAGCATACGGAGTGTTCTTTTTAGAACCCCTAAAACCCATTTTACCGGCAGAAGACCAAGAAATAACGTCACCCTTTTTATTGGTCAACGAAATGATGATGTTGTTAAAAGAGGCAGTTATGTGCGCTTCTCCTGTAGAATCAACAACAACTTTACGTTTTTTAGCTGCGGTTTTTGAACCTGTTTTTCCTTTTGCCATCTCCTAATTATTATTTAGTAGCCTTCTTCTTGTTGGCAACTGTCTTACGTTTTCCTTTTCTCGTTCTCGAGTTGTTTTTTGTGCGCTGTCCTCTCAAAGGAAGTCCAGCTCTATGACGAATACCACGCTGACATCCGATATCCATCAAACGCTTGATATTCAATTGTGTCTCTGAACGTAATTCACCTTCAATGGTAAATTCACCAACGGCATCACGAATCTTACCAATCTGGTCATCGTTCCAATCTGAGACTTTTACATCTTCATCAACCCCAGCTTTGGCCAAGATTTCCTGTGCACGACTTTTACCTACTCCATAGATGTAGGTCAATGAAATTACGCCGCGTTTTTGTTTAGGTATATCAACCCCTGCAATTCTTGCCATAATTACCCTTGTCTTTGTTTAAATCTAGGATTCTTTTTGTTGATTACGTACAGCTTGCCCTTTCTGCGTACAATCTTGCAGTCTGCACTTCTTTTTTTTATGGATGCTCTTACCTTCATCGTTAATATCTGTATGTAATTCTTGCTTTTGTTAAATCGTATGGGCTCATTTCAAGCTTGACTTTATCACCAGGCAATAACTTGATGTAATGCATGCGCATTTTACCTGAAATATGAGCTGTAACAATGTGGCCATTTTCCAACTCTACCCGAAACATAGCGTTTGATAATGCCTCTATAATTGTTCCGTCTTGTTCTATTGCTGCTTGTTTAGCCATATAGATTTATGCTACTTTTCTGTTTTTACCAGTTTTCATTAAACCATCGTAGTGTCTATTCAACAAATATGAATTCACTTGTTGAACAGTATCGATAGCAACACCTACCATAATCAATAGTGATGTACCACCATAGAACAATGCCCATCCCGCCTGTACGTCCATTAGTTTCACAACCACCGCTGGCAAAACCGCCAAGGCAGCAAGAAAAACTGAACCTGGGAATGTAATCAATGACATTATTTTATCTAGGAAATCACCGGTTTCTTTGCCAGGACGTATTCCTGGAATAAAACCACCACTTCTTTTTAAGTCATCCGCCATTTTGTTCGTAGGAACAGTGATTGCCGTATAGAAATATGTGAAAATGATAATCAAAATAGCAAACACGAGGTTGTACCAAAAACCGAAAATATCAGCAAATTGAACTTCCATCCACTGACCTGCAGCAGTATTATTGAATGTTCTACCAATCAAACTTGGTGCAAACATTATGGCTTGAGCAAAAATAATTGGCATTACCCCTGATGCGTTCAACTTTAACGGTATGTATTGACGTGAACCCATCACATTCTTTTCATAACCACCTGAAGCACTTCTTCGGGCATATTGCACTGGTATTTGACGAACAGCCATCACCAATAGCACACTGGCCAAAATGACCACGAACCAGATAATCACTTCAATCAAAATGAACATGATACCACCAGTATTGTTTGTTGTCCTAGAAATAAATTCCTGAACAAATGACTGTGGCATTGTAGCAATGATACCTATCATAATCAATAAAGAGATACCGTTACCAATACCTTTATCCGTTATTTTTTCTCCTAACCACATTGCAAACACACAACCCGTGACCAAAATAATTACAGCTGGAATGATAAAATCAGGTCCTTTACCTAAAACAAAGGCACTGTCCGGTACACCAAGGGCCCCTAATCCGTACAAATAGGCAGGTGCTTGTACAATACATATGGCTATGGTCAACCAGCGAGTGATTTGATTCTTAGTCTTTCGACCACTTTCTCCTTCCTTGTCGAGTTTCTGCAAATAAGGAATGGCTATACTCATCAATTGTACTACAATCGAAGCAGAGATATAGGGCATGATACCCAATGCAAAAACCGATGCGTTCGCAAAAGCCCCACCAGTAAATGCATTAAGCAGACCTAAAATTCCATCACCGGCATTGCTTGCCAAGTTTGCCAATTGAGCAGTATCAATACCAGGAAGAACTACTTGGGCACCGAAACGATACACCAATAAAAGACCTAAGGTCACGATTATACGTTGTCTTAGTTCTTCAATCTTCCAAATATTTGATATGGTCTCAATAAACTTCTTCATTCTAAATAACTTACTGCGTTATAGCTTCACCTCCTGCTTTTTCAATCGCTTCCTTTGCCGAAGCGCTGAATTTATCGGCAGTTACTTTTAGTTTTGATTTCAATTCACCGCTACCTAAAATTTTAACCAAATCGTTTTTACCAACGATTCCGTTATCAATCAAAGTTTCAATGGTGACTTCATCTTTAACAATTTTATTATCAACCAATGCCTGCAATTTATCAAGGTTAACTGGTTGGTATTCCTTTCTGTTAAAGTTCTTGAAACCGAACTTGGGCACACGACGTTGTAATGGCATCTGACCCCCTTCAAAACCAATCTTCTTGGAGTATCCAGATCTAGATTTGGCACCTTTATGTCCTCTTGTGGCAGTACCGCCTTTACCGGAACCTTGTCCCCTACCTACACGCTTACCTTGTCTGTGCGTTGAGCCTTCTGCTGGTTTTAAGTTGCTTAAATCCATCGTATACTATCATTTAGGCTTCCGTAGAAACCAAGTGTTTTACTTTATCAATCATTCCAAGGATTGCTGGCGAATCATCATGCTCAACAACCTGCCCTATCTTTTTAAGGCCCAAGGCCTCTAAAGTACGCTTTTGGTTTTGCGGCCTTTTGATGGCACTCTTAACCTGCTTTACCTTAATCTTCGCCATTATCTTATCCTTTAAAAACTTTTTCCATACTTATACCTCGTTGCTTGGCAACAACACCTGCATCACGAAGCTGTAAAAGTGCATCAAATGTAGCTTTTACCACATTATGTGGATTTGAAGAACCTTGAGACTTTGAAAGTACATCATGAATACCCACTGATTCCAAAACTGCGCGAACAGCACCACCAGCGATTACTCCGGTACCAGTTGATGCAGGTTTCATAAAAACTTTTGCACCACCATATTTCCCTTTTTGTTCGTGTGGAACGGTCCCTTTGTTCAATGGAATACGCACCAAATTCTTTTTTGCATCTTCTATCGCCTTGGCAATAGCAGTAGCAACCTCTTTAGATTTTCCCAAACCGTGTCCTACAACACCATTTTCGTCTCCCACAACCACGATTGCAGAAAATCCGAAAGCACGACCACCTTTAGTTACTTTGGTTACCCTTTGCACACCAACTAGACGGTCTTTCAATTCTAAACCACCTGGTTTTACTAGTTCTACATTTTTGTATTTCCCGTACATATCGATTTAGAATTTAAGTCCTCCTTCTCTAGCACCTTCGGCCAAAGCTTTTACTCTACCATGGTACAAATTTCCTCCGCGATCAAAAGAAACAGTTTCTACTCCAGCCTTCTTTGCCTTTTCAGCAATTGCCTTACCAACGGCGTTGGCTATTTCTGTTTTTGTTCCTTTTACATCAATCGCTTTGTCACGTGAAGAGGCAGAAGCTAGCGTTTTACCAGCGTTGTCATCTATCACTTGAGCATATATTTCTTTGTTACTACGAAATACTGAAAGTCTTGGACGAGCTTCAGTACCGAAGGATACTTTTCGAATCCTTCTTCTAATACGTAGTTTTCTTTCAGATGTTGATAATCCCATTTCGCTACTTATTAGGCTGATTTACCTGCTTTTCTTCTAATTTGTTCTCCGACAAACTTGATACCTTTCCCTTTATAAGGCTCTGGCTTTCTGAACGAACGTATTTTAGCCGCTACAGCTCCAACCAATTGTTTGTCATGTGATGTCAATTTCACTATCGGATTCTTACCTTTTTCTGAAATTGTCTCGATTTTAACCTCAGGAGCAATATCCATTACTATGTTGTGAGAAAACCCCACGGCTAAATCCAATTTCTGGCCTTGGTTGCTAGCTCTATAACCAACACCAACAAGTTCCAATTCTTTTGTAAAACCTTTGGTCACACCTTCAACCATATTATTAACCAAAGCCCGGTACAGTCCGTGTTTGGCTTTGTGATCTTTTGATTCTGAAGGTCTTGTCACGGTCAATGTTCCATCTTCCACCTTCATGTCAACACCACTAAATTCCTGTACCAACTCTCCTAGTTTACCTTTCACGGTAATTGCGTTGTCTTTGATATCAACGGTTACCCCTTCTGGTATTGATATTGGATTATTTCCTATTCTTGACATCGTCTTTTCTTTTTTCTCTTAGTATACGTAACACAATACTTCGCCACCAACCTTTTCTTGCTGAGCTTGTTTACTGGTCATTACTCCGTGCGATGTAGACACAATAGCAATACCCAATCCGTTCAACACTCTTGGCAATTCACTTGAGTTGGCATACTTTCTAAGTCCTGGTTTACTTACTCGCTGTAATTTTTTGATTACTGGCTCTTTCGTAAACTTATCGTACTTCAAAGCGATTTTAATGTTTCCTTGCGCCCCATCATCTTCAAACTTGTAGCTTAAAATAAAACCTTGGTCAAACAAGATTTCTGTCATTGCTTTTTTCAAGTTGGAAGCGGGAATATTTACTACCCTGTGACCCGCCATGCTGGCGTTTCTAATTCGGGTCAAATAATCTGAAATTGGATCTGTTAACATTTTCTCTTCTTTACTTTCGGTTTACCAACTTGCTTTTGTCACACCAGGAATCAAACCTTTATTGGCCATTTCTCTAAAAGTCACCCTTGAAATACCAAAAGTTCTCATGTAACCTCTTGGTCTTCCCGTTAATTTGCATCTGTTACGCATACGCACAGGAGATGCATTCTTAGGAAGTTTTTGTAATGCTTCGTAATCACCAGCTTCTTTTAAAGCTTTTCTTTTCTCGGCATATTTGGCTACCATTTTTGCCCTTTTACGCTCACGGGCTTTCATTGATTCTTTGGCCATTTCTTAATTCTTTTTAAAGGGTAATCCTAATTCTGTCAATAATGATTTTGCTTCCTTATCTGTATCGGCAGAGGTCACAAAAGTTATATCCATACCGTTTATACGGTTAATTTTATCAATGTTGATTTCTGGAAATATAATTTGTTCTGTAACGCCCAAATTATAATTTCCCCTACCATCAAATCCCGTTGCTCGAACACCTTGAAAGTCACGTACGCGAGGAAGTGCTGTAGTTATTAAGCGATCTAAAAATTCGTACATACGCTCGCCTCGAAGTGTCACTTTTGCACCAATTGGCATACCCTTTCTTAATTTGAAGGTTGCAACATCTTTCTTAGACATAGTTGCTATAGCCTTTTGACCAGTAATCATTGTCAACTCATCAACAGCGTGGTCAATTAATTTTTTATCGGCTACGGCAGCACCTACACCTCGGCTAACTACTATCTTTTGCAGTTTAGGTACTTGCATTACGTTTTTATATCCGAATTCTTCGGAAAGCGCCTTAACAACTCGCTCTTTGTATTCTTGTTTTAGTCTTGGAATGTAACTCATGACTAGATAATTTCACCTGTTTTCTTGGAAACTCTTACTTTCTTTCCATCTTTAACTTCAAAGCCAACACGTACCGCTTCACCATTTTCAATCAAAGAAAGGTTAGAAACATGTATTGGAGCTTCCTTCTCTACTATTCCACCTTGAGGGTTCTGGGCACTTGGCTTCTCATGTTTTTTAACAACATTTACACCCTCAACAATAGCTTTGTTCTTTTCACGGTCAACACTCATGACCTTACCTTCAGAGCCTTTGTGGTCACCTGCTATTACTGCTACAGTATCTCCTGATTTAATTTTCAACTTCATCATACCTATTCTTTAAAGTACCTCAGGGGCCAATGAAACAATTTTCATGTATTGCTTGTCACGTAATTCTCTTGCAACGGGACCGAAAACGCGAGTTCCTCGCATTTCTCCGGTTGCACTAAGAAGTACACAAGCGTTATCATCAAACCTTATATAAGAACCATCAGGTCTTCTGACCTCTTTTTTAGTTCTCACGACAACCGCAGTTGAAACAGCGCCTTTTTTTACAGCACCATTCGGGGCAGCTTCTTTAACACTAACTACGATACGGTCACCTAAAGATGCATATCTTCTTTTAGTTCCTCCTAGTACGCGAATAGTCAGTACTTCTTTAGCACCTGTATTATCCGCAACTTTTAATCTTGATTCCTGTTGTACCATGATTACTTAGCTCTTTCCAAAATTTCTACTAACCTCCAGCACTTTGTTTTGCTCAAAGGCCTTGTTTCCATGATTCGAACCGTGTCCCCTTCATTGCAATCATTCTTCTCATCATGGGCAACATACTTCTTGGTCTTCAATACGAACTTACCGTACATTGGGTGTTTAACTCGCTTGACCTCAGAAACTACGATGGATTTTTCCATCTTGTTGCTGGTCACAACCCCAATTCTTTCCTTTCTTAAATTTCTTATTGTTGTTTCTTCCATAAGGCCCAATCCGTTATTGTTGATCCCTTTTAGTTAATTCTGTTGCCAATCTTGCCACTGTTCGTCTTGTCTGACGAATCTGCAATGGATTTTCTAATGGCGTTACAGCGTGTGCCATTTTCAAGTCCGCATGCTCCTTCTTCAATTCAGCCAATTTTTGCTGAAGCTCTTCAACCGATAATTCTTTTATCTCTGCTTGTTTCATCATCTATCAGTTTTATTCAGCGTAGTCTCTAGCTACTATAAATTTTGTTTTTACAGGAAGCTTTTGAGCCGCCAAACGCAATGCTTCTTTAGCCACGTCATGAGGAACTCCCGCTACTTCAAACATGATTCTACCAGGTTTTACAACGGCTACCCAATATTCAGGGGCACCCTTACCCTTACCCATACGTACCTCTAGAGGCTTTTTGGTAATAGGTTTGTCTGGAAAAATCTTAATCCACAATTGCCCTTGACGTTTCATATAACGTGTCGCTGCAATACGAGCAGCCTCAATTTGACGGGAAGTAATGAATTTAGAATCCAAAGATTTTATACCAAACATTCCATTCGAAAGCTGGTGTCCTCTCTGGGATAATCCCTTCATTCTACCCTTCTGGGCTTTTCTAAATTTTGTTCTTTTCGGCTGTAACATCTTAGCTGTACTTTACCTTTTATTTTCTACGACGTTGTCTTTTTCCGCCGTCTTTGTTTCCTCCTTTTGAACCACCTTTTGAAAGTCCTACTAATGGTGAAAGCTCACGCTTACCATATACTTCCCCTTTCATGATCCATACCTTGATACCTAATCTACCATAAGTAGTATGAGCCTCTTCTAAAGCATAATCTACATCAGCTCTGAAAGTTGACAAAGGAATACGACCCTCTTTATAGGTCTCGGTTCTTGCCATTTCAGCACCATTCAATCGACCTGCAATCTGAATTTTAATTCCCTCAGCATTCATACGAATGGCAGCGGCAATGGCCATTTTTATAGCTCTTCTATACGAAATTCTACTTTCAATTTGTCTTGCAACACTTGCTGCAACCAAATTGGCATCCAACTCAGGTCTTTTTATTTCGTGAATGTTGATTTGAACCTCCTTATTGGTGATTTTCTTCAACTCTTCCTTAAGCTTGTCAACCTCTTGACCGCCTTTTCCAATAATAATACCTGGTCTAGCTGTAGTAATCGTTACTGTGATAAGCTTTAAGGTTCTCTCGATGATTACCCTAGAAACACTAGCTTTGGCCAAACGGGCATGGATATATTTTCTGATTTTATCGTCTTCGGCCAACTTGTCGCCGTAGTCGTTACCACCGTACCAGTTGGACTCCCAGCCTCTAATAATACCTAAACGATTTCCTATCGGATTGGTCTTCTGTCCCATACTATGCCGTTGTTTCTGTTGTTACATTATTATTTGCTCCTAAAACCATAGTAACATGATTGGAACGTTTTCTAATTCTGTGTGCACGACCTTGAGGCGCTGGTCTTAATCTCTTCAACATACTACCACCATCCACTCGTATCTCTTTGATAAAAAGATCGGCATCCTCAATACTTGCATCCTCATTTTTTGCCTCCCAATTCGCAATTGCAGAAAGTAATAGTTTCTCCAATCTTCTAGAAGCTTCTTTTTGGTTAAATCGAAGGATGGCCAGAGCCATTTCAATTTGCTTTCCTCTAATTAAGTCAGCAACCAATCTCATTTTTCGAGGCGAAGTTGGACAATTATTCAACTTAGCAAAGGCCAATTCTTTCTTCTCAGCCTTGATGCGTTCCGCCATATTTCTTTTTCGAACTCCCATCGCCTGTTACTTTTTACCTTTATTTTTCGCTCCCGCATGCCCGCGGAAGGAACGTGTTGGTGAAAATTCGCCCAACTTGTGGCCCACCATATTCTCAGTTACGTAAACTGGGACAAATTGCCTACCATTATGAACTGCTATGGTTTGACCTACAAAGTCAGGAGTTATCATTGAAGCTCTTGACCAAGTTTTGATAACTGACTTTTTGCCAGATTCTACGTTGGCTTGAACTTTTTTCTCTAAACTGTGGTGAACGAAAGGTCCTTTTTTTAATGAACGTGCCATTTCTTATCTCTTATTTCTTTCTTCGTTCTACAATATATCTGTTACTTTCCTTGGTTAATGAACGAGTTCTATAACCTTTTGCCGGAATACCATTTCTGGATCTTGGGTGACCACCTGAGGCCCTACCTTCACCACCACCCATCGGGTGATCCACAGGGTTCATTACCACAGGTCTTGTTCTTGGTCTTCTACCTAACCATCTGCTACGACCGGCTTTACCAGAAACCAATAACTGATGATCAGAATTTGATACTGCTCCAATAGTTGCCATACAAGTAGACAAAATCATTCTTGTCTCTCCAGACGGTAATTTAATAGTCACGAACTTGCCGTCCTTTGCCATTAGTTGGGCAAAAGTTCCAGCACTTCTCGCCATTACTGCGCCTTGCCCTGGACGTAACTCAATGCATGAGATAACAGTTCCTAGAGGAATGTTACTTAACGGCATCGCATTTCCAATTTCAGGACCTGCTTTTTCACCAGAAATCACTTTTTGACCAACCTGCAGTCCGTTTTGTGCAATAATGTATCGCTTTTCACCATCCTTATATTCCAATAAGGCGATAAACGCAGTTCTGTTTGGATCGTATTGAATTGACTTCACCTCAGCCGCAACACCTTGCTTATCACGTTTGAAGTCGATAATTCGATACCTTCTCTTATGACCCCCACCTCTGTGGCGCATGGTCATCTTTCCTTGACTGTTTCTACCTCCCGTTCTTTTTATCGGAGCGAGTAAACTCTTCTCCGGCTTATCAGTAGTAATCGCGTCAAATCCGTTTACTACTCTAAAACGCTGTCCGGGAGTAATGGGTTTTAATTTTCTAACTGACATTACCCTTTATTATAGATTACTATAAAAATCAATGATATCACCCTCAGCCACATCAACAATGGCTTTCTTCATCATGTTGGTCTTACCGTGTTGAATACCAGTTTTGGTATATCTAGTTTTACGATTTGGACCATAATTCATGGTTCTCACCTTTTCAACAGAAACACCATAGGTTGTTTCAACGGCTTCCTTAATTTCAAGCTTGTTGGCCTTTGGCTCAACAAAAAAACCATACCTGTTAAACAACTCGCTATCAGCGGTCATTTTTTCAGTAATAATTGGCTTGATTAAAACACTCATCGCTTCTCTATTTACTTAGGTTAGCTTCCAATTCTTTTACCGCACCTTCAAGAAGAACAACACTTTTGGCATTCATAATCTTGTAAGTACTTATTTCTGAGTCTCTTACAACTTCAGAACTCTTAAGGTTTCGAGACGACAAATAAACATTGTTATTTTCACCTCCTAATACAACCAATGATTTTTTGTCTTGGATGCCCAAAGAGCTTAAAAACTGCACAAAATCTTTTGTTCTAGGAGTATCAAAATCGAAATCCTCAACGATTAACAACTCTTTATCCTTTGACTTCAAGCTCAAAGCAGATTTTCTAGCCAAACGTTTCACGTTTTTGTTCAACTTCTGACCGTAATCTTTTGGTCTAGGACCGAAAATTCGACCACCACCACGAAAAACGGGAGATTTTATACTACCTGCCCTTGCGGTACCGGTCCCTTTTTGTTTTTTGATTTTTCGAGTACTTCCCGCAATTTCAGCGCGTTCTTTTGCTTTGTGTGTACCTTGTCTTTGGTGAGCCAAATATTGCTTCACATCAAGATAAATGGCATGCTCATTTGGCTCAATTCCGAATACCTTGTCTGAAAGCTCAACCTTACGACCTGTATCTTTACCTTTTACATCTAATACTGCTACTTTCATGACCTTATTTTTCTACGGTTACGTAAGCATTTTTATGACCAGGAATGGCACCTTTAACCACTAAAAGGTTTTTCTCAGGAACCACTTTTAAAATCCTCAGGTTTTGAACGGTTACTCTTTCGCCTCCCATCCTACCAGCCATACGCAATCCCTTCACTACTTTTGAAGGAGTCGAAGCCGCACCGATGGAACCTGGAGCACGTAGTCTGTTATGCTGACCGTGAGTTGCTTGACCAACACCGGCAAAACCGTGCCTCTTTACCACACCTTGAAAGCCTTTACCCTTTGATGTACCTATTACATCAACAAATTCGCCTTCCGCAAATAAATCAACACCTATGGTATCACCTAATTTATATTCTCCTTCAAAATCTCGGAACTCAACGACTTTTTTCTTAGGCGATGCACCTGCTTTTTTGTAATGACCTTGTTCGGCCTTGCTAGTGCGTTTTTCTGCCTTGTCATCGAAACCGAGTTGAAGGGCACTGTACCCATCTACCTCTTCGGTTCTGACTTGGGTAACCACACATGGTCCAGCTTCGATTACTGTACAAGGAATATTCTTCCCGTTCTCATCGAAGATGCTGGTCATGCCGATTTTTTTTCCAATTAACCCAGACATACTATCTATTGTTTTACTTTTTATTTAGTTACACCCATTTTTTGGGCAAAAAAATTGGGTCAAAGAATATTTTCTGTGACCCAGATTTTGTATTCTTTTCTCCGTTTTTCCTTCGCTCGCAGCTTAGGACATGTTATCCCTTTTTTCTAAGGGCGTGCAAACTTACACTTTTATTTCGACTTCCACACCACTTGGAAGCTCTAATTTCATTAAAGCATCAATCGTTTTGGAAGAAGAGCTATAAATATCAAGCAAACGCTTGTATGAACTCAGTTGAAATTGCTCTCTTGATTTCTTGTTCACGTGTGGAGAACGCAAAACCGTAAAGATTTTCTTGTGTGTTGGTAATGGAATTGGACCCGTTACCACTGCACCTGTTGTTTTAACAGTCTTTACAATCTTTTCAGCAGATTTGTCCACCAAATTGTGGTCGTAAGACTTTAATTTAATTCTAATTTTTTGACTCATCTTCTGAAAATTATGCGGTTACACCTTTAGTTGCCTTAATAACTTCTTCTGCAATGTTAGAAGGAGTTTCGGCATAATGTGAAAATTCCATTGTAGATGTTGCTCGACCAGAACTCAAGGTTCTTAGCGAAGTAACATATCCGAACATTTCTGAAAGTGGTACCTCAGCCTTAACAACCTTAGAACCTGCCCTATCGTCCATATTGTTGACCTGACCTCTTCTTCGGTTCAAATCTCCAACGATATCACCCATGTTTTCTTCCGGAGTCAATACTTCCAACTTCATAATAGGTTCCATCAAAACAGCTCTCGCTTTTTTAGCAGCTTCTTTGTAGCCAAGTTTAGCAGCCAATTCGAATGACAAGGAATCAGAATCCACAGGGTGGAAAGAACCATCTTTCAAGGTAATCTTCATACTATCCATCTCGAATCCAGCCAAAGGACCATTCTTCATTGCCTCTTTGAATCCTTTTTCTACAGACGGGATATATTCTTTAGGAATATTACCACCTTTAATTACATTAACAAACTCCAATCCAGCTCCAGCTTCTTCACTAGCTGGCTCCATTGTAAATACGATATCAGCGAATTTACCACGACCACCTGTCTGTTTCTTGTAAGTCTCTCTATGATCAGCCGTAGCTGTAAGTGCTTCCTTGTACTCAACTTGAGGTTGACCTTGGTTGACCTCAACTTTAAATTCTCGTCGTAAACGGTCAACAATAATATCTAAGTGAAGCTCACCCATACCAGAAATAATGGTTTGGCCGGAAGCTTCATCAGTTTTTACTTGAAATGTTGGATCTTCTTCTGCCAATTTGGCCAAAGACATTCCCAACTTGTCAACATCAGCTTTTGTTTTAGGCTCTACAGCGATACCGATTACAGGGTCAGGGAAATCCATGCTCTCAAGAACAATTGGATGTTTCTCCGCTGACATGGTGTCACCGGTCTTGATATCTTTAAAGCCAACAGCTGCACCAATATCACCAGCCTCGATATAATCGATAGCATTTTGCTTATTGGAGTGCATCTGATAGATTCTAGAAATACGCTCTTTTTTACCTGACCTATTATTAAGGATATAAGAACCCGCATCTAAACGACCTGAATACGCTCTAAAGAAAGCCAATCGACCAACAAAAGGGTCAGTGGCAATTTTAAAAGCTAAAGCCGCAAACGGTTCTTTCGGGTCTGGCTTGCGTGTAATTTCTTCACCTGAATGAGGATCTGTTCCTACGATATCGTCCTTATCCAAAGGAGAAGGCAAGTATCGGCAAACACAATCCAATAAAAACTGTACACCTTTATTCTTAAAGGCAGAACCACATACCATAGGTATAATAGCTCTATCCATCACAGCAGCCCTCAGTGCAGCATGTACTTCTTCTTCAGTGATGGAATCTTCATCTTCAAAGAATTTTTCCATCAATTCTTCATCGTACTCCGCAACTGCTTCGATTAAGGCTGCACGATATTCGCGAACCTCTTCCTCCATTTCTGCAGGAATATCTACTACATCGAAGGTTGAACCAAAGTTCTCATCATGCCAAACAATCGCACGGTTCTTCGCTAGGTCAACAATGCCTTTAAAATCAGCTTCCTCACCTATAGGTAAAACAATTGGCACTGCATTAGAACCCAACATTTCTTTAACCTGCTTACACACGTTAAGGAAATTTGACCCTTGACGGTCCATTTTGTTTACGAAACCAATTCGTGGTACCTTATAATTATCAGCTAGCCTCCAGTTGGTTTCAGATTGTGGCTCTACACCATCAACCGCACTAAATAAGAAAACCAACCCATCTAATACACGTAATGAACGATTTACCTCAACCGTAAAGTCAACGTGACCGGGAGTGTCGATTATATTAAAGTGGTAATCCTTCGCATCTGCTGTGGGTTTACCTTGTTCTGTAGGGAACTGCCATGTACACGTTGTAGCTGCAGAAGTAATGGTGATACCACGTTCCTGCTCTTGCTCCATCCAGTCCATAGTTGCAGCCCCATCGTGCACCTCACCTATCTTGTGACTAACACCTGTATAAAAAAGGACACGTTCTGTTGTAGTGGTTTTACCAGCATCAATGTGCGCAGCAATTCCAATATTTCTAGTGAATTTTAAATCTCTTGCCATTTTTCAATTAAAATCTGAAGTGTGAGAATGCTTTATTAGCCTCGGCCATTTTGTGGGTATCCACTCTTTTCTTTACAGCTGCGCCCTCTTCTTTTGCAGCGGCCAAAATCTCGGAAGCCAACTTCTGTGCCATTGATTTTTCATTTCGCTTGCGGGCAAAACTAATTAACCACTTCATGGCAGTAGAAATTTTCCTGTCTGGACGAATTTGCATTGGAATTTGAAAAGTAGCACCACCGACTCGTCTACTCCTAACCTCAACATGAGGCATTACGTTTGAAAGGGCTTCCTTCCAAAGTTCGAGGGCAGATTTCTCTTCGTCGGTCTTCTTTTGATCTACGATATCAATGGCATCGTAAAAAATCTTGTAGGCAACGGATTTCTTACCGTCCCACATCATCATATTTACAAAACGCGTTACCAGTTGGTCATTGAACCTTGGGTCTGGTAACAATGGTCGTTTTTTCGCTTGTCTTTTTCTCATCGAATCTTACTTTTTAGGTTGTTTTGCACCATACTTGGAACGACGTTGGGTTCTACCGGCAACTCCGGCAGTATCCAATGCTCCACGTACGATGTGATACCTAACTCCTGGTAAATCTTTTACCCTTCCGCCTCTAACCAATACTATCGAGTGCTCTTGGAGATTGTGACCCTCACCTGGGATGTACGCGTTCACTTCTTTACCATTGGTCAACCTAACCCTTGCTACTTTACGCATAGCAGAGTTTGGTTTTTTAGGTGTAGTAGTGTAAACACGTGTGCACACCCCTCTTCGTTGAGGGCACGAATCCAAAGCAGCCGATTTACTCTTCTTGGTAATTGTGGCCCTTCCTTTTCGTACTAATTGTGAAATTGTTGGCATTAAATATTATTTATTAATGTATAACCCCGATTTTTTGGGGCTGCAAATGTAGAAATAATTAGTAATAATTCAAACCATCGAGGACATAATAATCTAAATACCAATTTCACACAGCAAAATTCGATTTCCATCTATAATATATTAAGGTATGGTTTAAAACTATTTTCCTGTTCAATTCCAAAATCCGAATGCCATGGACTGGCTTTTCAATATGGTCTTTACTTATCCTAAATCCGAACTAATGAAATAATGTGCATTAATTAAGAAATTTCAAAATCTTAAAAATTCGAATTAAAACAATATTATTATGTGACGACCAAACCATATTGTAACATTGAAAACCAGGGGTGCTTAAATCGCTTGACAAACCTCAGGCATTATTCTAGATGAAATTTTTAGTGCCAATTAAAACTAAACAGCTTCCATAATTTAAATTCCCTAACCGTAATCTTCCCTTGAGCGATTTTAAATCCCTTTAAATAAGCCAAGGCCAGATACCTATTTGCATTATTTCAAAATTTCAGGGCATAAAATTGAAGTATCTTCTTTAAACAAGGATGTACTTAAGAAAATGGCAATGAAGGTTAATTTCCTAAAGTTTTATTAAAATTATTTTGGATTATTAACATGATTTTTTCACTTTCGTGCTTAGCTAATTCAAATAATTTAACAAATGAAAACAAGATTTAATGGAATCTTAACGCTTTTACTGGCGTTACTGGTGCATTTGTCATATGCCCAAGACAAGACCATTACAGGTAATGTAACAGACCAAAATGGTCTACCACTACCTGGAGTGAATATTGTCGTTGAAGGGACGACGAATGGAACCCAATCGGATTTTGATGGTAATTATGCCATCTCAGCCAGTGAGGGTCAAACTTTATTGTTTACTTACATCGGTCAGAAGGCTGAAAGACGAGCAGTCGGTGCCGGCACAACCATTAATGTCCAGATGAGTGAAGATGCTCAGGCTTTGGAAGAGGTGGTAGTAACAGCCCAAGGTATCAAGCGTGAGAAAAAAGCTCTTGGTTATGCTGTAAGTTCTGTAGGTGAAGAAGCCTTAAAGGATCGTGCTGAGGGTGATGTTGCTAGGGTACTTGCCGGAAAAGCAGCTGGTGTACAGATTACTTCCGCTGGTGGTGCCTCTGGATCTGCAACAAATGTTGTAATTAGAGGTTTAAACTCCTTCAGTGGTAACAACCAAGCTTTATTTATTGTTGATGGGGTACCATTCAGTAATGACACCAATAATGACGGTGCCAACGGTACTGACGACTTCCTTGGCGGTAACACTGCTAGTTCAAGGTTTTTGGACATTGACCCAAACAACATAGAAAGTATTGAAGTATTAAAGGGACTTTCAGCTGCCACTCTATACGGTACGCAAGGTCGTAACGGTGTAATCTTAATTACTACCAAAGCAGGTTCTGCAACAACTGGTCCTAAGAAAACAGAGATAACTGTTAGTCAATCATTCTTCGCAAACGAAATCGCTTCAACTCCTGACTACCAAGATCAATTTGGTAATGGTTTTGACCAAGCTTTCGGATGGTTCTTCAGTAACTGGGGACCAAGTTTTGACAGGGATGGTACTGCAGGATGGGCAAATCAAGCTGCTATAGATGACGCAGGTACTTTGGCTCACCCATACTCAACTGCTTCTTCAGCAACAGGTATTCCACAGGCATTTCCTGAGTTCGCAGGAGCTCGTTACGATTGGAGACCTTACAACTCTGTTGATCAATTTTTCCGTCCAGGTAATACCTTAAATACAAATGTTAATGTAACGGGTAGTTCTGATGATGGTAATACATCTTTTAACGCAAACCTTGGTTACTATGACGATGAAGGTTTTACGCCAGGTAACAGCTTTAACAGATTAAACCTTTCTTTAGGTGGTGTAGCTAAATTGACTAATAAATTTACCATTCGTGGTACTATGAACTATGCAAAGTCGGATGTTAAGACTCCTCCGATTGCAGCAAGTAGGGGTAATGGTACTACCGGTCTATCAGTATACGGTGCAGTATTCTTTACACCTCGTAGTGTTGATTTGATGGGATTACCTTTTGAAAATCCTATTACTGGTGGTAGTGTTTACTACAGACAGAACAACAGTATCATTAATCCAAGATGGACGGCCAAAAACGTGACTAACCGTCAGATTACTAATCGTTTCTTCTGGAACCTCTCTGCAAATTATGAGTTGAATGAAAACCTTAATTTGAACTGGAGAACAGGTTTGGATTTTTACAATGAGAGAAACGTTAACAGTTCCAACAAAAACGGTGTTCAGTTCAATTCGGCGATTTTTGGTTTCTTAAATACATTTGATAATAACAATACCATTTGGGATCATTTTGCTTCTATTAATGGTAACTATGATTTATCAGAGAAATTAGGACTTTCATTCACGGCTGGTGCAACTGCAAGATCGGATTCTTTTGATAGAAATGGTGTAGCTAGTACTGGACAGTTGGTATTTGGTGTTAAGAGACATTTCAACTTCCAAAATCAGTTGCCGATACAGTTTTCTAGAAAAAGAAATATTGTTGGTTTATTAGGTCAAGCTACTTTGGACTATGATGATTTCTTATTCCTTAACGTTAGTGCACGTCAAGACTGGGTATCGAATTTCCAGAGTGCTAATAACAATATAGCTTATCCAGGTGCGAGTGTTTCATTCCTACCAACCAATGCGTTCCCAGAATTAAAATCAGAAAATGGATTGAACTTCTTGAAAATAAGAGCTAGTTATGGTACTTCTGCAAACTTTGATACTGATTCAGCATATCCTACCGTTGGTTTCACTGAGCAGACTACTCAAATTTTCAATGATCCAATCGGCGGTGGTTCAACAACTACCAACCAAGTTGCAAACTTTAGAGCAAATCCTGATTTGAAGCCTGAACTTTTGGAAGAACTTGAATTCGGTGTTGAATCAAAATTCTGGAAGAACAGAATTTCACTTGATGCGACATTCTTCTTGAGAACAACAAACGATTTGATTGTTGAAGAGCCGTTAGCACCATCAACTGGTTTCACACTTACTCAAAGTAACATTGGTGCAATTGAGAACAAAGGTTTTGAAGCTGATTTAGGTGTTGACATCTTTAGAAGTGAAAATTTCAACTGGAATTCAAGAGTGAATTTCTTTACCAATGATGTAACCGTAACAGAACTTGCTCAAGATGCGATATTCTATGCTGGTTCATTAGCAGACGGAGGTCCTCTAAACTGGGGTTCAAACGCAGCTATCGAAGGTGAATCAATTGGTACCATCGTCGGTACTGCCATCCAACGTGATGACAATGGTAATTTCATTGTTAATGCTGCTGGTAACTACCAAGTAGCTGAGCAAGATGCTGATGGTAACGTGCCAATCATTGGTGATGCTATCGCTGATTACCAAATGAACTTTATCAACTCGATTCGTTACAAGAATTGGAATTTGAATTTCCAGATTAACCATACAAAAGGTGGTGATATCATGTCAAGTACGGTTGCTACCTTATTAGGTCGTGGTCTTATTGTAGAAACTCAAAACAGATTGGATACTTATATACTTCCTGGGGTTAAAACTGATGGTTCTCCGAACAATACGCAGATTAACAACTCTCAGTATTTCTTTAGTAACCTATTGTTTGGTCCTACGGAAACAAGAATCTATGATGCTTCTGTAATTCGTTTGCAAGAGGTTTCTTTGGCATACAGTTTCCCTTCTAAATTTTTGGATAAGACCCCATTTGGTTCTTTGACATTTACTTTACAAGGTTTCAACCTTTGGTATGACGCTTACAACACTCCTGATGGTGCGAATTTTGATCCTAACGTACAGGGTGTTGGTATTGGAAATGGTCAAGGATTTGATTTCATTAACGGTCCTAGTTCAAGAAGGTACGGTTTCACAATTCGAGCATCATTCTAATAAAAAATTGATAAGAGAGAATATCATGAATAAAATATTTAAAAAATTTGCAGCGATTATTGCGGTTGGAACCGTAATAACCAGTTGCGAAACAACAGATTTGGACTTAACAGTAAGTCCGAATGAATTATCTCCGACACAATCAGACCCAAACTTGTTGCTGAATTCCATTCAATTGGCATATGCATCAAATCAGTATTTCTTGTCTGAAGATGTAGGGGAGTTGACGCGTATAGATTACTTCTTCGGAAGGAACTATTTCAACGCATTACCCGGTAGTGATTTGAATGCTACTTGGGCAAGAACCTATAGTTCCGGTGGAACTATTATTGGTGACCCTGTAAGTGTAGGTATTTTAACAAACTTGCAGACTTTGGAGCAAATCAATGCGGAGACGGATACCGATTTATCTTTTCATATTGGACTTGGTAAATTAATGTATGCGCACTCATTATTTCAATTGGTAGATATGCTTGGTGTTGCCGCTTTTTCACAAGCTGGTAATCCTGCCGAGTTTCCTGCTCCTGCTTTAGATAGTGGAGAAGAAGTATATGCTGGTGCATTCGGATTATTATCTGAAGCTGAAGCCCTTCTTTCATCTGGTCCTTCAACTAATGGCGCTACAGATATGTTTTATGGTGGTGACACTGATAAATGGATCAAGGCTATTAACTCTATTAGACTAAGGTCATACAAGAATACAGGTAATAAGTCGGCATTTGATGCAATCGTTGCTGGTGGTAACTATATTGCTGATGAGGCTGATGACTTGGAATTTTCTTATGGTACTAGTGCTTTACAGCCGGATGATAGACATCCACTTTACGCTGCTGCCTATGCACCCGCAGGTTCCGGTCCTTATCGTTCGAACTATTTGATGGATTTGATGTTGCAAAACGATGATCCAAGAATTCGTTACTACTTCTACCGTCAATCTGATGGTACTCCTGGTGCCTTGGATGTAGGTGGAAATCCAGTACCACCAAACGAAGAAACTATTTCATGTTCTTTGTTTACACCTCCTCCACATTACGCAGGTTTTGTGTACTGTAGTGTTGATAATGGATACTGGGGAAGAAGTCATGGTAACGACGAAGGTGGACCACCAGACGGATTCTTAAAAGCTGCTCCTGGTGTATACCCAACAGCTGGACGATTTGATGACAGCCAGTTCAACGAAGTTGATGCTGTAACAGGTGTGAATGTTGCGCCTGGTGTAGGTATCGGTCAAGGTGGTGGCGGAGCCGGTATTACTCCAATCATCCTTTCTTCTTATGTTGATTTTTGGATTGGTGAAATGGCCGCTTCTGATGCTGAAAGATCTGCTGCAATGAGAGCTGGATTGGAAAAATCAATCGCAAAAGTTCAAACTTTCGGAGCATTGGATTCTAGTGCTGACCTTTCGTTCGAGCCTTCAGCTGATGACGTTGAAGCTTATATCGATGGTATTGTAGCTGCTTTTGATGCTGCAACAGGTGACGATAAAGAGAACATATTCGCTGAGCAATATTTTGTAACTCTTTATGGTGGTGCTTTTGAATCTTACAATTATTATCGTAAGACAGGATTCCCTACAACGGTATTCCCTAACTGGGAACCAGATCCAGGACCATTCCCAAGAACTTATTTATTACCACAAAATGAGGTATTAAACAATCCTAACGTTACACAACGAACAGATTTGAATACACAAGTTTTTTGGGATACAAATCCAGCAAGTCCAACATTTCCACCTGCTAACTAAAATATCTTAGAAAAAATGAAGAAAATAAATTTTAAATATAGTTTGCTCTTAGTTGGAATGGTAGGATTACTATTCGCAGCTTGTGAAGACGGTGATCAGGTCATCGATGCAATTATAGATGGGGAAACCAGAGGTTCTGCCCTACGTACAATTGAAGTAACTGAAAATACAATTGAGTATGATGTACCTACCAGTACGCTTACAAGTGGTGGATTCAGTGCTACTGTAGAAGTACAAGATCAAGAGAGTGGAAATTTAACCCAATCTCTAGATGTATACGTTGGTTATAGTGATAACACTGCTGACCGTGGTTCTTCTACGATCGGCGATACTGAAGTATTAGTTCAGAGCTTCTCTTTAGGCGATGCTACTATTGGTGAATTTGGACTTCCAAGATTCACTTTTAGCACTACTGCGGCCGAAATGCAATCTGCATTAGGTCTTACAGGATCTGATATATTCGGTGGTGATGCTTTTACCATTCGTTTTGAAATTGTAAGAACAGATGGGCTTACTTTTTCAGCAGCTGATAACTCTGGTACTTTAACAGGTTCTTATTTTAGTTCTCCTTTCGAGTATACTTCTACTTTAGTATGTGCTCCAAAGCCTAC
The DNA here is from genome assembly GCF_012272815.1 of Croceivirga thetidis. GTDB lineage: Bacteria > Bacteroidota > Bacteroidia > Flavobacteriales > Flavobacteriaceae > Croceivirga > Croceivirga thetidis. The sequence continues at coordinate 1,586,335 of NZ_JAAWWL010000002.1, forward strand.
TCAAGAAGGTACTTGGACTGTTGAAATGGCAGATGCTTTTGGAGACGGATGGCAACCAACTACCGGTGACGGTGGTGGTCCTGGTCTTATCGTAACATTGAGTGATGGTTCAGTTTTCGAAATTGGCCTTTGTACTCCTTACGAGGATCCAGGTTATGATTGTACTGATGGTGACAGTGCAGGAACAGCTACATTTGATGTTCCAGCTGGTCAAACAGATGCAGCAGTATTCGATTTTCAAGGTGATTTCTGGGGTGAAATATCCTTTACAATCACAACCCCTGCTGGTAACGAAGTTGCAAGCGTAGGTACTGGTACAGGTGCCGGTCCTGTTGCAATTGATTTCTGTGCAGACTAATTAGAAATATTCTATTTACATAATAAAACCACCTCTTTTGAGGTGGTTTTTTTGTTTTCTATATTAGCACTTTTACATTTCTTTTATACAATTATGTTGCAAAGCAATGCCACTGAACTTCATAAAGCTTATCTGAAACAACAATTATGAACCTTAGTCCAAATATCTTTTGGTATTGCACCCTATTCTCACTATTCATTATTTTTTGTGGTTGTAAGAACAAATCTGATTTTGATGAATCTCAAGTCAATTCAGATAAAAAAATGGAATCCAATAAAGTATTTGAAAGAATACCCTCTGAGGAAAGTAACTTACTTTTTCAAAATAACATCCAAGAAAATCTAGAAACAAAAGAGAACTTATTTAACTATGATTATTTCTACAATGGTGCTGGGGTGGGTATTGCCGACTTAAATAATGATGGTTTAAATGATATCTTTTTTTGTGGTAATCAGGTTGAGAACAAATTGTTTTTTAATAAAGGAGAATTAACGTTCGAAGATATTTCTAATGTTGCCCGCATTAACGACAACAAAACATGGTCTAACGGTGTGACATTTGTTGACATTAACAACGATGATTGGTTAGATATCTATATTTCACAGGGTGGTCCTTTTCCGCGAGAACAAAGAAAGAACTTATTATATCTGAATCAGAAGAACGGAACATTTACTGAAATCGCAGAAAATGTGGGATTGGCCGATGAAGGTGTAAGTACCCAATCCGTATTTTTTGACTACGATAATGATGGGGATCTTGATTGTTTGGTGATGAATGAAAATGAAATTTATGGTGTTGACCCTATTAACCTCTATAAAATAATCGAACAGGACACGGATGCCAGACGCTACAACAGTTCACATTTGTATCGAAACGATAATGGCAAATTTATCGAGGTAACAAAGATTGCGGGTGTAGAGCGACCAATATTCGGTCTAGGTGTTACTGTTTCAGATATCAATGAAGATGGCTGGCTAGACTTCTATATCGCAAGTGATTATTTTATTCCTGACGCAATGTTCATCAATAATCAAGATGGAACATTTACAGATAGGATTAAAGAATATACACAGCAGATATCCTTTTTTGGAATGGGAATGGACTTCGCCGACATAAATAATGACTTAAAACAAGACTTTTTCGTTCTTGATATGGCAGCTGACGACCATATTCGTTCAAAGACATTGATGGCCTCAATGAATACAGGTAGGTTCAATTATTTGATTAACACCGCTGGCTTTCACCACCAATACATGTACAATTCCTTACAACTAAGAACTGCTAAGGATAAATTCACTAATATTTCTCAGGCAACTAGTATGGCCAATTCAGATTGGAGTTGGTCAGTTTTAATGAGCGATTTTGACCATGACACCAACAAAGATATCTATGTGACCAATGGATATCGAAGATATGCTTTGGACAATGATTTGCAACTTAAAGTATATGAGTCAAAACTTAAGTATAAAGGTCAAGTACCGCTATCAGTAAAGAAACAACTTTACGAGTCAATGCCTTCTGAAAAATTACCTAATATTCTCTATCAAAACTCTGGTAATCTGAACTTTAAAAATGCTGCAAAAGAATGGGGTCTTGGTGATTATTCTTTCAGCAATGGAGCTGCACAAGGCGATCTTGACAATGATGGAGACTTAGATTTGGTTGTGAATAATATGGATGAAAACTGCTTCCTTTACAGAAATATGACTACTGAAAACGGAGGTGTCAATTATTTAAAAATTAAACCAAAAGGTCGTCTTTCAGAGTCTTTTGCAACTGTTACCATTACTTATGATGACCAATCCCAGATGAATGAAACAAGAAGGGTAAGAGGGTATCGTTCTGCACAAGAAAACATAGCTCATTTTGGTCTTGGAAATCATTCCATAGTTGATACCATAAGAGTGAAATGGCCAAGTGGTTTAGTGGAAACAAGATTTAATATCAAAGCAAATCAAACACTGGTTTTTACAGAAGAAGATGCAACAGAAAAGGTCCTCGATAAAACTGCTGATGCTATTTTCAAAGAAATCGAAAATTCCAATGTCGGACTTGATTTTGAGCATAGTGAAAATTTTTATGATGATTTTGAAAAAGAGATTTTACTACCGTACAAACAATCAACTCTAGGGCCCTTTATTGCTAGGGGTGATGTTAATGGCGATACCTTAGAAGACCTATTTGTAGGAGGTGCTTCTGGGCAAAGCAGTGCACTATTTATTCAAAATACTAACGGTTCTTTCGAAAAACGTAAGAATCAAGCTTTTGAAGACGATAGGACTTATGAAGACATGCAGTCAGTTTTCTTTGATGTAGATCTTGATGGTGACCTTGATTTATTTGTAGTTAGTGGTGGAAACGAATTTTCAAATTATTCGACTTTATATGCAGATAGACTTTATCTGAATAATGGTAAAGGCAATTTTGTCAAGGCCAATATTGATGTACTTAATTCCAACCCGAAAAGTGGCAGGTCTGTTGACTTGATTGATTATGATGAAGATGGTGATTTGGATATTTTGGTTGGAAATAGAATTATACCACAAAGTTATCCGCATTCAGCGCCTTCGACCTTATGGAAAAACGACCATGGTCAATTGGTAGATGTTACCAAAGAAATTGCGCCTGAATTATTGGATTTTGGAATTATCAATGATATCGTAGTAACCGATTTCAATTCTGATGGCAAACAAGATTTCATAGCAGTCGGGGAATGGAGCGAAATTGGATTTTTCAGAAATAACCAAGGGAAATTTGGTAAAGTTGAATTGCCAGGTCAACTTGAACAAACAAAAGGATGGTGGTATTCCATTGAAGAGACTGATATAAATAATGATAATCTACCCGATTATGTTTTGGGTAATGTTGGTTTAAACATCAAATTCAAAGCCAGTAAGAAGAAGCCTTTTAAAGTATTTGCTACTGATTTTGATGAGAATGGCACACCGGATATTGTATTAAGCAAACAATACAATGGTGAGTATGTTCCGGTAAGAGGTAGGGAATGTTCATCGCAACAGATGCCTTTTATTAAGCAAAAGTTTGAGACCTATTCTGAGTTCGCGAATGCCAATCTTGTGGATATTTATGGCGAAAAATTGAACTATGCTTATGAGGCAGAGGTCAATGAGCTTAAGTCAATTCTATTGATCAATAAAGGAAATGGAGAATTTAATAAAGTTGAATTGCCATTTGAAGCACAATTGTTCCCTGTATTAAATATGGAGTTTGAAGACTTTAATAAAGACGGAAATGAAGATGTTCTGCTTGTTGGGAACATTTATGAAACTGAAGTTGAAACACCAAGACTAGATGCATTTTCAGGGCTAATTCTACTTTCAAACGGTAAGGACAATTACCATCCCATGCCTTGGACTGAGTCAGGAATTATTCTAGATGGTAATATTAAAGACGTTTCGTTCATAAATACCAAAACGGGTTCTTTACTCTTGGCTACCCAAAATAATGGCCCATTGCTGGTACATAAACAACAATAAGTGACAATTACCGAATTAGGGGAAATAAAATTCTAAAATCGAAATATTGTCATTTTCCAATTAATAGGGATAATCAACTAATTTATCGACAAGTTAACTTTAAATATTCGCTGTTTTTGACTAAAAAAGTTAGCTTCGCAATCAAAATTTGAACAATGAAAAAAATATTAGTAGCCGCTGCGTTTTTTACTTTTTGTTTTATCAATGCCCAAACCTCAGGACAATTGGCAAATAACCAAATGTCGGCGGGTGGAGCAAATAATGATGCAGTATCATACCTTTTGGGAGATATTAAATCAGGAAATGAAAAGAGAAAAATTGAAGAAAATGATATTCAAGGTTCTGCCTATACTTCAGAAACATTTTTACCAGGAAAACTATATTACAAGGATAAGCTAGAAGGTGATGTGTTCTACCGGTATAATGCCTATATGGAAGAAATTGAAATCAAAAATGTTGATTTTCCTGGAGCACCGGTTAGAGGCCTACAAAGAGATAAAAACATTCGTGTATTAACCCCTGAAGGTAAATCATTAAGTTTTGAGACATTCATAGATAAGAAAGGTTTGACCCAAAACGGCTATCTACAAGAACTTTCAAGAGGAAAGTATACGTTGTATAAAAGAAGTGATGTAAAGTATACCCAGCCCATGAAATCTCAGAATTCCTTTGTGCCTGCCCAACCAGCGAGGTTTTCCAAGTTCGTAGAATATTACATTCAATTAGAAGGGCGTAACCGTATTGACGAACTTGAATTAAAGAAAAGTAAGTTATTGAAACTGGTGGCGGAATCTGATAGGGAAGCACTAAAAGCCCATATGAAAGAAAGAAGATTAAGTGTCAAGAATGAAAATGACATCTTGAGCATTTTGGTCTTCTTGAATAAATAACACAAGCCTTTCCTTGTTCTTTTATAACAACGAGTAAATAATTGTTGAGCTTGCAACAACCCTATTACAGACAAAGAGATTTTTTTGTAACTTAAGGAAAAATGAAAATCATGAAAAAAGTTATAGGATTACTATCCTTCTTGTTAGTTATTGGAAGCCTTAATGCACAGACATCAGGGCAAGTTGCGCAGTACACTCCTGGTGTTGGCGGTGAAACCGACGGTCTTTATCTAAATGCAATGGGTTCAATTGCGGATAAACTGGATAAATTAGACTACACTGATGATACCATTGAAGGTTCTCCCTACCAATCCAATACATTCGCCCCTGGTCAACTCTTTTATGGAGATGAGAATGTTGGCGAAATATTCTACCGCTATAACGCTTACAACGAAGAGATTGAAATCAAGCAAAAGAATACGGAAATCGAACCAATACGTGGTTTAGGCAAGGACAAGAAAATAAGACTTGTAGCCAATGGTAAGTCAATGAGTTTTAAAACGTTTGTTGACAAAAGAGGAAACACCAAAAACGGCTACATGACTTTGGTTTCGGATGGTGAATACAAGCTGTATAAACACTTAAAAGTAACTTTTAAAGAGGCTAAGAAAGCTGAAAACTCGTTGGTGAAAGGTTCACCTGCTCGATTTAGTCAATCTACCGTTTATTATTTGGAAAGTCCGGATGGTAAAAGATTAGATGAAGTTCAATTAAATAACAAAAAGCTTTTAGAATTAGTTGATAAAAGCAAACAAGAAGATTTAAAACAATATCTGAAAGAAAATAAGATTAAGGTTAACGATGTTAATGACCTAAACAAGGTGGTTAATTTTCTCAACGGATAAAAAATCAAATAGACTTTATTAAAAAAATGCAACCTTAAGGGTTGCATTTTTTTTGTCCCAACAATACATATGAAGAATTGACCATTTGATTACATTTGCGGCTATATGAAAGATGGGCAACGCATTTTTGGAATTCGGGCAATTATTGAAGCTATTGATGCCGAACAAGCAATTAATAAGGTCTATTTGCAAAAAGGCCTTCAAGGTGATTTATTTCAGCAACTTGAGGGTATGCTTAGAAAGCAAAAAATAAGTACATCTTACGTTCCAATTCAAAAACTTGACAAACTAGTACATGGTAATCACCAAGGTGCGGTGGCTTCTTTATCAAAGATTGAATTTCAAGATTTCGAAAGCACTATAGAATCAATTCTTGAACGGGAAAAATCTCCATTACTTCTGCTTCTTGACCAGGTAACAGATGTAAGAAATTTTGGAGCAATAATAAGAACCGCGGAGTGTACCGGTGTGCATGCGGTTATTGTGCCAAGAAGTGGCTCAGCACCCTTAAACGATATTGCTATAAAAACCTCAGCCGGGGCCGCATTTAACATCCCAATTATCAAAGTAGACCATCTAAAAGACGCCATTTATTATCTACAACCATCTGGAGTGGCAATTGTCGCAGCTACTGAAAAGGCGGATAAATCTGTATATGATATTGATTTTAAAAACCCGACGGCTGTTGTGATGGGTTCTGAAGAAAAAGGTATTAACCCTTCAACCTTAAAAGTGGTAGATGAAATGATGAAATTGCCTATTAAAGGTAAAATAGAATCCCTAAACGTTTCGGTAGCTTGCGGGGCAATTCTTTATGAAGTTTTGCGACAACGAATCACTTAGTCTTTTTTTGTTTGGTCTTTTTTGAATTCGTAATTAATAATGAATTCATCTTGTGAATCAGCATTCTCGATAAAATTTCCGTCCGCATCGAAATGCCGCATAAACTCATCTTCTTCTTCATTATAATCCTCTTTCTCCCAGGCAAATTTTTTCTCTTTCGGTACTGTAGTTTTCAAAAAATAAGCCATGACGAAACCTACTACAAATCCGGATAAATGCCCTTCCCAAGAAATTCCTTCTTCAATTGGGAAGATATACCAAATCATACTCCCATAAAGAAAAACTACCGCCAAAGAGAGCGCTATCAAACGAAAATGTTTGGTAAATATCCCTTTGAAAAAAATAAAACTAACCAAAACATAAATCAAGCCACTAGCACCAATGTGAAAAGATGGTCTTCCTATTATCCATGTCAAAAAACCAGAAATTAATATACCGAAGACCATTACCTTCCATGCAACACTTCTATAGAAATAAAATGTTGCAGCTGTCAGTACGACCAAAGGAATCGTGTTGTTGTACAAATGTTCTCTTGAACCATGAATAAAAGGGCTGCAAAGAACGCCTACTAAACCTCCAATCTTTCTAGGATAAACTCCATATTCATTAAAATTTACACCAAGTTTGAGCTCCAACCAATATACAACCCAAATTAAAAGCATTGAAAAAAAGGGAACGAACAGCACACTATTCGAAAACTTAAAATCTTGATTCTGTGACATCGTATAGAAATTTACCAAAATACCTGCCAAAGGCAAAAAATGGTTAAAATGTCAGTTCTAAAAATGTATACATTTACCAGATGAATGCTCCTCTAGCAGAAAGAATGCGACCAAAAACCCTAGAAGATTATATAGGGCAGCCACAACTAATTGGTAAGAAAGGAGCATTAACGGCACAAATCGAATCTGGTAATATTCCATCGATAATTTTTTGGGGGCCTCCTGGTACCGGTAAAACTACTTTAGCAGGCATCATTGCAAATCAAAGCAATCGACCATTTTTTACACTTAGTGCAATTAGCAGCGGAGTAAAGGATGTGAGGGAAGTAATTGAAAAAGCAAAACGTTCAGATGGACTTTTCACCACTCAAAACCCCATTCTTTTTATTGATGAAATTCATCGATTTAGTAAATCGCAGCAAGATTCATTGTTAGGCGCTGTTGAAAAAGGTTTGGTAACTCTCATTGGAGCAACAACTGAAAATCCAAGTTTTGAAGTAATTCCCGCACTTTTATCTCGATGTCAAGTCTATGTATTGAATTCTTTCAGCAAGGAAGATTTAGAAGCTTTACTGCGTCGGGCCATAGACCAAGACGAAGAACTGAAAAAGAAAAAAATAAACCTGAAAGAAATAGAAGGCCTACTTCGGTTATCAGGAGGTGACGGTCGTAAACTGCTGAATATTTTTGAACTTTTGGTGAATTCTGTCCAAGATTCAAAAGTAACGATCACAGACGCCTTAGTTCTAGAAAAAGTACAGAAAAACACGGTACTTTATGACAAAACCGGTGAGCAACATTACGATATAATCTCCGCGTTCATAAAATCAATTAGAGGTAGTGATCCAAATGCCGCAGTTTATTGGTTGGCCAGAATGGTCGAAGGTGGAGAGGATGTAAAGTTTATCGCCAGACGAATGCTTATTTTGGCTTCAGAAGATATTGGCAATGCCAATCCGACTGCTTTGGTATTGGCAAATGCAACTTTTCAAGCGGTGAGTACTATAGGTTATCCGGAGGCTCGTATCGTTCTCAGTCAATGCGCAACCTATCTGGCAAGCTCACCAAAGAGCAATGCAAGTTATATGGCCATAGGAGTCGCTCAAAAAATTGTGAAGGAAACTGGTGACTTAAGCGTTCCTCTCGCGATTAGAAATGCACCAACCAAACTAATGAAAGACTTGGGCTATGGCGAAGATTATGCCTACGCACATAACCATAAAAATAACTTTGTGGAAATGGAGTTCCTGCCAAAGGAAATATCCGGTACTTCCTTCTACATACCAGGAAATAATGCTCGAGAAAATGCAATGCGTGAATTTCTAAAAAAGCGCTGGAAAGATAAATACGACTTTTAAAATTTGACGTTCAGTTCACGAACGACTTTACCATTCTTACTTTCATATTCAAGGATCCATTTTCCATCCTTTTTGTAAAGGATGCCACTACTCTCATCAACACCCTTTACCAAAAAGGTATCTTGTAGAGTTGTTGGTGTCAATTCATACACAACCTTAGGACTTGTGTCCACAAGTTGGTAACCTTCGCCAACTGACTGGGCATATAAGGTCTGAATTGTTTCTTCCATTGGTTCTTTTTCTTCTTGGATGGAAACTTCTTCCTTCGTAACCTCCGAATCTTCTACTTTTTCTACAACATTGATTTGTTGTTCCTGAACATCTGTTTGTAATGGTGTTTCGTCAACCTGTTTAATGTCATTACCCATATTTATGGTAATGGTATCTTTTTTGATTTCTTTGATATCATTACCTATAGGAATCGTCACGGTCTCTTTTTGGGCTTTCTGATCAGACTGGGTAGCTGGTTCCTGATATGCATAGTTTATGGGATCCATAGAAGCTGAGGCGTCTTGTATGGCTTCCCTGTAAGATACTTCAAAGTTTTTGTCTTTACTTTTCCCTTCTTTGGATCGATAAACCTCTACCCCATCGCAATTCGTGAAAGCCAAAATTACCCTAGTGGCAAACATACCCGAATCGTCCAGCAAATCAAGATTCAAACCTAAACATCTATTATTTTTTAGTTCTTCTGGTAGATTATCACTGTAAGCAACATTCAAACCCTTTCTTGCCAATTCGTATTTGATAATGGTACTGGTCTTGAATTGGTTCTGATTTTTAAAAGCGCTAAACTTTATTGGAACCACCACATACTTATATTCATTAAACTGTGCATTGGTCGTAAATGCAATTAAAATTGCCCCAAAAACGAGTAGTAAGTCTTTTTTCATATTTATGGAAGATCAATAATCATTCCAAGATATGATATTGAGGCCAAATTGAAAAGAAGCATAATGCATACCGGCAATGTTTTGGTAACCCAAAAGATTATCCCCCAATAAATAGAGATTAACTGGTCCAAGTTGAAAATTAACTCCTAGCCCCACATTGGCAAGCGAATATTTATCTGCTGTATACGTCGTTTTCACCGCCATAAAATTGCCTATTCTTCTTTGATAGAAAGCGGTCAAGGCTGACTGGGGACCCCTTGGTCTATTTATCATAAATAGTTGGGCACCCGCTGCATTAACATAGTCTAAATCATTACTTCGTTGAGATATAGCGCTTGTAGAACATTCACAGTTCTTACTACTAAAACCACGTTCTCCCCAATTCTTTCGAATTGATGCATTTAATTTGGTTGGACGAAGGGAAAAGTAAGAATTCGTATTTGTTTCAAACGGTACCAATGTTTCTAAATCATCAACCAAATCTTGCCAAAATTCTGTGCTGGCATTATTTAAATCTTCCGGAAGTCGTATTTCAACACCTTCATTGCTAGCAGCTCCATTTAAAGTGTAGTTTTTGACGTCGTTGTTATGATAAATAAAACCAATATCCTGTAAACTTGCGGTAATGTATGTATTTGGTGAAAGCTCATGGGTAAAACCCAAATCAAAACCTAAACCAAGATTACCGCCAAATAGTGATCGACCTAAGAGCCATCTTGGTAATTCCTGGCTTTGGGCAACGTCATCATCCAATGCATCAAATAAACTTTCTACGCCAGAGGTACGCACTTCAACATCGGCAACAATGGTATTTCTTAGAATATTGTCCTGCCCCTGTGTGGTTACAAAATATCCGTCATTATTTGTTGATTTTAGTTCAAAGACACTAGAATAAATTTTGGCCCTTGCCCCTACTAGCCACTTATTGTTGATTTTTCTGTTAATTCCAAAGTGAAATACATTGACTGCTTCAATCTGAGTAGCTAAATGATTGAGTTCAAAACGCCTACCAATATTGTTTGCATTACCTTCAAAAGCCAGCCTTGCCAAGTCTTCTGGCCAATAATTTAGAAAGAATCCTTCGCCATAAACTCCAAAGGAATAGTAGTTCTTAGGATTGTTGCTTGTTCTGAACCCTGCACTGAATACTTCTATTGTTCCACCTGCGGTGATATTATCCCTAAAGTTCAAGCCATTTACTGCGTTATCACGAACCTTGGTTGTAAAATCGATTCCATCGTCAGCGAACAAATCATTGACAGCTAAACCACTTGAGCCTGCATAAAATGTGATGTTAGAAGCTACCGGCAAGCCAATATGCCATTTTTGAGGGGTCTTTACACCCGGATTTAGCATAATAGACTGCGGAATTTCGTAAAAATCGTAAAGAAGTTGCCGATTTTGCGCATGCGAATAAGCCATACTTAGTATGGCAAGCAACAGTATTTGTACGTTCTTCATTGTAATTTTACCGTGAAAGCCGCGCTAGATCTTAAGATTATTTTTGGTTCTGGTTGACTGGAGATACTTGTATCATCGCCCAGATTTGAACCATTCACCCTTATTGTTCTTGTATTCCTTAATATATCCAAACTTTTACCACCATCGCCATAGGCCACTTGAATTTCGGTAATAGGTGCTGGCTCAGGTTGTATACTGAAGAATTCAGAATCAATTGTATTGCCATTTGCATCTAAAAATTCAATTTCAAGGTCAATCTGCTTACTTGTGGAATTCTCTAATTGGTAGGTAATTACCCCATCAAGAATACGGTCCGCTACAAACGCTTCAGAAAATGCCTCGAAGGTAAAATCTTCGGTATAAAATGCCCCTGAACCAGCCAAATTGATGACCTCTTCCGTTGATTCGAAATAAAAAATACTGGATGCCAATGTCGGTTCAACTTCCAAATCATCGGCTTGACTGAAGTTAACATCTTCGGTACAGGCATTTAAAATGAATGCCATCGCCAAAACAGAAAATATGTATTTAAAAAACTTTGGAAGCATTCGGGCTTTTTGTTAATAACAGTTAAGCAACAAACTACCCTACTATAACTTTATAAAAAGTCTTTTATTTCGTTCAAATCGGATATTGTAATTGAAAAATCCTGATTTTCTTTTTTAAACTGATTATAGTGTATCGCATGCATACCAACCGACCGTGCTCCTAGTACATCAGCTTCTAAATCGTCACCTATCATAACACTATTTTCAGGGGAAACATTTGCCGACGCCAAGGCCAATTCAAAAATTTTGGGATTTGGTTTTTTAACACCTGCCTGCTCCGAATCCATAACAACCTGGAAAAAATCGTCAATTCCCGAATTTTTGAGCTTATTGCCCTGAATTTCATGAAAACCATTGGTGATGATATGCAATCTATACTTTGGCCTTAGGTAATTCAAAATAGACATGGCGTTTGGTAATGTATGTCTGAATGTTGACAGTACTTTGATATAGGCATCTGCCAGTGCATATATGGTATTGTCGTCAATGGTATGTCCCAATTCATCAAATGTGACCTTCAAGCGCTCGTATCGCAGGCGTTCTTTTGTAATACGCTCTTCACGATAAAGCTTCCAGTATTCCCTATTAAGCGGAACATAAACCTTCAAGAATTCAGTAATAGGAACCCTTACAGAATTCTCGGTTAAAATGCGTTCAAAGGTTAGTTTAGAATTGTGCTCAAAATCCCACAATGTGTGGTCTAAATCAAAGAAAACATCTGTAATCCCCTTAAACATAATATCTCTTCAATAGGTTTTCATATAATTCAAGCCAGTGAAAATTATGTTTGCTACCAAAAAGTTCATTTGAAAATACCATCGTTAATGTTCCGTTTAGGGTTTTCACCTCTTTGTAGATTTCATCAAGTTCATCAAAAACCTCTTGTTGCTTCTTTAATTTCAGAAGACTATAATCATACATCACAAACGGATGTACCCTCAAGGGTTGTTGCATTTCTAAATTAATGTCATAAAAATAAAATGGTGTGCAAGTTCCAGCCCTAAAACCAATTGTGTGTGAATAACCCATACTATATTCATCCTTGAATTCTGCAGAAACCAAATTTCTGTACGATATGGGAATTGCAACTTTATTATAGCGTAACCGAACAGCCTCGACGGGTCTATTTATCAAAGAACTTAATCCGTTTTTTTCATCTTTTAAAATCGACAAATCCAGCGCTGATTGAAATGAGGCACTCAACGATACCAGACTATAGTCACCAACCCATTTTATTAAATACCTAAACTTGTTTTTATATATGGAGACGTTTTTATCATGATGCCCATATTTGGCAAATTGAAAAAAGAAGTGTCCCTTTATCTTAAACCGCTTGTGCAATTGCATAAGCAGGTCAAAATTATCGTAAGGGTCCTTTTTTGGATTGAACCATGTTTTTATCCGCTTTGCCAACCTTCGTAACCTTAACCTGGTAAGATCTAGAAAAACACCACCAATGTTTCTAATAAATCCTTTATAGGCAAATGCATGCGAAACGGTAACGTTAATAAGGGGGGCAAATCTATATTTTCTTGGTTCACGTTTAAGTTCAGGAAATCTTTCTTGAAGAATCTTTAAAAATTTATGGGCCCAAATATCAACCAAGGGCCTTTTAATAAGACCTTCACGAAAAAGCCAACTTGTCTTAGAAGGAAACCTACCTAAATCATCTTTTACGTGCGGTAGGTATTCTTCATACCTGCTCAATAGGTAAAAACTTGCCGAGAAAATATCAAAGGGAATACTGCTCTCCTCTCCTGTTGCAAAATAACAGGGTACCCCTTCCCAATCTGAAACCTTTATCTGTATGTCATTAATACCCTGCTCAAACAATAGGTCATTCGAGCGAATGAAAAGCTCTTTTTGTAAAGGTTGTTTGGTATAGGTTATTTTGGCACCACTATGTTTTATAAAATCCTCCACTTTGGTGGTGAACGTATGTTCGATGCCCAACAACTCACCAAAAATATGGTGCATGGTATAACGGAAACGACTGGTTATTTTATGGGTATAGATAAGTAACATCAGTGGTTAATTTCCAAAAACACAAAGTACAAAAACCAAAGCTCTAAAACGGAAATTAGAAATTTTCATTAACCATTTTCTTTAAATAATACCTTCGTCTGCGAAGCTAAAATATGCCTTTTGGGTAATTATCAAATGGTCAAGCACTTTGATGTCAAGTACTTCGGCCGCGGTTTTAAGTTTATGTGTTAGTTGCTTATCTGCTTGACTTGGTTTTAGAGCACTTGAAGGATGGTTGTGCGCCAGAATCAATCCTACAGCACCGTGTTCCAGTGCTTGTTTCATTACCAAACGCACATCTACCAAAGTACCTGTTATGCCTCCTTTACTGAGTTGTTCCTTAAATAGTATTTTGTTGGAATTGTTTAAATAAATTATCCAAAATTCTTCGTGCGGCAGTTCCCCTAGAATAGGCTGTAGTAGCTCAAAAGCATCCCTACTGCTTGATATTTTCTTGACATTTGCAATCTCTTCACCTCTTCTTCTACGGCCAACTTCAAGCGCTGCTGCTATACCAATCGCCTTTGCTTCGCCTATGCCCTTGAATTTCATGAGTTGGTTAATAGATAGTTTGCCAAGCTCATTTAGGTTGTTGCCAACTGATGCAAGAATACGCTTGCTCAATTGTACTGCACTTTCATCACGATTGCCAGAACCAATTAAAATCGCAATTAATTCTGCATCGGACAGCACCGCCCTACCCTTGTGTAATAACTTTTCTCTTGGCCTATCGTCGTTGGCCCAGTTTTTAATGGAAAGTTTGGAATGGTTTTCTTCCATTTTCTAAAGATAAGCGGATTGAATGATTTTCAGTTCTTTAGGTGAATTTGTAATTTGAAGAAAATAACAAGCTTACCATGAAATCAATATTCGAGCAAAAGACCTATGAAGAAATTCTAAATCGTCTCCATACTATAAACGCAGAAAACACACCTAACTGGGGTAAAATGAATGCCGGTCAAATGATGCGGCATTGTCAGTTTCCATTTGAGACCGCTTTGGGCAAAAAACAACTGGACAAACCAAACTTTCTGATGCGACTCTTAATGAAGTCTTTCAAAAAAAGTATGTATAATGACAAGGAATGGCGCAAAAACCAACCAACTCCAAAAGCATTTCAAGTAAGTGACCAACAAGATTTTGATAAGGAAAAACAAAATTTACTTGGCTTGATAAATGAGTTTTACGCTACTAGAGATGTTAAAGAAAGGGAAGCTCATCCTGCGTTCGGACATTTTACGTATAATCAATGGGGACAAATGCAATACAAACATCTTGACCATCACCTTAGACAATTTGGTGCTTAATCAGTTTGCCAAATCCTCTTCATCATTCTCAACAACCTGCTGTTCTATTCTTGCACGCGTATCATTTATACTCCGTTCCTCTTCCATAACAATATTCGAAACCCCAATCATAATGGCCATTAGTACCATAGTCAAAAGTTGCTTAATGGCGTTTAGAAAATTTTTATTTGAAGGTTTGAAAGACACGAAACTAGCAGTACAAAATGTGTGCCTTCCGTTCTTATCTGACAAAAGTTCAGATACTTAAGAAAAAAAGGTCGTCAGCTTTACCATATCCAAACCACCGTAATTTCCGGAACTCATCAGTAATAATGCGGTTTCATTAAAATTTCTTGAAAAGAGGAACTCTTGAAATTCTGTTGGATTGGTGTATATCTTTAAATTCTTGTGTTTAAAGGCATCTCTGATTTGTTCAGTTGTAACCTCTTTCAGGCGTTTGATTTTTACTGCTTCAGGTGAATAAAAAACCACTGCCTCATCTGCAGCTTCTAATGTACCCTGATACTCATTCAAAAAAACTGCATTTAAACTGCTATAGGTATGCAATTCCAAACAAGCTAATAATTTCTTGTTAGGATATTGTTCTTTTAAGGCCTTGGTCGTTGCACTAACCTTGCTGGGTGAATGGGCAAAATCCTTAAAAGCTACATTCGCTTTACCTTGTGCCAGTTTTTCCATTCGTTTACTTGCACCTTTAAAAGTTGAAATGGCTTCGTAGAAATCGACTTCGTCAACACCCATTTGTTGGCAAATCCATTTTGCCCCCATGAGATTGTTCAAATTATGCCTACCAAACACTTCCAAGGGCATAAGACCGTCTTCGGTCTCTAAATAGGTAATTCCATTGTCCACAGAATATGATGGCGTTTCATAAGAAAATTTTCGAATTGTATTTTCAGAAGCCTCGACTACCTTTTTAACTTCGGCATCTTCTTGATTATAAGTTATACTGCCACCTTTCACAATTCCATCAACAAAGATTTTGAATTGTTCAACATAGTTTTCATAGGTAGGAAAGACATTGATGTGATCCCAGGCTATACCACTCAGTAAGGCGATATTTGGTCTATACAAATGAAATTTTGGCCTTCTATCAATTGGAGAACTTAAATACTCATCGCCTTCCAAAACCATAAAGTCATTTTCATCGGTTAGATGTACCATTCTATCAAAACCATCAAGCTGTGCACCAACCATATAATCAACTTGAATATCACAATATTCAAGAACATGTAAAATCATCGAAGTAATCGTGGTTTTACCATGACTACCCCCGATGACTACCCTAGTTTTGTTCTTGGATTGCTCATAAAGAAATTCAGGATAGGAATATATTTTCAATCCCAACTCCTGAGCTTTTGATAATTCAGGGTTATCGGGTTTGGCGTGCATGCCAAGGATTACGGCATCTAACTCAGAATTTATTTTTTCAGGAAACCAACCAAACTCTTCGGGCAGTAGGCCTTTAGCAGCTAATCGACTCTTCGAAGGGTCAAAAATAATATCGTCGCTTCCCGTAACGGTATAACCTTTGTACTCCAATGCCAACGCCAAATTGTGCATTGCGGCACCACCAATTGCTATAAAATGAATTTTCATTTTTATGAATTATCGCCCAAAGATAGTTTTAAAAATTACTACCTTTTTTCTGTGAACGAGAACATCGAAATATTTGAAACAGCTTTTGTTACTGCTGATTTTCGAGCATTTAATCCAGAATTGAGCAAAGATACCTTTGCCCATTTATGGCCAAGTAAACGTACCCAAGACTATAGAAACGAATATGTAACCAGCGTTTCTGAATACGAACCTTTGGCACATTGCCTTCGCAATCGCTTTTTTCTAGATAGGATTTCCTCCCTTTTTAATTCAGGTGAAATTGACCTACTAATCAATTTTGGTTGCGGATTTAGCATGTACCCATTTCTGCTTTCTGGAGATATGGAACATATCGAAATAGACATGCCCAACTCCATTTTATATAAGAGGGAAAAAGTTACAGAGTGGATAAGAAATGGCAAATTACCAAATCGTAAGTTGCACTTTATTGAAGCTAATTTTAATACCGAATATGAGGAAAGCCTGCTACAAAAAATCTCTTCAATTAAGCAAAATAAAAAGTCATTTATTCTCCTAGAAGGGGTATTGTTCTTTATTGATAGTAATGATACAAATCGACTTTTTCAGTTGTTCTCGAAAATTCAAAAACAAGGTGAGTTTGTTGGTAGCGTATCATTTCAAAAGGAAATTGAAGAAAGGAGTGCATTTAAGAGGCTCGCAACTTTCACAGAAGAACGTTTAAATGCCAATGAAAAATTTGAATATCAAACCCTTGAAGACGCTTACTATTCCAATTTGGAAGGTTATGATTTAATTGAACATGAAGACACCTTTAGTTTAAAAGATAAATATGTTCCAGAAGTAACTGTTACAAAACAAGATGTTCTTGATGAACATATGTATATTTTAAAAAGAATCTAAAATGAATTTAACCGAAATCAATTCAAAAGAAATAATGCCTGGCTACCATGGCAAATTGGTACACGGAGACAAAATAAGTTGGGCCTTTTGGACTGTTGAACAAGGGGCCGAGGTCCCTGAGCACCATCATCACCATGAGCAAATAATGCATGTTGTTGAAGGCGATTTCGAATTTACCCTTGCCGGGAAAACGAAAGTTTATAAAGCTGGTGATGTGGTGGTAATCCCTTCGAATACACCACATAGTGGCAAAGCATTGACCCCTTGTGAATTAATGGATGTGTTCAGTCCGATTAGAGAAGAATACAAATGAACATATCACTAAAAGGAAAAAAAGCCCTTGTCGGAGGGAGCAGCCGTGGTATTGGAAAGGCCATAGCGCAACAACTAGCTGAAAGTGGTGCAAGTGTAACCTTGCTCTCTCGCAGCGTTGACAAAATGCAAGACATTATTAAAAACCTTCCCAAGACAGAAAATCAAGAACACTCATTCTTACAAGTTGACTTTAGTGATTTTGAGGCCTACAAGGCAATAATATTTGACTATTTCAAAAACAACACGATAGATATTCTTGTAAATAACACCCAAGGGCCACAAGCAGGTGGTGCATTGGAGAAGAAAGTTGATGATTATCAAATTGCGTTTGATCTATTATTCAAATCTGTGGTATTCACTACAGAACTTGCCTTGCCACACATGCAGAAAAACAACTGGGGCCGAATAATTAATGTGGCATCAATCTCGGTTAAAGAACCACTGAACTATTTGGCTTTGTCGAATACCATTAGAGCTGCAGTGGTTACCTGGTCAAAAGGATTGGCAATGGATGTCGCCAAGCAAGGCATAACCGTAAATAGTGTATTGACCGGTTATTTTGATACGGAACGAATTGCACAACTGAACGCTAAAAAAGCTGAAAAGCTGGGAGTCAGCCAGAGCGAGGTGAGGAAGACAATGGAAAGACAAGTGCCAGTTGGTCGTATTGGCAAACCAGAAGAATACGGGTATTTAGTTTCATTTTTAGCTTCGGACAAAGCAGCTTATATCAACGGAACAAATATTCCCATTGACGGTGGACTTCTAAAATCACTTTAGACAATTCTAATTTTTCGAAAAACGCTCCCTCATTCATTTGGACATTTCGCTCATTAGTACTTCACCTATCCTTTTTCTCGATTTTAAAATCTGATATGCCTGTTTAGTTTGGTCTTATAATCCTAAAAACCAAATGATATGAAAACAGCAATTCAAATTAATGTAGATAGGCCATGCGAGGAGAACTTCGCGACTTTTAAAAAAACTGCTGATGGTGGTTTCTGTCTAAACTGTCAAAAAGAAGTGGTTGATTTTTCAGAAATGTCAAATACCGAAATGTTGACATTTTTAAACTTGGGTTCAAAAAACCTATGCGGTAGATTTAAGAGTTCACAACTTGAGAGGCCCATTTCCTTAAGAAGTAAAAGCTTTCTAAGAAAGACCGTAGGTTTCGCCAGTATTTTAGTTATGGCTCTTGGTGCTAATCCGTCTGCACATGCCCAAACATCTGATGAGAATCCGGCAATAGTTCAGGGCATACAACAAAGCTACATCGTGAAGGGAACCGTTCTGGACGACCAAGATATTCCTTTAGTAGGTGTAAATGTGGTTTTAAAAAACAGCAATGAAGGGGTTGTAACGGATTTCGATGGAAAGTTTAAGTTTTCTAGAAAACTTAAAGAGGGTGATGTTTTGGTGTTTAGCTATTTGGGATATGAAACAAAAGAGTATGAAGTAAAATCCTCCGATACTACTGAGATTGACATAACAATTCAATTTGAATATTCTGATGTGCTCTTAATGGGCGAGGTTTCCATTGATGAAGTCTATTCTTCAAAAAAGAAAAAAGCAAAAAAGTTCACTTCAATTTTTAGGAAATGAAATCACCTTTGATTTTATTTCTCATTTCAAGTATTCTATACTGTCAGCCGACCAAATCTGATGCATTTGATTTCTCGAAGGCTGACAGTATTGCAATTTCACATTCAGGAGATGACTTGTATAATCTTCCTAGGTTAGTTTACAATTTGACATTTGATCTTGAAAGCGAACCAGCAAAATTTAGAGCAATCTATTATTGGGTATGTTCTAACATAAAAAATGATTACAGTTCGTTCAAAAAAACAATTTCAAAAAGAAAGAAATACGACGAGCAAGAGAACAAATTCTTAAAATGGAATACGAAATACCTTCCAAAGGTTTTTAAGCGGTTGATAAGCCAAAAAAAAACATCATGCACTGGCTATGCCTACTTAATAAAAGAAATGGCAATTCTCGCAGGATTGGAATGTGAACTGGTTAATGGTTTTGCCAAAACTGCAAGTACCCATTTGTCGGCTGAGAGTAAGCCCAACCATTCTTGGAATGCTATTAGGTTGAATGGTAGATGGTACTTATGTGATGCTACATGGTCTGCAGGAAAGGTGAAACTTGAAAATAACAACCCTAGTTTTGAGTTCGACTTTTCTGACGGATATTTTTTATCCCCACCTGAACTCTTTGCTAAAAATCATTATCCCTTGGAAAAGAAATGGCTATTGCTCCAAGAACCTTTTGGCTTTAATGCCTTTTTACAAGGACCTTTGGTCTATAAAGGGGCTTTTGAAAATGGAATCACTCCTCTTCAACCGGATAAAATGTTTTTAAATGTGCCAACCAAAAAAAACATTGAGTTTGAACTTGCGGTTAATCCGTTGACAAAAGTTGATTCCTTAGAGTTAGTTTTGGTTTCAGGGGACAAAAAGACAAGGATTAAACCTTTCAACCTTGAGGCTGAAAACAGAATTGCATTCTCATGTTCTTTTGGTAAAAAAGGGCGCTACGATGTTCATGTAGTCAATGATGAAACCATTATTGCAACCTATGTTGTTGATGTTACTAAAAACTCATCTTATCCTTAAAGAGATAAGATTGCCGTCTTGACACTTCAACCTCATCACCATTTTTCATAGTAAGCTTTAGTTTACCGTTGAACCAAGGCACAACCTCTGAAATATAATTGGTATTCACTATTTGCTGTCTATTTGCCCTGAAAAAATATTCCTCAGGCAACTTTTCTTCAATTTGATTTAAAGACTTGTACAACATGGGTTTTTCATCTGCAAAAAACACCCTTGAATAGTTACCGACAATCTCAAAATGTGAAATTTCACCGATTCGGACCAACCAGCACTTTTCTCCGTCTTTGATGAATATTTGACTAGAAGAAGTCAGCCGCTTCGCGGCATCACTTTCCTGTTTATCTTCTAGTTTTGCTTTGGCCTTTTCCAAAGCTTGGTCAAATCGTTTTTGATTTATGGGCTTTAATAAATAATCCAAAGCATTGTATTCAAACGATTTTATGGCATATTCATCAAAGGCCGTAGTAAAAATGGTTATCGGTACTTCATCTAGCATTTCAAGTAATTCAAAACCGTCTTTTTCAGGCATATTGATATCTAGAAATAAAATATCAGGTTGTGTGTTCTGAATCAAATCAAATCCCTTATCAACATTTTCAGCTTCACCTAACACTTCGACTTCGGTATGTGACTTCAATAACTCTTTAAGTTCGTTCCTGGCCAATCTAGAATCTTCTACAATAACTGCACTAACACCCATGAGCTTCCAACCTATTCTTAAATTCAACTTTATTGTCTACAAAAAAAGACAATGTTTTATACGTTTTTTTGGTTCCATAGAGTCCTACCAAAAATTGCTCGTTTTTTAATCTTATGACAACATTGTGGTCTTCTAAACTACCTAGAAAAGACAATCGACGAAAATCTTCCTCGTTTCCCAACTCGTTTGAAGAAAGCGCTATTGATTGAATATCACCAATTGTAATTACAGCTTCATTCATTATTCCATACCGTAAGTATAGTTTGCCTTCAGCTATTTTATGTGGTCTATCCAACATTGACTTTGCGAACCCAAATAATTGGATAATCGTGTAAAAACTTAATACACTCAATGCCCAAGCAACAGATTCATTCCACTTTGAAACCATCAGATGCAAAACATAAGTTTCAACCCCAATTATTACCAAAAGAGCTCCTATCAATGATAATGAGCCGCTGTTCTTATGATAGGTGAATTCATTTGGGTTAATTGCCCGTTTTTTCCAAAATAAGAAGCCATAATAAAATACTGCTATTTCGGTAGCAATTAAGGAAGCTATTCTGCGCGGAAAAGACTCAGAACAAACCTTATATAAAACACCGTAAAAGTCTGCACCTATTCGTTTTGCGCTGTTGAAGGTTTTGCGGAAATTCCATACTTTAAATGCAACCCAAGAAAAAATCAGAAATTCAAGTATGGGTAAAACCCATTGCTTAAAAAAAGCCAAATAGAATTGGTTTTCTTCAGGTAGCCAAAAAGACCCCAATAATAATCCAAGAAGAATTACTAGTAGAATAGTGGTTTTTGGAATTTTTGTTCGCCTTATTGACAAAAAATAAATAAAAGGAATTGTCATCAAGAGGTCAATTGATACTACCAGACTCCAGTTACTATAATTCTGGATGCTTGAATTTTGAACTAAAAAGAACAAAACGGTTAGTAGAACCAGTGGCATTCCGAAAATAAAAACCAACCTAGTTATAGAGGTCCTAGCTTTCATTAATGCTTTATTTAACTAATGGAATTTTTACTTGGGCCAAAACCTCACCGTCACCTTCGTTCAAAACAAATGAAGCTTTGTCGCCGTAAAGCAATTTCAATCGTTGCTTAATGTTTTTAAGCCCTAATTGTGTGGAGTCTTTGGCAATCTTTAACTGTCCGGAGTTTGTCACATCAATCAAAAGGTATTCCCCATTTTTTTTTGTTTCCAAACTTATCGTACCCCCTTGTTTCAAATTTGAAATTCCATGTTTGGCCGCGTTTTCAATCAACAATTGAATCAACATAGGAGGTATCTGAATTTGCTCTGTATCCTTCTCGATAATTTTCGTGAATTGCAATCTATCCTCAAACTGTATTTTAGATAGGGCTATGTAGTTGTCAACCATTTCAAGTTCTTCTTCTAAAGCAATGGCATTGACATCGTTCTTTGTCAATGAATAGCGCAACATTTCAGAAAGCTTGGTCAACATTTCACGAGATTTTTCGACATCTTCCAACATCAGTCCACGAATATTGTTCAAACTGTTGAACATAAAATGCGGATTTATCTGCCCCTTAAGTGTATTCAATTGCGCTTGCTTTAGGGTAGAATTCAGTTGCAATCGCTCCAAACGGTTTTTATTCAACCGCAACAAAAGCTTGATTACCAAATAGCAAACTGTCCATACCCCTATGATAAATATGGAATTAATAACAAGAAGCCACACATTGTCAAAACTTTTAAGAATGTCGTGTTCGAGCTCGGATAGCTCAGGACCATATTTACCATATGCATAGCCCAAGCCATAACTGAGAAAACCATATATGCCAGCAGCCACAGTTGATGACAGTAGGATTTTGATGATTTCTGTAATGCCAAAATTTTCAAAGCCGACCTCTTTCTTTAAGTAGGCCCTAAGCAAGGAGGTTGAAAATATTCCAACAAACATTCCAGAGGTAATTGAAAAAACTACGAAAGCCGTTCCAAACTTGCTTATGACGAATATTGAAATCAAATTAATGAAACCCCAGCCCAAAAGCTGAAGTCCCCAGAAAACCATATTTCTATTTTTCTCAAGAAAATTCATTCAATACCTGTTTATTCCAAATGCGTCCAAAGATAGATAAGTTTACCAACGGCGAATCCCAATCCAAAAAAGACGGCCATTACGCCAACAGTTACCATAGCTACTTTTTTCTTAGTGGGTTTTTTGACCAAACAGGCCTTTACCAATTCTTTATCCTTGCGATAACCCAAAGGAAGTAAAATCATGGCAATGACGACCATTATGGTAGCGACTATAAGGTTTGAATTTTCAAACTTACCTAAGGCAAATATTACAGACGCTATCAAGATTGCTCCAGCGATGTATAAAGCGTTTCTAGTTTTCATAATCTTAAAGATTTGTACAATTATTATTCATTTTAGGAGTCTGAAGAGCAGAACTGAACATTACTCCAGCACATAAGACGGTTAATACAGGATAAATCAAACCACTGTCTTGAAAGAACATTAACACTCCTGAATACAAGAACAGAAGTCCTGCTATTACATACCCTATTTGGTCAAAATTTTTTTTCATTACTCTTATTTTTTGATTGATTGATACTTGTTAAACTATTAAATCATCTTGCGATTCAGAGGTTCTTTAAAACCCTATTTTCAACTTGCTTTTTTTGGTCCATAATAAGTCCTGCGAAAAGTCCACAAAGTAACCCTATAACTGACCCAACTATTGGTCCAAATACCAAACCGTTTGAAAATGGCACACCAAATGAAATACCCAAACATGTACCTAACGCTAGGCCAACACCACTTCCCAAGGTTGAGTAATAATTTAAGGGCACAAAACCAAAGTCATTGGTCAAAAGGCTTTTCATTTTTGACAGACCCATTTTCACATCTTTTTGGCTTTGAATTTTCTCAAAATTAATCTCGAACCTGGCAATTAATTGCTCCTGCTCTTCCAAGGTTAAATCTCTCTTCTTTAATTCTTTCAATAGAAGTACTGTGCTCTTGGCCATCTTGTCATATTTGACCCCATTTAAACCACTATTTAGGTTTTCTAGCTTTTCAATTAAAGTATTCAAACTCATTCTTCTTTTTTTTACTTGGTGACTCTTCAGATTTCAAAAAAGTTTTAAAATAGAATTAGAATAAAATACTCGTTAGTAAACCGATTATGACTTTTACAATTGTTACCATGACTGTTCGTTTTAATTATGATATAAAAATATGGTCAAAACAGGGCTCTACGAAGGGATTTATGATGAGTGGTAAAGAGGTTAGACTGAACGGTAACAGCACAATTGAATTTTATGAATCACAATAAAAAAAGAGGGCCGGAGCCCTCTTTCATGTAAATTTAGTTGGTCAATAATTACCCCTTGATGGGTGTTGCTTTTTCTTGTTCTCCCAAGTGTTTTGCAAAAAAGCCCATCATAGCTTTATACAGTGCAATTGAGTTTTCTTCCTTGCCAAAGCCATGGCCCTCATCGTACTTGACCATGTAGGGTA
This sequence comes from Croceivirga thetidis, assembly GCF_012272815.1. Lineage (GTDB taxonomy): Bacteria > Bacteroidota > Bacteroidia > Flavobacteriales > Flavobacteriaceae > Croceivirga > Croceivirga thetidis. The sequence goes on from NZ_JAAWWL010000002.1 coordinate 1,610,698, forward strand.
CGTCTTGACCCTTGGCGCGAAGTGCTTCAACAATTTGGTCCGACTCGTTAATGTTAACCCTTGGGTCGTTTGCTCCCTGAACAACAAATAAGGGTTTTTCAATTTTGTCTATTTGATACACCGGAGAAACTTCTTCCATAATTTTCTTTTCTTCTGGAATGGTTTCATCATACCATATTTCACGAACGATTTCAAGATACGGCTTCCAGTATTCTGGGAAACTGTCCATAAAGGTGAACAAATTAGAAACCCCTACATAATCAACGCCACAAGCATATAAATCAGGAGTCTTGGTCAATCCGCGTAGTACGGCATAACCGCCATGACTTCCTCCATAAATTGCCGCTTTGTCCTTATCAACATATCCTTGCTCAACCACATACTTAAGACCGTCTTCTACATCATCCATGGCCTTTCTACCTATTTGCTTGAAACCTGACTCCAAAAACTCGCGACCATAGCCACCTGATATTCTAAAATTAACTTGAAGGGTTGCATAGCCTCTACTGGCAAATAATTGAGCCTCGGGATTGAAACCCCAAGAATCTCGGATACCCTGAGGCCCACCATGAGGATTTACAATTACCGGTACCTTCGCACCATCAACCGCATTTTTAGGAAGTGTAATGTAGCCATGAATGGTTTTTCCATCGCGACTTGTAAAGGTTATTGGGCGCATTTCCGCCATATCCTCTTCCTTTAACTGGGGCATTAAGTTGTAAAGGAAGGTAAATTCATCTTTCGCGACATCATAAGAATGATACTCGCCATAAAGCTTATCGCTTTGTAAAAAGACAAGAACTTTATCTTCTTCGTCAGTAGCATCAGCTATAGAGTACTGCTTACCGGGAAACGACTCGGTTACTCTTTTATGAAATTGCTTGTAGGTATCACTAAGTGGAATAATTACTTGTTTGTCCCCTTCATAGCTTACATAATCAAGCTCATAACCTCTTTTCTTTGACAATCCTAAATTGGAAACGTCATATTTATCATTGGCGAACACTTCGGCCAATACCTTGTCTTCTTTTAGGTCATATCTGATTATTCTCGCCTTATCGCTATCAAGATTCGAAACTATGTAAGCGTCATGCTCATTTTCGGTGGCATAGTCAAAATTCAAAACAGCAAAGGTGTCCTTCCAATTCAAACTTTTCAAAACCTTGAAACCACCATTACCATCTTGATAGTAATAATCTTGATCAACTCCATTTTTTAGTTTGGTATACCCCTTTAGGTTTCCATCTTTATCGAAATCATATCCAATAATTGGTGAAGCCGGGTCATCATTCTTAAAAAGCTGCGTCAATTCACCAGTGATTACATTCACCTTATACGGCTCAAATATTTGCGGATTGTTTTTATTCAAATTCACAATGATGTGCTCCTTATCTTCTGGTAAAAGATTTGAAAACTGGGCTTGCACCCCATCGAAAGGGGTTAGGTCTTTTAGGTTAGAACCATCTAAATCTACAGCAAAAACATGGTAATTTTCATCACCTCCCTTATCAGTTAAAAAGGCCAATCTATTATTGTTCAACCAAGCATAGCCCCTTACCAATTCTTCCTTTTCTTCTATGGCCTTGGTTACATTGCCTGATTCTACCTCCTTTACATAAATATGTCGTTTGCCGTCATCATCTTTTTCACGATACGAAATGTATTTTCCATCAGGTGAGAATCTAAAAGTAGAGGCCTTTGGCTTCGCAAAATAATCTTCAACGGAATATTTGAAATCTCCTTTGTCAAAAGCAACAAGAGAAGTTAGCTCATCGTCAGAACTGGGTAACTCAGGGTTTCCTGGGATGGTTTTTTCAGTTTTTTCCAGGTTTAAAGGAAATTCCATTCCTCCTTGATAAAAAGTTCCACTGACCTTATTCGCGTCTAAGGTTCCTTCATACTTAATACCAGCCTGTTTAAATACTATGGTCAAGGTATTATCAGCGAAGGTGGTTTCATCCATCGGGATATCCGTTGCTCCTTGAGAAGGACTGTCCATAGTTGAACTTATTGTTCCATCTTCATTGGACACGTTAAAAATTAAAGGCATTTCAGCGCCTTGAACTGAAAGGGTACCTTTCCATGTGCCCGTAATGTCCTGGGCGAACGCACCAAGACCGATAAAAAGGCCCATCACAGTTAAAAACACTTGTTTTTTGATTGTTTTTTTCATTACATCTAGTTTTTATTAATGAATATTGGACTCGGATACCATAAGATTGTTACGAATCCGACACATCAAATTTAGAATAAGACGTTTTTGAATGAAATTGAATTATGGGCAGCGGTAAATTGCCCTTGGCGAACGGAAATTTATTTTTTCTCCGGAGGAAACTTGGTAAGCGCCTTATCAACTACTTTTCGCAGCATGTCTTCGCGTACCGATGGTGCAGCATTATCACGAAATCCACTTTCAGTATCAGCTTGCCAAATCAACTGATTTCTTTGGGTATCTACAAAATCGAATATTATTGCCCTATTGATTGAGGATGAACCAATTGGTATTCCTACTGAAACGCCCCCTCCGACATTTCTTCCTCCGCCTCCAACGCCTACTCCAACTGTGTTTCCAGAAGCTCTTTGGTAAACTTCACTTTTGATATTGATTAAAAAAGTAGGCTCTTCTGATAACCGAATTCCTTTTATGGTTAAGGCAGAGTCTAAAACTCGTATCAAACGTTGCTCATCCAATTGACTTAGACCAGTATCCATTTCAGTAAAGTAATTGTAGGTGGTGTACCCAGAAAAATCAGTGCCACTTTGGTAATCGTAATTCACTCGTACTGAACTACAAGAAAATACAAAAAATAGAAGCAATGAAAGAACTATATTTTTCATAACTAAGGGGCTTTCCTAAAGTTACAAAGTTTGTTGTGGAGTCCTCTAAAATTTGGAAACTATTCGTTTAAACGCTGCCAGAGTTTATCTTTTAATTCTGCAATTCCTTTTTGCGCCACAGAAGAAATAAAAAGATACTCTACATCGACAAAATCTTCTTTCATCAAGGCATCCATTTCAGCAATTAGTTCATCATCCAGCATATCGCATTTTGAGACGGCTACCAGTCGTTGCTTGTCCAACATTTCTGGGTTATACCTTCTGAGCTCATCCAATAAGATTTCGTACTCTTTGGATATGTCATTGCTATCTGCAGGAATCAAAAACAATAGGGTCGCATTACGTTCTATATGCCTTAAAAAATAATGCCCCAAGCCTTTACCTTCAGCAGCCCCTTCAATAATACCGGGGATGTCGGCCATAACAAAACTTTGAAAATCTCGATATTCAACAATACCCAAATTGGGTTTTAGCGTAGTAAATTCGTAATCAGCGATTTTGGGTTTGGCAGAGGTGATAACCGACAACAAAGTTGATTTGCCAGCATTCGGAAATCCTACAAGCCCCACATCGGCCAGAACCTTTAACTCTAAAGTAAGGTTACATTCTTCACCTTCAATACCGGATTGGGCATACCTTGGAGTTTGATTGGTCGCACTTTTAAAATGCCAGTTTCCGCGCCCTCCTTTACCGCCTTCAGCCACAATTCGCTCTTCTTGATTTTCGGTAATTTCAAACAAGACTTCTCCTGAATCCGTATTCTTGATTACCGTACCCAAAGGCACTTCAAGTATAATATCCTCACCGTTCGCACCAGTACTTCGTTGTTTACCTCCATGGCCACCGTGGCCTGCTTTAAAGTGACGTTTGTATTTATAATGAACCAGTGTCCATAAATTACTGTTACCCCTGATAATTATATGGCCACCTCGACCACCATCGCCACCATCCGGACCTCCCATTGCAACAAACTTTTCTCGACGAAGATGGGTAGAACCCTTACCTCCATTTCCAGAAGTCACATGAACTTTTACGTAGTCTACAAAATTACCTTCAGTCATGAAATATCAAATTAATGAGTGTTAGATAAATTTTAATCTGTTATTTCTTTTGTTTTTCGAAAACAGTGAATAAAAAATAAAGTAAGCCAGCAACAATTATCATATTCGGCTTAAATCTATTTTGACTTAGGTAAGGAATAATTCCACTAGCTATTATCCAACCAAGAAATATTGAAATAATTAATCTAGTAGTCCACTTATGCATTTATTGGAAATTTAAATTTCTTCGGCTAATAATTGCATTAAAGGTATCAATCAACTCCAACCAATGAATCATCCAAATAAAAGAGCCAGATAAAAAAGCCTATACTTACCAAAATAAACAATAAGAGGGCAAATCCAAATGTTATAAGGCAACCTTTAAAGGCGTACCTCGGTGGAATCATCTCTTCATTATTGCCCATTTAACGAAAGCTATAGATTATCAATAACCTTGCTCAAACGACCTGTAATTTCGGCTATATCACCTATACCGTTAACTGAATGAAATTTACCTTGAGCTGAATAAAAGTCTTTTAAAGGAGCTGTTTTCTCATTGTATTCGTCAAAGCGGTTTCTAATCTTATCAACATCTTGATCATCACTACGTCCGCTTTCCTTGCCTCTTTCCAGTAAACGTTGCGTTAAAACCTCATCATCCGCTTCCAAAGCAATAGTTGCATCAACCTTCATATCCTTGCTTTCCAAAAAATTATCCAAAGCCTCCGCTTGAGCCGTAGTTCTTGGAAATCCATCAAAAATAAAACCTGCAGCATCAGGGTTTTTTTCAACTTCATCCTGCAACATTTTAATGGTAACCTCATCAGGCACCAAATCTCCGCGGTCGATATAAGACTTGGCTAACTTGCCCAGTTCAGTATCGTTTTTCATGTTGAATCGAAAAACGTCACCGGTTGAGATATGTTTTAAGTTGTATTTGTCTTTTAAAAACCCTGCTTGGGTTCCTTTTCCTGCGCCTGGCTTTCCAAAAAGCACTAGGTTAATCATATGTGATGGGTTTAATTGGTATACTTCTTTTAAGTTTCGCCCAAGTTCGTTGTAGTCCAATCCGTAACCAACAATGAACTTGCTCGGTATTTCAATACCTACATAATCGATGGTGTATTCACCATTATAGATTTCAGATTTGTAAAACAAAGAAGCAATCTTAAATTCTTTGACATTGGTGTCTGAAAAAAGGTGAACCAACTGCTGTAATGTTCGGCCGGTATCAATAATGTCTTCAACAATGATTACACTTCGACCCTCAATATCCTCTGAAACATCTAAAAGAGTTTCCACTATTCCAGTAGATGTTAGGCCCTGATATGAACTGAGTTTCACAAATGAAACTTCACAATCGTGTGGATAATGTTTCATCAAATCAGAAACGAACATAAAGGCACCATTGAGCACGCCAACAAAAATTGGGGTTTCATCGCGATAATCTTCAGCGATTTCCAATGCAATTTTCTTGACAGCAGCTTGAATCTGCTCCTCGCTCAAAAAAGGCTTGAAATGTTTGTCGTGTAGCTTTATCACAGCGTCCTCACTAGTTTAAGGTTGGCAAATATACAGTTTTTAAGGCGTTCTTTTTGAGGTGATTTCAGGTGGGTTTCTGCAATTCGCTGTATTTTTGTTGGAATGACAAATTATTTTTCTTCCGATTTTAAATTGGGCATTTTAGGAGGTGGTCAATTGGGTAAAATGATACTCTATGAAACCCGTAAATGGGATATTCAGACCAAGGTCATGGATGGGTCAAAAGAAGCGCCGTGTAAAATTGCTTGTAACGAATTTGTTCTGGGTGATTTGTTGGATTTTGATGCCGTGTATTCTTTTGGTAAGGATGTAGATGTATTAACCATTGAGATTGAAAACGTTAATGTTGATGCTTTAGAAAAATTACGAGATGAAGGTGTGACGGTATATCCACAGCCAGAAGTTCTTCGAACCATTCAAAACAAGGCGACACAAAAACTTTTTTATAGAGACAATTCCATCCCCACTTCCGAATTCTCTCGATTTGCCTACACCTCTGAAATCAAGGAAAGTATAGAAAATGGAGGATTACGTTTGCCCTTCGTATGGAAAAGTGCTCGATTTGGTTATGACGGACAAGGGGTGAAAATCATACGTAACATAAGTGACCTTGAAGGATTACCAAATGTTGAATGCATTGCCGAACAATTGGTCGATTTTAAAAATGAGTTGGCCGTCATTGTGTCTAGAAATTCGAAAGGGGAAGCAGTCACCTACCCTGTCGTAGAGATGGAGTTTCACCCAGAAGCCAATCAAGTTGAATACGTAATTTGTCCAGCTAGAATTAATGAGAAGGTAGCCCAAAAGGCACAGCACGTTGCCAAGCAAGTTTCTAACGCTTTTGAACATGTCGGACTATTGGCAGTCGAATTATTTCAAACCCAAGAAGATGAAATCTTGGTCAATGAAGTCGCTCCAAGACCACATAACAGTGGGCATTACAGTATTGAAGCCAGCTATACTAATCAATTTGAACAGCATTTAAGATGTATCCTAGGCTTGCCCTTAGGAAAAACAGCCAGTAAAGTTGCTGGTGTCATGGTCAATCTAGTGGGTAGTGAAGGTCATAACGGAAACGTGGTGTACGAAAATATCGAGGATATCTTATCCCAAGAGGGTGTTACCCCACATATTTATGGAAAAAAACAAACACGCCCTTTTCGGAAAATGGGACACGTGACCATAGTTAACGAAAATATGGGCCAGGCCAGACTAGTGGCACAAGAAGTGAAAGAAAAAATTAAAGTGATAAGCAAATGAGTAAAGTTGCTGTAGTTATGGGTAGTACAAGTGACCTACCGGTCATGCAAGATGCAGTTGATATCTTAAAAGGCTTCGACATTGAGGTTGATGTAGATATTGTTTCCGCACATCGAACGCCTGAAAAATTATTCGATTTTAGTAAAAACGCCCATAAAAATGGGTATTCCGTTATTATAGCAGGAGCTGGCGGTGCCGCCCATTTACCTGGCATGGTAGCTTCATTGTCACCCTTACCAGTAATTGGTGTTCCTGTCAAAAGTTCCAATTCAATCGATGGTTGGGATTCGGTATTGTCCATCCTACAAATGCCCGGTGGGGTACCAGTAGCGACTGTCGCTTTAAATGGTGCGAAAAATGCCGGTATCTTGGCAGCACAGATAATTGGTAGCTCAGATAAATGTGTTCTTGATAAAATCGAGATTTATAAAGAAGGACTTAAAGAAAAAGTAATCAAAGGAGCAAAAGAAGTTCAAAAGGGAAATTAAACAATTGAACTCTCCAGTTCAAATCAGCTTCAAAACAAAAAAATATTCTGTATTCGATGAATCCTCTTTTAAAAGAATTTGACCAAGCACCATTCTCCCAAATAAAAAATGAACATTTTGAATCTGCCATTCTGGAATCAATTGAAATGGCAAGAGCAGAGATTGAGGCGATTATTGTTAACGAAGAACCACCTTCCTTTGAGAATACTATAGAAGCCCTAGATTATTCAGGCCATCAATTAGATAGGGTTTCAGCTGTCTTCTTTAATCTAAATTCAGCTGAGACCAATGAAACAATTCAGAAAATTGCACAAGAAGTAAGTCCTAAGCTTTCGGCGTTCCAAAATGACATAACCCTCAATAAGGAGCTTTTTCAAAAGGTAAAATCCATATATGATAACCGTGATAGCTTAAATCTAAATACTGAGCAAAAAACCTTACTTGAAAAACGATACAAAAGCTTCAGTCGTAATGGGGCTAATTTATCTGAAGAAAAAAAGAAAAGACTTCGTGAAATTGATGCTGAGTTGGCCAAACTAAAACTTAAGTTCGGCGAAAATGTTCTAGCCGAAACCAATAAATATGAATTACATCTAACCTCAGCATCAGATGTTGATGGCCTACCGGAAAGTGCCAAAGAAGCCGCGGAGAAATTAGCCAAATCAAAAGATAAATCTGGTTGGATATTCACATTGCATTACCCTAGTTATAGTGCTTTTATCAAATATGCAAAAAACCGGGAATTACGTAAAGAATTGGCCTTGGCATTTGGTAGCAAGGGATTTCATGGAGATGAGTTGGACAATCAAGAAAACGTCATACAAATAGTGAACCTAAGGCATGAAAGAGCACAATTACTGGGCTATGAGACGCATGCTCATTTTGTATTGGAAGAACGTATGGCAGAAACCCCTAATAAAGTTCTGGACTTTCTAAACGAGCTACTAGAAAAGGCAAAACCAGCGGCAGATAGGGAATTTAAGGAGCTCTCTGCTTTCGCTAAGGAGATGGATAGTATCGAAAAACTTCAAAAATGGGATGGTGCGTATTATTCTGAAAAATTAAAACAAAAACGCTTTGATCTTGATGATGAACGCCTGAAGCCATATTTTAAATTGGAGAATGTTATTGATGGTGTTTTTAAAGTTGCTGAAAAGTTATTCGGGCTGACCTTTAAAGAAGTGTTCAATGTTGACAAATACCACGAAGAAGTAAAAACTTACGAGGTATTTGACGAGGAGAATAATTTCATATCGCTTTTTTACGCTGATTTCCATCCTCGAAAGGGAAAACGCGGAGGGGCATGGATGACTTCTTTTAAATCACAATTCAAAAAAGAAGGGGAAAATGTGCGACCACATGTGTCCAATGTATGCAATTTCACTCCTTCAACAGATACGAAACCTTCTTTGTTGACCTTTGGTGAGGTTACCACTTTGTTTCATGAATTTGGACATGGTCTACATGGCATGTTGGCCAATACTACATATCCTAGTCTTTCGGGCACATCGGTCTATTGGGATTTTGTTGAATTACCAAGCCAAGTAATGGAAAACTGGTGTTACGAAAAAGAAGCCTTGGAGTTGTTTGCACATCATTACGAAACTGGGAAGTTAATTCCTATGGAATTGGTTCAAAAAATCAAGGATTCGTCCACATTTCAAGAAGGGATGGCAACTTTACGACAATTGAGTTTTGGTTTGTTGGATATGGCTTGGCACGGCCAAGACCCAACACAAATAAAAGACGTAAAAAGTTTCGAAACAAAGGCGTTCAAAGGCACACAGTTCTATCCTGACACCCCTGAAACTTGTATGAGCACTGCTTTCGCCCATATTTTTCAAGGTGGCTACTCTTCGGGGTATTATAGTTACAAATGGGCTGAAGTTTTAGATGCGGATGCCTTTGCCTATTTCAAAGAGCATGGAATCTTCGATTCTCAAATCGCAAAAAAGTTCAAAGACCATGTACTCTCGAAAGGCGGTACAGAAAACCCGATGGTTTTGTATAAGAGGTTTCGCGGACAAGAACCCCAAATTGAAGCTTTATTGGAGCGTGCTGGTCTTTTGGTATAATTTCTATATTTTCAATATTTTTTGAAATTTCAGATATATATATTACATTTGTGATATGGAATTTCAATCATCCAAAGAAAAATTCATTAGTACATGGGGAAGTTTAGGAACCCTTTGGGGGATCAATAAAGCTATGGCCCAGATTCAAGCGCTGCTATTTGTTTCCCCAAATCCTCTTACTACAGAAGATATTATGGAGGAGTTAAAAATTTCTCGAGGTAATACCAGTATGAACGTACGACAATTAATGGATTGGGGTATTGTAACCAAAGTTTTAAAAACTGGAGAGCGAAAAGAGTATTATACTACAGAGAAAAATGTAGAAGAACTGGCAAGAATTATCGCGAAGGAAAGAAGTCGTCGCGAACTTAAACCCGTAATCAAAACATTGGGCGAGGTTAGTGCGATAAAGGCAAACGACTCAGCTGAGCAAAAAGAATTTGTGAAACAAACAAAAGCACTTTACGAATTGGCAAGTACGGCAGATTCATTTTTAAATCAATTGGCAAATCAGAAACAAAGCTGGTTAAACAAGAAATTATTTAAACTTCTGGGATAAAAAAATTTAATATATACTTTCAATATTTTCTGAAACTTTAATAATTAAATATGGAAAACTTAAATACAGAAGTGGGTAACATTTATTTTTCTTGGAAAAAAACATTCTGGCTTTATATAATGCTGGTTCCGATTGCATTTATCGACTTTAAGGCGATAACGTTTTTTGATTCAATTCTTGTAATTGCATTGACGATAGTCACCGTTGGTTTAGGGCATTCAGTGGGTTTGCATAGAGGTATAATTCACAAATCGTATGATACTTCAAGTAGGTATAGAAATGTTGGCCTCTTCTTATTTATTCTAACAGGACTAGGAAGTCCCCTAAGTTGGTTAAAGCAGCATTATTATAGAGATTATTGGCAGAACAGAGAAGATTGTCCAAGGTATTTCCGTTACCAACATTCATTAATTACAGACTACTGGTGGAATTTACACTTGCAATTTTCACCTGTAGACGAGGAGCTTTATCAAATTCCAACAATCGATCTGAACGATAAAACCATAAACCACCTACACAAATATTGGTATTTGTACTATTTATCTTTTCTATTAATCCTATATGTATTGTTTGGTCTCAACACAGCGCTTTTAGCCTCTTGTTTTAGAACAAGTCTAATAATATTAGGACATTGGTACATAGGGTTTGCATCTCACAAATATGGATACGCCAAACATGAAATTCAAAATGCAGATGAGAGTGGTTACAATGACGTGCTTTTAGGCTTTGTATCCTTCGGTGAAGGTTTTCATAACAACCATCATGCTTTTCCAACCTCTGCTAAATTTTCAAGTAGGTGGTATGAGGTTGATTTTGGCTGGTTTCTGGTATGGTTGTTAAAAAAACTAAAGGTTGTTTCAAATGTCAAAACTCAAAAACATACACTAAAGTCAACAGCTACACCTTTCGAAAGACTGAAATGGAAATTTCCCTGGTAATTGTTAACATTTACCCAAAGTATCTATTTGTAATATTTCTGTGATATTTCAAGAGGTCATTTGTAATGATTAAAAATCATTCACAAAAACCTTAATTTTGATACCACTAAAAAACTCAATGCCCGCACACGAACTACAACCCGACAAATGGGTCGATAACTATGCTGATTACTTATTTAACTACGCGGTTGGTCGCGTAAGTGATGGAGAATTAGCCAAAGATTTGGTTCAAGAGACTTTTATTGCAGGACTAAATTCAGCTAAGAACTATAAGGGTGATGCGGCCGAACGAACTTGGCTAATAGCCATATTGAAACGGAAGGTTATTGACCACTATAGAAAAATAAATTCAAAAAAAGGAAAGGCTGAAGTAAGGATAAATTATTCTGGCGACGAAGGCGAAGGTGATTGGTTGGAAGAGCGTGTGGCTGACCCTTACAGTAAAGATGGAGATAACACCATAGAAAATGAAGAATTAGGGCTAGCCATACAGGATTGTATTGCAAAATTGCCCAAAAAACAGGCGACTGCCTTTAATATGAAAACTATTCAGGGCATGAGTACAGAAGATATTTGTAATGAATTGGGAATTAATCCGTCGAACTTATGGGTCATAATCCATCGAGCGCGAACGGCATTAATGGGATGCATGAACGAAAATTGGTTCTAAAGAATGAAAATTAATTGCGAAGAAGCTGGGCACATATGCACCAGGGCACAATACAAGGAAGCTACCATCTGGGAGATTATTAAGCTTAACTTTCATACGCTTACATGCAAGGTTTGTGCTAAGTATTCAAGAAAGAATGGGGCATTTACCAAGCTCTGTGACAAGGCCAATTTACAATCACTTTCCGAAGAAGATAAAAAGCGTCTCAAAGAGGTTCTTGAAAACAAGGGCTAAATCAAACTAAGGGCAATACCGGTTATGATTAATAAAAAAATCGGTATTCCTTCTATCCAAAAAGCAGCATAATATTTCGACTGGTTAATAGTCGTGTATTTTATGGCCACCCCAAGCACGGCAAAAAGAATCAATGCTATAATAAAATTACTTAGCGAATGGTCCAAGTAGACCGTTATCAGAAAATAAAGGATAACTAGGCCATAGCCTACTTTTTTGGTTTTTTCAGTTCCTATCCTTTGAGGTAAGGTTTTCAATTCTATGGAATCTACCTTTAAATCCCTGATTTCAAAAGGTATAAACAAAATGATAACCAATAAAAATCTTTTAAGCATATTCAAGTAAAGCACTAAACCAAACTGCAATTGGTATTCGATAGCAGGTAACAGAACAGTAAAACCAACCCAAACCAAGGCAACCAAAAAAATCTTAAAACCTCCCAAGGTTCTCAAGCTCTTTGATGTGGGCAAAAAGGGCAGAATATAAAGACCGGAAAGAATGGTCAAAAGTGCGATAGGAAACCAGAGCTCTCTACTTAATTGTAAAAAGCAATACACTGCGAATGGAAAGCAAAGAAAACTAAAAACCTGTATGATTTTGTGGTAAGGTTTGTGTACAATCAGGTATTTTTTTGCCTCAACACCGTACTTCATAAAATTATAGCACACGATTGTGCCAAAAAATAGAAATCCAACCAGAAAATAATTTGGTGTTTTGTTGAACCCTAGAGAAGTATGAAGATTCAAGCAAACCACTGCCAAAGCCACATGTATACTGGCGTCAAGATAAAAGTCAAAAACAGGTTTCAGTAACCGCATTAAACAAAAGTACCGAAAGAATGTGCAGGTTGACCTGTGGTTAACAACTTTGGTCGAAGTGCTTTGAAATTCGGTAATTTTCAAAGGATTAATCCATAATTTTGCGCAATTATTTTTAAGCTATGAACACGGAATCTTTTGCGCTTCGCCATATTGGCGTTCGGGAGGAAGACCTCCAAAAAATGCTCGAAATCGTTGGAGTAAAATCCATAGACGAACTTATAGACCAAACCATACCTGAAGATATTCGGTTAAAGGAAGGGTTGAGTCTTCCGCAGGCACTTAGTGAATCTGAATTTCTTAAATTCATTCAAAATTTAGCCGAGAAGAACAGGGTATTCAAATCGTATATAGGACAAGGGTATCACGAAAGTGTTATTCCTTCCGTAATAAAGAGGAACATTCTTGAAAACCCAGGTTGGTATACTGCATACACGCCTTATCAAGCAGAAATTGCCCAAGGTAGGCTGGAAGCTTTATTAAATTTTCAAACCGTTGTTTGTGACTTAACCGGAATGGAAATTGCCAATGCGTCCCTTCTAGACGAGAGTACCGCGGCTGCAGAAGCGATGACCATGCTCTTTGACTTAAGAGCAAGAGATCAAAAGAAAAATGGTGTACTAAAGTTTTTTGTGTCTGAAGAGGTATTGCCTCAAACTTTGAGCTTATTGGAAACACGCTCGGCTCCATTGGGCATAGAATTGGTTATTGGAAATCATGAGAAGTTTGATTTTTCATCTGAATTTTATGGTGCCCTTTTACAATATCCAGGAAAATATGGGCAAGTACACGATTTAGAAGATTTCATAGCCCAAGCAAAAGAACACAATATCAAAACTGCTGTTGCAACTGATATAATGAGTTTGGTGATGCTCACACCCCCAGGAGAATGGGGTGCTGACGTAGTAGTGGGCACTACACAACGCTTTGGCATACCATTAGGATACGGTGGTCCCCATGCTGCATTTTTTGCAACTAAGGCTGCCTACAAAAGAAATATTCCTGGTAGAATAATTGGTTTGACCAAAGATACTGATGGTAATCCGGCATTACGTATGGCTCTGCAGACTAGAGAACAACACATTAAGCGCGACAAGGCCACTTCCAATATTTGTACTGCCCAAGTTTTATTGGCTGTAATGGCAGGAATGTATGCGGTCTATCATGGCCCAAAAGGCTTAAAGCATATTGCCAATAAAATTCATGAATACACAAAAACGGTGGCGCAAAGCATCGAAGCTTTCGGATTTGAACAGTTAAATACAGTGTATTTTGACACGATTCGATTTAAAGTTGAAAACGTTCATTCCATCCGTACCATTTCTGAATCTAAGGGAATTAATTTGAATTATATCGATGATGAGACCATATCAATTTCCCTAAATGAGGCCTTTACCAAAAAAGACATAAGACCATTGGTGAATTGTTTTGTAGAATCGCAGGCTCTCGACGATGATGGCGGTATCGTTGAATATGAAGGGCAGGTCATTCCAAAGAAATTAGTGCGGAAAACGCCTTTTTTAGAGCACGAAACGTTTAACTCGTACCACTCAGAAACTGACTTAATGCGCTATATCAAAAAATTGGAGCGCAAAGATTTGGCACTTAACCACAGCATGATTTCATTGGGTAGCTGTACTATGAAACTCAATGCAGCTTCTGAAATGCTTCCTTTAAGTTGGTCAAATTGGGGAAATATTCATCCTTTCGTTCCTGTTGAACAAGCAGAAGGCTATCAACTTGTTTTACGAGATTTAGAGCAACAATTGAATGTTATTACTGGATTTGCGGCAACATCGCTACAACCCAATTCAGGAGCACAAGGAGAATACGCCGGACTGATGACCATTAGGGCATATCACCAATCAAGAGGTGATCATCATAGAGATATTTGTTTAATCCCTTCTTCAGCTCATGGAACCAATCCTGCCTCAGCGGTTATGGCCGGAATGAAGGTGGTAGTAACCAAAACCGATGAGCAAGGAAATATTGATGTCCTTGATTTAGAAGAAAAGGTAAAGGAGCATTCTGATAATCTTGCTGCCCTCATGGTAACCTATCCGTCTACACATGGTGTATTTGAATCTTCGATTCGATATATAACCAAATTAATCCATGACCATGGCGGACAAGTCTACATGGATGGAGCGAATATGAATGCCCAGGTAGGTTTAACGAATCCTGCGACAATTGGTGCAGACGTTTGCCACTTGAATTTACACAAGACTTTTGCTATTCCACATGGAGGTGGTGGTCCTGGTGTTGGACCAATATGTGTAGCCGAACAGCTAAAACCATTTTTACCCTCAAACCCATTGATAGCAACTGGTGGTGAAAAAGGTATAACAGCCATTTCTTCCGCTCCATGGGGCAGTGCATTGGCTTGCCTTATCTCCTATGGTTACATCAAAATGCTTGGTGCAGACGGGCTAACCGATGCAACCAAAATCGCAATTTTAAATGCCAATTTCATTAAAGAACGCTTAAATGGTGCTTATGATGTGCTGTATACTGGCGAACAAGGCAGAGCTGCGCATGAAATGATTATTGACTGTCGTCCCTTTAAAGAAAAAGGTATTGAAGTAACTGATATTGCGAAGCGATTGATGGATTATGGTTTTCATGCACCAACTGTTTCCTTCCCGGTTGCGGGCACAATGATGATTGAGCCTACGGAAAGTGAAAGCTTGGCTGAATTAAATCGTTTTTGTGATGCAATGCTTAATATTCGTCAAGAAATTGAACAGGTTTCTGCTGAAGATGCGAATAACGTTTTGAAAAATGCACCTCACACTTTGGCAATGGTAACATCTGACGAATGGTCTTTTCCCTATAGTCGAAAAAAGGCAGCATATCCATTGGAATATGTAGCTGACAATAAGTTTTGGCCAAGTGTCAGAAGAACCGATGAAGCCTTTGGCGATCGTAATTTGATGTGTACTTGTCCTGCGATTGAAGAATACGCAGAGGCTTAAGAATCGTTGATTTTACTGTATTTAACCCGCTTTTTGTTTACAAAGCGGGTTTTATTTTACGAAAAATCCGACACTAAGAAATCATTGAACATCGTAAGCTTATTATGCATGCATAGCATCTAGTGTTAAGTTAAGGTTATCTTCGAACTTCTACGAGGCAAAAATGAAAATAGCAATTACCGGAACAGGTTCTTACCTGCCCTCAATAATCACGACTAACGAGGATTTTTTAAATCATGAATTTTTAAATGTTGATGGTACCGAATTTGGGCAATCAAATGAAGTTATCATTGAAAAATTTCAAGCCATCACCGGAATTGAGGAACGCCGTTATGCCAAAACAGAATTAAAAACCTCCGACTTAGGATACCTAGCATCAGAAAAGGCCATCGAAGACGCTGGAATCGATAGGGAAACAATTGATTACATCATCTTTGCCCATAACTTTGGAGACCTTACGAAAGGTAAGATTCAAGGCGACACCCTACCTAGCTTAGCCACACGGGTAAAGCATCTTTTACAAATAAAGAATACCTCATGTGTTGCCTACGATATGATTTTTGGATGCCCAGGTTGGGTTGAAGGGGTGATTCAGGCAAAAGCATTTATACAAAGTGGAATGGCCAAAACTTGTTTGGTCATCGGGGGTGAAACACTTTCTAGGGTAGTTGATCCTAATGATCGTGATAGCATGATTTATGCTGATGGGGCCGGAGCAACAATTGTTCAGCAAGTTGAAGACAAAGGAGAAATATTGGCCCATGCAAGTCAGACACATGCCAATGGTGAGGCATATCATCTTTTCTTTGATAAAAGTTATAATCCAGAAAGTTGTCCAGATACCCGATACATTAAAATGCATGGTAGAAAGATTTACGAATTTGCTTGCATTCATGTACCGGCCGCAATGAAGGCGTGTTTGGATAAAAGTGGGATTCCAATTGAAAAAGTAAAAAAAATCTTTATCCATCAGGCAAACGAAAAGATGGATGAAGCCATAGTCAAACGATTCTATCGTTTATATAAAAAAGAAGTTCCTGAAAACATCATGCCCATGATGATTCAAAAAACCGGAAATAGTTCGGTCGCAACCATACCAACGCTTTTTGATTTGGTTCGTAAAGGTGAGCTTAATGCTCATCAAATTTTAGATGGTGATATAGTTCTATTTGCTAGCGTTGGTGCGGGAATGAACGTGAATTGTGTAGTTTACCGTTACTAAATCCGTAGTGACTGCCGCCTCCATTCCCCCGTGGGGCGGCATTTTTCTTTAAACAGTTCTTTGATTTTCCCATGAAGGCGGGAATCCAAATCAAATTCGTTCTAACTTTTATCATTTGGAGCAAAAGATGTATTGAAAATTGATACATCTAACTCTGGTATTTTTCACACTCCATTTTTATTAGTTCTAAACGACAGGATACTTTTTTGGGATTTGTAATTTGAAAATTGGATTTTTACAGAATGTACGAAGGCAAATATCCACACAAGCGTTACCGTTTGACCCTAGAATTTCTAAAAAAGCATATTCCTAAAGATGAAAACATTTTAGATTTAGGCGTCGAAAATCCGTTTTCAGAAATCATGATTAACGAAGGATACCAAGTTGAAAACACCAAAGGGGAAGACTTGGATTTGGATTTTGAAGTGGTTCAGAATTCCAGTGCTAAAGTGGTTACAGCCTTTGAGATTTTCGAACATTTGGTAGCACCGTATAATGTACTCTGCGAAATAAAGTGCGATAAATTGATTGCTAGTATACCCATGCGGCTTTGGTTTTCATCAGCATACAGAAGTAAAACGGACCCTTGGGACCGACACTACCACGAATTTGAAGATTGGCAATTTGACTGGTTATTGGAAAAAGCAGGTTGGCAAATTAAGGATACTATGAAATGGACAAATCCAGTAAAAAAAATAGGTGTTAGACCTTTGTTGCGTTATTTTACAAATAGGTATTATATCGTTTATGCTGAAAGAAATTCAAAATAACAAACTTCAAATTCCAATGTATCATTGGTCTAGTGTGGGGTTTTGCATTTGATTATTGATATTTTTCAAAATGAAATTGAGTATAATCATTCCCGCACACAACGAAGAAAGGTATATCGCTGATTGCCTGTATTCTTTTGTGAATCAAACCCATAAACCAGATGAACTAATTATCGTCGACGATAATTCAACAGATGGCACCTTCAATCTCGCGTCTGGTTTTGCTGGTGACCACGATTGGATAAAAGTTGTTAAAAGGGAAAGCAGTGACCAACATCTTCCCGGACAAAAGGTAGTGGAAGCCTTTAACTACGGCTTGGCACAATCCTGCATTCAATACGACTTTATTGGTAAGTTTGATGCAGACATCATTTTACCTGAAAACTATTTCGAACAAATAATCAACCACTTTCAAGCCAACTGGTTATTAGGCATGTGTTCCGGTTTGTTATACGTGGAGAAAAAGGGAAAATGGGTCTATGAAAACATCGCTAAAAAAAGTCACGTACGTAGACCAATTAAATTGTATTACCGCCAAGTCTTTGAATTGATGGATGGGCTGCGTTTAGGCACGGGCTGGGATACAGTGGACACATTGCTTTGTCAATACCATGATTTTGAGGTCAAAACAGACTCATCTTTGATGGTTAAACACCTACGCCCAACGGGACATGGCTATAGCACCAAAAATTATCATGCCAAGGGTGAAGCTTTATATAAAATGCGGTATGGACTGCCCTTGGCTAAACTTGCCTTATTTAAGATGGCATTACAATCCAAAAATCCCATGCTATACGCGTCTGGAATTTTAGGCTATTTAAGGGCGTGGTTGAGGAGATTACCACGATTTGTAAATTCTGAAGAAGGCAAGTTTATTCGTAGATTACGTTGGAAGGGTATTTTTGGTAAACTTTCTGCCTAAATAAAAACCAGACATATGAGCAAATCAGTCTTTATCTTGTTAACACTGTTTTCATTCATTTCATGTAATAATCAAGCTAAAATGAATGAACATAATACCGAGAATAAGCCGACCGAACACCAAAAAGAACACCATGGTTCGGCAAACGACTTTATGCATCAATCTTCCACAGAAGAATTAGCAAAACGTTTTGAATCAAGTGAACGAGATGAGTACCAAAAACCACAAAAGGTCCTTGAGTTTTTAGGCGAGATTAAAGGAAAAACTATCATGGATATTGGTGCTGGTTCTGGTTATTTTTCGGTGAAATTAGCTGCTGCTGGGGCGCATGTAATTGCTGCAGACGTTAACGATGAGTTTCAAGAAATCATTAAAAAAAGAATTCTTGACAACAAACTAATCAATATAGAAACGAGAAAAATTCCTTACGACTCTCCCAATTTAAAAGACGGTGAGGTAGACATGGTCCTAGTGGTCAATACTTATCATCATATTGAAAATAGATCAAATTACTTTTCCTTGACAAAAAGTGGAATAAAGTCAAATGGAGAACTTGTAATTATAGACTTTTTTAAAGCGCATACTCCCGTTGGACCACCTATTGAACATAAAATCGCAATTGACAAAGTTATATATGAACTAAAAGAAGCAGGATATACCTCCTTTAATGTCAATGTAGATTTACTGCCGCATCAATATATTATACGCGCTAAATAAATAGTTAAACAAAAGCGTTCTTGTTACGTTCTATAAAATCACTTTCCATGGAATTTGCGCTACTTTTTGGAATACTGCCACTTGTTAGTATTGGATTACTTTTTATTAAAGATGCAAATAAAAAAAGGCGCATAATCCTGAATATTTTACTGATTCTAAATGCGATTGTTTTTACTTTACCCATGTTAGCAGCCTATTTGAGTACAGCTGAAGGCGAAAGCATGTTCAATGAAAATACTGGTGGTGGGGCCTATTTGTGGTTCTATATGTTTTTGTTACCGCTTTGCGGATTTGTACTTTTCGTTTTACTGATTCTGAAAATTGTTTTCGCATATGTTCCTAAAAAGTAATTGTGCTCTAACATGCTGGTTTTTTCAGTAGTTGGTTTTTCGTGATTATTTAAAGAAGAATTAATAATACAGGTTTAGTGGGAAAACTATAAGTCCCTACCTTCCCGCATCCGAAACACAAATGAAAATGAAAGCCTCAAATCAATTTTTGAAATGCAGTGTATTATTAGCTATTCTTTCTTTTTTTAACATAAGCGCGCAAGAACACGGCCACGGTCATGAAGGCTTGCATCACTGGGAAATTCCGAGTAAGGACCCTGACCGTATCATACTTACGTTCAATGGAAATCCAGCAACGAAAAGAGCGGTCACTTGGAGAACCAACAAACAAATTGAAAAGGCTTTTGCCCAGATTGCCAAAGCTACTTTAAACTCTGATTTTGTAGATGATGCAATTACTATTGAAGCAAAAACCGAGGCTTTCAACTTAGGGCAATACAAGGGTAATGCCCCTCTTATGGTCAATTACCACAGTGCTGTTTTTGAGGGATTGGAGCCAAATACACTTTACGTTTATCGTGTGGGTGATGGTACTGAGTATTGGTCAGAGTGGATACAGTTCAGAACGGCGAAAACTGATTACGCCCCGACCCAATTCGTTTATTTTGGTGATGCCCAAAACGAAGTTCTGGAGCATTGGTCACGTGTTATTCGTAGGGCCTATCAAACGGCCCCTAACGCAGCATTTGTTGTTCACGCAGGAGACTTGATAAACAATGCGCATCGCGATGTTGAATGGGCAGAATGGTATAAGGCGGGTGGTTTCATACACAGTCAATGGACAGCCATTCCCGTTGTGGGCAATCATGAATTCTGGCACCTAACTGACGAACATGAAGGCAGAAGACTTTCTATACAATGGAGGCCACAGTTCACTTTACCTGTTGAAAAAAAATTGCCAACAGAGCTACATGAGACTGTTTACACTGTTGATTATCAGGATGTACGAATCATAGTTCTAAATTCCAACGAACTACTGGAAGAGCAGACCAATTATGTAGAGAAACAACTAAAAAAATCTAAGGCCAAGTGGAACATTCTTACATGCCACCATTCTGTATTTTCTCCTGCAAAGGGAAGGGATTTTCAATTTGCACGCGAAAATTGGAAGCCTATTTTGGATAAATACAATGTAGATTTGGTGTTAAATGGTCATGATCATACCTATGCTCGAGGTCACGTACCTATTAGAACTGCAGATACGGCAAATGATACTGGGCTTAGTACTGTATATGTCACCTCTGTAAGTGGACCTAAACAATACCCCTTGGATAGAGATCAGATTAAATCCTATTCGGTAGACGGTTATGTTCCCGACAAGGCGGCCGAACAAACACAGTTCTATCAGGTTATTACTATTGAAGATGACAAGCTAACCTATGTGGCTTATACCGTACTGGGTGAGGAATACGATAGAGCGGTAATCAGAAAAGACTTTAAAACAGGTAAAAAAGAACTTTTACAATCTAAAGAATAGCTTGCCTAACGAAAGTATGGTGAACATCCTTTTTAACATTGCCATTTGTTGTGAGCCAAATTTGATTTAATCCAAAACCTCAACAATAGGGGTCCCTGTTGTTCCATTAGGGAATGCTGTGCCCAAAAGCACGGCTAGGGTTGGTGCTATATCAGGGATTTCTGTACGAGATGCAGTTTCACCATGTTTGATTCCATTGCCCATCAGTAGTAAAGGTACATGCGTATCATAAATCATTGGTGAACCATGGGTTGAACCAGTGAGTGGATAAGCGATGTAACCAGGCTTCTGTACAAATACAATATCACCCGACCTTTTCTGGTTCCATCCCTTTTGAATTAAATATGGTATTCCAGAAGATTGGGGGTAGCTGTTCTGCCACAATTGTGTGCCGGTAAATACCTTATCAATATGGGTATATCTCAGAAACTCTGAAGCGATTTCTTCTTCAACATCGTCCAAATCCATCTCAAGATTATCGATAACCTTCCTATCTAAAAAAACCTGGAAGTTGCTAATATTTTTCACGACATCGGTAGTGTTGTATTTGTATTTCAAAAACTCCAAGAATCTTGCTTTCATGGTAGCCATGTTCAAATAGCCAGCAGGTATTTTTTGTTCTTTTAAAAAGTTTGGAACATGAATAGCCCCGTGGTCTGCCGTTAAGAAAACAGTGTAGTTCTCTTTGCCAACTTTTTTATCAAGCGCTGAAAATAACCTTTCAAGGTCTTTATCGAGACGTAAATAAGTATCCTGTACCTCAACCGAGTTGACCCCATACATATGGCCAACATAATCCGTACTGGAAAAGCTGACTGTTAAAAAATCAGTAATATCATCTTCTCCTAAATCTTCATTTTTTAAGGCAGCCAAAGCAAAGTCTGTGGTAATTGAATTTCCGTAGGCAGTTACTCTAAGTAAACTGGTTTGCCCGTTTTGATCCCATAAAGTCGGTAAGTCGTGTGGAAATCGCGTGTAGATTTCACCTCTATGTCTTCCTTCGTAGATATTTTGATCGGTCCCACTTTCCACATACTCCGAGATTGGCTTTAATGTTGTCCAAGGCTTTTTGTAAGACTCTACTGCATTCGACGTGTTGAATGCCACAACCCATTTTGGCAATTCATTCATGTAAAAAGAACTTGTAATCCAATTACCTTCCTTTCCCCCTTCGAACCAATAGGCAGCGTTTGCGGTATGGCCGCCTGGCAACACTGCTCCCCTATCCTTTAATGCAATAGCAATCGTTTTTCCTCGAAACTGTGTATGCAATCTATTCTGGTCGGTTATGGTGGATGTCAACATGCGATGAGGTGACATTTTACCTGCTTCAGAATCTGTTCCTATAGATTCATAGCTATCATCAGAAGCTACATAAACGCTTTCATCTGAAAGCTTATCATACCAATCATTACCTATAATACCATGTACTGCAGGGGTCGTACCGGTATAAACCGAGGCATGACCAGGTCCTGTGCTTGTTGGAGCGTAATTAAAATGGTGGTTTTTACAATTAAAGCCTTCCCTAACCATTCTCTTAAACCCGCCTTCACCATAGTGGCTCCAAAAGCGGGTCAAATAATCATAACGCATTTGGTCAACTACAATTCCGACGACCAGTTTTGGATTCGCGGCAATAGATTCCTCTTGATTTTGGTTTTTACGTTGGGAGTGGATTAGAGAACATCCAACAAAAAAAAGGATGGTCAAGAAGATGTATTGGTTTCTCATTATCATATAATTCTTAATCAAATCTAGATATAAATTCACGCAAAGTATAAAATCAAGGTTAAATGCAATCCATTATTGCTATTTTTACCTTAGCAGTTAGAAATGAGTGCATGAGTTATATCGGAGCCATTGGCAAATACTTTATTATGGTGCGGGAAACCTTTAAAAAACCCACCAAATGGCGCATCATGAAATCCCTCATACTTAAGGAGATAGATGAACTTATTTTTGGTTCTATGGGGATTATCATCTTCATTTCTTTCTTTATCGGGGGTGTTGTCACCATTCAAACAGCATTGAACCTCAACAATCCACTAATACCCAAAAGCTTAATTGGTTTCGCTACACGCCAATCCGTGATATTGGAGTTTGCTCCAACTTTTACCTCAATAATAATGGCGGGAAAAGTAGGTTCCTATATCACTTCAAGTATTGGAACCATGAGGGTGACGGAACAAATTGATGCCCTAGAGGTAATGGGGGTCAATTCGTTGAATTATCTGGTTTTCCCAAAAATCATTGCCATGCTGGTATACCCATTCGCTGTGGCCATTGCCATGTATATTGGTATTTTAGGTGGTTGGGTTGCAGCAGTGTTTGGGGGCTATGCACCTAGTGGTGCATTCGTTGAAGGTTTGCAAATTGATTTTATTCCTTTTCATATAACCTATGCTTTTATTAAGACCCTAATTTTTGCATTTGTAATCGCCACAGTTCCTTCTTTTCACGGATATTTCATGAAGGGCGGGGCATTGGAGGTTGGTAAGGCGAGTACCACCGCCTTTGTTTGGACAAGTGTAGTTATAATCGTTCTTAATTATGTGTTGACCCAAATGATGTTAGGCTGATGATTGAAGTTGATAACGTACATAAATCATTTGGTGAAACCAAGGTTTTAAAAGGCATCAGTACTGTTTTTGAACAGGGTAAGACCAATTTGGTAATTGGACAAAGTGGTTCTGGAAAAACAGTTTTGATGAAAAGCCTTTTGGGTTTAATTGAACCCGAAGAAGGAACAATTAGTTACGATGGACAATTCTATTGGGATTTATCAATTGCTGAGAGACGTGATTTGAGACAGGATATGGGTATGGTATTTCAGGGTAGTGCGCTGTTCGACTCCATGACGGTTGAGGAGAACGTCCGATTCCCCATGGAAATGTTTACCAAAAACTCTATGGCTGAAATGCAAGACCGTGTTGATTTTGTTTTGGAACGAGTTAATCTGGTCGATGCCCACAAAAAATATCCTTCTGAAATTTCTGGAGGTATGCAGAAACGGGTTGCCATAGCAAGAGCAATCGTAATGAATCCTAAATATTTATTCTGCGACGAGCCCAATTCAGGCCTCGACCCAAAAACTGCAATCCTAATCGATAATCTAATTCAAGAAATCACCAAGGAATACAATATCACAACTATTATCAATACCCATGATATGAACTCTGTTATGGAAATCGGTGAGAAGATAATATTTCTCAAAAACGGTTTTAAAGAGTGGGAAGGAACCAACAAGGAAATCTTCAAAACGGATAATGAAGCCGTAACCAATTTTGTGTATTCATCAGAGCTCTTTAAAAAAGTGCGCCAGATGTACATTGAGGAACGTAATTAACCCTCAACTAAATAATTTGAAAAGTGAGATTGCCTAAACAAATTAAGGCAGTAACCTTGATTTACCTAATATGGTTGTCCGTAGCAACATTTATTTTGCTTGAGGCAAACCAAGATCAAGGGCAGTATGCGCAAATTGCTATTCCATTGGTCCTTATCACAATTCATTTTGTTTTGAGTTCGATACTTTTTTACTTCTTCTTTTTTAAATATTCAGAAGAGTTGAATTCAATTATCCTATTTATATCTTTAATACTTATACTTTTACCATTGTTTCCCTTTTTTACTTTTATCCTTCAATAGGTAATTTATACGTATTCAAAGAACTATCTAAGTTTTATGCCCGCAATTAGACCTTATGTTTTAGCAGATACCAATTGGAAGCATCTTAAGGACGAAAATTTCGATTTGGCCATTTTGCCTTGGGGAGCTACTGAGGCCCATAATTATCATCTGCCCTATTCTACCGATGTTATTGAAGGAACGGAGATTGCGGAAGAATCTGCAAAAATCGCTTGGGAAAAAGGTGCTAAGATTATAGTCTTACCAACTATTCCCTTTGGTGTGAATACTGGGCAAAAAGACATATATCTAGACATTAATCTAAACCCAAGCACACAATTTGCTATTCTAAAGGATATCATTACCGTTTTGGACCGTCAGGGCATCAAAAAGTTCATGCTTTTGAACAGCCATGGTGGTAATAATTGGAAGGCTATTATACGGGAGTTGGGCCTGCTTTTCCCCGAGATGTTTTTATGTATCAGCGAATGGTACAAACTGGCAAATGACCCTAAATATTTTGAAGAACCCGGTGATCATGCGGGTGAGATGGAAACGAGTATGATACTCCATCTGGCACCTCATTTGGTATTGCCAGAAATAGAATGGGGCAAAGGTTCTGAAAAGCAGAATACGATTCGCGCCTTTAACGAAGGGTGGGCTTGGACAGAAAGGCCGTGGTCCAAAATAAGTGAAGATACCGGTGTTGGTAATCCTGCCCTGTCAAGCCCGGAAAAAGGAAAAGTGTTCTTTAATGAAGTCTGTAAAAAAATGGCAGAACTTTTTGTTTCAATTGCAAACACCGACATCAATGAACTGTATAAATAAATTTCCAAGGTAGAATCCTTAACCTAAGCTTAATTAAAGAACATAACAATTGTAATTTTCATCAAATAATCTTGCAATTAATATTAAGTCCAACCTTATGAAACTTCCTTCTATTCTACTAATTACTCTACTAACCTCCTTTACTGGTATAGCCCAAGACAAACCGACTATTTATATTGACATACCAACCAATCAAAAACCGTGGAACCATATAGAATGGAACAACGACTCTGAAAAATTTCAATTCGCCATTGTTACCGATAGAACGGGTGGTCACCGACCTGGGGTATTCCCAACCGGAATTAAAAAATTAAACCTGTTACAACCAGAATTTGTCATGAGTGTAGGGGACCTTATTGAAGGGTACACTAAAGACACTGTGAGGTTAAACAGGGAATGGAATGAATTCAAAAGTTTTATTGAGCCTCTAGACGCTCCCTTTTTCTATGTGCCAGGCAACCAT
This sequence comes from Croceivirga thetidis, assembly GCF_012272815.1. Classification (GTDB taxonomy): domain Bacteria; phylum Bacteroidota; class Bacteroidia; order Flavobacteriales; family Flavobacteriaceae; genus Croceivirga; species Croceivirga thetidis. Next base: position 1,636,511 of record NZ_JAAWWL010000002.1, read on the forward strand.
GATATCACCAATAAGGTAATGGAAGAAAAATGGAAGGAATTGTTTGGGGTTTCCTATTATCATTTTGTTTACAAGGATGTTTTATTCCTATGCCTTAATTCTGAAGATAATCTACGCGGTTCAGGCCGTGGAACTATTGATGATAAACAATATGAATACATCAAAAAAACTTTAGAAGAAAACGAAGAGGTTAAATGGACGCTTGTATTCGTTCATCAACCACTCTGGGTGCAGGAGAACACTAAACGATGGAAAGATGTTGAACAATTATTATCAAATAGAAACCATAATGTATTTGCCGGGCACTACCATCGATATTGGAAAACAGAAAGAAATAATGGAAAGTACTTTGCCCTTGCGACCACAGGCGGTGGAAGTCCCTTAAGAGGTAAAGCATATGGCGAATTTGACCATGTAGTCTGGGCTACGATGACGGATGAAGGTCCAATTTTGGCAAACTTGTTTTTAGATGGTATTTGGGATGAAAATGTGGTAACTGAAGAATTGGTTGAATTAGTCCGAAATCGACCTTTTCCGGTTCGAATTGAGCCCGCTTATTCTAGTGAAGAAAAACCCGAAAAAATGGAGGCTGAAATGAGAATCATCAATGACTCCGATGTGCAAATGCACGTTGATTTAAAAGGACAATCAGACAACATCTTATTTTATCAGTTTGAAAACAATTCGATTATCGTTGAACCGAATGATGTTGCCACTCAAAAGATTCGATTGAGTAATGCAGGTAATCAGGCTTTGGACAATTTTTCCACTTTAAATATAACTGCCGATGTTACCTACAAATTTGAAAATAAACCAAATGTCAGTTTCTCCTCAGACCTTAAATTCAAACCATTGTTCAAAAATATTTTGAATAAAACTAAAGTCAAAATAGATGGCAAACTGAAAGAATGGGGCGATGCCACTTGGCATGTTGCGAAAGATATGGAAGGCGCCCCATTTGATTTTGATGGTCCGGATGATTGTTCCCTAACTTTCGCCACAGCGTACGATGATGAAAATTTTTACGTGGCCGTTAAACTTATTGATAACGATTTTGTTGTTTCAGAAGAAGGTCATTATTGGGAGCAAGATGCGATAGTTTTAAGGCTGGATGCGCGGCCTTCACATCTAAGTGCTTTCAACATGGGCCAAGGCCGTGGTAAGGATTGGATTTCTTATTTACGAACCTTCAAAAAAAATAATCCGGTAGTTGGCGAAGAATATCTTCCACTAAAGGTAAAAGCGGCTACTGAAATGTTCAACAACGGGTCGCAGATGGAATTTGCCTTTCCAATGGAGTACATTAAAAAAATGGGAGGGGAAAATTGGTCAAATCTTCGCTTTGGCATTGGTTACTTCGACCATGATAATGACGATGAAAACGAAACTACGCATTTTTGGTTCCCCACCTGGAATGGCAGCAAAGATGTTCCCGGTTCAGGAATGTTTTTCAAAGAATAGCTTATCATTCTTGCCGCAGAACGATAGTCGAATCCTTCAATCGAACCTTTAACCATTTTAATAGGTTTTCAGATTGCTTAACCTTTTCATTTTTACGTAAGCTCCCTTTCCATTTGGCTTCAAAGATGGGAATGGTATCCATCTTATTAAAATCAGATTGTAATTGATAGGCAAAAGACAATCCTGCTAAGTTTTGATTGATTTCTTTAGCCTCGGCTACCACTTCTTGAAAAGGAATTTGCTTTCCGACATTTTCACTCAAACGCACAACCTCTTCTTCTAAGAATCGAATGCGCTCTTCACGAGTCAACAATTCCGCTTTTTTTGCTTCATACAGCTCGGAAACATAGTTGAATTTCTCTTCTGAATCATCTTTTCCACCCTGTACAACACTGAATTCTGCATCTTTTAGCCTACTGTAATCTTGTTTTTTTCGCCTCCAAGAGTTCAATATATTCTCGGGTATCTCTTCACTTCCCATGCATACAATTTCCACCAAAGACCCATTTTGGTAGTCATATTCAATCTTAGTTAGGTTATCCAAATAGCGTCCGTTTCTCGCAAATTCATATATCTCAATGGTTTCCGATAAAAATTCTTGGGCTTGTTTCTTAAAAAGCGATTCATTGAATGCCATGTAAAAGGTATACCCTGCTGGTAGCATTACCAAAAGACCAATGGCTGATGCAATTCTCGCAATGCGTCGCCTTCTTCTTGAATTCGCATAACGTACCATTGGAAATCTCAGATACTTGATAACCAAGAAGGTTGCCAAAGCAATGAAAATAGTGTTGATGATAAAGAGGTACATGGCCCCTAAGGCATACCACCAATTTCCAATGGCCAGTCCAAAACCTACGGTACAAAGTGGCGGCATCAAGGCAGTGGCAATGGCCACACCGAAAATCACACTAGCAATGGTCCCCTTCTTTGCCCTAGCGATAACTAGCGCAAGTCCACCAAAAAACGCAATTAGTACATCGCGAATGTCCGGTTTTGTTCGAGCTAAAAGTTCTGAAGATTCATCTTGAATGGGAAAGGTATAAAAGAATAAAAACGCAGTCACCACGCTCAAGACTACCATCACTAAAAAATTCTTTAGCGATTTTCGAAGTGTCTCAACATCATTTATGGCCAAAGACAAACCCATTCCTAAAATCGGGCCCATTAGGGGTGAAATAAGCATGGCGCCGATTACAACTGCCGTTGAATTAGCATTCAACCCAATGGATGCTATAAATATTGAACAGATGAGAATCCACGACGTGTGGCCCTTAAAAGGTATGTCGAGTATTATCGATTCTTTGGTAGTTGCAGCATCGGTATTGCTTCGAATCTCCAATAACTCCGTCATGAACTTTCGAACACTACCGAGTAAACCTTGAAAGTCTTTTTTTACTTCTTGAGAATTTGCTTCGTCGGAAGAATTATCCTCCTTAAACAGATTTTCTGGCATAAAAATTAAGCATAGTGATCCCCAAAGGTATCACTTACTTTATTACGTACCTGTTTTATGTCTTGCTGTTTTGATTTTGGATAAATAAGCAAAACGTCATCTTTATCAACTATAATATAATCTTTTAAGCCATCAACTATAACGACCTTGCCGTTAGTTGTGCGGACCATATTACCATTGGCGTCATTGAAAACGGTTTTACTGTTGACCACCGCATTTTCTTCTGCATCTTTATCCAACTTCTCGTAGAGTGCTCCCCATGTTCCTAAATCATTCCAATCAAATGTAGCCGGAAGGGTGAATATTGAGCTGGAATTTTCTAAAATGGCATAATCTATCGAGATGTTTTCTGCCTTGGGGTAGTTTTCTGCTATAAATTCCTTTTCATCAGCTGTATTATAACATGAGCTTCCTTTTTGAAAAAGTTCATACTGTGATGGTTGGTATTCTTGAAAGGCATTTACAATAGTTTTGACACTCCACATAAAAATACCTGCATTCCATAAAAAATTCCCCGCCGCTAAAAATTCTTTAGAAGTTTCTAAATCTGGCTTTTCACGGAATTGGGCCACCTTTTTTAGTTGGGTTTCTTGTTCCTTTTCAAATTCAATATATCCAAAACCAGTATTTGGGTATGTTGGTTGAATGCCCAACGTGCAAAGCACCTCTTCCTGCTCGCACTTATCAAAACATGCCCTTACATCATTTTCAAATGCTTGCTCGTCTTCAATCCAATGATCACTTGGTGCTACGATCATAACACCATTTGGATTCATCTTTTGAATTTTAAGGGCAGCATACAAAATACATGGAGCAGTATTGCGCATTGCAGGTTCAAGAACAACCTGATCTTGTTTGACCAAAGGAAGTTGTTCCAAGACCAGATCATTGTAGCGTTCATTGGTCAATATGAGTATGTTTTCAGTTGGGATAAATCTATTTAAACGGTCAAATGTTTTTTGAATCAAGGTTTTACCCGTACCAAGCATGTCATGGAACTGTTTTGGGTTATCAGTGGTGCTTACCGGCCAAAAACGGGAACCTACACCCCCTGCCATTAATACTGCGTAATAGTTTTTATTCATGGTATTGTGTTAATCATTGATTAATTCTACTTCGGCATTGGGCTGAAACAAGTACAATCTACCTGTGGAGAGCTCAACGCATTCGTAGCGCTTTCTTCTTTTATTACCTTTTTTGAACAACTTTCCGTTATACAATCGAAACGTGCTACCCAAAGGCAATTCAAAAACGTAAGATTTTTCTGATTGTTGTACTGGGTCATAGGCTTTTAAGGCAATTGCCAATTGAGAATCAGTACTACTACTAGCCTTTGGATTCTTAAAATGTCTTGCCATTAAGGGTAAAAGTTGAGTTGGAAAAATTTGGGGACGAATAAATGGTACCATCAATTCTTGAAAAGTGCGTTTCCATTCTATGCCATGTGGTTTTATGCGTCGACCGAATTTTTCAAATGCAACCAAATGTGAAATTTCATGAACCAGTGTTATTAAAAAACGGTATTTGTTCAATGTGGCATTAACCGTAATTTGATGTTGTCCGTTGGGCATTCTTCTATAATCACCGTGTCGTGTGACCCGTTCATTTACAATCTTTAAATGCACCCCAAATTGCTTAATCATCTCAAAACACGGCCGCACCGCGTTTTCGGGTAGGTATTTTTCAAGAATTGATTCCACATTGCAAAATTAGCCAATCCACTTGGGTATGACCATTAACAGCATGAAGATACTAGAACCAAAATTGACCCGTTCTAATTTTGTAAGTATTTACTTTCAATTCCAAATCTCAACTTAACCATGAACCGTCGTAAATTTTTGCAAGGGAGTGCTGCGCTCGCGGGTACTGGATTACTTACTGGATTATACACTTGGCAGATTGAACCTCATTGGGTTGAATTTGTAAACAGAAACCTGCCTATTAAAAACCTTCCAAAACACTTGTCAGGAAAGACACTTGTCCAATTCAGCGATATACACGTTGGGCCCTTTGTGAATGATTGGTTCTTAATTGACTCGTTTGAATTGACCAAACTTCTTAATCCGGATATTGTCGTTTACACCGGAGACTTTGTGCATTACGAAGGAACAAAAACAAGGCATCATCTTGCAGATATTTCAAAATATTTTGCAAAAGGAAAGCTCGGGACTTTTGGTATTCTTGGAAACCACGACTATGGGGATACCTATTCTGACGAAAAGGTCGCAGCCAATCTTATTGATATCTTGGAGGGGTCCGGTATTTCGGTGTTACGAAATGAACATAAAGAGATTGAAGGTTTTAATATAATGGGGTTGGATGATTATTGGGGTACTAACTTCTTTCCTAGGAACGCACTAAATGGCTACGATTCAGAAATAGGTAATTTGGTACTTTGTCATAACCCTGATGCATGCGATGCTACTATTTGGGGTGACTATAAGGGATGGATACTTTCGGGGCACACACATGGTGGTCAAGTTCGACCACCATTAATGAATGCACCTATTCTACCAATCGAAAATAAACGATACGTTGCTGGCGAAGTAAAATTACATGATGGCAGAACGCTTTACGTAAATAGGGCCCTTGGCCATCAAGAGCAATTGCGCTTTAATGTTCGCCCAGAAATTACCGTTTTTAAATTGATGTCAACTTAATAGCATCTAATAGTCTGGTGCGAACTTAAATTTTGAAGCTACCTTTGAAAGAACTGTATTTATAATGGACCGTCGAAAATTCTTAAAAACTACTGGTGTTGTCTCCGGAGCAGGAATCTTAACTGGATTTTATACCTGGCAAATAGAACCACATTGGTTGGAAATAGTCAAAAGAAAAATGCCAATTAAGAATTTACCAGAAAACTTGGTTGGACGGACCTTAATGCAAATAAGCGATATTCATGTGGGGCATTTGGTCAGTTCAAGCTTCTTGAGAAATTCACTTGAAAAGGCAGCCAAATTAGCACCTGATTTCATAGTATATACTGGTGATTACATACATTACGATAAAAGGAAATCTTTTACCGAACTTAAAGAAATGGCCCCATTCTTTCCGAAAGGAAAACTTGGTACAGTTGGCATTTTGGGCAACCACGACTTTGGTGAGTCTTGGGCAGAGCCCCATGTTGCAGACACAATTTCTGAGATTTTAGAAGATTTCGATATACCCATTCTGAGAAACTCAGTAATTGATCTCGAAGGATTAAAAGTATTTGGAGTGGATGATTTTTGGGGCACTAATTTTCGCCCCGAGAATGCTATGAACAAGTATAGTGATCAAGAACCAAGTTTGGTACTTTGCCACAATCCTGATGTCTGTGATTTGGATGTTTGGAATGGTTACCAGGGCTGGATATTGTCAGGTCACACCCATGGGGGTCAAGTGAAACCTCCCTTTCTTGATGCCCCTATCCTACCTGTTGAGAACAAACGCTATGGGCAAGGGGAAATTGATTTATTTGATGGAAGAAAACTTTATATCAATAGAGCATTGGGACATCTTTATCAGGTGCGTTTCAATGTACGCCCTGAGATTACCATCTTTGAATTGGAAAAGGAAATTTCATAATTTCCAGCATCCAATAAAATATTTTGAACGAAAAAGGTTTTACCATTTACCATGATGTTTTAATTAAGGCTTCAACCAATGAAGTTTTTGATGCTATTACACTACCTGAAAAGTTAATCAATTGGTGGCCTTCAAAATGTGCTGGCAAACCACGTATTGGAGAAACGTACAACTTCTTTTTTACAGAGGAATACAACTGGTTTGGCAAGGTCGAATCAATAGCTGAGAATAAATCCTTCCATATCAAAATGACCGACGCTGATGCCGATTGGAACCCCACTACCTTTGGATTTGATTTGTCAGAACAAGAAAATGGCACAATGCTCAATTTTAGCCATAAAAACTGGCCGAAAAACAACCATCATTTTCGAAGGTCTTCTTATTGTTGGGCAATTCTGTTAAAGGGTTTAAAGAGCTTTTTGGAAGAAGGTTTAATTATTCCTTTCGAAAAAAGGGCCTAATACTGAATAATTTGACTTTTCACCCAATCATTAGGAATCATATCAATGGTCAAATTTATACGTTCAATCGAACCTATATTATCGATTCGATGGGGGTCAGTTAATCTTAGATACCAACATTGACCAAGTTCTAAAGGAACTTTTTGATTATTTAAAAAAAACGAAACTCCTTCATCACGTTGTATGGGAATAGTTAATCGAATTACTGACTTTTTTTCTTCTAATGCCAATGTAGGGTCTGTGTGCTCTTTAACTACTGAACCTGGTGCTAATCTTAAAAGTCTAACGAGTGTAACCTTTGTCTTATCCTTAAAAAAATCAACCACTTCAGACAAATAAGTTGATTGTTTTAGTTCTCGAGTATCCATCCAATCTGTCCATGAACCATCAGCATAATCCTCAGCTGGTGGCGGAATGGGAAGTGAAGAGTCAACAAGATGAGCAGGTGCCCTTAACGAAATAACGTTGTAATAAATATAGTCCTGTAAATTCATCCCTTTGACTTCATCCAACATTTTGACAGCATCAAATTGAAAAGGCAACAAAACTCGATCCGGGGTCAAATATTCAATTGAATCCATTTTAAAAATTTTTAAGGAGTACTGCTACTCACCTGCAATAACTTACCATTATAAAATTGATGACCGGTCAGCGAAAAGTTTTTGATATAATTTCCCATTTCTGAAGGTTGCAATGGTGCTTGATAACCAGGAAAGGCCTCTTCCAACATTTCGGTCTGTACCGCTCCTATGGCCAGCACATTAAACGAGGGACCTTTTTCTTTAAACTCCTCTGCCCATAGTTCGGTCAGGGTAATAACAGCACCTTTGCTAGAACTATAAGCTGACAACCCAGGAAATTTCATACTACCCTGTACACCACCCATGGAACTTATAGTGACCACATGGCCGTTTTTTGGCATCTTGGGCAACACCAAACGGGTCAATTCCGCCACCGCAAAGACATTTACCTTATAAACCATTTCGAAATCTTCTGTAGTTGTTTCCAAAAAAGATTTGTTCAACAATGCTCCCGCATTATTAATGAGGATATCTACTGATTCCCAATCTGTAATGGCCGTTGCTACTTTCTTATAATCTTGAGGCTCCGTTAAATCGCACGGAAAACAACTCACATTTTCCAGCCCTAAATCCTGGATGGGTTGTTCATTTCGTGACAAGGCCAAAACTCGATGTCCGTCGTTAGCAAATTGTTTGACCAATTCGTAACCAATACCTCGACTGGTTCCCGTAATAATAATATTCTTCATAGAATTCATTCGTTCAATTGCAATTCTCCTAAAGGACCATTTGCAATTCCTTCAACCATAGGTATGGATTTATTTACAATAGCTGCCATATGACTAAAATCCATTTCGGATATTTCGTCGTCTGGCTTATGATAAAAGTCAAAGTTGGTAAAATCAAAGGTGCAATATGTCTGGGCGGGAACACCAAATTCTTGTGCAAAAGGATAATTGTCCGACCTAAAAAAGAGTTGGTACTGCTTCGCAGTTGGCAAATATCCTATAAGCTTTCCCCCTGCATATGTATTACTCACCTCCGCCAAGTTTGATTTTTCATAGCCGGTCACATACATTTCATAATCCTTATCACGTAAGGGGACTCCCACCATTTCAAAATTCAACATAGCGTAGAGGTTTAGATTTTCACCCTTCATGCGTTTAGCTAAATGTTTGGAACCCAAAAGACCTTTTTCTTCGGCACTGAACAAAGCAAAAATCAAACTTCGTTTATTGGTCTTCATTGAACCGAAATAACGTGCCAGTTCAAGTACGGTTGTGGTACCCGAAGCGTTGTCGTTTGCCCCATTGGCGATAGTATCGCCGTTGACTGCACCAACTATTCCAATATGGTCATAATGTGCCCCAATAACAATATATTCGTTCTTTAGTATTGGGTCGTTTCCTTCAACTACGCCCACCATATTAAATGCCTCAGGTGAAAAATTGGAGAGCACATCTCTGTAGGAAGCGTAGTAAGGCTTTACCCCAGAGGCAGTGAATTTTGCTTCAATAAATTTTGCAGCTTTCTCTATACCCTTAGAACCTGAATCCCTTCCTTTTAAATCATCAGAAGCCAAAAAATTCATGATTTCAGTTATTCCCTGAACATTTGAAAAAGCGACCTCTTTTATCTCTTTTTGAGAACTGGTTGTAACTGTTGTTCCAATAGGATTTGGTTCTGCTGGTGGTAATGGTGGAGTTGCTTGGATTACGGCATTGTCAGGAGTCTGAACCATTTGGGTACCACCACATGCAACAAAAACAACAAGGATTAATGATATAAGGATACTTTTCATCGTAAAGCATTTTGGATTAGGCTAAAGATAAAAAAAGCATCCTGCGCCAACAGGATGCCTTATTTTATTTTGGAGGGTTTCTAAAAATCTAAGCAAGCATCGTCACTGGATTCTCTAAATAAGCCCTTAAAGTTTGTAAAAATTGTGCTCCTGTAGCTCCGTCTACTGTTCTGTGATCACACGCAAGGGTTATTTTCATTGTGCTACCTGCAACGATTTCACCATTTTTAACCACAGGCTTATCCACAATGGCACCTACCGATAGAATTGCTGAGTTCGGTTGGTTGATGATAGAAGTGAACTCTAAAATTCCAAACATACCAAGATTGGAAACCGTAAACGTGCTTCCTTCCATCTCATCTGGTTTAATCTTTTTGTTTCGCGCCCTACCGGCCAAATCTTTTACTGAGGCTCCTATTTGGGTCAAGGTCATTTGGTCAGCGAACTTTAAAACGGGAACTACCAATCCTTCATCCACAGCAACGGCGACACCCATATGCACGTGGTGATTGTAAATAGTTGAATCCCCGTTCCAACTAGTATTAACCTGCGGATGCTTTTTCAAGGCCATTGCACAGGCCTTAAGTACCATGTCATTAAACGAAACCTTGATATCAGGCAGACTATTTATTTGTGCCCTTGAAGCTTTGGCATTATCCATATCAACCTCAATGGTCAAATAATAATGTGGCGCAGAGAATTTAGATTCGCTCAAACGCTTGGCGATAACCTTACGCATTTGAGAATTCTTAACCTCTTCCCTGCTCTCTTCACCTACGGGTAAATTTATTGGTGCAACTGGTGCTGATGCAACCGCAGTTGAACTGTCCGAAGCAGCATTTGAAACTACTGCTGGAGCAGCAGCTTTTGCGGCTGTAGAAAAGTTTTCAATATCACGTTTAACTATTCTACCATTATCACCGGTTCCTGTAACCTCAGCTAAATTTATTCCTTTATCAGCAGCCATTTTCTTAGCCAACGGCGAAGCGAATATTTTACCTCCTGTGGTGTTGTCTGATGTAGCTACAGCTTGATTTTCTGCTGCACTTGAAGACTCAGTTTTTTGCTCAGAACTTTGAGTCGACTCAGCAGGTTTTTCTGGACCTCCGGAGGCGTGCGCTTTAAGCACCGCGTCTACATCGGTACCTTCAGGTCCAATAATAGCCAAAAGAGAGTCTACGGGAGCACCTTCTCCTTCTTGTATTCCAATATGAATTAAGGTACCCTCATGAAAGGATTCAAACTCCATAGTAGCCTTATCAGTTTCGATTTCAGCAAGGATATCTCCTTCTTCAACAGAATCACCGACATTCTTTAACCAGGAAGCAACAGTACCCTCCTCCATGGTATCACTTAATCGAGGCATCGTAATTATTTCAACTCCTTCAGGCATTGCCGCTGCCTCAGAAGAAGCCGAGTAAGAAGTTGATGTTGTCTCTGCGGTATCATTTTCCGGAACAGCTTCACTTTCTTTGGTATCACTTGGTGCTGCCGACCCGTTCAACAAAGCGGTAATATCCTCACCTTCATCACCAATAATTGCCAGTAATGAATCAACAGGAGCACCATCACCTTCTTGTATTCCAATATGAAGTAAGGTACCCTCATGAAAAGATTCAAACTCCATTGTTGCTTTGTCAGTCTCAATCTCAGCAAGAATATCACCTTCTTCTACCTTGTCACCAACATTTTTCAACCATTTAGCAACGGTACCTTCTTCCATGGTATCGCTTAAACGGGGCATATTGATTACTTCTGCCATAGCTTATAATTTATGTGCTAAAAATGGATAATCTTCTTGTTCGTATACCATATCGTACAGTTGTTGAACTGGTGGGAAATCTGAATCTTCGGCGAACTTCTCACATTCAGATACCATTTTTTTGACCTTTTTGTCCATTTCTTTGATTTCGTCCTCAGTGGCATAGCCTTTTTCTAAAATCACATCCTTCACCTGAGTAATCGGGTCAATCTTTTTATACTCCTCAACCTCTTCTTTTGTTCGATAGTGCTGTGCATCTGACATAGAGTGACCTCGGTAACGATAGGTCTTCATCTCTAAGAATGTAGGACCTCCTCCGGTTCTCGCCCTTTCAATGGCTATATCCATTTCTTTTGCCACAGTTACCGGGTCCATACCGTCAACAGGAGCACAAGGCATTTCATAACCCAGTCCCAATTTCCAGATTTCCGTGGAATGCGATGTTCTCGCTACTGAAGTACCCATAGCATATCCATTATTTTCACAAATAAATACCACGGGCAATTGCCAAAGCATGGCCAAATTGAAGGCTTCGTGCAGCGAACCTTGTCTAACTGCACCGTCACCCATATAACAAAGGGTTACCGAATCTCTTTTAAAATATTTGTCCGCAAAGGCCAGGCCAGCACCGAGAGGTATTTGACCTCCAACGATACCATGACCACCGTAGAATCTATTTTCTTTCGAGAAGATGTGCATGGAACCGCCCATACCTTTAGAGGTTCCTGTTACCTTACCATATAATTCAGCCATGACCATTTTTGGGTCAGCACCCATTCCAATCGGCTGCACATGATTTCTGTAGGCCGTTATCATTCGGTCTTTGGTTAAATCCATGGCATGGAGCGCACCAGCTAAAACAGCTTCCTGACCGTTATATAGGTGCAAAAACCCACGCACTTTTTGTTGAATATAAACCGCTGCAAGCTTGTCTTCGAACTTGCGCCAAAACAACATATCCTCGTACCATTTAAGGTAAACTTCTTTGGTGATTTTTTTCATTTAGGACGATATAAGTTAGTCTTCGTTTTTCAAAAGGAAAACAAAAATACATATATATCCGCTTTAGCGAAAATGCAGCTTAAGAATCAAACAAAAAAGAGTTATCAAAACCCAAAGGCAACAAATTTGTCATGGAATCGACAACAAAAATATCGCCTTTCTCTCCTCTTAAGATAAGACGTATGGGCGATTTTTGTTTTGTTTCATATTCGGAAATGGCCTGTCTGCAATTTCCACATGGGCCAGCAGGACGATCAACCAAATATTCCTTTGAGGCTGCACTAATAGCAATGGCGGTAATAGTTTGGTTTGGAAAGTTGGCCCCTGCATGAAAAATTGCCACACGTTCGGCACACAGCCCGGAGGGATAGGATGCATTCTCTTGATTATTACCCAAAACTATCTCGCCATTCTGAAGTAAAACTGCGGCACCAACCTGAAAGTTTGAATACGGCGCATAGGCCTTATTACGAATTTCCTCTGCTTTTTCCAATAACCCCACAAGTTCTTTCGGTAATTCATCAGTAGACTGATAAACTTCTAACTCAAATCCAATCTTCTTTTTTACCATAACTTTCAGATTATATCAAAAATAAAAAACCTCGACATTGGCCGAGGTTTTCAATTATATATCGAAATTGATTTTTTTAATCATTGAAAAATTCTTCACCCAAATTAAATGTCAAAGAAAAACGCAAGGTATTCTCCAATGGGTTTTGAATTTGCGATGTTGAAAACAGATACGAAAGATCTATCTGGGCCGATCTAAATTTAAAACCTGCCCCAATCGTAGCAAATTGTCTTGCACCCTTTTCAGGACTTTCATTAAAATAACCTGCTCTAACCATAAATGAATTTTGGTATTTATACTCAGCACCTAAGGCCCAAGTAATCTCTTGTAATTCTTCACTAAATCCATCTGGTGAATCTCCAAAAGATTCAAAGACCCCATTAAAAAAGCTAATATTTTGATATTGATCGTTATCTGCCTGATCAAGGTCACCATCACCATCAAAATCACGAGGTGTCGGAACCAATAATTTATTGAATTCGGTATACAGGCCAAGAACATTATCTTGGTCTAAAATGAAATCAAATCCAGCTCCAAATTTCAGGTTAGCAGGCAAGAAGTTTTCTTGACCTCCTTCATCGTATTGAATTTTCCCTCCAAGGTTGGAAATATTAAAACCTGCTCTCCAACGACCATCGAAAGCATTGTAAGCAATTTCTCTAGATCTGTAATATCCGGCAACATCCACGGCAAAAGTATTTGCTGCTTGTGAATCTTGGGTGCCGTCTTGTAAACGTAAGTTTGAACTGATGAATCGACCTCCAACTGCCATGGAAAAGGTTTCGCTCAGCTTCAGTGAATAAGAACCATCAATGGCAAACTCGTTAGGCTTCACCGTAGTTCCTTGATCATCAAAAGACTGGCGAAGTTCTATTTCACCCAAACCAAAGTATCTCAAGCTAACTGCGAAGGCACTTTGTTCATTGATTTTATTAAAATAACTAGCGTTCAAAAGGGCAATATCGGTAACTATACTCTCCAAATAAGGGGTATAACTTGCTCCTATTCCCATTTTTCGTTCTGCGAATGCGAATTTAGCCGGGTTCCATTGTTGGCTAAAAGCATCTACAGAGGTAGCAACGCCCATTTCTCCCATTCCAGCCGCACGGGCATCTGACGAAATAGTTAAAAATGGTACTGCAGTTGTTATGACGCGGTCTTGTTGTGAAAAAACAATAAGTGAGGCAAATAGAAATGCCGCGAGTAGTAACTTTTTCATTTTATCCATTTAGTTAATAGCAGTTCGTTCTTTTGAAAGCGCATTTCTAGAAACATAGAATTGCACAAATATATGTCGTTAACGCTTTTTTGCACGAATTCTTATGAATAGTGCATTTTTTTTCGATGTATATCCCTTTTAGTCGATTTTGAGTTTGAAGCTAGATTACAATTCACCATACTATTGCGAGAAATATTTCGTTTCAATAGTTGAAAGTTCGCTCAAAAGTTTTGGTAAAATATTTTTAAACCATAAAATATATGCCAGTACTTTTCGTTTTTAGTGGCGAGATACTATTTAGAACAGATAAATTAAAGTATCCGATAAAGTCGGAATTTGAACTCAAATCCTATTATGAAAAAACACTTGACTAAAGTTGTACTATCTTGTTTGGTTATCGCAGGGAGCCTTTCAAGTTGTTCAAAATCTTCATCGTCTTCAAAGAATGTGTCAAGGGCGACCGGATGGAAAATAAATGCCAAAGAAGGTGGTTTTGAATACAACTCAGATTTTAAAGAACAAGAGACACCACCGGGAACGGTCTTTATTGAAGGTGGAACATTTACTAAAGGTAAGGTCCAAGATGACATCATGCACGATTGGAATAATACCCCTACCCAACAGCATGTGCAGTCCTTCTACATGGATGAAACCGAGGTAACCAATAAAATGTACATGGAGTACTTGGATTACCTTAAGAAGGTTTATCCTCCTGAGGACCCCAAATATGAAAACATTTACAAGGGCGCTTTACCAGATACCTTGGTATGGAGAAACCGTTTAGGGTTCAATGAAACCATGACCAACAATTATTTAAGGCACCCAGCTTATGCAGAGTATCCTGTTGTTGGTGTGAACTGGGTTCAAGCCACGCAATATGCCGAATGGAGAACTGATAGGGTAAACGAGATTCAACTGGTGCGTGAGGGCTTCTTAGCCGAAGACGCAATGTATGCACCTATAAATGGAGAAATCGAAGGTACTTTCAGTACTGAAGCCTATCTCAATAATCCGGAATCGGTCTATCAAGGTCAAATTGATTCACTACAAGGAAAAAAGAAAAAAGATTCCATTAACACTTTTGCAAAAAGAAGTAGTGGTATCATCATGCCCGAATATCGCCTACCAACAGAAACGGAGTGGGAATATGCAGCTCAGGCCCTGATAGGATCAAGGGAATACAATAACTACCGCGGTAGAAAGAAATATCCTTGGGAAGGTGACTATACCCGTAACGGCCAACGTGTAGGTCGCGGAGATCAGTTAGCGAACTTCAAACAAGGAAAAGGTGATTACGGCGGAATTGCCGGATGGTCAGACGATGGAGCTGATATTACCGCACAAGTAAAAAGTTACAAGCCGAATGATTTTGGATTATATGATATGTCAGGTAACGTCAGTGAATGGGTTGCAGATGTATACCGCCCAATTGTAGATGACCAAATAAGTGATTTCAACTATTACCGAGGTAACGTTTTTAAGAAAAAAGCGATCGGTGAAGATGGGAAAGTACAAGTTTTAGAAGATAAAATTGTTTATGACACCTTACCCAATGGAAAAATTGTGGCCATCAATTTACCTGGAGAAATCAAGGAAGTAGCCATAGGTGAAGAAGAAACTTATTTAAGAACCAATTTCGATAAGAGTGACAATAGAGGATACCGCGATGGTGATGCAGGATCTTCAAGGTTCTTTGAAAGATTTTCCGATGATGAAGACAATAACCGTAAGATGTACGACGCCCCAAGACATAAGGTGGAAAGGGATTCTAGCGGAAACCTAATTCGTCAATATGATACATCGAATTATAGAACTTCTTTGATAAACGATGAAGTACGTGTTTACAAAGGGGGTTCATGGCGAGATAGGGCTTTTTGGTTAGATCCGGCGCAACGCCGTTATTTACCACAGTACATGGCAACCGACGATATAGGGTTTAGATGTGCTATGTCTAGGGTCGGATCAAAATCGAAATCCAAGAACAAAACGGTTAGACATAAGAAAGTTAGATAACCGAAACTTGTAATTAGACAAAAAAGCCCTGACGTAAAAGTCAGGGCTTTTTTTATCTTCGAATTATGGATTTAACACAATTGCACAATTATTTTCTTGACTCTAGACAAGTCTCTACTGACACTCGGAAAATTAAAAAAGGAAGTCTGTTCTTTGCATTAAAAGGTCCAAATTTCAATGCCAACTCATTTGCAGATGAAGCTCTTGAAAAAGGTGCTTCTTACGCAATTATTGATGAGAAAAAATATAGTACCTCAGAGCGCACCATTTTGGTGAACGATACTTTGGAAACCCTCCAAAAGTTGGCAAATTATCATAGGAATTATTCTAACGCAAAGGTCGTTTCATTGACTGGAAGTAATGGAAAGACCACTACCAAGGAACTAATTCATCAAGTCTTATCGAAAAAATATAGAACCATTGCCACCGAAGGAAACTTAAATAATCACATTGGCGTACCCTTAACATTACTATCCATAAAAAACGACACGGAAATAGCTATTGTTGAAATGGGAGCTAATCACCAAGGTGAAATAGCTTTTTTATGCGAACTCGCCCAACCCGATTTTGGGTACATTACCAATTTTGGGAAGGCTCATTTAGAAGGATTTGGCGGAGTTGAGGGCGTCATAAAAGGAAAAAGCGAACTTTACGATTACCTCTTGGCAAATGACAAATACGTTTTTTTAAATGCAGATGACCCTATTCAACTCGAAAAATTAAAGGGTTACATTAAAAAATTCGGGTTTAGCCAAACTGACCATCAATATTTCAACATTGAATTAAAAGGAATATCTCCCTTTGTAACCCTACAATTCGATGAAACTGAAGTTAAAACAAAGTTGGTTGGCGAATACAATTTTGGCAATTGTGCCGTGTCTGTGCTGATTGGAAAATATTTTAATGTTGAGCAGGATGCCATTAGAAGCGCAATTGAAAGTTACACTCCAGAAAACAACCGCTCACAATTATTAGTTCAAAATGGCCATAATGTTGTTTTAGATGCTTACAATGCAAATCCCACTAGTATGGAAGCGGCGTTGCGAACATTTGCAGCTAACAATACAGAAAACAAGTCCGTCTTTTTAGGAGATATGTTCGAACTAGGTAAAGATGCTGAAGCAGAACATCAAAACATTGCTGATTTGTGCGGTTTATTAGGTATCAAAAATGCTTATTTGGTTGGAGAGAATTTTGCAAAAACCAAGGGGGATTACCATAAGTTCAGTTCCTTTGATGAATTTAAAACCAATATTAGCCTTAAGGAAATACCAAAGGGTGACATTTTAATTAAAGGATCACGAGGAATGGCCATGGAACGTATTTTAGAGATGCTTTGAGCTCCTATATTTTTATCAAAATCAAAACCCCATTGAAATTTTTGGTTCTTCTTTCCGACTGAATTGCCATTCAATACAAGTAAAATGGATAGGAGCATAATAATTTTTGACGCAGAATGTAATTTGTGCAACGGGGTTGTCGGCTGGCTTCTAAAATTTGCACCACAAGGATTATTTGAATATGTGCCCTTTCAATCCCCCAAAGGACAACAATTACTAATCAAGTATGGTTTTCCTACCAAAGAATTAACGACTGTCATTCTGTTTGACGAAAAAGGGCCGCACACACATTCAGATGGTTTTTTGAAAATAATTGCACAAATTCCGAAATATAGACTTGTGGCCGCACTCTTGGCCTTTGTTCCTAAAATAATTAGGGATACCATTTACAATATTGCATCAAAGAATAGGGTGCGTTGGTTTGGAAGGTCAGAAAATTGCGTAGTTCAATATGCCAAATAATCGATAGGTTATTTAAAGCACCCTTTTGATCCCTAGAAAATCATCTCGATATTCAGTTGGGGTGCATCCTTGGCTTTTTTTAAACATTCGATTAAAATTGGCCAGGTTATTGAATCCGCAATCAAAGGCTATTTCCGAAATGCTATCATCCCGTTCAACTAGCCATCTTGAGGCATAACCAATCCTCACCTCATTGAGGTATTCCACAAAAGTTTTTCCTGTACTTTTCTTTATAAATCGGTTTAAGGAAACCTTACTCATATTAGTTAACTCAGCAACCTCAGCCAGTGATATTTTTCTTGCAAAATTATTCTGAATATGATTATAAAACCTATCTAAACGTTGATCGTACTTTGAAGTACCGTTTTGATAGGATACAGTTAAAATTCGTTGATTACGCGATATTGCTAAATCATAAAGAATAGAGATGATTTCTAAAAAATAGTCAATACCTTCTATTTTGGATAATTTTTCAAGTCTTGGAATAATTCCTTTACATGTCTCCTCTGAAAAAACAATTCCATTCTTTGATCTTTCCAACATATCATTAATTGGTTTGAACAAGGTCTTTTGTAAAATGTTGGCATCAAATAAATCACTTCTAAACTGCAGGGTAATTTCATGAATACCTTTATTCGTACAATTATGCTGTTCCCAACAATGAGGTATATTGGCCCCAATCAAAACCAAATCTAGACTTGATATCTCTTCCATATTACTGCCCACTACCCTTCTTAGGCCATCTCCGCGATGAATAAAATTTAGTTCATACTCCGGATGAAAATGTATTGGGTAATCAAATTCATCTTTCACTCGGTCAAATACTAAAAAACTTTCGTGAGATCCTATCTGAATTAATTCTCTATGGGCTTTGATTGATCTATCCATCAATAGTTATTTGTACGTCAAAATGACAATATAGTACCAGCAAATATTTATATTAAAAGATACTTTTGAAATATTAAAATTTGAGCAAAAATTCAAAATTTCTACGAATATTTCTCAATTATCGTAATAAATAAAATATTTAATTGAATTTAAAGCAATTTATAAATTGAAAGGCTATATTCATTATTCATCTTTTGGAGCAAAAAGATTATATATTATAATTATAATACTAATGAATATTTTATTTAGTTCATGTAAAAGTAGTCTGATAACCTCTTCCAAGACTATCGGTCTAAGCAATTCAAATGCTTCACCAGAAACCAAACATCTACAACAACGAATCAAAGAAATTGCGAAAAGTGGCTATGCCTTTGGCCACCAAGATGCAACTTCATATGGAATTGGATGGAAAAATGAAGGAGACGTCTACCGAAGCGATGTAAATGATGTAGCAGGAGATTTTCCAGGAGTCTACGGTTTTGAATTGGGACATCTGGAACTAGGCCATGAACAAAATCTAGACACGGTAAACTTCGATTTAATGTCAAAGCTCATTAAAAGAGCTCATGAAGAAGGAGGTTTGATTACCATAAGTTGGCATCCTAACAATCCTGTTTCGAAGAAAAGCGCTTGGAACACAAAAACCGCAGTTCCTTACATTTTAAAAGATGGCAATTTACACCCGCTATATAATGCTTGGTTATCGAAAATTGCTTCATTTTTCAAAAATTTGAAAACTGATGATGGTAAAATGATACCCGTTGTCTTTAGACCTTTTCATGAAATGAACGGTTCTTGGTTCTGGTGGGGTGCTGGTAACTGTACCCCTGATGAGTTTAAGCGTCTCTGGATAGAAACCCATGATATCTTATCCAAAAAGTTTGAAGTAAACAATCTTATTTATTGCTATTCAACAGACGCCATAAAAAATGAAAAAGAATATCTGAAATACTACCCGGGTGATAACTATGTAGATGTTTTGGGTATTGACCTATATCAAAAAGGTAGTACCAATAAATATGTTGAACTCTTAAATAGTAATTTGAAAATGCTGTCTGCCATTGCAAAGTCTAAAAACAAACCGTACGCAATGACCGAAGGTGGTTACGAAACCTTGCCCGAAAAAGATTGGTGGACTCAAGTCTTTGACAGAAACCTTGCTGACAAGGGTATTGCTTGGGCTTTGGTCTGGAGAAATGCTTGGCCAAACCATTTCTACGCTCCCTTCATGGGTCAAATTAGCGGTGAAGACTTTGTAAAGTTTAAACAACTACCCAATGTTTTCTTTTTAAGTGATGTCAAAAAAATAAAATAAAGATCCCAAATTATTTTTCGGATGGATAAACTAAAACTTAAGGAAAAAATTGGATACGGGTTTGGAGATTTTGCCTCGAGCATGTTCTGGAAAATGTTCAGTGTCTATCTTTTATTTTTCTATACGGATGTTTTTGGTATTTCAGCCGCGGTAGTTGGCACCATGTTTTTGATAACTAGAATTTTCGATGGCGTAAATGACCCCATTATGGGAATCATTGCAGATAAAACAAAAACAAAATGGGGAAAATTCAGACCATACCTTTTATGGATGGCAATACCATTTGGGATATTAGGTGTTTTGACTTTTACCACTCCCGATTTTAGCACTTCAGGTAAAATCATCTACGCTTACGTTACTTATTGTCTAATGATGATTTTTTACACTACGGTTAATGTGCCTTATGCATCATTAATGGGGGTAATGACATCTGACCTTAAAGACAGAACTTCTTTAGCAACCTTCAGGTTCATATTTGCATTTGCGGGAAGCATTTTTGTTCTGGCTTTGGCCGAGCCACTTGTCGAATTTCTTGGTGGAGAAAGCCCCCAAAAAGGTTGGCAATTGACCATGGCAGTTTTCGCTACAATCGCCACTTTACTTTTTTTTGGTACTTTTTCTTGGACCAAAGAACGGGTGCACCCACCCAAATCACAACAGACCAATTTAAGGGCAGATTTAAAAAACCTAGCTAAAAACAGGCCATGGTTTATCCTTTTAGGGGCAGGAATAAGTGCTTTGATCTTTAATTCGATTCGTGACGGTGCTACCATTTACTATTTCAAATATTTTTTTCAAAATCAAGATGCATTTTCCCTTCCGTTTATGTCATCAACGATGACTTTCAGTGCACTGTACCTGGTATTAGGTCAAGCAGCAAATATTTTAGGCGTTGTACTGGCAAAACCTATTTCAGATAAGATTGGTAAAAAGAAAACTTTTATCGCAGCAATGCTGACCGCAGCAAGTTTCAGCTGTGCATTCTTTTTTCTAACGGAAAACCAATTGCCGATTATCTTCATCTTTCAGTTTCTAATCAGCATATGTGCCGGTATCATATTTCCGTTACTGTGGTCAATGTATGCTGATATTGCAGATTTTTCTGAGTGGAAAACAGGTAGAAGGGCAACCGGGCTTATTTTTTCGTCCTCTTCAATGTCCCAAAAAATGGGGTGGACTCTGGGCGGAGCCTTAACAGGATGGATTCTTGCCTTTTATGGTTTCGAAGCGAATACAGAACAAACAGATGCGGCAATCAGAGGTATAAAGCAAATGATGAGTTTTCTACCGGCAATCGGGGCTTTACTTTCTGCTGGATTTTTGCTGTTTTATAATCTCAACGACGAATTCATAGATAAAATAAACAAAGACCTCATCAAGCAACGGAAGCTAGACCAATAACAATGAAAAAAACAACCACACCTGCAATTCTAAACCATCCTCTCGAAAATATTGTAGAGGCACATCGAAACCTTATCGACAGAAAAAATATACCTCAAGCTCACCCGAGTGGACTTTTCACTAAATACAGATATCCTATTGTCACAGCAGAACATGCACCCCTAAATTGGCGATATGATTTAAACCCGGAAACCAATCCACATGGTCTCGAAAGAATTGGGATAAATGCTGCATTTAATCCAGGTGCGATTAAATGGAACGACAAATATGTGCTTTGTGTTCGAGTTGAAGGCAAGGACAGAAAATCCTTTTTTGCCTTTGCCGAAAGTGAAAATGGAGTTGATAATTTCCGATTTTGGGATGCTCCTCTGATACTGCCCCAAAACGAAATACCAGATGTAAATGCATACGACATGCGACTAACCTTGCATGAAGACGGATTTGTATACGGTATTTTCTGTACGGAGCGAAAAGACCCGAATGCCCCCGAGGGAGATACATCGGCAGCAATAGCAAATGCTGGGATTATTCGTTCAAAAGATTTAATGAATTGGGAAAGGCTTCCTGATTTAAAATCACCATCCAACCAACAACGAAATGTAACCATTCATCCCGAATTTGTAGATGGTAAATATGCCCTATACACCAGGCCGCAAGACGGTTTCATCAGCACCGGAAAAGGAGGCGGTATCGGATTGGGATATGTTAAGGATATGAAGTTCCCTATTATTGAAGAAGAATTCATTATCAACCAAAAAGAATACCACACGGTTTATGAGCTTAAAAATGGTCAAGGGCCTTCGCCTATTAAAACAGACGAAGGATGGCTGCATCTAGCACATGGTGTTCGAAATACTGCAGCAGGTCTTCGGTATGTATTGTACCTTTTCATTACAGATTTAAACGACATACAAAAGGTAAAACACCAACCAGCAGGTTATTTTATGGCTCCCGATGAAACCGAAATCATAGGTGACGTCGGCAATGTTCTTTTTGCTAATGGCTGGATTGTTGATTCAGATGGAAAGGTCTTTATTTACTACGCATCTTCAGACACTAGAACACATGTGGCTACAACAACCCTTGATATTTTGGTGGATTATTGCATCCATTCCCCAAAAGATAAATTTACGACATCGGGTTCGGTCAATAATATCATGCAATTAATTGACAAGAATTTGAAATTCGATAAATTACTATAATGTCCGGCTCCATTTCAATTAAAGAACTTGAAGGGCTTCGCTCAAGCTTGGAGAATGAACTCCAAAATGTGCTTCGCTATTGGAAAGACAACACGGTCGACTTTGAGAATGGAGGATTTTATGGTAAAATAGATAGCTCTAATCTTATTCATAAAAAAGCACCAAAAGGGATAATCCTGAATACCCGAATTTTATGGTCTTTTTGCAGGGCCAGTAATTTTTACAACCATAGGGAATTTGATTTTGAAATTGAAAGAGCATTCGGCTATTTAAATGAAAAGTTCAGAGATAATCTACATGGAGGTGTGTTTTGGGAAGTAGACTATGCGGGTATTCCTACCAATAAAAAAAAACAAGTCTATGCCCAAGCTTTTTGTTTGTATGCCCTGACTGAATATTACAAGTATTCAAAAAATCCAGAAGCATTCGCCTGGGCAAATGAAATTTTTGAGTTACTTGAAAAACATGCATACGACCGAAGGCTAGGGGGTTATTTTGAAGCTTTCTCAAGAACATGGGAAACACTTGAAGATGTTAGATTGAGCCAAAAAGATTTAAATGCCCCGAAAACCACGAATACCATACTACACGTGCTCGAAGCCTACACCAATTTTTATGAGGTTTCGAATAAAGCCGAAGTAAAGCTAGCTTTAGAAAAATTAATTCAACTCTTCCATGAAAAGTTATTCAACAGCCAAAATCATCTAAAGCTCTTTTTTACCAATGATTGGAAAAGCCTTTCTTCAGAGATCTCCTATGGCCATGATATTGAAGCTGCTTGGCTAGTTCTTCTGGCCTGCAAGGTCATTGCTAACGATAGGCTCTATCTAAAAACAAAAAGTCTTTTAAAAGACGTTTGTAAAACTTTCATTAATGAGGCATTGGACAATGAGTTTGGAGTAATTAATTCAAAGAATTCAAGAACACAGCAAATTGACAGTGACCGTCATTGGTGGCCTCAAGCAGAAGCCATGGTAGGCCTCATTTATAACTGGAAATTAAACCGGGTAACAAACGATTTCAAGATAGTACAACAAATCTGGCAGTTTACCGAAGACAACATCATTGACCATAAATTAGGTGAATGGTACTTTAGAGTAGACAGTTCCGGCAAACCATACGAATCTGAAAACAAGGTCGGACCTTGGAAATGCCCATATCATAATACTAGGGCTTTAATTGAGATTCTCGAGCTAGTTAAGTAATAGAAAACTAGTGTTCAGAAAAGTTTTGAAGGAGCTAAAAGGCTAAATATTCAGTAGAAAATTGTGGAGTATACTGGATTCGAACCAGTGACCTCTGCCCTGTCAAGGCAGCGCTCTAAACCAACTGAGCTAATACTCCATTGAAAAGTGCTGCAATATCGGAAAAATGTTCTCAAGTGCAATATGTTCTTGCTGCTAGATTTCCACAAAAATCGTACTTAAAAAAGTGTTTTTAATTACGTTATTCAATATGCTTAAAACTAAAATACTTTTTTCGGTAGGCGCTAGGAGTAAGCTTTTTGAGTTCTTTAAATTTTCTATTGAAATTCGCCATGTTATTAAAACCACACATATAGGCCACTTCTGAAATACTATAATCCTTCGCCGCTAATAATCTTGAAGCGTTATCGATGCGCACCTCATTAAGGTATTCAATGAATGTATGGTTTGTGGTTTTTTTCATAAACCGGTTGAACGATACTTTGCTCATATTCAAAAGTTGGGCCACCTCGTCCAATGTGATTTTTTTAGCAAAGTTTTCTTGGATAAAATCGTAGAACAATTTGGTCTTATCACTATTCTCAAACTCATAAGATGGCAATTGTGCTGCCGAAAGTAACTTTTGCCCAGAAGTCTTTGAAAGATCGTACAGTATCGACAAGAGCTCTAAAAAATAATCGATACCGTCATACTCAGAAACCTTTTTTAGTCTTGGGGCAATACGTTCAACCTCGTGTTTCTTAAATAAAATCCCATGTACGGAGCGCTGGAACATTTCTCGTAAAGGGCGCATTAGACTTCTTCTCAATAAGCTATCGCTGAAAAGGTCATTATGAAACTGAATGGTTACTTCAAGAACAGCATGATCACATTTGCTCATTTCCCAACCATGATAAACATTGGGTCCGACCAGCACCAACTCAAAATCATCGATTTCCTCACTTGAGTACCCAATGGTACGCCTCATGCCTTTACCATTTTCTATAAAGTTCAGTTCCATTTCCGGATGAAAATGAATAGGGTAATCAAAGGTATCACGTACCCGATTCATAACTAAGAAACTATCCTGGTCGGATAAAGAAGTTATCTCTCGCTGGTATTTAAGGTTCTGATCCAAAAAATGTTATACTATTTTATCAATATTAAAAATATGTGAAATATTTTAATACCATCTTATGGTATAGTGTTCAAACAACCCCAAAATTTCAAATCCATAAAACAGGTGTAACACCTTATGAAACCTTCAAAATTTTAACAGTTTTGACATGCATGTACTAAAAAAGAACGAATCAAAATTTGGGTCTAAAAATGTTAAGAAAATTAGAATAATACAACAAAATGACAAAATAGTATCATTTCTGTGGATTGGTAATGTATAATTTTACCTCTTAATCTCAGGGTATTGCATATATGTGCAACAACCGCCATTGAATAAAGTAACTAAACTTAAACAAAATGATTATGAAAAAAATTATTGAACTTGACTTTTTCTGTCTGGCAAAAAAGGCCATAAGTGCGTCAAGCATAGTCCGTAATGGATTGCTTGCTTTGCTGATGGTTTTCGCAACACAGGCAGTTAAGGCCGAAAATTATTCTGAGAGTTCCATATTGGAGTCCGTTCAGGCAACCATTACTGGGACCGTTACCGATGCGGATGGTATTCCTCTTGGTGGAGCCAACGTTTTGGTAAAGGGAACCACAAATGGAACCCAAACGGATTTTGACGGTAATTTCACGATTGAGGCAGATTCGAATGCTACATTGGTTTTTAGTTATGTAGGTTTCGCCTCTCAAGAAATAGCCGTTGGGGGCAGATCAACAATAAACGTCACTATGCAAGAAGATGCCAATCAACTATCAGAGGTGGTGGTTCTTGGTTATGCTGCTCAAACTAGAGGAGACGTAACTGGATCTGTCGCTTCCGTTGATATGGAAGAAGCAGTAAAGACTCCGGTTGTGAACGCTGCCGAAGTACTTCAAGGTCGGGTGACTGGTGTTCAAGTTGTTACCAATGGTAATCCTGGTCAAGCCCCAAAAATCAACATCCGTGGTTTTGGTACAAGTAACAATACGAACCCATTGTATATTATTGATGGTGTTCAAACCGATGACCCGAATGTTTTAAACAATATCAACCCAACTGATATTGAGCAGATGAACGTTTTGAAAGATGGTGCCGCTGCGATTTATGGTGCTAGGGCTTCTAATGGTGTTATCATTATCACAACCAAAAGTGGTGGTTACAACCAAGACAAAGCGAATGTTACTGTAGACCTATATACAGGTTTCTCAAAAATCTCAAACCCAATTGATTTATTGAACGTAGAACAACATGCTGACATGATTTGGCAAAGTCAAATCAATGATGGTCTTACACCTAGCCACCCTCAATATGGTAGTGGTGCTACTCCTGTTATTCCTTCACAAATTGTGGATTACACGAGAGTTCAGTCGTACGACCCAATCGTTTTCTTTGCTCCAGGGCAAGTGACTGCTACGGTTCAACCAGGCGGAACTGACTGGGTTGACGAAATCAGTCAAACCGGTGTTGTTACCAATGCGTCTGTATCACTTTCTGATGGTGGTGAAAGCGGTAAGTATTTCGCCTCTGTCTCTTACTTGAACAGAGAAGGTGTTCTAAATCAAACAGGATTTAAACGAGGAAGCACAAAAATGAACTCGGAGTTTAAAATCACCGACAAGATTACCATTGGTGAGCACATGAACTTTTCTTTTTCAAATACAAGACCTGGAAATGACGAAGCAATTGAAATGGCTTATCGCATTTCCCCACTTGTACCTGTAAGAGATGATGACGGGTTTTTCGCTGGTTCAGCACCTCCTGGTATCGGTAACCCAAGAAACCCGGTAGCACAGTTATTCAGAACAAGAAATAATTACTTTAAGAGATTTGCTGGTTTTGGAGATATTTATTTAAATGTTGAGTTCTTACCTGGATTTACTTTTAGATCAACCCTTGCTGGTGGTTTTGGAACATTCGATACAAGACAGTTTACAGAATTAGATCCAGAAAATGGTGAGCCAATTTCAACCAATACGTTAGTTGAGCAAAATCAGACCTCTTACAACTGGAACTGGTCGAACATCATTAACATGAACAAGTCTTTCGGTGAACACAACATCAACGCCATTGTTGGTGTTGAAGCGTTGAAAGATGGTGCCAAAGGAAACCAAGTGAGTAGACAAGGGTTCTTATTTGAAGACCCTAACTTCTACTTATTGAGCAATGGACAAAGTGCGCCTAACGTTGATTTCGCTTTTGACGGTTTTAATTCATTGTTTTCAATATTTGGAACAGCAAACTACAACTACAAAAGCAGATATTTCTTAACGGCTACTTTACGTAGAGATGAATCTTCTAGATTTTTAGGAGACAACAAGAGTGATATCTTTCCTTCGTTTAGTGCTGGATGGCTCGTGAGCGATGAAGATTTTTGGCCAGCAGATGGAATCGTAAATCGATTGAAATTAAAAGGTTCTTGGGGTGAGCTTGGTAACCAAACTTTACCTGCAAACAATCCTACAGTCAACATTTCGAGCCTTAGTGAATCATTGGCAAATTATTCCTTTGATGGTTCGGGTATTGCTACAGGAGCATTATTAACTCAAGTTGGTAACCCAGATTTAAGATGGGAAACTTCTGAAACAACGAACTTCGGTGCTGAATTAGGAATGTTAGACAATAGATTAAGTATCTCTGCTGAATACTTCATTATCAAAACGAAAGATTTGATTACAAGAGATTTTAACTTAATCAGTTCAACAGCTATTGATGCCGGTGCTCCATTGGTTAATTTAGGAGACATTCAAAATAAGGGTATTGATTTAGCTATTGGATACGGAGATACCACAGATGGTGGTTTTTCTTACGATATTTCTGTAAACGTTTCTCAATATAAAAATGAAGTTACTCGACTGATCAATGATTCTCCAGTCGCTGGTCGTGGTGATTTAAGAAACGGATCTGTAACCCGAACTGAAGTAGGTGATGAATTGTCTTTCTTCTTCGGTCGAAACGTTGTCGGCCTTGATGACAACGGTAGATTTATTTACGAAGATGTTGATGGTGATGGTGAATCACTTGTTGATGGTGACGATAGAACTAAAATAGGTTCTCCGCATCCAGATTTCACCTATGGTATAAATGCAAGTCTGGCTTACAAAGGATTTGATGCCCAGCTTTTCTTTACTGGATCTCAAGGAAACGACATCTACAACTACGGAAAAGTATTTACTGATTTTGGATTGTTCTTTAATAGTAACAGAAGTACGAGGGTATTAAATGCATGGACACCGACCAACACCAATACAAATGTTCCTGCTCTAACTACCTCATATCCACTTGAAGAAGCTTCTGCAAATTCGTATTTTGTCGAAGATGGTTCGTATTTTAGACTTAAAAATTTGCAAATAGGTTATACATTACCTTCTGACATCTCTAAAAAAGCGGGATTGGAATCAATTCGTTTGTATGTTCAAGGAACAAATGTATTTACCATTACTGATTATGAAGGTTTTGACCCTGAAGTTGTTGCTTATGACAACTTAAGTCTAGGTATTGACAGTAGGGTTTACCCACAACCAAGAATTTATACATTAGGACTAAGCTTAAAATTGTAATAAAAGATGAAAAAGAGGAATTTAATTAGTTTATGTTTTGTGCTACTTGCCATTATAATTGGCTGTAGCGATGAGTTTACCGAATCTCCAGCTGTTGGAGCACTTTCGGACGATGCACTAGCGAATGATACTGGTGTGGATTTATTGTTAACTGGAGCGTATTCTTCATTAAATGCTGTGAGTGCAAACGGATTCGGAAATGGATGGGGGCGTGCTGCAGACAACTGGTGGATTGATGCGCTATCTGATGATGCCCACAAAGGAAGTACAAATGATGATCAGGCAGATTTAGCGGCTATAGAGCTTATGAACTGGTCTTCTAACAACGGTTACTTCTTTGCACGTTGGGGTGAATTGTTCACTTTAGTAAACAGATCTAACGCTGTTATTGCCCTTATCAACTCTTTGGAAAATTCTGGAGATTTTGGGGATCAATTGGCTCAGGCTCGTTTCTTAAGAGGTGTAGCGAACTACCAACTACAAGTAATGTATGGAAACGTACCTTTTGTGTCGGCTGAAAACTATGCCGCTTCGGAATTTAATCAACCTAATTCTGGTCCAATCTGGAATGAGGTAGAAGCAGATTTTCAATATGGAGCAGACAATTTGCCAGCAAGCAGAGATGCTGGTAACGTTGGCCGACCAACTTCATGGACCGCTAAGGCCTTTTTAGGAAGAGCCCACATGCACCAGTCTGATTGGGGAACTGCATTAACCGTATTACAAGATGTTATCAATAACGGACCATATGCCCTATTACCTGAATTTGGTGATAACTTCAGATTAGCAGGTGAAAATGGAACTGAATCGGTTTTCCAGATTCAATTTACTACTGACTCCGGGCAGTCTTTTAATGCTAATCAAGTAGGTGCATTGAACTTTCCTAACCCAGGACCTTTTGGTTCTTGCTGTGGATTCTATCAGCCTACTCAAGATTTGTTAAATGCCTTCCAAACCGATGCCAATGGTTTACCATTATTAGACACTTACAATCAAAGTGATGTAAATAGTGATTGGGGTCTACTTGAAGGCGATGCCTTTACTCCTTTTGCAGGTAACCTTGACCCAAGAGCAGATTATACTGTTGGAAGAAGGGGAATTGATTATAACGGTTACGGCGAGCACATCGGTGATCCTTGGATTAGAGCAAAGTTTGCAAACAACGATATCTCAGGTCCATATCTTCCTAAGAAGAATGTATACCAAGCGAGTGAGGCAGGTACACAACAAGCAACCGGTGCTTGGGGCCAGCAACTTTCAGGTGTAAACTACAACATGTTACGTTTTGCTGATGTAATGCTATTGGCCGCTGAGGCTGCTGTTGAATCAGGGGACTTGGCTACAGGCTTGAACTACGTTAACCAAATTCGTAATCGTGCGAAAAACTCTACTTACATTCAGGCCACTGATGGCTCTGGTGATGCTGCAAACTATGTGATTGAGCCTTATGCCTCTTTCCCCGATGCAGATTATGCCAGAAGAGCTGTTCGTTTTGAAAGAAGGCTAGAGTTAGGTATGGAAGGACATCGCTTATTCGATTTAAGAAGATGGGGTGTTTCTCAAGAGGTATTAACCGAATACTTCACAAACGAAGCACGTACAATTCCAGGATTTGGAGCACTTGTTAATCCTTACGAACCAAAACACGATTTGTTCCCTATTCCTATTGGAGCTATAGACCTTAGTACTGGAGCATTAACTCAGAACCCAGGCTACTAGGATATTTGATTTTAGTTAATTTAAATATTTTGAATTATTTTGTGGAAACAGGGCTTTAAAAGCCCTGTTTCCTCTTTTAATTGGTTTTTATTGCTATGAGATACACTTCTTGCTACACGCTTGTAGGGCTGATTTTTTGCGCTTTTTTATTTTCTTGTTCAAATAATGAAACAGCGTCAAATTCAGATACCAATAAGTTATTTACTCAAATACCATCAAGCAAATCCGGAATAGATTTCAATAACAAGCTCACGGAGAACGATTCCCTTAACTATTTCACCTACGCTTACATTTATATGGGTGGTGGGGTATCGGCAGGTGATATAAATAATGATGGATTAATAGACTTATTCTTTACCGGTAATATGGTCTCAAATAAACTGTATTTGAATAAGGGTAATCTTGAATTTGAGGATATTACTAATAAAGCTGGTGTTGGTGGAGATAACCGCTGGTATACAGGTACCACCATGGCCGACGTAAATAATGATGGCTATCTAGACATCTATTGTTCAGTTGGCGGAAAGTATTCTCCAAAGGAAAACCAATTATATATAAACAATGGAGATAATACATTCACTGAAAGCGCTTCAAAATTTGGTATTGACAATAAAGCTAATAGTGTTCAAAGTACTTTTTTTGACTATGACCTTGATGGCGACTTAGATTTATATCTGGCGAATTACCCTCCCACACCCTTTGATTCCCCTAATTTTCATTATGCAATGAAACAAAAGTTTCCATTGGAACTTGATACCGACTATCTATACAGAAACGATAACGGTAAATTCGTTGATGTAACAGAATCAGCTGGACTCAAAACCTTCGGACTTTCCCTTAGTGCAACTGTAGGTGATTTGAATAAAGATGGATGGCCCGATATTTATATTTCCAATGATTTTAGCTCACCAGACTATATGTATATCAACAATGGTGATGGTACATTTGATGAAGTAGTAAAAAACTCCACAAAGAACACTGCTTTCTATGGTATGGGGGTCGACATTGCAGACTTCAACAACGATAAGCTCCTCGATATTATTCAAGTTGATATGACCGCCAACATCAACCGACGTGCCAAGGCGAACATGGCAAGTATGAATCCTAACCTTTTTTGGAGTACCGTTAATTCTGGTTTTCATTATCAATACATGCAAAACACCCTGCAATTGAATAATGGCAATCTATTGGATTCGATTCCTGATTTTAGCAACATCGCTAGACTTTCTGGTGTGTCATCGACAGATTGGAGTTGGGGTCCCTTAATAGTCGATTTAGATAATGACGGCCTAAAAGATATTTTTATCTCTAATGGAACTAGAAGAGAAATAAACAATAGAGATTACTTTTTAGAAATTGAAAAAAATGGAGTACATCAGGATAGTACGTTAATCAAGACACTCGCAATCCCCTCCGAAAAAATAGACAACTTCGTTTTCAAAAATACTGGAGATTTAACCTTTAATAAGGTCAACGAAGAATGGGGAATACAATTCAAAGGCTTCTCCAATGGTGGGGTTTACGTTGATTTAGATAATGACGGTGACCTAGAGATTGTCACCAATAATATTGACGACACCGCCGCAATTTTTGAAAATAAAAGTTCTGAAATAAACAATTGGCTGTCAATTGATTTAAGAGGTCCGGAAAAAAACAAAAATGGCCTCGGTACGAAAGTGACGTTATTCGCTGCAAACGGGTTGCAATTTCAAGAATTAACATTGACAAGAGGTTTTCAATCGTCGGTCGCACCTAAAATTCACTTCGGACTTGGAAATACCTCTGCTGTGGATAGCATTCTAATTGTTTGGCCCGATAAAAAATCAGAGGTCATTAAAAATTTAGGCGTCAATACCAACTTAACGGTTGAATATTCCAATGCGGTATTGATAGATTTAAAGGAGAATGAAAATCGAGATTTTTTGTTCAATACCATAGACCATACGGATATTGTACAACATAGACATACCGAAAATCTATTTGATGACTTTCAAAGGGAAATTCTTCTACCACATCAGACATCGATGCTTGGGCCCAATGTGGCTACTGGTGATTTGAACGGCGATAAATTGGACGATATTGTAACGGGAGGGGCTGCAGGTCGGCTCGCTTCAATTTACCTCCAAAAACCAAATGGCTCCTTTTCATTATCTAAAACTGAAGCTTTCATTGAAGATAGATTATCCGAGGATATTGGAATTCACATTTTTGATGTGGAAAATGATGGTGACAACGATATATATATTGTTAGCGGTGGAAATGAATTCGCGCCGAACTCACCAGCATTACAGGACAGATTGTACCTAAATGACGGAAAAGGAAATTTTACAAAAAGCTTTACGGCCTTACCTAATATGTTAACTAGTGGATCGCGGGTATATAGCAACGATTTTGATAAAGATGGAGACCTTGACTTGTTCGTTGGTGGTAGACTTGTACCCGGAAGCTATCCATTGCCTGCAAATAGCTATTTATTGGAAAATGTAGGCAAAGATGGAAAACCAGGTTTTGTTGATGCTACACAAAAATTAGCTCCAATGATGGAAAAACGCGGAATGATAACAGACGCACTCTGGACGGACTTTGATAATGATGGCTGGACTGATTTAGTTTTAGTTGGTGAATGGATGCCTATCGTCTTTTTAAAGAATGATGGTGGTTATTTTACAGATGTATCCAAGAAAATGTTGACCAAAGACACATCTGGTTGGTGGTTTAGTATTCAAGAAGGAGATTTTGATAATGATGGTGACATGGATTACATCGCCGGAAATCTCGGCTTGAATTTTAAATATAAAGCCAATGAAAATGAAACCTTCGACATCTTTTTCAATGATTTTGACAAAAACAATACTAACGATATAGTTCTCAGCTATTTTAATGAAGGAGAACAGTTCCCTTTAAGAGGTCGTGAATGTTCTTCGCAACAGATGCCAGCAATTAAAAAGAAGTTCGAAAATTATGAGACTTTTTCACAAGCAACTTTAGAGGATGTATACACTGAAAATGAATTGGACAATTCCCTGCATTACCAGGTAAAATCATTTGCAAGTGTTTATTTGGAAAATGATAACGGGACTTTTAATATTAGGCAACTTCCAAACGAAGCACAAGTCTCTTCAACTCACAAAATTTTAGTTGAAGACTTTGATGGTGACGGTAGTCTAGACGCACTTCTAGCCGGCAATCTTTATGCTACGGAAGTTGAAACACCCAGAAATGATGGTAGCAACGGTATTTTGCTAAAAGGAAACGGAAAGGGTGGTTTCACCCCTTTAAAAAACCGGGATATCGGTTTATATATTCCAGGTGATGTCAAAGACATGGCTGAATTAACTGTAAATGGCAAGCCTGTCATTATAGTTGCTAAAAACTCAGATTATCTGCAGTTTGTAGAGAAACTGAACTAATAGCTACCAGTCACCATACTCAGCAGAATTCTTTTGGGTTTCATGAAGCGTAATGTGCAACAACTGATTTTTTTCAAGATTAGGTTTGAGCAAGTCATAGATAATCTTCACAAAATTTTCAGTAGAAGGCTGAATACCCTCAAATTCGGGGCAGTCTTCATTTAAATTTTTGTGGTCAAAGCGTTCTTCTATTTCTGTCTTAATGAGCTTGCCTAAAACGGCTAAGTCCATTACAAAGCCTGTTTCCTGATTTACCTCTCCCCTTATTCTTACCTCTAAATCAAAATTATGCCCGTGATAAAAAGGACTATTACATTTTCCGAAAACTTCAATGTTTTTATCCTGACTCCAGTTCGGATTATATAATCTATGGGCTGCATTAAAATGGGCTTTTCGACAGATTGTTGCAATCATATAAGTAAATGATTAAAATGGATGCAAAGTTATTTTAAAAAGATTGTACATTACAGAATTACCATTCAAATTATAAGTCATATTGATGAATTAGTGAGATATGAAAAATACACGAATTGCCATCTTAATTCTAATTAGCCTATGCCTTACCAACTGTTCAAAAAAGAAAAGTGATCCTGCACGGCCAAATATTATTGTAATACTTACGGACGATCAAGGATGGGGAGATTTAAGCTTTAACGGTAATACGAACCTCAACACACCGAACATTGATTCTTTAGGCCTTAACGGGGTTAGTTTTGATAACTTTTTTGTTCAACCAGTATGCTCTCCTACTCGTGCAGAACTACTAACAGGTATTTACCATTCTAAACTTGGTGTTTATAGCACGTCTGAAGGTGGGGAACGAATGCGGTTGGGTGTTCCGACAATTGCTGAGATTTTTAAAAAAAATGGATATACCACTGCAGCTTATGGGAAATGGCATAATGGTATGCAACCGCCTTACCACCCAAATTCAAGAGGATTTGATGATTATTATGGCTTTTGTTCTGGGCACTGGGGCAACTATTTTGACCCATTATTGGAGCATAATGGTAAAATTGTAAAAGGAGAAGGGTTCTTACCCGACAACCTTTTTAGCAAAGCGATTGATTTCGTAAATCACAATAAGGAGAATCCTTTCTTTCTATATATCCCAGTAAATACCCCACATTCACCAATGCAAGTTCCCGACGAATACTGGAAAAAGTTCGAATCAAAAGAACTTAAGATGAAGCACCATAATGAAGAAATTGAAGATGAAAACTTTTCAAGGGCTGCTTTATCAATGGTCGAGAACGTGGATTGGAACGTCGGAAGGTTAATGAATAGTCTAAAAGACTTAGAGCTTGATAGTAATACCATTGTAGTCTTTTTATCGGATAATGGACCAAATTCGAATAGATGGAATGGAGGTTTGAAAGGAAAAAAAGGTAGCACGGATGAAGGTGGGGTCAAAACCTCTTTCTTTATGCAATGGCCTGGAAAAATTCAAAAGGGAATACGTATTTCTGAAATAGCGGGAGCAATTGATTTACTGCCAACATTAACAAACTTAGCCCAATTACCAGATGATGGCTTAATTATTGACGGAAACGATTTATCCTCATTGGTCTTAGGTTCGGGTGGTTTCGTTGAACCTAGAACTATTTTTAATCATTGGAATGGAAAAACCAGTCTTAGAACTCAAAACTACAGGTTGGATAATGAAAATCGACTATTTGACATGAACAATGACTTGGGTCAGCATGTTGATATTTCCAACGATAACAAGTTTCTGGTAGATTCTCTCATCGAAATAAGAAGAGCTTGGGAAGCGCAATCCTTAATTTCAGAAGCCACCAAAAATCCTGAGCCTTTTACATTGGGGTATAAAAACGCTACATTCACCCAAATACCTGCTAGGGATGGCACACCGTACGGGAATATAATTAGAAGTAATCGATGGCCAAATGATTCGTTTTTTACCAATTGGACCAAGACTACCGATTCCATCACTTGGCCAATAAAAGTACTTTCAGCCGGTATTTATAAGGTAGAAATGTATTATACCTGTAAAGCTGAACATGTTGGTTCTCAAGTACAGTTAAATTGGGGAAATCAAAAACTTTCAACAATTATTAAAGATGCACATGACCCCCCACTGAAGGGAATGGAGCACGATAAATCACCACGAATTGAATCGTATGTAAAAGATTTCATACCAATTGTAATGGGAGAAATTGAGCTAACAGAAGGCACCAATCTATTGACTTTAACTTCTCCGAATATCATAAATGGACAGACAATCGATTTCAGATTACTTCAATTTGAAAAGCTCAACCCTTAAGTCAATAGATTACCATTTTCATCCCATTCGGCTATAGTATTTCTTTTACTTTGATCTACGCATTTTGCCAACCATTCAGGGTCGTAAGACACTCCGTGTTGTTCTAAAACATCATCTGGAACACCATTCCATACATTGGGCATATTTCCTTTGTAACCTAACTCTTCAATTCCAATTTTTGAAGTGTAAAAACCAGTCATGGTCATATTTCTGACCATGGAAAAGAAATTGACTTCAAAGGGTCGTTCACTTTCAGGAACTTCAGGGTCATAATAGGCAATGGTGTCCAATATTTCTTTTTGCTGTGCTTCGGTCGCACCCTTAAATTCCACACCATTTTCGGTGTTGCATTTATGATCTAACCACATAAGACCACCTTTTAGGTCAGTTTGCATGGCTTCCGATTCTCGATCTCGGGCCATAAAATCAATGAATCCGACTACATCAACATCTGATGCCGCTTTATAGTTTTCCGTCGCTGGAAGAATTAAATCACACAACACGGTCATTGTTTCCCGTTGATGATCATTGAAGAAATTGTCTTCACTCTTAATTTCCTCTAGAATCTTATTCTCATATTTTGTTCGCCATTTTACAGGCTCATGGGCAAGGGTTTCTGATACATCAGTTGTTTTTTCACCAGGTTTGCAGCCGGTGGCAGCCAATCCTGTAGCCACAGAACCCAACATTATCGATTTTAAACTTTTTCTTCTATCCATGGCTTAAATGTTTTGCTTTTTTAATTGATCAACAACATATTCCGAAGCTCTCCAGGAAAGTGCCAAAATGGTCCATGTGCAGTTTTTATCTGCCTGAGAAGTAAATACACCTGCATCCATGACAAAAACATTATCTACATCATGTAGTTGATTGTATTTATTTGTGACCGATGTTTTGGGATTGTCCCCCATTCTCGTTGTTCCTACTTCGTGTATAATATTACCTGGTGTGTGCAGACCATAATCCTTTTCGGCACCAGGCTTCTCACCCAAAAGCTCACCACCCATGTTCGTCAATATCTCTTCGAACACGTTATGGGCATGTTTTGCTTGGTTTCGCTCCAAATCAGACCACTTGTAATGAAAGCGTAAAACAGGAATACCCCATTCATCTACAACGGAAGGGTCAATTTCACAGTAGTTTTCTTTTCGTGCGATTGCTTCTCCCCTTGAAGAAATACCGACCACGGCTCCGTAATACTTTTTTAAATCGCTTCTCAGTATATCGCCATATCCTCCAGCTTTGGTTCCAAAAAACTTGTTGAAATCATTTACGTTAAATCCAGTTCCATAACTGGGCATACCCATTCCTCCCCAAATCTCAAGGTGATACCCCCTAGGGAAATCCAACTTTGAATTGTCACCCCACCATGGTGAATAAACATGCATGCCCCCAACGCCATCTTCGTTATAACTGACTTTTCTATTCATCAAATCTGGAATAAAGGCCGCCCTATCCGCACCAGTTGAATCGTGCAGATATTTCCCAACATGGTCACTACTATTGCCCAATCCATTAGGATGTTGTTTGCTTTTTGAATTCATCAAAATCCGGGCTGTACTACAAGCTGAAGCTGCCAAAATAACTGTCTTACCCTTTAATTTATATTCTTTGCGGTCTTCTTTATTGATATAAGATACTCCTGTAGCCTTGCCTTCGTCATTGGTTGTTACTTCACGCACTACAGAATTCACAAATAGGTCGACTTGACCGCGGCTTTTCTGTGCTGGAAATATTAAGCAGGTTCCAGCCGAAAAGTCTGCATAAACCTGGCAGGCTCTTCCACACTGACCACAATAAAAACAAACCCCACGTTCATTGTTTATCCTCTTGGTCAACATTGACATTCTTGAGGGATAAACAGGAACTCCGCTCTTTTTAGCGGCATTTATATAAAATAATTCGTGTAAACGAGGTTTTGGGGGTGGTAGAAAAAAACCATCTGGGTCATTGGCCAATCCTTCATTAGTACCAAATACACCAATCAATTTATCAACCCTGTCATAGTATGGTTTGACATCTTCATAACCAATGGGCCAATTATCCCCATAACCATCGCGGTCCCTTCCTTTGAAATCTTTTGGGCCAAATCTTAGTGAAATTCTACCCCAGTGATTGGTTCGACCTCCCAACATGTGGGAACGAAACCAATTAAACTTAGTTCCTTCAACATGGGTATACGGTTCTCCTTCAATATCCCAACCCCCGTAGGCAGCATCAAAATCACCAAATGGCCTGTATCGGGTTCCTGAACCACGACGTTCAGATTCATATGGCCAGCGCAGTTGGGTTTTCTGTTCTGGGTCAGCAGGGTCAAAAAAAGGACCTGCTTCAACCACAGCTACCTTTAAGCCGGCATCTGCCAAGACTTTTGTCGCCATACCACCACCAGCACCGGACCCAACGATAATGGCATCGTAAATGGTGGATTCTTCAATTATTTGCATATTGATTAGTTTGAAAATTTTAGGGATTGCAAAAAAGCAATTTTCTAGGATTAAGGTAACACAAAAAAATCGCTTAAAGGGCGTACGATTTTATCAAAATTCGAAACGATAAAATCAAAAACTTTGAGAAGAATATTTAATCAATATGGATTAAAATCGTCCTAATTGGCTGTATTCATATTAAAGTTATCTATACCCTGAACTAGCCAATCATAGTACTCGTCTACATCTGGGGTGTATGCAATAGGGTCAATTAAATTTTGTTCATCGTGGTTCATTAAAACATAAAAAGGTTGCGAATTTGCTTTGTAACGAATTGTTTGAAGTTCGCTCCACTTTTGACCGATGTACTTTAATTTTTTACCCGGTCTCAATTGCGATTCTGTAACCTCATTTGCTGGCAACGATCTTTTGTCGTCAACATAAAGGGAAACCAATACAATTTTATTTTTTAGTATATCGAGTACCTTAGGTTTAGGCCAAACGTTCTGTTCCATTTTACGGCAATTGACACAGGCCCAACCTGTAAAATCAATCATAACCGGTTTATTAACTTTTTTAGCATAAGCCAGTCCCTTGTCATAATCATTAAATGTCAAAATGTTATGGGGAGCTAAAAGGTGACCCCCATTCGGAAGTTCTAAATCGGTTCCCAGAATTGCACTTCCTGTTCCATTTGAATTTCCAACTCCATAAGGAGATTCGCTGTATTCCAATGGCGGAGGAAATGCGCTAATAAGATTTAATGGTGCACCCCACATACCAGGAATGAGATAAATAGTAAAACTTAAAGTCAAAAGCCCTAATCCCAACCTACCCACTGAAATATGTGTGATTGGTGAATCATGAGGTAGTTGAATCTTACCAAATAAATAAAGGGTCAATGCACCAAAAATTGCAATCCAAATCGCGATGAACACCTCGCGTTCCAGCAATTGCAGCTGAAGTACTAAGTCCGCTTGGGACAAAAATTTTAGTGCCAAAGCCAACTCTAAGAACCCGAGTACGACCTTTACTGTATTCAACCAACCACCAGACTTTGGAAGCGAATTCAACCACCCAGGAAACGCGGCAAATAATGCAAATGGTAATGCAATAGCCAGAGAAAAACCTAACATACCAACTACTGGGGCAATTCCCCCTTTAGATGCTGCCTCAACCAATAAAGTACCGACAATAGGACCTGTGCATGAAAACGATACAATTGCTAAGGCTAAGGCCATAAAGAATATACCTACTAGGCCACCCCTTTTGAAGGATTGCTCATCAATTTTATTGGCCCATGAACTTGGTAAGTTAATTTCAAAAGCACCCAAAAAGGAAACTGCAAATATTACCAACAACAAAAAGAAAATGAGATTGAACCAAATATTAGTGGCCAAGGCATTTAGTGAATCAGCACCAAAAATTGCTGTAACCGCAGTTCCTAAAAGGACATAAATCACAATTATAGAAAGTCCATAAAAAATAGCATTACGGATGCCTGCAGCTTTGTTTTGGCTTTGTTTGGTAAAAAAACTAACCGTTAAAGGAATCATTGGAAAAACACAGGGCGTTAATAAAGCAGCAAAACCGGATAGGAATGCGATAAAGAAAATTGTAAAAAGACCTTGGTTTTTTGTTTTATCAGAATTAGGAATTACTTCCTCTTTAATAGAATTTTCGGTTTCGTTGGCAAACTTCTCTTCCTGATTTTGGTGTTCTACTTCATCAGTTAATTCAAATACCAATTCCACTTCGGTAGGTGGGAGACATTTTTCGTCATCGCAGACCATAAATTCTACAAATGCATTAACAACATTTATAGTCGAAAGGGTTTTTATTCGCTGTTTGAATTGAACCGCATCTTCAAAATATTTGATTTCCATTTCAAAAACGGGATCCAAAATAGTATGACCTTCTTCTTCTTGTGTTTCACCAACAAGTTCAAATCTGCCTTCTAACTCTTCAAAATAAAACGTGGTTGGTATAGGACCGTCTTCAGGAACATGCTGCGAATATAAATGCCAACCTGATTCGATAGTTGCATTGGTAATCAATTCAAAGTCATTATCTCCTATTTTATTAATAGAAGTCGACCATTCAACAGGCTCGTATAATTGGCCCCAAGTATTGCTAACAAACATGAGGATGGTCAGAAAAAAGAAGGCTTTGAATTTCATACTTATGCTACTGATTACAGACAACTAACGTCAAAAATTAAGAAACTCTATGTAAGATCATAGAATTGACGGGTTTAGTCGTTAAAAATAACCAATCCTAAATTGGTTGAAAATAAAAAAGCCCTCGAGGATTCGAAGGCTTAAATTTCTGTGGGCGCGAAGGGATTCGAACCCCTGACCCCCTGGGTGTAAACCAGGTGCTCTGAACCAACTGAGCTACGCGCCCCAAAAAGGGAGTGCAAATATAGCATCATTTTTCTGTTAACCCACAAGAAAATTTGAAAATTTTAAATGGCTTCAGCCACAACAAAAGTGCTACCGCCAACAAAAATAATATCATTTGAGCCTGCCTTACTTTTAGCTTTGTTGAGTCCTTCTATTACTGATGGATACTTATTCCCTCTCAGCAAGGCGTGCTCTGCCTTTTCTGCCAAAACCTTGTTATCTAAAGCCCTTGAAATTTTGGGCGCTGTAAAGTAATAGATACCATCTGTTGGAAACAATTTTAGTAAATCATCGACATTCTTATCAGCGACAAAGCCTATAACAAAATGTACTTTTTCTACTTTCTCATTAGCCAGTTGACTAAGCACCAATTCAAGGCCTTCTTTATTATGTGCTGTATCACAAATCACTTTCGGATTACTCCCTAATTGCTGCCACCTACCCAAAAGTCCAGTATTTTCAACGACATTGGTTAAACCATCCGCCAAATGTTGTTCCGAAAAATAAAACCCTTTTAATTGCTTTAAAGTTGCAACAGCACTCTTAACATTTCTTTCCTGATAGCCTCCCAATAAATCGGTTTGATATGCGCTTTGCAGAAAATCTTCTGCAAAGACTATTGGAGCCTTTTTTTGTGCTGCAATCATTTCAAAAATAGATGCTGTCTTCAAACTTTTCTCCCCAATCACTACTGGTGTGTTCCTTTTAAAAATTCCTGCTTTTTCCAATGCGATTTTTTCATAAGTATCACCCAATATGTACGTATGATCAAGACCTATATTCGTAATTAAGCAAACTTCAGGACTAATAATATTAGTTGAATCCAATCTTCCCCCCAATCCAACTTCGATAATGGCTATATCTACTTTCTCATTAGCAAAATAATTAAATGCCATACCAACGGTCATTTCAAAAAATGACAGCTGGTGTTTTTCCAAAAAATCCTTGTGTTCCAGAATAAATTGTACAACATAATCTTGAGAGGCAGGTTCCCCATTTATCTTGATTCGTTCACGAAAATCTTTTAGATGTGGGGAAGTGTATAGTCCAACTTTGTAACCAGCCTCTTGTAGGACCGAAGCCATCATATGGCTGCAAGAACCTTTACCATTGGTACCCCCAACATGGATGGATTTAAATTGCTTGTGAGGATGATTTAAATGGGAATCAAAACCAATGGTTTTGTCGAGTTTATGGTTGAGCGCAGCCTTCCCCTTTTGTTGGTACATTGGAAGCTGGGCAAACATCCAATCCAAAGTTTCTTGATAGGTCACTATTGGCCTAATTTGAAGTTCACCACCACAAAGCCTGTCTGTTGAGATGGAGCTTTTGAATCTGCATTCCAACGATGCGACATTGCTGTTTTTCTGGCAGGTTCCATTAAGCAAGTGGCAGCATTCGTTGTCCCTTTGACTCCCGGCGTTGCTTCAACGACACGCCCGTTTCTGTCTACTTTAATTCTTACTACAACTCGGCCCTCTTCATTACATTCGGGCTTCACGATAGTGCGTCCCGCAAGAGACCGCCCATTTAATCCATAGCCCCCGCCTCCGCTTCCTGAACCAGGAGCTCCATAATATGTAGTTGCATAAGGGTCACCTTGAGGATTCCCTTTGTCACCAGGCCTGTTATCATCACCTTCGCTGCCTGTAGCATTTCCATCAGACTTTCCGATACCACCTATCAACGCATCCAACTTTTCCTTTTTGGCGGCCTCTTCTTGTCGTTTTCTCTCTTCAGCTTCACGTTTTTCACGCGCCTTACGTGCTGCTTCAGCCCTTGCCTTTTCAGCAGCTTCCTCCGCCTTCCGTTTTGCTTCTTTCTGTTGTCTTATTCGAATGGATTCTTCACTCTCCTGTGTCAATACCTTTTCTGTGGGTTGTTCTTTTTCAACGACCTCTTCTTTAGCAACTTCTGGTTGCGTTTGTTCTTCGACAACCTCTTCTTGAACATCAGGTTCTTCTGGGGGGACCGGTTTGTTTTGTGGTGTGGATTTGATTGGTTCCAACGGTTGTTGCTTACCACTTCCAAAATCCATAGTGCCAAAATTAATGGCGATACCACTTTCTTCTGGAGGGTCAAAATAGGTCAGACCTATGTAGAACAATAAAAGAAGAAGTGCACTCAACAAAAAAGTGGTGAGCGTGAATGATTTTTTCTTGTGTCTCGTGTCTAAAAAAGGCATTACTCGATTATCGAGATTGATAATATTGTGTTCTTCAATATAGGCTTACTTCGGCCGAACCGCTAAAATTACCTTGTAATTATTACGATTGGCAATATCCATTACATTGACTGCTTCCTTTATTGCAACGCTTTCTTCTGCCCTTAGAATAATCGTAGGCTTGTCTTGACCCTCAAGGGCCTTTTTTAGTTCAACCTCGATATATTCACTATTGATTTGTTCACTATTAACAAAATAGCGAAGGTTCTTGTCAATTGTAACGGAAACATTCTGCGTGTTGGTCGACTTTCCTTTCGCTTTTGGAAGCAATAAATCCAACGCATTTGGGGCGTTAGACGTCAATAAGAAAAATACCAATAACAGAAATACAATATCTGTCATTGAAGACATACTGAACTCTGGACTAACCTTATTTCTACCTTTTAACTTCATTTATCAAGTTTATATAGGCTCGTTCAATAAATCAAGGAAATCAACCGCATTGGCCTCCATTTTATGCACGACTTTATCCGTTCTTACCACCAAATGGTTATAGCCAATGTATGCAATAATGCCCACTATCAAACCCGCAACGGTCGTGGTCATGGCAGTATAGATTCCAGAAGCCAATGAACCCATTTCAGCCTGACCGCCACTACTGGCCATTTCATGAAAAGCCAAAATCATACCAATTACGGTTCCTAAAAACCCTATCATCGGCGCAGCACCTGCTACGGTTGCCAAAATATTGACATTCTTTTCCAACTTGTACACCTCTAGAGTACCCGCGTTTTCGATGGCGGTATTGATGTCATCCAAAGGCTTGCCAATTCGTGCAACGCCTTTTTCAGTAAGACGGGCGACTGGCGAGTCTGTTTGGGCACAAAGTAATTTTGCCGCTTCAAGTTTTCCATTCATGACATGATCACGAATCTGGTTCATGAAGTTCTTATCGATTTTTGATGCAGCACTAATCGCAAAAGTCCGTTCGAAATAGATATATAATGCAACGAAAAGTAAGACGAAAAGTACGATAACAATTACCGTACTAGCTGCACCTCCGTTCAATATTAAATCAACGACGGAAAGTGTTTTTTCTTCTGAAATTACGGTGTCAGCAGCTTCTGAAGCTACCGCATCTTGAAGTAAACTCATATGTGATCCCCAATTTTAGTTGCTCTTATAACGGGGATTTCAATTGAAAATTATGTTAGAAAAGAAAATCGCGCATTGCAATGAAAACCAAAGCACCAGCCACAAATCCGATTAAAGCCAACCATGCTATTTTCTTAAGGTACCAGAAAAAATCAATCTTTTCCATACCCATGGCAACTACTCCGGCAGCAGAACCTATAATCAACATACTACCACCTGTACCAGCAGCATAGGCGATAAAATGCCATAGTGAATCATCCAATGGTTCAGAGAACATACCCATACTCGCTGCAACTAATGGCACATTATCAATGACTGCGGATCCCGCGCCAAGAAGCATTACAACAACATCCCTTGAAGGAATCGCCTGATTTAATTGCTCCGCGTAGGTAAATAGATATCCTAAGGATTCTAAAGCCGCCACCGCCATTAAAATACCCAAGAAAAATAATATACTCGGCATTTCAATATGCGTTAAAGCCGCATGAACTGGGCTATGGTGCGCTTCCTCTTGACTCTCCGTATTGACCGAGGTAATACTTATTTTCTTATTACTATAAATTTCTGCAAAGGTGGCAACTACCGCCAATGAGAACATCATACCTACATATGGTGGTAAGTGGGTGATTGTTTTGAAGAACGGCACGAATACGATCATTCCTAAGCCTAAGTACAACATTCTAGGTCCATATTTAGATTTGGAGCCTTCAGCTTTTTCCTCTACATCAACTTCACCACTGAATACTTTAAACCTACTGGCGATAATAGTTGGGACAATCATACACACGATAGAGGGTAATAAAACACGGAGCACTAAAGAACCTGCCTCAACCTTACCCGCTATCCAGAGCATTGTGGTCGTCACGTCACCGATGGGCGACCATGCACCGCCTGCATTCGCATTGATGATTATCAAACCGGCAAACCATAATCTGGTTTCCCTATCGCGAATAACTTTTTGCAGAATGGTAATCAACACAA
Source organism: Croceivirga thetidis (assembly GCF_012272815.1). Classification (GTDB taxonomy): domain Bacteria; phylum Bacteroidota; class Bacteroidia; order Flavobacteriales; family Flavobacteriaceae; genus Croceivirga; species Croceivirga thetidis. The sequence continues at coordinate 1,681,349 of NZ_JAAWWL010000002.1, forward strand.
TTGTTGCAGTGAGATTGTCAATAATTGCCGAGAGGATAAACGCTAGAATTGAAAATATCCAAAGTAACTTTCGCTTGCTACGGGTTTTTATATAACTTTTTATTGCTGCGAAGCCATCGAAATAGTCGATAATTTCAACGATTGTCATCGCTCCAAGAAGGAAAATCAAAATCTCGGAAGTCTTACCCAGATGATGCAAGAGAATTTCTTCGATGTGGGTTGGTTCCAGTTCCTTTAGTTCTGCATTTACTTCAAAAACAGGTAAGTGCCAGAGTGCGATAATTGCCCAAAGGGCTGCCATCATTCCGAGGGCAGGTATCAGTTTGTCAATTTTTAGATTGTGCTCGAGCGTAATTTGCAGATAACCAAGCAAGAAGATGAGGATAATTATCGTTTCCATTATCTAGTGTCTTTTAAAGGATAGTTAGTTACTTCCCAAAATGCCTTTTGGGATGCAAAAGATATGGAAAATACTGCTATAGATAAAACCTATTTTTTAAGGAAAACATGATATCGAATTTATTGGTACATAAATTTATTATGCACGCATAACATTAAAAATAGGGCTATCTTTGCCCTAAATAAATTGCAACCTTTTAAGTATGGATTTCTCCCTTAATGAAGAACAGTTAATGATTCAACAAGCGGCACGAGATTTTGCACAGAACGAGCTGCTACCTGGTATTATTGAACGTGACGATGCCCAACAATTTCCGGCGGAACAAGTTAAAAAAATGGGAGAACTGGGCTTTATGGGAATGATGGTTGATTCAAAATACAATGGTAGTGGACTTGATACGCTTTCCTATGTCTTGGCAATGGAAGAATTATCAAAAATCGATGCTTCATGCTCGGTTATCGTATCAGTAAACAATTCATTGGTTTGTTGGGGATTAGAAACCTACGGAACTGAAGAACAAAAACAGAAATACCTTAGCCGATTGGCCAGTGGAGAAATCATAGGTGCTTTTTGTCTTTCAGAACCAGAAGCAGGGAGCGATGCAACCTCACAGAAAACAACAGCCATAGATAAAGGGGACCATTATGTTCTAAACGGCACAAAAAATTGGATTACCAATGGAAGCTCAGCAGAGGTTTATTTGGTAATCGCTCAAACCGACAGAGAAAAAGGCCATAGAGGCATTAACGCCTTAATTGTCGAAAAAGGAATGGAGGGTTTTGAAATTGGACCCAAGGAGAATAAACTGGGCATACGCGGTAGTGACACCCATTCCCTAATCTTCAACGATGTAAAAGTTCCGAAGGAAAATCGTATCGGTGAAGATGGTTTCGGCTTTAAGTTCGCTATGAAGACTTTGGCAGGAGGTCGTATTGGTATTGCAGCACAGGCACTTGGTATTGCTGCCGGAGCATACGAATTAGCCCTAAAATATTCGAAGGAACGGAAGGCATTCGGTACCGAAATTTCAAATCATCAAGCCATAGCATTTAAGTTGGCCGACATGCATACCAAAATCCAAGCAGCCCGAAATATGGTTTATCAAGCGGCATGGGACAAGGACAATGGCAATAATTATGATCTTTCAGGCGCAATGGCCAAACTTTACGCCTCTGAAGTAGCTATGGAGGTGACCGTCGAAGCTGTTCAAGTTCATGGGGGCAATGGTTTTGTGAAGGACTATCATGTAGAACGATTAATGAGAGACGCTAAAATCACCCAGATTTATGAGGGAACTTCTGAGATTCAGAAAATCGTTATTTCGAGAAGCGTTTTAAAAAGTTAATTAATTTTCAGACCACCCTCCTTTTTTTAGGGGGTGAATAAAATCTTATTGTAAATTACAATTACAAGACCTGTCTTTTGGCAGGTTTTCACTTTTTTACCTACTCCAATTAGCAGATTGAAAATATTGACCGCTTCAAATTATCAACTTGCACAATATTTAACATATCATTTTAAAGTTTGATGATTCTTTTGCAATACCTCAGAATTGCTACGAATTACTCAATGATAAGTTTATTTTTGAGCAAATCTGTTAGGTATGGCGATAGAAAAACAGGGGCTTTATTTGCCTGAATTTGAGCACGACAATTGTGGTGCTGGTTTTATATGCAGTTTGAAAGGAAAGAAATCCAATGATATAATTCACAAGGCATTGGAGATTCTGGATAAGTTGGAACATCGTGGTGCTGTTAGTGCTGATGGAAAAACAGGTGATGGAGCGGGAATCTTAATTGATATTCCACATGAATTCTTTACTGATACCTGCAGGTTTGAATTACCAGAAGCCGGGAATTATGCCGTGGCAAATGTTTTCCTTCCTAAAAAAGAGAATCAACGAATTTTCTGCATTGAGCTATTTGAGGAAAACATCAAAAAACAAGGATTAGAATTATTAGGGTGGCGAGATGTTCCCGTTAATCGTTCAGTACCTGGAAGAATTGCATCAGAGACAGAACCTTTTGTTAAACAGATTTTTATTGGCAAATCAGATGATATTGATGATTTTCAATTCAACATCAAATTGTTCATCGCCAGAAAGGTTACTGAACATGCGATAAGTGCTTCAAAGCTCTCACAAAGTGGTTTCTTCTACTTGCCAAGCCTATCTACTAAGATTATAATATTTAAAGGGCTGCTAATGCCGAACGATATTAGTAGGTATTATGAAGATTTATTGGACCCAAGGGTGGTGACTCGTTTGGCTTTGGTTCACCAAAGATTCTCAACGAACACTTTTCCTACTTGGGATTTGGCGCAACCCTTCCGTTACATGTGCCATAATGGCGAAATCAACACATTAAGAGGTAACGTAGCCCGGATGCGTTCACGAGAAGAGTTAATGACCAGTGATTGGTTTGGTGATGACATCAAGAAAATTCTACCTGTTGTATTGCCTTCTAAGTCAGATTCTGCATCAATGGACATGGTAGTGGAATTACTTTTGATGACAGGACGTTCCTTACCAGAAGTAATGATGCTTTTGGTACCTGAGGCCTGGGAAAAAAATGAAGAAATGTCTTCTGCAAAAAGGGCATTTTATGAATATCACTCCTGTATGATGGAACCCTGGGATGGGCCAGCCTCCATACCATTTACTGACGGAAACTATATTGGTGCTGTATTGGACAGAAATGGATTGCGACCTTCTAGGTATTCGGTAACCAAAAATGGTTATGTTATCATGTCTTCGGAAACTGGGGTCGTCGATTTAGAGCCAGAAAACATTGAATTCCATGGCCGACTGGAACCGGGCAAAATGTTCTTGGTGAACATGGAAGAAGGTCGAATCATCAATGATGAGGAGATAAAAGAAAAAATTGCGAGTAAACATCCTTATGAAAAATGGTTAAAAAATAACTTGGTGCATTTGGGTGATATTCCCTACAACGAGTGTCCGGTATTCCTCGGGGAATTCCCTTTAGAAACTCGTCGTTCGGCCTTTGGTTACACAATGGAGGATATCAATACCATTATTTTACCAATGGCTAAAAATGGTAAGGAGCCCATTGGATCTATGGGTGCAGACACCCCCATTGCTGTACTTTCTGAGCGCCCACAATTGGTCTACAACTATTTCAAGCAACTTTTTGCACAGGTTACCAACCCACCATTGGATGGTATACGTGAAGAAATGATTTGTGATATTAGCCTCACCCTTGGTAGCGACCACAATATTTTTGACTTCTCAGAACTACATTGTAGAAAGCTTAAGATTCAAAACCCTGTCATATCGAAAGAGGATTTGGATAAAATAAAGAACTATGATAGCAGCCCTGATTATAAGGTAGTATCGATTTCAATTTTATATGAAATCAGTAAAGGCGCCAATGGCTTAGAAGATGCATTGGAAAGTGTTTTGCAACAAGCGTCAAAAGCGGTAGATGAAGGCGCCAACATTATTATCCTGTCGGATCGTATGGTGAGCAAAGAATTAGCGGCCATTCCGGCTTTATTGGCGACGTCATTTGTAAATAGTGGTTTACGAAAACTTGAAAAAAGATCACGTCTTAGCATTATCGTTGAATCAGCCGAGCCAAGAGAAGTTCACCATTTTGCACTGCTCTTCGGATTTGGGGCTAGCGCTATAAATCCTTACTTAGTAAACGAGATAATTGGCCAACAATTGGAAGCTGGCGATTTGACCGATGTGACCTTTGAAGAGGCGATCAACAACTATAACAAAGCTGTTGGCAAGGGCATCTTAAAAGTCATGAACAAAATTGGTATTTCAACCCTTAATTCCTATCGCGGTTCACAATTGTTCGAATGTATCGGAATCAACACTAAAGTTGTCGAAAAATACTTTCCAAATACCCCAACAAGAATTGAAGGAGTTGGCTTATACGAATTGGAGAAAGAGGCCGCAAAACGTCATAACAAAGCATTTGTACAACAAAAAATCAATGCTAACCTAGATTTAGAAATTGGTGGGGAATACCGTTGGAGAAGAGATGGAGAAAAACACTTATTTAACCCGTTAAGCATTGCTAAGCTTCAAAAAGCCGTTCGAAACAACGAACCAACCACTTACAAAGAATACTCTGCACTAGTAAATGAACAATCGAAAAGCCTAATGACCATTCGTGGCCTATTTGAATTCTCAAATTACGACCCTATCCCTTTGGATGAAGTTGAGCCGTGGACTGAGATTGTAAAGCGGTTTAAAACTGGTGCAATGTCCTATGGGAGTATCAGTAAAGAAGCCCATGAAAATTTGGCCATTGCCATGAATCGTATTGGCGGTAAAAGTAATTCTGGTGAAGGAGGTGAAGACCCAGAACGTTTTTACAAGAACCAAACCGGAGACTGGAAAAACAGTGCTATAAAGCAGGTAGCTTCAGGTAGATTTGGGGTGTCGTCTAATTATTTGTCTAATGCCAAAGAAATTCAGATTAAAATGGCTCAAGGGGCCAAACCAGGTGAAGGTGGACAGTTGCCAGGACCAAAAGTGAATCCGGCTATTGCCAAGACCAGAAATTCAACACCCTATGTTGGTCTTATTTCCCCTCCTCCCCATCATGATATTTATTCTATTGAAGATTTATCACAGCTGATTTATGACTTAAAATCAGCGAATCGCGAAGCACGAATTAATGTAAAACTAGTTTCAGAAGTAGGTGTGGGTACAGTTGCTGCTGGAGTATCCAAGGCCAAGGCAGATGTCATATTGATATCGGGTCACGATGGCGGCACTGGTGCCTCACCACTTACTTCGTTAAAGCACGCAGGTTTACCCTGGGAACTCGGTATTGCCGAAGCCCAACAAACACTTGTACTAAATGACCTTAGAAATCGGGTTGTTTTGGAATGTGATGGTCAATTAAAAACGGGGCGAGATGTGGCCATTGCCTGCTTGTTAGGAGCTGAAGAATTTGGGTTTGCAACCGCACCTTTGGTCGCTTCTGGTTGTATAATGATGCGTGTTTGCCATTTGAACACTTGCCCAGTCGGTATTGCTACCCAAAATCCAGAATTGCGCAAAAAATTCAAAGGCAAGCCGGAACATGTAGTGAACTATATGTATTTCGTTGCTCAAGAGCTTAGGGAAATCATGGCTAAACTTGGTTTTAGAACCGTTGACGAGATGGTTGGACAAGTACATAAGTTAGATAGAAAAAGTGCTATCGAACACTTTAAAGCATCCGGTATCGATTTGACACCAATACTATATCAAGTTGAAGTTCCTCAAGAGACCAAGCTCTATAATACCACGAAACAGGAACATCATATTGAGGATTCAATAGAATTTGACATTATTGCTAAGGCACACCCAGCTTTATTTAGAAAAGAAAAAATTGCCCTTGATTTTCCAATTAAGAATACAGACCGTGCGGTAGGAGCTATAATCAGTAATGAAATATCAAAAATATATGGAGCCGAAGGTCTGCCTGAGAATACGCTAAGATTGAATTTTACCGGGTCAGCAGGCCAAAGTTTTGGTGCATTCGCAACCAAAGGCCTAACCATGATTGTTAATGGTAATACCAATGATTACATAGGAAAAGGGTTAAGTGGAGCCAAGTTAGTTGTAAAAGTTCCATTTAAATCGACCATAATTCCGGAGGAGAACATCATCATTGGTAACGTGGCAATGTACGGTGCAACAGCAGGAGAAGCCTATATAAATGGTAAAGCTGGAGAGCGTTTTTGTGTTCGAAATTCAGGAGCGAAGGCTGTAGTAGAAGGAATCGGCGATCACGGATGTGAATATATGACTGGAGGTGTTGCCGTAATCCTTGGGGAAGTTGGCAGAAATTTTGGGGCAGGAATGAGTGGAGGAATTGCATTTGTTCTTGATACTCAAAACAACTTCAAGAAAAAGTGTAAAAATGACACCTTGAACTTACTATCAGTAGAAGATGACAAGGATATAATGGAACTAAAAGGACTGATTGAGAATCACTACAACGCCACAATGAGTCCATTGGCCCAACGGATTTTAGAAAAATGGGAAGAATTCCTACCGAAATTTATAAAGGTATTCCCTGAAGAATACAGACAGGCATTGATTCGATTGGAAAAAGAGAAAATGGAAACTTTATAATTTAAAGTAATGGGAAAGACAACAGGATTTATGGAATTTGATCGTGTGGACGAAGCTTATGTTCCCGTTCAAGAACGAATAAAAAATTATAAGGAATTCACAGAACCCTTAAAGGAGAAAGAATTAAAGAATCAGGGTGCACGCTGCATGGATTGTGGAATTCCGTTTTGTCATAGTGGTTGTCCATTAGGTAATTTAATTCCTGACTTTAATGATGCAGTCTATCAGGGAAAATGGGAAAAAGCTACCGAAATTTTACATTCTACCAATAATTTTCCTGAGTTTACAGGAAGACTTTGTCCGGCGCCTTGCGAAGAAGCATGCGTATTGGGTATTAACGAAGACCCAGTATCCATCGAAAACATTGAAAAAAACATTGTTGAAACCGCCTTTTCCAACGGATGGATCAAAGCAAATCCTCCTTCTAAGAAAACTGGAAAAAAAGTGGCCGTCATAGGATCAGGTCCTGCAGGTTTGGCTGCAGCTCAACAATTGAATAGAGCGGGTCATGAAGTAACGGTTTACGAAAGGGATGAAAAAATTGGTGGATTGTTGCGGTATGGTATTCCAGATTTTAAAATGGAAAAGCATGTGATTGATCGTAGATTGCAAATTCTTGAAGAAGAGGGCATTGTTTTCAAAACTGGTGTCAACGTTGGGGTTGATGTAGACGCGAAGGAATTAAAAAGTGAATACGATGCAGTTTTATTGAGTGGCGGTGCAACTGTTAGGAGAAAATTACCTATTCAAGGAGCTGAGTTGAATGGTGTTGTTCAAGCGATGGATTTTCTTCCTCAAAACAACCGTAGGGTTGACGGAATTAAAGATTTGGGAGAAGAAATTTTGGCTACAAATAAAAATGTAATTGTAATTGGTGGTGGTGATACTGGGTCAGATTGTATTGGCACCTCAATTAGACATGGAGCAGAATCCGTAACGAACTTTGAAATCATGCCAATGGCAACCACAGATAGACCTGTGAATCAACCCTGGCCATTTTGGCCAATGAGATTACGTACAAGCTCTTCACATAAAGAAGGTGCAGAACGCGTTTTCAGTATATCAACCAAAGAATTCATTGGCGACGAAAAAGGAAACTTAAAAGCATTAAAAACAGTGGAAGTTGAATGGGAAATTAAGCCCGGTCAACGACCAGTATTGAAAGAACTACCCGGCACTGAAAAAGAATGGAAAGCTGAATTAGTCTTGTTGGCCTTGGGGTTTACAGGTTCAGAAACCACAGTAGCAGAACAATTGGGACTTGAAATGGATAATCGAACCAACATCAAAGCCTCAACCGACAATTTTAGAACCAATGTGCCGGGTATTTTTGTTGCAGGTGATCAAAGAAGGGGGCAATCACTAATTGTTTGGGCAATCTCTGAAGGCCGTGAAGCTGCACACCATATAGATTCATTTTTAATGGGCAATTCAGAATTACCATTAAAAGGATCGGGAGATTTACCGAGGCTTTAAGTACAAATTTTTTGTGTTGCTATATAAATAAATCCAAGATTATATTAAACAAAAAACCCTTCTTTAAAAAAGAAGGGTTTTTTATGGGTATAGAAATAATCACTAATTAATTTACAATCAATGTGTTATCAGTACTTGTTGGGTTTAAAGGGCAAAAGTAAACGTACTCCCCTTTTTCTAAAGTGGTAGGCTTAGAATTTTGCTTACTATCGGTTCCAACCGGTTTGGTTACATAAGCTGTTTGAATATGATTTTCAGGATTTGAGATATCTTCACCTTTTTTCACTAAAACAAAACCAACATTATGGTCAATGCCATTATTGCTAATCTCAAAAACGTAAGTTCCCTCTGTTACGGTAATTTGTTTTTGGGTGAACTCTCCTGATGTTTGTTCCAAAGCAATAGTTTTTGGTGCTTTGTCCATCATAGCTTCTTTCTTCATCATTTTGTCCCCTTTTTTAGACATCATGTTATCTTTCATGGCATCTTGAGCATAGATGTTTGCACTTAGTGCCAAAACAAGCACAACAATTAAATTTTTCATTCTTCTAATTTTTTATGTGTTAATTTTCTTGACCTAATTGTTTAGGTGTCCATTAGGTCGTACTTCTTAATTTAAATTTCAACCCGTCGGAATTTTTAACAAATTTTAATATATCCTCGAGTCAAATCCATTAGAAGTTATACATAGCTAACATCTTGACAATCTGTATATAAGAATGATTAGGCTATCTCTGAAGCTTAAAAAGAAACATGGATTATTAGGTGGACAGTCAATGCCCAATTCAATACTCAGTACAAGGTATAAAAAAACCCCGGCTCTGATATGAGTCGGGGTTCGAAGAAGGCGGCGACCTACTCTCCCACCTGGTGTGGCAGTACCATCGGCGCTGACGGGCTTAACTACCCTGTTCGGTATGGGAAGGGGTGGGCCCCGTCGCCATGGCCACCTAAGATTTGTACCGGTCTTTACCGGTATCCCTTGGCATGTTGCCAAGGACAGTATCGTGACATATGGAAAGGTGCACTTATCGTGCACATGAATCGGGTGAAGGAACGTGTGTAAGTTCACACAACTTATTCAAGTATAAGGAACTTGCGAGGGGCATGCGCAAGCATACGGGCA
>NZ_JAAWWL010000003.1:0-129624 GCF_012272815.1 Croceivirga thetidis
GGTGCGTACCTCACCATCGTTACCGTCAAAGTTGAGCTGTCCGCTCTGTGCGGTATAGTCGTCCCCTGCAGTTGCCGAGCCGTTGCTTGTTGCGAAGTCAACGGTAAATGCCTGTGGGAAGTTACCCGTAAGCACGACATTGAATGTTGCGGTTCCGGCACCCTCATCGACGGTCACCTCGGTTGGGTCGAATGCAAGCCCTGTCACGCCGGGATCGGCATCGTTATCGGTGATGTTGCCCGTTGCATTTGCGGTGTTGATGGCCACAAGTGCAAGTGAAGGGTTTGAAAGTGTAAGGGTATAGTCCTCGGTAGCCTCGATGATATCATCTTCAAGGATGTCAATGGTAATGGTCTGAACCTCACCATCGTTTCCTGCGAAGTTTAGCTGACCTGTCTGTGCGGTAAAGTCGTCCCCGGCAGTTGCCGAGCCGTTGCTTGTTGCGAAGTCGACGGTGAATGCCTGTGGGAAGTTGCCCGTCAGCACCACGTTGAAAGTAGCGGTCCCATCGCCCTCGTTCACGGTGACCTCAGTTGGGTCGAAGGCAAGCCCCGTCACGCCGGGATCGGCATCGTTGTCGGTTATGTTGCCCGTTGCATTGGCGGTGTTGATGGCCACAAGTGCAAGTGAAGGGTTTGAAAGGGTAAGGGTATAGTCCTCTGTCGCCTCTATGATATCATCTTCAAGGATGTCAATGGTAATGGTGCGTACCTCACCATCGTTACCGTCAAAGTTGAGCTGTCCGCTCTGTGCGGTATAGTCGTCCCCTGCAGTTGCCGAGCCGTTGCTTGTTGCGAAGTCGACGGTAAATGCCTGTGGGAAGTTTCCGGTAAGCACGACGTTGAATGTAGCGGTTCCGGCACCCTCATCGACGGTCACCTCGGTTGGGTCGAAGGCAAGTCCCGTCACGCCGGGATCGGCATCGTTGTCTATAATGGTTATGGAGCTCGATAAATCTATATTTAGACTCCCTGTATTCGAAATTATATCTACAAAAAATGATTCTGAAAATTCAATAATTTCATCGTCTATTATTGGTATGTTTATAGGGAAAGTCTCCCCGTTATTCCCGATGAATGTATGTGAGTTATTAATTCCAGTAAAATCCTGTGTATTATTAGCAGTTCCATCACGGGTTTCATAATTAATTGTTGGTGGAACTTGGTAATTTCCAAATATGGTTACCAAGACTGTTGTAAATCCAACATCTTCATTTACTGATTGATTATTAATTGTTAAAGTAATGTTTTTACTGTCTGGAGTAACAATAATGTTGACGGTTGCTTGGTCTGATGTTCCATTAAAATCAATGATTTCATAAATGAACGAATCATTACCGTTGAAATAAGGATCTGGGGTGTATTCAACAAAATCATCGAGTGGATTATTTGGAGTCCCATTGTTGTTTATTATCGCAGAACCATTTGATGGACCAGAGACGATATTTAAAGAATTGGAAATGGCCGGACCATCTATACCGAAATCATCATTTTGAAGAATGTTTAGAGCATTATTTATAATATCCTCCGCTACAGTGAAATTGTCATTTGTCGCGTCTGGTAAATTATCTTCATTGACAGTTACGGTTACCGTAGATATGTTACAAACATTTTGATTGGGTGCAGGCAAACAAACTTCGATTTCGAACGTGTCCACTCCGTCAAACCCATTATCTGGTGTATAAGTAAATGTTCCATCAGGATTAAGGGTTAAACTGCCGTTTGTTGGAAAAGTATCAATGACATAAACTGAACCATCAGGAACATTATCATTTTCACCGACATTTCCATTTAATTCAGTTTTAAATTCAGTTTCAAATATATCATCAACGGCATAGGATTGTAGAAGAAAAAACTTTCCATCTCCATGATCATTTGAAGAGCCATAATACTCAATTGCTGTTATTGTAGAGCCAACTGGTGCTAAGTCTGATAACTCATATAATCCAATACCTATAACTTGTCCATTTTCATTATTTCTACCACTACTCCAATAATCGGAACCACTAGTTGGAGGTGCTTGTGGTTGAATACCGCTCATATTACCTGAAGTGCGGACAAACGTCTGCCCTAAGAGCTGCTCAGAACCCCCGCCATTTGGAATACCATAAATTCTTACGAATTGACAGTTATTACCACCTCTTTCCGTTACAGCTAAAATCCCGTCGGGATTCGAAGGGATTCCAGGGCTAAAAGAAATTGTTTGAATTTGAGCAACATTAGTATTAATAGCGTCGAAATCATTACAAAATTCATCTCCATTGCCATTAGAGACAAAGTAATGATTTAGATTCAGTGATTGGTACGCATCTAAAGCCAGGTTGTCCCAATTAGAAACAATACTTGAGGTAGCGATTTGAGTTCCATTAAGTAAAATATCGTTTGCATTATGGCCTGCATCACCCAATCTCGTAAGTTCATATGTACTTGGAATAACAAAGGTGTTATACTCCGTTCCATTAATTTCAATAGACTCTAATGTTGCTGACTGATTAAAATTAGTTTGTACGTCTGCCCAGTTAAAAACTACACCTGTCCTAATTGAATTTGCTTGGCCAATTACCTTTTCACCAAAAAAGAAAGAAATAACAAGTAATGAAATAGATAGCAGCCTTTGTGCGAAAATTTTTTTGGATATCATGAATTGTTCTACTTAAGAGATTGGGGTTTTATTGACTTTAAAGGTTTATTGGTAGTTAGCCTAGACTAACAGTATTCTTAAAAATATCGTGGGGAACGGTATAGGTTCGATCTCTTTATCGACTTCGGTTCAAAAATCAAAATCACTTCATGAGTGCCGCCTGAATACGGTCTAATTGTTGAAGTGGGTAGATCATAGGCATAACCAAGTCTTATCGAATTCGAAACTTGGTAATCCAAAAATGCACCAAAATTTGAAGCATCATTAAATCGGTATGAAGCTCCAAACCAAATCTTCTCGTAAAACAAAAAGCTGGCTGTGGCATCATAGGACATAGGAGCTCCATTTGTAAATCTTGTTATAAAAGCTGGCCTGAACTTTATATCAAGTGAAAGATCTAATACCAATCCAGCAATTGCATAATAACTATTCCGCTCAATGGCCTCAACGGCATTTAGACTTTCTATATTAAGACTGTTGTTCAAAATTCTTGGCGATGAAAAACCAGCATACCATCGATCAGTGGTAATGTAAACCCCTGCGCCGAAATTAGGATTCCAGTTATTGACAGCAACTGCATTTGGGTCAGTAGCATCAATAAGTTCCCTATTATAATTGGTAAAACCGGCTTTAAGTCCAAAAGAAAGGGTTGCCTCATATGAAATTGGTATGGTGTATGAGAAATCACCATAAACAAAATTCGTATTCTCAAAACCTAGTTGGTCAGAAATATAGGAGAGCCCCAATCCAACTTTTTCGTTGTTCAATGGCGTATGGAAAGAAAAGGTACTGGTAGTTGGATTTCCATCAATTCCAGACCATTGATTGCGATGTAAAGCGGTCATGTTCATTCCTTGCCGACTACCCGCATAAGCTGGGTTTATTGAAATGGTATTGAACATGTACTGCGTAAACTGCGGTAATTGCTGGGCAAAGGAATTAACCGAAAGAAATAGTATTGCAACAGAAAAAATTCTAAAGCAAAATTTCATAACAAAATAAGTTAAGTTGTTCGTTTTGACGGAATTAAACTTTGGGATGAAACTCCGAATCAAAAGAACAAATGTTATGAGTCAGCAAATAATTTTCACGTTCAAATACGCATATTTATCGTTCTAAATCTAAATTTTAGGACAACTAGTCAAATTTGAATGCATATTATTGATTTTTAATATAGATGAGTGAACAAAAAAAGAGGACGAATGTCCTCTTTTTAATGCCTATTGGTTTTAGCCGTTATTGGCTATTACCCAGATAGATATATCCATTGATTGGTTTAAATTCAGAACCTACAATATCAATAATATAGTAGTACGTACCTGCTGGTAAAATTCCTGAACGGCCTACCGCATTATCAGGTGCTGTTCCTCCCCAATCGTTTTGATAATTCTTTTCTTCATAAACCTTATCACCCCATCTATTGAATATCATGACGTCAAATGTCCACTCACAGTATTGTTCGCTACGAATTTTAAAGACTTCATTGATGCCATCACCATTAGGTGTTACGGTCTTAGAAATATCAAGGATCTCTGGCTTACATACCAAGCAATCATCATTAACACTAACCACTATATCAGCATAATAGGTACAGGTTCCGTTCACCGCGGCATATGATACTTCATAGTCTCCTACCACCAATCCGTAAGGCACAAATTGCGTATTATTAAGATAGGTACCAGGTGTTATGCTTGTAAACGTTCCGTTCTTATCAAAATGATCAGGTAGATAGTTAGTCAAATCTATAGGATCATCCAGCACACAGATATCAATAAAGACTTCTTCCAATTGTGCTTGCATCACGAAAATGGTCTGATAGAAAGTTACTTCATTACCACACTCATCTGTGGCATACCAAGTTCTTTCTATCATATAATCTTCAGTATCATCTGAGAAAATGGTCTCTTCGGTAAATGTGATTACTGGATCTGTACAGCCTCCAATATCTCCGATTTCCGGAACGGCTGGAATCTCATCCCCACACATAATTGTGATATCCTCAAAATTCGGATCAAACAACCTGTCGTCTTCTGGGTCAAGATAATCTGGAGTACCATCACCATCAGTATCGTCGTTGGTAGGATCACCATCGTTATTGGCGTCTTCATCAATACTATCAATGCCGTCTCCGTCGTCATCAACATCCCTATAATTAACATCCTCGGTACCGTCGGTGTCTGGAAGGTCATTTGCAGGATCATCAATTTCATCGTTAACATCAAAGCCATCGTTGACATCACTTCCTTCATAACCATCATCCAATCCGTCTCCATCAGTATCCACACCTGTATAGAATTGGTCAGGTACGCCATCAAAGTTGAAGTCATTACCTTCATTGTTATCAGGTACATTGTCATTGTCTGAATCTAAATCTCTTTGATCAACGGTTCCGTCATTATCCGTATCGACAGGTATCGTTCCTTCGTCTCCACTTCCTTCGTAAGCATCATCAAGTCCGTCGTTATCAGAATCGTTTCCTGAAGGAGGAATGTAGCCATCGGTAGTCTGTGACTCTACATTGTCTGGAATTCCATCATTGTCAGAATCAATATCAAGTCTATCAATAATACTGTCACCATCAGTATCCGTTGTTTCATCCCCTTCATAGATATCAAGAACACCATCGTTATCGTCGTCAATATCAATATAGTCAGGTACGTTATCACCATCGGTATCGATAGGGTCTAGATAATCTGGAATACCATCGCCGTCTGTATCATCATTTGTTGGGTCACCATCACCGTCAGGGTCTTCATCTTCTGTATTGACTCCATCACCATCGTCGTCTATGTCGCGATAGTTAACATCTTCCAACTGATCCGTATCCGGTAAATCATTAGCTGGATCATCAATCTCATCATTAACATCGAACCCATCGTTAACATCGCTTCCTTCATAACCATCATCCAATCCGTCCCCATCAGAATCAACACCAGTCAAGGTTTGGTCAGGTATTCCATCGAAGTTAAAGTCATTTCCTTCATTGTTATCAGGAACGGTATCATTGTCAGTATCCAAGTCCCTGAAGTCATCGGTGCCATCACCATCAGTATCTTCTGGGGTAACTCCTTCATCACCTGCTCCTTCATACGCGTCGTCCAAACCATCATTATCTGAATCGATTCCGGTTGGTGGAATGTAACCAGAAGTTGTTTGTGCTTCAACGTTATCTGGAATACCATCGTTGTCAGAGTCAATATCTATGCTATCAGGATATCCATCACCATCTGAATCAGTGGCAGTGTCGTCTTCAAGAGTATCCAAGATACCATCATTGTCATCATCGATATCTACAATATCCGGCACTAAATCGCCATCGGTATCAAATTCATCATCAATTATCGTAATTGTACCGGTATCATCATTGATTTGAGTTGCCGTTGTGGAAAGGTTCGATAGAACTACCATGAATAGTTCGTCGGTTTCCAATAGCACATCATTCGTAATTGGTATGGTTATCGATTGCGTTTCTCCATCGTTTCCTGCAAAGGTCACAATACCTGATGATTGGGTATAGTCCTCACCAGCTTCTGCAGTATCGTCAACGGTATTGAATTCTGCCATTAATCCATCTTGTACATCACCAGTTAGCGTTACCGTTAGTGTGGCCGTACCGTCGGTTTCATCAACGATAACATCATCAATAGTAAGACCTGTAACTCCTGGAATGTTGTCGTTGTCAACGATATTACCCGTGGCCGTATCCGTGCCATTTATTGTAATTAAAGTAGTTGACAAACCAGACAGAATTAAATTAAAGGATTCGGTTTCTTCAATTATGGTGTCATCAATAATTGGAATGGTCACCGAATGTACTTCAGCGTCATTACCGATGAAAGTCAAGGTACCGATTGTCTGGGTATAATCACTTGGCTGTTCTGCGGTACCGTCTGCGGTAGCGTAGTCAACGGTGAACCCACCTTGTACGTTACCGGTCAGTACTACATCGAAGGTCAACGTGCCGGCATCCTCATCAACGGTTACGTTGTCGGAATCAAATCGTATGCCCGTCACTCCAGGAATGGCATCGTTATCGATGATATTACCTGTTGCGGTGTTACCACCATTGATTGTAATCAACGGAGTTGATAGCGCCGAAAGTGTAACGGTCAGATCTTCTGTAAACTCGATTACGTTGTCGTCTATAATCGGGATAGTGATGGTCTGCACCTCGGTATCGATACCAACGAAGGTAAGGGTACCTGTAGTAGTTGTATAGTCACTAGGTTGCTCTGCAGTACCGTCGGTAGTTGCATAGTCAACGGTGAACCCACCTTGAACACTACCGGTCAGTACGACATCGAAGGTCATAGTACCTGCATCCTCATTTACAGTTACATTATTGTTGTCAAACCTTATACCGGTCACCCCAGGAATGGCGTCGTTATCAACGATATTACCTGTGGCCGTATCCGGTCCATTGATGGTAATTAAGGTCGTTGAAAGTGCCGATAGGGTAGCGGTCAGGTCTTCGGTAAATTCAATTACGTCATCGTCGATAATCGGAATTGTAATGGTCTGTACTTCAGCGTCATTACCGACGAAAGTCAAGGTACCGATTGTCTGGGTATAGTCACTTGGTTGTTCTGCGGTACCGTCTGCGGTAGCGTAGTCAACGGTGAACCCACCCTGTACGTTACCGGTCAGTACTACATCGAAGGTCAAAGTGCCGGCGTCCTCATCAACGGTTACGTTGTCGGAATCAAATCGTATGCCCGTTACTCCAGGAATGGCATCGTTATCGATGATATTACCTGTTGCGGTGTTACCACCATTGATTGTAATCAACGGAGTTGATAGCGCCGAAAGTGTAACGGTCAGATCTTCTGTAAACTCGATTACGTTGTCGTCTATAATCGGGATAGTGATGGTCTGCACCTCGTTATCGATACCAACGAAGGCAAGGGTACCTGTAGTAGCTGTATAGTCACTAGGTTGCTCCGCAGTACCGTCGGTAGTTGCATAGTCAACGGTGAACCCACCTTGAACACTACCGGTCAGTACGACATCGAAGGTCATAGTACCTGCATCCTCATTGACGGTAACATTGTTGTTGTCAAACCTTATACCGGTCACCCCAGGAATGGCGTCGTTATCAACGATATTACCTGTGGCCGTATCTGGGCCATTGATGGTAATCAAGGTCGTTGAAAGCGCCGATAGGGTAGCGGTCAGGTCTTCGGTAAATTCAATTACGTCATCGTCTATAATCGGAATTGTAATGGTCTGCACTTCAGCATCATTACCGACGAAAGTCAAGGTACCGATTGTCTGGGTATAGTCACTTGGCTGTTCTGCGGTACCGTCTGCGGTAGCGTAGTCAACGGTGAACCCACCCTGTATGTTACCGGTCAGTACTACATCGAAGGTCAACGTGCCCGCATCCTCATCAACGGTTACATTGTCGGAATCAAATCGTATGCCCGTCACTCCAGGAATGGCGTCGTTATCGATGATATTACCTGTTGCGGTGTTACCACCATTGATTGTAATCAACGGAGTTGAGAGAGCCGAAAGTGTAACGGTCAGATTTTCTGTAAACTCGATTACGTTGTCGTCTATAATCGGGATAGTGATGGTCTGCACCTCGTTATCGATACCAACGAAGGCAAGGGTACCTGTAGTAGCTGTATAGTCACTAGGTTGCTCTGCAGTACCGTCGGTAGTTGCATAGTCAACGGTGAACCCACCTTGAACACTACCGGTCAGTACGACATCGAAGGTCATAGTACCTGCATCCTCATTGACGGTTACATTATTGTTGTCAAACCTTATACCGGTCACCCCAGGAATGGCGTCGTTGTCATCAATTGTTCCAATGGCGTTTCCGTCCAACATGCCTATAGCACCATGAGAAATATTCGATAGCGTAATATCCAAAGTCTCACTGAACTCAATTATGTCGTCGTCTAGAATTGTTACCGTGACCAATTGTGTATCACCGGTTGTTGTTCCATTAGGGAATGTAACCGTGCCTGAAAGACTAGCCATATTGTAATCTGATGTATAGTTAGCCGTACCATCAGCAACAAGGAAGTCAACAGTGAAAGAATTCTGAACATCCGGTCCTGTATAAGTGATAACAAAATTCACGTTTCCAACAGATTCATCAACTGTGAAGTCAGCAACTGAGATTCCTTCTCCCGCACCTGTGCTGTCATTATCAATGATGTTTCCTGTACCTACACTCGGACCATTAATGGTAATTAAAGTGGTCGACAATCCAGAAAGGGTTACTGTCAAGTCCTCGGTTGGTTCAATTATCAAATCATCAATAATTGGAATTGTAATGGTCTGTACTTCTCCATCAATTCCTACGAAATTTAAGGTACCGACCATTGAAGTATAATCACTCGGTTGTACAGCGGTTCCATTTGCACTTGCGTAATTCACAGAGAAACCACCTTGAACACTTCCAGTTAGTACTACGTCAAACGTCATTGTTCCATCACCTTCATTGACTGTAACCGTATCATTTTGATATGAAATACCTGTTACTCCAGGAATATTATCATTGTCAATGATATCAATACTAGCTTGAGAATCATTGATAGCAATCAAACCGGTAGATAGATTTGTTAAATCAATCAGAAGTCTTTCCGTTGCTTCGATGACATCATCGTCAATGATAGTAATGGTTATTGGTTGAATTTCACCATCATTTCCAGCGAAAGTCAATGTGCCAGATTGTGCAATATAATCGCTAGGTGCCTCGGCACTTGCATCTGCAGTATCGAAATCTACAGTAAATCCGCCTTGAACATTTCCAGTCAATAATACATTCACTGTTGCCGTACCATCGGCTTCGTTAACGGTAATTGCATCATTTTGGAATGAAATACCGGTTGTGCCAGGTATATTATCGTTGTCAACGATATCAACAGTAGCTTGGGCATCATTTATTGCAATCAAGGTTGTTGAGAGGTTTGAAAGATTAATGAATAATCTTTCAGTAGCCTCAATAACATTATCATCGATAATCGGAACGGTAATCGACTGCATTTCACGGTGTACTCCTGTGAAAGTCAATGTTCCTGAAACAGCGGTATAATCACTTGGATTTTCCGCAGAACCATCTGCACTTGTGTAGTCGACCGTAAATCCACCTTGAACATTTCCTGTTAAGAGTACATTTATTGTTGCCGTACCATCAGCTTCGTTGACAATAATCGCGTCATTCTGAAACGAAATCCCCGTTGTACCAGGAATATTGTCATTATCTAAAATATCAACTGTAGCTTGCGAGTCATTAATTGCAATTAATGTAGTCGAAAGATTGGATAAATCAATCAGCAGTCTTTCGGTTGGTTCAATCACATTATCGTCAATTATTGGAATGGTAATTGGTCTTATTTCACCGTCATTACCTATAAATGTTAATGTTCCAGTAACCGCTGCATAATCAGAACCTGCTAAGGCAGAATCATCTGCAGAAGCAAAATCTATGGTAAAACCTCCTTGAACATTTCCAGTCAATAGCACATTGACCGTGGCTGTACCATCCGCCTCATTTACGGTAATTGCATCATTTTGGAATGATATACCTGTTGTACCAGGTATATTATCATTATCAATAATGTCAACCGTGGCTTGGGCATCATTTATACCTATCAATCCTGTTGAAAGATTTGAAAGAT
This sequence comes from Croceivirga thetidis, assembly GCF_012272815.1. Lineage (GTDB taxonomy): Bacteria > Bacteroidota > Bacteroidia > Flavobacteriales > Flavobacteriaceae > Croceivirga > Croceivirga thetidis. Next base: position 10,278 of record NZ_JAAWWL010000003.1, read on the forward strand.
CGATTAAGAATTGCTCAGTTGGTTCAATAACATTATCATCTGTAATTGGAATTACAATAGGTTGAATCTCACCGTTATTTCCTACAAAAGTCAAGGTTCCAGAAACTGCAGTGTAATCCAATCCTGCTATTGCAGTATTATCTGCAGAATCAAAGTCGATTGTGAATCCACCTTGAACATTTCCTGTCAGTAAGACGTTTACGGTTGCAGTACCATCAGCTTCATTAACTGTAATTGCATCATTTTGGAATGAAATACCAGTTCCTGGGATATTGTCGTTGTCAATGATATCAACGCTTGCTTGAGAGTCGTTAATTGCAATTAAAGTTGTTGAAAGATTCAACAAGTTCATTAAGAACTGCTCCGTAGGTTCGATGAAATTATCATCGGTTATAGGCACAACGATAGGTTGAATTTCACCATCGTTCCCTACAAATGTTAAAGTACCTGTTACCGCTGTGTAATCAGCTCCAGCATTTGCAGAATTATCGGCTGATGCATAGTCAACTGTAAATCCGCCTTGAACATTACCTGTCAATAGTACATTCAGAGTGGCCGTTCCATCAGCTTCGTACACTACAACAGGGTCTGTCTGGAAAGATATTCCAGTTGTTCCTGGAATGTTATCATTATCGATAATGTCTACAGTAGCTTGTGAATCGTTAATTCCGATTAAGGTTGTCGATAAATTCGACAAATCAATTAATAATTGCTCTGTAGGTTCTATAACATTGTCATCGGTTATTGGAATAGTTATCGGATGTACTTCCCCATCGTTACCTGTAAAGGTTAATGTACCTGAAACAGCGGTATAGTCAGAACCGGCTAACGCTGTATTATCTGCAGAATCAAAGTCGATTGTGAATCCACCTTGAACGTTTCCAGATAGCAGTACATTAACAGTGGCAGTACCATCGGCTTCATTTACTGTTATTGCATCATTTTGGAATGAAATACCCGTTGTACCAGGGATATTGTCATTATCTATAATATCTACGCTAGCTTGAGAATCGTTTATTGCGATTAAGCTCGTTGATAGATTCGAAAGGTCTATTAAGAATCGCTCTGTTGGTTCAATTGAAGTATCGTCAATTATTGGTATGACAATTGGTTGTACTTCACCATCGGTACCTGCAAATGTCAATGTACCTGAGACTGCCGTATAATCAGCTCCTGCAATAGCAGCTAAATCTGCAGAATCATAGTCAATTGTGAAGCCACCTTGAACTTCCCCTGTCAAAAGGACATTCACCGTAACAGTTCCTGCACCTTCATTAACCGTAACTGGATCGTTTTGGAATGAAATACCGGTAACACCAGGTACGTTGTCATTGTCAATAATTTCAACTTCCCCTTGGGAATCATTGATTACAATTAGAGCTGTCGAAAGGTTCGATAAATCAATATTGAACATTTCCGTTGGTTCAATAAGAACATCATCAACTATTGGTATGGTAATCGATTGAATTTCACCATCGTTTCCAGCAAAGGTCAATGTTCCTGAAACAGCGGTATAGTCGACACCGGAATTAGCAGTATTATCTGCGGAATCGTAATCCACAGTAAAGCTACCCTGAACGTTGCCGGTCAAGACCACATTTACGGTTGCGGTACCGTCAGCTTCGTTTACTGTTACTGGGTCAGCCTGAAATGATAGACCTGAAACTCCGGGAACAAAATCATCATCCAAAATATTACCAAGACCTGAATTCACAGGGGCTCCGTTTGAGAACCCAACTCCAACATTGGATTGAACGTTGAATAATGTTAGCAACACATTCTCAGTCGGTTCGATAATATTATCATCAATTAAGGGTACATCAACAAAAATTGATGTAACAGTATCGCTAAAGGTCAATGTACCTGAAGAGTCAACATAATCTTGCCCTTGGAATGCAGTTCCATCGGCAGAATCAAAATCAACAGTAACAGTTTGACCAGGTGCTAGATTTCCTGTGAAATTCACTGTAAATCTTGCAGCAGGGTCAATACCCTCAGTAACGGTTATTACATTAGGGTCGAATGAAACTCCTACACCCGCAACATTATCATTATCGTTAATGGTAATGATACCTGTATCATCATTAATCGTAGGGGTGTTTGATCCACTTGTCAATAGAATTGATAAGTCTTCGGTCGGTTCTAGAAGATTATCATCATTAATGGTCACCGTAATGGTTTGTGATTCGTTGTGTGCACCAGAGAAGTTCAGAATACCAGTAGTTTGAACATAGTCAGCTGGTTCAGCAGCCGTACCATTAGTAGAGCTGAAATTAACGGTAAATCCTCCTGAAACATCACCTGTATTCAATACAGTCAAGGTAGCAGTTCCGTCACCTTCGTTCACGGTTACATCATCAATGCTTAAACCAAGTGCTAGACCGCCTTCGGTAACAAAAATTCGTTGGGTATGTGAATTTGAATTACCTGCACAATCCGTTGTTGACCAAGTTCTTACAATTGTATAGGTGGTACTGGTATTATCACCAATATAAGTTTCAGTGAAAACAACATTTGCAATTGTATCGCAATTATCGTTCGCTGTTAGTGTCTGTGGAGAAGGAACACTGGTATGAGCAGCGAAAGAATCTGCTGGCAATGACTCATTGAACGTAGGTGCTGCGTTATCTTCTACTGTAATGACTTGGGTATATGTAGCACTGATACGACCACAAGCATCTGTGAAAGTCCAAGTGTTTGTGTAGGTACCCTCTGAGGTACATGCTCCAGCTGGTGTGAATACTCCTGCCACCTTGTCTAGTATAAAATTACAAGAAGCTGGAACTGGTTCTAGTGCTTGTGCTGCATTTAAACCGGCGGTATCATCACAGCTTACCGTTCTGTCCAAACTATTGGCAACGGTTGCCCAATTGACCTGAGCCGGTTGCTGAACATCTATTATAGTTGGGTCATGTTCTCCAATACCACAGGCGTCGGTTGTACCAGAACTGTCAGTTGTAATAGGATCTGTATTTGTGACACCACTAAATGTCGCAGTTGCTTGTAATGGGAAACTACTTGTACAAGCCGTTTCAAGGTAATAACATGAAGGACTTAATTGAATATCGAAGTTGATGTCAAAAGCATCACCCATGTTAATAAAACCATTTGCAACATCGAACAGTAATGTTCTTGTCATTGCATCATAAGAGTGGGTTACCCCTGATGGCAAGGTTCCAACATTAGAGAACTCAGCTTCATTCGGTATGACCACGCTAATGACCAAATCTTGTATATCATCATTACCCACGTTGTTAACATTGAGCGTCATGGGCACAATGTCACCTGGGTTATGTGGGCCTGCTGTGTTCGCATCCAAACTCAATGCGCCTAAACTCGGTTGGTACACATCAACACTCATACCCATCAAGTAAAGCCCGTAAGATTCTTGATCCGTGGTTATTTTGAAACGTGCAAACGTTTGGTCATTACCAATCAAAAGGTTTCCGGTATTGTTCAATTGAAATTTTCCGGCATCGAAACCTAACGTATTGGTACTTGGAACATTTCGATTTACAAAATTCGCCCCATCCAACGTAATGCGGCTATTAAAGAAGTTGTTTGAAGGCCTTAATGCTGTTGAGATATTTGTCCAGTTGTTGCTGGTATCGTTTATCAAGAATTGATCACCTCCTAAATCTCGGTCTCCTTCCAATGATCCGATCATCATTTTCGTATTTACATTACCGGCCGGAATTGTTTGGAATCCACTAAAGTTAAATTCAGTTTCACCCTCACCATTAGAAGCATAAGTATGTACATAACCATCGTAAAGCGTGATGTTCTTGGGATCTAGGGAAATATTTTCATAGACAAATACAATCTGCCATCCACCTGAAGTTCCAATAATACCTCCACCATGGCTGATAACTTGCATTTCAGTTGCTTTTACGTTACCAACTTGATAGGTTCCGAACGGAGATGCAAGTGCATTTACATCGGCGGTAATATCTTTCACACAGACGTAAGGATCATTCTGGAATGATTCGTCACGACCGCGATACAATACTTCATCTGCGGCAACCGTGGTATAGGTAGATTGCCCTGGTAACATCAATTTGATTTCGTTATAGTTCCAGGTTGGTTCAGTGGCACCTCCACCAGTTACACCGTCATAAGGTTTGTCTGCTGCAGCCCAGTAGATATAGGCTCTTTCTATATTCAGACAGCTCAAGGTCGGTTCTGGGTTGACCAGGTTTGCATTTGTTGAATTGAATGTTGTTGGGTCACTGTCAATATCAACAAATACATTGTCCCAGAAATCATGGTTACCATCTTCACCATTATACGCAGTGGTTTGATTTCTAGAGAGTACATTATTGGCAATCATTGTAAAATCACCGTGTATGTTACCTTGGTAACGGATTTCAAAATCCTTTTTAAGGTTGGTGTCGTTAACATAAAGGTTAACAGTAGCCGTTACTGTACTTCCATTACTATCCGTTATACTGTAAACAAAAGAATCACTACCGTTAAAGGTCGGGCTTGGAGCATAATCGAAGTAATCATCTGTTTGGTCCGCAGGTGTACCGTTATTGTTAACGGTAACAGTTCCATTTACTGGGTTCGTTACGACTTGTAACGCATTACTTGCAGCAGGACCGTCAAAACCAAAATCATCATTTGGAAGTACATCCAACGCTTTATTCGAGTTGTCTTGGAATACAACAAAAGAATCATCTACGGCAGTTGGTTGGTGGTCAATGTCAACTATAGTTGCAGATGCACTATTGTTTGTAATGGTAATTAAATTTGGATTGACCCCGGTAAGGTTAATGGCCAAGGTCTCGTTACCTTCTAGTAAAGCATCTTGTAAAATATTCACAGGTACTTGAAGTACTTCACCATTAGCTCCTGAAAAATTCAAAGTGCCCGTAGGTGATGATACAGTATAATCGCTTCCTTGTGTGGTACTACCATCTACTATCTGATAGTTTACTGTAAATCCTCCGGCAATTGGGTCCCCGGTATAGGTTACTTCAAAATTTTCTGTAGTAAATACTTCATTGACCGTGAAGCCGGTAACATCAATTGCGCCGCCATCATTATCTTGAATAATACCGTCGGCAACTGCTGTACCAATGCTTACAACTGGGTCTGAAGCATTAGAAATGGTAATTTGTAAGTTTTCATCAAATTCAATAAAGTTGTCTTGTAGAATGTCTACAGTCACAGCTCTTACTTCGTTGTCGTTACCTGTAAAGGTTAAAGAGCCGCTGGCAAATGGCGCCGTGTAATCACTACCTGCTGTGGCGGTTCCATCTGTTACGACATAATCAACTGTGAAACCTGCAGTTACGGTATCGCCATTGTACTGGACTTCAAAATTTACTGAGGTGTTTTGTTCGATTAGTGTGAAACCTGAAGCAGAAACGGTACCACCATCATCATCTGCAATATTTCCTACTGCTGAATTGTTCAATAATCGAATTCCAACATTTGAACGAATGGCTATTAAATCAAAATCAAATTGTTCATTTGGTTCGATCACATTATCGTTGATTATTGGTATGGTAATCGAGCGCGATTTAATTGCATTTGTAAATGTTAACGTAGTTGGTGTTGGGCTGGCTGTGAAATCCGTCGAATTAAATGCGGTTACACCATTTACCAAATAATCAACCTCAACTACTTCGGCAGCTTCTAAGTCTCCATTGAAGGTAATGGTAAAAGTTGCACTTACGGTATCACCAGGGTCACCTTCTGTGACCGATACCGATAAGTTTTGAAAGTCAATACCCTTATCAGCTGTGTTGTCATTATCAGTAATCGTACCAACTGCATTTCCATCTACAATATTGATGATAGGGTAGATGGACAAATTCGAAAGGGTAAAGGTTAATTGTTCATCTTGTTCTATGAAGACATCTTCGTTAATCGTTACTGCTATTGATTGTTGGTCTCCGTTACTAGTGCCCGCTGGGAATGTCAATGTTCCGTTGGCTACGGCATTATAATCCGTGCCATTAGTTGCTGTTACGTCGGTAATATCGAAATCGACCGTAAAACTATCTTGAACTGTTGCTCCATTGTAGGTAATCACGAAATTGGTCGAACCAGCACTTTCGTCAACCGTAAAATCTGCTACAGAAAGACCAGTATTTGGTGCGGCTAAGTCGTTATCGATAATTGTTCCATCACCCAGCCCATCTACAATATTTAATAGCGGTGTAGAGAGGTTTGATAACTGTACGGATAAGTCCTCATTTCCCTCAATGACAAGATCGTCGATAATGCTAAATGGAATGTTTTGCGTATCGCCATTGGCTGTACCTGCTGGGAAAGTCAGTTGACCACTAACGGTACCCGAAAAATCAGTACCGAAGTTTGCGGTTCCATCTATAATGGCATAGTCAACTGTAAACGAATTTTGAACGGTTGCCCCACGATAGGTAACCACAAAGTTTACATTACCGGCATTTTCATTTTCGGCAAGGTCGGTAACTTCAAGACCAGTAGCGGGAGTTGCAAAATCATTGTCAATGATAGTACCAGTTCCATCAGCATCAACCAAATTCAATAACGTGGTTGATAGGTTGCTTAATTGAACAGTTAGCGTTTCATTACCTTCTATAATTGCATCTTCTAGAATGGTAACTGAAATGTTACGTTGTGTTCCGCTAGTTGAACCTGCAGGAAATATTACCTGACCCGCAAGGGTTGCATTGAAATCCGATCCCGATATTGCGGTTCCATCTGATATCAAGTAATCCGCTGTAAAACTTTGTTGAACCTCTGGACCATTGTACGTAACCACAAAGTTCGCGGTGCCTACATTTTCATTTACACTGAAATTACCAACACTTAAACCGGTCGTTGGGCTAGCGACATCATTATCTATGATAGTACCTAAAGCGCTATCGTCTACCAAGTTTAATAATGGAGTTGAAAGATTGGATAGTAAAATGTTTAAATCTTCATCACCCTCAATAATGGCGTCATCAGCAATTGAAACGTTCACAACTTGGGTATCTCCGTTTATCGTACCTGCTGGGAAGGTGATTTGTGAGGACAGGGTTGCAAAATAATCCGTCCCCGAAATTGCACTTCCGTTAGTGATATCATAGTCAACAGTAAATGAACTTTGAACCGTTGCCCCATTGTAGGTAATTACAAATTGAGTGCTACCAATATTTTCATTTACAGAAATATCTGCGACACTTAAACCAGTTGTGGGAGAAGCGACATCATCATCAAGTATAATCCCTTCTGCATCCGCATCAACCAAGTTGATCAAACTAGTTGATAGATTGGATAGTAAAATGGAAAGATTTTCATCACCTTCAATAATCGTATCATCAGTGATGGTCACGGTAACTGTCTGTTGGTCACCATTTGTTGTACCAGCTGCAAAGGTCAACTGTCCATTTAAAGTTGCGGTGTAGTCAGAACCGCTGGTAGCCGAACCGTCAGAAATTGCGTAATCTACTGTAAATGCGCTTTGTACATCAGCACCATTATAACTAACTACAAAATCAGCTGTACCTGCATTTTCATTAACAGAGAAGTCTGCGACTGAAAGCCCAGTTGTCGGCGCAGCAACATCATTATCAGTTATTGTTCCCGTAGCTGTATCGTCAACCAAACTAATAATGGAAGTAGATAAGTTCGTCAAGTTAATGGAAAGGTCTTCATCACCTTCAATAAGGGCATCATCAATAACCGTTACGGTAATCGTTTGTTGGTCTCCATTGACTGTATTTGCCGGGAACGATACCTGGCCTGTTAACGCAGCTGTAAAGTCGTTGCCTGAAATTGCGGTGCCATCTGAAAAGGTATAATCTGCGGTAAATGCATTTTGTAATGAAGGACCTGTGTAACTAACCACAAAATCTACAGTTCCCACATTTTCATTAACTGTAAAATCCGATACTGCTATACCATCGGTAGGGCCCGCCATTTCATCATCGTTGATGGTACCAACTGCATTTGGATCTACCAAATTGATAAGTGTTGTAGAAAGGTTACTCAAAACAATGTCAAGAGTTTCATCTCCCTCCAAAATGGTATCATCCATTATGGTTACCGTAATGTTTTGTGAATCACCATTTGTTGTACCTGCTGGGAATGTCAGTTGTGCACTTAAGGTTGCAGAGTAATCAGAACCTGACGTAGCTGTATTGTCAGTAATGGTGTAATCCACGGTAAAACCATCTTGAACCGTAGCACCGTTATAGTATACGATAAAGTCAGCTGTTGCACCGGTTTCGGCAATTGTAAAATCAGAAACGGAAAGCCCTGTTGTCGGTGAGCCATCGTTATCATTTATGGTTCCAACACCATCAGCATCAACAAGGTTTATAAGTGTAGTTGAAAGGTTTGAAAGCTGAATATTCAAAGTTTCGTTGTCTTCAACCAAAGTATCGTCAGCAATATTTATGGTCACGGTCTGTTGGTTTCCGTTTGAAGTGCCAGCAGCAAAGGACAGCTGCCCAGAAATGGTTGCATTATAATCAGAACCTGCTAAGGCCGTACCATCTGTAATATCATAATCAACCGTAAAGGCGTCTTGTACGGTTGCTCCATTGTAAGTTATCGTGAAATCAGCTGTTCCGGCATTCTCGTTGACAGTGAAATCTGAAACTGAAAGACCGGCGGTAGGATCACCATCATTATCATTTATCGTTCCAGAAGCAGTTTCCGTTGGTTGACCTCCCACAAAAACAGCACCAATCGAAGAGCGGAGATTTGATAGAATTAAATTAAATGACTCTTGGGCTTCAATAAGACCATCGTCACTTATTGGTATGTCAATATTATCGGAGTAGTTAAAACTGTGGAAGGTCAGGGTGCCTGAAGCTGAGGTATAATCACCTGGGGCTACAGCAGAGCCATCAGTGGTGTTGTAATCGACAACGACTGTTCTAAAAAATGGAATAAACCCACCTGTAAAACGTACTGTAAATCGCGCAAAGGTGTCCGTGCCTTCGGTTACAATGACTGCATTGTTGTCGAAACCAACCGAACCTGCCGAATCATCGTCTTGAATAGTACCTTCAGCATCGAAGTCCACAAAATTGATAGAAGTATTTGAGATATTTGATAGGATAATATCCAAGGTTTCGTCACTTTCAAAATCGGAATCATCAATTATAGTGACTGTTATGGTTTGTTGATCTCCGTTTGTGGTGCCAGCTGGGAAAGTAACTTGGCCGGTTAATGTAGCCGTATAGTCAGTACCTGAGTTTGCCGTGTCATCATTGATGACATAATCCATAGTAAAACTATCTTGAACGTCAGGACCTACATAAGAAATGACAAAATCGACCGAACCGTCGCCTTCGCCAATGGTAAAATCAGCTACTGATATACCTTGGCCAGGACCAGAAGCATCGTTATCGGTAATGGTTCCAGTGGCCGTATCTGAAATGTCACCAGCAAAACCATTGCCATTGGTCATGCCAAGAGTAAAGGTTTCATCGGCCTCAATTAAAGCGTCGTCAAATGCTGGAACGTTTATGGTCACTGATGTTGCACTAGCACCTAAAACGCCACTAGCTACCGGAGTATAATCGGTTGCTGAGGTCGTAACGTCAGTGTAGGTCAAGTCAAAGGTTATATCTTGGGCAACCACATGCGAAGGGGTTACCACGAATGCCAATGAAGCCCCTTCAGCGGCACTCGCGTCAGCTACTGTAAGACTAGGTCTTAAAAATAGATTTGCAGCGTCACTTGTGTAACTGGCGCAGTTGTTATCAGAAGAAGTAACAACCAATCGATAGTCATTATCATGTTCCCCTGCCGGCACAGCAGTTAGTGTAAGACTATTGGTCGTAGCACCAGAATAGATACCTCCATCAGTAATATCACTCCAACTAGTTCCATTATTGGTGCTTTCTTGCCATTGATAACTCAATATTGCCCCACCGGAAACACTGGCAGTAAAACTAGTGTTGTCAGCGATATTAGTCAGTTGATCGGCAGGTTGGGTATCAAATGTTACAGCTATAGGGGCGTTGGTCACTGCACTATTGGTACCGGTGTATCCACCTTGCCCTGTTACTTGACCGCTTGCATCAACACTTACCGGAGAATTACCTAATCGACCATCATTGTCCCCATCAGAGTGACCGGCTTCTACCGTATCAAAACAACCGTCATTATCCGAATCTAAATCCAAATAATTTGCTAGGCCATCACCATCATTATCGCAACCAACTGAACTTAGATTACCAAAAAAGAAAACCTTTGCATCAGCCCCATCATTTGTTGACGAGGGACCGTAAGAGATTCTGATACCATAAAGTTGGGTTCCAGGAGTAACTAAATCATCAACGGGATATAAGGCCATATGAATATCTTGCCCATTATTTACTCTATGTTCTAGATCAGAGTAGTCAGTTGTCGCCACTGAAATGGAATTACCAATTACATTTCCATTAAAATCAAGGGCTTGAATTACCTGAGGATTATTTCCACCTTGCTCGGTTACAGCAACAAAACCACCATCAGTAGATAGTATTGGGGTGTTATATCGTACTTCAGAATAATCCCCATTTGAATAATCCTCCCCGGATTCTAACCGAACATAATTGTTCAGGTTTCTACTTTGGAAACCAATTAAAACATCATTATCAAAGTTGGGATTTGATGACCTATTAAAAGGTTGACTTCCGTTTTCATGATACCGGATATTCGCTTCATCATTAACCGTAAACATGGTCATGTAGGAATCAGGAACGATAAAATCGGAATAAGTGGTACCGCCGTAGGTAATGCTATTCAATATGTGTGGTACAGTCTGATCATTTGGATTCGAAGAAGTAATATCGAAAGTAAATGGTAATGGTCCCGTTAAACCACTATCTGAAAAGTCACATTCATTAACATCCAAAATACCATCGTTGTCATCATCAACATCGCAGAAGTCTGAAATTCCATCTCCATCGGTATCTGTATTTCCGGAAGCCAATGCGTCACAAGGATCAATGGTTGTAAGCGTAGCACTTTCAGATAATGAAATACAGTTGTTTTCACCATGTGTAATAATGACCGTATAAGTATTACCATCTAATCCCGTAACATTTGAAATAACCAAAGTAGCTGTGCCGGTTCCTGAGTATACACCACCATCTGACAATGGAGCACCATTTTCTTGCCATTGATAATTTAATTGGGCTGAACTATCAATACCGTTGGACCCATTATAATTAGGTGCCCCTGCACCGGTAAATGTTATAGTATTAGTTGCAGTGGCCGCTACTGTAAAACTAGCAGCACTACCTTCGTTTGCTGATTGATTGGTTGGTGCGGTATCAACAGCAGCTTCGGTTGCTACAATTTCATTGCCGGTAGCGCCGCTATAACCTGTGGCAAAACCGGTTACTTGACCATCTGCATCCGTTCCCGTGCCGTCTAAAAAACCATCATTGTCACCATCTGTATGACCAGCTTCTACGGTATCAAAACAACCATCATTATCTGAATCGGTATCCACATAATCAGCGTTGCCATCCCGGTCAGTATCACGAAAACGTAAACCCTCAAGGGTAATAATTATATCATCCCAAAGGCCGTACGCTTTTGTAGCATCATCGTCTTGATAGTCAAAAATGTAAAATCGAATGCTATAAGTCGTATTTGGTTGTGCGACAATGGGATTTCCGCTACCATCCAAATAAATAAAAGTATCCGATGCATCAGGAGTATTCGTTTCTCCATGCTGTACTCCATTCGCTAAAGTGAATGAGGTGGCAAAATTATCGGTTGACCATAAGGCCGTTGCCTTAAAGCTGTCACCATTTCTGTCATTATTAAAACCAGCGTCCTCATATGTCAAAAGATAGACCTGGGTAAAAATGAACTGGTCTATCTCTGAAGATGTAGTAAAGCTGTATTCTATATACGCATCATTGGCGAAGGCATCTGCGTAGGTCGCGTAACCAGGGTCTGAAAGATGCAATTCGTTACCGACCATGGTTGCGCTGATACCGCTACCATAAGACTCGTCGTTTGTTGTGGTCAATACCCAATTGGTTAACTCTGGAAAAGCATTTTCGATGTTTCTAGGGTTGGATGCTTCGTTATGTGAATATAGAATGGCACCATTAAAACTATCGGTCACCTCATTGGTGTCCAATATTCCATCGTTATCATCATCTTGGTCACAAATATCCGCGATTCCGTCATTATCAAAATCAGGATTTCCAGAGGCAACTGGATCACATGGATCAACTGAACTAAGCACATAGCTATAGTTTGCGCTTCCGCTAACATATTGTTCATTTAATACATTGTCACCGGTTACATCAACACCATTCACCAAATTTTGGGTTATGTTGTTGTCAGGGCTAACTTCAATGGTATATTCGACATATAAACTTTGACCTGGAGCAAGAATATCACTGCTATTTCCTACCAAAAGGTCAACCCCGTCACCATATGTGCTACCAGTAGCACCGTCAAAACCTGTATTTGCGGATGGAGGATTTGATGCACTTACATTTGTAACCGTAGGGCCTGAAACCAATTGCACAAAACTGGCACCAAAAATATTGGCTACAGGGTCAATTGCAGACAGTCGATATACATTAACATCGTTTGTTGCATCAGCCTCAATCGTCACTCTATAGGTAAGGTCGCGATTTCCACTCGTTCCACTTGAGGCAACGACATCACCGACCAAGGTTTTTGAAACGTTAAAATCGGCTTGGTAATCAAATTGAACACCTAAGCCGTTTCTACAAGTTCCTGAAGGTCCTTCGGGTAATCCCCATGTCGGGTCTTCACCATCTGTTGTTCTTGCGAATACCGTTGTGCCCAAGGTATCATCCATATTGATGAATCCAGTCGTCCATCGGCTATGTCTTCTTCCATTTAGAGGAATTGGCCCCACATTTAAAGTGATATCGACATAGTCTTCTTGGTCGGGTGCCAAGGTACCATCAGTTACTAAAGTTTGGTCAGGTGTAACACTGCTGCCACCTATTGTACTTGCATTACCATTATAATTCGGGTTTACAGTTAGCAATCCGTTCGCAGAATTTGATACGGAGATGGAATTGATAGGCATATTATTGTACAACTGATTCAGTTCATCAGTGTATGTAATATTGTTTGCCGTACCACCTGTATTTGCATCATTGTCATAGTTACCAAGCGTCACTCTGAATACAAAATCATAAGTACCGTCTAAATTTGGCTGAATCAAGCCATTATAACCTAGAGGGCTACCTCCTTGAAAAACTTCCAATGCACCACCCGGTATGATGTCCGAATCATACATGGGCTGGGTGTCTTCATTATCGGTATCGGTTTGTGGGCCGTCAACCACATTATTACCAGATACGGTACCAGACCAGTTGTAAATGTTGCCATCGGGCCATAGCGCAGTAGTCGAAGTAATTGTGAAAACAATCGTAAGGTTCGAATTTGGACCTAGGCATTTACCTGTCGTGGGGTCGATAATAGTTCCTGAGGGGTTGGTCGTGCTAAAGCCAGATGCACTGGTATCCAAATCGCTAATATCAAAGCCTGAACCGCTTAAATCGGTTATGCTGATATTATCAATATTTGGCAGTGAAGATAAATCAACGGTAATCTGAGGCGAACATACGTCATTATCAGAATCATCATTGAATAAACGTACTGAAAAGCACTGTCTGAAATTACCATCCTTGGTTTTGCCGAACGAGCGGATGTTACCATCAGCCCGAACTTGACCCATTAGGTTTGAAAGGGTCAAAAAAGCAATAACGAAAAGGCCTCGACTTAATAGTGTAATTTTTGACGACATAAAATTAAGGTTAGTCTGTTCTGTTGATTGTTAAAAACATAGAGAACAGCCCACCTTAAAGCTTTTGCCCGTGCAAAAATTAGGGATGTAAATTGGTTCAGCATTAGGTTAAGTTCTACTATGTTGGATTTTGTTGACGTATGATTTGGGTCATACAAAGGTATTTTTCAATACCCACTTATTTGTTTGGTTAACGCTAGTTGAAAATGGTGCAAAGACCTCTTACAATTAACGTTAGACAAAAAAAGTTAAATTTTTAGTCCTGTGCAGTAAATTGTTGTGTAACAGGCTTATTTGTAGGTCATTTAGGGAATTTCAAGAAGTATGTTAATTTTTCCCAATAAGATTACCCTCTTGCTTTTGACTGCCTTTAGTGATATCTACTATTGTCGAAATTGGTTATTTTTGAGCTTCTAAAAAATAGTAAATGAGCTCTAAAAAAGGGAAAATACAAGACCTTATTCAAGAAAAACTTTTAGAAGAAAGAAAGGTTTTTTTATGGGGTATGGTCAATGACGAATCTGCCAAGCATGTGGTAGACCGTTTACTTTATCTTGACCTACAAAGTAATGACGAAATTCAATTGATTATCAATAGCCCAGGTGGTTACGTAACCTCTGGTTTTGCAATGTACGACACCATAAAACAGATAAAAAGTCCGGTTTCAACCATTTGTTCAGGATTGGCCGCTTCAATGGGCTCTATCTTATTATCGGTAGGGGAGAAGGGACGACGCTTTATTCAGCCCCATGCCAGGGTAATGATACACCAACCAAGTGGCGGTGCACAGGGTCAAGCCTCAAATATAGAAATTCAAGCTAGGGAGATAATCAAAACCAAAGAAATCGGAGCAAGGATTTTGGCGGAAAATTGTGGTCAGGATTTTGAAAAAGTAATGAAAGATTTTGATCGTGATTACTGGATGGATGCTAAAGAATCACTCGAATATGGGATTGTAGACGGCATATTGGCATAAAGAAAACACCAAAATGAAAAGCCCTTCACAGTTTGCTGTGAAGGGCTTTCTATATATAGACGCTCTCGCGGAATAGTTTCTTACTTATATACGTGAGTAAGACGATTGAAGATGTTAAAAGTTTCAGAACCTATCTGGATTTTCGATTATCTCATTGGCACGTTCTTTTAACTCTTTTAATTCTTTTGGTTCTTTTTTTGCGAGCAAATTGAGCATCATGCCCATTCGCTGATTCTTTTGAAAATGTTCTTTTTTATCATCTAAAAAGTTCCAATACAACGAATTGAAAGGACAACTTTCATCACCTGTTTTCTTAGTAGTACTATACACACATTCCTTACAATAATTGCCCATTTTGTTAATGTAATTTGCACTACTGACATAGGGCTTGGTCGCAACGATACCACCATCAGCAAATTGGCTCATACCGCGCGTATTGGTAATCTCAACCCATTGTAGTGCGTCGATATAAACACCCAAATACCAGGCATCGACTTCATCTGGGTGTATTTGTGCAAGAAGGGCAAAATTACCAATGATCATTAGGCGTTGAATGTGGTGCGCATACGCTTCATCAAGACTTTGACCAATAGCATGTTTTAAACAGTTCATTTTGGTTTTACCTGTCCAGAAAAATTCAGGAAGTGGATTGTAATTCTCCAATTTGTTCATTTGGGCATATTCTGGCATCTCTTTCCAGTAAATACCTCGCATGTATTCTCTCCAGCCTAATATCTGACGCACAAAACCTTCAACTTGAGAAATGTCAATGTTTGCTGTATTCGAATAATAATGGTCCAATACATAATCAATCACTTCTTTTGGTGAAAGCATTTTTGAATTCATCGCAAAAGACAGACGGGAATGAAAAAGAAACTTCTCTTGGGTATGGAAAGCGTCTTGGTAATCACCAAAATGCACCAATAAATGCTCGCAGAAGTAGTTCAATAATTTGGTACATTCTTTTTTAGAAACAGGCCAATTGAATGATTTTGAATTAAGGTTTCCAAATGTTTTTATTCCACTGTCCTCAATTTCATCTAAAATTTCAGAAACGTCTTTTTGAAAATTTAGCTCTTTGGGAATTTCAGGTTCACCCGACCATTTCTTTCTATTACTATGGTCAAAATTCCATTTGCCGCCATCAGGTTGCCCATTGACCATCATGATGTCGTGTTTTTTTCGCATCATGCGGTAAAAGCTTTCCATAATCAATTGCTTTTTACCGGCGAAGAAATTTTTCAAATCATATCTAGATGTGTAAAAGTGTTCAGAATCAACAGCTTGTGATGTAATTGAAAGTGAATCGCATATTTCATTTAACTGCTTATCCAAACGCCATTCATCAGGTAGCTGATATTCGAAATGCTGGGCATCATATTCATCGATGAGGTCATCAATAAGATCAGGTAATTTATGGGGATTGTCTTTGTCGTTAATTCTAAAATAACGCACCTTATGTCCTGCTGAAGATAGTTGATTTGAAAATTGTCTCATAGCAAGAAAGAAACCGACCACTTTTTGAATATGGTGTTTTACATAATCGGTTTCTTGCCGCATTTCGGCCATTACATAAATAACCTCATCATCAACAGTTTGAAACCAAGAATGATTGCTATTCAGCTGATCACCAAGAATAAGTCGTAATGTTTTCATCTAAATAAGGTTTCTTGAAGCCAAATGCGCTGAAATTTTCCAGCCTTGTCGTACATCTCAGCTTGGCGCTTTATATTGAATTTACGGTCACGAGGGTCATTACCCACACCGCTATTGTACATCCAGTTACCCCAGTTGCTGTGAACATCGTAGTCAAGAAGTAGGCTTTCAAAATAAGCTGCTCCAATTCTCCAATCTTGCTTGAGTTCTTTGGCCCAATAACTGGCTACATTCTGTCGGCCTCGATTGCTCATCCAACCTGTTTCTTTCAGCTCTAGCATATTGGCGTTTACAAAGGGTTCTTGAGTAGTTCCATTAATCCATGAGTCCAGTACTTTTGAATTATTGGCCCACTCGTATGATTTGTTCAGAATTCCTCCTAAATAGAAAATTCTGTCTTTGTATTTGAGGCTTACATACTTGAAATAGTCACGCCAAATAAGCTCAAAAATGAGCCAATAGGTATCTTGATTTTTCTTTATTTGTCTTTCGTATTTTTTGACTTGATTATAAATGGTTCGAGATGATATACTACCATTTGCAAGCCAAGGCGATAGTTTTGAACTATAGTCGATTCCTATGAGGCCATTTCGTGTTTTTTTGTAAAATGATAATTTTTCGGTCTCCCAGAAATAATGCTGTATTCGTTCAAGGGCGGCATCTTCACCACCTTTAAATGGAAAGGCCGTTCTTGAATCAAGCTCGAAATCTTGATGTCCCAATTGTTCTAAGGTCGGAAGTTCAACTTCTTTCGCAATTAAATTGGAAATCTCTTTTTTATCAGGGATGGGCAAGGGTGGCTCAACTTTGGAATATTTCTCACATTTCTTCCGAAAATTTGTAAACACATTAGGCAACTGTTGGATTGAATCAAAAGGAATGGTTGAAGGATGAAATAAAAATTGTTCATACGAACCTATCATCTGTACATTACTTTCAAGATTTTGCCGAACCCCATCGATAACTTCATTTTCATCTCTAGTCCATTCATTTTGATGGAAAATGGACTTAATATCATATTCTTGAACAATTTTTGGCAAAACCTTTTCAGGTCTTTCTAAATAGATTAATAGGGCAATGTTAAGTTCGGTAAGTGACTTTTGTACATCACGAATGGACTCCAATAAAAATTTAGTGCGGTATTTGCCGGTTTTTACGAAACCATAATCTCCAATATCAAATTGGCGTGGATCAAAGCAATATACCGCAATAACCTTATCAAAAGCGCATGCTTTAGTTAGTGATTGATTATCGTTTACGCGAAGGTTGTTGGTAAACCAAACTAGACTCGTATTCATTTTTTTGAGCTTCTTCTGCATTTTTCACTGCAGTATTTGACATTTTCCCAATCACGCTCCCATTTTTTGCGCCAAGAGAAGGCACGATTACAAACCAAACACGTTTTTTGTGGAAGATGAACTTTCTTGTGCATATTGTTTAACAAAACTAACAAAAGAATAAACAAAAATTAAATTTGATGGAGTTGAATGTCGTTAAACAATTCTCAAAATTGTCTATTTTCGATATTTAAAGGCTTTCTCAAATTATGGGTCAATCTCCAAAGAATATTGCCATTGTAGGTTCAGGACTAGTAGGGTCATTACTTGGAATTTTTCTAAAGCGACATGGTCATACCGTAACAGTTTTTGATCGTAGACCTGATATTCGTACGATTGAATTCTCTGGACGCAGCATTAATTTGGCCATGAGCAATCGAGGCTGGCGAACTTTGGGCAAACTCGGTCTGGAGGATGAAATAAAGCAAATCGCCATTCCGATGTACCAAAGGGCAATGCACGTCAATGAAAAGCCTGTATATTTTCAGAAATATGGCAAGGAAGGAGAGGCCATCTGGAGTATCGGTCGGGGTATTCTTAATCGTAAAATGATTGATTTAGCCGAGAGTGAAGGTGTGCGTTTTCAATTCAATGAAAAAGTTTGGGATGTAAATTTACCTGAGGCCAAGTTATATACCGGTGATAGCGAAAAAGGAGTTTGGGAAGAATATCAATTCGATTTAATTTTTGGTTGTGATGGGGCTTTTTCTAGAGTTCGTCATAAAATGCAACGAAGAAGTAGATTTGATTATTCACAAGATTTTATAGACGTAGGGTACAAGGAGTTGACCATACCACCAGATAAGAATGGGAATCATCTTTTAGATAAGAATTCTTTTCATATTTGGCCAAGGGGCAGATTTATGCTTATCGCGCTTCCCAATTTAGATGGAAGTTTTACCTGTACCTTGTTTTTGCCTTTTGAGGGAGAAATTTCATTTGAACAATTATCCACCAAAAAAGAAGCCAAATCATTTTTCGAAACGTACTTTCCGAATGTGCGTAACCAGATTGAGAATTTAATAGAAGACTTTTTCAAAAACCCAACCAGTGCCATGGTTACCATGAAATGTTATCCTTGGACATATTGGAACAAAGTCGCCTTGGTAGGTGATTCAGCCCATGCAGTCGTACCGTTTTATGGACAGGGAATGAATGCAGGTTTCGAAGATATTAGCGTTTTGGATGATTTGATGAATGAACTCGGCGATGACTGGGATTCCATATTTTCCACTTATCAAAAGTCGAGAAAGCCAAATGCAGATGCCATTGCAGAATTGAGTTATCGCAATTTTATAGAAATGAGCAGTAAAACAGCGGACCCGATGTTTTTGTTGCAAAAACAAATAGAAAAGCGTTTTGCTGCCAAGTATCCTGATAAATGGATTCCTGTTTACAGTCGTGTAACTTTTTCAGACCGACCTTATTCAGAAGCGCTTAAAATTGGGGATAAGCAAGAAAAAATTATGCAAGAGGTGATGCAAATTGCCGATATTAAAGAAAAATGGGATTCCAAGATGGTCGAAGAAAAAATCTTGAAGTTAATGGATAGGTAAGCTAGTTTTTCCTCATTTCAGCCCTTCGCATAGGCATTGAATCAATCAGGGCGAATACATCTTTTGGGTCAACAAAGAATTGTTTCTTCAATTTAAGGCCGCCATCTTTTCCAATTAAAAGAACCCCTTCGAATCTTTCAGAAATATCAAATCGCTCCTTGAGTTCTTTCTTGTCTGATGATAATTCCAGGAGCACTAAATCACGTTCTACGAGTTCTTTTTTAAGCGTACTGAACGATTTTCTCTGTGCTAGTAGACTTGAGTTTTCTGTCTTCGCAACCAATACTAGTATGCGGTTCTTCCATTGGTAATCAGCTAAACTCTGGGAGAATGCCATATGAGAAAATAAAAGAAAAGCAATTGCTACCAATCCGATTTTAGCCATAAATAAAAAAGCCACCGTTACGGTGGCTTGTTTTTAAAGTTTTGCAAACATTTTTGTCATCTTTTCTAACTCTTCCTCGGCCAAAACCGGGTCAACCAAGATACGACCACTATGTTCGTCAGTGATAATTTTCTTCCTCGTAGCAATTTCAACTTGAACCTGTGGCGGAATCGTAAAGAAAGAACCACCAGAAGCACCTCTTTCAATAGGTACTACTGCCAATCCGTTTTTAACACTACTTCTGATTCTTTTGTACGCATTAACTAAGCGCTCTTCAATTTTGTCTTCAAATTCCTCAGACTTTTTAAGAAGTGCTTTTTCTTCTTTTTCGGTTTCGGCCAAAATAGCATCGAGCTCCCCTTTTTTGTGTTTAAGGTGGCTTTCACGCTCGGTTAAACGCTCTTTGGTCTCAGAGATAACCTCTTTCTTCTGATCTATTTGTGCCTTGAATTCTTTTATGTGCTTTTCTGCTAGTTGAATTTCAAGCTCTTGAAACTCAACTTCTTTGCTCAATGAGTTGAACTCACGGCTATTCCTTACGTTCTTTTGCTGCTCTGAATATTTTTTGATTAAAGCTTTTGATTCTTCAATCATATTCTTTTTCGCAGTGATTTCGTAGTTAACCGTTTCGATATCGGTTTTTAGCTTGTCAATTCGGGTTTTCAATCCTGACACTTCATCGTCTAAATCTTCAACTTCCAATGGAAGTTCACCCCTAACATTTCGTATTTCGTCAACCCTTGAATCAATCAATTGCAAATCATACAATGCCCTTAACTTGTCTTCAACGGTCGTTTCGGTTTTTTTAGCCATACTTTAAAAATAATTCACAGGATTCGTAATGCTTTCCGATAAAGCGACTGCAAAATTAGGAATTTTTTCGGTAAGGAAATCGACCAAAAGGTTTTTTGTAAACTGTTCACTTTCAAAGTGTCCAATATCTGCCAAAACCAGTCGATTTTCTGCCTCAAAAAAGTTGTGGTATTTTAAATCGGCAGTGAGAAATATATCGGCCCCTATTGCTTTGGCTGCCCCAATCGCAAATGCCCCGCTACCACCAAGAACCGCCACCTTTTTAATGGGTTTGCCCAATAATTTAGAGTGTCTTATTGATTGAATCCCAAATTTATCTTTGACAAGATTTAAAAATTCTTTCTCGGAAAGCTCGGATCCCAATACACCAAACATTCCCATACCAATTTTTTGATTTGTATTTTCTAAAGTTGTTAGCTCATAAGCTACTTCTTCGTAGGGGTGATGTTCAAAAAGTGCACTCAAGACTTTCTTTTCTTTTGATGCTTCAAAGGTTATATGAAGCTGTTCTTCTTGTTCAAAATGAATTTGACCTTTTACCCCTAAAGTCGGATTTGATTCTTCATTCCCTTTAAAGCTACCTGTCCCCACTGCACCAAAACTACAGTTGTCATAATTGCCTATGGCACCTGCACCTGATTTGAAGAGTTGATTTTTGAGTTCTTTTGCCGCTTCTACCGGCACATAGGTTACCAATTTTTTGATTGTCCCCTTTTTAGGAATCAAAACTTTTTGATTTTTGAGCCCAAGTACTTGACAAATTTTAGCACTCACTCCTAAATGACTATTGTCCAAGGCGGTATGAATGCTGTAAATAGCAATGTCATTTTTTATGGCTTTTTGTACAACCCTTTCAACATAATTACTTCCGGTAAGTTTCTTTAAACCCTTAAATATGATGGGATGAAAACTAACGATTAAGTTGCATCCTTTGGAAATGGCCTCTTCGACTACATCTTCCAAAGTGTCCAACGTAACCAATATTCCCTTAAGCTCATCATTTGAATTACCAACCAAAAGACCCACATTGTCAAAATCTTCAGCATAATGCAATGGGGCAAGTTCATTAAGAAGTGTACAAACTGATTTAATCTTCATTCTCTCGGAAAAACGTAAGGCTAAAATATCATAATTTCGTCGAATGCGATGGCTTAGAATTATTGCCGCTCCGATTGCCCTGATTTATGCTCTGGTGGTATACCTCAGGAATTTTCTTTTTGATGTTGGTTTTTTTAAGTCCACTATCTCTAATACACCCACGATTTGTGTAGGGAATTTGAGTTTGGGTGGAACGGGTAAAACCCCCATGATTGATTTTCTCGTAAGCAACTTGAAGCAAAAAAAGAAAATAGCTGTGCTCAGTCGAGGTTACCGGCGAAAATCTAAAGGATTTCAGCTTGCAACCGAAAAATCAACTGTTGAAGTTTTAGGAGACGAACCCTTTCAGCTCTATCGAAAGCACCCTGATGTTACTCTTGCAGTGGATGCAGATAGGGTCAACGGAATTCAAAAACTGGAAGAATTAGGAGACTTCGATTTAATTCTGTTGGATGATGCTTTTCAACATAGAAAGGTAAAGCCAACACTTTCCATTTTGTTAACGACTTTCGATAAACCATATACGAACGATTTCTATTTACCAACCGGAAGTCTTCGAGATGCTAAAAATCAATCAAAGCGAGCTGATTTAATTATTGTAACAAAATGTCCTTCAAGTTTGTCAAAAAAAGATTGTAAAGCTTTTTCAAATAAGATAAAACCGTTGGAACATCAAAATGTCCTGTTTGCTTCTTTGCGTTATGCTGAAAACTTTATCAACGACGAGCAAACTTTAACTTTCGAAGAATTGGCCAATAAAAAATTGGCTTTGGTTACCGGAATCGCCAAACCTGAACCATTGGTGGCCCAATTGAAATCGAAAGAACTACAGTTTGAGCACTTAAAGTTCAAGGATCATTATTTCTTTTCAGCGAAGGACATCGAACACTTTTCTCAATTTGAGGTTGTTCTAACTACTGAAAAAGACTTTGCTCGATTAGGCAATAAGTTGAACAATCTTTATTACTTACCAATTGCACACCATTTTTTGAATGGGGGAGAAGAAGAACTGCTTAAGAAAATCGAAGATTTGACTAAGCCTGACTGGCAGTCTTGACTTTAATAATGTTTTCAGCAATTTTCTCGTAGAATACTTCTGGTTTGAAAGGTTTCGTCACAACATCATTGCAACCAGCGTTTATGAATTCTTCTACGCTGTCTTCCATTGAAATCGCGGTTAAGGCAATTATGGGAACTTCTTTATTGAATTTGCGAATTTCCATTGTGGCCTCGGTTCCGCCCATACCTGGCATATGAATGTCCATTAATATGCAGTCATACGAGGTTTCTTTTGCTTTATCTACAGCTTCAAATCCGTTATTTGCAATATCGCAGGTCATTTCTTTTTTGACCAGCATCTTCTTGGTAATGACCTGATTGATTTTATTGTCTTCTACAATAAGTAGGTGCATACCTGAAAAGTCCACTTTTTCCGGATCGATTACGTTTGGTGTAACCTCCACAACTTTCGGCTCTTCAGACTTGAATTCGATTTCAAAAAAGAATCGACTACCAAAACCAGGTTGACTTTCCAGTTGAATTTTACTATCAAATAAGCCCAATAAACTCTTTACAATCGTCAGCCCCAGTCCAGTGCCACCATATTCTCTGTTGATTTGAATGGAGCCTTGTTCAAAACTGTCGAAAATCTTTTTCTGTTGTTCTTCAGATATTCCTATACCGTCGTCTTTGACTTCGAAATGAATCTTGACTTGTTCACCTTCATGACGTATTAATTTGGCCATGACATCGACATTACCATTTTTGGTGAACTTTAAAGCATTACCAACCAGGTTTATAAATATTTGGGAGAGTTTTAGAGGGTCTCCCAACATATTCATTGGAATGGTATTGTCATAATTTAAAATCAATTTGGTTTCTTGTTCAACTGCGTTTTGTTGCAGTGAATCAATAACATCGGTCAAGACGTTTTTCAATTTGAATTCAACTTTCAACGGTTCAACCTTATCCGCGTCAATTTTATTGATTTGAAGGATATCGTTTATAAAGTTTAAGAGGTAATCCCCTGAAAACTTTAAAGATTTCAAATGTTCTTTTTGATGTGCCGCCGGATTTTCTTCAAGCAAGATATGCGTGAGTCCGGTAACAGCATAAAGTGGTGTTCGTAATTCGTGAGTAACGGTTGATAGAAAATTAGACTTGGCCTTCATCGCTGAAATCGCATCATCACGTGCTTTTTCCAACTCACTATTTTTAGTTTGTAATAGGTCATTGGTACGAATTTTTATTTGGTTGTTTCTATACAATGAAACTGCGAGTAGTGATATTATCGTCAAAAAGGCCGAAGTCAATATCGCTGTAATTTCTGCCCTGTTCTCCGATTGACTGAGTTTCTCAATTTTTTCCTCTTGAACCGAAGTTAGATTTTTAAGTTGTTCAATGGTAATTCGATCTGTTGTTTTGGTCTGTTCCTTTACCTTTTCAATAGTAAAAGAAGAGTCCTTAACCTTGACCAGGTTTTTAAGGTGTAACAATGACCTATCGTATTGCCCTAAACTTTCGTAACCTGTGGTCAAGAATTCGTTGGCTTGGAAAGCCAATTTATGATAGTTGTTCTGATTTGCTATCTGTAATGCTCTTTCGCCATATTCAACACTTTTTTCAAGGTTGGATATTTCAAAATTCAGATTGGCCAAACCAAGATTTGCTTTCGCCTCCAGATAAAATCGCTCCAAATCGTCAGAGTTGACCAATAATGAGTTGTAAATTTTCTCAGCATCATCAAACCTATCAAGAAATAGAAAGATGTCGGCCAAAGACATTTGCAAGTTGTTGGTTAGGTTTTTATCATTTGACAATTTAGTGGCCTCATCGATAAGCTCCATGGCCTGTAACGGGTAGTTTTCTTCCAGTTTAAGGCGTGCCATTAAATATTTGTGAACTGCTTCGCCGTAAGGGTACTGAACACTTTTAAGTAAACGGGCAACACGGTCAATATAGAAAATTGCATTTTCCCTTTTCCCGAGTTCCAAGTTTATAAAACCAAATTTGTTGAAGTTGTCAATTGCAGGTTTGATATTTTCCCCCTTCTCGGCTAGTTCAGCTGCTTTGTTCAAGGCCTCAAGAGCTGCACCTAAATCATCCATATGCATAAAGCGCAAAGCCTTTCTCTGGTAAGAGTTTATCGTTTGACTTTGTCCGGTTGAATCTTGACCTAAACCAAGGTTGAAGGCAAAAAGGAGGATTGCGAAAACAATTAGCTTGTTTCGTAGTGGGGGGTTGTTATGTTTGGCAATCCTATACATACTTTTTGATGGTCAATAATGACAGCAGGTCAATGATTCTAGAGCAATATCCTGTTTCATTATCATACCAACCAATGACCTTTACCATTTTTCCGATTACCGAAGTCATCTGAGAATCAAACGTGCAAGAATACGTACTATTGTTTAAGTCAATGGATACTAGGGGTTCACTTGTGTATAAAAGTATGTTTTTTAATTGATTTTCAGAGACTTCCTTGAATTTTGAGTTAATTTCTTCTATTGATGTCTCTTTTTTCACATTAAATGTGATATCTGTTAAAGAGCCGTTCGGTACTGGAACTCGAATTCCACATCCCCCAATAACATTTGATAGTTCAGGAAATATTCTGGTCAATGCTTTTGCCGCTCCGGTGGTGGTCGGTATAATCGATTGACCTGCAGCTCGAGCCCTTCTTAAATCCCTATGGGGTACGTCGTGAAGACTTTGGTCGGTAGTGTAGGAATGAACAGTAGTAATGTAGGCTTGTTCGATACCACAGAGTTCATTGATTGTTTGGACCATAGGGGCAGCATTATTCGTGGTGCATGATGCCGCTGAAATTATATGGTCGTTTTTGTCAATATCAGTTTCATTGACCCCGATTACAATCATTTTTACGTCATCTGAAATAGGGGGTACTGATAATATCACCTTTTTTGCACCATTGTTTAAATGATGGTGTAAGTCTTCTGATTCTTTGAACTTGCCAGTTGATTCAATAGCGATGTCCACATCATTTTCAGACCAATTAATGTGTTTCGGATGTGAACTATTACTTACGGGAATTTTATTACCCTTATAAATAATGTTGTTTTCTTCATAGGTAATTTCCTGATTGAAAACACCATGAATACTATCGTACTTCAGCAGATGGCTCAAGGTTCGTGCATCTGCAAGGTCATTTATGGCCACAACTTTAAATTGTGGAAAATTTGACAAAAGGCGGAACAATGTTCGGCCAATTCGTCCGAAGCCGTTGATTCCAATAGTAATGACTTCTGAGCTTGCCATCTAAGAACTTAGTAAAGACTAATCAATATGCTTGTGCGCTTTATACGAAGATCGAACTAGCGCTCCACTTTCTACGTGACGAAAGCCCATTTCCAATCCTAATTCTTCATACTTCTTGAATTGTTCTGGAAGAATGAATTGTTTGACCGGAAGGTGTTTTTTTGAAGGTTGTAGGTACTGACCTATAGTGACCACATCGACGCCTGCTTCCCTCAAATCTTTCATTGTCTGGATAACCTCTTCTTCTTCTTCACCAAGACCAAGCATAATTCCTGATTTGGTTCTATTGGCGCCGTTGTCCTTTAGATATTTCAAAACGCCAAGGCTTCTTTCGTATTTCGCTTGAATTCGGACCTCGCGCGTCAATCTTTTAACGGTTTCCATGTTATGCGAAATAACTTCCGGTGCCACTTCTAGAATTCGGTCGAGATGCCTTTCTATACCTTGAAAGTCTGGAATTAGTGTCTCTAAGGTCGTTTCGGGATTCATGCGACGAACCGCATTCACGGTTTCTGCCCAGATTATTGAACCCATGTCTTTAAGGTCATCCCTATCGACCGAAGTAAGGACCGCATGCTTTATCCCCATAATTTTTATAGAACGTGCCACTTTTTCGGGCTCCTCCCAGTCCACGCTTTCAGGGCGCCCTGTTTTAACGCCACAAAATCCACATGAGCGCGTGCAGATATTTCCAAGAATCATGAAAGTTGCCGTGCCCTCTCCCCAGCATTCACCCATATTAGGGCAACTTCCTGAGGTACAAATGGTATGTAAATCGTATTTATCAACCAATCCGCGCAGTTGTGTATACTTCTTGCCCGTGGGCAACTTTACACGTAGCCATTTTGGTTTTTTTCGTATTGGTTCTGCTTTTTCAACAACTTCTACCGACATAACAATTCTTTGTTACAAATATACAAAATGCCCTATCGAGCAATGGGTATTTACTTTGCTTTGATAATCTCGGCCAATAGCTTTTTGGCCCTCAATAATTTAACCTTCACATTGTTTAAAGGTTCTCCCAATTGGGTCGCTATTTGATCATAGCTCATCTCATTGAAATACCTTAGATTGATTACTTCTTGATAACCCTTCTTCAATTTTTTAATATCAGCCAATAATGAAGCTAAATTTTGTTCAATGATTAGGTTGTCTTCGGCAGTTGGCGTTTCATCCAATACCTTCTTCGCTGCATCGGAACCCTTGCCCTTCAAACCTTCCGTTATCTCCTTTTTTTGTTTACGAATTAGGTCTACGTGAAGATTCTTTGAAATTGTAAGTAACCAGTTTTTGAAATCGTAAGAGGGATTATAGCTTCCGATTTTATCAAATGCCCTAGAAAAGGTTTGTATGGTTATATCTTCCGCATCTACTTCATTGTTACTTCGCGAAAGCTGAAAACGATATACATCATCCCAAAAAGACTCCAACAGTTTGCTAAAAGCTATTTGTTGGCCACTTTTTGCTTTTTCAATTATATGGGGAAGGTCTTCAGAACTTACTTTCAAGTGGGGGAGACGTTAGGTTTGGGCAACGATATCCTTCTTGCAGTCTTGTTCGTCTGGCAACTTACCACAGAATCCACAAGCTTCTCCTTCTTTGTTCAGAAAAGGATTTTGACTTGCACAGGTACCTGCAAACTTACCGTCCTTCTTTGACCAAATCTTAATGGCGATTCCAGCAAATGCCAGGGCTAAAATTCCAACTGTAAGCAATATCAATTTCACACCAAAATTCTTTGATGCAAAGGTACAAAAGGGGGAATTAAAAAAGAATCAAGAAAAACTTAATACTTGATGTTGGCAACGATCTTGTCTACCGATGGTGTCATCTTACCACCTTTTGGTTCAATGGTGATATAACTTACGGCATTATCCGCATATGGTAACGCAAGTAATTGTTCAGCATTATCGAATTCATTGATAATGCCAAGACTGACCAATTCGCCATTAACTTCTGCCCACATTTGGTAACACTGCTCTTCGGGCAGTTGTGGTAAGTTACTTACGTTGATATAAGAAAGCTTTTTAACCGGATTTACATACGCAACGGCCTTCAGTTCTTCGGCTCTTTGATTGCCTCTAACTTGAAGTCTACGCGTATTTGGGTTATTCAATACAATGTACTGGTTACGCAAGTCTTCCAATTGTACGCGCATGTCTGCACGCAAATCTTTGATTTGGTTGCTGACCATTGAATTCTTTTCCTGTAGGTCTTGGTTCTGATTCCAGAAAAAGTAGGTCGCCCCTGCAAAAAGAAATGCAATGAAACTAGCTGCAATGGCCAATCGGAAAAATTTGTTTCCAGCTCTCTTTTCGGCTCTGATTTTTGCAAGAATTTGACCTTTTAGATTCTCGGGTGTCTTTAGGGCATGCATCTTAGCATACAACTCAAGATTTTCTTGAAGTTCAACATAAGTTTTGTGAACCTCAGGATACATCGCAATATATCGCTCAGCACGCAATGACTCTTCGGTTGAAGTGTCACCTAAAAGATATCGCTCTAGAATATCGGTTTCTAAAAAAGAGTGTATTTTTTCTTTCATATCAATACATTTATAATAAACGCCACCACCATACTTGCTCCATAAATTTTCCGCATTTCACGAAGGCCAATTTTCAATCTAGACTTTATGGTTCCCAAGGGAATGTCTAGTTCTTCACTAGCTTCTTGCTGCGTCATACCCTCAAAAAACAAGGCTTCTAGTACAATCTTGTACTTGTCCTCGATTTTATCAAGGTTCTCCTTCATATCCATCAACTCTGGTGAGATGGCTTTTTCACCTAAATTATATACGTCAGAAACATCGATTTGGATTTCTTTATCGGTTTTTGTGCTAATACTTCGCAACTTATCAATTGCAGTATTTCTGGTAATCCGAAATAACCAAGTAAAAAGTTTAGCCTTTGAAGCATCATAAGAATCCGATTTTTTCCAGATTTTGACGAAACTTTCCTGTAAAACGTCCTGTGCCAAATCCTCATCCTTGACCACTTTATAGGCTACACCCAATAACGTATCCGCATAATGGTCATATAACAATGAAATTGCTTTTTCATTGCGTTCGGCCAGTAATTCTACGATATGTTTTTCAAGAAGTGTTGTACTCATCAATTGAAGGGTGTAGAAAAATAAGACTTAAAAAAATCCGTGTTAGTGCTTTTCATCGTAGATAAGGAAACGCTAAGATAGTAATAGCATTATTACAAAGAAATTCAACGGCGTAGACAATATAAAAATTTTGGTTAGTTTGGTTTGGTATAACCCCGGCGTTCGGACTCGAAGTCGGGGTTATCTTATTATGTTCACTTCCGTTTCTAGGGCAATGCCGAACTTTTCGAGTACAGTGTCCTTTATTTTTTCTGATAATTCTACAACTTCGTTACCGCTTGCATTGCCATAATTTACCAAAACTAGGGCCTGTTTTTCATGCACTCCGGCGTCTCCAAAGCGTTTACCTTTAAAGCCTGATTGTTCAACCAGCCAACCTGCCGGCACTTTATAATTTGAATCCTCTAATTCATAAAAGGGCGCTTCAGGAAATTTTTTTCTAAAACCATCAAACTGTTTCTTGTTCAATACCGGATTTTTAAAGAAACTACCACTGTTACCCAGTTCTTTTGGGTCTGGAAGTTTGCTTTGACGGATTTTAATCACTGCCTTGGAAACTTCTTGGATGGTGGGTTGCACCACTCCCATTTCTTGCAATTCATTTTCTATTGCACCGTATTGGGTAAACAATTGATGCTTATCCTTTGTTAATTTGAAGGCAACGGATGTAATCACATATTTGCCCTTGGCCTGATTTTTAAAGATGGAATCTCGGTAACCGAATTCGCATTCCTCTTTCGAGAATTCAACCAGTTCATGGGTTTCGAGGTCCATGGCCTCACAAGAAACGAATACATCGACAAGTTCTACCCCATAGGCTCCAATATTCTGTATGGGCGAAGTACCCACACAACCTGGAATCAATGAAAGGTTTTCCAAACCGCCAAAATTCCGAGTTAAGGTCCATAAAACGAGCTCATGCCAGTTCTCACCCGCCATGGCACGTACAATAACATGCTCCTGGTTTTCCTCTTCAATGAAAATACCCGGTATGGCAATATGCAGAACCAAAGATTCTATGTCTTTGGTCAATAAAATATTACTACCACCGCTAAGAATAAATTTTTCGGTGAAAGATTCCAGCTGCAGTGCTTTTTGAAGTTGCAGAACACTCTCGATTTTTAAATAAAATCGGGCATTGACATCAATACCGAAGGTATTGAATTCCTTTAGTGATATATTTTCCTGAATATTAATTTGGATATTCTTTTAATGCTTTTGCCAGAATGGCCACCGCGTTTTTCAATTTCTCCTGGTTGAGAACATAGGCAATTCGAATTTGGTTTTGACCTAAACCTTCTGAAGCGTAAAATCCAGCAGCCGGTGCCACCATGACCGTTTCACCATCAATCTCAAAATTTTCAAGCAGCCATTGGGCAAAATGGTCAGCATTTTTAATCGGCAATTCTGCAATACAATAAAAGGCACCATTTGGTTTGGCCACTTTAACGCCTTCTATTTTGCTTAGTTCACTTACCAAGAAGTTTCTTCTGGCAACGTACTCGGTAACCACTTCTTCAAAATAACTATCAGGGGTTTCCAAAGCAGCTTCACTGGCTATTTGTGCCAAGGTAGGAGGTGATAATCGTGCTTGTGCGAATTTCAGTGCGGTTTGAATAACTTCAGGATTCTTTGAAACCATGCACCCAATTCTAGCGCCGCACATGCTGTACCTTTTTGATACTGAATCAACCACGATAGCGTGATTTTCTAGACCAGGTTCTTTTAAAATGGAATGATGTTGTTTTCCATCATAGGCGAATTCACGGTAAACTTCATCTGCAATCAGAAAAAGGTCATGCTTTTTTACCAATTCAGCCAGTTGAAGAATTTCTTCGTGGGTATATAGATATCCAGTTGGGTTTCCTGGATTACAAATCAATATTGCCTTCGTATGCTCATTGATCAAGGCCTCAAATTCGGAAATTGGGGGTAAGGCAAAATTATCTTCAAATTTTGAGGTAATCGGTTTTATGGTGACACCGCTTGATGTGGCAAAACCATTATAGTTGGCATAAAAAGGTTCAGGGATAATAATTTCGTCTTCTGGATCAAGAATGGTACCCAAAGCGAACAATAGTGCTTCTGAACCACCGGTTGTAACGATAAGGTCGTTTGCAGTAACCGCAATCCCATTTTTGGCGTAGTATGCTGCTATTTTTGTTCGGTATTCTTCCGAGCCATCGGTTTGACTGTAGGCCAGTACCTCGATTTGGGCATCTTTTATAGCATCCAAGGCCTGAGGTGGGGTTTTGATGTCCGGTTGCCCAATATTTAGATGGAGCACCTTAATACCACGTTTCTTAGCTGCTTCTGCAAAAGGAACCAGTTTTCGAATCGGTGAAGGTGGCATTTGCGCTCCTTTTTTAGATATCCTTGGCATGTAAAAATATTTTTGCAAAAATGGTGAATGCGACCTGTTTGCACAAATAAGATGTGGCTTTTCAGCAATGTTAAATTTAGGTTACGAACCTATTATTTTACTAACTTTAAAGAAGTCAATCAATTTTCTTTCAGAATGATACGTCGTTTTCCTATACTTCTTTTTTGGCTGATTTTGAGTATTCAATTTTGTATTGGACAGCAATTTGTATTGCCAAAAGGACAAAAATTTGAGAAGGTACGTTTTGAGCTGATAAATAACCTCATGGTGGTGCCAGTTGAAATCAATGGCGCCAAACTCAAATTTGTTTTGGATACCGGGGTGAGCAACCCCATTCTATTTAACCTCACCGATCAAGATTCCGTTCAAATAAACCAAGTATCGGAGATAACCTTACGTGGGTTAGGGGAAGGAGAACCCATTAAAGCATTAAAATCTGAGCATAACAGGGTACGTTTGGGCAATGCTACCAATTTGGACCAGCGCTTATTTGTTGTTTTGGACAAGGAAATCAATTTTTCCACCTCAATGGGGATGACTATTCATGGTATTATTGGTTACGAATTGTTCAAGAGTTTTGTTGTTGAGGTCAATTATGCAAATGAGACTTTAAAGTTATTTCCTCCCAGCAGCTATGTTTATAAGACCAAGGGCAAGCAAGAAACGGTACCTATTTCCTTAGTGGATAAGAAGGCATATGTGGTCGGCTCAATTGATACCGAGAAAAAAGACAATATTCCTGTTCGTCTTTTACTGGATACTGGCAGTAGTGACGCCCTCTGGTTATTTCATGACACGGAATTGGGGTTGGAAGTACCCGAAGATTATTATGAAGACTTTCTGGGGAAGGGTTTGAGCGGTAACATTTACGGTAAACGCTCCAAATTAAAAGGTTTTCGATTGGGTAGTTTTTCCTTATTCGATGCCAAAACAGCTTTTCCGTATAAAGAATCGTTTGGACTCTTAACTGAATTGGACGGGCGAAACGGAAGTATTGGTGGCGAGATACTAAAACGTTTCAATTTTATAATTGATTATTCCAAACGACAATTAACGCTTCGAAAAAATTCATTGTTCAAAACTCCATTTCAGTACAACTTCGCAGGTATCGATTTACAGCACAACGGCATGCGCTATATTTCAGAGCGAATTGCCGATTCCAATGGTTTTGTCACCCAAAAAGATAAGGGTGGATTCGGTAACGTACAGATATTAATGCAAAATAGAACGCGACTTAGCCTTGTTCCTGAAATTGTGGTTTCAGCCATTCGGGCTGGTAGCCCTGCGGATAGGGCTGGTTTGCAAGAAGGCGATGTGATTTTGGCAGTAAACGGTAAAAGGGTCTACAATTATAAGCTGCAAGAGATTCTTCAAATGATCAATGAACACGACGGCAAACGGGTAAAACTCCTTATCGAGCGTTACAACAAAGACTTAGTTTATAGTTTTATTGTTGAAGATGTCTTTAAAACAAAAAAGCCCCGATAAATCGAGGCTTTTGCTAATTGTATTTTTTTCTCATTAAGAGTCTTCCATTACAGTTCCCTTAATTTTCAAAACTTTTGTCGGCGCATCTGCCGCGTTTGAGGTTACTGTAATCGTTTTACGAATCGGACCAACCCTTTTGGTATCGTATTTAACCTGAATTTCTCCGGTCTCACCTGGTGCAATTGGTGCATCTGGCTTTTTGGGGATGGTACAACCACAGCTAGACTTTACGTTGCTGATTACCAAAGGTGCGCTCCCTGTATTGGTAAATTCAAAAATTCGAACACCATCACTTCCTTTGGAAATGTTACCGTAATCAATGGTCTCTTCCTTAAATTCTATCTGTGCCGTTTGATCTTGAGCAGTTACTGCAAAAGAAAAAAGGCCAACAAATAATAAAAGTGCAAGTTTTTTCATCATTTTTCTGTTTAGTACAATTTCAAATTTAGACCTTGACGGCCTACCTCCAAAATTATTTTGTCTTGTAATAACGTTACTTATTTTTGTTTCGTATTAAATGAACTTGGCTTCTGGTCTTATGACACTAAAATTTAACTTTGGTCACCATAATTTAACAAGCCAACACACCTAGACAAAAACTATACCATTAATGGAGATTCCATCCAAATATGACCCAAAAAACGTTGAAGAACGTTGGTACCAATACTGGGAAGAAAACGACTTTTTCACCTCAAAACCAGACGATAGGGAACCCTATACCATAGTAATCCCACCGCCAAACGTTACTGGGGTGTTGCATATGGGCCATATGTTGAACAATACAATTCAAGACGTATTGATTCGTAAGGCGCGTTTAGAGGGTAAAAATGCTTGTTGGGTGCCAGGTATGGACCATGCTTCCATAGCTACAGAGGCCAAGGTTGTTGCAAAATTGAAGGAAGAGGGCATTTCAAAGGCCGATTTGACCCGAGACGAGTTCTTAAAGCATGCCTGGGACTGGACCGATGAATATGGTGGCGTTATTTTAAAACAATTGCGAAAACTGGGTGCTTCCTGTGACTGGAAACGCACCAAATTCACTATGGATGACGATATGTCAGCTTCGGTAATCAAAGTTTTCGTCGATTTATTCAATAAAGGACTGATTTACAGGGGGCATCGTATGGTCAACTGGGACCCCGAGGCCAAAACCACACTTTCTGACGAAGAGGTTATTTATGAAGAACGGCAAGGACTTTTGTATTATTTGGCCTACCAGATTGAAGGTTCTGATGAAAAGGTAACCATAGCAACCACAAGACCTGAAACCATTTTGGGTGATACTGCTATTTGTATCAACCCCAATGACGAAAGATACGGTCATCTTAAGGGGAAAAAAGCCATTGTACCAATATGCGGACGGGTTATTCCAATTATAGAAGATGAATATGTTGATATCGAATTCGGTACCGGTTGTTTAAAGGTGACCCCGGCCCATGACGAAAATGACAAAAACCTTGGGGAAAAGCATAATCTTGAAATAGTTGACATCTTTAACGAAGATGCCACTTTAAATTCCTACGGATTGCATTACCAAGGCAAGGACCGCTTTGTTGTACGCAAAGAAATTTCAAAAGAGCTTGAAGAAAAGGGCTTTATGGTAAAAACGGAACAGCACACCAATAAAGTGGGCACTTCTGAGCGCACAAAGGCCGTTATTGAACCTCGACTTTCCGACCAATGGTTTTTGAAAATGGAAGGTCTGGCAAAACCAGCCTTAGAGGCGGTTATGGAAACGGGTGAGGTAAAGCTTTTTCCAGAAAAGTTTAAAAGCACCTACCGTCATTGGGTGGAAAACATTCGAGATTGGAACATCTCTCGCCAATTGTGGTGGGGCCAACAGATTCCGGCCTATTACTACGGTGATGGACAAGACGATTTTGTCGTGGCAGATTCGTTAGAGCGAGCGCTGGAAATCGCAAAATCCAAATCGCAAAATCCAAATCTAAAGGAAGAAGATCTTACACAAGATTCTGATGTACTCGACACATGGTTCTCTTCATGGTTATGGCCTATCAGTGTTTTTGGTGGAATATTAGATCCTGACAACGAAGAAGTAAACTATTACTATCCTACCAATGACTTGGTAACCGGACCCGACATCCTGTTTTTCTGGGTGGCGCGAATGATTGTCGCTGGTTACGAGTTTAGAGGGGAGCGGCCCTACGAGAACGTTTATTTAACCGGACTGGTTCGCGATAAACAACGTCGAAAAATGTCGAAATCGCTTGGTAATTCTCCTGATGCCTTAAAATTAATTGAGGAGTTTGGTGCAGATGGGGTTCGTGTGGGATTGCTATTGAGTTCGGCTGCGGGTAACGATTTGCTTTTTGATGAAGCCTTATGCCAACAGGGCAAAAACTTTGCTAACAAGATTTGGAATGCCTTTCGATTGGTCAAAGGGTGGGAAGTTGCTGATTTAGAACAACCCCAAGCTTCAAAAATTGGTATTGATTGGTACAAGGCTCGGTTCAATCAAGTGTTGGCTGAGGTTGAAGACCATTTTAGCAAGTATCGCATATCTGACGCGTTGATGGCGATGTACAAATTGATTTGGGATGATTTCTGTTCCTGGCTACTCGAAATCGTAAAACCTGCGTATCAAAAACCTATTGACAGAAAATCATTGGAGTCGGTAATTGAACTTTTTGAGCAAAACCTAAAGTTGTTACATCCGTTTATGCCTTTTCTTACCGAAGAGGTATGGCAGCATATCGCTGAACGTAAGGTGGAAAATGCCCTTTGCATTGCCGATTGGCCAAAATCCGGACCGGCCGATAAAAAATTGATTGCCGAATTTGATTTTGCCGCTGAGGTGATTTCGGGTATACGAACCATTCGTAAAGAGAAAAATATTCCCAATAAGGATGAATTGCAATTACTGGAACTAAGTACGGAACATACCGTTTCTAGTATGGATGCCATTATAAAAAAGCTGGGTAATATTTCAGAGATTGAAACAGCCAAAGAAAATGTCGATGGTGCCTTGAGTTTTCGCGTGAAGAGTAATGAATATTTTATTCCAATTTCTGGGGCTATCGATGTTGAAGCTGAAAAGGCCAAAATCAACCAAGAGTTGGACTATACCAAAGGGTTTTTACAATCGGTACAGAAGAAGCTTTCGAACGAACGCTTTGTAAACAACGCTCCGGCGCAAGTAGTGGAAATCGAACGAAAAAAAGCTGCTGACGCTGAGGCAAAGATTGAGACTTTAGAGAAAAGCTTGGCTTCTTTAAGTTGATTTGGGTTAACAGCGTGTTAAGTATTGCTTCTTAAAGTAGGGATTTAGCAATATTGAGGTGTTCTACCATTAAAACGATGGGAAAATTTATTACAAAGACGGCGATTCATGCCATTGCGATAAGTGTTTGCATTTTACTTCAAAGCTGTGACCCAGTGGGTGATTTAGATGTTACGATTGAAAACGCTTCAAGCCAAAACCTTCAAATACAATGGTATTCCAATTTAGAGGAGTATAGTTATTCTAAAACCATCGAACAGGGCAGTTCGCAACTCATTGAAGAACAAGGTATTTCTGATATTGGAGGCTTACCAACTGAACCCTATTATAAGGTTTTCGATTCAGTTTCGGTGTTTACAATTCAAAATCAACTTTTAAAGACTTGGAAACCAAATACCCCTTCTAAAAATATATTCAATACATCAAGCGATTGGGAGCTCCGAACTACCGGTAAATGGGAAGCAAAAGCCAAATTTGTTATCGAAGAGTCTGATTTATAGCTAACGTCTACTAGGCCTTGAGAGTTCTTGCTTGGTTAATTGTTCTTATGTTGTTCGTCAAATAAAAACTGTCGTTGGCAAGAACCATTTTTGAAAGCTACTCCTTTAACTATAGTTTTGATTTTGAATAATTTGGAGAACCCTTGGTCAAGAAAAGAGAAGTTTTATTTCAGCTAGTGTTCCATGCTTTGGTGCTGACATTTTTTGTGTACAATTGGTATGCACAAGAATTTCGACCTGACCGCATTTGGTTCTTTATCATGTATGCGTTGGCGTCCTTTTTTGTGAGTTACTACATGATGCCCAAGTTTTTCTACACCAAAAAATATTATGTATTTGCAGGACTCCTCGTTGTGCTCATTGGCATTCTCATAGGGTTGGAAGAACTTGTTTTAGAACCAGCACTATTCCCCGATTCCAGTCGAGCGAAAAGATTTCCAGGTATTTTACCCAGTCTTGCCGGAGTATTGCCGGTAATGGCCGTTTTGACTGGAGGTAAATTTGCTTGGGATTCCTTTCAAAAACAACTCGAAATAGACGATTTACAATCGGTTATTCAAGAAAGTGAGCTTCAGTTTTTGCGCTCGCAGGTAAATCCACATTTTTTGTTCAATAACCTAAACAACCTCTATTCGTATGCCTTGGAGGGTTCTACCAAGACCCCTGAGATTATATTGGAGCTTAGTGGTGTCTTACGCTACATGCTTTATGAATGCAAAGAAGAACTGGTACCCTTGGATAAAGAATTGGAACAACTCGGCAATTTTATCCGCTTGTATAAACTGCAAATAGAAGAACGTGGCAATGTTGATTTTCACACCAAAGCCATTGGGCGGGGGTATAAAATAGCCCCCTTGATTCTTATTGTTTTTATTGAAAATGCATTTAAGCACAGCCAGTCAGGACAATCATCGGATATTGAAATTTCCATTAACTTAGAAATGGAAGGGAACACCTTAAAGTTTCAATGCCGTAACAACTTTGAAAAAAATGAGGGCTTGGATACCGTGGCCAAAGGCATTGGCCTGGCTAATGTTAGAAAACGATTGGCACTCCTTTACCCAAAGAAGCATAAATTGGATATTAACGAGGAAACCGGTTCTTACGAAGTGAATTTAAGCCTTGAATTACAAAAAGCATGAGCATCAAATGTATCGTTGTTGAAGACCAACCCCCAGCCCAGCGCATTCTTCGAAAGTTTATAGAAGACGCTGGTAGCTTGGAGTTAAAAGGGGTCTTCTCTGACGGCTTATCGGCTATGGAGTTTTTAAAGACCGAGCAGGTAGACCTGATGTTTTTGGATATTCACTTGCCGAAAATAAGCGGCATTGAGTTTTTGAAAAGCCTCAAGAATCGCCCCTATGTTATTTTGACGACCGCATTTTCAGAATATGCCTTGGAGGGCTACGACCTCGATGTTATCGATTATTTGCTGAAACCCTTTTCGTTCCAACGTTTTTTACAGGCCATAAACAAAGTTCCAGCGCTAGGGGGCAATGAAGCTCAAGCTGATACGAAAGAGTTGTATGTCAAATCGGGTCATGAATTTATTAAGGTGAATATTGAAGACATCATATCTATCAATTCAGATTCTGACTATACCGAAATACAATTGGGTGATAAGAAGGTCCTTTCCAACGAATCCTTAAAGCATTGGTTAGCGGTGCTTGATTCTAAAAAGTTCATTCAATTGCACAAATCGTACATCATCAACACCTCTAAAATTGCTAGGGTATCGGGCAATCAGGTCTTTATGGAGCTTGAGGTGGTGGTACCCATTGGCCGTGCCTATAAAGAGCAATTTATGAATCGCCTCACTTCGTGAAGGCAAGATTCTTTATTTTTAAGCAAATACTAGTCAGAATGAAAAAAATATTGACCCTACTTGGGTTGGCAACCGTCTTTTTATGCCAAGGCCAACGCGATTTTAGTAAAGTAGAAATCACTTCAGAACAATTAGCTGAAAATATTCATGTGCTCTTTGGTTCTGGGGGTAACATAGGTTTGGCCATTGGGGATAAGGAGGCCTATATCATCGATGACCAATTTGGGCCCTTGACCGAAAAAATTGTCGCCCACGTAAAGACCCTGACCGATAAACCCATAGCTTTTGTGTTGAACACGCACCATCATGGCGACCATACCGGCGGCAATGAAAATTTTGGCAATGCCGGCGCTCTAATTATTGCCCATGAAAATGTGCGAAAGCGGTTGGTAGAAGCTGAAAAACCAAAAGCCTCTTACCCGGTCATCACCTTTAACGATAAAATGCAATTGTATTTGGGCAATGGCAATAGTTTGCATGCCATGTACGTTAACCCGGCCCATACCGACGGTGATACCTACTATTATTTTCCAGAAGAAAATGTGATTCATATGGGCGATAACTTTTTTGCGGGTCGATACCCGTATCTTGATTTAAAATCAGGAGGTGATATCGATGGTTTGATTGCCAATGTCTCCATGACCTTAGGGTTGATTGATGACCGTACCAAAATTATACCAGGGCATGGGCCAGTGGCTACCAAAGAAGACTTACGGGCCTATTACGATTTATTAGTGATATTGCGGGATAGGGTTACTGAAGCCCGAAGTGAAGGTAAAACCCTTGACGAAACCCAAAAAATGGGGCTCTCAAAAGAATGGGACCTTACCCATGGCACTGGCTTTATCAACCCCTTACGCATCGTAGAGTTTATTTATAAATCTGCGGATTAGCAGAATACAATACGAACCGATAAGGCTTTTTGGTCGTTTGTAGATGTTTGTAAACGTTTTAATCGAATCTAAGTGGTAAGTTCCTTTAAATCAACATACTTTATATACTTGAGAAATTTCGTGCGAGTTGTATTTATTAATGTGATGGCGAGCATTTAAGAAAACAAAATTTGAAAATTGGAACAGATTAGGCCATTTAGTGATAATAGACTTGATGGTCATTGTATTTACTGTTTCAATGAACCAGAAACAAGGGAACATGTCCCTTCCAAAGTTTTATTGGATAAACCTTATCCTGAGAACCTTCCCATAGTCGAAGCTTGTAAAAAATGTAATCAAGGATTCTCATTAGATGAAGAGTATTTAGCTTGTCTACTTGAATGTGTTATTTGTGGAACTACTGTCCCTGAATTGATTCAAAAAGAGAAGATTGGAAAAATTCTGAAAAGAAAACCCAAACTTCGGGAAAGGCTTGAAAAATCTAGGAAAACAATAGACGGAGAAACACACTTTCAAAGCGAGATGGAAAGAATAGAACGTGTTATTAAAAAACTAGCTCAAGGACACGCAAAGTTTGAAAATAGTGAAACTCAATTTGAAGAACCTTATAGAGTATGGTTTCAACCAATTAATTTATTAACTGAAGAGGAGATTGATGATTTTTTTGCGAATGAAGAACTGACACTATTTCCAGAAATAGGAAGTAGAGCGTTCCAAAGAACAATGGTTGATGAAATGGGAATTCCCAGAGCTTATTGGAAAGAAGTTCAAGAGAAAAATTATTCATATTCGATTGCTCATGTTCCGAGTGGATTAAGGGTAAGGATTTTAATTAGGAATTACCTCGTTGGTGAAGTGATTTGGTAATAAAAGCGACTTGCAAACAAGGTGTATAAGTGATAGTGGTTTAAGTGATAAAAATAAACATAGAACAAAAGTCTTTGAAAAACCGAAAGGTTTATGAGCAGAAATCCGCTACTACTCATACATTATACCGTTGTAAGTAATTGAAAATGAATCAACATTTGTAACAATTCATTATTTTTTGACACCTATAATTATCTAGAAAAATGTATTCTTAATCATAAATATGATGGAAATTATTGGACTTTTAATTGGTATCCCATTAGGGATTTTAACTTCTCTATTAGCTTGGTGGATATTAACTCACAAAATTGTTCCAAAAGTATCATTTGGAAAATTCATTAGCAAGGTTGCAATCCCCAATTCTGAGAAATACAAATATCGGATAGGAATTAAAAATAGTGGTAAAAGAGATATGTTAGACGTTGATATTATTTTAGAACTTGTAGTAAAGGGATTTGATAAAGCTGTTCCTTCGAATACATCTTACATTAAGTTAAATTTAAACAAACCTAAACTTCCTAAACTTAAAAAAAATGGTCGCTGGGCCTTATCAATTAATTTAAACAAATTGCCTGATTCTTTGAATGGTTATAGCCTTGAACAGTTATTAAGTTTAAAAAGTGCCCGATTAAGAGTTTTAGTATTTGGTTATGATGGATATAGTGGGGCGAGAAAAGTATTTGAGTCCAAAGATTTTAAATTAAAAGATATTAAAGAACAATTATTTGAGATAAAAGATTTTGAGTGAAACTACTTACAAAAAAGGCTATAATTCCCTTAGAATAATGGGTAAAGAAAAAGAAATAGCGATTTAAATATGACTGATTTCTTTGACTGAAAATCTATCGATTTTGAACTCGCCGAAATCATAGCCTGAAACGTTACAATGAATTTTAAAATGCAATGAAACTTGAATTAAAAAGGGGATTTAAAGGTAACGGACCAGCATGGATTGGATTGGTAGAATTTTCTAAATCTGCAAGGACTATTTATTTTAACAGAAAAGCACTGAAAAACTCCAATGCACAACGAAGTTAGTATAACTATTTTGATATTGAAAACTGTGATGAATACTGGGTTTCTGGAATTAAGAAAAATTGGGCTGACCGATATTGGGTAGGTAGAGGAAAAATAATTATTATCGGAAATATTATGGCTTAATACTATAGTTTGGTCCAGTTGGATGTTTTGGACAAAATCAATTCGAATTGACTGATATTTTGCCAACATAAAAACAAAAGTTTGTAGAAATGGAAAATCGGAAATTTGACTAGGCGTGGAGAAGGTATTTAAAAAGATATTTTCTTTAATCTACATGTGGATACCTTTAATCTTCAGTATGACATTTGTTTTGATTTGTACATTATTGGTGACTGTCTATCCAATCTGGCTCTTTTTCACAGATAAACAAAAACTTATTGATGTAGGAATGTATCCTTGGTCAATAATATTGGCTTCGTTACTCTCATTTGGGTTATTAGCACAGATTGTCATGAATATTTATGAAAAGGTAAAGAACACCAAATAAGCGAAAAAAAACGAGTTACAACAATGGCTATAGATAATGGCTATCACCTAGTCAATTATACCTAATTTAAATTAATTGAGAACTATATGCTTTGGGCCATGAGGCCATAGCCAAAAGCTTATATTTAAGTAGATTCCAACCAAAACCTTAAAATGATTCGACTGTTTTTAAAAGCCAAACATTGGCAGTTATTTGTTTTGATGATAGGGATTCCGCTGCTATACCAGCTTTACTTTTTGTTTCAAATTTGGGGGTATAAATTAAACCCTGAACCAGTTGCTAATGAAAATGGTTTTTCAGAAGTTTTAAATGAGCGGTTCCTTCAATTGGATTTAATGTTTCCAGTTTTGATGATTTTTTTTAGCCTTCTGTTTTTTGGTTGGTTTTGGTCAATCGCGATTGGGCTTCAACCTAAAATTCCCCCACAGGTAAAAA
Source organism: Croceivirga thetidis (assembly GCF_012272815.1). Classification (GTDB taxonomy): domain Bacteria; phylum Bacteroidota; class Bacteroidia; order Flavobacteriales; family Flavobacteriaceae; genus Croceivirga; species Croceivirga thetidis. The sequence goes on from NZ_JAAWWL010000003.1 coordinate 52,383, forward strand.
TGAAGGTGAAAAAGTTTAAAGTTTTCTTCTTTATTCCTTTTCTGTATATCATTTTTTTAATGATGTATTTGGGTGGCCTATTTTCTGGTTTGGGAACGAATGGTTTTGGTAATGGCTTTTGGATAATCTCGATTATGCTGCCGCTCCACTTTCTATCAATGTTTTGCATTTTTTATTCCTTATACTTTGTCGCCAAAACCATTAAGACAGCAGAGCTACAGCGCGAAGTGAATTTTGGGGATTTTGCAGGCGAATTCTTTCTCTTGTGGTTTTACTTTGTTGGCATATGGATTATTCAACCGAAGGTCAATAAGCTCTATGCAGCATAAATCATTTTCAATTAAACCTTAACTTTAGGATTCATGTAAATCGGATTAAAAATGTTAGTAATAAACCGAAATACCTTATTGGTTTTCCTTTTTCTGGTAACGGCTGTTTCATCCTATTCCCAATTAGGGACAGCCTATTTAGAAGATGAACAATCGAGTGATCAATTTAAGCCCATTGAGATTGTTTCAACAACAAAAGAACTTGTGAAGGGGTACGGTTTTATCCATCCACTTAACCATAGGGAAATCATCTTTATGGAGTCCAAGCCAGTTGAAGAAAAAACAAAAGACTGGCGTATCGTGAAAGACTTCAGCGAATTTAAAATGCTCGATAAAGATACCGTTCATTTTGTTGCCTTTACGGGCAAAAGGCCCATTCATAAGACCTTGGTTGTAAAGTATAATGAAAGTGACTGCTGCATTTTGTACAAGGCTATAAGCCCTATGCTGTATGATGCCTATTTTATTGCAAAAAAAGGTGAACCAAGAACTTTAGACAATGGAAAAATGGTTGCGATACGAAACATGGGGTCTTTTAACCGTACGGCAAAAAAGGCATTTTCAAATGATTGTCCGGTAATTGTAAAGAATGTAAAGGAGAATACATATACCAACACAGAGGCGGGTCTAATGGACTTGATTAAAGATTACCAAGAACAGTGTCCAACTTTGAACTAAACCAGGTTTATCATGAACTTCCTTAGGTACGTACTGATGATTTTGGTGATAGCGTTGTTAAGCAATTGTTCTTCAAAATCGAACAAGCCAGAGCTATCACCCATTATTAGAGAATATGTAATTGATGAAATTGACTTGGTGCCAGAAGGTATAGCCTATTCAAAAAAGTATGATGCCTTTTACCTAACGGGTGTCGGTAAATTCAAAATTGTTCAAGTCGATAGAAAGACCGGTGTCCAAACCGATTTTATTCAAGAGAACGCTTTTGGGTATATGCCGGGAGCTGGTATATATGTTGATAAGGCCGAGAAGGTATTGTATGCCATTGGCGGGTATTACCGCATTGCCGATTCCTTAAGTACCCTTTTTTCTTTTGACCTAAAGACCAGAAAATTAATTCGAAAATATGCCCTGAACGACGGGCGTGACCACTTTTTAAATGATCTTATAGAAGACGGTAAGGGAAATTTATACCTAACGGATTCGAAAGATTCCTCAATCCACATCCTTAAAAAGAACAGCGATAGTCTGGAACTCTTTTATAAATCACCTGAGATAGAATTTCCCAACGGTATTGCCATTTCAGACGATGACAAGAAATTGTATATCGCCAGTATACCTAAAGGGGTTCGAATTATGGACATTGCCACAAAGACCATTTTAAACCAACAAGATACCCTAGGCATATCGCAGGGTATCGACGGACTCGAGTTTTATAATGGCCATTTGTTTGGTGTTCAAAACAGCGTTGGGGCTAACTCTTTTAACTTTAGAAAACTTCTGCTCAATAATGAAAAAGATAGTATTCTTGGTGTTGAGGTAATAGACAGCCATACGCCCAAATTAGATGTTCCGCTCACTTTTTGTATCACGGAAGATGAGGCTGTAGTAATCGGTAACTCCAACTTGCAATATCTAAATCAGGAGACTTTTGAGTTTGCTGTAGCCGATTCCATCAAGAAAAGTAGCTTGTTGGTTTATAAAATCAACTAAGCTTTTCGAGTATAATCCAATTTCAAGGCGGAATATGTCTTATTTTTAAGGGAGTCACCAATCCCTATAAAAATGAAAAAATTAAAACGCGAAGATGTCTCCCAAGAGGTTTTTGACCTTTACGACGATTACGCCCACAACAAACTACAACGCCGAGAATTTATTGAAAAACTGTCTACCTATGCTGTAGGCGGCATAACGGTTGCTTCTTTGATGAGCTTTATGATGCCCGATTATGTGAATACGCTTTTGGTAGACCCAAAGGACCCTGATTTGGATTCTGGTTTTATCAGCTACGATTCGCCTAAAGGCGGTGGCGAAATCAAAGGGCTGCTTTCCAAACCCAAAAATGCAAAAGGCAAATTGGGCGGTATTGTGGTGGTACACGAGAACCGAGGCTTGAATCCTTATGTTGAGGATACGGCCAGAAGGGCAGCTTTGGCTGGGTTTATCACCTTGGCACCTGATGCCTTAAGTCCCTTGGGCGGTTATCCTGGCAATGATGATGAGGGTCGGGCCATGCAACGCAAACGTAACCGAGGTGAAATGCTGGAAGACTTTATTGCCGCTTTTGAATACCTTAAAAATCACGAAGATTGCTCTGGTAAGATTGGGGTTGTCGGTTTTTGTTTCGGTGGATGGATTTCCAATATGATGGCTGTTAAAGTTCCTGATTTGGCCGCGTCCGTTCCGTTTTATGGTGGGCAACCCAAAGAGGACATCGATAAAATCAATGCGCCCTTAATGCTTCAATTCGCCGGATTGGACGAGCGGGTCAATGCTGGTTGGCCTGCCTATGAGGAGGCTTTAAAGGAACATGACAAGGCTTATCTGGCGTTTACCTATCCTGATGTTAACCATGGTTTTCATAATACGTCAACGCCCCGTTACAATAAACCAGCCGCCGAGCTGGCATGGGGTCGGACCATTGATTTCTTTAACGAGCACTTATCGTAGCGTAGAATAACAAAGAAGTTTTTGGATTGAACTTTGGTAAGTTCATCTAATTTTTGAGGTAGGGAATTCACTTTTAAGGCCGAAAATTCCTCCTCGACCATATTTCTAGTGTATTTACGCTGCTGTCGTGGTTCATTTGTGGCAATAATGGGAAAATTCCATTGCTATGAAAGAATCGGGCAAGAGCGTAACTTGCCTTGCCCGTTTTACATGAAGACCGTGCGAAAGAAAAAAATCTTACAAATAATCTACTACCTACCGCTGGTGGCCCTTGTGGTCGGGCTACTCTATTTCTACAATGAATTTCAGAAACCGGCGCAAAAAGATGTCACGAAATTGGAGGTGGCTGCCGTTCTTGATACCGACGATTTGATACAACTATTTAAAGAAGATAAGGAGACTGCTTCTGATGCCTTGGTAGAACAAGTGGTGCAAGTACAAGGCGAAATCAAGGAAATCTCATTCATAAATGACCGCTATACCATCTTATTGAAAAGTAAAAACTTCACCAAGAGTTTTGTGATGTGTGAGATGGCTTCAAAAAATTTGAATATCGAGAATTTGGCCGTGGGCGATACCTTAAAGTTGCGTGGTATTTGTAAGGGCTATCTATTAGATGTAATAATGTTAAATTGCGTTCCAATCAATGAAAACACCAATCCATAGAATACTGTTCTTATTGGCAATGCTCCACTTTGGGGTGAATGGCCAAGAGAGCGAACAAATCATTGCCCGACAGGGTAGTGTGTCTTTCTTCTCCTATACTTCAGTGGAGGATATCGAAGCGACCAACAATCAAGTATTGAGCATTATAGATGTGCCAAAGGGGGAAATTGTGGTCAACATGTTGATGCGGGCCTTTGTCTTTAAAAAGGCTCTGATGGAAGAGCATTTTAATGAGAGTTATGTGGAGTCGGACCTGTATCCGGAATTGAATTTTATTGGAAAGATTCAGGGCATGAAAAATCCCGAATTGGAAAACGGTACCTATTTGGTGAGTGGTGAAATGGAGTTTCATGGGGTTAAGAAAGAGATAGAACTGAAGACCAAGGTCAATAAAACAGCAGACAGTACGGTTTTTCAGGGGGAGTTCGAAGTTCCGGTCAGTGATTTCAATATCAAAATACCGGCATTGTTATCTCCCAACATCGCAAAGAACATACAAGTAGAATTTAGATTTGAATACTTTCCATATGAATAGGTCAGCTAACATAATTTTCGTTTTTGTGTGCTTTTTGGGCCTATCTGGGATAAGAGCACAAGACAGTCTATTGGATATTTTGGCCAAGGAGCGTAAGGACACCACCTTACTTACCATGGCCACCTTCAAGACCACAAGACTCTCTGTGGCTCAATCTGTGGAAACCCGTAAAAAAGGGGCTTTACAGCTCTATTTCGGCACACGTTATTGGAACATTCCCATGGAAGAGCCACGAAATAGTTTTCTAGTAGATCGTTTTTCAGCACAATTTGGTTTTGACTATGCCTTTACCGATAGGTTTACCACCTCATTTTCTGTAAATACATTTGATGGGGTTTTAAACGGCTTTTTAAAATATCGTCTGTTACGCCAAACGGATGATAATAAGGTGCCTTTTGGTATAACCGCCTTGCAAAGCACCTCATTATTAACGCGAGAGTACAATGGTATTCGTTTACCCAGAATGCAGTCCGATCGTTTTTTCTTTACCCAGCAATTGATTATTGCCAGAAAGTTTAATAGAAACCTTTCCCTGCAGATAGCACCGACCTATATTCATGCGACTTGGCCGCAACCTACCTTAGGGCGAACTGACTTTTTCGCATTGGGTCTAGGTGGGCGTTATCGTATCGGCAAGCATACCGAATTGACCAGTGAATACCATTGGGTGGCGAATCGAGACCAAGGTCCGGAAGGCTATAACTCATTCGCTATCGGTTTAAATTGGGAAATTGGTGATGTGACCATGCAAATGCATATGACCAATACCAAAAGTTTTGATGAGGCTTCGAGTATTCTCTTGACACCCAATAACTTCAATTTTGAAGATGGTGGCTTGCATATTGGAGTGAACGCCATTTTTATTCTTCACCTGAAAAAACAAAAGCTTAAATAGAGGGCTAGCTATTCAACCATTGCTTGAATTCTGCAGCCTTGTTTTTTCCAATGATGATATCCAATTCCGAATTCGGATTGACCACAATTTTCAATTGGTTGTTACCGTACCGGATGATTTTATCAATGGCTGTAATAGCAATGATAAATTGCCGATTGGCCCGATAAAAATAATTGCTGTCAAAACCGGAATACAGCTCGTCTAAACTACTATTGGTGGTTGACCGTTTGCCATTCATATCGACTACGTAGGTAATGGTGTTTTCAGTATAAATGAAGGCGATGTCTTCAACGGAAACCGTTAGGAGTTCGTTACGCAAATAGGTGAGAATCCGTTTTTTGTTCGTTTCTTTTATTTCTTGGTCTTCTTCGCTATTAACCTCTTCCTCTTTGGGTTTTTCTTCAATTACCCGTTTTTGGTATTTGCCCAAGTCACTATTGAGTTTTGCCAGATTGATGACCTCGCTCTCCAATTCTTGGTTCTTGGTTTCCAACCTTTTTTCATAGACACTCCCAATCAATCGCACCATAAATACCGAAGAAAGAATCATGATAAAGCCCATAACGCTGAACAGCAAGTAAAAACGGTTACGAAGGCTTTGCAATCGTTGCGAAATCAAACCGATGTTGGCATGTGATGCGACCAACCAATCTGAATTTGGAACTGCGTTCAGATGAATAATTTCTGAAGCGTCTTGCGAAGAACTACCGTTTTGTATCAAATCGAACAATTGGTCGGCTGTAAATTCGCCATCCACTGCAGTATTGGCTGAGTTATTTTGGTCAATAGTTGTGCCGATTTGTGGGCGATTTGGGTGACAGATTACCTTTCCAGACCAATCAATGATGCTTACAAAACCCAAAGATTCTTTGTTGGAATCCTTTATGGTATTTTGAAAGGTATCAACAAAGTCCATTTTATCAATACCATTTTCAAGTTGGTTCCCAATCAATATTGAAATTGCACGAGCTTCCCTTTTACTGAATTCCAATTGCGAACTCAACATTTCATTCGCGCTTGCCCTGACAAAATATTGTGTAGCGATACCACCTATAATTACAAATATGATGGCTATGGCCAAAAAGGTATATAGGTATAATCGGTCTTTACGCATAATTGAAAAAGTTGTTCTGGCTCAATTTTTAGGCCAATAAATATAGTAATCTACATTAGTTCTTAAAGAAAGCCCAAAACTTTCAATTCCAAATTGTATTAAAGTGGTTTTTATAAAAAACCCAATAAACACAGTGCTTCCCAAAGAAAGGGATTATTCCGTTTTAAAGCTCAAAATTCCGTTTCACACACAATTAATAGTATACAGGCACTTGTTGTGACTTCATTTGCACCGTAAACGAATTTTAATCCAAAAAATATAATTGTTATGAAAAAGAATTTTTTAAGAATGGCTGCCCTGTCCTTGTTGATCATGGCCTGTTCTGAAGACGACAACGAAGTGGTAACACTTCCACCTGATGATGGAACCCCGGAAGAGCCGGCACCCCAACCAACAGGTCAAGCTTCATTTGTTTTGAATGAAGTAGAATACTTGGGAGACCGTGTTGAGATTTTGAACAACGGTGATGCAGCTGCTGATTTAAGTAGTTATTTTCTTTGTTTAGGCCCTGGTGCCTATGCCCAAATCGCTAACCTTACTACTGAAGGTAATGTGAACCTTGGTGCTGGTGAATACCTAACTGTATTCTATGAGATGCCAAGGGAAACTGGCGGAATGGGGCTTTATTCCTCAAATGAATTTACAAGTGCCGATGCCATGGTTGATTTTGTGCAATGGGGCGAAGGCGGTAATGCACGTGAGAACGTTGCTGTAGAAGCAGGTCTTTGGACGGCTGGTGAATTTGTTGCGGTAACCGGTAATGCAGAGAATACCATTATTTATGATGGCGATGGTAACGGTGTGGCCAACTGGTCAGAAACCGGTACAGAGACTTTTGGTGCTGAAAACGAATTGACCATGCCTGCAGAGGCTAAGGCCATGATCGTTATCAATGAGGTTCAATACGGGAACTTGAATCAAGTGGAAATTTGGAACAATGGCTCAAACGCCATCGACCTCAGTGATTTTTGGTTGTGTCTTGGCCCAGGTCAATATTCAAGAATCGGAACCTTGGAGCCTGTTTCTGGTTCAATAACGTTGGAAGCAGGTGAATTTTTGGTATTGCCATATGATATGCCCGATGAGCAAGGTGGTCTAGGTTTTTACTCTACCAATGAGTTTACAAATGCTGAAGCAATTGTGGATTTCGTACAATGGGGAGCTCCTGGTGCTGCTCGCGAAAATGTAGCAGTTGAGGCAGGTATTTGGACAGCTGGTGAGTTTGTACCTACGGTAGGTCTTTCAGCTAGTATAGAATATGACGGCGAAGGTGATTCAGCTTCTGATTGGTCAGAAGAGGCCATTCCTTCTTTGGGAGCGGGTAATGCGACTGAAGCTCGTACCACTACATTCAATATTACTATCAGTAATGTTGCCAACTATTTTAATGCCCATGTTTTTAATACACCGGTAGGTGCTTCAGAGCCTGGTCCTTTAACTACAGAAGGTGGCCAATATGTGCTTGAATTTAATGCCGTACCTGGTGCAAAAATTTCACCGGTGACCATGATGGGCAACAGTAACGATTGGTTCTTAGCTCCAGAAGATTTTGGGGGTATAGACCTTTGGGAAAACGGCGCTGCCCTTAATGGAGTAGATATCGCGAGTGAGTTGGTATTGTACGATTTGGGTACTGAGGCTGATAATGACCCTGCTTCTTTCCCTCCTGCTGGTGCTAATGTTGGTCCTGAAGATCCTAACCCAGCAACTCGATTGGTGGACCGTAATGGTAACCGCGGTGACTTTTACCTTTCCGCAATTTTGGATTACGAAGCAGGTGACGGTTCTTCTGCAGGTACATTTACCCTTACCATTACCAAAAAAGCCACTGATTTTGTTGTGACTCCTGGTATCGTCGTATTGCATGCCTTGGAGAATCCATTGTTCACTTTGGGTGAAGAAGATAGGGGTGTAGGTCTAGAGGCGATTGCCGAAGATGGTAACCCAATGCCATTGTACAACTGGTTTCATGAAGAAGGTGAGCAAGGAGCGCCACTGCGTTTGGCATCCTCAATAAGTGTGTTCTCACCTGGTATTGTTTATGCCTTTAATGGTGATAGAGACCCATTTGTACTGCAAGGTGAAACCAATAATCCCAACAACGGATTGGAAGAAATTGCAGAAGATGGAAATAACAGTGTTGCAGTATCTTATTTAGAAGGTCTTGGAATTCCAGTGGCTGCAAGTAACGAGACTGCCCCTGTTGGTCCTGGTGGTGCTTTGACCTTTACATTGACCGTTCCTGAAGGTCAAAACTTCAAATTCGGTTATTCAACAATGTTCGTGAACTCCAATGATTGGTTCTTGGCTTATAACAATGCTGGTTACCCATTGTTCGACGAAAACGGAGTACCGGTATCGGGTACAGGTGCCAGTGAAAAATCGTACATGTACGATTCAGGTACCGAAATTGATGAGCCAGTAGGCTTCGGAATCTATCAAGCCCCAAGACAATCGGGAGCTGATGAAGGTCCTGCAGATGAGAATACCACCGTTCGTCGTGTAAGCGAACTAAACGATGTACAATTTGGTAAAGGTTTGATATCAAGCGGCCCAGGTGTAGTTTGGTTAGGTGACCCAAGAGGAGGTTACAATTTGGTTCTTGTAGAAATACAACCACAATAGAATTCATTTTAGTGTAGTCATAGTTGTTTTGGTTAATTGTTGGCCGGGGGGAGACTCCCGGCTTTTTTTATACAATTGGAAACAAGGGTACTTCCAGTGCCTTTTGTTATCTTCACTGTAATCACAAAACCAAAACAATTGAAGAAAGCGAACAGAAGGGAGTTTCTAAAGAAGACTACACTGGCTTCCGCAGCTTTTGGTGCTGCAACCATTTATCCTGAGTTTTTACGAGGGCAAACAACCAGGCCATACACTTCAACTTATATGGGTGATTTTGCTGCCCCAAAAATTGAGAATTTAAGAGCTGCATTTATTGGCGTTGGTGCCCGCGGTGGATATCATTTAAAGTTCTTAGCTGCCTTGCCAGGTACAGAGGTAGTGGCCATTTCTGATTTATATGAAGATTTGGTAAAAGAAAAATTGGGTTGGGTACGAGAGGTTTCCGAGTCGGATAGGCATCAAGATATCAAGCTGTATTGGGGGAGTGAAGACAAGTGGAAAACCATGTTGGAAGAAGTCCGTCCTGATGTGGTCTTTATTGCTACCAACTGGGCCAATCATGCACCGATGGCCATTGAATCAATGAAAAAGGGTGCCCATGCCATGGTTGAGGTGCCAATTGCATTGACCTTGCAAGAAATGTGGGATATTGTTGATACTTCAGAATCCACTCAAAAGCATTGCATGATGCTTGAAAATGTGAACTACTCCCGTGATGAACTTATGTTCCTCAACATGTGCAGAAAAGGGGTTGTGGGCGAGCTTTTACATGCAGAAGCTGCCTACATTCATGAACTGCGTTGGCAAATGGAAGAGCAGGACCGAGGTACCGGTTCATGGCGAACCCATCATTATGCCAATCGAAATGGAAATTTATATCCAACACATGGGCTCGGTCCGGTTGCACAATACATGAATTTAGGTAGGGGAGATGATACTTTCGCAAGTTTAGTTTCCTTTTCTACACCTGCCATGGGGCGAAAATCATACGCGGAAGCAAACTACGCTACCGATCATAAATGGAATAAACTCGACTTTAAAGGTGGTGATTTAAACACCTCAATATTAAAGACCAATTTGGGCCGAACCATAATGGTGCAGTGGGATGAAACAAGCCCTAGGCCTTACTCCCGTTTGAATTTGATTCAAGGAACCAAAGGCACTTTGGCAGGATTTCCAACACGTGTGGCTTTGGAAGGTGGGGTTGAGGGTGTAACCAAAGACCATCACAGCTGGGTGCGGGGAGATAATCTTGAGGTTCTTTATGAAAAATACGACCACCCTTTGTACAAAAGACTGAATCAAGCTGCGAAGGGCAGTGGTCACGGCGGCATGGATGGTATTATGGTCTATCGAATCGTAGAGTGTTTGCAAAAGGGACTTCCTTTGGACCAAAATGTTTATGAAGGTTGCTTTTGGAGTGCAGTGGCGCCCTTGAGCGAACGTTCAGTTGCCAGTGGAGGTTCACCGCAGCCTTTTCCGGATTTTACTAGGGGGAATTGGTCGGATACCAAACCACTTCAAATTATTTCATAAGTGGATGAAATTTTAATTAAGGTTCCTGCCAGAATCTGTTTTTATGGAGACCACCAAGACTATCTTGGTTTACCCGTTATTGCGGGTTCTATAAATCGTTTCATAGAACTGAGGGCAAATCCTATCAATGAAAACCAATACCTTATTGGGTTAAAGGATTTAAATCGAATGGAAACCATTGATTTGGATTCTTCTTTTAATGAAGTTCCCAAAGACGATTACTTCCGCTCCGGAATGACCATATTGAGGGATAAAGGATTGACATTTACCCGAGGATATCATATTGAAATTTCAGGAAATATCCCTTTAAACGCTGGGCTATCGAGTTCATCTGCGTTGGTCGTCGCCTGGATTCGTTTTTTGATTTCTACCCAAACCGAAATTTCGTTTACCGATGCAGAGATCGGTCATTTGGCCTATGAAGCCGAGGTTGGTTTTTTTAAGCAGCCTGGCGGTTTAATGGATCAATACGCAATTGCCCAACAAGGTTTGTTATTTATTGATACCACAACTGGAAAAACAGAACAACTTAAGGGTACTCTAGGAAATTTGGTGGTTGCAGAGTCTGGAATTGAAAAGCAAACGCAGGATGTATTAAAAAATGCCAGGATTTTTCAGGAAAATGCTATTCAAGAGGTATGGAACAACCATCCTGATTTTGAGATTCAAAAAGCTACTCCAGTAGAATATGAAAGGTACAGGAATCTGATATCAGAAAAATACCAACCTTATTGGCATGCAGCAATTTTTAATTTGCACATCACTAAAAGAGCCAAGGATTATCTTAACAAACCCAATTCGGATATTAGGGAACTGTCTTATTTGATGAACCAACATCAAGCGATTTTGGAAAATCAGATTGGCAACACTCCTATTGCAATGCAAGAAATGATGTTTAACGCTAGAAATGCGGGCGCCCTTGCCACGAAAACTATCGGTTCCGGCGGGGGCGGTTCGATAGTGGCCTTAGTAGACCTTAGTAAAATAGAAGACGTCAAAAACGCTTTTATCAAAACTGGTGCAAAAGACGCTTACGAAGTACAATTAACTTATCCAGAGCGCTGATGAACAATAGTCTGGTTATAATGGCAGGAGGAGCTTCCTCTAGAATGAAACGAAGTTTGGAAGGTGCCAACTTGGATGCAGACGTTATTTATGCTGCCCAGAATTGGCATAAAAGCCTTATTCCAATCGATGACCACAAAAGACCCTTATTATTTTATCTATTGCGAAATGCAGTGAACGCACGCATTCAAAAGGTGTATATCATCACATCTGCTGAAAATCAACCATTCTATAAATTCTTGGACTCCCATGGTAGCGAGGAGCTTTTAACCAAGCTTCAAATAGAGATTGCTATACAAAAAGTTCCCGAAGACCGGGACAAACCTTTGGGTACGGCTGATGCAGTTCAGCAATGCATGGACCAGTATCCTGAGTTAAAGCAACAATATTTTACGGTTTGTAATGGTGATAACTTATACTCTTCAAACGTGATGGGCAAATTGCGAATGGAGCGTACTGCGCCACATGCCATTATGGCTTATAGTGGTTCAGGTTTGGGATTTGATGATGAACGATTATCCAAGTTTGCCGTAATGGATATTGACCCCAATGGTAACCTATTGCAAATCATCGAAAAACCTGATGTGACAGAACTAAATCAATTTCGCGATGAACATGGAGAACTTGCAATTAGCATGAATATTTTTAATTTTTCAGGTGAACATATATATTCATTTTTAATGAACTGTCCTCTTCATTCAATACGCAATGAAAAGGAATTACCAGATGCTGTACGAATGGCAGTTCGTGAAAATCCTTCTGCCTTTTCGTGCATTCCTGTTTCGGAATTATTGCCTGATTTGACAACTTCTGACGATATAAAAAAGATGAATTTGTACCTTTAATGCTATGGAAACGTACGCGAATGCATTGTTATATGCAATCCCATTTTTTGTTGGTTTGGTGCTGTTGGAAATACTCTATGGTTATTTTATAAAAGACCAAAAACACAACGTCATGGATACGGTCAGTAGCCTAAGTTCAGGTTTGACCAATATTGTAAAGGATTCATTGGGTCTTGTCTTGGTCTTGGTTAGCTATCCTTTTTTGGTGGATAATGTGGCGCTCATAAAGCTAGAGAATACCTGGGTAGTTTGGTTTGTCGCTTTCATTGCAATTGACTTTGCTGGTTACTGGAACCATAGACTTAGCCATCACATCAATATTTTTTGGAACCAACATGTGATTCACCACAGCAGTGAAGAGTTTAATTTAGCCTGTGCATTGCGTCAATCAATTTCGAATCTCGTAGGTTATTTTGCCTTATTAATGATTCCTGCGGCCTTGCTGGGTGTCCCGAGCGAGGTAATAGCAATTTTAGCACCTATTCACTTATTCGCACAGTTTTGGTATCATACACAGCATATAGGTAAGATGGGTTGGCTAGAATATGTAATAGTAACACCTTCCCAGCATCGTGTACACCATGCAATAAATCCTGAATATATAGACAAAAACCTGGGCCAAATATTGTGTATTTGGGACCGTATGTTCGGTACTTTTCAGGAAGAATTGGATGAGGTTCCACCGCAGTATGGTGTCTTGAAACCAGCTGCAACCTGGAATCCGATTTTAATTAATTTTCAACATGTTTGGCGCTTATTCCTAGACGCTTGGAGAACTTCTAATTGGTGGGACAAATTTAGAATTTGGTTTATGCCGACAGGTTGGCGGCCAAAGGATGTTATTGAAAAATACCCCATATCTAAGATTGAAGACGTTTACAATTTTGAGCGCTATCAACCTTCGACTTCATTAGCACTGAAAGGGTATTCAATCTTCCAATTATTGGCTAACACTGCATTGATGTTGTTTATGTTCTATAACTATTCTGAAATAGGATTCAATAACCTTTTGATCTTTGCAAGTTTCGTTTTTGTTGGAATTTACGGGTACACCACGCTTATGGACCGTAAATCCTATGCCTCTTTTATTGAAGTATTTCGAGGTGTTGTTGGGTTGGTATTCCTTTACTTTATGGGTGATTGGTTTGGGTTGAATGCCTATCTATCCTGGGGAGGATATCTTGTTGGTCTTTATTTTATGGTAACCATATTTGGAGGGGTATACTTCCATACTTCCGATACTGGTTTTTCAAGATCGGAATCTATTCTTTCATCCTGATTTCAATATCAACCAGTTTTATATAGCTCTGCATAGCTTCTTCAATGCTAATGTTCTTTGCTTGAATTAAAGCGTTTGCCTTAAAGGCATTAATCAAAGGGGTTTTACTACCAGGATGGTCAAAGTTCTTATTGGCTATTTTATAGTATGCATATAATTTCAATAAGAGGTCTGCGGGTAGCGGTTCGGTATAATCGTTGACAAAGTCTACAGCTTTATTAAATTTCTTATGTAGTTTTTCGTCAATCATTTACTAAGTTAAACTTCTGCTATAGTAGTCTTGGCACCAATAACTTTTTGACCTATCTCTACAGTAATCTTACTTTCCAATGGTAAAAACACATCTACCCTAGAGCCAAATTTAATGAAACCTGCATCAGTGCCCTGAGTAACATTTTCCCCTTCTTTAGCATAATTAACTATTCTACGAGCCAAGGCACCAGCAATTTGGCGGTATAAAATATCACCAAACTTAGGAGTATTCAGGACCACTGTTGTTCGTTCATTTTCGGTGCTAGATTTAGGGTGCCATGCCACTAAATATTTACCAGGATGGTACTTTGAAAATTTTACTGTTCCGCTAGCCGCGTATCGCGTTACGTGCACATTCAAAGGGGACATAAATATGGATACCTGCCTTCTTTTTTCATTGAAATATTCGGTTTCTTCAACCTCTTCAATAACCACAACCTTGCCATCAACAGGAGCCAATATTTTGTCAAAATCGGGTGTTACAGGACGTTTTGGATTTCTAAAAAATTGTAAAATTAGAATCAAAACAACCAACACGAGTAACTGAACTGCATACCGCAACCAAACTAATCCAATTAAGTACTGTGCCGCAATAATCAATGCGACGGTTATAATAAATGTGAACAGGATTATTTTCTGCCCTTCTTTATGAAACATTTGCAAATATTTTTAATGTGAAATAGGCAAATGGAGCTGCGAAAACCAAACTATCCAACCTATCAAGAATACCACCGTGACCTGGTAAGATTGCTCCACTATCCTTCACCTTAGCAACTCGTTTAAACTTTGATTCCAATAGGTCGCCCAAAGTGCCCATAAAAACCACAACACTCGCTAAAATCAGCCATTGCATAGTATCCAATACGGCTACATATTTTGAAATTAGATAAGAGGCAACCAATGCAAAAACAAAACCACCTAAAAAGCCTTCAATTGTCTTTTTAGGAGATACGGATGGATAGAGTTTATTTTTTCCAATCAACCTACCTACAACATATGCAAAAGTATCATTAACCCAAATCAAAATGAAAATTCCGGTTATTAAATATTTAGCAAATACATCATTGCTATACGGTATTTTGGTAAGGAAAATACAACCTCCGCCGATGTAGAAAAGTGCAATAATGAATTTTTGGACTGAATTAAATGTCTTCTGTTTTGGAGAAAATAGATAGGCTAATAGCGCCAAGTTAATAGTAAGGGTAAGAACCATTAAAATGGTAACCAACATTGTGGTATCCTCCAAGAAATAGATAAATAGCCACCATAATAACAAGTATACCATGAAAATGTAATACCCTTTTAATTTGACGATTCTCTTAAATTCATAGAGACAGCCTAGGCCAAAAGCCATAAAAAGAAAGTCATAGGCATCCGTGCTCAGGAACACAGCTGAAAGCAGTAAAATAACATAGATTATCCCAGTAAGAGATCTTCGTAATAGTTCACGCATTAATCAATAATCTTCGAGCAGCAAAAGATAGATATTTTTAGACGCGCTGCCATAAGAAAGAAAATCATTTTTGTTTTCTTCGGTAAGTTGAAAGTGTTTTAAAGAGGTAATGTTGTCTGGTAGTTTTTTGAGATATTTTGTTTTAATTGCTTTTAGCGCATCACTAATCGATTCCATTAACTGACTTGTGGTGGCATAAACAATAACGTTTAAGGGTAATTCCGATAGCTTTTTTTCTTTGATTTGATTTGAACAGACCAGGATTGAGCCATCATGTGCAATTAGGTTCTCACAGGTGGTAAAAAAAACCTTGCTCTGTTTTAAGTCTGCAAAGCTCAGATTTTCTTTTTCGAATCGCTGCTGAAGGTTAGTGTCTAGCGTACTAAAGGGCTGGTTTTGCCAATCATTTTCTTCGATAATATTATCGAGTGTGGCCAATATCTCATTAAAGTTTTCGCAGTAAATGAATTTACCACCGTTTCTTTTGAAATTAACGGTGAACTTTTCATCAACGGGGAGCTTTAATTCTGGCAGGTGTTCCCCATTGGTTTCAAGCGTTTCTTTTGGAATTTTTTTGCCTCCACCAAAAAGTTTTCCAAAAACACCCATGACCAAAATTTAGGCTTTATCTTCCTCTACTTGTGCTTCTGTTTTTGTCTCTGCCCCGTTGACTTGGGTGGGTTCATTGTCTTTCTCGAAAGGCCTTTTGCCAAATATTTTCTCTAGGTCATCTTTGAAGATAACCTCTTTCTCTAGTAGGCGTTCAGCTAATTCGGAAAGCTTGTCCTTATTTTTATCAAGAAGCTTTATCGCCCTTTGATATTGTTGTTCGATTATTTTAGAAATCTCCTCGTCAATTTTCTGAGCAGTTTCTTCACTGTAGGGCTTGGTAAAACCGTATTCACCTTGACCTGATGAATCGTAATAAGTGACATTTCCAAGTTCATCATTCAGGCCATAAATGGTCACCATGGCCCTGGCTTGTTTGGTTACCTTTTCAAGGTCGCTTAAAGCGCCGGTTGAAATCTTATTGAAAATTACCTTTTCAGCAGCTCGACCGCCCATTGTTGCACACATCTCGTCCAACATCTGTTCCGGTCTAACAATCAAACGTTCTTCAGGTAAATACCAAGCTGCACCTAACGACTGACCCCTTGGAACGATGGTCACCTTTACCAATGGTGCGGCATGTTCCAGCATCCAACTTACAGTTGCATGACCCGCTTCGTGAAACGCAATGGTCTTCTTCTCTTCTGGAGTAATGATCTTGTTTTTCTTCTCTAAACCTCCAACGATTCTATCAACTGCATCTAAGAAATCTTGTTTCGAAACAGCTTTTTTCTCTTTCCTTGCGGCTATCAGTGCTGCTTCATTACAAACATTTGCAATGTCGGCACCTGAAAATCCTGGTGTTTGTCTCGCCAGGAAATCCAAATCAAGGGTCTCAGCTGTTTTGATAGGGCGTAGATGAACCTCAAATATTTCTTTACGTTCTCGAATGTCAGGTAGGTCGACGTAAATCTGACGGTCAAATCGACCTGCACGCATCAAGGCTTTATCCAACACATCTGCTCGGTTAGTAGCAGCCAAAACAATAACGTTGGTATTGGTTCCAAAACCATCCATCTCGGTTAAAAGCTGGTTTAAGGTGTTTTCGCGCTCATCATTTGAGCCTGTAAAATTATTTTTTCCCCTGGCACGACCGATTGCATCTATCTCATCAATAAATATTATAGCTGGAGATTTATCTTTCGCTTGTTTGAAAAGGTCTCTTACCCTTGAGGCACCAACCCCAACAAACATTTCTACAAAATCAGAACCTGACAAGGAGAAGAAAGGTACCTTGGCCTCACCCGCAACAGCTTTGGCTAGAAGGGTCTTACCTGTACCAGGAGGGCCAACCAATAATGCTCCTTTTGGAATTTTACCCCCTAACGAAGTGTATTTATCTGGATTTTTAAGAAATTCAACAATCTCTTGAACCTCTTCTTTTGCCCCTTCAAGACCAGCAACATCTTTAAAGGATGTGCGCGTATCAGTCTTTTCATCAAAAAGTTTAGCTCTTGACTTACCGATGTTAAAAATTTGACCACCAGCACCGCCTCCAGCACCGCCAGACATTCGTCGCATTAGATAAATCCATATTCCTATAATCAATGCGAAAGGCAACAAAGAGACCAATAAGTCTGTAAACAGACTTGATTCAGTATCGAATTTTACATCGGTATCAAGACTGTTGTTGGTCTTTATCTCATTTATGTTGTTTTCAAAAATTTCGAGCTCCCCATATGTCAAAATATACTGCGGGTTAGCACCTGTTGAGGGTATAATAGGCTTGTCGCTCACCCCCTTGTGCACATCTTTGCCCTTTGCTGATTCAGTAAGGAAAATTTTCGCTTGCCCCCTGTTTTTTATGATGTTGATTTTATCAATATCACCATTTCTCAAAAATTCGTAAAGTTCTGAGGTGGTTATTTCTTGGGTACTTGAAAAAGCTGAGCTTCCAAAAATTTGAAAACCGATGATAAGTACTAGAATTACCCCGTAAACCCACCATGAGCTAAAACGTGGTTTTTTTGGAGTCGTATTTTGATTGTTTTCTTTTGACATTCTGATTTAATTATAACTGCTCTCTACCATTGTCACCTTGGCATCACCCCAAAGGCCTTCAATATCATAGAAATCCCTGGCTTGTTTTTGAAAAACATGCACTACTACATTCACATAATCCATTAAAACCCATTCTGCGTTGTCAGACCCTTCAATATGCCATGGTTTGTCTTTGATTGCTTTGCTCACTGTTTTTTGCACTGAAGAGACGATGGCATTCACGTGAGTATTTGAAGTACCGTTGCAGATTATGAAGTAGTCGCAAACCGTATTTTCTATTTCCCTTAAATCGAGCAGGTTAATATCTAAACCTTTAACTTCTTCTATTCCGTGAATTATAAGAGAAATCAATTCATCTGCGCTAGCTTTTTGTCTCTGCATTCAACAATTTTAGGTTTCTACAAATTTATTACTTTTTTGGTTTGCGAGCTTTTGCATTTAACATTACATTTTTCGAACGAAAACCGTACTGAATTGAACATAATCAAACTTGATGCCACTGCCTCCACCAATCTGTTTTTAAAAGAATTGGCTGGTACCAACGACCTTCCTGATTTTACGGTTGTCAGTTGCTATGACCAAACCAACGGAAGAGGACAAAGAGGATCACATTGGGTAACTGAACCAGGTAAAAACTTAACCTTCAGTGTTTTAAAACACCATTCCGGCTTACAGCCCATAAATCAATTTAAAATAAACATTGCCGTTTCATTAGCGATTTATCATGTTTTAGCCCAAAATGGGCTTCAGAAAATTTTTGTAAAATGGCCAAACGACATAATGGCAGACGACAAGAAAATATGTGGCATTTTAATTGAAAATATTCTAAATGGCAGCCGTATATCCAAGTCGGTTATTGGTGTGGGCCTTAATATCAATCAGAAGGTTTTTGAAGGTTTGGAAAATGCGACTTCGATGAGTCTACAAGATGGGAGGGAATTTGATTTGGAACAAATTTTAGCTCAAATCATAACACAACTCCAGATTCAGTTTGAAACCCTTCTCGCGAATGACTTATACGAACAATATTTAAGTGTTCTCTATAGATTCAATCTTCCTTCGTCATTTATTGATCAAGAGGGAAACGAATTTTTAGGAAAAATCACAGGTATTGAAATTGACGGAAAACTTCGTATTAAGACTGAAAGCGACGGTATAAGACAGTTCAATTTTAAGGAAGTAAAAATGACCTTCTAACCAATTTTGTCCATATTCTCGGTAAGCGTTTCCATGAATTTAGTGATTGGACCCTTTATCATCATTCCCATCATAGCATTGAATTTGCCTTGAAAAGAAAGCCCAACTTCACTTTTTGAGGCTTCGAGCTCCTCAATGTCAATAGTCAAATTGAAATTAAGTTTACTACTGGCAGCCCCAAGTACAATTTTGGAATGCGGAATCTCTTCTTCTTTACGCAATACGATTTCTGGCATACCTGAGAGTCCAAATCGAAAGGTTTTTTCGTCGTAAACTTCGAATACCGATTTGTTCTCCGGCATCAATACTTCGAAATTGTTTACGTCGGTTAGGAAATTGAAAACAGTTTCAGGACTTTGGTCTACAATTTTTCGTTCTACTTCTATATGCATATTGATATTATTTCCAAGCTTGCGGATTAACCTTCCATTCAAGCAATGTTTGTACCATACTTTCTTTTATATACCCTGACTCTGAAGCAATATCGAGTAAAGTTTCATAATTACTAAGGGTATGCAATTCTACATTTTTTTCTTCAAAGTTTGCTTCCGCAATTTCGAATCCATAACTAAAGATCGCAATCATACCTTTTACCTTGGCCCCAGAATCCGTGAGGGCATTAACGGCATTTAAGCTGCTCTTTCCGGTACTTATTAAATCTTCAATCACAACAACGGTTTGACCCTTTTCAAGATGACCTTCAATTTGATTTTGTCTGCCATGTGATTTAGGTTGTGGCCGTACGTATATAAATGGTAATCCAAGAGCTTCAGCTACCAAAATACCAATACCTATTGCCCCAGTAGCCACTCCTGCAATCACATCAGGTTTTCCATACAATTGCTCGACCTGTTTGGCGATTTCTTCGCGTAAATAGTTGCGTATTGAAGGATAGGATAAAGAAATTCTATTATCACAATAGATAGGTGATTTCCATCCCGATGCCCAAGTAAATGGATTTTCGGGTTCCAGTTTTATTGCATTAATTTGTAGAAGTAGCTCTGCCGTTTTTTTGGCACTCTCGTTGTCCAAAATCATTGCGTAAATGTATAAAGTTTTTGTTAATGAGTTGCCGTTGCTTTTGACGGATAAATTACCTGAAAAATTCGATGGCAAAATTTACTCATTAAATAAAGATTCGGTTCTAAAAGCAATTGATGGCTTGATAACCAAAAAAATATCAAGTGCAATCATTTATGATTCCGACGGAGAATCATTGCTTAAAAATTTTTCCGGTATAATTCCCAAGGTTGTTGCTGCTGGTGGTAGGGTTAAAAATTCAAAGGGAAAGTATTTATTCATTTATAGGAACGATAAATGGGACCTTCCAAAGGGAAAGCTAGATAAAGGGGAAGGTATTAAAAAAGCGGCTATCCGTGAGGTTGAAGAAGAAACCGGTGTTGAAGGCCTTAAAATTGAATGTTTCTTGGCAACTACGTATCACATTTTTAAAAGATCTGGTCAATACCGACTGAAAGAAGTGCATTGGTTTGATATGACTAGCGATTATTCGAACAAACTCGTACCCCAATTGAATGAAGGAATTACCAAGGTAAAATGGAAAGGACCAAAAAAGACCCAGAAAGCGCTACAGAATTCTTACGTGACTATTAAAAGCTTATTTGAAATTGAAAGCGCATCAGTTCAAAATAGCCTCAGCTTCTGAGCCCTTGAGAATGCGAAAGACCGGATAGGCCTTATAGGCGTTTTCCTTGTATTTGGAATTATTTCGAATCCATTGGAGTTGGGTAAACCAATTTGAAGCGAAATCCGGTTCCACTTCTTTTTTTTGCAAAAACTCAATTTTAAGTTCCTCGTCTTGCATCAGAATTTCGAGCGCTAAATCTTCGAACACATAGGGGGAGAAGCCCTCTTTTTGTTGCAATATGGTATCGAAAAAATTCCAGTTAAAAAAGGAATCAGGGGCAATAGGTTCTAGCGTTTCAAGGAGATAGCGTAAGCCCTGTTGATTGGTTTTTACCAAATAATCACCTGCAGAAAATTTAACCTCTTTAAGGTTGGATGTTACTTTTGTTTGATAATGCGGATAATGCCCCTCATAAGGATTGGAATATGTTTTGTAAGACTCGATTGTATACGATTCTACCGAGAGAATGGTGTCTGATTCCAATTCTTCATATTCTATTTTATTTTCTTTTAATCGTTCCATTACCGCATGCCATCCTTTTTTAATAATATAGGCTGCAGGTATGTCAACAGTGTCCTTTGGGTTGAAATAATTCTGAAAAACAACCTCTTTTTCATAGGGCATATCACGATTATATTTTATTCTTGATAATCCTGTGACCTCACTGGTCAAGGTATCCAACTCATAACCTTCAAAGTTCAAATAGCTTGATTTCGTGGTATCGATTTGAAAATTAAAATAATACTCTTTTGCTTCTAGCTGTTCTTCAAACGAATTGGTTCTTAGTTCAGTGATTCGTTTATAATCTTTGTCAACAATATCCACTAAATCCTTCATTAGCTGATAATTTCCCTCTACCCTTTGTTTGTAAGGTTTCAACATATGGGTTTCCACCATTAAACCCAAGGTATTCCATAGGGTTGTGTAGCCAGTTGAATATCTCGGGTTGTCCAAAAATTGTGAAAAACCGAATTCGGGCGACCTATTGAAAACATTTACATATGGCGTAATAGACCATCCTGAAGCGTCCAATTTTTGCTCTAAAGATGGGCGAAGTACCGTTTCTAGATACGTACCTAATTCTCCACCCAACTTATTGTGTTGCGTAAAAAGATGGGTCAAGGTGTATTGATAATCTGCACCATTACTCACATGATTATCAATGAAAACGTCTGGCTTAATAAGATGAAAGATTTCGGCAAAACTTCTGGCATTTTTGGTATCAGCTTTGATGAAATCCCGATTTAGATCATAGTTTTGGGCATTGCCCCGAAAACCGTAGGCTTCGGGTCCATTTTGATTTACTCTTGATGTGGTATTTCGGTTGAGCATACCCCCAATATTGTATGCGGGAATCGTAGCAATAACGACGTTTTGCGCATTGTCAATAGCGCCTTTGGCAAAATCCCTAAACAGCATCATTGTTGCATCTATGCCATCGCTTTCACCAGGGTGTATACCATTGTTCACCAAAATTATACCCTTATTCTCCCTGATATTTTGAAAGTTAAAATCGCCATCCTTATTGAAAGTAACTACATGTAATGGGAAACCGCTATCGGTTTCGCCCATGCTCTGAATATTGATTTCAGGATAATCTTTTGCTAAATTCACATAAAAGGCAATAACCTCTTCATAAATTCCGGTTTCCTTGCCTTCAGTAATTTCGAATTTGGTGGTGAATGAAGGAAACGTTTTTTCCTCTTTGGTTTCACAAGAGGATAGTAGTAGTAAACATGCAAGTAGACTAAAGCCTAGATTATTTGACATGAGAGCGATTTTGTGATTGACCGCTCAAAAGTAACGAATTAGACCTTTAGATCATTCGATGTTCATTGACCAGATCTTCATATTTTAATTTTAAAATAGGCTTACTCATAAAATTGAGGATGTGCTTCGTTTTCGCCTTAAAATATTGGAACCGGTCGCTATCTGCCGGGTCTATTGATGAGGTGAGAATATTAACTACCGTCCTTTTTTCAGAGGGAATTTTTATGTACTGCTCTAGAAATTCCCATCCGTCCATTACAGGCATGTTGATATCCAAGAAAATGCAATCTGGCAATGGTTCTTTGGCGAATTGAAGTTGCTCAACTTTTGCGAATGCCGTTTCACCATTTTTAAAACTATGTAATTGGCAATCCACGTCACGATTTAGAATTTTTTTTAGTCCAAATGTGGTAATGGGGTCGTCATCGACTATAAATATGTTGAGGGTTTCATTCATTAAAACAAAGTGTAAAGGTGCTTCCTACATTGACCTCGCTCTCCACAAAAATGTCACAATCCATGGCCTCTGCCTGGTTCTTACATATATATAAACCTATTCCTCTGGCATCAACATTATTATGAAAGGTTTTATACATGCCAAACAATTTCTTTTTATGCCTGGTCAAGTCTATACCCATGCCATTATCTCTTACATGAATTAACGTAATTCCTTTACTTTTTTCCACCTCAATTACAATAACAGGGCTTCTGTCAGGATGTTGGTATTTAACGGAATTGGTAATAAAATTGATAAGAATGTTTTCTACATACTCCGTAACACCTTTTATTTCGAAATTTTTGGGAACAAAGTTTTTAATAGTGGCGTTATTGGTTTTTAAAAAACTACCTAATATTCGTTGTACTTGATTTATTTGGCTACCCAAATTAATCGTAGTTTTTTTCAGGCTAACCTTGTCTTTTACGCTGAGAACCTGATTTAAGTTTGACAATGCTTCGGTAAGCCCATCAGAGGCATCCAACAACATTTCAATAATTTTCTCTTTTTCCTCTTCATCTTTTTCTTGGGTAAGAAAATTCAAAAGCATGGTAAAGTTTGCCGTGTGTGAGCGTAGGTTGTGAGAAATTATATGGGTGAAGCTTAATAGCTTTTTATTCTGTATTGCTGTAATGTTGATCAAGTCTTTTAACTGATCTTCTTTTCGCTTAAGGTTTGAAATGTCAATACTTATCCCTAACAGTCCCCAAACTTCATCAGTTTCATCTGCGAGAGGAATTTTTGAAGTCAGGAAAGTTGTTACTGAGCCATCTTTTCTAACACTAATGGTCTCTCTACCTAAAATCGGCGACTTGGTTCTTAAAACTTCCAGATCCTCATTTCTTGATATTTCGGCTGTTCTTGAATCGTAAACATCAAAATCATTTTTACCGATAAGATTTTCCGGTTTATAACCTAGATAATTGCACTCAGCTTTATTCACCAATAATTTGCGGGACATGGTGTCTTTTATATAGACATTTATAGGAAGGTTATTTACTAATGTGTTTAGTAGTTCCTCGCTCTGTTTGGTCTTTTTTTCTGCTTTTACCTGAGCGGTGATGTCTTGAAATGTGCCAATTAGTTTGGTTGGTTTACCTCTAGTAAAAAAGGCTTTTCCTGAAGCCAGAACCCATTTCTCATTTCCTTTGGCCGTGACTATTTGTAGTTTTTCACTGTAGGGAATGTTCTTTTCAATGGCACGGTGAACCAACATTGCCATTTTGTTTCTACTGTATCCTATTTTATAAAAGTTGATTCCTTCCTCCAAGGTAGGTTCGTAGTTTTCATCAACTTCATGAATCTTTCTGGTCATTTCGGACCATGTCGGTTTGTTACTTTTTAAATCAAGCTCCCATGTCCCGATTTTTGCTATCGTTGATTGGGCTTTTAATAAAGACTCCATCTTTTCATATCGGAGTTCTTGCTCAAGTAGTTCAGAGATATCTTCTATTTGAACAATCATGCCGATGGTCAACTGGTTTTCGTCATACCAGGGACTCATATGAAATTCAAAGACTTTTTCGTCAGAAAGATTTTTTAATTGTTGGTGTCTAAATTCTTGATGGCCGTCTAAGCAAAAGGACATGGCCTTGACCCAGTTTTGTTTCTCTTCTGGAAATAGTTCAATGATATTGGCACCAATTACTTGGCTGTATTCCACATTAAAGTGTCGTAGCCAATGGTTGGAAGCATCTACAATTTCGAAATTACTTGCAATGAATCCTATTGCCGTAGGTAGCTGACGAATTAGGTTGCTCGTAGTGGATTGATGGGCGCCTTGCATATAATTGTAGGAAATTTCATATAAAAGTATATGTAATTACGGTCAAGGCCTTTAAATTGTTGTGAAGGCATCTGAATTTGTGGTTAAAATCGATTAAATGCTTCCAAGAGAAGTTGAAATGTCGAAAAACGGTTGTGAAATGCAATTAATTCGAAGTTGAAACTACAACCGTAGGTGGTACCAACCCAGTATAATCGCCTCCATTTCTTATAACGTCCCTAACAATCGAAGAACTTATATAGGATTTGCCCGAAGACGTTAATAGAAATACGGTTTCAATTTCAGATAATTTTCTATTGGTATGTGCAATCGCTTTTTCAAATTCAAAATCAGCTGGATTTCTTAATCCCCTCAAAATGAAATCAGCATCAATGCTTTTGCAAAAGTCAACTGTCAGCCCTTTATAGGTTACTACTTTGATTTTTGGTTCATCTGCAAATGCATCTTCGATGAATTTTTTACGTTCTTCTAGCGTGAACATGTATTTTTTATCCGCGTTGATTCCGATAGCGATGTACAATTCATCAAACAAGGTGACGCCCCTTTTTATTATATCAAAATGACCAAGGGTCAATGGGTCGAAAGAACCGGGAAAAATTGCACGTCGCATAGTTTAATTTATGATTTTAAAAATAACCAAATTCTAGGGTATTGCTGCTTCAATTGCACTTTCAAATAATTCCGATAGTGAAATACCGGCCTCCGCAGCTTGCTGCGGTAGTATACTTTCTTCGGTTAATCCAGGAGTAGTATTTACCTCTAACAAGTAAGGAACATTCCCAACAAAGATGAATTCGCTTCTCGAATAACCTTTTAATTGAAGTGTTTCGTAAATTTTTTTTGCGAGCGTTGAGACATTTATTCTTCTTTCTTCTGAAATCCTAGCAGGTGTTATCTCTTGTGATTGTCCAAGATATTTTGCTTCATAGTCAAAAAAGTCATTTTCACTTACAATTTCCGTTATGGGCAATACTTTAGTCTGTCCTTTCATTTGTATTACTCCTACTGATACTTCAGTACCATCTAGAAAGGACTCGATTAAAATTTCATCATCTTCTTTGAATGAATTCTCTATCGCAGAAGAAAGTTCTGAAATTTTATAAACTTTTGAAATTCCAAAACTGCTCCCAGCGCGATTGGCTTTTACAAAACAGGGTAATCCGACCTTTGCAATGATTTCTTCGGGCTTAATGTTATCTCCCTTATTGAGATAAAAAGAATTGGCACAATGAATACCATAGGGTTTTAGAACACTTAATAAATCACGTTTGTTAAATGTTAATCCAGCTTGATACGCATTACACGATGTATGGGGAATGCCCAACAATTCAAAATAAGCTGCCAAAATTCCATCTTCACCGGGTGTGCCGTGTATGGCATTAAATACACAATCAAATATTATTTTTTGATTCTTGTGTTGAATTGAAAAATCATTTCGGTCAACAGGTGATTCCGCACCATTTTCTTCAAGATGAACCCATTTTTCTTTTGTAATGTGAATTAGGAATGAATTGAATTTTTTAGCATTCAAGTGTTTTTTTACAACCCTGGCACTTTTTACTGAGATATCATGTTCACTGCTAAAACCGCCCATAATAATGGCAATATTCTTTCCCATTTCATCTTAAATATGCGAGCAAAATAATTAAAAAAGGTCGCTTTTTCTATATTTGTCGGGCTAAGCTTATGGAATGGTAAAATTCTTCAAATTTTTAAAAAGCAAGGTTTTTTGGATACAATTGCTAATTGCATCACTACTTTTTGTGCTTTTGGTATTTCTGGTGTTAGGGTGGTTGAAGAGCTACACCCACCACGGTGAATTTGTCGAAGTGCCCGACTTCTCTAAAATGTCGGTAATGGAGATGCGCAAAAAAGCTGAAGATTCCGGATTACGATATGAAATATTGGATTCTACGAATTACAATCCGGATTATCCAAGATTTTCAATATTGGAGCAGAACCCGCCAGCAGGTAGTAAGGTGAAAACCAATCGCAAGATTTACTTTACTGTAAATCCTTCTGGTTACAAAAAGGTTACCGTACCAAGGATAATCCAAGTAACCCGTAGAAATGCAACAGCAATGCTAAGGGCTGTTGGTCTTGATGTACAAAGGGTAACCTATCAAGATGAACTAGGAAAAGACATGGTGTATTACATAAAGTTCAAGGGTAAAGAAATAAGCCCTGGAGACCGAATTCCGAGAACTTCTAAAGTTGAATTGGTCTGTGGTAATGGTAATATTCCCAACAGTGCCATAATCAAGGCAGAATCTCAAAACTAATGTCAGATTCTGATTCATCTGAACTTTCACAAGAAGACCTCTTTGAACATTATAGCTTCGAGGCCTCAAAAGGCCAAGAACCTTTAAGAGTAGATAAGTTTTTGATGAATTTCATTGAAAATGCTACGCGTAATAAAATTCAGCAAGCAGCCAAGAATGGCCATATTTGGGTCAATGATACTCAAGTAAAACAGAACTATAGGGTAAAGTCTGGAGACAAGGTTAAGGTACTTTTTGAACACCCACCTTACGAGTTTTTATTGACACCTGAAGATATTCCACTTGATATCGTTTTTGAAGATGATGAATTATTGGTTGTCAACAAGCCAGCAGGTATGGTCGTGCATCCAGGTCATGGAAATTATTCAGGCACCTTGATCAATGCACTGGTACATCATTTTCAAAACCTTCCTAAAAATAGTAATGAACGACCAGGTCTTGTTCATCGTATCGACAAGGATACATCCGGTCTACTTGTTGTTGCCAAAACAGAGCATGCCATGGCTCATTTGGCACAGCAATTTTTTGACAAAACGAGTGAACGGGAATATGTAGCACTGGTTTGGGGAAATGTTACCGAAGAAGAGGGTACCATAGAAGGGCATTTGGGTCGTAATCCTAAAAACAGGTTGCAAATGATGGTTTTTCTTGAAGGTGAACAAGGTAAAGATGCGGTGACCCATTATAAGGTATTGGAGCGTTTGGGTTATGTTACTTTGGTTTCATGCAAGTTGGAGACCGGGAGAACACACCAAATCAGGGCTCACATGAAATTTATTGGCCATACACTTTTCAATGATGAGCGATATGGTGGACATAAAATTTTAAAAGGAACTACATTCACGAAGTACAAACAATTTGTTGAGAATTGCTTTAAGCTTCTACCTCGCCAGGCTTTGCATGCAAAAACCCTTGGTTTTGAACACCCGAAGACAGGGGAATTTCTACGATTTAATTCTGAAATTCCAAATGACATGTTGCAATGCATTGAAAAGTGGCGAAATTATTCCAAGCATTCCCAGTAATATAATTAATGTTGATTGTGGTATTGAAAACCTCAAACATTACCGTTGTACGGCTATGATTTTAGACCTTATTTTTGCAACCAAAAAGCGAAGCATATGAAAATTGTAATTTCTCCTGCGAAGTCTTTGGATTTTGAAACCCAATTACCAACATCAAAAAGTACGCAGCCAGAATTTCTTGAAAATGCAGAAAAATTGAACAAGGTATTAGCCAAGAAAAAACCAAACGCACTTTCAAAATTGATGTCAATATCTGCGAATCTGGCTGAATTGAACTGGGAGCGAAACCAACAATTTTCGACACCATTTACCCCTGAGAATGCTCGGCCTGCGGTTTATGCCTTCAATGGGGATGTTTATCAAGGTTTGGATGCATATTCCATCAAGGAATCGAAATTTGAAAAATTGCAAGACACTTTAAGGATTCTTTCTGGATTATATGGAATTTTAAAGCCATTCGATTTAATTCAGCCTTATCGTTTAGAAATGGGCACACAACTAAAAATTGGACGCAAAAAGAACCTATATGAGTTTTGGAAAAAGACATTGACCGACCATCTTAATTCGGAACTTGAGGATAACGAATTGTTTATCAATTTAGCCAGTAACGAATATTTTAGCGCTGTTGATGGTAAAAAATTGAAAGTTCCTGTAATAAGTCCTGTTTTCAAAGATTGGAAGAACGATAAATTGAAGGTAATTAGCTTTTTTGCCAAAAAGGCCAGAGGCTCGATGGTGCGTTATATTCTAGATACAAATGCGCAATCTTTAGACGATATCAAAGGTTTTGATTACGATGGATATCAATTCAGTGCGGAACATACCCTAAAAGAAAACCAACCAGCGTTCATCCGATAGAATATTCTTGTTCGAAATCCGTTTTTCTTAAAAACACCATTGGTTATGAAAAAGTGGATTGGCATAGTTTTGGTCGTACTATTTTTAGTTTGGGCCTGTGATGATAGAGATGATAACTTGTTGGCTCCAAACATCAGAATTCAAAATCTGAGTTCTCAAAATTTTATTCTTGTTGAGGTCCGGAACGATAGTATTTTGTTTGAAAACATTGCCCCCGAAGGTTTCTCACCTTATTTGGAGCTAGAAACTGCATATTTTCAAGATACCTTACGAATTGAAGCCGATTCTACCCAATTCACCTTTATTCCAGATTCTATTGGTGAACCATTACCAATCGGATTATATACTTACCAGTTGAATATTATTGAGGGCGATAGCTTAACGTTTAACTTTAAGCTGGATTAATAAAAATAGAAATAGAGATTAGGTATTTTTTCTATTTTTATCTGACCAACTAACCGTTACCACCCCATTAATGCACTACTACTTAATAATTGCGCTTCAAGGCTTTTGTGTTTACCATTGCTACACGAATCGAAATAATTATTACTGGATTTTTGCCATCATTTTCCTTCCGGTAATCGGATCGTTGCTATACCTCTTTATGAACGTATTCAAGAGAAGGGATTTGGAAAAAGCGCAAGATGAGCTGGTCAAAACCTTGAATCCCACAAAAAAAATCAAAGACCTTCAGAAGAAATTAAGTTTTTCAGAGACTTTTGAAAACAGGGTGGCACTGGCTGATGCCTACATGGAAAATGCAAATTATGACGAGGCCATTGCGCTATATTCTGAAGCTTTAAAAGATATGTTCGCCAATGATTATTATGTTTTGTCCCGTTTGCAAGAGGCTTATTTTAAGGTATCGAATTTTGAAAAAGTACTTGAAATTTCTGAGCAAATAAAAACAAATCCATCATTCAAAAAGTCAAGTGCAAATCTGATTTATGCAAAAATTTTGGAGAAAGAAGGTGCTTATTCAGAAGCAGAGGAACAGTTTCGGCTGTTTGATGCTCCATATAACTACTACGCACAACGTTTGGAACTAGCTCAGTTTTTGCTAAGAAGGGATAAAAAAGAAGATGCGGAACAAGTTCTTCAAGAAATTGAGACTGAAGCACAAAATATGTCTCGAGAAAATTACAGGAACAATAAACAGACCATAAAGGCGGCCAGAGAAATTCTTACTTCGATTAATACCGGTAAAAGCTAGACTGAAATTTTAAATTAAAGGATCGGGTTATTTTGTCTTCGCAGTATTGAGTTTTTCTTCAACTGATGTTCTTTTTTTAATTTTTCTTGGCCTCCTGGCACCAAATGATTTGTTGGCAATTTTACCTCGTCTGCTTTTAATGTCTCCTTTTCCCATAACTCGTAAATTTAATTATCCCCGTGTCACACTGAGCTTGTAGAATTGTACTCGAACACTAGAATAATTTAAAAAAAATTGACAGAATTCAAAATTTGGGTTCTTTACCTTTAAAGCCATGTTTATACACAAACACCCGTATCCTCCATTTCTGTTCGAAGGTGTAGAGAAGTTGATTGTAGGTACCTTGCCGCCACCACGATTTTCCACAGGTGAATTAAGGATAAAAGATGTTGACTTTTGTTACGGTAGTAGAGACGGTCAATTATGGCCAATTTTGGACCGGATTTTTGAATTAAATCTAAAATTTGAAACTACGAATGAGGCCATTCAACAACGTAAAAACTTTCTTGTAAATCGAAAGATTGGCATTTGTGATATCGTTGCCAGTGCAGAGCGGGAGAAAATTGATGCTACTGATTTGGGCATGCAAAATGTAAAGCTTCGAAATATCCTAAGTTTTTTAGCGGAATATACAACTGTTCATACCTTATTGTTTACGGGAGGTAATAGTAAAAATGGTCCTGAATACTTTTTCCGAAAACATTTGAAGGCCAATGATATAATACTAAAAGTTGTTTCAGATATAGTGCCAAGAGCGCATTCTTTCGTGCATCCCTCAACTAAGAAAGAGATTAAAACCATATCATTGATTGCGCCTTCAGGTTCTGCGAATAGGGCCGTGGGGAGTTTACAGGAATACAAATTGATGAAAGATAAAAATCCGGATTTCAATACGTTGGATTTTCGAGTCTTACAGTATCGGAAGTATTTTTAAAGAAAACCACGCTATTTTATGAAATTGTGAAAAGGGTGTCACTTCTTTGGCATCTAAGTTTGCGATAACGACATTTGCCTTTCGCTTATGAAAACAATATGACAATGAACCGAATGCAGCAGAACGAAAGACTTGATGAATTCAAGAAATCGGTCACCAATAAATTCAATATTTACAACAGTCTTTTTTTAAGCTTGCCGTATGCTGATATGGAAAACGTCGGTATGTTGGTACCATTGCTCTTTGAGCAATGTGAACAGGGTTTGTCAGAAGGCAAAAAACCCGAAGACATTCTTCAACACTTCTTTGCAAATTTCACCGATTTCGAAACTGAAGAAGCTCGAATTGATTTCATGTTCAGAATAATTCAGTATGTCGAAAGACAAGTAGTACTCTTTGATAGCGTCGAAGATTCTGCCTTTCCGAAACTTCAGGAGCATACAAATTCACTTTCAATCAACGATTACTTCGAGTTGGTGGACCAAAGTAAGAACTGGGACAAGATTGCAAAAAAACTATCTACTTTCAGTGCACGGATTGTTCTAACTGCCCACCCAACTCAGTTCTATACTCCTGCAGTTCTTGATATTATTAAAGAATTAAGGTCTTTAATAGATGAGAATAGGGTAGATGACATTGATATCACTTTGCAGCAACTGGGCCTGACTTCTTTGATAAACACCAAAAAGCCAACGCCGCTTGATGAAGCCAAGAACATTATCCATATTCTTCGAAACACCTATTATGATGCCATTGGGGAATTGTTCGAATATGTGAAGAGCAATATTCGAATGAGTGATTTCGATAATTACGATATCATTAAACTTGGTTTTTGGCCAGGTGGGGATCGTGATGGAAACCCTTTTGTGACCGCACAAATTACGGAGCAAGTAGCAGACGAGCTAAGGATTACCTTGATGAAATGCTATTATAATGAGTTAAAAGAACTTCGTAAAAAGCTCACTTTCAAGGGCTTGCAGGAACCCATCAATGCCTTAAATGAAAGCCTTTACCGAGCAATGTTCCAAAAGAACTTTCTCTTGACCTATCCGGAAATCATTGGTAAACTAGAAGAAATCAGGAGTATTTTGGTTACTGATTACCATTCACTTTACCTAAAGGATTTGAATGCATTGATCAACAAGGTCCATATTTTTAAAACCCATTTTGCAGTTTTGGATATTCGTCAAGACCATAGCAAACACTACGCTGCAGTCGAAGATATTTTAAAACAAAATGGAAGTATACAAGATTCCTTATCAGAACTCTCTGAAGAAGAATTGGTTTCATTATTGCTAGAGAAGGATGTGAAATTTGATTTGGAATCTATTACTGATGAGGTTGCGAAAGAAACGCTGAAAAATATCGGTAATCTAAAAGAAATTCAACGTAGAAACGGGATTGATGGTTGCAATCGTTACATCATCAGTAATTCTGAAGACATTTTTTCAGTATTGTTTGTCATTGGTTTGTTTAGATGGTGCGGCTGGAAGACGGAAGATATAACCTTCGATGTTGTGCCCTTGTTTGAAACCATGAAGGGTATGGAGGCTTCAGAATCGGTTATGCAGCAATTGTTCGATAATCCAATTTATCGTGCACATCTAGAAAGGCGTAAAGACACCCATACCATAATGCTAGGTTTTTCTGATGGTACCAAAGACGGTGGGTATTTAAAAGCGAATTGGAGTATTCTAAAGACCAAAGAAACCTTAAGCAAAGTTTGTAAAAAGAATGGTGTAAAAGCATTGTTCTTTGATGGTAGGGGAGGACCACCAGCAAGGGGCGGGGGTAAAACCCATCGATTCTATGCTGCACAGACTAAGGACGTTGCAAACCATGAAATTCAACTGACCATTCAAGGGCAGACCATTACAAGTACCTATGGTACAAAAGAACAATTTGTGCATAATGCTGAACAAATGTTAACTGCAGGTCTGACCAATAATATTTTTGGTAAAGAACATACCATCTCAAATGCGGAACGCAAGTTAATTGAGGAGCTATCTGAACTTAGTTTTGCTAAGTATGAATCTTTGAAACAGCACGAAAAGTTTATCCCTTATTTGGAAAACCGTAGTACCCTAAAGTATTATGGAAAGGCCAATATCGGGAGTAGACCTGGAAAACGAGGAAACAAAAAACAATTGACATTGTCTGATTTAAGGGCGATTTCGTTTGTGGGTTCTTGGAGTCAGCTCAAGCAAAATGTACCCGGTTATTTTGGTTTGGGTACCGCTATTCAAAAACTAAAGAATGACGGGCGACTAAAAGAAGTCAAGCGATTGTATAAGGACGTTCCATTTTTTAGGGCGCTTATGCATAACAGTATGATGGCACTGGCCAAGACGAATTTCAAGTTGACCAGCTACCTTAAAGATGATGCGGAATTCTCTGAATTTTGGAATATTCTGTTTGACGAATTCAAACTTTCCAAAAAAATGCTTTTAGAGGTTTCTGGGCATAAGATTTTGATGGAAGATGAGGCAGTATCCCGTGAATCGGTTAAAATAAGGGAGAAAATAGTACTACCACTTTTGGTTATTCAACAGAACGCCTTGTTCCATATAACACAAGATTCGAAGCATAAAGAACTTTATGAAAAAATCGTAACCCGTTCTTTATATGGTAATATTAATGCGAGTCGAAATTCTGCTTAAGTATTGACTTGATTCCTAAAGCCAATTTGGTTATTGGATTTAAACAAAAAAAGCGGGGCATTTTGCCCCGCTTTCCTTTTAGTTACAAATTATTTAAATTCTTTTCTAGTGAATTCTATTCACTTCAATGGAATTTGAGATGTCAAAACATCCAACAAATTCATCAAATGTCCATCCAGGTTCCAATCCTCGGAAACCGTCTTCATATCGAATATAATAAATGAAGCAAGTACCTGGTCCGGCAGCATCAAAGTCAACAGCTTTTAAGGCATCCAATGTCGGTGGCGCACCTAGAATAACACCTCTGTCGTCGGTGATTATCCATGAACTATTGGTGCCGGATACTTCAGAACCATCCAGTGCCACATCCATGACAAAATCAGGATTCCCGTCCACATTGAAGGTATATGGACCGCCAGTTATCGCACCTGCATTCGGTGCATTGCGTACCACTTCAATTGAATTTGAGAGGTCGAAGTTACCTTGAATATTAGCCGCGTTCATTCCAACTTCAGCGCCTTGTAGTTCACCGTTAAATCGCATATACCAGATAAGGCAAACACCACCTCCGGCACCATCGAAATCAACCCCTTGAACAGCATCCAATGTTGGAGGCAAACCTAGAATATTTCCTTGATCGTCAGTAATGACCCAAGTGCTATTGCTACCACTTGCATTCGAAGCATCTAAATGAATGCCGCTAACATGATCAGGATACCCGTCAACACAGAATTCAAATGGTCCACCAGAGATAACGCCTGCATTGGCACCTTGGTTGCGTGTTACTTGAATTGAATTTGATAAATTGAAACATCCCTCTAAATGACCTGCATTCATGCCGGGTTCGAGACCGGTTAGACCGTCTTCATAGCGTAAATACCAAATGAGGCAAACACCTGGTCCCGCTGCGTCAAAATCCACACCTTTCACGGCATCTAAGGTAGGGGGTAGGCCAAGAATGTTCAATTGGTCATCTGTAATTACCCAAGTACTATTTGTACCTGAGGCGTTTTCACTATTCAACGAAATGTCCATAACAAAATCTGCTTCGCCATCTACGTAGAAGGTGTAAGGGCCACCAATAATTTCTCCTGCATTGGGCTCATTTCTGGTTACTTCTATTGCATTTGATAAATCAAAATTACCTTCCAGTTCATTAGCATTCATACCAGCTTCCAATCCGCTAAGACCATCTTCATAGCGTAAGTACCAAATTAGACAGACACCAGGTCCGGCAGCATCGAAATTTACGCCCTCGACCGCTTCAAGAGTAGGAGGTAGTCCTAAAATTATACCTTGGTCATCGGTAATGACCCAAGTACTATTGCTACCAGCGGCGTTTGTAGCGTCCAATGTAATTCCGCTTACATGATCAGCTTCACCATCAACACAGAAATCAAATGGGCCACCTGAAATTGTGCCTGCATTCGCACCTTGCTTTCGAGTGACTTCAATGGAATTTGAAAGGTCAAAACATCCTTCAAGATTACCAGCGTTTTGTCCAGCTTCAAGTCCAGTAAGTCCATCTTCATATCGTAAATACCAAATAAGGCATACACCTGCTCCAGCCGAATCAAAATCGACTCCTTTAACAGCATCTAAGGTTGGTGGTAGCCCTAAAATGTTCAACTGGTCATCGGTGATGACCCAAGTACTGTTGGTGCCAGAAGCACTTTCATTTTTTAAGCTAATGTCCGTAACGAAATCTGGAGTGCCATCTACATAAAATGTATAGGGTCCACCGGTAATTTCTCCAGCTTCAGGTTGGTTTCGCTGTACCTCAAGGGCATTCGAAAGTGCAAAATTACCCTGTAGCTCGTTTGCATTCATTCCAGGTTCAAGTCCAGTTATCCCGTCTTCGTAGCGTAAATACCAGATAAGACAAAGTCCTGGACCTGCATCATCAAAATTCACACCGTATAAGGCATCCAGATTTGGTGGAAGGCCTAAAATGACCCCTTGGTCATCGGTGACTACCCAAGAACTGTTACTGCCAGAAGCGTTGTCAGCATTTAAGTTGATGTCTGAGACAAAATCAGCTTCTCCATCCACACAAAAACTGAAAGGGCCTCCAGAAATTTCACCGGCATTGGCCGCATTCAAACGGGTAACTTCAATGGAATTTGATAGACTGAAACATCCTTCTAAATCAGCTGCATTGGCGCCCATTTCTGCGCCCACTAGGCCATCTTCAAATCGTAAATACCAGATTAGGCAGACCCCAGCACCGGCACCATCAAAGTCAACGTTTTTCACATCATCCAATGTTGGAGGTAGACCTAGAATATTCAAAGCATCATCAGTAATTACCCAAGTGCTGTTGGTACCAAGGGCTTCAGAACTATCCAACTCCAATTCAGTAACAAAATCGGGTTGGCCATCAACTGTAAATTCATATGGCCCACCGGATATGGTGCCTGCACGGGTTTCATTTCGAACTACTTCAATACTGTTTGAAAGGTCGAAATCACCTTCAAGGTCGTCAACGTTCATTCCAGATTCTAGACCAGAGAGTCCTTCCTCATACCTAATGTACCAAATGAAACAGGTACCGCCACCGGCTTCGTCGAAATCAACATTGCCCAATGCTTCTAAGGTCGGTGGCAAACCCAAAATATTGTTTTCATCATCGGTTACAATCCATGTGCTCAGCGACCCTTCTGAGTCGGAACTATCAAGGGTTATACCGTCAACCATATCTGGTTCGCCGTCAACACAGAAGACAAATGGGCCACCAGATATGGTACCTGCCATGGTAATTGCAGGATTTACATTCTCATCGGTTTCAGATTCACAACCAATGAGTAAAAAGAATACAAGCAAGCTTGCTAGAATAGTGTTTTTTCTCATTTTGAAGGGTATTTAATTGTTCCCTCCAAAAGAATAGTTAAAGTGTAACAACCAAGTCCCGAAAATGTAACATCGCAGTCCCAAAAGAATCACAGTTCTGTGATACTTTAAGATTTAGGATTTGGTGTTAACCTGATTTACCAAAAATGGTAAAATCCGTTTTTTGTGTGAAGAAAAGTATTCATCCAGCTAATGAACAATCTTTTTGAGTAATCATTTTTATCTATTCAAAAATGTAGATTACGTGTGTCAATTAGTGTACAATAACGGGCTTGACAAAAACGTAGGATTATTCAATTATGGAATACCTCAGACCAATTGAAAAATCCATATGTGCACTCCCAAAGAACCTTTCGTCATCAGGTAGTTCAATTTTAATTTTGTCGTTGCCATCATCAATGGTAAACTTATCTGTAAGTAAGGAGGTAACTCCGACTTGAAGACCAATTGAAAGTTTATCGTTGATGCCGTAGTTATATCCCAGAGAAAAGAATCCACCAAACCCTTTTCCCGTGGTTTCTATCTCTGAATTGAAAACTTGAACATCTTTAAAAGACAAATAACCTATCGCGGTATTCCAAATAAACATATTTCGTTTATTCGGACTTAGATATCGCACGGCGTACATTGGTCCAATAAAAAAAGTAGAAACATCATTTGATAAATCTGCGACCACTTGATTTCCGTTAACATCAGTATTTATTACGTTGTTTTCTTGTGCATTTGTTGAGAAATAACTGATTGCTAATCCTATTCCGATTGAATTTTTGAAGTAATACGTATAGTTTCCTTCGAACCTAACCCCAGTGCTTAGTTCTTTCTGGTAATCATCTAAGTTTGGATATGCATCTACAGGGTCATAACTGATACCAAAATTAATTGCAAAAAGATGTTTAGGAGATTTTTCATAACCTGGTAAACTATCGCTCGATATTTTGAATGAAGGATTTTGCTGAATTGTATAATCAATAACTTTAGATTTTTCAATTATCGAACTTTGATAAACACCATCTTTTTTGAACATAAAATAAATATGTTCTTTTTTTACCCTTTGAATTTTGCAAAGTATCGTATCAGATTCTTTTGTTGTTATCAGGTCTTGACTTTGAATAGAACCTATAAAAAGAAGGGAAAAAAAGACAACTAGTTTTTTTATCATTTAATCCGTTTTTCTAATTATTGTAATATTCAAACGATGACAAGAATCCCAGAAATCAGGACTTTTATCTTTGGTTATTTTAATAAAATTTCCACCAACCCTTCGGGCTTCTACTTTTGCTAAATCAATGAGTGCCATCTTGGAACATCTTGAATCAAAACCTCCACGTAATTTAGCCTCTCCTAAAACTTCTGCATCTTCTGGGATTTTTTCATCTAATTCAAGGATAGTGATATCCGAATCGTAACGTAATGATTCGTTTTCTTTTTTTATGGATGATAGAATTGCCGGGCCACATGAATAAAAGAATACACAAAAAAATAGAAGTAGATAATAAATACTAGATTTCATAGAAGTTAAAATTTCAACTATTTATCAAAAAAATGATTCTTACTTCAAAGGGCTAGAAAGAATGTTGTAAAAGGCACGGATTCCATATTCCAACTGCCCAATTTTGAGGTTTTCATTAGGACTGTGTTGATTGTTATCAGCATTCACCAAGGGTACTACAAAGGCTGGAATCTGCAATTCATTTACAAAAGGCGAAATCGGAACCGTACCGCCCATGATTCGAATTTGAATCGGTGATTCACCAAAGGTTTCAGAAAGTGTATTCACCAAAAAATTTCCGTATTCGTTATCCAAATCAGTTCTAAAAGCATCGGTTACCCCACGTTCCTTTATTGAAATGATTTTGTTGTATTGCATGCGTTCCTTTTTTGTCGGTTCATGGTCAAGTATTTGAAATCCTTGTTTAGCGATATGGTCCCTAACCAATTTTTTTAAGCGATTACCATCGGTTTCAGGTACCAATCGTAAATCGAGTTCTGCGGTTGCACTTTCAGGTACTATTGTTCGTGCTTGGTCACCTATCCAACCTGAACCTAAGCCACGGACGTTTAAACTGGGATATTGCAAAGCTTCCTGATAAAATGAACCAACTTTTTCAGCTTCTTTGAATTGGAGTTTTTCAGCGATAACCCTGTCGTCATCAGGAACTTTCTTTAAAATTTCTGTAACTGATTCACTTAACGCAATTCCGTCATAATAACCTGGAATGGTAACTCGGCCTTCTTCATCTTTCATACTTGCCAAGAGTTTGGCCAATTGAAATCCAGGATTAGGTGCAAAGTTTCCATAGTGCCCACTATGTTGATGTTTTATGGGACCATATGTGGTAAGGCTCATTGTAGTAATACCGCGACACCCGTAAACCAAAGTCGGAAGTCCAGAAGAGTGCATCGGGCCATCCGAAATCATTAAAAAATCAGCGTTCAATAGCTCTTTATACTGCTTTACAGCAGATGCTATGGGTTTGCTTCCTTTTTCTTCTTCACCATCAAGAATCACTTTGATGTTGAACGCTAATTTTTTACCTTTTTCTTGTAAGAGGTCAATTGCGTTAAGAAACATTATTATTGGGCCTTTGTCATCTGCAGTAGCTCTACCAAAAAGTCGCCAATCATAGTTGATTTTTTCATCAAGCATTGCAAAATCAACGGTTTCATAGCCTTCTTCACTTGGTTTTTTCAGAACTACTTGATATGGATTTGGTTGATCCCATTTGCTGGGGTCAACCGATTGTCCATCAAAATGCATGTAAAGCAACACTGTTGGTTTACCATCTTCCATGGGCATGGTAGCGAAAAAAAGTGGCAGGTTTTCGGTCTCGAGTTCCGCAGTGTTGAAGCCCCGCTTCTCAAATTGCTTTTTTAACCAAAATATATTGTCATCAATATCATCAGGATTCAATGCGTCAGAAGGAATCTCTACAAATTCCCTTAAATCTTTAATGGATTGTGATACCTGGGTCTTTAGGGCTACGGAGTCAATTTTTTGACCAAAAACACTAAGAATTGAAGTAAAAAAGAGAATTAAAAAGGTGTATTTCATCTAAAATTCGTTTAAAAAAGTAAGAAAATACATCAACAATCGTTAGCTAACTACCAAATCTTATTGAAATGAATGCCACACTAACCTTGGCAAATAAAGATAAAAAAGCGCTGGTTTCCATCAACGGAAACAGTATTATTTTTCATGTCCTGATTTTACTTGTTCTTGCAGGACTAGCCACCAATTTTTTTACGGAATACCAACTTGGCGGTTTCAACAAATACGCTATCAAGCATTTCGTAGTTTTTTGTACTGTTTTTGTCACAGCAGTGCTATGGAAACTTAGCATTGTAAGAACCAGTTTTGTGTTTATGGTCATTGTATACATAAACATACTCTCATCAACTGTTTATCTACCCTTTCGAATTGAAGACTCACTTCAAAACTTTGAAAGCTACTTTTTAAGGGTAGAAATGATTGTCTTTATTATGGGACTTTTATTGGCTGTTTTTGAAAAACCTTGGCACCAATTTGTAGTTATTGGCTACAATACCCTTTTTATCGTGGCTTGTGCAATGTTAGTTCCTGAGCTTTCAGTGGGCAGGTATATTCTTGCATTCATCATTATTTCTTCAGTTGCGGCCATCAGTTACTTTGTATTCAGCAAGGTTATTTTGTTGCAAAATGATTTGAACGATCAGAACACTTTGGTTTCAAAACAGAACCGAGAATTAAAAGAACTGACCAATTTTCGTAAAGACATCATGCGGATTATTGCTCATGACCTTAAAACGCCCATTCACCAATTGTCAATTTTGGCAGAAGTAGCAAAAAGTTCCGAAGCTCCTGCTGACAAAGACAATTGTTTGGTATTATTAAAACAATCGATTGATAAGACCTACGGCATGCTCGAAAATTTGTTGGAGTGGTCGATGCAGAATGATGAGGCCTTAAAAAGTTATATGGATTTGAATATTCATGTACTGGTTGATGACATTCGAAAACAATACACCGAAAATCTGTCACATAAGAAAATTAACCTGATAAATGAAGTCGACATTGATCTCCAAATGTTTTATTCAAAAGAGGTTTTTGAAACCGTTATACGAAATCTATTGACCAATGCCATTAAATTCTCACCTCAGAATGAAGCGATCGTAATTAAAGGTCAAGAAAGTGAAGACAGTTATAGTTTGAGCATTCATAATAAAGCACCCGGCTTGGACCCATCAAAATTAGAACG
This sequence comes from Croceivirga thetidis, assembly GCF_012272815.1. Lineage (GTDB taxonomy): Bacteria > Bacteroidota > Bacteroidia > Flavobacteriales > Flavobacteriaceae > Croceivirga > Croceivirga thetidis. The sequence goes on from NZ_JAAWWL010000003.1 coordinate 93,169, forward strand.
CATAAACAATGGCCAAGCCATAGAAAGCTCTCGTGGTACAGATAACGAAAAGGGTTCAGGAAAAGGCCTGTTTATTTGTAAACGCATGTTGGAGAAAAACAACGCTACCTTAAAACTCAAAGCAGTTGAAGATGGTGTAGTTGCCACAATTCTTGTGCACAAAAGTATTGCCATTAATGGAGAGAAGGTAGTTGCCTAAGTTCTTATTCCATTAATAAACTTATCAATCATCTTAGTACCATTTAAGGTAAGGTGTTTAATAAATGCCGATCCAATAATGGCCCCTTTCGCTTTTGGAGTCGCCGCTTGAAAAGTTTCCGAATTGCTAATTCCAAAACCGACTATTTGTGGGTTTGCCAGCGAAAGCGAAGCAATTCGTTCAAAATAATCTTGCTGTTCTTGACCAAATCCACTTTTGGCACCCGTGGTACTCGCGGAGCTCACCATGTAAATAAAACCATCTGAGGCCGAATCAATTTGGTTTATGCGCTCGTCGCTTGTTTGAGGGGTAATTAAAAAAGCCATTTTCAAGCCATATTTTTCAAACATCGACTTGTAATCTGCTTCATACACATCAAAAGGCAAATCGGGTAATATGAGACCGTCAATGCCAATTTCTTGACATTTGGCACAAAATGCTTCAACGCCATATTGCAATACAGGATTAAAATATCCCATGATAATCAACGGAATTGAAATGGTATTACGAATACCGGCAAGCTGCTCGAATAGTTTTTCGGTGGTCATCCCATTTTGTAAGGCTGCCGTAGAACTTTCTTGAATCGTGGGCCCGTCTGCCAAGGGATCACTAAAAGGCAATCCAATTTCAATCATATCCACACCCGCTTTTTCAAGTTCATGGATTATTGGAACGGTATCCTCCAAATTGGGGTAGCCCGCCGTGAAATATATGGAAAGTAGTTTTTTGTCTTCCTGGAGTTTTTTGTTGATTCGATTCATAATTTAAAATAATCGATATAGGTATTTAGATCTTTGTCGCCACGACCGGATAAGTTGAACACCACGATGTCATCTTTCTCGAATTTTTTATAATCAAAGATGGCAAAGGCATGACTTGTTTCAATGGCTGGAATAATTCCTTCCAATTGTGATAATTCCAAGCCTGAGGTCATCGCCTCATCATCAGTGATTGAAATAAACTCCCCGCGGCCACTTTTGAATAAATGGGCATGCATAGGACCAACACCAGGATAATCCAACCCCGCTGAAATGGAATAGGGCTCGGTAATTTGACCGTCATCGGTTTGCATCAATAATGTTTTGCTACCATGAATTATTCCTACTTTGCCTAATGCAGAAGTTGCGGCACTTTCCCCTGAATTGACCCCTTTACCGGCCGCTTCAACCGCAATTATTCCAACCTCTGGGGTATCCAAATAATGATAGTATAAACCGGCTGCATTACTGCCACCACCTACACAGGCAACGACATAATCTGGGTTTTCACGACCTTCTTTTTCTTTCAATTGCCATTTGACCTCTTCTGAAATCACCGATTGAAATCGGGCTACCATATCAGGGTAAGGATGCGGTCCTACCACCGAACCAATGATGTAATGTGTATCGACAGGATTGTTTATCCAATCGCGAATCGCTTCGTTAGTGGCATCTTTTAAAGTACGGCTACCTGATTTTGCGGCCCGTACCTCTGCCCCAAGCATCTTCATACGGGCTACATTTGGTGATTGCCGGGCAATATCAATTTCGCCCATATAGACTACACATTGAATACCCATTAAAGCACAAACCGTGGCTGTGGCCACGCCATGTTGACCTGCCCCCGTTTCAGCAATGATTCGGTTTTTACCCAATTTCTTGGCCATTAATATCTGACCAATGGTATTATTTACCTTGTGGGCTCCGGTATGGCAAAGGTCTTCCCGCTTTAAATAAATCTTGGTTTGGTGTTTTTCTGATAAGCGCTCCGCAAAATAGAGTGGGGTAGGGCGACCTACATAATCTTTCAACAACTGATGGAATTCATTTTTGAATTCATCGGTTTCCATGATTTGAACGTAGTTCTGGCGTAACTCCTCACAATTGGGGTACAACATTTCAGGAATGAAGGCACCACCAAATTCTCCGTAATATCCTTTTTCGTTAGCGTGATAACTCATTTTCCAATCTTTTTTTAAATTCTTTTAGTTTCTCAATGTCTTTCAAACCGGGTTTGGTTTCAAACCGACTGTTTACGTCAATGGCATGACAATATTTAGATTCCGGTCGGTAAAGAAAAATCAGTATGTCATCGATATTCTCCATTCCGATACCACCCGAAAGAAAAAAGGGTTTTGTCGAAGGATAATTTTCCAAAACTTCCCAATCGAAGGCATAGCCATTTCCACCGGGTAATTTTCCTTTTGTATCAAAAAGATAGAAATCGCAGACGTCTTGATACGGTTTCAATATGCTAAAATCAAAGGTCTCTTCAACTCCGAAAACCTTTATGACACCGATTCCCAAATCTTTCAATTTTTTACAAACTTCTGGTGGCTCTTGCCCGTGAAGTTGTACCAATTGAAGACCGTATGCCGTTACTTTTTGTAGAATTTCTTCAACTGAAGCATTTACAAAGACACCGACCCTTTTGATTTTTCTTGAAATTGAAGGAAGAACACCATTTAAATAGCGAGGTGATTTTTCCCAAAAAATAAAGCCCATATAATCGGGTTGCAAAGCTTCCACTTCAACCGGATTGAATTTCATACCACAGACTTTTAATTTCATTTTGTTAATTCTTTGATGAATTCTGCAGCACTATTACCGGGATTTTCGGTCTTCATAAAATTCTCACCAATTAGAAATCCCTGATAACCATATTGCCTTAAATCTTTGATTGCTTCGATTGTACTAATTCCACTTTCAGATACCTTGACAAAATCGTCAGGTATTTGTGCTGATAGCTGTTTGCTTGTTTCTAAGCTAACTTCAAAGGTTTTTAGATTACGGTTGTTTACCCCCAACATATCTAGACTCGGCATTATCGATTTCTCAAGCTCTTCTTGATTATGGACTTCAAGTAGCACATCCATACCCAATCGCTTTGCCAATTCCGATAGTTCTTTTATTTCGGTTTTATTTAATACAGCGGCTATCAACAAGATAACATCCGCACCATAGGCTTTTGCTTCCAATACCTGATATTCATCAATGATGAACTCCTTACGTAGTAATGGAAAATCCACTACAGATCGAGCCAATACCAAATCTTCAAGCGAACCTCCGAAATACTTGATGTCCGTAAGAACGCTCATACCGCATACTCCAGCATTTTCATAGCCTTTGGCTACTTGGGCGACATTGGTGTTTTGATTTATTGTTGATTTTGAAGGGGAGCGTCTTTTGTGCTCTGCAATGATTCCGGATTCACTGTTTTGCAGGGCTTCGGCCAAAGATTTTCCATTTCGCTCAAAAAGAACCGATTGCTCTAATTGAACAATGGGAATTATAGCCTTCTTTAAAGCCACTTCTTTTCTTTTATCAGCGATTATTTTTTCTAGTATGTTCATTTCAATAATTTTCCCTCCAAAAAAGGAGGGTTAAGGGAGGTGTTATTACTCACCCCTCATTCCTCTGTTTCAAGATGGGCGTTTAATTACTTAACTCCTGTAATTTTTTTAGTTTCTCCCGTCCTTTGCCACCTAACAATGACTCCTTTGCTTTTTCAAAACCTTCTTTTACTGAAATACCTTCAACAGTAGCTATGGCCACACCCGCGTTTGCGCAAACAACACTGTTTTGGGCTTCCGTACCCTTACCGTTTAAAATATCTGTGAAAATTTTAGCAGAATCCGCCACATCGTCCCCGCCAACAATTGCCGAGGATTCAATGGTTGAAACACCAAAATCTTTTGGCAATAGCATTGCCTCAGCGTTTCTGGAAATTGTTTTGGTAGCTCCTGTTAAACTGATTTCATCATAACCATCCAATGCATGAAGCACGGTAAAGTTCTTATCGGTGTTTTGATATAGATAGCCGTACATACGAGCCAATTCCAAATTAAAAACACCTACCATTTGATTTTTTGGAAAGGCAGGATTCACCATTGGTCCCAACATATTGAAAAAGGTCTTCACGGCCAGTTCCCTGCGAATTGGTGCAACATTTTTCATAGCAGGATGGAACAGTGGTGCATGCAATACACATATACCAGCTTCTTCAATTGATTTTTTTAAAAAATCAGCTTCGTTACTGAATTTAATACCAAGAAATTCCATGACATTACTACTTCCACATTTAGAGGATACCCCGTAATTACCATGTTTGGTTACTCTGATTCCGGCCCCGGCCGTGACAAAAGAAGCCAAGGTGGAAATGTTGAAGGTGTCCTTTCCGTCTCCACCGGTTCCACATAAATCAATAGGATTGTAATCACTTAGGTCAACCGCCAAACAAAGCTCCAATAAGGCATCACGAAAACCTTCCAATTCATCGATTGTGATGCTACGCATCATGTAAACTGTTAGGAAAGCCGCAATTTGACTGGTGTTGTATTCCCCTTTTGCAATATTGACCAAGATTTTCTTGGCGTCTTCCTTTTCAAGGATTTCGTGGTTGATTAACCTGTTTAAAGTTTCTTTCATTTTTCCAACCAGTTTTTTAGCATTTTTTTCCCTTGAGGTGTCAATACGGATTCAGGATGAAATTGGACCCCTCTCACATCAAATGTTTTATGTTTTAGTGACATCAATTGTCCGTTTTCATCAAAGGAAGTTGCCTCCAATTCATCAGGTAAATTGGCATCAACCACCCAGGAATGATAACGGCCAACCTGTATTTCTTTTGGAATATCATTGAAAATGTAATCCTCACCTGTGATGGTTATTGGGGTCGCAATACCATGATATACCGTATCAAGATTGATTAATTTGCCTCCATAAACTTCACCAATCGCTTGTTGCCCAAGGCATACACCAAAGATTTTTTTAGAAGGACCATATGTTGAAATGATGGGTTTGAGCAAACCAGCCTCATCTGGAATTCCAGGACCGGGAGATAATATTATATATTCGAAAGGTTCAATATCTTCAAGCCGTAATTGGTCATTACGTTTAACGATAACTTCCGCTCCCAATTCTTCTAAGTAATGCACCAGGTTATAAGTGAAACTATCGTAATTATCAAGCATTAAAACTTTTTTCATTTTAGATAGTTTCAGCGATTTCTAAAGCTTTGTTTAAAGCTCCTAGTTTATTAAACGTTTCTTGCAGTTCGTCTTCTGGGTCAGAGGCGGCCACTAAGCCCGCTCCGGCTTGAAAATGTAATTGGTGGTTTTTACTGAGGAAAGTTCGAATCATGATGGCATGATTGAAGTTTCCATTAAAATCCATAAAACCAATGGCCCCACCATAATATCCACGACTGGTTTTCTCATACTTTTCTATGAGTTGCATGGCCATATGTTTTGGAGCACCACTCAATGTGCCTGCCGGAAAGGTGTCGCCTACAATTTTCAAAGTGGAAATTTCAGGCTTTTTAATACCAGTAACTTTCGAAACTAAGTGAATTACATGAGAGAAGTACTGAACCTCTCGGTATGTTTCAACATTGACCAAATTTCCATTTCTGCTCAAATCATTTCTGGCTAAATCAACCAACATTACATGCTCACTGTTCTCTTTGTCATCGGCCGCTAGTTTCTTCGCCAGTTCTGCATCTTTCTCATCATTTCCTGTGCGTTTATAAGTGCCGGCAATTGGGTGAATTTCAGCTTTACCTTCTTTTACCACCAATTGTGCTTCAGGTGAACTGCCGAAGATTTTAAAGTCTCCGTAGTCAAAGAAAAATAGATAGGGTGAAGGATTAATGGAACGAAGCGCCCGATACACGTTGAATTCATCCCCTTTAAATTCTTGCGAAAATCGTCGCGACAATACCAATTGAAAAACATCGCCCCGTTGGCAGTGCTTTTTAGCCAAGGCTACGTGCTCTTTATATTCCTTGTCTTCGAGATTTGAGGTTACTACACCTTCTCGACCAAAATTGTAGGTAGCAAAATTTCGAACTTGAAGTAATTGGGCGATTTCTTCAATGTTATTTGCCTCCCCAATAGAATGACAAAAAATATAAGCTTCGTTTTTAAAGTGGTTAATGGCAATAACATTTTGATATACTGCATAGAAGATATCAGGAATAGCAACGGAATTTTCCTTTTTTGAAATCGAGACATCTTCAAAATAACGTACCGCGTCATAGGCCATGTAACCAAAAAGGCCATTAGTGGCAAATTTGAAATCAAGGTCTTCTACTTCAAACGAATTGGCAAAATCATCCAACAAATGTGTAACATCATCTTCGCCGGTAAGCTTCTTGCTGTTCTTTGAACCATCAGGGAAAGTAGTAACCATATTTTCGTTTTCCACCTTGACCGACGCAATTGGATTACTACAGATATAAGAGAAACTATTGTCGTTGGCATGATAGTCACTACTCTCTAACAATATGCTGTTCGGGTATTTATCCCGAATCTTCAAATACACACTGACGGGTGTTATGGTGTCTGCAAGTATTTTTTTGTAACTACTTTTCAGTTTAAACTTCATCTTGAGTTTTATCAATTAAAAAAGGCTTGTCGTGATGACAAGCCTCAAATATGATTACGATAGGGACTAGCTCACGACGTTCGACGTAAGTTCATCCACCACCAGTTGTTATTCATTTCTTTCATTGGTGTAAATATAGAAATGAAATTTATGAATACAAATTTAATTTAGTGCATAAGAGATCATCTCTTGTATTTTACCACTTTGAGCCTTCCTTGCTTTATCAGAATTGGTCAGGTAACTTATTAAGTGCTCGGTATTTTTCCATTCTATATCTTTTTCTAGATTGAAGCTAATGGTTCTAACATTTTGTATTTCTTCAAAATCGATATTTATAAATGGATCTTTTAAGTACCAATGGTATTCAATCTCACCAAATTCATTGAATATGGAGCAAATCTTCTTTATGGAAGTGTGCTGGTCAAACTTGTTGGTTAAAAATGTTTCGATTAATTCTTGAATTTCAAATTCTTCTTGAAGATTGTGACTTTCTGCAATGAATCCCCCTGTTCCAATCGTAGTTTTTAAATGCCATGAATGGGTTTGCCTTGCTTTGCTTTGTGCATCTTCACCAATTGAGAAAAAAACGGGCACTTGATGTTTACTTTCGGCTCCAAAATTTAGAAGGGTTTCTGTTGTTTTTGTAGTTATGTCTAGCATGTTTTGAGTTTTGATTGAGACAAAATTGCATAGCTGCTTTTCAATTGATTCTTAGTTGAGTCTTAAATAGGTATTCCTATGGACTAATGCCGATAAAGTGTCGATGAAGCACAAAAAAAAGCCCTGCTCATTGAGCAGGACTTTTATAAATTTTAAATTCTATCAGTTCATTAGAACTCTAGGTCTACAACCAAATCAAATTCGTCGTAGATGGTTTTGTCACCAAGATTGTCAAAGAAACTACCTGAACCGTAACGCACATCGTATTCTGCGCGGTCCACTTTTAATGTAGCCGTGGCTTTGCTTCCATAAATTGAAACATCAAAAGTTACTGGTTTAGTGATATTCTTGATAGTCAAGTCTCCTGTAACCTTGTACGAATTCTTCCCATTGGCTTCAACATTGGTAAAAACCAATTTGGAGGTGGTGTGCGTTTCCACTCCAAAGAAATCGGCAGATTTCAAATGACCATCCAACTTGTTTTTGTAATCACCTTCCAGGTCAGTTGTGTTGATTGTGGTCATGTCAACGGTGAATTCCCCACCAGTTAACTTATCGCCATCAAACATAAGTGCTCCAGATTCTAAAGAAACGGTTCCTGTATGCGATCCTGTAACCTTGTAGGCCTTCCATGTAACCTTACTGGTTTCTGCATTTACTTCTTTTTTTTCACCATCGATAGGGCCTGCATTTGCTGCAAAACCGAAAATCGCGGTCATAACTAAACTCAAAACTGTTTTTTTCATGGGTTTTAAAAATTAATTGTGTTCTAGATTTATATAAATGTGAATAATTCTTCTTTTGATTTTCTCACTTTGGCCAAATGCTGCGTGTCATCTTCTTCAGCTCGATAGCCAATGGCCAAAACAACCGTTGTGGTAAATCCCGTTTCTTTTAAACCTAAGATTTCATCATACTTTTCAGGCTCTATGCCCTCCATTGGCGTACTATCAATATTAAGTTCTGCTACGGCTTGTAGAGCGTTACCTAAGGCTATGTACGACTGTTTTGCTGTCCAATTAGCCTTGGTATCTTGAGGTAAATCAAGCAACTTTGATTTTGCAAAATCTCCATACCCTTGTAAACTTTCTAAAGGAATGCTTCTGGTGTCAGATAGGTTTTTCAAATAGTCGTCTACCAACTTTCCTTCAAAATCTGATTGACTTGCGAAGACAATAAGATGTGACGAATCGGTTATTTGGGATTGACCCCAAGAGGCTGGGCGTAACTTCTCCCGAACTTCAGCATCTGAAACCACTAAAATGTGATAAGGTTGTAATCCGTAGGAGGAGGCACTCAACCGAATTGCCTCTAAGATTGCATCCAAATCTTCATTGGAAACCTTTTTGTTTACATCGTATTTTTTTGTGGCGTAACGCCATTTTCTCGATTCAAGAATATCTTGAGCTGTTTCTGTCATTAGTTCTTTTTAAAATTTGTCAAAAAGTGTATTTAACTGTTGTAATTCTTCTATTTCAAAGTCCTTGAGAATTTTATGTTGGGCATTTTTTATGCTCTCATCCATTCCCGTTAAAACTTTTGTTCCTTCACTGGTTATAAATATTTCAACTTTTCGTCTGTTGTGTTCGCAAACATTGCGCTTTACATAGCCTTTCAGTATAAGTTTATCTACCAATCGAGTTGTATTACTCATTTTCGTAACCATCCGCTCATTCAGTGTAGATAAGTTTGCCGCTTCTCCTTTTCTTCCTCTCAGTATGCGTAGTACATTAAATTGTTGTAATGACACTCCGTGAGGTTTTAAAGCCTGTGACAGGATTTCATTTACTTTATTTGCAACAAGTTGTAAATGAATTATTGTCCGCGTTTCTACAGGTATTACCTTTGTGGTTTTAATGACTTCTTCTACATTCATGCAATTACAACATTTGTATATACAAATATAAAATCATTCTTCTCTCACCACAAAGGTAACGAGCGATAAATTTTTGTTAAATGAATTTTGATAGCTAGGGCGATACTTAATTTTATCACTTGAAGACAATGGTTATGAAAGGTCTACCTGTGATATTAATGTTGCTTCTTGCAGTATTAGGCTGTAAGGAAAAAAGCAAAAAAGATGCTAATCAAGCCGAAGAAGTTGCTACAAACCTAACGACAGAGGAAACTCCAGTAAAATTTCCAGTTTATGACTATGATGGTCTGGAACCTATTCTGAACTATGATGATGATAAAACGTACATCGTAAATTTTTGGGCCACATGGTGCAAACCTTGTATCGAAGAATTACCGGATTTTGAAAGGACCTTTGCTGAATACGAGGATAAAAACGTTAGGCTTATTCTTGTCAGTTTGGATATGCCTTCAATGTGGAAATCAAAATTAGAGCCGTATGTTGAAGAACATGGCCTAAAGGGAGAAGTTATTATTCTAGATGATCCTAAAATGAACGATTGGATTCCAAAGATTGATGCTGAATGGGATGGTGGTATTCCGGCTTCATTGATTTACAACAACGAAAAAAGGCAATTTTACGCCCAAGGGTTTACTTACGAAGAATTAAAAAGCGAATTAGATAAATTTTTATAAAATGAATAGGATTAAGTCAATAGTACTCATAGCTATTTTTACACTGGCAAGCGCATTTACAACACAGCCGGTAGCTGGTTATCAAATTGGTGATAAGGCCGCTGATTTCAACTTAAAGAACATCGATGGCAAAATGGTTTCGTTGTCTGATTTTGAGGATGCAAAAGGTTTTCTGGTCATTTTTACTTGCAACACCTGTCCATATGCTGTGAAGTATGAAGACCGCATAATTGCATTGGATGAGAAATATAAGAACAAAGGAGTTCCTGTTGTTGCAATAATGCCAAATGATACCTCAATTAAACCTGGTGATAGTTTTGATAATATGAAAAAAAGGGCTGAGGAGAAGGGTTTTACCTTCCCATATTTAATTGATGAAAAACAAGAAGTTTTCCCTGAATATGGAGCTACCAGAACGCCACATGTTTATTTATTGCAGAAAACCAATGAGGGTAATTTTGTGAGATACATTGGGGCCATTGATGACAATTACCAAGACGAAGCACAAGTAGAAATTAAGTTTGTTGAGAATGCAGTAGATGCAATGCTTGCAGGCGAACCAATTCAAGTTACCACAACAAAAGCAATTGGATGCTCTATTAAGGTTTAGAAAATTTCTAATTTTGACATAATCCGAAGTATTACTTCGGATTTTTTTATACTATACATTTAAATCAAGAAATAATTTTTGCAATGGCAGATTTATCACAACAAGAATGGGCCGAACAATTACAAGCAGACGATAATGCTTTTATATTGGATGTTAGAACACCTGAAGAAGTTGAAGAAGGCTACATAGAGAATTCAACCAATATCGATATTTATCTAGGTCAAGAATTTTTAGATGAGTTAGAGAAGTTGGATAAATCAAAAAACTACTATGTGTATTGTCGTTCTGGTAATAGAAGTGGACAAGCTTGCGCTTTAATGAATCACGCAGGCTTTGAAAACACCTACAATCTTGAAGGTGGTTTTATGAATTGGGATGGTGAGGTGGCCGAATGACCATTACCGATGTAATTGATGGCCTAAGCAATAACAAAAAGATTTTTGAATCACTTTTTGAACTTCCACATAAAGATTTGATTCTCTTTAAAACAGATGCCAAGGCCTGGTGCTTTCTAGAGGTTGTATGTCATCTTATTGACGAAGAAGTTGAAGATTTTCGCGCTCGAATTTCTTTTTCGTTGGCCTCCTTCGAAAAACCATTTAAATCTATTAGCCCCAAGACTTGGCCCATAGAAAGAAAATATCTAGCACAGGACTTCGGTATTAAAGTCTCCGAATTTATCAAGGAACGCGAAAATTCTTTGAATTGGCTAAATTCCCTAGAAGGGGTTAATTGGAACAAAGAACTTCTTCACCCAGATTTGGGAAAAATGTCTGCTAAGCAGTTTTTACATAATTGGTTGGCGCATGATTACCTGCATATTCGGCAATTGAATGCATTGAAATACAAATTTTTGAAGGAACATTCAGACGAAGACCTCTCTTACGCAGGCAACTGGTAACCCTTTGTTATTTTAGCAAAATGCGAGAAGAATTTTTGCATTTTGTTTGGAAGAATAAAAAATTCAAGACCAAAGATTTATACACCGTATCAGGAGACATAATTTCCATTGTTTCCCTCGGACAAATTAATTATTTAGCTGGCCCTGATTTTTTCAATGCTAAAATTGAAATTGCTGGCCAGCTTTGGGCCGGCAATGTAGAAATACATTTAAAATCTTCAGATTGGTATGCACATAACCATGAAAACGACACCAACTATAACAATGTTATACTTCATGTAGTTTGGGAAGATGATGCTAATGTATTTCGACCTGATAACACCACAATTCCTTGTTTGGAATTAAAAGATATTGTCCCTCTTGATTTGTTGGATAACCATGCCAGTTTAATGAAATCAAAGAAGTTCATTAACTGTGAGAAAGACTTTACATCAATAGATAATTTTACAAGAGAACATTGGTTGGAAAGGCTCTTTGTCGAACGTCTTGAACAGAAATCAAAGCTAATTTTTGAACTTCTCAAAGCTTCAAAAAATGATTGGGAAAAAGTGCTTTTTTGTGTACTTATGAAGAATTTCGGACTGAATATAAACGGTCCACTTTTTTTTGATGTTGCCAAGACTATTGATTTTACTGTATTTAGAAAGGTAAAGTATGATGTAATTAAATCTGAAAGCCTTTTATTCGGTATGAGTAATCTTTTGAACGGTGAAGCCGAAGATTCTTATCATAAAAATCTTCAAGAAGAGTTTGCATTTCTAAGCAAGAAATTTAGACTTCAAAACAATTCACTTCAAAAGCCTAATTTTTATGGTCTTCGACCAAATAATTTCCCAACAATAAGACTCTCCCAATTGGCCAACGTTTATAAAAAAAGCGAAAACCTTTTTCTTAAAGTTATAGAAACAAATGAGCTCAATGAAATCAAATCAATTTTCGAGGCTGCCGCCAGTTATTACTGGGACACTCACTTTGTTTTCGGTAAAAATTCAAGAAAAAGCAGAAAGAAGCTTACTTCAACATTTATAGAATTATTGATTGTAAACACCATATTGCCAATTAAGTTTTCATATGCTAAGAATATTGGAGAATCGGTACCCGAACATATTATCAATATAGCGAGGTCATTAAAGCCGGAGACAAATTCAATAATTTCAAAATTAGAAAATATTGGTTCAAAATCAATGAGTGCATTTGATACCCAATCAAAGATTCAATTGTTTAACTCGTATTGCAAGGAAAACAAATGTTTAAAATGTTCTATTGGCAATAAACTGTTGCTAGATAATAGTTAATTTTGAACATGGGTTGGTCCTATAATCTACTTTATTTTTTTCAAAAACGTGGTTTCGAAGTTTGTCGTCGAATTGCCGAAGCATGGGGAATAAGAGCTCGTGTGGTTCGTTCGACATTCATATACCTCACGTTTGCAACCCTCGGTTTTGGCTTCGCCCTTTATTTATTTATCGCCTTTTGGTTAGGTATAAAAGACTTAATTTACACTAAAAGAACTTCTGTTTTTGACCTGTAAGCATGATTAGACTTTTCCGTTCACGAATTGCTTGGGCCATCTCATTGATGATTCTGGTATTGTTGCTGGGTGTGGTGGGGTATCGTTTCATTGCCGACTTTTCATGGGTAGAGGCTTTTTACATGACCATTATTACGGTTACCACAGTTGGCTTTTCTGAGGTTCGACCCTTGGATCAAAATGCACAGGTTTTCACCATATTTTTAATTGTATGTAGTGTTTTTATCTTTGGTTTTGCCATTTCCGTAGTAACGGAATACCTTTTAAGTAGAAATTCATTACAAACTTTAAAAAAGAAAAGGGTGAAACAAAAAATCGCTGCTTTGGAAAAGCATATTATCGTTTGTGGTTATGGCCGCAATGGGAGACAGGCAGCTGAGAAACTGAATGCCTATGATCGCCCCTTTGTTGTAATTGAAAAGGATAGGGAAATAATAGAGAATCATGAAGACGAAATTTTATTTGTCGAAGGTGATGTTAATGAAGACGAGGTATTGATAGAAGCTGGTATCGAAAATGCACAGTACTTAATTGCTGCCTTACCTGACGACGCCCTGAATTTATACGTGGTACTTTCCGCGAGACAATTGAATTCTAAATTGTTTATCATAAGCAGAGCATCACAAGCTACTTCCGTTAAGAAGCTACAGTTTGCCGGTGCCAATAAAGTAATAATGCCAGATAAAATAGGCGGCGACCATATGGCTGCACTTGTAGTAATGCCAGATTTGATAACCTTTATTAATCAACTTAGCACTGAAGGCGGGGATACAACAAACTTGGAGGAGGTTGAGATAAAAGATTTCAAAGACCAAATCGACTGTCAATCAATTCGTGATTTAGACCTAAGAAGAAAAACGGGTTGCACTATCATTGGTTATGTTAACCCGAACGGCGAATATATCATTAATCCAGAACCAGAGTTAAATTTAGAAGCGAGTGGTAAGGTTATCGTTTTGGGTAGGCCGGAACAGATACAGCGTCTCAACCAAATGTTCCGAATTGAGCAACAGTTAAATGCCGATTAAATTTGATAGCCCGATATTTTTTTAGGATATTGTCCGCTAACGATAAATTAACAAACCAAATTAACGAGTTATGAAGTACTGGCGTTTAGCAGTTTTAAGTTTTTTGTTACCCTTATTTTCTTTTGCTCAAGAGACTGAAGAAGTAGGGTTGGACCAAAAAATTGACCAAGCCTTTCAACCTATATCAGACTTTTTTAATAATGTAATCTTTTTTGAAATTGCTGGTACTCCATTTGTATTAATACTGCTTGTTGGTAGTGCATTATTCTTCACCTTATACTTTGGTTTTCCTAATATAAGACACTTCTGGACTGCCATAAATGTGGTTAGGGGAAAATATGACGATTTGGAATCACCTGAGGGTCATGGCGTTGAAAAAGCTGAAGTAAATGTAGTTGAAGGGGATTTGCCAGATACAATCCGTGATGAGAGTCAGGAAGGTGAAGTAAGCCATTTTCAAGCTTTGGCCACTGCAGTTTCAGGAACCGTAGGTAACGGTAATATCGCAGGTGTAGCTTTGGCAATTGCCTTAGGAGGTCCAGGAGCTACTTTTTGGATGATCGTATGTGGTCTTTTGGGTATGTCGACAAAATTTGTTGAATGTACGCTAGGAGTTCAATATAGAGATGTTGATGAGAATGGAACGGTCTATGGTGGACCAATGTATTATATAAGTAAAGGTTTAAAAGATAAAGGATTTAAGGTTCTCGGAAAGATTGCTGCAGCACTGTTTGCTGTTTTTTGCATTGGCGGTTCATTTGGTGGTGGTAATGCTGCACAATCGAACCAAGCAACAATTGTTGTTAAAGAGCTTTTTGGATGGGAAAGCACCATGGCCGGAACAATTATTGGCTTTGTGTTGGCCGTATTGGTCGCTATAATAATTATTGGTGGTATTAAAAGAATTGCTTCGGTCACAGAAAAAGTAGTGCCCTTTATGGCGTTGATGTATATTATTTGTTGCCTGTACATCATTTTTAGCAATTTTCCATTAATTGATGATGCCATTGGCTTAATAGTTAAAGAGGCCTTTAATCCTACTGCAATAGGGGTGGGTGGTGTTATTGGTGTATTACTTGTCGGATTTAGAAGGGCTGCTTTTTCGAATGAAGCAGGAGCTGGTTCGGCATCAATCGCGCACTCAGCTGTGAAAACAAAATACTCAGCTTCCGAAGGTTTGGTAGCTTTATTGGAGCCCTTTATCGATACCGTGGTAATTTGTACAATGACCGCTTTGGTAATCATTATATTCAATTTCGGTGGATATTTCGAGTATGGTGGTGATGGCAGTGGAGCTGTTTTGATTGAAGGTATTGCTTACGAAGGGGCTGGAATAACATCTAAGGCCTTTGGAGAATACATACCCTTTTCGAATGTTTTCTTAACGATAGCAGTAGTATTATTTGCGGTCTCAACTATGATTTCTTGGTCTTATTATGGTCTTCAATCATGGAAGTATTTATTCGGAAGAGGCAAGAAAACCGATTTAACCTATAAGTTACTTTTCTGTGTTTTTGTTATAATAGGTGCAGCAGCCAGCATGGATTCCATTTGGGCTTTTTCAGATGCGATGATATTTGCAATGGTATTCCCTAATATGGTAGGACTTTACTTTTTGTTCCCAATAGTTAAAGAGCAACTGAAACGCTACTTAGGGGCAATTAAGGCTGGTTCAGAAAAATAGATATTTTAATTAACTCATGAAACCCCACTTAAAGTTCGACAACCAAGAACGAAGTGGGATTTTCTTTTTGCTTCTTTTAATTATTATGTTAATTGGGGCATACTTCGGTTTGAAATTTTTTGCGCACAATCGAGAAAGTAGTTTCCGATTTGACGAAAAGACGCAATTGAAAATTGATAGTCTTAAAAGCGCTATTAATGAAAAGGATTCAACAAGAATTTTTCCTTTTAACCCCAATTACATATCAGATTACAAAGGGTATACCTTAGGCTTGTCCCCAGATGAAATCGACCGGCTCCATAGTTTTAGAGTACAAAAAAAGTTTGTGAACTCAGCCCAAGAGTTTCAAGAGGTCACAAGGGTTTCTGATTCTCTTTTAGGTACCATTTCGCCATATTTCAAGTTTCCTGATTGGGTTAATTCCAAGGATGAGAGAACAATAAAAAGGGTGGAAAAAGACTCTGAAATAAGCGTGGGCGTCAGTGATTTAAATTCAGCGACTATAAAAGACTTAAAAGAAATTAACGGTATTGGAGATGTCCTTTCAGCACGCATCGTAAAATTTAGAAATCGACTTGGTGGCTTTTTGGTTAACGAACAACTCTATGATGTTTATGGTTTGGAACGAGGGGTCGAAAATAAGGTTTTAAATAATTATAAAGTCCTTAATCCACCGAAGATTAAAAGAATAAATATCAATACTGCATCTGTTGAAGAATTATCAAGTTTAGTCTACATTTCACGAGAGCTTGCACAAAATATAGTGAGCTACCGAAATCGTCAGGGAAACTTCACAAATTTGGATGATTTGTTGAACATTTCCGGATATCCGCAAAACAAAAATGAGCGAATTAAGTTATATTTGAGTATCTAAAAAGTTGCGATGAGTAGCAGTTATTTTACTGAAGAACATCAGTTGTTTCGTGAAAGCCTTAGGGATTTCTTACAAAAAGAAGTAGCCCCAAACGTAGATAAGTGGGAGGAAGAAGGCAAAATAGAATCTGCCATATGGACGAAGATTGGTGAAATGGGTTATTTTGGTCTTGCTACGCCTGAAGAATATGATGGGTTAGGATTGGATTTATTTTACACAACAATCTTTTTGGAAGAAATGCAGCGTATCAATTCTGGTGGATTTGCTGCGGCGATGTGGGCACATGCATACTTGGCAATGACTCACCTCAATAAGAATGCAAATCACCAACAGAAGCTAAAATACCTTGTGCCAAGCGTTCATGGAAGAAAAATAGGTTGTCTGGGTGTCACAGAACCTTTTGGTGGGAGTGATGTTGCTGGAATGCGCACTACGGCAGTAAAAAAAGAGGACGTTTACGTTATCAATGGTTCGAAAACTTTCATCACTAATGGAGTTTACGGTGATTACATAATTTTGGCTGCAAAAACAGATGTTTCTGCCGGTAATAAAGGAATTTCATTATTTATAGTTGACCGCGATGCAGAAGGTGTTTCGGCGAATAAACTTAACAAATTGGGGTGGCGAGCTTCAGATACCGCAGAATTAGCTTTTGACAATGTTCAAGTTCCTGAAGAGAACTTAATCGGTTTAGAAGGTCAAGGCTTCACCTTTATTATGGAAGCATTTGCCCTTGAACGATTGGTTATGGGAATTAATGCCCATGCAAGAGCGGAATTTGCCTTGGAATATGCACTGCAATACATGGCAGAACGAGAAGCTTTTGGTAAGTCAATAAATCAATTTCAAGCTTTAAGACATAAATATGTTGAATTATTTGCAGAGGTAGAGGTTTGCAAAGAGTATAATTATGCTGTAGTTGGCAAACTAGATAGGGGAGAATATGCGGTTAAAGAGGCAACAATATCAAAATTGAAATCTACCAAGGTCGCAGATGAAGTAATTTACGGCTGTTTACAATTTTTGGGAGGTTATGGTTATATAGAAGACTATCCAATGGCTCGAATGCTTCGAGATAGCAGATTAGGTCCAATTGGTGGTGGAACTTCAGAAATTCTAAAAGAAATAATAGCCAAAATTGTTATTGACAAAAAAGAATATCGAGCACCGCTAAAGAATGCCCCAGAAAAAGATTTGAAAATAAGTGTTTCCTAAATCGGATTCATTTGTATATTTGCAGCCCGATTACACAATCGGAAAAAAATTTTAAAGAAAGGAGGTTGTAGCCAATGTTAATAATACCAGTAAAAGAAGGAGAAAATATCGATAGGGCACTAAAGCGTTTTAAGCGAAAGTTCGATAGAACAGGAAAAATGCGTGCACTTCGTTCAAGACAACAATTTACTAAGCCTTCTGTGAAAAGAAGGGCAGAAATTCAAAAGGCCCAATACATTCAGAGGCTTCGTGACAACGAAGAACAATAGGCACAGGTCCTAAAAGAATAGATCTCCCGTTTTGATAGCCTCAGGACGGGTTTTTTATTTCCATACATTTGGGTATGCATTTAAGTGCTTTCAAAGAATATCTCCTTCAAGAAAAGAACTATTCCCTGCACACCGTTAAGGCGTATACCGAGGATATTGAAGTATTTCAAGCTTTTTGTCAAGAAGAATTGAGGGAGAATGAAATTGAAATTATTGAATATCAATCTATAAGAAGTTGGATTATCAACTTATCAAATGCCGGAATTTCAAACCGGAGCATCAACAGAAAGGTTTCTTCACTAAAGGCCTTTTACAATTTTCTTTTAAAAGTTGAAAAAATTAAAAATTCTCCTTTGGCCAAACACAAAAGCCTAAGGGTTGATAAAAAAGTTTTGGTTCCGCTCTCAAGGCCAGAAATGGAAAATCTATTAAATAAGATTGATTTTGAAGATAGCTTTGAAGGAATTAGAAATAAGCTGATTATAGAACTTTTGTATTCCACTGGTATTAGAAGGGCCGAACTTATAGGCTTAAAAATAAATGCCATTAGTTTAGAGAGTGGCACTTTAAAGGTTTTGGGCAAGCGTAACAAAGAACGGATAATTCCTATTCTACCACAATTACGAAACTTAATAAGAGTTTACCTGAACAAAAGAAAAGAACTTGAACATATTGTTGATAATGATTTTCTTTTATTAAAAACATCAGGTCATCAACTTTACGAAACTCTTGTTTATCGTATTATAAATAAGTATCTTAGTAAGGTTTCCTCAAAGGTTAAGAAGAGTCCGCATGTTCTTCGACATTCATTCGCGACCCACCTTCTTAACAATGGGGCTGATCTTAACGCAGTTAAAGAACTTTTAGGGCATTCAAGTTTAGCATCTACGCAGGTTTACACCCATAATAATATTGCTGAGCTGAAAAAAATACATTTAAAGGCCCATCCAAGAAATAAGGAGTAAATCTCCTTGTATGTTTAACCATCCGCCAAAAGCGGACCTAAAATCTGAATCTATGAAGGTAAATGCGCAATCGGTAAATTTTGTGGCTGACAGAAAGTTGATGGATTTTATCCAAAACAGAATGGATAAACTAGATTTATTCTATGACAAGGTCATTAGTGCTGACGTTTATTTAAAGGTTGAAAACACTAGTGAAAAAGAAAACAAAATTGTAGAAATTAAAGTGCATGTACCCAAGGATAGTTTTATTGTAAAAAAGCAATGCAAATCTTTTGAGGAGGCGGTTGATTCCGCATGTAATTCATTAGAAAGAAAACTGGTCAAAAGAAAGCAAAAACAAAGGGCTTACGTCTAATCAAAATTTTTTTCTAATTTTTTTGAATAAACAAATAAAACGCTACATTTGCAGTCCGTTAGAAATAACGGGCTTTTTTTTGTGATAAAATGCTGAGAAATGCCGATATAGCTCAGCTGGCTAGAGCAGCTGATTTGTAATCAGCAGGTCGTGGGTTCGAGTCCCTCTATCGGCTCGTAATTTATTGAAAATCAAGGGAGGGGAGATACTCAAGCGGCCAACGAGGACAGACTGTAAATCTGTTGGTTTTTACCTTCGCAGGTTCGAATCCTGCTCTCCCCACTTAATTTTCACAAAAAACAGTAATTCGACGTAATACATCGAATTTTTTGAAATATTGACTAATAATAATGCGGGAGTAGCTCAGTTGGTAGAGCGTCAGCCTTCCAAGCTGAATGTCGCCGGTTCGAACCCGGTCTCCCGCTCAAAAGAGTGACAAAGTTGTGAATGCAACTAATCTCTTCCTTTAATAAGGATGTAGATTGAACACTTTACGCCGACGTAGCTCAGGGGTAGAGCGTTTCCTTGGTAAGGAAGAGGTCACGGGTTCAATTCCCGTCGTTGGCTCGATAGATTAAGACACTAATATTAAATACTAAGATTAAAATCATTTTAAAATGGCAAAGGAAACTTTTGATCGTTCCAAACCGCACTTAAATATTGGTACTATTGGACACGTAGATCATGGTAAAACTACATTGACTGCTGCTATTACTACTGTATTAGCGAACGCAGGTTTGTCAGAGCTAAGAAGCTTTGACTCTATTGACAATGCTCCTGAAGAGAAAGAAAGGGGTATTACCATCAACACATCTCACGTTGAGTATCAGACGGCAAACCGTCACTATGCTCACGTTGATTGTCCTGGTCACGCCGATTACGTTAAGAACATGGTGACTGGTGCTGCTCAAATGGACGGTGCCATTTTGGTTGTTGCTGCAACAGATGGCCCAATGCCACAAACTAGAGAGCACATCCTTCTTGGTCGTCAGGTAGGTATTCCGCGTATCGTTGTTTTCATGAACAAGGTGGATATGGTTGATGATGAAGAGCTTTTGGAACTAGTTGAGATGGAAATCAGAGAATTACTTTCTTTCTACGAATACGATGGTGACAACGGTCCTGTAATCGCAGGTTCTGCTCTTGGTGCATTGAATGGTGAGCAAAAGTGGGTAGACACTGTTATGGAATTGATGGCTGCTGTTGATGAGTGGATTGAGCTTCCAAAGCGTGATGTTGACAAAGACTTTTTGATGCCAGTTGAAGACGTTTTCACTATTACTGGTCGTGGTACTGTGGCAACAGGACGTATCGAAACAGGTATTGCCAATACTGGTGATGCTGTAGATATCATTGGTATGGGTGCTGAGAAATTAGCTTCTACTATTACTGGTGTGGAGATGTTCCGTAAGATTTTGGATAGAGGTGAAGCTGGTGATAATGTAGGTATTCTTTTGAGAGGTATTGAGAAATCAGACATCAAAAGAGGTATGGTTATTTGTAAGCCAGGTTCTGTTAAACCACACGCTAAGTTCAAAGCTGAGGTTTATATCTTGAAAAAAGAAGAAGGTGGTCGTCACACTCCATTCCACAACAACTACCGTCCTCAGTTCTACGTTCGTACAACTGATGTAACAGGTAACATTAACTTACCTGACGGAGTTGAAATGGTAATGCCAGGTGATAACTTGACCATTACTGTTGATTTGATTCAGCCTATCGCATTGAGCGTTGGTCTACGTTTCGCTATCCGTGAAGGTGGTAGAACTGTAGGTGCTGGTCAGGTTACTGAAATTTTAGATTAAGATTTATTACAAATATTTTATACTGAGGGTGTTCCACGATGTGGAATACCTTTCAGTGTAAATACGGGTGTAGCTCAGTTGGTAGAGCACTGGTCTCCAAAACCAGGTGTCGGGAGTTCGAGTCTCTCCTCCCGTGCCAGAAAAGGAAATTGATATGTTGACTTACGTTAAGGAATCTTGGGAAGAATTGAAAAATAACGTTACCTGGTTGAACAGGGAACAAGCCTCCAATCTTATGGTTGTTGTTGCTGTATTCTCAATTCTTTTCGCGCTGGCCACATGGGGTGTGGATACCGCATTCAGTGAGTTAATTACGTTGTACTTTGAAAATGTGATAGGATAGGATGGCTGAGGTTTTAGAGAAAAAATGGTATGTAGTTCGCGCAGTAAGCGGACAGGAGAATAAAATTAAAGGATACATAGAATCAGAAGTTGAAAGAGCTGGTTTTGGTGATTATCTGGAAGACGTTCTGGTTCCTACGGAAAAAGTAGTTCAAATCCGTAACGGGAAGAAAATTAATAAAGAGCGTACCTATTTTCCTGGCTATATCATGATTAAGGCCAACCTTGGTGGTGAAATGGTTCACATTATCAAGTCAATTACAAATGTTATCGGGTTTCTCGGAGAAACCAAAGGAGGGGATCCTGTTCCTTTGAGAAAAGCAGAAGTTAATCGTATGCTTGGTAAGGTTGACGAGTTGGCTGTGAATACCGATAATGTTGCGATACCTTTCGTATTGGGTGAAACTGTGAAAGTTATCGATGGACCGTTCAATGGTTTTAATGGAACTGTTGAAAAAATAAATGAAGAAAAGCGTAAGCTTGAGGTAATGGTGAAAATTTTCGGAAGAAAAACACCGTTGGAATTGAGCTATATGCAAGTAGAAAAAGTATAAGAGCTGTTACATATAATAATTGTGTTGCTTCCAATTAACACAATTGAAATTTAATTTTTAAAAATGGCAAAAGAAGTAGATAAGGTTGTAAAACTACAAGTTAGGGGAGGTGCTGCGAATCCGTCGCCACCGGTTGGACCCGCCTTAGGTGCTGCAGGTGTCAACATTATGGAGTTCTGCAAGCAGTTTAATGCTCGTACGCAGGACAAACAAGGCAAGGTATTGCCAGTTGTCATCACTGTTTACAAAGACAAATCATTTGAATTTGTTGTAAAAACACCGCCGGCGGCCGTTCAATTGATGGAAGCAGCGAAGATTAAAAAAGGATCAGGAGAACCTAACAGAGCAAAATCAGGTACCGTAACTTGGGATCAAGTTAAGACTATTGCCGAAGACAAAATGGTTGACCTAAATGCGTTCACTGTAGAGTCTGCAATGAGTATGGTAGCTGGTACAGCGCGTTCAATGGGATTGAAAGTAGCTGGAGCTAAACCTTTTTAAATCGAAAAGCAATTTAGAATGGCAAAATTGACAAAAAAGCAAAAAGAGGCACAAGCTAAAATTGAAAAGGACAAGTTGTATTCCGTTCAAGAGGCTTCCTCTTTGGTCAAAGAAATAACCAATGTAAAATTTGATGCTACTGTTGACTTAGCTGTGCGTTTGGGAGTTGATCCTCGTAAAGCTAATCAAATGGTTCGAGGCGTTGTTACTCTGCCGCACGGTACGGGTAAGGAGGTCAAAGTTCTAGCGTTGGTGACTCCTGATAAGGAAGCTGAAGCGAAAGAAGCTGGTGCTGACTTTGTTGGATTAGATGAATTTTTAGATAAAATCAAGGGCGGTTGGACAGATGTTGACGTTATTGTCACAATGCCAAGTGTAATGGGTAAATTAGGTCCTCTTGGTAGAATATTGGGCCCACGAGGTTTAATGCCGAACCCTAAAACCGGAACTGTAACCATGGACGTTGGTAAAGCAGTAGCTGACGTTAAAGGTGGTAAAATTGATTTCAAGGTTGACAAAACAGGTATTGTTCATGCTGCAATAGGTAAAGTTTCCTTTACTGCAGATAAAATAGCGGACAATGCAAAAGAATTATTGGATACTTTGAACAAATTGAAGCCCGCGGCTGCAAAAGGTGTTTACATGAAAAGTGTATACATGAGCAGTACCATGAGTCCTAGTGTTCAACTTGACCCTAAAGCAGTTTAATAACCGAGTAGCTTAATTCTATAACAATGACAAGAGAAGAAAAAGCAACAGTAATTGAAGACTTGACTGCTCAGTTAGCAGAGACACCGACAATTTATTTAACGGATATCTCTGGTTTGGATGCCGGAACCACCTCTGATTTGAGAAGAGCATGTTTTAAGGCAAACATTAAACTTTCAGTAGTGAAGAATACTTTGCTTGCAAAAGCAATGGAAGCTTCAGATAAGGAGTTTGGTGAGTTATCGAATGTTTTAAAAGGCAACACTTCATTGATGTTGACTGAAACGGGTAATGCACCAGCAAAACTTATCAAGAATTTCAGAAAAAAATCAGATAAACCTCTTCTTAAAGGGGCCTTCATCGAAGAGTCGGTTTATGTCGGCGATGAAAACCTTGAGGCTTTGGTTAATATCAAGTCGAAAGAAGAATTGTTAGGTGAGATTGTAACATTATTGCAATCGCCTGCTAAGAACGTTATTTCTGGACTTAAGTCTGGAGGTGGTAAATTGGCTGGCATCCTACAAACTTTATCTGAGCGATAAAACGTACGCACTTATTACTAATTATATTTTTTACAAAAACGAATTAAAACGATAGAAAATGGCAGATTTGAAAGATTTTGCAGAACAGTTGGTTAACCTTACAGTAAAAGAGGTAAATGAATTGGCCGACATTTTAAAAGAAGAATATGGTATTGAGCCTGCAGCTGCTGCTGTAGCCGTTGCCGGACCTGCTGCTGGCGGTGGTGAAGGTGGTGATGCTGGTGAGGAAAAATCAGAATTTGATGTAATCCTTAAATCAGCTGGAGCTTCTAAATTGGCAGTTGTTAAATTGGTGAAAGAATTAACAGGTCTTGGTTTGAAAGATGCTAAGGAAATTGTTGATAGCGCACCAAAAGCAATTAAAGAAGCAGTTTCTAAAGATGAAGCTGAAGGAATCAAAAATTCCTTAGAAGAAGCAGGAGCAGAAGTTGAGCTTAAATAAAAGCAATAACAAATACAATTAGGTTAAGGTCTTTCCGCCGTACTGGTGGTTAGACCTTAGCCTGTTTTTTAGACTAGCGTATTAAGAGGTACGCAACCCATTTTGAGAATTCACTATTAAACTTGTCCATAGATGTTCACAAATCAGACTGAAAGAGTAAATTTTGCATCCGCTAAGAACATACCGGATTACCCGGATTTCTTGGACATTCAGATTAAATCTTTTCAAGACTTTTTTCAACTTGAGACAAAATCTGACGAAAGAGGCAACGAAGGTCTTTACAACACCTTCATGGAGAACTTTCCAATCACAGATACCAGAAACCAGTTTGTACTAGAGTTTTTGGATTATTTTATCGATCCACCGAGATATTCCATTCAAGAATGTATTGAGCGGGGATTGACTTACAGCGTTCCTTTAAAGGCACGTTTGAAATTGTATTGTACAGACCCAGAACATGAAGATTTTGAGACAATCGTTCAGGATGTGTATTTGGGTACGATTCCATATATGACCCCAAGCGGAACATTTGTAATCAATGGTGCTGAACGTGTTGTTGTTTCTCAATTGCACCGTTCACCTGGGGTTTTCTTTGGGCAGTCTTTCCATGCTAACGGTACAAAACTTTATTCAGCAAGGGTTATTCCATTTAAAGGATCATGGATTGAATTTGCTACGGATATCAACTCTGTAATGTATGCTTACATTGACAGAAAGAAAAAATTACCAGTTACTACGCTTTTCCGTGCGATAGGGTATGAGCGAGATAAAGATATTTTAGAAATCTTTGATTTGTCTGAAGAAATCAAAGTTACCAAAGCTGGACTTAAAAAAGTATTAGGCCGAAAGCTCGCAGCTCGTGTTTTGAATACATGGCATGAGGATTTTGTGGATGAGGATACGGGCGAGGTGGTTTCTATCGAACGTAATGAAATTGTTCTTGACAGGGATACTGTTTTAGAAAAAGAGCATATTGATGAAATAATAGATGCTGATGTAAAGACAATCCTTCTTCATAAGGAAAACAACGCACAGTCTGATTATGCTATTATTCATAATACGTTACAAAAAGATCCTACCAACTCTGAAAAAGAGGCGGTAGAGCATATCTATAGACAATTGCGTAATGCTGAACCACCAGATGAGGAAACGGCAAGAGGTATTATTGACAAGTTGTTTTTCTCTGATCAACGTTACAGCCTAGGTGAAGTTGGTCGATATAGAATGAATAAGAAATTGGGTCTTGATATCGAAATGGACAAAGAGGTTTTGACCAAGCAAGATATCATTACTATCATCAAATATTTGATTGAGTTAATTAACTCAAAAGCGGAGATTGATGATATTGATCACTTATCAAACCGACGTGTTAGAACGGTTGGTGAGCAATTGTCGCAACAATTCGGTGTAGGTCTTGCCCGTATGGCGAGGACGATTCGTGAGCGTATGAACGTACGTGATAACGAGGTATTTACGCCAATTGATTTGATTAATGCAAAGACCTTGTCTTCGGTTATTAATTCTTTCTTTGGTACAAACCAGTTATCTCAGTTCATGGACCAAACAAACCCATTGGCTGAGATTACACATAAAAGAAGACTTTCTGCATTAGGTCCTGGTGGTCTTTCTAGGGAGCGTGCTGGATTCGAGGTTCGTGACGTTCACTACACACACTACGGAAGGTTATGTCCGATTGAGACTCCTGAAGGTCCAAATATTGGTTTGATTTCTTCACTTGGTGTTTTTGCCAAAGTGAATCAAATGGGCTTCTTGGAAACTCCTTACAGAAAGGTAGATAATGGAAAGGTGAATGTGGATGAGCATATTTACCTAAGTGCAGAAGAGGAAGAAGGAATGAAAATTGCCCAGGCAAATATTCCTTTGAAGAAAGATGGTGCAATTGACCAAGATAAGGTGATAGCTCGTGAAGAAGGTGATTTCCCAGTTGTTGACCCGTCAGAGGTAAACTACACGGATGTTGCACCGAATCAAATTGCTTCTATTTCGGCTTCATTGATTCCATTCTTGGAGCATGATGATGCGAACAGAGCGTTGATGGGGTCAAACATGATGCGTCAGGCGGTACCATTGTTAAGACCAAATTCTCCAATTGTGGGTACTGGTCTTGAAAGACAGGTTGCAACTGATTCCCGAGTCTTGATAAATGCAGAGGATGATGGTGTTGTAGACTATGTTGATTCACAAAAAATCACCATTAAATATACCCGAACGGAGGAAGAGAAATTGGTAAGTTTTGAAGAAGATTTCAAAACGTATGGGTTAATCAAATTCCGGAAAACAAACCAAGGTACAAGTATCAACTTGAAACCTATTGTTAAGAAAGGTGACAAGGTTAAAAAGGGACAGGTACTTTGTGAGGGCTATGCAACTCAAAAAGGGGAATTGGCGCTAGGTCAAAACATGAAAGTTGCATTCATGCCATGGAAAGGTTACAACTTTGAGGATGCGATTGTAATTTCTGAAAAGGTGGTGCGTGAAGATATATTCACCTCAATTCACATTGACGAGTACTCTCTTGAAGTTCGTGATACCAAATTAGGTGCAGAAGAATTAACAAACGATATACCCAATGTTTCTGAAGAAGCCACCAAGGATTTGGATGAAAATGGTATGATTCGAATAGGTGCCGAAGTAAAACCTGGTGACATTTTGATTGGTAAGATTACTCCAAAAGGAGAGTCAGACCCAACACCAGAAGAAAAACTACTTCGTGCAATCTTTGGCGATAAAGCAGGTGACGTTAAAGATGCTTCTTTAAAAGCTTCCCCATCGTTGAGAGGTGTTGTAATTGATAAGAAGTTGTTCTCACGTTCTATTAAAGACAAGAGAAAACGTTCAGAAGACAAGGAAGCCATTTCTAAATTGGAATTGGAATACGAAGTTAAATTCCAACAGCTAAAAGACGTCTTGGTTGAAAAGTTATCAAGTTTAGTTAATGGGAAGACTTCTCAAGGAGTACAAAATGATTTAGGTGAAGAGGTTTTACCAAAAGGTAAAAAGTATACAGCTAAGATGTTGAATTCAGTTGATGATTTCGCTCACCTCGTTAGCGGTACTTGGACAACTGATGACAAGACCAATGCAATGGTTAATGACCTATTGCACAACTATAAAATCAAGCTGAATGACCTTCAAGGTAATTTGAGAAGGGATAAGTTCACGATTTCTGTTGGTGATGAGTTACCTGCAGGAATCATGAAGTTGGCTAAAGTTTACATTGCTAAAAAACGTAAGCTAAAAGTTGGTGATAAGATGGCTGGTCGTCACGGTAACAAAGGTATCGTTGCACGAATTGTTCGTCAAGAAGACATGCCTTTCTTAGAAGACGGAACTCCGGTTGACATTGTATTGAATCCGTTGGGTGTACCTTCTCGTATGAACATTGGTCAGATTTATGAAACCGTATTAGGCTGGGCAGGTCAGAAATTGGATAAGAAATTTGCAACTCCAATTTTCGATGGTGCTTCAATGGAAGAAATCGAAAAATTCACTGAAGAAGCAGGTGTACCTCAATTTGGACACACCTATTTATATGACGGTGGAACCGGTGAACGATTTGATCAAGCTGCAACGGTTGGTATTATCTACATGTTGAAATTAGGTCACATGGTTGATGACAAGATGCACGCTAGATCAATCGGACCATACTCTTTGATTACACAACAGCCATTAGGTGGTAAGGCCCAGTTTGGTGGTCAACGTTTTGGAGAGATGGAAGTTTGGGCATTGGAGGCTTATGGGGCCTCATCCACACTTCGTGAGATTTTAACGGTTAAATCCGATGACGTAATTGGTCGTGCCAAAACTTACGAGTCTATCGTGAAAGGTGAGACCATGCCAGAACCTGGCTTGCCAGAATCTTTCAATGTATTGATGCACGAACTGAAAGGTTTGGGTCTTGATATCAGATTGGAAGAATAAATTTTATAGAGAACAGTAATATCGTATTAGCATCATGGCTAGAACAAAAGATAATAACACACAAAAAAGGTTTAATAAAATTTCTATAGGCTTGTCTTCTCCAGAAGCAATTTTGGCAGAGTCAAGAGGGGAAGTTTTAAAGCCTGAGACTATAAACTATCGTACGCATAAGCCAGAACGTGATGGTTTGTTCTGCGAACGAATCTTCGGCCCCGTAAAAGATTACGAATGTGCTTGTGGAAAATACAAGCGTATTCGCTACCGAGGTATCGTTTGTGACCGATGTGGTGTAGAAGTAACTGAGAAGAAAGTTCGTCGCGATAGGGTAGGGCATATCAACTTGGTGGTACCTGTAGCACATATCTGGTACTTCCGTTCATTGCCAAACAAAATAGGATACCTTTTAGGATTGCCTTCCAAGAAATTGGATATGATTATTTACTACGAACGTTATGTAGTTATCCAGCCAGGTATTGCCAAAGGCCCTGAAGGTGAAGAAATCAATAAAATGGATTTCTTGACCGAGGAGGAGTATTTGAACATTTTAGATTCGATTCCTGCTGAGAATCAGTATTTGGAAGATACTGACCCAAATAAGTTTATCGCAAAAATGGGTGCAGAATGTCTTATTGAGTTATTGTCTCGAATTGATTTGGAGCAACTTTCATACGAATTAAGGCACAAAGCAAATACTGAAACTTCTAAGCAACGTAAGACTGAAGCATTAAAGAGACTTCAAGTTGTTGAAGCTTTGAGGGAATCACAAGATAATCGAGAGAATCGTCCTGAATGGATGATTATGAAGGTTATTCCGGTTATTCCACCAGAATTGCGTCCTTTGGTACCATTGGATGGTGGTCGTTTCGCTACCTCCGATTTGAATGATTTATATCGTCGTGTAATCATCCGTAACAATCGTTTAAAACGATTGATGGAAATTAAAGCACCTGAGGTAATCCTTCGAAATGAAAAAAGGATGCTTCAAGAAGCTGTTGATTCATTGTTTGATAACACCAGAAAAGCTTCTGCTGTTAAAACAGAATCAAACAGACCTTTGAAATCACTTTCAGATTCCTTGAAGGGTAAGCAAGGTCGTTTCCGTCAAAACTTATTGGGTAAGCGTGTTGACTATTCTGCACGTTCTGTAATCGTCGTTGGTCCAGAAATGAACCTTTACGAATGCGGTTTACCAAAAGATATGGCTGCTGAGCTATACAAGCCTTTTATAATCAGAAAGTTGATTGAAAGAGGTATTGTGAAAACAGTAAAATCTGCCAAAAAAATAATTGATAAGAAAGAGCCGGTTGTTTGGGATATTTTAGAAAATGTTTTAAAAGGACATCCAGTTCTTTTGAACCGTGCCCCCACACTTCACCGTTTAGGTATTCAGGCTTTTCAACCTAAATTAATTGAAGGTAAGGCGATTCGTTTGCACCCATTGGCATGTACTGCATTTAATGCGGATTTTGATGGTGACCAAATGGCGGTGCATTTACCTTTAGGTCCAGAAGCAATTTTGGAAGCACAATTATTGATGTTGGCTTCACAAAACATTTTGAATCCAGCAAATGGTTCTCCAATTGCAGTACCTTCTCAGGATATGGTTTTGGGTCTTTATTATATGACCAAAAAACGTGTTTCTGATGATACGATTACTGTAAAGGGTGAAGGAACAACATTCTATTCTCCTGAAGAAGTCGTTATTGCCTTCAATGAGAAAAAGGTTGACCTAAACGCAGGAATTAAAGTACGTACAAAGGACTTTAACGAAGAAGGTGAGTTGGTGAATCAGATTATTGATACAACTGTTGGCAGGGTATTGTTCAATGAACATGTTCCTGAAGAGGCAGGTTTCATTAATCAAGTATTGACCAAAAAGGCCTTACGTAATATTATCGGAGATATTTTAGCAGTAACTGATGTTCCTAGAACTGCTGCTTTCTTAGATAAGATTAAAACTATGGGTTACCAGTTTGCCTTTAAAGGTGGATTGTCCTTCAGTTTGGGTGATATTATCATTCCGAAAGAGAAAATTGAAATGATTGAAGAGGCCAATGGTCAAGTAGATGGTATTATGGCCAACTACAACATGGGTCTTATCACCAATAATGAGCGTTACAATCAAGTAATTGATGTTTGGACTTCTACGAATGCCATGTTGACTGAATTGGCAATGAAGCGAATTCGTGAGGACCAACAGGGATTCAACTCGGTATATATGATGTTGGATTCAGGAGCAAGGGGTTCTAAAGAACAAATTCGTCAGTTAACGGGTATGCGTGGTTTGATGGCAAAGCCTAAAAAATCAACTGCCGGTGGTGGAGAAATTATTGAAAATCCAATTCTTTCGAACTTTAAGGAAGGACTTTCAATTTTGGAGTACTTTATTTCAACGCACGGTGCACGTAAAGGTCTTGCAGATACGGCATTAAAGACTGCAGATGCAGGATACTTGACGCGTCGATTGGTTGATGTATCTCAAGATGTTATCATCAATATTGAAGATTGTGGCACGTTACGAGGAATCGAAGTAGAACCATTACGTAAGAATGAAGAGATTGTTGAATCTCTGGGAGAAAGAATCTTAGGACGTGTTTCTTTAAACGATGTTTACAATCCAGTAACTGAAGAGCTTTTAATCAGTGCAGGTCAAGAAATCACTGAGAAAGAAGCGGCTAAAGTTGATGCCTCGCCTATTGAAATGATTGAGGTTCGTTCACCGTTGACTTGTGAGGCCCCTAAAGGTATTTGTGCGAAATGTTACGGTAGAAACTTAGCTACCAACAAGATGGTTCAACGAGGTGAGGCTGTTGGTGTAGTTGCTGCACAGTCCATTGGAGAACCTGGTACTCAGTTGACATTGCGTACATTCCACGTGGGTGGTATTGCTGGTAACATTTCTGAGGAGAATAAACTTGAGGCCAAGTTTGATGGTGTAGCGGAAATTGAAGATTTACGCTTAGTAAAGGGAGAAAATAGCGAAGGAGAGAAATCAGAAATCGTTATTTCAAGGACTTCAGAAGTTAAGATTGTTGATGAGAAAACAGGTATCACCTTAAGTACCAATAATATTCCTTACGGTTCTCAGCTATTTATTAAGAATGGTGCAAAAATCAAAAAAGGCGATGTTATTTGTCAGTGGGATCCATATAATGGTGTAATTGTTTCAGAATTCACTGGGCAAATCGCTTATGAGAATATTGAACAAGGTATTACTTATCAAGTAGAAATTGATGAACAAACTGGTTTCCAAGAAAAGGTAATTTCTGAATCAAGAAACAAGAAGTTAATACCTACACTTTTAATTAAGGATGGAAAAGGAGAGACTTTACGTTCATACAACTTACCTGTAGGTTCGCATATAATGGTCGATGATGGTGAGAAAATTAAAGAAGGTAAAATCTTGGTTAAGATTCCACGTAAGTCTGCAAAAGCAGGTGATATTACTGGTGGTCTTCCAAGGGTTACCGAACTTTTTGAAGCGCGTAACCCATCGAACCCAGCTGTAGTTTCTGAAATTGATGGTGTGGTTTCTTTTGGTAAAATCAAGCGTGGTAACCGTGAAATTATCATTGAATCGAAATTGGGTGAAATCAAGAAATACTTGGTGAAACTATCAAATCAGATTTTGGTTCAAGAGAACGATTATGTACGTGCTGGTATGCCACTTTCTGATGGGTCAATTACTCCTGAAGATATCTTGGCAATCAAAGGACCATCTGCTGTTCAACAGTATTTGGTGAATGAAGTTCAAGAAGTTTATCGCTTGCAAGGGGTAAAAATCAATGACAAGCATTTCGAAGTTGTTGTGCGACAGATGATGCGAAAAGTTCGTATTGAAGATGCTGGTGATACTATTTTCTTAGAGAATCAATTGGTTCACAAGGATGATTTCATCCGTGAAAATGATGAGATTTTCGGTCAGAAAGTTGTTGAAGACGCAGGCGATTCTGAGAACTTGAAAGCTGGACAAATTGTTTCAGCCCGTGCATTACGTGATGAAAATTCATTGTTGAAACGTGCAGATAAGAATCTGGTGGAAGCAAGGGATGCAGTTCCAGCTACCGCGACTCCAATACTTCAAGGTATTACTAGAGCTTCACTACAAACAAAATCGTTCATTTCTGCAGCGTCGTTCCAAGAAACGACCAAAGTATTGAACGAGGCTGCTGTAAGTGGTAAGGTTGATACCTTAGAAGGATTGAAGGAAAATGTAATTGTTGGACACAAAATTCCGGCTGGTACAGGTATGCGTGACTATGATAGCATCATTGTTGGCTCTAAAGAAGAGTACGATGAAATCATGGCTCGAAAAGAGGAATTTAAATTTTAAAAGGATAAGCCCTGACTTCTGTCAGGGTTTTCTTTTTCTCATAACAAATCTTTACGATGGCAGAAAACAATAAAAAACCAAAATCCATAAATATTGAGTTGGATGAAAAAACCGCTGAGGGAACCTATTCCAACTTGGCAATCATTAATCATTCGGTATCTGAATTTGTGGTTGATTTTATCAGTATGATGCCGGGAGCTCCCAAGGCTAAGGTGAAAAGTAGAATAGTTTTAACACCACAACACGCCAAGAAGTTTCTCAAAGCATTAAATGATAATGTGCAGCGTTTCGAAAAGGCCCATGGTACCATTAAAGATTATGAACAACCTCCTATACCTTTGAATTTCGGCCCAACAGGAGAAGCATAAATTAAAAACCCTGACCATTTGGTCAGGGTTTTTGTTTGAATTTTAAATCGGTATTACGAAAGCCAACCCTTTTCTATTCCTTGTTTGGCAAAAAAGATTTCATAAGCTCCAAAAAGGACAACTAAAATTGGCATCACATAAACTTCAGCTCCGTAAACATCTGGAGAATTGGTCATGAATAACCAGTGTACGAATTGGGCAATTGCGGCAATTAGAGAAATAATGAAAACAGGTCGCGCCCATTTTTTTCTGAGTACAAGGGCAATAGAAGCTAAGGTTCCTCCGAATACGGCGATTGCAAAGCAAGCGGTTACCCAAGCTGGACGCCCTTCATAAAGTTCGCGCATTTCTTGGGTCATTGCTTCCAATTGTTCAATACTGATGTAGGCATCCATGAGATAAGAAGCTACGCCCACTAGATTCCAAAGAAGTGCTAATACACTTACTACCCAAAACCAAACAGGTGGTTTTACTGTTGATGATGACATAAAGTTTGTTTTATTGGTTATTCTTAGAAAAGTACAAAAAATTCCAAACAAACATTTAGTCAATTCATTAACAACGAATTAAGTATCTTTTTCTGATGTGAATCGGAGTTTCACCGAGGGGTATTTTTGCTGCGTCATCTGCAATGAAAAGGCAGAATCCGACAAAAAGACCAATTGTCCTGATTTATCCCTGGCCAGGTACTTTTGTTTGACTCTATTAAATTCAGAAAACTCCTCATTATCAGCTTCAGGTTCTACCCAACAGGCCTTATGTACCGGAAGGTTTTCATAGGTGCATTTAGCACCATATTCATGTTCCAATCGATATTGAATAACTTCATATTGTAATGCCCCTACGGTACCAATTACCTTTCTGCCATTAAGTTCTAAGGTAAAAAGCTGTGCAACACCTTCATCCATCAATTGATCTATACCCTTGTTCAGCTGCTTTGCCTTCATGGGGTCAGCATTGTTGATATATCTAAAATGTTCTGGAGAAAAACTCGGTATTCCTCGGTATTGTAATTTTTCACCACTTGTTAAGGTGTCTCCGATTTTAAAATTCCCGGTATCATGTAGACCAACAATATCCCCAGGAAACGAGGTGTCTACAATTTCTTTTTTCTCAGCAAAAAAAGCATTCGGACTCGAAAATTTTAGTTTTTTGTCGTGTCGAACATGTAGGTAGGGTTTATTGCGTTCAAATTTCCCCGAAACAATTTTTACAAAGGCCAAACGGTCGCGGTGTTTGGGATCCATATTGGCATGAATTTTAAATACAAAACCCGAAAAGTCTGTTTCATTGGGTTCTACAAGACGTTCTTCGGCTTTTTTAGCTCGAGGGTCAGGTGCAATTTCAATAAAGCAATCCAATAGTTCCCTAACACCAAAATTATTTAGTGCAGAACCAAAAAAAACAGGCTGCAAGTCACCACTCAAGTAAGCTTCCTTTTCAAATGGAGGATAAACACCATCTACAAGCTCAAGGTTTTCCCTTAGCGAGTCAGCAGCATCCTCACCGATAATTTTTTCTAGTTCAGAACTGCTTACGTCATCAAAGGCAATTGTTTCTTCAATATTTTGTTTACTATTTCCTGAAAATAGATTGATGTTTTTCTCGTAAATATTGTAAATCCCTTTAAAATCATACCCCATTCCTATAGGAAAGCTCAATGGTGTTACCGAAAGGCCAAGTTTTTGTTCCACTTCATCCAATAAATCAAATGCATCTTTTCCTTCTCGGTCAAGCTTATTTATGAATACTATCATAGGAATATTACGCATCCTACAGACTTCAACCAATTTTTCAGTCTGCTCTTCAACACCTTTAGCAACATCGATAACAACGATGACACTATCAACTGCTGTTAAAGTTCTAAAAGTGTCCTCGGCAAAATCTTTGTGGCCTGGTGTATCAAGAATGTTTATTTTTTTATCCTTATAAATAAAGGCAAGAACGGAGGTGGCCACAGATATTCCCCTTTGGCGCTCAATCTCCATAAAATCACTAGTAGCTGATTTTTTGATCTTATTGCTCTTTACTGCCCCAGCTTCTTGAATAGCTCCCCCAAATAACAACAACTTTTCCGTTAACGTGGTTTTACCTGCATCTGGGTGCGAGATAATACCAAAAGTTCGTCGCCTTTTGATTTCTTGTTCAAATGTCATTCAAAAAATTTGGGCAAAACTACCCAAAAATAAACGGTTAGCGAACAATATTGAATACACTTTTAAGTTATACCAATTGGTTTGCAAAATGTACAATTTTCATTACGAAAGACGCAGTATTGGGGGTATTTCACCGAAGATATTATGTAATTTGAGGATTTTGTCGTCTTTTTGTGACATATTCAACGTAAATGTGTCGAATATTGATGTCAATTAGGTCGAGCACCTAAAAGAAAATTTAACTTTGCATCAGCATATAGTGTAGAACCCCAAATCTACCCAACCTGACCGCTTTGCCGAGGTATTTATATTTTAAACGTGAGTTTATGACTTATACCAAAGGTTTGCGCTTTTTCTTTATTTTACTCTTTTCACTTTTGTTTGTAACAGTAGTGTTCCCTCGTGCAGAGCTTGGAATTTCTATTGAATTTGAATTAACAGACGATTACGATAATGATGGTGTGTTTGACGACCATGATATCGATATTGACGGTGATGGAATTACCAATGATGATGAAGATAGAAATGAAGACAATGATAATTGTTATTGGACTAATCCATCAGACACAGATTCTGATGGTGTTCCTGATTATCTGGATTTGGATTCTGATAATGATGGGATTCTTGACAATAGGGAGGCACAAAATTTCCATACTTACGTTGCTCCTTCTGGTATAGACTTAAATAAGAACGGACTGGATGATGTTTATGAAAGCAATAATCCAATTGGAATAAGACCTGACGATAGTATAGACCAAGATGGTTTACCTAATCAGTTAGACATCGATAGTGATAAAGATGGAATACCGGATAATGTTGAAGCTCAAACAACTGCTGGCTATATTCCGCCTAATAATGATGATGCTCATACCTACGTACTAAATAAAGGGGTTAATTCTGCCTACATTGGAGGATTGTTACCAGTAAATACAGATGGCGCCCCTGACAAGCCAGATTATTTAGATTCTGACAGTGACAATGATTTGGTCCCTGATTACAACGAAGGAAGTGATTTCGATTTCGATGGTCTTCCTGATAAGAACTTTTTGGGTGTAGATTCAGACGGTGATGGTCTTGATGATGGCTATGAGGGAAGCGATGTTAATGATGGTTTTGATGTTAATGACGAAATAAATAACCCTTCTTCTGATTTGCCAGATACTGATGGTACAGAAGATGTCAACTATCGCGATATTGATGATGATGGAGATGGTATCGACACCCCAGATGAGGATGCTGATGGTAATGGAGACCCGACCAACGATGATACCGATGGTGATGGTACACCAGACTACCTTGATCCGACCGATGACCGTGAGGATACCGATGGAGATGGGGTGCCTGACGAGGTTGATATTGATGATGATAATGACGGACTTTTAGACACAGTAGAAGGAAATGGCGCATTGGATGCAGATGGGGACGGCCGTGCAGATAGCTTGGATATCGACAGCGACAACGACGGAATCCCTGACAATGTAGAGGGGCAGCCAACCGATGGTTATGTTCCACCAAGTGGCAATGATAGTGACAATGACGGTCTTGACGACGCCTATG
>NZ_JAAWWL010000003.1:129720-231081 GCF_012272815.1 Croceivirga thetidis
GAACGATGGCTATGATTCGAACGACGAAATAGAGAACCCATCGGAAGATTTACCGAACACGGATGGTGAGGACGATGTGAACTACCGTGACCTTGATGATGACAACGATGGTATCGACACCCCAGACGAGGATGCTGATGGTGATGGGGACCCGACCAACGATGATTCAAATGGAGATGGCATTCCTGATTATTTAGATCCGAAGGATGATGATTTAGATACTGATGGCGATGGAGTTCCTGACATAGTTGATATTGATGACGACAACGATGGAATAATTGATATCAATGAAGGAGATGGAACAATAGATACTGATGGCGATGGTAGACCGGACAGCTTGGATATCGATAGTGATAATGACGGTATTCCTGATAATATAGAGGCTCAACCAACAGATACGTATATACCACCCACTGGTATTGATAGGGATAGTGACGGTCTGGATGATACATATGAAGCGATTGTCGAAGATGAAGGTGTATTACCCGTTGATACTGATGGAGACTTGACACCAGATTATTTAGATGATGACAGTGACAACGATACAGTTCCTGACAATAATGAAGGGAATGATTTCGATTTTGATGGCCAACCCGATTGGACCTTCACGGGAACCGATACCGATAATGATGGATTGGATGATGGCTATGAAGGAAGTAATGTGAATGACGGTTATGATGTTAATGATGAAATTGAAGATCCTTTATTTGATTTACCAAATACCGATGGAGAGGACGATGTGAACTATCGCGATTTTGATGATGACAACGATGGTATCGACACCCCAGACGAGGATGGTAATGGTGATGGTGACCCGACCAATGATGATGAAGATTTGGACGGTACACCTGATTATCTGGATCCAACAGATAATAGGGATTCCCGAGTCGCTATTGAAGTTAATCAAATGGTGACACCAAATGGTGACGGTATGAACGATTTTCTATTCATTAGAGGAGTTGAAGGTGCACCAAACAATACATTGAGGATTTTTAACAGATGGGGAGTTGCCGTATACGAAGCTTCAAATTATAACAATGTAAATAACGTTTTTGATGGAAGGTCCAGAGGTAGATCCACAATTAGTGTAGACGAGTACCTTCCGGCAGGCATTTATTATTATATCTTTGAATATGAAACTAGTGAAGGTCGCTTAATCGACAACGACTATTTTTATATAAGTAGATAAACAAACAAACTTCATGTTGAAAAAGAGTTTATTATCACTACTCTTAATTTTTCCACTTTTTTGTGCTAACATTTTCGGGCAACAAGACTCACAGTATACCCAATATATGTTCAACACATTAAGTGTGAATCCGGCTTATGCGGGATCAAGAGGACAATTAAGTTTTGCCAGTCTATATCGTTCTCAGTGGATTGGTATTAATGGCGCACCAGAGACATTTACTGTAAATCTACATTCTCCGATTCGTAATAGTAGGCTCGGTTATGGTATCTCTGTGGTTAATGACAATATTGGTGATGGAGCTGTTCAAGAAACTTATTTGGATGGTGTAATTTCCTATTCATTACCTGCAAATCAAACCAATACAGCCAAGTTTTCTTTCGGATTGAAAATAGGTGGTAACCTACTTAATCTAGACTTTTCGAAACTACGAAATTTTGATTTGGAACCTACGAGTGCTGATGTTCCAGATAATCGATTCGCGCCGAATTTTGGTTTAGGTTTTTACTACCATACTGATAAATTCTATGCAGGTGTTTCTGTACCGAATTTTCTTGAAACAGAATATTTTGATGGGTCATCTGGCGATGCCAATTCAGTTAATTTTTTATCCGCTGAGCGAATGAACATCTATTTCATTACTGGCTACGTATTTGATTTGGGGGGAAATTTGCAATTCAAACCTGCATTATTGACAAAAGCGGTTGGTGGTGCTCCTTTACAGGTAGATTTATCAGCTAGTTTTTTGTTTGCCGAACGATTCAGTTTTGGAGCGGCATATAGATTGGACGCCGCGGTCAGCGCACTGGCAGGTTTTCAAATTACAGAACAATTAATGCTGGGATTGGCTTATGACAGGGAAACTACCGAGCTTGGAGCCGCTAGATTTAATGACGGTTCCTTTGAGGTGTTTTTGAGATTAGAATTATTGAAACGATTCCAGAGAACCATTTCGCCCCGCTTTTTCTAAAATAGCTAGGTATGACTAATAAACTTCTACTCTGTTTCACATTTCTTTTTGTGATTTGTGGTTCTATTTCAGGTCAAGAAAAGGAGGATAAAAGAATTCTGAAAGCTGACGAAAAGTATAAACAGTATTCATTTAGACCAGCTATTGATATCTACGAAAAAGTTAGATCCGAGGGTTATGTTAATTCGGACCTCTTGACCAAATTAGGTGATTCGTATTACTTTAATGCCGAGTACGCCAAGGCAGCAGAAGTTTATGGCGAATTAGTTCAAGGTTCGGATTCAATTCTTGGTGCAGACATTGTTTTTAGATACGCCCAATCACTTAAAACAATCGGTAGTTACGAAGAGTCAGATAAGTGGATGCAGGAGTTTAATAAAATTGCAAAAAAACTCGAACTTAACTCGAAAGCAGGCTATAACTATTTAGATAAGATTGAAGCAAATTCTGATAGATATGAGTTCAAAGAATTTAAATACAACTCTGCATATTCGGATTTTGCACCAAGTTTTTATCGAAAGGGTTTGATTTTTGCCTCTGATCGTGATACGGGAAATTTAGCAAGATACCGTCACACATGGAATTCGAGGGACTTTCTAGACTTGTATAAGATAAATGCTGATAGCGTTTCAACAAATAGGGTGGTCAAAATTGATGTGTTGGAACGACGTTTAAAGAATAATGGTGATGATTTAACTGGAAAGGAAGAAAAAGACGACAAACTGCCAAAGAAGAAGAACAGAATCAACAGTAGGTTTCATGAATCAACATCAACACTGACCAAAGACGGCAATACACTTTATTTTACTAGAAATAATTTTATAGATGGAAAACGTTACGAAGATGAAGAAGGTTTTACCCGTCTTAAGATTTACTCTGCTGAATGGAATGATGGTAAATGGGTGAATGTAGTTGAACTTCCTTTTAATTTAGAAGGATTTTCTTTTGCGCATCCAACCCTTAGTCCTGACGAGAAGTTTCTATACTTTGTTTCTGATTTAACAGGTGGATATGGGAATACCGATATATGGAAAGTTGAAATTGTTGGAGATGGTACTTTTGGTAATCCGATTAACCTAGGAGGAAATATTAATACACAAGCCCGAGAAACATTCCCGTTTATCTCCGATTCTGATTTGTTATATTTTTCTTCAGACGGCCACCCTGGATTGGGAGGATTGGACGTTTTTACTACTAAGATTGCATTTGATGATTATTCTCAAGAGGTAGTCAATTTGGGTAAACCAATTAATACCGAATTCGATGACTTTTCATATATAATTGATGATAGTACCAAACAAGGGTATTTTGCCAGTAATCGTCCAGAAGGATTGGGATTAGACGACATATATGCTTTCGTAGAAACAGTACCGGTACCAATTGATTGTATAAGGGAAATTACAGGAACGGTTCGAGATAAAATTTCGAACGAAGTACTTGCTGGTGCAACCGTAAAAATAATTGATGACGAGAATAACGAAGTATCTACTACTTTAACAAATTCGAAAGGTGAATACCGACTGGAGCTTGATTGCAGCAAAAACAATTTTGTAAGGGCATTAAAGGATGGATATATCGCATCAGAGGTATTTTTACCTAAATCTGATGGTAAACCAAAGACTGTTGATTTTTACTTGGAACGCGATGTGGTTACTGGTGGTTTTGGCGACGATTTGGCAAAATTACTTCAATTGAGCACGATTTATTTTGATTTGAATAAATACAACATTAGACCAGATGCTGAAATTGAGATTCAAAAAGTAATTGCTGCAATGGAGAGATATCCTAGTCTCAAAATTAAGGTAAACTCTCATACCGATAGCCAAGGTAGGGACGAGTATAACTTGTGGCTATCGCAGCAAAGAGCACAATCTACAGTTGATTATATGATTTCAATGGGCATTGAGAAGGAACGGTTAGTTGGTCAAGGCTATGGTGAAACCATGCTCATAAATGAGTGCGAAAACGGAGTTCCATGTTCAGCCTCGAAGCATCAATTAAATCGTAGATCGGAATTTATCATCTTAGAATAGCAATCGCTAATTTGTAGGAAATTACTTTTTTCTTTTGGTTATCAATGAGTTACATCATGGGGTTTTGGTGCTTTGGCTTCACTTATTGGTGATTTGACAACAATTATTTATATACTCATCAAGTACATTTTACATTTGGTTACGGCATTTTAGTATTAGATGTCGCCCAAATCATGAATGCATTTAAAAATCTTCTAGTATTTATTGTTGTAGTTTTCTGCACGACAGTTTCTTTTGGTCAGGCGACTATTACAATTGAAGTCAATTGGCCGAGATGGTCTTCAGAAAATAGAGTGACTTTTAGAGACCCCTCGAACACCCAAATCGGTAATACCATTTGTAATCTATCTACTTGTTTTAATGGTTCTTCCAATAACTCATATGATAATATTGCCTCTCCTGAAACCTATAATAGTGTACCATATGGTACAGGTTACGATATTTTTTTGGAGGACACCTATGGTGATGGATGGAATGGTGGTTCTTCTTATGTAAGGGTTTATCAAGATGGTATTTTGATTGTTGATTCAGATTTAACAGGGGGTTCATCTGGGACGGTCACCTTTGACATTATTGCTTCAGCACCGATTATTTCCATAGAAGATGCCAGTATAAATGAAGACACTGGTACTGCTAATTTTACTGTAACACATACTACGACAAATGCATCTGGTGCATTTAGTGTCAATTACACAACCTCCGATATTTCTGCAAATGCGTCTTTAGATTATGCGGCTACTACAGGAACCCTAAATTTTAATGGCGTTGTCGGGGATACAGATACAATTTCGATACCTATTTTAAATGATGGCACCATAGAAGGTAATGAGACTTTTTTAATTTCTTTTACATCCTCAACCGATGGTACGGTAGATTTCTCAGATACTGCTACAATAACCATTAATGACGATGATGCCTTAATAATTACAAATGGGGCTACAACCAATACTTGTGCAACAACATTTTTTGATACTGGAGGTATTTCCGGATCTTATGGTAATAACGAATTTATAGAACATACAATCTGTCCAGATGTGCCAGGCAACTTTATTCAAGTTGATTTCACAAGTTTTGATGTGGAGTCAAATTTTGATTTTTTATACGTCTATGAAGGTACTTCTACAAGTGGCACATTAATTGGTCAATATCATAATGGTAATCTGCCACCAACTACAATAATAGCGACTGACGCTTCAGGATGTCTAACGTTTAGGTTTGATTCAGATGGTAGTGTAGTTGATCCCGGTTGGGAAGCAAATATTTCTTGTTTTACTCCTTCTCCCGCAATAACCATTAATAATGTTAGTGTAGATGAATCAGCAGGTACGGTAAGTTTGACTGCCACGCATACAAACTTAGATGCTTCTGGGCCATTTACCGTGAATTTTTCGACTAGTGACGGAACTGCGAATTCAGGAACGGATTATACTTCAACCACAGGAACTCTGAATTTTAATGGTACCTCAGGAGATAC
Source organism: Croceivirga thetidis (assembly GCF_012272815.1). GTDB lineage: Bacteria > Bacteroidota > Bacteroidia > Flavobacteriales > Flavobacteriaceae > Croceivirga > Croceivirga thetidis. The sequence goes on from NZ_JAAWWL010000003.1 coordinate 135,387, forward strand.
GGATATAATTACAATACCAATACTCACCGATACAAACTTAGAGGGTGATGAAACTTTTAACGTCCTATTTACAGCATCCTCAGACGGCACTATAAATATTTCAGATACCGCAACTGTTACCATAAATAGTCAAATTTCTTCGGACGTCCCTTTAGCTCTATTTCAGGAATTTCATGGTAATGTGGATTATGTGGTTACGGGTAATACTTTGCGAACCTCTGATAACAATACAGACGCCTGTGCAGTGACCAATACCTCTTCTGCTACGCTAGTTTCTCCAATTCCGGCAACTGCGACCATTCGCCGAGCTTATCTTTATTGGGCACATTCAGCAACCGCATTTGATGATACAGTGACTTTTGAAGGTCAGACGGTAAATGCAGATTTAGGATATAGCGCCCAATCTGATACTTATTTCAGTTATCGAAGTGATGTTACTTCAATTATTACTTCAATAGCCGATCTAAACGGTAATACATATGATTTTGCTGATTTGACCATTGATACTACAACAAGTTGCGCCTCACAAGGTGTTTTAGGAGGATGGTCTTTGATTATCATATATAATGAAGATAGCTTACCGGCATCAAGTATTAATCTGTACCAAGGCTTTCAACGTTTAAGAAATGCAAGTTCTTCATTCACATTGGATTCATTTTATGCAATTGCCGGAACAGGTGCCAAGGCTACTTTTTTATCATGGGAAGGTGACGATACCCTTTCTGGGACCTCAGAATCCCTATCGATTACGAATGAAGCTTCCAACACTTTCGTGCTAAGTGGTGACGGAGGACAAACAGGAAATAATGCCTATAACTCAACAATATATGATGATACTCAAGGCACTGTCTACAATGCCTCTAACATTTATGGAGTTGATTTAGATACTTACGGAATATCAAGCTATATATCGCCTGGTGACACTCAGGTAACAGCAAACGTTTCCGTTGCCAATGATGCCGTATTTTTTAATGCAGTCCTTTTACGGGTAGAGTCCAATCTAATTACAGGAAATGTTTTTGAAGATGTAAATTACCCTGGTGGTTCTGGTCGCAACTTGACAACTTCTTCAGGTGTTGGTATTGAAAATGCAACAGTTGAACTATATGATAATTCAAGCACTTTTGTTGAGTCAGTAACAACTGACACAGATGGTAACTATATCTTCGGTGGGGTAATCGATGGTGATTATTCAGTGCGGGTGGTCAATAGCACAGTGCGGTCTACAAGAGGTGGAGGTGAAATTTGTACTACTTGCATTCCTGTACAGACTTTCCGTAGTTATGAAAGTTCTGGCGCAATTCTAGATGTTACTACCGAAATTGGAGGGGCAGACCCTTCTTCTGAAGATGTTGGTACGGGAACGTTAAGCGGTGCCCAAACGGTATCAACTCTCACAATGGCCGGAAGTGGTGTAGTGGGTATTGACTTTGGTTTTAACTTCAGCACAATAGTTAATACAAATAATGATGGACAGGGGTCATTGGAACAGTTTATTGTAAATTCCAATAGCCTAAATGAGACTGGTCTTGATATTGAGGCAAATGCAATTTTTGATCCAGCTGCAGGCGAAGATGTATCCGTCTTTATGATACCAACAACTGGTGATATTCTTGGCAGGACAGCCGATGCCAACTTTTCAGGTGGCATTTTTAATATCACCATTTCAAATGGTAATCCACTTTCTGATATTTCAAGTGATTATACCATAATTGATGGAAGAACACAGACTTCTTATTCTGGTGATAGCAATAGTGGTAGTATTGGATCAGGTGGAACAACTGTTGGGGTTTCAGGAATTGCTCTACCATCATTCGAACTACCTGAAATAGAAATTTATAGAAATAGTGGTGATGTTTTTAGAATCAATGCTTCAAATGTTGGGATACGAAATATAGCCGTTTATGCAAATAACAATGCAGGTATTCGTGTTGATGGTGGCTCAGCTACAATCTCATCAAACTTGTTAGGAGTTGATGCATCAGGGGTGAACGGTGGTAATATAGATTTTGCACTTGAAAATCTTGGTGGCAATGTAATAGTAGATGGGAATTACATTGCAACAAATACCGATTCAGGAATTTTAATAAATGGGGGTTCTTCGAACATCATTCAGAACAACCACATATTCAACAATGGCGATTCAGCTTGTGATGACAACATATTAATAACCTCAGGTAGTGATATCACAATTCAACAAAACCTAATTGAAAATGCTTCCTCAATGGGTATTGATGCCACTTCGGGAATAGGAAGTCTAACAATAACTGAAAATACAATTACGGGCTCCGGTCAAAATGGAGGTAACTGTAGTGGTTCACCAAAACAAATGGGAATTGAATTGGATGGTAATAGTTCCCAGATTACAAATAATATAATTCATTCGAATGGAGGAGCTGGGCTGGCAATTTCTGGAACAGGAAATTCGAATCTTATAAGTCAAAACTCATTTTATGCAAATGGAACGGCCTCAGCTGCTCTAGGCATTGATTTGGCAATTGATGGAGTGACCATTAACGATAATGGTGACGCAGACAATGGTGCTAATGGGTTACTCAACTTTCCTTTTATTGAAGCTGTTGTTTTTTCAGGAGGAAACTTAATTGTTAGGGGATGGTCTCCAGCTGGAGCAACAGTAGAGTTTTATTTTACTGATGTCAATCAAGGAAGCGCAGCCAATGGGGATAATCAATTGGGATTGACACAAGACTATGGAGAAGGACAGATTTTTATTGCTTCGTTTGTTGAAGGTTCAGTTTCAGATAATGACAGTTCTGTATCATCGTATACAGATGCTGATGGAAACACGGATTCGACAAATAGATTTGAATTCATAATACCGGCAGGATCTGGCGGAAGTGTTTCAAATTTAGTAACTGCAACCGCAACGGTTTCAAACTCAACTTCTGAGTTTTCACCTGCTGCGGTTATTAAAGCTGCAACTATTATAACGAATAGAAGAATTACATATAGAATAAACAATTAAGATACATGAACCTTGCTAAAAATGTAAATCATTGAAAGTGTGAAACTTTACCTCGTATTAAAAGCATTTCTTAATGTATTGACAGCAAAAAGAAAACAGTTTACAGTACGTGAGTACACATTCACAACAATAATTTTCCAAGGAAGTGTATAAATATAATTTTGCATACTGAGATTAACTGTTTGGTTTAAATCCATTTAATAATAAATAAAGCAGTTAACTCAAAACAACAAAAAGTACCCAAGTCATGACCTACAAAGAAATAGCTATATCTATAGCGAATAGCCTGTACACTAAGGCCTTTTCGATACTTTTTCTTTTACTTTTTTCGATTTCAGGCTTTTCTCAAACCACGGTAACCTTACAGGACCAGTGTAATTGCGAAGTACTCAAAGGAACGGATGTTTCCTCCCCGGGCGCAACTTCTCCTACCGGTGCTGATACTGGTGATCTCTATGTAAATACAAATACTGGTCAAATTTTTTACTGGGATGGAGATTCTTGGGAAGCTTCTTCATCAAATGGAACTGATGGAGTAGGGGTACAGTCCACCATCGATAATGGCGATGGTACATTTACGATTAACTATACTGACGGCTCAAGCTTTACATCAACCGATTTAACCGGTCCAACAGGTGCTACAGGAGCCACCGGAGCGACAGGTCCACAAGGACCAGCAGGTCCAGCGGGAGCTGATGGCGCAGACGGAACAAACGGAACAGATGGAGATTCAGCCTATCAAACATGGTTGGATGCCGGAAATACAGGAACGGAAGCGGACTTCTTGGCCAGCTTGGTTGGAGCTACAGGTGCAACAGGTGCAACGGGAGCTACAGGCCCACAAGGACCAACAGGTCCAGCGGGAGCTGACGGTGCTGACGGAACAAATGGAACAGACGGTGATTCAGCCTACCAAACATGGTTGGATGCAGGAAACACAGGAACAGAAGCGGACTTCTTGGCCAGCTTGGTTGGAGCCACTGGTGCAACCGGAGCTACGGGCCCACAAGGTCCAGCAGGCCCAACGGGAGCTACAGGAGCTACAGGTCCAGCGGGAGCTGATGGCGCTGACGGAACAAACGGAACAGATGGAGATTCAGCCTATCAAACATGGTTGGATGCCGGAAATACAGGAACGGAAGCGGACTTCTTGGCCAGCTTGGTTGGAGCTACAGGTGCAACAGGTGCAACGGGAGCTACAGGCCCACAAGGACCAACAGGTCCAGCGGGAGCTGACGGTGCTGACGGAACAAATGGAACAGACGGTGATTCAGCCTACCAAACATGGTTGGATGCCGGAAACACAGGAACAGAAGCGGACTTCTTGGCCAGCTTGGTTGGAGCCACTGGTGCAACCGGAGCTACGGGCCCACAAGGTCCAGCAGGCCCAACGGGAGCTACAGGAGCTACAGGTCCAGCGGGAGCTGACGGCGCAGACGGAACAAATGGTGCCGATGGTGCTGATGGAGATTCAGCCTACCAGACTTGGTTGGATGCAGGAAATACAGGAACAGAGGCCGACTTCTTGGCCAGTTTAGTTGGAGCTACAGGTGCAACAGGTGCAACGGGAGCTACAGGCCCACAAGGACCAACAGGTCCAGCGGGAGCTGACGGTGCTGATGGAACAAACGGAACAGATGGAGATTCAGCCTACCAGACTTGGTTGGATGCCGGAAACACAGGAACAGAGGCCGACTTCTTGGCCAGCTTGGTTGGAGCCACTGGTGCAACAGGAGCAACCGGAGCTACCGGCCCACAAGGTCCAGCAGGAGCTGACGGTGCTGATGGAACAAATGGTACCGATGGTGATTCAGCCTACCAGACTTGGTTGGATGCCGGAAATACAGGAACGGAAGCGGATTTCTTGGCCAGCTTGGTTGGAGCCACTGGTGCTACAGGAGCGACAGGAGCGACGGGAGCTACTGGTCCACAAGGTCCAGCCGGCCCAACGGGTGCTACAGGAGCCACTGGCCCACAAGGCCCAACAGGTCCAGCGGGAGCTGACGGCGCAGACGGAACAAATGGAACAGATGGTGATTCAGCCTACCAGACTTGGTTGGATGCAGGAAATACAGGAACAGAGGCCGACTTCTTGGCCAGCTTGGTTGGTGCAACCGGAGCTACGGGCCCACAAGGTCCAGCAGGCCCAACGGGAGCTACAGGTGCCACTGGCCCACAAGGCCCAACAGGTCCAGCGGGAGCTGACGGTGCTGATGGAACAAATGGAACAGATGGAGATTCAGCCTACCAGACTTGGTTGGATGCAGGAAATACAGGAACAGAGGCCGACTTCTTGGCCAGCTTGGTTGGTGCAACAGGAGCAACCGGAGCTACCGGCCCACAAGGTCCAGCAGGAGCTGATGGCGCTGACGGAACAAACGGAACAGATGGAGATTCAGCCTATCAAACATGGTTGGATGCCGGAAATACAGGAACGGAAGCGGACTTCTTGGCCAGCTTGGTTGGAGCTACAGGTGCAACAGGTGCAACGGGAGCTACGGGCCCACAAGGACCAACAGGTCCAGCGGGAGCTGACGGCGCAGACGGAACAAATGGTGCCGATGGTGCTGATGGAGATTCAGCCTACCAGACTTGGTTGGATGCAGGAAATACAGGAACAGAGGCCGACTTCTTGGCCAGTTTAGTTGGAGCTACAGGTGCAACAGGTGCAACGGGAGCTACAGGCCCACAAGGACCAACAGGTCCAGCGGGAGCTGACGGTGCTGACGGAACAAATGGAACAGACGGTGATTCAGCCTACCAAACATGGTTGGATGCAGGAAACACAGGAACAGAAGCGGACTTCTTGGCCAGCTTGGTTGGAGCCACTGGTGCAACCGGAGCTACGGGCCCACAAGGTCCAGCAGGCCCAACGGGAGCTACAGGAGCTACAGGTCCAGCGGGAGCTGACGGCGCAGACGGAACAAATGGAACAGATGGTGATTCAGCCTACCAAACATGGTTGGATGCCGGAAACACAGGAACAGAGGCCGACTTCTTGGCCAGCTTGGTTGGTGCAACCGGAGCCACAGGAGCGACAGGTGCAACCGGAGCTACGGGCCCACAAGGTCCAGCAGGCCCAACGGGTGCAACGGGAGCTACAGGAGCGACCGGTCCACAAGGACCAACAGGTCCAGCAGGAGCTGACGGTGCTGACGGAACAAACGGAACAGATGGTGATTCAGCCTACCAGACATGGTTGGATGCAGGAAATACAGGAACAGAGGCTGACTTCTTGGCCAGTTTAGTTGGAGCCACAGGACCTACAGGAGCTACAGGTCCAGCGGGAGCTGACGGTGCTGACGGAACAAACGGAACAGATGGTGATTCAGCCTACCAGACATGGTTGGATGCCGGAAATACAGGAACAGAGGCCGATTTCTTGGCCAGCTTGGTTGGAGCCACTGGTGCAACAGGTGCCACAGGTGCAACCGGAGCTACGGGCCCACAAGGTCCAGCCGGCCCAACAGGTGCTACAGGAGCTACAGGTCCACAAGGACCAACAGGTCCAGCAGGAGCTGACGGAGCTGACGGAACAAATGGTACCGATGGTGATTCAGCCTACCAGACATGGTTGGATGCCGGAAATACAGGAACAGAGGCCGACTTCTTGGCCAGTTTAGTTGGAGCAACTGGTGCAACGGGAGCTACAGGTCCACAAGGTCCAGCAGGCCCAACGGGAGCTACAGGTCCACAAGGACCAACAGGTCCAGCGGGAGCTGACGGTGCTGACGGAACAAACGGAACGGATGGTGATTCAGCCTACCAGACATGGTTGGATGCCGGAAATACAGGAACAGAGGCCGATTTCTTGGCCAGTTTAGTTGGAGCCACAGGCGCAACAGGTGCTACAGGTGCAACCGGAGCTACGGGTCCACAAGGTCCAGCCGGCCCAACAGGAGCTACAGGAGCTACAGGTCCACAAGGGCCAACAGGTCCAGCGGGAGCTGACGGTGCTGACGGAACAAACGGAACAGACGGTGATTCAGCCTACCAGACATGGTTGGATGCCGGAAACACAGGAACAGAGGCCGACTTCTTGGCCAGTTTGGTTGGAGCCACAGGCGCAACAGGTGCTACAGGTGCAACCGGAGCTACGGGCCCACAAGGTCCAGCAGGCCCAACGGGTGCCACAGGAGCCACAGGAGCCACAGGTCCACAAGGTCCAGCAGGAGCTGACGGTGCTGACGGAACAAACGGAACAGACGGTGATTCAGCCTACCAAACATGGTTGGATGCCGGAAACACAGGAACAGAGGCCGACTTCTTGGCCAGCTTAGTTGGAGCCACTGGTGCAACAGGAGCGACAGGAGCGACGGGAGCCACCGGCCCACAAGGACCGACAGGTCCAGCGGGAGCTGATGGCGCAGACGGAACAAATGGAACAGATGGTGATTCAGCCTACCAGACATGGTTGGATGCAGGAAATACAGGAACAGAGGCCGACTTCTTGGCCAGCTTGGTTGGTGCAACCGGAGCAACGGGAGCCACAGGTGCTACAGGTGCAACGGGAGCGACAGGCCCACAAGGACCAGCAGGTCCAACAGGAGCCACCGGAGCGACAGGTCCACAAGGACCAGCAGGTCCAGCGGGAGCTGATGGCGCAGACGGAACAAATGGAACAGACGGTGATTCAGCCTACCAAACATGGTTGGATGCCGGAAACACAGGAACAGAGGCCGACTTCTTGGCCAGTTTGGTTGGAGCCACAGGAGCCACAGGAGCGACGGGAGCTACTGGCCCACAAGGTCCAGCCGGCCCAACGGGTGCTACAGGAGCCACCGGCCCACAAGGACCAACAGGTCCAGCGGGAGCTGACGGTGCTGACGGAACAAATGGAACAGACGGTGATTCAGCCTACCAAACATGGTTGGATGCCGGAAACACAGGAACAGAGGCCGACTTCTTGGCCAGCTTGGTTGGTGCAACCGGAGCTACGGGCCCACAAGGTCCAGCCGGCCCAACAGGAGCTACAGGTCCACAAGGACCAACAGGTCCAGCAGGAGCTGACGGTGCTGACGGAACAAACGGAACAGACGGTGATTCAGCCTACCAAACATGGTTGGATGCCGGAAACACAGGAACAGAGGCCGACTTCTTGGCCAGCTTGGTTGGAGCCACTGGTGCTACAGGAGCTACTGGTCCACAAGGTCCAGCCGGCCCAACGGGTGCTACAGGAGCCACCGGCCCACAAGGACCGACAGGTCCAGCGGGAGCTGATGGCGCAGACGGAACAAATGGAACAGATGGTGATTCAGCCTACCAGACTTGGTTGGATGCCGGAAATACAGGAACAGAGGCCGACTTCTTGGCCAGCTTGGTTGGAGCCACAGGAGCCACAGGTGCAACCGGAGCTACGGGCCCACAAGGTCCAGCAGGCCCAACAGGTGCTACAGGAGCTACAGGCCCACAAGGACCAACAGGTCCAGCGGGAGCTGACGGTGCTGACGGAACAAACGGAACAGATGGTGATTCAGCCTACCAGACATGGTTGGATGCCGGAAATACAGGAACAGAGGCCGATTTCTTGGCCAGCTTGGTTGGAGCCACTGGTGCAACAGGAGCCACAGGTGCAACCGGAGCTACGGGTCCACAAGGTCCAGCCGGCCCAACAGGTGCTACAGGAGCTACAGGTCCACAAGGACCAACAGGTCCAGCGGGAGCTGACGGAGCTGACGGAACAAACGGAACGAATGGTGATTCAGCCTACCAGACATGGTTGGATGCCGGAAATACAGGAACAGAGGCCGATTTCTTGGCCAGCTTGGTTGGTGCAACAGGAGCCACAGGCGCAACAGGTGCTACAGGTGCAACCGGAGCTACGGGTCCACAAGGTCCAGCAGGCCCAACGGGAGCTACAGGTTCAACAGGTCCCCAAGGACCAGCAGGTACAGATGGTGTTGGAATAGCTTCAACTGTTGATAATGGAAATGGTACATTCACATTAAATTACTCGGATGGTTCTGATTTTACTACTTCTGATTTAACAGGGCCTCAAGGGCCAATGGGTTCAGTGCCTTCTGGTGGTGGCCTAGATGTAATTTGGGCGGAAGAAAGTGGAGCATTGAATCCAGCAACTGCTAGTGGTTTTCAATTTTCGTTTGGAAATGGAGCAAATAGTGATAACGGTATAGTCGTTGGTTATGAAAGTACATTGACAAAATTATCTTTTTCAGGAGGTGCAGCAGTTACAGCGGCTATTGAATTGTATATCAATGGTGTTGCCACTGGTAGAACTATATCTATGAGCAGTGAACAAAACAAAGTTGTTTCTGTTACTCCAATTGCAATAGCCGAATCAGATAGAATATCATTCAGAACTATTTCTGGTTCGGGAGGTAATGAGAATGTTATAGGAGCCGTAATTCAAACAGATGGTGTTACTGGCCCTCAAGGACCAACAGGTGCAACAGGTGCGACGGGTGCTACTGGCCCTCAAGGACCAGCTGGCCCAACGGGTGCCACAGGTTCTACCGGTCCCCAAGGACCAGCAGGTACCAATGGAGTAGGAATAGCATCTACAGTCGATAATGGTGATGGTACGTTCACTATCAATTATACAGATGGTTCGGACTTTACTACAGCAGACTTTACCGGTCCAACCGGAGCAACTGGAGCGACAGGTGCAACCGGAGCTACAGGCCCTCAAGGTCCAGCGGGTGATCCTGCCTCAGATGATCAGACTCTGGCGTCTACAGGTGCTGCTGGTCAAATTTCTATAACAGGAGGAAATGCAATTACACTAAATGTTGACGATGCAGATGCTGTTATTGGAAATGAATCAGTTACAGATTTATCGTTTGATGGGACTACATTAACATTGACTCAGGACGGCGCACCCAACGAAACAGTGGATTTGAGCTCTGTTAATGCTGATAATATTTATACCGCCGATGGTAGCTTAACAGCTAATAGAGCTGTTACCCAAGGCAGTTTCGACCTTAATTTTGATGCCAACACAATGGTAATTAGTGGAGACAACAATCGAGTAGGTATTGGAACCAATGATCCACAACGGGCGTTACATGTTGCTGCCAATGACGTTGTACGATTTTCAAGAGGTGGAAATACGGCTGGTTTTATTGTTGATAGGTTCAGTGGAACAGTGAACAATACTTTGGCTTCAGCCACATTTGGATTAAATTCTTCTTCTACCGGTACTGGAGAGTTCTTCTTTGCAAATTATAATGAAAATGTATCCGGTGGTGGATTTACTAGATGGATAACCTTTGATATTGATAGTGATAAAATGACCTTTAATCAATATGGTTCAGGAACATATACAGGGACAGCTGCCAGTATTCTTGCTGTTGAATCTGATGGTGACGTTATCGAAGTAGATGCCGCAAGTTTGGATACTAATATTTACAATACAGATGGTACTTTGGAAGGAAATCGTGCGGTTACCCAAAATAACTTCGATTTAAATTTTGATGCGAACACTCTAGTAGTGAGCGGAGATGATAATAGAGTAGGTATAGGTACTGCAAGTCCTGTAGGCACATTTGAAATTTATGAACCAACTGGTACTACAGCTTCAGCATCAACAGGAACTATGGTATTATCACATGGTGATAGTGGAGGATCGAGTTCGATTGTTTTCAAAAGTGCTGTAAATGAAAATAGTGATTCTGGTTATATCCAATTTTCAGATGATGGCAGTGGAAACGGATCAACTACCGAGAATGGCCTACTTGAAATCGGAACAACGAATGATGTTGTTGGTAGTTATCAAGACGATATCGCATTGATGCCATCTGGAAATGTTGGAGTCAATACAAATGCGCCAACAGCAAAGATGGATGTCAATGGAACAGCCAGAGTTAGAACTCTAAATGCTGCTGCGGATACCGATCAATTGGTAACTGCGGATAGTGATGGTAATTTAAGAAAGGTAAATAGCCTCAAAGCTTCAAAAATCTTTTATCCACCTTCAATTGCTATTGACGCCTCGGCCAATGGAACATTTTCGGTTGATCTTTATGCACAATATGTAGCACAATACGCCACGCCGGCTATTGCAAGTGCAGGTGCTCCAACCGCTATTCCAACTTATGGTGCCACTGATTTGTATTACTATGTGACCTATGCTGATCCTGATGTTTTTGGCAATGGGACTACAGTTCAAAATATGAGTATCGATGCAAATGGTGTACTCTCTTATGAAATTTTTAATCAACCTACAGATTATAATGCCTTAATTAATGTCGTATTCGTAGTGAAATAAAAACCTAAATAAAACAAGAATCCCAAATCTTGAAACTTACTAACCTACATATTATACTAACAGCAATGCTGCTATGGTCGATATCTACCAGCGCACAGTTTTTGCTACAAGCACCTGAAAGCAGTGATGAACACAACTATCGTTGGTTCGAAGCTTCTGATACGGCAACTGTTCTAAGTACGGATTCGTTTTATCAGGTAACCCAACCAGGAGTTTATTTCGCTACTTATGATGGAACTTTGTGTGGTTCCAACGCTACAGGATATTTCATCGTTACCAATTGTAATGCACCTTTTAATGAGGTGACATTGGATATTTCAGCAAGCGTCCCTAATGGTGCTACCGTTAGTTGGTCTCCCAGCATTTCTGGTGATCAATTGAGACCCACAGTAACATCAGATAGTAACGTCGAGCGTTACGTAGCGACAATTACCAAAGTAGGTAATTCAACTGCTTTACCAAGATTTACAGTTGTTTGTATGGACCAAGCAGCCACCTTGGTTGATGATTTTGTCTCTGTTGATGAAGATAGTTCGGTTGAAGTGCCAATTTTCGATAATGATTTTGATTTGCCATCCGTAGGAACACTTTCCACTTCTGACCCGAGTAATGGAACAATTGCTATCAATGACAATGGAACACCAAACGACCCTAGCGATGACATCGTTACCTATACCCCAAATCCTGATTTTAATGGAACGGACAGTTTTACGTACACCATTTGCAATGATTTTGGGGATTGTAGCACGGCCACGGTTGTTGTCGATGTAGACCCAATAGTTGATACGAATGATGATTCGGTCGCCACTGAAGAGAATACCGATATTACCATTTCTTGGCGGGTTAATGATAACGACATTCCGTCAACGGGAACAATTACCACCACGTTCCCAGCAAATGGAACTGTTATCTTAAATGATAACAATACCCCAGATGATCCATCGGATGATGATATTACTTACGTACCAAATACAGGCTTTATAGGTACGGACACTTTTGAATACACCGTATGCGATGATGAAGGAAATTGTGAAACTGCAACTATCACCGTCGTTGTCACCCCACCAGCTGTATCAGATATTGATACCGACGACGACGGTATTGTTGACAGTTTTGAAGATTTGAATTTGGACCTTGACGGGGATCCATCTACCAATCCTACAGACACAGATGGAGACGGAATTCCAGATTACATGGATATTGATAGTGATAATGACGGTATTCCTGATAACATTGAAGCCCAGTCTACTGAGGGCTATATTCCGCCTAGTGGAGTCGATGCCAACAATAATGGGTTGGATGACGCTTACGAGCAAGATGGTAACCTCGGTATAATTCCAATTGTTACGGATGACGATGGTATTCCAGATTATGTTGATGAGGATAGTGATAACGATGGTGTTCCTGATCGTATTGAAGGTCATGATTTTGATATGGACGGTATCGCAGATTACACGCTCATTGGATCTGATAAGGATAACGATGGATTGGACGACGGTTTTGAGGGTGAATCCACAATTGACCGTGATGTAAATGATGAAATTGAAGATCCTTCTTATTTACCAGATAGTGATGGTGATGGAATACCTGATTTTCGAGATACCGATGATGATGGTGATGGTTTATTGACCATGGATGAAGACATAAACAACGATGCAAACTTCGCGAATGATGATTGGGATGAAGATGGTACACCAGACTATTTGGATATTGATGTAGAAAATCCTGAAGTGGTTGAAATTGAAGTTTTCAATGTGATTACACCCAATGATGATGGCGTTCATGATGTTCTCAAAATCGACAATCTTGATAACTATCCAAATAATACAGTAAGAATATACAATCGATGGGGTGTTATGGTCTTTCAAACCAAGGCATATAATACCGAAGGCAACGTATTTGATGGAAAATCACAAGGACGTGTTACTATCGAAGAAGATAATAAGCTTCCAGTTGGAACGTATTTCTATATCATCGATTATGAAGATGACAGAGGAGAAATGAAACAATTAACAGGATATATATATCTAAATCTTTAAAAATGAGTTGAAGCAGTGAAAACTTTAGTCCCAAACCTTCGAATCCAAACAACTACTACACTACTCATTTTAATGATTGGCTTAATTGGTTTTGCCCAACAAGATGCGCAATATACCCAATACATGTACAATACGGTAAGTGTGAATCCGGCCTATGCAGGTTCACGTGGTCATCTTAGCGTTGCGGCTTTGTACCGTGCTCAATGGGTTGGAATCAATGGTGCCCCAGAAACCCAGACCTTTAATTTACATTCACCTGTTGGTAACAATGTTGGCCTCGGTCTTTCGGTTGTAAATGATGTTATTGGACCAACATCCGAAACTTATATTGATGGAGACTTTTCGTATACCATTCAGTTAGATTTTGACAAAAAATTGAGTTTTGGATTGAAGGCAAGTGCGCACCTTCTTGATATTGATTTTACAAAGCTTAATCGTGATTTTTCGCAGGGTGACGATCAGACCCTGCAACAAAACATTGATAATAGATTATCGCCCAATATTGGTGCCGGGGTATATTACCATACGGATAAATTTTATGCAGGATTTTCGGTTCCAAGATTTTTGCAAACAGAACATTTTGCCGAGCAATCTTTATCAACCGCCAGAGAAGAAATGAATTTTTATCTGATTACTGGTTATGTTTGGGAATTAAATCCATTTTTAAAATTTAAGCCAGCAGTACTGTCCAAAGTGGTAACCGGAGCCCCACTTCAGGTTGATATTTCTACAAGTTTTCTTTTCAATGATAAATTTGAGGCTGGTATTGCCTATCGTTGGGACGCTGCTTTCAGTGGTATGGCCGGTTTTAGAGTCTCCGATCAATTATTGATTGCTATGGCTTATGACCGTGAAATAACTGAACTTGGATCTGCAGCCTTCAATGATGGTTCTTTTGAGGTTATTTTGAGATACGACTTCATTAAAAATACGGGTAACCTGAAATCACCAAGATTTTTCTAAGTCTTCTGGACCGAAATAATAAGAATATTTTATCAGTTCCAATTGTTAAAATCATTGCCTAAGATTATATTTTAGCGTGATGAAAGAAGAGTATGTTGTTCTTGTTGATTCAAATGACAGGAAAATAGGCTTAATGCCAAAGCTTGAAGCTCATGAAAAAGCGGTGTTGCACCGGGCATTTTCAGTTTTTATAATGAATTCAAAAGGGCAGACAATGTTGCAACAGCGAGCTGCCGATAAATATCATTCCCCTTTACTTTGGACCAATACATGCTGTAGCCATCAGCGTGATGGTGAATCCAACTTAGACGCTGGAAAAAGAAGACTTTTTGAAGAAATGGGTTTCGTGACCGAACTCAATGAGCTTTTTTCTTTTGTTTATAAGGCACCATTCGATAACGGTTTGACCGAACATGAGCTCGATCATGTAATGATGGGTCACTTTGAGGGTACGCCCGAAATAAACCCAGATGAAGTTGCAGATTGGAAATGGATGTATCCTGCTGATATTAAAGAAGACATCGAGAATAATCCTAACAAATACACAGAGTGGTTTAAAATAATATTTGATAAGTTTTACCACCATCTTATATCCGGAAAAGTAAATGAAGGTCAAAGTAAGTAGAAAGGCCCACTTCAACGCTGCGCACCGATTGTATCGAGAAGATTGGGATTTTGAGAAAAACCAAGAGATTTTTGGTAAGTGTAATAACCCAAAATACCATGGTCACAATTATGACTTAATTGTAAGCGTGACTGGTGAAATTGATCCTGAAACAGGTTATGTAATGGATATGAAGGTTTTAAAAGATCTGATAAAAGAGCATGTTGAAGATGCTATGGATCACAAAAACCTTAATATCGAGGTTGAAGAATTCAAAACATTGAACCCAACAGCTGAAAATATTGCAGTGGTCATTTTTGAACGGTTAAGACCCCATATTGATAACAAGAAAGAGTTGGAAATTCAGCTTTTCGAAACCCCAAGAAACTTTGTCACGTTTGCCGGTTGATTATTATTATTTAATATCAGTCCGTTAATCCTCAAATTTTCAAATCCGTATAATTTCACTTGATTTTTAGCGTTTTACGATTGTAAGAAATTAATTACACAATATGGCAAAGCTCTATCCTTTTAAGTTCGCACCTATAATGAAAGACCGCCTTTGGGGTGGTGACAAGCTTCAAAAGTTATTTGATAAGCCAAGTGAAACCGATACCACTGGCGAAAGTTGGGAACTTTCTGCAGTAAAGGGCGATGTTTCCGTTGTATCAAATGGTGAATTAAGCGGTAGCTCACTTCAAGAATTAATCGATTCATATGGACCTGATTTAATGGGGCAAAGTGTTATTGATAGGTTCGGTAACGATTTTCCCATATTGATAAAGTTCATTGATGCCAAACAGGACCTTTCGATTCAATTACATCCGCATGACGATTTAGCGAAGGAGCGTCATAATTCTTTTGGGAAAACGGAAATGTGGTACATTATGGACGCAGACCCAGGTGCGAAATTGATTGTTGGATTTAACAAGGACGTTGAAAAACAGGATTATGTCGAAAGCTTGGAAAATGATACCCTTTTGGATTTACTGAATTATGAAGAGGTTTCTGAGGGAGATACGTTCTTTATAAATACAGGAAAAATACATGCCATTGGTGCAGGTGTAATGCTTGCTGAAATTCAACAGACCTCGGATATTACTTACCGAGTGTTTGATTTTAATCGCAGGGATAAAAACGGTAACCTTCGTGAACTACATACCGATTTGGCTGTTGATGCTATTGATTACAAAAAGAAGGAGGATTTTAAAGTGTCCTACAGCAAAACTACCGACGTGGTCAACCCTATGGTTGATTGTCCGTATTTTAAAACTGAATATTTAAACTTGGCCAAGAATATAGCAATTGATGTTAGTAACAGGGATTCTTTTACAATCTTCATGTGTGTAAAAGGCAGCGCATCTATTAGCAACGATTGGGGAGACGTTGAAATTCAAAAAGGGGAGACGATTTTGGTACCCGCCGCATCAACCAAAATTGATATAGCTACTACAGATGTAACTTTATTAGAAGTTACTATTTAGTTTGTATTTTTATTAAAAATCTACATCATGGCTAGTATAAGAGAGCTAAAGAAGGATATCAATTTTGTGTTGGGTGATTTTATTGAGGCTGTTTACAAATGGGAAGCCAATACAAAAAATAAAGAATCTGAAGAAGGCAATGCCCTAATCGACAAAGCGATTGGTGCTTTCGATGACCTTATGCAAAAGGTTCATGCTAAAGGGGTGGAAAATAATAAAGCCCACTTTAAATCTATACGCGAAGACCTGGAATCTAAGGCGACAGGTTTAATCGAAGAATTGAACAAGTTGAGCAAATAGCTAGAGTTTAGCTACATAATCCCGAAGGGCCTTTCCATATTTCGTTTGTGCAATGGAGTCCGGTAGTGACCGGACAATCGAATCCAGATATTTAGGATTTGCATCTTTGGCCTGTGACAACATTAAATAAGGGGTAACAGGGGTATCCAAATTATTGAAGGCGTAATTGATAATGTATCGGTATTTACGTCTTAAATTCACTTCACTTAGTTTTATTAAAGAGTCAGCTTTGAGAGAGTCTGCTTGTATTCCTTCTTTAAGGCCTTCTTGCATTAATTCTAAATCCACTAAATTGAATTTAGATAGCATGTCTTGAAATTCCATGTATTTCTCATGACTGTTAGAACCCGTTATTTCAGCACCAGGTTCAAAGGTATTCCAGGCAGTTTGGACATTAATTTCACCTTTTTCACCAAAGAAGGTTATTCTATCATTTATACTGTTATTATCCGCCTTTTCTAAATACAAATAGAATACTTCTGGTTCTTCAACATTAAGTGAGAACGTAAAATCACCATTACCGCGAAACTCTATGGAATCAACAGAAACTAAGTTAGAGTCAATTACCTTTTGAAGGTAAAGTTGCCCTTTTTTCAATCCCTCGATAGTTCCTGAGACTGTCATCAGGTCTTCAGATGTCTTCTTCTGGCAAGAAAGAATGACCAAACCGATAGTCATTAAGCAGAGTAATTTCTTTTTCATATGAAATTTTGAACGGCAAATATCGCTAAAAGATTTAAATCAAGAATTTTTTCAATTACTCTAAAATATACTCTTTTATGAAGGGGGCAAAGCTATTATTAGTCCCTGAATTAGAAATTTGCCAGTCACTCTTCTAGAAATTCAATCTCATAGTCCGAATACCAAAACTCTGCTCTAAGAAATACCTTTTCCCCAGATTCTTTGCACCTATAGCTTTTTCTGGTGGCAGGGAAAATAAGCCCTTCTTTAGCAATCATTGACATATTTTCAATTAAGGCGTATGTAGGTTCGTGATAGACCTTTGAACCTATAAATGCCCAATTGTTCTTATCAAAATAATACCACCAATCATCTTGAGTAGAATGATTTTGAAATTTATTTGGTGCATAGGTAGCGGTAATGGTATGAACAGTATCAATTCCGTTGAGCGAGGTCAATCCTTCATAATTTAATTTAGTACCCTTATCCAAAAGTTTAAATGGCATTCCAATTACGTAAAGAGCGCTATTAACTGTAGATTTTACTTTATCACCTTCTTCGATTAATTTGCCATTTTTGAATTTTTGGGAAATGGTATCATTATGAACTATTAAGAAACTATCCTTTTCAGTAACCCACGATATTTTTATATTTTTTTCAGGTCTAAATTGGTAATGGTGACGTTGTGTGATATCAGATTCAATCTGACCATTTTCCAAAATCAGCTTTGATTTCTTGGTATACTCTAGCGAAGCCATTCTTTTCCATTTTTCCAAGGTTCCGGCTTTTTTGATTGCATTTTCAACTACTTCTAAAGCAGTGATTTCTTTTGGAATAGGCTTATTTTCTCTGTTTCCTTTTTCAGGCTTGCACGCACTAAGTATACAAATGAAAAGCAATAACAGTATTTTATCTATTTTCATTTTGAATGATTACAATTAACACTAATAATCCATTTTTTTTCAGTCACAATTTGATTACAACCACAGGTTAACTGAAAATTCTAAACTTGAGAAGCAACTTCCATAAGCAAGGCACACAGATAGGCCCCTGCAGTACCAACCACATAACCAAAAACTGCCAACAAAATACCTACTGATGTCAATGAAGGGTGAAACTCTGCGGCCACTACCGGAGCTGAAGCAGCCCCACCTACATTGGCCTGACTACCTACGGCCATAAAAAAGTAAGGCGCTTTGATAAGTTTGGCAACCAGAATCAATAAACCAGCATGAATGCTAATCCAAATCAAACCAATGGCAATCAATCCAGGGTTTTCCAAAACACGGCCCAAGTCCATTTTCATACCAATGGTAGCCACCAAAATGTAGATGAACATGCCACCTATTTTACTGGCACCGGCACCTTCATAATTTTTAGCTTTCGTAAAAGAAAGTGCAATGCCAAAAGCCGTTGCGAAGACAACCATCCATAAAAACTTTGAGCCCAAAGAAGAAAGTACTTTTTCCTTATTTCGAATGACCTCAAAATTAGCTTCCAAAAACTCCGCAAAATGGTGACCTAAAAAATGAGCTATACCAACCCCAACAAAAGCGAAAAAAAGTAGCATTATAAAGTCCTGTAAACTAGTGACCCTTGCAATTTTCGCTGTATGTTCGGAAACCTTCACCTTTAGTTCTTCAATAGAAGAATTATCCGCTTTGAGCCATTTATCAATTTTATCTTTTCGCCCAATACCCAATAACAATAGGGCCATCCAAATATTGGCAACCACAATATCTATTAATACCATGCCACCATATTTCTCAGGATTGTATTCAAAAACCTCCAGCATTGCGGCTTGGTTTGCGCCACCACCAATCCAACTACCAGCTATAGTTGATAGACCCCGCCATACGGCATCTGGGCCAGCACCACCTACTGTTTCAGGTGAGAAAATGGATACAATTAAAATGGCTAAGGGACCGCCAATTACGATGCCAGCAGTTCCTGTTAAAAACATGACCAATGCTTTCGAACCTAAATTTGCTATTGCCTTTAAATCAATACTTAGTGTCATTAGTATTAAAGCTGCAGGTAACAAATAGCGACTGGCTATAAAATATAGGTTCGAATCCTTCTCTGAAACCAATCCACTGCTTGCCAAAATGGCCGGTAGCAAATAGCACATTAATACTGTTGGAATGAAGGTGTAGAATTTCTTCCAGAAGCCAGATTTGATTGATGAGGTATAGAAAACAAATCCTAGGCAAAGAGCTAATAGGCCGAAAATAACGGTATCATCGGTTAAGGGTAGTTGGTTCATCTACTTTAGGTTTTCTCAAATATAGAAAAACCCTTTAAGCATCAGATGTTCAACCAATAGGTAAGCTTTAAATTAATCGACCGACTTCGCGGCATGAACGTATCGACGAAATAATTGTCGTTGTATACAATGAACAAATCTGAAAGTGGAGCAAAACGCCATTGTAATCTTGAATTGATACCCAAATTGTCACGTTGGTTACTGTATTGTACCAATGTACTCCAGAAAACCGATTTGCTGAATGTTATTGTGGCCCGTGGGCTAATTAACCAAATATCAGTTGTGGAGTAGGGAGAAGGTAGTTCAAGATGGTCATATTGCATGCTTAGGCCTAATTCAACTTTTGGCTGAAACCTTAGGTTGAAACGACTTTCTACAGAATATCGGTTACCATTAAAAAATTGGCCAAAGCTGGGTTCAATCCTGAAATTGAAAAGTTTACGTTCATCAGATTCAAAAGAAAGACTAACGTTATTAAAATGGTATCCTGTATTGCCGGGCAAAGGTATGGCACCATCAACACCGGTTGGCTCAAAATCGTTAACAAGAAAGACAAACCTCTTTTGGAAACCTACCCTTACTTCTTCCAATGTATTGAAATTTGCTCCTACATTTGCATTGAGAAAATAGTCGGAATACAAAAAGTCTAAACTGGGACGCCAGGTAACCACACTAAAAATTTCAGCTTGGTAGCGGTTGATTTTACCTTTTTTTGGCCAAAAATTACCCTGTACAATATTGGCCATTTTAAAAATGTCCTTTCTAGGTATAAAGCCCAAATCTGAGTTGAAATCTTCGTCAATGGAAACTATATCCAAAAAAGCGTTTACATAACGGGTGTTCTTTCCAATGTTGAAGCCCAGTGAATAATTGCCATCATTATTATCGGGTTGAAACGATTTATGGGCGTAGACCTTACCAATCCAACTATTATCGGCGGACGCCAAATTGTAATCCAATCCGATAACACGGTTGTATTGTTCATCTTCAGGGAGAAAATCTGATGCGCCAATGGCCTGACGGTTAATGAAAAAGAAACCTAAGTTCGACCTTGAAAACATCTTCTGTTGAAGAGCCAACATCATGTTATTGTTGGATGGGATTTCATTGCCCGAATCTTCTTCGGTCTGAATATTTAAAAACCCAAGACGTAGGTTTCTGTTGATTTTTCCACTTAGGCGTAGCCCGCCAATTATCCTGTTCTCAATAGTGTTACCTGCAGTATCTGACGCTATTCCTATTCTTCTTGAGAAAAATGGGTTGGCATCACGACCGCCACCAAAATCGCCAAATAGGTCATTGTTGTCAACAAAGAACTGTCTTCTTTCGGGTAACGCTACTTCAAATCGGGTGAGGTTGGTAATAAAGTTATCGACCTCGACAGTAGAAAAATCTGGGTTAACCGTTAGGTCAAGATTTAAACTATTGCCAATTGAAATCTTTGCGTCTGCGCCAACTTTGAAATTACTCAAGTCTGAATCAGATTCATAATCCCTAGCACCTATTCCATTCACGTAGGGTATAAAAGCAAGCGGTGTTCTTGACTTACCGAGTCCTTTTTCAAAAATCATATCCCCCATAAACGCCAAGCCAAAAATGGGTTGGTTTTGGGGAATTTTGGCATAGGTACTTCGTTCATTAGTTTGCATGTCCAAACGATAGCTGTTGAACTGCCATTTGGTCTCTCCTTCCTTGAATTTGAACGAAGTCAATGGTATGGCCATCTCGGCCGTAAAATAGTCCTCGTAAATTTTGGCGTCTCCTTTCCATTTGACATCCCACGAAGTGGTAAATCCACCAAACTCCCCACCACCGCCGGTTATGAGTGCTTCCCTACGAACTCCAAAGGGATTTATGCCGAATAGAAAAGCGTTGGTGTTATCATTAAAGGTATCAAAGACCAAACTGATTTGGTCGATACCTCCACCCCTAAAGTCGCGTTGTAGTGACCTAGTGTTGTAGTTTGGACCCTCAGCATACCCTTTGATACCTACGTACAAATGGGTATTTGAGTACAGCATTTTGATTTCGGTCTGCTTTTCGGCCAATACCGAGTCGGTAGGAAAGTATTGTTGAAATCCACTAGGCCCTTCGGCAAATGCCCAAATTTCTTCATCTAAAATTCCATCAGGATTTATTGCCCCATCAATGAACTTGACAACAAACGATTTTTTTTGGTCTTGACCTTGATTTTGATCTTGTGCCAGTGAACAGAAGAAAACAAAAAAACCAAAGAGTGCTGAGTAGAATTTACCCATGAAGAAAGTTTGAATTAGCTGGGCAAAAGTACTACCTACCGTCGTTAAAAAAATGCCAAAAATTAAGCCCTAAATATTGAGCCAATAGGTCAATTTTAAATTGATGGAACGGTTTCGTGGCATGAAATTGTTCACGAAATAATTATCGTTATAAACGATGAATAAATCAGATAATGGAGCGAATCGCCATTGTAATCTTGAGTTGATACCAAGATTATCACTTTGGCTACCATATTGGACCAAGGTGGTCCAAAAAATAGACTTATTAAACGTGATTTCAACCCTAGGACTCACCAGCCAAATATCAGCACTTGGAAACGGTTCTGGTAAATCAATACCATTATACCTTAAACTTAAAGAGAGCAAAACTTTAGGTTGTAACCGTAACGTTGCAGAGCCTTCGAAGGTACTTCTATGACCATTGTAAAATTCACCATAGCCAACTTCCATATCGTATGAAAAAACCTTTCGCCTATCTGAGCGAAATCCGATTTCACCGGATAAGTAGTGGTACCCAAAATCTGCTGGCAACTCTATCGCTCCATCCGTACTTGTTGGATCAAAAGGGTTGACCAAAAAAGTATAGCGGTCAAATACCCGTACCCCAATTTCTTCTTGTCCCTGAAATTGGGCATCCCAGGAATAAAAAATGGTATAATCAGTATTCTGATAATCCAATGTTGGCCTGAAAATCGCATTAGGTCCAAATCGGAAACCATGACGAATAAGTTTACTGTTTTCTGGCCAAAAATTATATTCTACATATGGCCGCAGGGCTATTATGTCCTTTCTTCGTACAAATCCCAGGTCTGACCTGTAGTCGTCTCCGACATAACTACTTCTGAACCCTAAATTCAAGTTTTTGGTAAAATATTCCAATGTTGCCCCAGCAGCATCATTAGCATTACCAATTTCATTGGCAAAAGACTTGTGATAAAAGAACTTTCCGACCCAAGTATTGTCCGCTGAGGCCAAATTGTAATCTAAGCCAACAACACGGTTGTACCTGTCCGTTGAATCTAGAAAATCATAATCTCCAAAGGTTTCCCTATTAATGAAAAGGAAGCTTAAGTTGGATCGTGAGAACATTTTCTTCTGCACGGCTATGACCGTATTGTTATTGCTCGTTATTTCATTTTCTTCGTCTGCCTCAGTCTGAATATTCAATACGCCCAAACGCCAGTCTTCATTCAGCTTTCCACTAAGTCTAAAGCCAGCGATTATAGGATTTTCAATAGTCTCACCATCAGCATTTTCAGCAATTCCAATTCTTCTAGAGAAGAAAGGGTTGGCATCGCGTTGGCTTCCAAAAGTTCCAAATAGGTCAACATTGTCAATAAAAAACTGCCGGCGTTCGGGTAGGGCAATCGCAAATCTCGTGGTGTTTATAATTAGGTTATCAACTTCAACATTTGAAAAATCAGGGTTTACGGTGATGTCCAAGTTCATTCCGTTACCAATGGCCACCTTTGCATCCCCGCCGACTTTCACTTTGTTTTCAGAGGTATTGTTTTCAAAATCCCGTAAGGATATTCCATTAACGTATGGCACAAGGGTGAATGGTGTTCTAGACTTACCCAACCCTTTTTCAAAGACCATATCACCCATAAAAGCCAAATTAAAGATGAATTGGTTTTGGGGGATTTGCATCCAGGTACTGCTTTCATTTGATTGTACATCAAAACGATAACTATTGAATCGCCATTTGGTTTCCCCTTCTTTAAATTTGAATGATGTCAATGGAATTGCCCACTCAGAAACATAATATTTATCATACATTTTGGTTTCACCCTTCCATTTAACATCCCAAGATGTGGTAAATCCACTTAACGTTGTTCCGCCATTCGAAACTAAGGCCTCGCGCCTTACCCCGAAAGGATTGGTTCCAAATAAAAATGCGTTGGTGCCGTCATTGAATGTATCGAACATCAGAGTTATGTTATCACTGCCACCAGCCCTGAAATCTCTTTGTAATGTTGGAACAACATAGTCGTTACCTGCGGCATATACCGTAATTCCGATATAAAGCGTAGTTGCATCGTATAGCATTTTAATATCACTTTGTTGTATGGCCGGAACCGAATCCGTGGGGAAGTACTGTCGAAAGTCTTGGGCACTTTCTGCAGTTTCCCAAACCGATTCATCCAAACTGCCATCTAAGGTGATTTTGGAATCAATATATTTTACAGTAAAGGCTTTGTTCTGGTTTTGTGCAATACAAAAAGAGGTAACTGAGAGAAGTAAAACGCACAAGTATTTTTGGGTCATGAAAGCATCTGAATTAGCCGTGCTAATTTAGAGCGAAGTGGAGTTAAAAAAATCCCAAAACCTAGTCATCGTCATTTGTTCTGGGCCGAGGTGCACGTTTAGCCTCTTTAAGTGATTTCATGAGTATCCATTCGATTTGGCCATTAGTGCTGCGGAATTCATCAGCTGCCCATTTTTCAAGTGCCTTGAGCATATCCTCATTCAATCGAAGTGCAAATGCTTTTTTCTTAGCCATTGGAGTGGATGAAATTTGTTAAGCCATCAATTAATTTGCTTGAAAGTTCAAAACTTGGGTCATAATATGAAGCTTGATTTTCAATTTCATTTGAAACTGACTTTAGTATGTGATTCATATCAGGAATCTTGAGCAAAGAAGCTGGTGCTCCAAAACCACTATTAATTTTTGAGCACGCTGACATCAGTAGGTTAGCATCATGCAATGAAATTTGTGAATCCATTTCGCCTTGCACAATCAATACTGGTTTTTTTAAACTTTTGATTTCTTCAGCAGGGTCATAAGCCATCCAACTTTTTAAAAACTTCTGATTTTGCGGTGCGAAAATTTGAAATAACAAGGGACTCACATTTTGAATGGTATCCGTTTCCATTAATTCATCCATATGTAATTTAGCTGCTTTTCCCAATTCCGTATTCTGTGCTGAAATCTGCCTAACGATTGATTTTTGAATGGATTCACCAGGACCGGCTAATGAAACAAAACTTTTTACATTTGAATCGGAAGCCAACATTGCGACAAGAGAACCTTGACTGTGGCCAATCAAATGAATACCTGAAAACCGGTCATCCTTCTTAAAATGTTCAATGACCTGTTTGACATCTGACACAAAATCTTCAAATTGAATATAACCCAGTTTCGAACGGTTTTCTTTTACCGATGTTCGCTTGTCAAAACGATAAAAAGCAATACTCTTTTTATTTAAGCTATCTGCTAGAAGTTTGATATAATTGGCCTTGATAACTGGTTCTTGATTACCGTTACGGTCAACATTGCCAGAGCCATGAACAAATATGACTAGAGGTGTTTTTTTGGCGGTTTTAGGTAAAGTCAGTTCACCAGGAAGTTGAATTTCATTATTCGTCAATGAAATTGATTCCACAATTAATTGTTGGCCATGAATTAAACCAAAAAAGCCATAGAAAAATAGCAAGAATAGATTTTTCATCTGTTTTTATCCCTTTCAAAAATTACACTGGCGGTATTTTCATAGACATGAACCAAACGCCAACCTTGTTTGGCATATTCATTCAAAGTATCTTCTAATCGTTTACTATTACCAGTTAGGCTCATTTTCCAACTCACAACTTTGTATTCCTTCATAGCTCAATTCTTAAAATATTTACCTAAGATTTTTTGGGCTTCCTCTGGTTTTTGAGTACCAAACAGCACTTTTTTTCCATTCTTTAATTCAAGTTGTACGCCCATATTGCCTTTGGTACTATAAACCCTTCCGCCACCTCCTGGCATAAATTTAATGCCCCAACCACCGTATTCCGTAATCGGTTGATATTTTCTTACATGGCATTTTTCAACATCATACCATGAAATGGATTTCTCAGTGAAATGGAATGGAAAGAATTTATAATGAATTCCGGTTTCGTCAATTCTGGTGTATAAACGAAAGATATATGTAATCCCAAAACCTATTAGCAGAGCTACTGTTACAATTATCTGACCGGTGGTATCATCGACCCCTACCTTGTCAACAGCTTCTTTAGCTACATACCATTGATAATAGAAATAACCCAAAAGCCCTAATAGACCAAAATTAATAAGTTGCATCCACCACTGACTGAACCATTGTGTTTCTTTAAATTCTCGCATTTTAATGATTTAGGGTTCCTGTATTTACAATAGGTGATGCGTCTTTATCAGAACATAACACAACCATAAGGTTACTGACCATTGCCGCTTTTCGTTCTTCGTCGAGGTCAACAATGTCTTTTTCATTCAATTCATCCAGCGCCATTTCAACCATACTTACTGCGCCTTCAACAATCTTATGTCTCGCAGCAACAATTGCTGTTGCTTGTTGTCTTTTTAACATTGCATTGGCGATTTCTTGGGCGTAAGCAAGATATCCTATCCGGGCTTCAAGAACCTCGATTCCGGCCATTTCCAAACGGTCCTGAATTTCTTTTTCGAGTGCTTCACTTACTTCATTAACACTTGAACGGAGGGTAATATCTTCTTCAATACCTTCATCAGCGAAATTATCATAAGGATACATACTCGCTAGTTTTCGAACTGCGGCATCTGTCTGTACCCGAACAAAGTTCTTATAATCATCCACATCAAACGCCGCCTTATAGGTGTCGGTTACGCGCCATACCAAAATGGTACTTATCATTACCGGATTCCCTAGCTTATCATTGACCTTGAGACGTTCACTATCAAAATTACTGGCCCGAAGGGATATTTTCCGTTTAGAGAAAAGCGGATTGACCCAATAGAGACCATTCTTTTTAATAGTACCCACATATTTTCCGAAAAGAAGCAACACCCGTGAACTGTTTGGGTTGACCAAAACTAGCCCTGCGGCTACCACAATCCCAAGAAATATGGAAATACCAAACCAAGGTGATTTGGTATTGATAATCATCGCTATACCCCCAAAAAATAGAAGTAAGCTAAAAAAGAACATAAAATACCCATTAAGCGGGGTTACTATTTTTTCGTTTTCCATGGCTTATAATTTGATATGATATTAAAATGATATCATAAATATATTAAAAAAAATTAATTTCAAATTTTAATTGAAATGGAAATGGTTTAGAATCGGAATTTGACTGGGTTAAGATTATTTTTGCCAAAACTCTGTGCTATGCGTTTTATTTTTGTCGTCATCTTTCTATTTTCCATTACTGCAAACGCCAATATGATATGGGGTAGAAAAGGACACCGGGTAATCGGCCATTTAGCTGAGAAGCACTTGACCAGAAAGGCCAAAAGGGCCATAAATGAATTACTTGATGGGCATAGTTTGGCTTTTGCCTCCACTTATGCTGATGAAATAAAATCGGATAACGCTTTTAGGGCTTATTTCAATTGGCATTTTGTGAATTATCCTTTAGATAGAACGTATACAGAATCAACAAAAGATGAAAGGGGAGATATCATAACAGCTATTGAAACTTGTAAACGCTATCTGACAGATAAAAATGCAACAAGGGGTGATAAGGTCTTCCATTTAAAATTTCTGATACATCTAATAGGTGATTTACATCAACCATTACATGCAGGCCGAGCAGAAGATCGCGGTGGAAATGATATTCAGGTACAGTGGTTCGGTCAAGGTTCAAATATTCATAGAGTCTGGGATACCAATATGTTGGAAACCTATGGGATGAGCTACTATGAATTGGGTGATGAACTGAATCGAATAACCAAAAAGAAAGAACGTAAAAGACTACAAGAGGGGACAGTAGTTGATTGGCTCGAAGAATCGCACGTTTTGGCGGCAGATATATATGGGTCGGTGCAGGTCGGAGAAAAATTAGGGTATGATTATGGGTATGAATTCAATCCCGTATTATTTGAACGTTTACGAAAAGGTGGATTTCGACTGGCTCGTATACTCAATGAAATTTTTGACTAGTTTATCTTTTAGAAACCTTATTGCCTGAAATGTGTTTTTGCCTGGAACACTTGAATCGGTCAACACCTTGACCCCTTAATTTTGAATGCTTCGTTTTTCTACCTTGAACGCGAGCGCGCCACATTCTAAAACTACTTGGTTTCATTTCTCGGCGCATGATTTCTATGGTTTCTTGTTCAGATATTCCAAATTGGAATGTGATTGCCTCAAAGGGCGTACGATCTTCCCAAGCCATTTCAATTATGCGGTCCAATTCCCTCTCAGAAAACTCTTTT
The DNA here is from genome assembly GCF_012272815.1 of Croceivirga thetidis. Lineage (GTDB taxonomy): Bacteria > Bacteroidota > Bacteroidia > Flavobacteriales > Flavobacteriaceae > Croceivirga > Croceivirga thetidis. The sequence goes on from NZ_JAAWWL010000003.1 coordinate 163,355, forward strand.
TCCATAGCACCATAAAATTAGTTAGGCATTTGTTCTTAATAACTGAGCTATGATTGAATTATTTGATAATGCGAAAGGTCAGATTTATACGCTCGTCTACCGGTTTTGCAGTTTTCGGAATTTGGTGTTTCCAAAAGTGTTGCGTTTTTCCTGTCATTAGCAATAGGCTACCATGTTCCAATAATATTTTGTGTCTTAATTCCTTATTGGTATTATGCTTTAAATGAAAAAATCGGGGTTGTCCCAATGAAATGGATGCAATTGGAGGATTTTCACCCAACTCTTTTTCATTATCAGCATGCCAACCATTGCTGTCCTTTCCATCTCTATATAGGTTCAATAAACAGGTGGTAAAATTCAAGCCGCTTTTTTGTTCGACCAAATGCAATAGTTCGTTCAACTCCTTAGGGAATTCTTTGGGTTGCATGGTTATGTTTGAGTAGGAGTAAGGTCTCCCATTATTACCATAAAGAGCCGTTAGCCGTGGTTGCTGGTATATCTTTCCAAAAACCTTGATGTTATCCTGTTGCCAAGAAATTTGCGACTTGAGCTTTCGAAAATATTCATCAGCTGTTTTCGTATCCAAAAAATTTGGGAAGTATTTGATTTCAGCGTCAGGTAATTGTAGGTCGAATTCATCAAACATCTAAGAAGCCAATACAGTTTTCAATTGATTTCTATATTCAGATGGATTCTGGCCAGTAAATGATTTGAACGATTTATTGAAATGCGAAAAATTATTGAAGCCACAAGCAAAACAGACCTCTGTTATACTCATTTTTTGTTCTGCAAGAAGTTTTGATGCGTGTACCAAACGATATTCGTTCACAAATTGTGTAAAGGTTTTATTTGTGGTCTTTTTGAAATACCTGCAAAATGAAGGTACTGTCATGCTTACCAAGTCAGCAATCTCTTCTAAACTAATACTTTCTGTAAAATTGGTTTTTACGTAGTTGAAAACAATGCTTATACGGTCATTGTCCTTAACCTCTGTTGGCAAGGCAAAGCCTTCTGCGTTTAAAACCGAATAATCCTCGCTTTGGGCAAGGTCATTCAATACGTTTAGAATAGATAATAACCTTTGGAAATCGCTTTGGTATTCCATAACCTCCATCTTGTCTCCAATTTTTTTCTTGGTCATTCCACCAAATGAAATACCGCCTTTTGCAATTTCGAACAACTTTTGAATGTTTTGCATTTCAGGAATTTCGAAGAAGTCATTACCTAAAAAATCCATTTTCATATGAATCACGGTTTGCCCTTCAATGCCCGAATTTTTACCCATAAATCCACAGTGAGGCAAATTACTACCGATTAATATGAGATCACCGTCCCTAAAATAAGATACATGACTTCCTATTTGTCGCTTTCCGGCTCCCCCTTTAATATATACCAATTCTATTTCTGGATGATAATGCCAGGTCGTGTGGTCTTTGGCACTGTCACTTTCATACTTATTGTAAGTGAAAGAGTTGCCGAAAGTGGGCTCAATTGTCTCTAACGAGGGTTTTTGTTTTGTTGTTTCCATAGCCTTATTCACTTACAAAGTTAATCCACCCCAAACACATGTTCTATGCAAAATTAACCAAATTATGTGCTTATTTAACAGTTAAGAAATATTTAGGACTTATAAATGGTAATATTCCATAGAAATTGGAAAATTCTGTGGTTGAAACAGGCTTTGTTAAGGTGGTATGTTTGCAGCGTAATCTTTTATTAATCTTTAAAACAACAGATTATGAGAAAAATAGCTAAGAATACATTGGTTTTGGCAACATTGTTTGGAGCAATGGTTGCAAGTGCGAACGATTTTGGTGGAAAAGCTAAAGCAAAGAGCGAGGTTGAAAAGAACCTTTTAACTATAGAATCTGACCCAACTTTCAAGAAAAAGGGCGACAAAGTATTAATGAACCTTTTGAATCTTTCACAAGGCAAGGTAATCTTAAAGGTTGTGGATAGTGAAGGGCGAGAACTTTTCAAAGAAGTAATCGACGGTGATTTAATCGTTGAGAAAGCATTTAACTTCAATAATGCTTTTGATGACGAGTATACCATTATCGTAGTTGACCACAATGGTACGTACAAGACTACAGTTAAAAAGAAATAGTTTAGTTTTATTCAGTTAATTGCGCCCCGACTCTTGTCGGGGTTTTTTTATATCAGTTTTTTCAGTTTTTCGCGCTTATCCGCTCGAATACTTTCATTTTCAATGGCCTTCTGAATGAGGTTTGAATCATTTGTCATTCGATTTACGATGAGATTGTATTCTTGTACGGTTATTGCATTTTGATTCTCTTCCAATAATTCAAGTTCATCGTTGATTGCTACTTCGCCTTCTTGGAGTATGCGAACATAGGTGCCAGGATGCCCGTAGTCAATGAATTTTTTGAGTACCTCTTGTGTTTCGAATCTTATACCAAGTTTAAAGCATGGTTGTCTGGGTTCGGTCACTTGAACGGTTGCCGAACCAATTTTATAGATATTTCCTATTCGAATTTCATTTTCGTCAAGTCCTTCAACTGTTAAGTTTTCACCGAACATACCCCATTGCCAATTTAATTGGGGGTATTTGATTTTCCAGTCTTCGTAATAATCCGAGCTAAAGAGATAACAGGCTTTATACTCTCCCCCATGGTGTTTTCTGTCAATAACCGTGTCGTTTGCAACATCTTCCTTTCCCAAGAACAAAGGATGACTTACCGGGTTTTTAAATATGCCTGTTTTGATTTCTTTGCCGCGCCATGAAACTGTCGTTGGGTTGGCAATGTTTGTGCTGATAACCTTCATGATATGAAGATAAAAAAACCACCACTAAAAAGTGGTGGTTCTTTAAAAAGGTTAGTTGAAGTTTAGTCTTCTTTTTCTAATTTTTTGGTTAAGGTAAAACCAACAAATAAACCAATACCCGCCATTAGGAAAATTGAGCCAGGATATGCTATTTCTTCTTCTATCCTAAATAAGTTGACCATAAACGAAGCAATGAAAATTGCTAAACCCACACTCATCAGGAGTACGGCAAAGTTGAGTAAGAAAATTTTCCACCCTGCGACGTATCCATTTTTCTTGGAGCGAACAAAAATATTTGCATCAGCTCCTTTTTCTATTAGGGCCAATCGTTCTTTGTTTCGAGTTGATAAGAATAAATAAACGATACCGAAGACGGTTAAAAAAAATCCAGTTGGTATTAGTATTCCTTCTGCCATGATTTTGCTTTTTTTAATTGATAAATAAACTCATTTGCGCCTTATGACGATACTTTTTTTGAAAAGGTTACAGCTACCTAAAAGTTTTTTTAGTTTTAGGTAACCTTTGTTCATAATATGTCGTCTTAATTGTAAAATGACGAACAACCAACCCAATATAAAAGCTATCCTAGCTGGAGATTCCCGTGAATTTTCCGCATTGGTTGATGCCTACAAGAACATTGTGTTTACCGTGGCGCTACGAATGTTAAAAAATAGGGAAGAGGCAGAAGAGGTTGCGCAAGACACCTTTATTAAGGTATACAAGTCTTTGGAACGGTTTAAAGGAGACTCGAAACTATCGACTTGGATTTATAGGATTGCCTATAATACTTGTTTGGATAGATTAAAGAAGAACAATAAGGACTTGACCAATGTGGCTATTGATGAAATAAATGGATTTGAAATAAAAGATGTGGATAATGCTTTGGAACTAATTGCTGATTCTGAAAAGTCTGATGTGATCAAAGCATGCATTGCAAAATTGTCTCCTAAAGACTCCGCTTTACTTACATTATTTTATTTTGAAGAACGGAGTTTAAAGGAATTGGGTGAAATTTTAAGTATGAACCAGAATTCAGTCAAAGTTGGTCTTTTCAGGGCAAGGGGACGATTGGCAACTATTTTAAAACAAAATTTAGAACCGGAAATTATTAGGAGTTATGGAGCAGAATAAAGAATTGGAGGAATTACTGGATAAAATGTTTGCATCAGATAAACTTGATTCTCCCTCAATGGGGTTTACAAATCAGGTGCTTGGACAAATAGAAGCAATAGAAAGTTCTAAAATAAAATTCAAACCGCTAATACCAAAGTGGTTTTTGGTGGTATTTGGAGCGGTCATTTCAATTTTTGTTTGGTATAGCATAAAGACCAATCAATCTTCAACCGATGCATTGAATTTCGTACCAAGATTTGACGTCAATACAGTGATTTCAGATTTTTTCAATCAATTCAATTTGTCAAGTTCTTTAGGGTATTCCTTATTGGCAATTGGTATGGTATCTTGTGTTCAAGCCATTCTCTTTACCAGAAAAATGAACCGTAGGATTATCTAAAACTGTAAGTACCAATAGGCCCAATACATAAGGCCAAATTGTAAAGGAATCCTCAGGAGTAGAATCCATTTTGGGATGCCTGCGGATTCTTTTTCACCTTTCATCATATAAAAATGAACTAGCAGAAAAATTAAGAGCATTGCTATAATGCCGTATATGGCCCAATCTTTTGTCTGCGTAAAACACAGTCCGATTCCCAGGACTATTTCGGCAACACCACTCCAAAAAACTAGGGCCTTGTGCTTGGGAAGATAGTTCGGCATAATGCGTAAATAGGCCTTTGGTTTTATAAAGTGCATTATACCGGCAAAAACATACATGCCGGCCATTAAATAAAGATGCCACGGAAAGTTCATTGTCTAATTTTCTTTGTAATACCAGAAAGGAATAGCCGCCCGGCGTGACTCGATTATTTCTCCATTGTTTTTTTGTTTGCGTATAAGCCGAAGTATATGCTTGCCCTCATTTAATTCTTTAATATTCAAGTACATTTCAAAGCCAATATTCGCTTTGTTGTCGGTACTTATAGTAAAATCACCCGCAAACTTCAGGGTATCGATTTCGAATGAATAAATTTCGTTGAAGGTTTTAATATAGGCCTGTCTTACGCTATCCTTATTTCTAATTCGGTCAAACCAGTCGCTTGATCCAAAATTAAAGTTATTGGAAATTAACCCCCTAAGGTCTTTTTCGGGTTTGAGTGAATCATTGAAACTAATAATCCTGTCCTCGATACTTTCAGAAAAACCAATAAAGGTGTTAAGGTAGGGTGTTCGAATCACTTTTGACGGAATGGTTATCTGGGCAGGAATATCACTGGTCTTGGTCAATTGATCACGATAGTTTTCCTTGTTTGCCACATAGGACCTTGAGCTCAATTCCGCACTAAAATAATTTGAATTGCGATACTCCAATCCTGTAAGTACAAGAATGATGATATAAATAGGAGTTAAAAAGACAATTAACCGTTTTCCAAATTTGTTATCCAAGAAATTATAGAGCAAAGGCCGATATAGAAAGGATAGTGATATATAACTAAACACCCAGTAGAAGGGGAAGTACACCAAGGCAACCCACTTGTTTCGTTTTAATAAACCAAGGCTTACAAAATCAATAAAGGTCAAAAACATTCCTATTGCCAAGAATACGGTCAACGGAATTCCAACAAAATTCGAAATCCAATCGGGAATATTTTCGTTGTCAATGATGTAATTGGCAACGAGTGATATACTTAAAATAATAAGTGTTAATCCGAGCACAAAAAAGATCGTGAGAAACGATAGTGCAAAAAGAACGCTACAAGAATTCTCCAAATTGGCGATATACCGATCAAATGAAACGATTCGTTTTCTGAGGTAATTCTTAAACTTATCGCCATACTTTAGCACATCAAAATCAATATCCCCAGAAACGTACCGCAAACCTAGGGCTCCAATCCAAACACCTCTTAGTACGACATGAAGCAGAAGGTTAAAGATTAGAATTGAGCATGCAATCAATGCGACGAGATTGATGACAAACGAGAAGATTTGTTCATTGTTTTCTGCATTCAGCATTTCTGCTTTTAATGGCTCGTAGATGGTAAAAAGCCCGAAAATGGCGAAACCCGAGATGATGAGTTCCAATTCCCAACTTTGTTGTTGAAGGGAGTCCAATAGTTTTTTAAAGGCAGGACTTTTATAGTCGTTGCTCATTGTTTGGTTGATTTACAAGTCAAGATACAAAGTTTAGTTTTTGAAATACCAGAACGGTATGGTCACAATGGTATCATTGATAATTTTCTGTTCAAAAAAAGCGGTTTGACCCCTTGGCCCAACAACGTATAACAAGTGTTTGCCGTTTTCGAGGTGCGAAATATCGAGAAAGGTCTCAAATTGAAGTCGTTCATTTTCATTCGTGGTATAAATGAACTCCTTCTCAATCACTGTTGAGTCAATCATGATTTTATACATGTTATTGAATACTTTCAAGTATTTCTTTTGCTCTTCAAAATCGTTCGGTCCATTGTTAAATTGAAACTGGGCCCCAAACAAATCTATCTTTCGGGCATTGAACCGATAACCCCTTCTATCCTTTTCAGGGTTTAAGGTGCTGTCTTGTTTAAATACTGCATCTTCTTTAAAGGAAGTGTAGGGTACTTTTAGAGGTAAATACGGGGTCGTGATTACTTTTGAAGGTATGACTGCAAAATCAACCAACTCATCATTTTCATCAATAACATCTTCATAATTACTGGTACTCGCATATATGGTACTTGATTCGGGGTTTTCACCTAAATAATTTGATTGTTGTTTCTTGAAGGAACTGACCAATACACTACCTAAAATATAGGCTGGTAAAATAAAGGTGGCCAACCATTTTGCCCGCTTCTGGTCTAGAAAATTGTAGACTAGGGGCCGGTATAAGAAGGAAAGGGTGATTATGCCAAAAAAGCGATAAATCGGCATGTAAATCTTAGGTCGAAGGTTTCCTTTTTTCAAAACCCCCATGCCAATAAAATCTACAAATACCAATAGGGCCATCGAAAAATAAATCAGCCCCCAAGCAGCGGTGAACTGTATTTGTTGGTCTTTTGAAAATATTCCTGTAATCTCAACCAAGCTGGTAGTTGTGGCAAAAAAACCAACAACCAACATGTAGGCCATAAAATAAAATGCCATCAAAAAGGCAATTGCGAAAAGGGTACTGCAAATATTTTCTAGACGTGAAATGTAGCGATCGAAAGAGCCAACTTTTTGGGTGAGCCGATCTGTGAATTTCTTCGAATAATTCAAATGCTCGTAATCAATATCACCGGATACATATCGAAGGCCCAAGGCGCCAATCCAAACTCCGCGAAGAATTACATGAATCAGCAGTACGATTAAGAGTATGGTTAGGGCCGGATAGACGGTACGGATAAGGTAGCCGTAGATTTCTTCATTGTTGCCAATGGCCTTAATGAGTTCTACTTCTAGGGGGTCTTTGGCCTGAAAAAGACCGAATATGGCAAAACCTGAAATCAATAATTCGAGCTGCCAGCTCTCGGTCTGTAGTTTATCCAGTAATTTCTTAAAATCTGAACTGTTGTAATCTTCGCTCATAGGTTGGTGTTATTGAAAACCAAGATACAAAGTTTAGTTATTGAAATACCAGAACGGTATAGTCTCGTAATGCTCAAGTTTTGTGCTGTCAGTATTGCTGGTGCGACGTTGAATGGAAAGGATGTGTTTGCCGTTTTTTAGATTTGTGATATCAATAAAGTTTATAAGGCGCGTAGTATTATCATTTTCTTTTGAAACAATGAATTTCTCTTTTACCTTAAAACTGTCAATCTTCACTTCGAACATCTGATTTAATTTATCCAAGTGCTCATATTCTTGGTCTACTGGTAAGTGATTATTCCCGAATGACCAGTGGAAGTACTCGAAAACTTTGTTTTTTAAGCCTATTCTTGAATTCTTTGGTTCAAAAGATGAATCGAATTCAAAAACCATCGATTCTAAGAAAACATCATATGGAATTGTAAGCTCTAAATATGGGGATATTATTGTTTTGGAAGGGATTGCTGCATATCCTATGTAATCTCCATTTTCTTCAATCATATTTTCATAGTTTCTGCGGTTAGCAAATTTCTCGGAGGATTCATGCAGTGAAGAAAAGTAATGGGTAGGTACATAGCGTAAACTAAAAATGAATATGCACAAAATGTAAATCGGAAGTAACCAACGAATTATCTTTTTCCCGAATTCATTATCCCAAAAATTATATAATAAGGGTCGATAAAGTACAGAAAGGGTAATTATACTTGTTAAACGATAGAAAATTAGGTAATACCTTCCTCCAATTCTTTTTAGACTTCCCCTAGTTATAAAATCTAAGAAAATTACAAAGCTTATTACAAGGAATACTATTGTAAACATGAAGAAAAGTAAATCTCCAATAAGCTCTCCGAACCCACTTTCCAAAGCAATACCACCCAATGCTAAAAACAGGACAAAATTTATGAAAAAGCCAATTGTCATGAATATTACCAAAAAAGTTAGGCCAAACATGACACTGCTATAACGTTCCAATTTTTCAATAAAGTTATCGAAGGAAACAATTTTTGATTTCAGGTGATTTGTGATTGTAGTACTGAACTTTAAAGCTTCGAAGTCAATTTCACCAGAAACAGAACGAATGCCTACTGCGCCAATCCATAATCCGCGTAAGAGCACATGAATAATAAGATTGACAATTGTGAGTAGGCAAGAAAAATATATTCCAAATGCCAGGTAACGAAACTTCCAAAGATTATTAAGCCAAAGATTTGTTTGCCAATCCCAAAGAGGTTCCAACGCAGAAATCAACCCAAAAATGGCAAAACCCGAAATGACCAATTCCAACTGCCAGCTTTGCAGCTGTAGTTCGTCCAATAGTTCTTTGTAACGTTTGTTCTGGGGTTGGTTGGCCATGGTTGGTTTTTTAGTCAACCCCTAAAATAGAAAATGGAAAGATTTTGAACAATCCCCAAAAAAGGGTAGAAAAAAACCCGGCACTTCGACTTCGCTCAGTTACCGGGCTTTTTTTATGTATTTAGATTCTGTTACTTTATCATCTCGTAACTACGAGCAATAAAGTTGGTCAATTCTTCACCTTTCAATAAGCCTTTTGACAATCTTGCCAAATCGAGGGATTGATTGATCAATCGTTCCCGTTTTTTAGCTGTTTTTGTGCTCAAAATTTCACCGACCAATTCGTGATTGGTGTTTACGATTAAATTGAACATATCTGGCATATTGCCCATACCGAACATTCCACCTCCACCGGTCTGCTGCATGTCTTTCATACGACGCATAAATTCCGGTTCGGTAATAATAAATGGTTGTGCAGTGCTATCCATAGCTTCCAATTGCACTGTAAAGGCACTTTTCTCTCCTATTACTCCTTCAATTTGCTCCTTCAACTTATCTTTTTCCTCATCAGAAAGTTTTGAAATGGACGTATCTTCTTTTTTAATGAGGTTGTCTATATGGTCAGCATCAACCCTTGCAAAACTGATTTTCTCTTTAGAGGTCTCTAGTTTTTGAATCAGGTGCGGCACAATGGGTGAATCCATCAATAAGACTTCATAACCCTTCGCTTTGGCAGCCTCAATATAGCTGTGCTGCGCTTCTTCATCTGAAGCGTATAGGATTACCATTTTATCGTCCTTATCGGTTTGGGTATCCTTTATTTTTGCTTCCAGCTCTTCGTAGGTAAAATACTCGTTGTTTACCGTTGGATAAAGTGCAAATTTCTCTGCCTTCTCAAAAAACTTATCCTCAGAGAGCATACCATATTCAATAACTACCTTAATGTCATTCCACTTTTTCTCAAAGTCTTCTCGATTATTCTTGAAAAGTGAACTCAATTTATCGGCAACCTTTTTGGTAATGTAACTTGAGATTTTCTTAACAGCGCCATCAGCCTGCAGGTAAGAACGTGATACATTCAACGGAATATCAGGGGAATCAATCACACCTTTCAACATGGTCAAAAATTCGGGAACAATTCCTTCAACATTATCCGTAACAAAAACTTGATTTTGATAGAGTTGAATTCGGTCTTTTTGAATGTTGAGGTCGTTTGTCAATTTTGGGAAATATAGTATCCCAGTTAAATTGAAAGGATAGTCAACGTTCAGGTGAATATTGAACAGCGGTTCCTCAAATTGCATTGGATACAATTCGCGATAGAACGATGCATAGTCCTCATCTTTTAAATCATTCGGTTTTTTGGTCCATGCAGGGGTTGGGTTATTGATAATGTCATCAACTTCTTGGGTAGGTGCAGGATCATCTTCTTTGGCGTCTTCTGGTTTAGGAAGGGTTTCGGTTCGAGTTCCAAATTTGATTGGAATCGGCATGAACTTATTGTATTTCTTCAACAGCTCCCGAATCTTTGAATCTTCCAAGAACTCGGTAGAATCTTCAGCTATATGAAGAACGATTTCCGTTCCGCGCTCTGTTCTGTCCGTTTCTTTTAATTCAAATTCAGGAGATCCATCACAACTCCAATGAACTGCGGGTTCATCTTTAAAACTTTTGGTCAGGATTTCAACTTTGTCTGCCACCATAAAGGCTGAATAGAAACCAAGACCAAAATGCCCGATAATTCCGGCATCCTTGCCTGCATCCTTGTATTTGTCCAAGAATTCTTCCGCTCCAGAAAAAGCCACTTCGTTAATGTACTTTTTAACCTCGTCACTGGTCATACCGATACCTTGGTCAATAATGCGGATTTCCTTAGCCTCTTTGTCAACTTTGACCTCAATTTTCGGGTCGCCGTACTCCACCTTAGCTTCACCAATTGAGGTGAGGTGCTTTAACTTAAGTGTTGCATCGGTTGCATTTGAGATAAGCTCACGAAGGAAGATTTCGTGATCGCTGTAAAGAAACTTTTTGATTAATGGAAATATGTTCTCTACGGAAACATTGATTTTACCTGTTGCCATGTTGTTTGATATTTTCTTTTAGTAGGCAAAAAAAATACCACTTGTTGAAAAGTGACAAACTGACATTGCTTAAAATGGAATTCTGAAAGTTTAACATATTTTATGTTTAATATATTTTGAAATAAGTTGAACATAATATATTTTTGACTTGTAAATGATTGAGATGTCTACCAAAAGGTCTCATCATAATAAAAGTTTGTTTATTTATTGGTTAGGTTGTTGAAAGCGCTCTTTTCCTCCAAAAAGTGGCGCTTTCGCTTTTTAGGATAAGTTGTTTGCGGGGATTGAACTTTATGGTTTAGAAAAAAATAGAATTCAATAAACAAAACAACAATGCCAAAAATTCCATTATTCCCCATAATTGCGATAATTGATAAATGACTGATATATAATCAAAAACAAATACCATTTTCGATTTCCTAGCTCATTTCAAGAACACTTCACAACTAAAAAGCCAGTACGCTATGAAAGCTTCAAGTACGAATTTGTCTTAACGATTTCTTAATCTTATATATATTTATCATTTTTAGCTATCTATAATTATTAATTTACCAGAAATTCTCCCCTATGTATAATTCCAAGATAACCGGATTAGGATATTATGTTCCGGATAATGTAGTCTCCAACAATGATTTATCTAAAATTATGGAGACCAGCGATGAGTGGATCCAGGAACGTACCGGTATACTGGAACGCAGGCATGTCAATACTGAAGAGGAAACGACAACCTCAATGGGGGTGAAGGCGGCTAAAATAGCCATTGAAAGAGCTGGTATTGATAAAAATGAAATTGACTTTATCATTTTCGCCACCTTAAGTCCAGACTATTATTTTCCTGGCCCTGGGGTGCTTGTGCAACGTGATTTGGGCATCAATACCGTAGGTGCTTTGGATGTTCGAAATCAATGTTCCGGATTCGTTTATGGTATTTCGGTGGCAGACCAATATGTAAAAAGTGGAATGTACCAGAACGTCTTGGTTATCGGTTCTGAGGTACATAGCCGCGGATTGGACATGACCACCAGAGGTCGAGGTGTTTCTGTGATTTTTGGAGACGGGGCAGGTGCTGCCGTAATCAGTAGGGAAGAAGATTCTACTAAAGGAATTCTTTCAACCCATTTGCATTCAGAAGGGCAACACGCTGAAGAATTGTCATTGATTGCACCAGGTATGGGCAAGCGATGGGTCTCTGATATTATAGCCGACAATGACCCAAATGATGAATCTTACTACCCGTATATGAATGGCCAATTTGTATTTAAAAATGCAGTGGTCCGTTTTAGTGAGGTTATTATGGAAGGGCTTCAAACAAATCAATTACAACCTACCGATATTGATATGTTGGTGCCGCATCAAGCAAACCTTCGTATTTCTCAATTTGTACAAAAGAAATTTGGACTCTCTGACGATCAGGTTTACAACAATATCATGAAATATGGCAACACCACCGCTGCGTCCATACCTATTGCGCTAACCGAAGCCTGGGAAGCGGGCAAAATTAAAGAAGGTGATTTGGTGGTTCTAGCTGCCTTTGGTAGTGGCTTTACCTGGGGTAGCGCCATTATCAGGTGGTAAAAATAAACCCCGACCTGAGCGTCGGGGTTCAAAGCAACTTGGATTCTGTAACCAACCCATCCATACCAAGTTGCTAGGTGATATTTTCTTCTTTTACATCCAACAAAAAACCACGACTACCTTTTAGGTGCCGCTACATTTCAAAATAGTAACTGTTGAAAACCGTCTATTTACACGTGTGGTATACCGCAATAGTGAAGTATTCTTTTGATTGATGTTATTTAATAGACGATATATAGGCAACGATGTTACATCAATGCCCTTTTTTTAATCCACATCAAAATCTAGAAATTGCCCTAAAGAAGAAGCCCCAACGAGCAGTTGCTGTCGGGGCTGTACATTGATAAGCTATACTAAACACTAACCATTAACTATAAAAAATACAGTCTTACCAATGATTGTTTGTATTAAGACCAAAAAATTTGGTCTCTGTTACACCTTTTGCCTTACTTTAACACAAAAAAAGGGATGTGTAAAACCTTGGTTTTTGGCGCTTCATTAAAATCAAATCGTTATAGTAACCTGGCAGTCAACCGTCTAGTGGAAAACGGATTCGAAACTCAAGCTTTCGGCATTAAGCCAGGAACCATCTCTACTATCAAAGTTACGGAAAATCTTGGTGAAATAGCAAATATTGACATTGTAACGTTGTATATGCGATCTGAATTGCAAAAAAAGTACTACAAAGAAATTGTTGGACTACAACCTCAGACGGTCATTTTTAACCCGGGAACCGAGAATGTCGAATTCTATGACATACTTAGGGAAAACAATATTGAGGTGCTCGTTGCCTGTACTTTGGTTCTATTGAGTACCCGCCAATACGGTTGTAAGTAAAACAGGTTAAAATTTTTTTCAGGCGTTGTGAATGTGAATTGGGTATATGGCTTCTGTAAAGAGTAAAATAGCCCCTCCACTTGCTTCAAGATAAATCGTACGTGTTATTACATCACTTTATCGAGGAGTTCAATCCCTTTTTCTAAAGTTTCATCTTTAGCTATCGAAGTCTGCTTTACATAATGCTTAGGAACATATTTTTCGCGTGGTGTTCCATCAACATGATAGAGCTTCTCCAAAATCAATTTATAGCCAAAACGCTGATTGTTGATTCTAATATCAAAATCAGAACCTGCCAGTCTTTTCATCTCAGTCCCCACAATCTCAGCCCTTTTTAGGGCATCGAAACCAACGGCCATTCCTTCACCCATACTGCCTGTCCATCTGCCGACAAGTACCACTACCGGTTTATTGTACTGCTTACCCCTTGGGCTTACAAGTTCGAACCAACTGCGAACTATTTTTGGTTGACCATCAAAAGACTCTATAAAATGGTGCTTTTGGTAGGGTAGCTCCATATTGATGAACCTTCCCATAATACCTTTGGCAACATAGGTATTGCCGCCATTATTGGTATTTCTCAAATCGATAATAAGCGCCTTGGTATCTAAAAGTTGGTCCAAAGCCTTATCGAATGCAGTTATCAATTGGTTATTCCCTAAAGAATTGTTTATTCTGATTATACCGATATCGTCGGTCTCTTGGACTGTCAAAAGTTCGTTTTCGTTCTTAAAGGTCAAGCGGTCAATATCAAATTCCAATTTTTCGCCATTTTCCAGTTTTAAGGATAGAATTCTTGGTTCGCTATATTTTCCTGAGAGCACTTTGTTTGCAATCCAGTTGCGCACTTCCAATGAAGTTTTGTCACTGCATAATGCGGGAAATTCTTCAATCGCTTTAGAAAAATCGCCCCCGTTGAACTGAACTATTTCGGCACCAAGAATGTCATTTTCCAAATTCGCCAATTGTGTTTGCCAGACATTTTTTATTATGGCTTTGTCCTCATCAAAGGCTACATATATCGGTGCATACAGACGATAGGATTCCCTAATATTGGTAGTTAATGATATATGGCTATCATAGAATTCATTTAAAAGGTATTCAAAAAGTAAAATGACATCGGCCTCGTTTTTTAGCCCATCAATTTTTGCGGTATACTTTTGTGTTATGCATTCCATGTCAACCTTTTTTTCATCCAAATAGACGTAGAGGTTGTTGATGTCATTCAATATTTGGTTCAAATCTTCTTGAACCTTTGTTTTATCAATGGTTGTGTTTTGTGCTTGCAATGCCAACCCTAGCAATGAGAAGGCAAAAGACAAAATCAGTTTTTTCATAGCGCATTTTTTAGAATATTCACTGCCCGCCGTTTCAACACTATTCTTCGCTTAAAGCCGTATTTGCTGAATTCGGGAGAAAACAAAAATAACCTGGACACGGGTAATTTTTGGACTTGGAGTTAGAAATAATTGTTGGTTGTAAGAAAAGTACTTTATAAAGCAATCCTATTGCAAGGCTGAAAGTTTTACTTAGAAGTTTCCGTCTCAATTTGAGAAATTAATTCAGTGGCTTTAGCGCTCAACTCCTCGTAATAACTTTCAAAAACGGTCTGCTTAAAAAAATAAAAAGTAGCACAAGCTTCCAAATCCCTAAATTCAGCTGAGGACGGGTCATTAATAAACTCCCAATCTGTTTTCTTGCGCATATATTCCTTATTGAACAAGGGGTCTACCACATCAAAATATTTGATGATCAGTTTATAAATGTTATTGAACAGATTAATTCCGGTTTGGTTCATTTCACTCATGTGGTCGTTAATGACCGCATACCTTTTGTAGTAATCCATGATTTGACCCCGAACATTTTCGTTGCTGATGAACTTGAATTGGCCTGAACTGGTGATTTCGATAAATGTCTTGTCTTCTAAGATTAAATTTTCAGCATCCCAAGATAGGGGAGATGTTAGGGCGATAAAGTCTTTTTCAGTTGCTTGTTCAGCATACATTTCATGAATGTAAATTCTGAACAATCGCTGTTCTTCAATACTGAATGCCGTTCGTTGTTCTAAATAGTTTACATCTTTTTCGAGGTCGGCTTGAATGCGATGTAGGTAATTGATACCGGTCGCATTTTCTTTGTTTTGCTCATTACGGTTACTGATTTGAAGCGCAATTAGAATACCGATTACGATAAGTAAAATCTCGCCAAGGGCATAAAGCACATAACCTTTTAGATTACCTTTTTTTAGCAAATTTTGACGAATTCTACGAAAGAACTTCAGCATCGGTCAGGTGTTTTGAAGATAGTTTCGGGTCATGCAATTGCCTTACAATAGCGAATCATGACAACAACTGTTAAAAGGGGAATCTTACCTAAGATACTAAAAACCAAGCAATAAAGCTGCCTTAAAAAGATGAGTAATTGGGTATAACGTTTTGAAAATCGGTTTTAATCATTAATTAAGACGAAGCTAACTATCCGTTTTGTCTTTTTTTACTTCTACCAATTGATACAGATTATAAACAGTCAAAACGACTGCGCCTAAAATGATTAAAATATTGATGGGAAGCATTGAAGACTTTCCATAAATTTTCTCACCGTCCAATTCTACAATCATCGGATTTGTTCGGCTATTATCAATTTCAAGAAAAACCCTAAGTTCTTTGCCAATGGCATCTTTAGCCAAAAAGGTTTTCCAATGGGTTCTATAATGATCGGTTAGTTTATAGGTTTTTTCTGTTCTATCTGAGGTGACCAAAACCAGTCGTTGACCTTCTTTATATGTAAATGATTTTCTCGGTTTGTATTTGTAGGTTTCGAGATAGGCCTCTTTTAAGGTACCGTACTCTTGGGTAACATCTTTTTTTTCGGCCATAACATTGGGTATGGCGTCTACGACAGCCATAAAAATCAATGCTAGATTGATAAAAAGCCATTTGTATTTATTGTTCAGCGTTCTGATATTTTTAATGTCACTTTTGTTTGGTAAAATTAATTTTAGAAAATCCTAGCCGTAGTTCTGAGGCATTTTGAATATAGTTATTTATTTCAACTGAAAATGGATATGATCATCATGTCGCACAGCCTGACAACCATGGTACCTTACCTTACCACTATTCAATTTAAGTCTGGTTTTTAAATGTGGCTCAATAAACAACTTACCAATTTCACTTTGTTTTACAATTGAATTCGCCAACTGCCTTGTTCCCATAATTGAGAATTCGATGTCCTTATTTACCTTACCAAATGTCAAATACTTTGGAAAATCATATTGCCAATATCCCTTTCTTTTGCAGACTGTAATTTGGTCATATTCCCTAGTTGTAGGGTTTTCATAGACACCGTATCCGCTGACCGATGGTTTTTTGTTTGTAAGTGCACCATTTTGTTCGTTGTAAACGAAAGAGACATCGATTTTTTTACCGTCATTATGGCTTAAATGTGGTAGTAAGGGGAATTTGTCAATAAATGGAAAATTGGCATCGAGATACACCAATTGAATACCATTGTTTTTTCTATCAAAGTCCTTTGCAATGTGCTGTAAAGCTTTGTTCAATTCTGGACGCACATAATTACGATTGGCAAGTTTGTAAAAGAAGTTATGTGCTGTTATATTTTCCGTTTCCTTTATTCTTTCCCTTCCGAAAAGTGGTGCAACATACGGAACGATTAAAAACGTTGCGCTAAGGTAGAGTACACTGAAAACGACCCCCTTTTTCAATCTTCTTCTTGATGCGTTTTTCTTAACAACAATTAGGGTAATCAAATAAATTACGCCCCCTATTTGTGTAACTACTGTTAGAAGAACAATAAGCACTAAGTGAAGTAGGATTTTCAAACTGGCGGAAAAAATTCTGATGACATTTTTATTCATGGTTAACTAGAGAAAATTACTATCAGACATTCACCTTAAAATTCTATTCCCAGAGTTAGGTAGGATTTAATCATTAAGTGTCCTACCAAAATGGAACCTTACTTTAGTTATAAAACGTTAGTTATCCTTAAAAATTTGGTATTGGTAGGTAGTTCCTTCCCAGTCATTCTCTACAAAGAACGCCTCGTCATCATTTGCTACAATTTCATACCTGAAATTGTCCTTTATATTCTACCTTTTCTTTAATTGATCAATTACAAAACCTATAGCGATAAAGAATAAAGCTATGGTCAAAAGGGTTAAATCAAAAATGTTGGTTTTTACGTAGGTAACTATAACGAGAAAGACTGCAATGATACCTGCTGCAATAATTGCCTTGCCAACATAGGGTTCTTTGTGCATTTTTATTTTCCAATCATGATATCATAGTCTTTCGGAATTTCAATTCCGTTGAAGCCATCAGTTAGTCCGTAGAGCAGGACCAAAGCCAATAGCACGCCCATAAACAGAATAGTATACGTTTGCTGATATGGGGTCACTCCAAGTACTTTTCTTTTCATTTTCATTGAATGAATTGCTGCAACATGTCCAAAGAAGGATATGATGGCCAGCCCATAGTAGGGTACAAAAAATAGGTTTAACGGAAATGTGTTAAGTCCAGCAACTCCGAAATAAAAGTTAGTGTCCAATTTTAAGAACATCCTACCAGATAATACGGCACTCACATGCACTATCAAAAAAAATGCGAGGTAAAGCCCTGTCCAAATCTGTAGTTTTTGAAAAAAGCCTGATTTCGTTTTTCGTTTTTTTAGGAACAGTTTTATCCCCGAAATAATTTGAATCGCAACAGCAAGGAGTAACACGGTTTCGATAAACGTTGTTCTATACACAACCCTTAAATCGTTCATTAGTTCAATATGAGCGCTTGGACCGAATAGACTAAAAAAATGATTGAACAAATGGAACCCAACAAAAATTGAAATTGTAATTCCAGAAAAGTAATGCAGTTTTTTCAGGTTCATCATTTAGCTTTTATACTCGTTTCAAAGAACACAACATTTTTCGGTTAAGTGGTATCCAAAAGGATAGGTTGTCTGATGGCTTTAGATTCAGCTAGTTGCTAAATTGATTTTTCATAGGCTTCTTGAATCCAATCTTTGAGTTCGGTATCAATTTCAGATTCGTTGGTCAAACGAACCCTGTGCGTGCACATGGAACCAAATGGCCCTGAGTTTTCCAATCGTTCAGTTGTTGGTTTGTCCTTTAGTTTAAACCCTAAATCAATTCGGGTTTTGGTTGCAGGCTTAATGAGAATAAACTGCCTTTTTCGAATAATGCTCACACTTCCTTTTTTAGGTGTGATGGTAACGTCATTACCCAAAGAATTTACATAGTTGATAAGACCATCATAAATTGGCTTTAAGCCCTCTTTTCCTGAATATTGGGCGGCCACTAAGTCTTCTGAAGTGTTGTTTTCTTCTTTTGACAACGATACTATCGTATTGGCAAAACCATGGGTAACCCCATGTTCAGATTTCAGATATTTTACGCCTTCAGAATGTCTTGAGAACGACTTTTCTTTTAAGATTGCCTTCCATTCATCAAGAGACTTCCCCGTCTTTTCGGGCATGTTGGCAATCATGGTTTGTAGTGCTTTATCCATGATTTTAAAGTTAGTTAGAATCTAGGAATGAATAATGTTACCACACATACTTAATTCCTATCAACTTTTTCATTACCTCATTATACCGAAATGCAATTCTACGTTCGGAATGCAATGACATGCAACCAAATATATATTGGTATTTAAAATTATATTGATTTGCAAGTTTTTTTCTTCGCCTAGCTATTTCTCTTGTCATGAACGTCCCTGAACCCAAAATTCTCGCATTTCCATTCTTATAGTCCAACTTGGCTTGTTTTTCACTATACTTCGTATAAAATTTTGGAGACTGGATGGAGTCTTTATAGAGTGATAACTTTTTATCTGAAATCTTCAACAATATTGTGTCTTCTGCCGAAAGCGGATGTAATTTAAATACGCCATTTATAACCTTTGATTTTTCGTTTACAGAAATTGTTACACTGTCAATTGAGTTAGCCTTGAATGAAAAAATTCCGGTTGAGTCAGTTTGAGTTTGAATTGTCGATTCTCCCTGAGTTATTTTAATCCGATGTCTTCTTGAATTCAGCAAAACTATTTGTCGGTCCGACGAGGACTCTAATTCTGCCCATTCACTCTCAAAAGATTTATAGAATTCAATTTTTCCTGTAAGTTCATTTTGTCCAAGAAGTTTGTTTTGATGGACAAAAAGAATTAGTAGTATTATAATTGAATTTTTCAAATAAGGATGATTTATACTACTATTTTGCCTCAAGAATAATGCCATTCAAATTATAGCAAATGCGTAGTAACGGTCTCAGCTATGAGCAGTTGTGTGGGTTATTAAGGACATTTGCAGGTAAACGACAAGCTGAAAATTTCGCAGGAATTTTCAGAATAAGCCTGTAATAGCAATTGTTGCAGAGGGTTATTTTTAGTTGTCCCAAATGGATAAATAAACAGTTTTTGAATTTGGGTTAATTATTAATAGGGTACCGTTGTGAAATCTCAAATCATTATATCTTTCCGAACAGCATCTTTCTTCATATGAATAGTAGTTATCTTTATCAGTAAGAATTGATATCATTTTTTCGCTTCCACTATAAAATGTGCTATCATTCACTGTTGTAACAGAAATATTACCATGTGAAATTTCAAAATTAGTATGTAATCCTATTTCAAAATCAACAATTCCTCTTTTCCATTCTGAGAGTGACCAAGGCGGTGCATTTGAAATCCATCTTTTTATCTGTTTTTCGCTAGTTCGAAAAATGAGAGAAGTATGGCCATCTCCATTAAAAAGATAATTCTCAGATTCACCAGTTAAATCAATAGGTTCTTGAATTTCCAGTCCGGTTAGTCTGGTAAAATAGTCTTCTCTACTTTCACTGATATTACAACTAACTAAAGCGACTGACATTAAAACTAATCGTATTACTTTCATTTGTTTTTAATACATGCCAACGGTCTAGGCTATAAATATTGAATCAGCAATTGTCTATAACCATAGGTAGCAAACATTATTTTAATCCATACATGACTATCTTTTTCTTTTTCCAAAGAAATTCAAGATTAATCACTTTTTCATTTTTTATAGCGTTCAATTCTTTTTTTTCAAGGATGAAACTCACTTTTGTCATCCATGTATTGGAAACGTTTGAATAGTCAGATTCTATTTCTGTATTGTCAGTGCTAATTTCTAGATTTTGCTCTGAAGTCTTAAGATGTAGAACTCCACCATTCCAAGTTTTGATATTTTGGCGACTCAATATTGTACATTCGAAAAAGTGGTAACCATTCAACGTATTAAACTCACCCCAGAATTGCCCCTCTTTGGATTCAGCATACTTTTTTCCTGGAACGTTTTTAATCAAGTCTTCAGTATAAGTGTCGACATGGGTTCGTTCTAGAGCTCTGATATTGCCGAAGGCTGCTAATACCTTGTCTATTTTTCTGAAAACACTCATAATGAATTATAGTTTTTTAATTTGAATTTGTTCTTACTACTTGGCAACGGTCTCGTATAACCGTCAGTTTTTAATTGCGGTTTTACATTGTTGTGCACTGGCTTTTATTTTTCATTATTAGCGTCTTCTCTTAATTCCAAGTCCATTTCTAACTGCCGAGGCCAAAATCCGTCACTTTCCATAGCCTCTGAATCCGCATTTTTTAAGTCCAACTTTAATTTTTCGAATTGTTGGTCCGTAAAATCAGAATCGAGAAATGCATCTTCTCCATTTTCCGTTTGTACTCTTTTTACAAAATTCCGATACGCTATTAAACATTTAGCCATTGCAGAAAGGTCAGAATTAAAAGGTTGTGAACTGAAATAATCTTCGTGGTCGAGATATTCTATTCGGTCATTATTTCCTGTATTTATGACGATTGGGTCTCCGTCATTACAAGAGCCAATTACTATATACTTTTCAAATTCAGGTTCCAAAAAGTCATAGATAGTTGTCAGTTTTTGAACACTATCATAAACATCATTAGAATCTTTTGAAAAAGATAAAAAAGGTGCGGCACTATCTGGTAATCCAGATTTTACAAGGAATTCAATTGAACTTTCCGAAAGTCCAAGTCTATTCAGTTTTTCCTGACTGATTGCATTGAGATTACTCTCATCCAAAGTCCATATTTCTTTAAATTCCTCAGGTTTCATTTTTCAGCTTGTGCCTAACGGTCTCGGCTATGATTTGTGGCAGCGTTGGAAAACGTTAGATTTCCAGCCGAGGCAAATTCAGCCGTTGATGGTTTCTAAGTTTCAAGTTAACGAAATACCACGCATATTCACCTTGGTTTTAGCGTATGAGAACAACTTCATCATATGTTCTGCACCAATCTAAAATTTGCCCATACCTATCAAATTCGAGATGATAGGTAACATAAAGGTACTGGTGCGTTTCGTAAATATTGACAAAAATTCTTTCACTACCCCTTATTTCTTTATGTGGAGCTGTAATATGCAATCTAGGATAATTTCCTTCCCCTCTTTTTTTTACTTTAAATTTCTTCTTATCAAGGTTCGAAAAATCCAATTCAAATCTTTCGGAATCAATCCTTATTTGGCTTTCAACATACTCTTTTAAAGGTTCGAATTGCGCATTGTTTTTCCAATTTATCCCCAAACAGCTTGGATTAATAAAAACAAAATAATTCGCTTGAAAATCATGCAAGTAAGGGTAAACTTTTATTTTCTTTTTTGTTGGAAAAGAATCAACAAGTTTAGACCTATAAAAATCTAGAGCAATCTGTTCATAGAATGGAAATTCAGTTTGTGAAATTCCAAATCCATATTGAAGTAAGAACGTTAGAAGTATTATTTTTTTCAATCTTCTCCGCTTAAAGTTCAATCCATAATTTAGTTTATAAAGGTATTGTGAAAAAGGTTTAATGAGTAAACACTAATTCCCGTTTAGTTTTCGGGCTTTTAAATTACAGTCAACGGTCATGTGTATGATTAGTTGCGGACTTTTCCAACGGAAAATGTCCGCCTGTACCGAAGATAGTTAATTGCAAGGATTTCCATTTTGGGAAATCCGACCGCAATTAATTATACACCGTGTTGGCAAACGTTATTTACAAATTTATCGGCTTCGCTTTCTTTCCGTAAGTCAAAAACTGTCCCTTGGTACCAGTTTACGGCAATGAAGTCGAATGATTTAGAAAAGTTATGAAGTCCAGATTTTGTTTTATTCTTGATTTCCTCATTTTCAGTGAAACCTGTCAGCCAAATCCTATTTAAGTGTCCATTATTTTCCTCCAGCAAAACTCCAAATTTTTGGCTACCAAAACCAAAAGGCGGGTCTTCCGATTTTTTAAGTCCAACGTTTTGATGAACAACCTGAGTTATTGGTGGTAGCCCCGTGGACTTTAAAATTTCTAAAGCTTTTGAAAAGTCCAATTTTCTGTCCGAAACTTTTACTTTCAATTCCCCAATTTCAGTTATGTCAGAAAATCCAAGTCCGTCCCTGTGTTTTTCTCCAAATTCATTTATTCTCTGTCCTTCTTTTATGGCAAATTCCAAATTTTCAGAAGGTACTAACTCAATCATTGCGTAATCATCTTCCCATAAATGAAGTATGTCCGAGTACGGATATGATTTGGATTTCCTTTCGTTTAAGAATTTTACGATTCTATGTAGAAGCATTTAATGTTTGCTAACGAGAGGGCTACGCGCAGTGCGGTCCTGTAATTTTTGGTGTTGTAACGAAGTTACATAAAACAAAAAGGACAATTGTGGCCGTGCCAAATTGCGTTTAGCCGGTGATGTGCTGCGTTGATTTCTGCCGTTGCGGCGGTGTTTGCAAATGGGTCCCTCATCCTACGGTTCTGGCAATTTGGTGTAGCCCTCTCGATGGGGCAGCCTTGCAAAAGGGCGGGAAGGGCGCAGCCGTGTAGCAATTTTGTTCGCCGCAGGCGAATGCTGCACCATCACATAAATATGTGCAGTTTTGGTTAACTCTCTTAAAACTATGAAAAACTATGGTAAGCCCTATAAAATCTACAAAACGAATTCTACCTTATTTAGGTAATTTTTATATAAAAAATATATAATCTCAATGTTTATAGACAAAATACCTGATTAATTTCGCTTCCGAATCAGCCACAACCCTAAAAAGGTCAACAATCCATTTAAAGGCAGTAATTCATATCCAAGTTCATAACCTCCTAAAAAGGTCTTGGGTACTACTTGGTCCAAAAGAAAGATTAAAAGAACCGATAAGCCCCCAACTACCCAAACATACTTGTCCTTAATCTGATGTTTGGTAAAAATGCCAAAGGCAAAAAGCCCGAGCAATGGGCCATAGGTATAACCGGCTACAATTAACAAGCTGTCAATCACATTCCTGCTCAATATGTATTTAAAGGCAATGATGACCACAATAAGTACCACACTCATATAGATGTGGGTACGCTTGCGAATGCGCTTTTGTTCGGCCTCCGGTTTTTGCTCTACATTCAAAAAATCCACACAGAACGAAGTGGTCAATGAGGTCAGAGCGCTATCGGCACTACTATAGGCAGCGGCAATCAAGCCCAACATAAAGGTGATGCTCAAGGTGAGTCCTAAGCCGCTGTTCAGGGCAATCTCAGGAAACAATAAATCGGTCTTTGGGGCACCGTCCATCAGCGGTACGGCAATATCATTTTGTCCAGCATAAATAAAAAGTAAAGCCCCCAATAGCATGAACAAAAAGGTAACCCCAACCAAAACAAAACTGAAGGAGACCATATTTTTCTGGGCATCCCTCAAATTTTTACAGGTCAAGTTCTTCTGCATCATGTCTTGGTCCAAACCGGTCATACAGATGGTCACGAACATGCCCCCAACAAATGATTTGATAAAGTGGTTGCGCGCCAAAAAATCATCAGTATATAAAAACTTGCTGTACTGTTTCAGCTCATCCGACGCCAAGAACTCGCCAAAGCTCCAGTTCAATTCTCGATTGATGAATATGATGGATAGGATAACCGCCAAAATCATAAAGGTGGTCTGCAAGGTGTCCGTCCATACAATGGTCTTTATACCCCCACGGTTGGTGTAAATCCATATCAATAAAATTGAAATGACCACTGTTATTTCAAAGGGTATTCCAAAATCATCAAATACAAATTGTTGCAATACAATGGCTACCAAAAACAGTCGAAAAGCCGCGCCCAAAACCCGCGAGACAAAAAAGAAAAAGGCACCGGTCTTGTGACTGGTCGGCCCAAAACGTTCCTTTAAATATTCATAGATAGAGGTAAGGTTCAACCGATAGTAAATGGGCAAGAGTACAAAAGCCACCACAAAATAGCCAAATAAGTACCCCAGCACCACCTGCATATAACTGAATTCAGATGCTTCAACCCAACCGGGTACCGAGATAAAGGTCACCCCAGAAAGCGAAGCGCCCACCATACCAAAGGCCACCAAATACCAAGGTGATTGTTTCCCGGCCTTAAAGAAATCGGCATTGGAGTCGTTTTTACCCGTGAAATAGCTGATGAGCAACAAGACCAAAAAATAAGCTGCAATCAGCAGAAGTATCTGAAGGGCGGACATAAAAGGTATTTGAAGTGCAAAATACGAAATCAATTTCCAGAAGATTAATCGTAATTTTACCACATGGAATTTTCATCAAAATTTCTTGAAAATGCGGTCTACGAGGTTTCGCAATTACCGGGCATCGGTAAGCGCACGGCCTTGCGTTTAGTGTTGCACCTACTTAAGCAACCGGAGCGCCAGACCGAAGAGCTGACGACCGCACTGACTAACCTTCGTACCCAAATAAGTTATTGTAACAACTGTCATAACATTTCAGATACTGAAATTTGCGAAATCTGTGCCAACCCAAAGCGCAACAAAAGCATTATCTGTATTGTAGAAGATATTCGCGATGTCATGGCCATTGAGAGTACCTCGCAGTACCAAGGGCTTTACCATGTACTAGGTGGTAAAATTTCACCTATGGAAGGGGTAGGGCCCCAAGATTTGAACATCAGCTCACTGGTGCAAAAATTAAAGGCTGGGGGTATCGAAGAATTGATTTTTGCGCTGAGTTCAACCATGGAGGGCGATACCACCAACTTTTACATTTACAAGCAATTGGAGGGTATTGAAATTAAAACCTCGACCATTGCCCGCGGTATTTCGGTAGGGGATGAGTTGGAATATGCCGATGAGGTCACCCTTGGCCGCAGTATCTTAAATCGGGTTCCCTTTGAGAACTCCATTAAGGCGAATTGATGCATTTCAATACAATAAAATCAATAAAAAGACGATAGAATTATTATTTTTGCAAAAAAATAGGCCGAATCAACGAACAGATTAAGAATATGTCAAAATTCGAATTGAAGTTACCGCAGATGGGAGAAAGTGTTGCAGAAGCGACATTGACGACTTGGCTCAAAGAAGTGGGAGATACCATTGATTTGGATGAGCCGGTATTTGAGATTGCCACCGATAAGGTAGATTCTGAAGTGCCCAGTGAGGTAGAAGGCAAATTGCTTGAAAAGCGATTTGAAGTTGACGATGTAATTCAAGTTGGTGAGGTAGTAGCCGTTATAGAAATTGAAGGTGGGGCATCAGAGTCTGCCGTTGCAGCCGAACCAGTGCCAGTTGAAGAAGTGGTAACCGAGCACGTTGAGGCTGTTGAAGAGCGCGTGAGTGCCGCTATCGAAACGGTTGCCGTTGAAAGCACCGATTTTTCGAATTCGGACCGTTTTTATTCGCCTTTGGTTAAAAACATCGCCAAAGAAGAAGGTATTTCATTGGCAGAACTTGATGGTATCGCGGGTACCGGCGCTGAGGGTCGTGTGACCAAAAACGATATTCTAGCCTATGTGGCAAATAGGGGAGGCCAGACCCAAGTTACTGGGAACACTGTGAAACAGGTACCTCCGACAGCACCGACAATCGAGGAGTCAGCACCAGCTACAGCCCCAGCTGTTAAATCTGAGATTGCGACTAGACCGGCGAACAGTCAACCTGCCGCACCCCCAGTTGAGATCAAAGACGGTGATGAAATTATTCCATTGAGCCGAATGGGCAAACTCATTGCCAAGCACATGACCGATAGTATTTCAACATCGGCTCATGTACAGAGCTTTGTTGAGGTCGATGTCACCAATTTGGTGAACTGGCGTAATAAGGTCAAAAAGAAATTCGAGGAGCGTGAAGGCGAAAAATTGACCTTCACCCCAATATTTATGGAGGCCGTAGCCCTGGCCTTGAAGAAGTTTCCGATGATGAACATTTCGGTTGATGGGGATAATGTTATCAAGAAAAAGAACATCAATATTGGTATGGCAGCAGCATTGCCCGACGGAAACTTAATTGTTCCGGTTATCAAAAATGCCGACCGATTGAACTTGGTGGGTATGGCGAAGACCGTGAACGACCTGGCCAATCGTGCGCGTAATAATGCGTTGAAACCAGACGAAATAAAAGAAGGTACCTATACGGTGACCAATGTGGGCACCTTTGGTAGTGTTTTTGGTACGCCCATCATCAACCAACCCCAAGTCGGTATTCTGGCTTTGGGGGCCATTCGTAAACTACCTGCGGTGATTGAAACCCCTGATGGTGATTTTGTTGGCGTGCGTAGTAAAATGTTCCTTTCACACAGTTATGACCATAGGGTGGTCAATGGGGCATTGGGCGGTATGTTCGTTAAAGCGGTCGCCGATTATCTGGAAGATTGGGATTCCAATCGCGAAATCTAAATCAGTTTCAAATAGTTTAGCCTGGGCTCACTACCTTAGAAGGTAAAATTTAAAGTGATGTCCGTAATCCGTTTTTTCACCTTAGCTGTATTTGCACTTTTTACTTTCCATTTAACTGCACAGGATTTTGATTTATTCGAAAAGAAAAAATTCGTGTCCGACGATGGAGAACTACCGTATCGCATCTTATTACCAAAAGATTTTGACAGTTCCAAAAAGTATCCACTGCTACTGTTTTTACATGGTGCTGGTGAGCGGGGCAATGACAACGAATCACAATTGAAGCACGGAGCGGAGTTGTTTCTACGGGACTCCATCCGACAAAAATATCCTGCCATTGTTGTATTTCCGCAATGTGCTACCAATAGTTCTTGGGCAAGAATCGGTTTTAGCAATACTGGTGGTCAAAACCAATTTGTGTTTTACGAGCGGGCCAAACCCACCGCTGAAATGGTTTTGTTGGAAGGTCTATTGGACGAGCTTTCAAAAACCTTTAAGATAAGTCGAAACCAACGGTATGTTGGAGGGCTTTCTATGGGTGGTTTCGGCACCTTTGAATTGGTCAACCGAAATCCAAAACTATTTGCTGCGGCCTTTCCCATTTGTGGTGGGGCGAATCCAAAAATTGCGCCTAGACTTAAAAAGCTGGATTGGTGGGTCTTTCATGGGGATGCCGATGATATCGTTCCCCCAAAATACTCTTCGCAAATGGTGGATGCCTTGAAAAAAGTGAATGCCAGGGTTACCTATAATCTGTATCCAGAAGTCAAACATAATAGCTGGGATTACGCCTTTAAAGAACCAGAATTGTTACCTTGGCTGTTTTCTAAAGCACGATAGTATTTATGCAGCTGAACCTCACCAAACCCATTTGTTTTTTTGATTTGGAAACAACGGGAACCAATGTGGCGAAAGACCGAATTGTTGAGATATCAATTTTAAAAATTTTCCCAAACGGTAATAAGGAAAGTAAGACCTGGTTGGTCAATCCTGAAATGCCGATTCCAGACGATGTGGTGGCCGTTCATGGCATTTCTAACGAGCGCGTTGCCAATGAGCCAACCTTTAAAGAGCTTTCCAAAGAAATCTATCAGATGATTCGAGACAGTGATTTGGCGGGTTTTAATTCCGATAGGTTCGACATACCACTTTTGGCCGAAGAAATGCTACGCGCCGAAGTTGATTTTGATATGAAAAGTATGGTATCTGTAGATGTGCAGACCATATTCCATAAAATGGAAAAACGTACCCTCGGTGCCGCCTACCAATTCTATTGTGACAAAAATCTTGATGATGCTCATAGTGCGGAGGCGGATACCAATGCTACTTATGAAGTGCTCCTCGCGCAATTGGAGCGTTATCCTGAACTGGAAAATAACGTTAAAAAACTGTCGGAGTTTACAACCCGAAAACAATCACTTGATTTTGCCGGTTTTATAGCTAAGAACAAAGAAGGGGAACCCATCTTTAGTTTTGGTAAGCACAAGGGTAAAAAGGTTGATGAGGTACTTGAAAAAGAACCGGGTTATTTTGGTTGGATTTTGAATGCCGATTTTCCGTTGTACACCAAAAAAGTATTGACACAATTAAAGCTTAACAAGCTGAACAATAAGCTGTCATAAACTCTTGTTAAACATTTAGTTAGTTGCAAAATTCAATCGAATTTTGCAGTCGTTTTTTTCCACATACAAACATTCTTTTACCATTTATGAAATTAATTTGCATCGGTCGCAACTACGCTGCGCATATAGATGAACTTGAAAATGAACGACCTTCAGAACCTGTGGTTTTTATTAAACCGGATTCTGCCATTTTACCAAAGGAACAGGACTTTTACATTCCTGAGTTTTCCAACGAGGTTCATTATGAGGTCGAGCTCTTGGTAAAAATCAAAAAAGTAGGGAAGCATATTGATAAAAAATTTGCCCACAAATATTACGATGAAATCGGATTGGGCATTGATTTTACAGCTAGGGACCTGCAATCGGAACTAAAGTCAAAAGGGCTTCCATGGGAAAAAGCGAAAGGATTTGATGGAGCAGCTGTAATTGGTGACTGGATTAGTAAGGATAATTATAATAATTTACATAATTTAGGGTTTTCCTTGTTAAAGAATGGGGTTTTGGTCCAAAATGGGAACACAAACCTCATGTTATGGGGCATTGACGAACTCATATCTTATGTTTCTAAATTTTTTATGTTGAAAAAAGGAGACATAATCTTTACGGGAACCCCCGCAGGTGTTGGTAAAGTTGAACGAAATGACTACCTTCAAGGGGCTATTGAGGGTAAGGAATTTTTTGCAATAAATGTAAGATAATGATATATAGTCTGGATAAGATTAATGAAATGGCTGAGGGCGACGAGGATTTTGTCCATTCAGTAATCTCTGTTTTTTTAGAAGAAGTGCCTGCAGACCTTGAGGCATTGGAGAAGGAAATTGAGGCGAAGAACCACGAACAAATCTATAAGTTGGCCCATAAAATAAAACCCAATGTTGACCTGTTGGGTATGGAAGCAACCCGTGCCAATGCCCTAGATATTGAGACCATGGGTAAAAATATGGCCAATATGGATCAAATTGAAAGTAAGTTCCCCCAACTTAAGAAAGACATTTTGCAAGTAATCACAGAGTTGCAAAACGACTTCCACCTTCAATAATTACCGTATTGGCCTCTAACCTCAAAGTTAAGGCAATCGGTATATTTACGCTAAACTTTTAGATGAAAGCAGAGATAATCACTATCGGTGACGAGATTCTTATTGGTCAAATTATAGATTCCAACTCCGCGTACATCGCAAAGGAATTCAATAAGATAGGTGTTTCCGTTTACCAGATTACTTCGGTACAAGACGAGCGGCAGCATATTTTAGATAGTTTGGCAATCGCAAACGCGCGTAGCCAAGTGGTAATTCTTACTGGTGGTCTTGGTCCAACCAAAGATGATATTACCAAACACACCTTGTGCGAATACTTTGAAGATACTTTAATTCAAAATGACCAAGTGCTCGCACACATCGAAATGCTATTCAAAAAATATATCAGTACCCCAATTTCGGAATTGAACCGGCGCCAAGCCTTAATACCATCAAAGGCTGTGGCCTTGCACAATGAGTTTGGCACTGCCCCTGGTATTTGGATGGAAAGGAATGGAACCGTTTTCGTTTCGCTGCCTGGGGTACCCTATGAAATGAGGGGGTTGATACAAAATGGTGTTCTGCCCAGGATTATTGAGAAATTCGAGCGGCCCTATATCATTCACAAAACATTGATGACCTATGGGTTAGGGGAAAGTGCGATTGCAGAAATTATTGAAGATTGGGAGGACAACCTTCCCGAAGAAATCAAATTGGCCTATTTGCCAAATTTGGGTAGGGTAAGGTTACGTCTAACCGCAAAAGGAACGGATGAGGACCGATTAAAACGTCTTCTTGAACAAGAAGTCCAAAAATTACATCCCCTTATTGGTGATATACTTTACGGAGAGGAAGAGGACGAAAGTATTGAAGCACAATTGGGAAAACTACTTGCAGAGAAGGGCAAAACCTTATCCACGGCAGAGAGTTTTACTGGAGGAAAAATTGCAGAAAGAATAACAGCCGTGCCAGGAGCTTCATCCTATTTTAAAGGTACTGTTGTCAGTTATGCTACAGAAACAAAGGTGAAGTTGGTTGGGGTCAATGAAGAACTGATTAAAAAGCATTCGGTCGTCAGTGAAGCGGTGGCCATTGCAATGGCAGAAAACATAAAGAACATTATCGGTACGGACTTTTCCATTGCAACAACAGGTAATGCTGGTCCAAGTAAGGGAGATTCCAATGCTGCTGTTGGAACGGTTTATATTGCCATTAGCACGCCAGAACGCACATTTGCTAAGGAATTTCAAATGGGAAAACTGCGCGAAAGGGTCGTAAATAAATCGGTTAATAAGGCTTTTGAGCTTCTTTACAAGGAAATTGCAAATTTCTGACCTCTAATTTTGTGAGTGAGCGATATTTATCTAAATTTGCACTCGCTAAAAAATTAAGCAAGGAATCATGTCTAAGATTTGTGAAGTTACAGGCAAAAAGGTAATGTTCGGAAACAACGTTTCTTTCTCTATTAATAAGACGAAAAGAAGGTTTGACGCCAACATATTCAGAAAGCGTTTTTACATTCCTGAAGAAGACAAATGGGTGACCTTGAACGTATCTTCAAAAGGCATTAAGATCATCAACAAAAAAGGTATATCTGCAGCTCTTAAAGATGCAAGGGCCAAAGGTTACGTGAAGTAAAAGGATAGAAAATGGCAAAGAAAGGAAACAGAATTCAGGTAATTTTAGAGTGTACCGAGCACAAGGCCTCTGGTATGCCAGGAACTTCGCGTTACATTACCACGAAAAATAAAAAGAACACTCCAGACAGAATTGAGTTGAAAAAATTCAATCCTGTTTTGAAGAAAATGACCGTTCATAAAGAAATTAAATAATAGACCATGGCAAAGAAAACAGTAGCAACGCTGCAAAGCAGCTCGAAAAGATTGACCAAGGCCATTAAGATGGTGAAGTCACCTAAATCAGGCGCCTACACTTTCGTAGAGTCTGTTATGGCACCAGAGTTGGTTAACGACTGGTTGTCGAAAAGATAAGACCTCTCAATCAACGAAATAGAAAGCCGTTCCGACAAAGGAGCGGCTTTTTTGTTTTATCACCATTAGGTACTTTCCTATCTTTGATTCATTACCAAGAAATACATGAGTTTATTTAAAAATATATTTTCAAAAGATAAAAAAGAGACCCTTGACAAAGGCCTTGAGAAGAGTAAAGAAAGCTTCTTTGGTAAATTGGGTAAAGCTGTTGCTGGTAAATCAAAAGTCGATGATGATGTTCTCGATAATTTGGAAGAAGTACTGGTGACCTCAGATGTTGGCGTTAATACCACCCTTAAAATTATTGAACGCATTGAAGAGCGTGTAGCTAGGGACAAGTATATGGGTACTGATGAATTGAATGGCATTCTGCGTGAAGAGATTGCCGGTTTGCTTTCAGAGACCCATGTGGGCGAAGAACAAGAATTTTCGATTCCGACAGATAAGAAACCGTATGTAATTATGGTAGTTGGGGTGAATGGAGTAGGTAAGACCACAACAATAGGAAAATTAGCGCACCAATTCAAAAATCAAGGTCTGAAAGTTGTGCTTGGTGCTGGGGATACTTTTAGGGCGGCTGCAATAGACCAATTGCAGGTATGGGCAGAACGAGTTGATGTTCCCATTATCAAGCAAAAGATGGGTTCTGACCCAGCTTCTGTGGCCTTCGACACCTTAAATTCGGCTGTGGCCGACAATGCCGATATTGTTTTGATCGATACTGCGGGCCGATTGCACAATAAAATCAACCTTATGAATGAGCTTTCAAAGGTCAAGCGCGTAATGCAAAAAGTTGTTCCCGATGCACCGCACGAAGTACTGTTGGTACTTGATGGTTCTACAGGCCAGAACGCCTTTGAGCAGGCCAAGCAATTTACCAAGGCAACAGAGGTAACCAGCCTTGCTGTAACCAAATTGGATGGAACAGCTAAGGGTGGCGTTGTAATTGGGATTTCAGATCAGTTTCAAATTCCCGTAAAATATATTGGGGTTGGTGAGGGGATTGAAGACCTACAGGTTTTCAATAAGTTTGAGTTCGTAGATTCGTTTTTTAAGATTTAGAAAATTGTAAACCATAGGCAAAACCCAGTAATTTGGGTATTTAGGCTAAAAGTGGTTTTCCGGATTTCATCAGGCTGTGGTTTTGCGTTTCTTTACCATTATCTTAGGAGACGAAATAACTCGATATACCATGCAACGAACATATGCAATCTTACCGGATAGAATCAAAGCTGTGGTCATTGATGCAATTGTAATTGTAGGAACCATGTATGCCATCGCAGAAGTATTGGCACTTTTTAGTGAAGTACCGAATTTTGTGAGGATAGTGCTCTTTGTGCTGATTTTCTTTCTTTATGACCCTCTTTTTACAAGTTTAAATGGAGGTACTATTGGACATACCTATAGCAACATTACCGTAAGAAAAGACAATGATAACCTTGATAGGCTCAATTTTCCTGCTGCCCTAATTCGCTTTGCACTCAAAAGTTTATTGGGTTGGTTATCACTTCTCACTACTACTGCAGATGAAAAGAAAAAAGCAATTCACGATATGGTTGCGAAATCTGTAGTTCTAGAACTACCCAAAACGAAAAACTCAAAATAATTTCAAGGAAAAATGAAACGAATTCATAACGTCTTTTTAATAGCACTGGTAATTGGTGTCGCTTCGTGCAAGTTCAATTCTACCACTAAGGAACCCAATGTTGAGGTCGAAAAAGAAGAAGAAATTGACGAACCGATTGAAGTTGAAGAAGAAACTGTTCTTTGGACACCTTATAACGATTCTCTTGAAGTAGCAGCGAATGCCGACCACGAAAAGGAGCGCATGCGCTATAAATTTATTCAAAGTAAGGTATTGGATAAAAATGTGGTTTTTCAGCCACTTTACGGACAAGTATCTAAATTTTCCGAAGATAAATACCAAATGATGCGTCCTTTGGTTTTGGAGCAAGATATTCCGACGATACAGTCCCACGTGAAGGAGTCCAAATTTACTTATGAGGATTTAGTATTGTTTTACCTGTACCGTATCTATAAATATGAATTGCCTAACGAAAGTACGTTGAATACCATTATAGCTTTGAATCCTGAAGTACTTGAAGAAGCTCGTAAATTGGATTCAAATAGCGATGGCAAACACCCAGTTTATGGTATGCCAATACTTCTGAAGGATAATATTGGCACTCAAAACATGAAGACCACCGCTGGAGCGGTGGCTTTTTTAGACAACCAAACCGATGATGCCTTTATTGTTGAGAGGCTAAAGGAAAAAGGTGCTTTGATATTGGGAAAAGTTAATTTGAGTGAATGGGCCAACTTTCTTTGCGATTGTCCGAATGGGCAAAGTGCTGTCGGTGGGCAGACACTCAATCCATATGGGCGCAGGGTTTTTGATACTGGCGGTTCTAGTGCAGGTAGCGGCACTTCTACTGCCGCTAATTATGCGGTTGCTGCGGTCGGTACGGAGACCTCAGGTTCTATTTTATCTCCCTCAAGCCAGAATTCCGTTGTGGGAATGAAACCCACCATTGGTTTATTGAGTAGAACTGGGATCGTGCCTATTTCAAGTACGCTCGACACCCCTGGGCCAATGACCAAAAGCGTTATTGATAATGGTATTTTGATGGATGCCATGCGGGGTTTTGATATCAAGGATGAAGAATCAGTTCAAGCAGATTGGGAGGAGCGTTGGTATGCACACGAAAATTCGAATTTGAAGGGCAAACGATTTGGTGTGTTTAAAGCTCTAATGGAAAGTGATTCCATCTACAAGGCGACTGTTGAAAAAATTCAAGAAGCTGGCGCGACCATTGTTGAATTTGAACCTATGGAAGTTGAATTCGACGGTTTCCTTTCCATATTGAATATTGATATGAAAAATGACCTTCCAAAATATATCGAGGCATCGGTTATCAATAAGGATGCTGTTAAGGTCACATCAGTAAGGGATGTGGCCGATTTCAACTCAAAAGATTCGGTTGTGCGAATTCCGTACGGTCAAGTTCGGTTTGATGGAATTTTGGCAGATTCTACTACCGCAGAAGAGCTCTTGGAAATTAAACGCAGCCTGAAATTAAATGGAAGAACATTCTTTAATACCGTTTTGAACGAGAACCGATTGGATGCCATTTTATCCATAAATAATTACCATGCGGGCTATGCAGCCGTTGCAGAATACCCCGCATTGACCATACCAATGGGATATCGTGAAACAGGAGAACCGGTGAGTCTGACCTTTATTGCAAAACAATTTCAAGAAGGTAAGCTTTATGAGATCGGTGCTGCCTTTGAAAGATTGACCAAAGCTCGAAAAATACCCGTCAATTACCGTGATTAAGTTGTAGTTTTGCAGCCACTTTGAAGGTATGCGAACGAAATCTATCAAAAAGAACAAAATCAATGTTGTAACCCTTGGATGTAGCAAAAACGTCTACGATTCTGAGGTTTTGATGGGGCAATTACGGGCAAATGAAAAGGAAGTCGTACATGAAGAGGAAGGCAATGTAGTTGTAATCAATACCTGCGGTTTTATCGCAAATGCTAAGGAGGAAAGTGTCAATACAATTCTTGAGTACGTTCAAAAGAAAGAAGATGGGGCGGTCGATAAGGTTTTTGTAACGGGCTGTTTAAGTGAACGATATAAACCGGATCTTGAGAAGGAAATACCTAACGTTGATGCGTATTTTGGCACTAGTGACTTGCCCAATTTGTTAAAGGCCCTTGGTGCTGATTACAAGCATGAACTCATGGGGGAGCGCCTAACTACAACGCCAAAAAATTACGCTTATCTCAAAATTGCAGAAGGTTGTGATCGTCCATGTTCGTTCTGTGCTATTCCCTTGATGCGTGGTAAACATAAGAGCAAGCCCATTGAGGAGTTGGTCGTAGAAGCAGGGAAGCTTGCAGCGGATGGGGTTAAGGAGTTGATTTTAATAGCGCAGGATTTAACGTACTACGGTTTAGACCTTTACAAAAAACGAAACCTGGCCGAATTATTGGATGCGTTGGTCAACGTTGAAGGAATAGAGTGGATTCGATTACATTATGCCTTCCCAACAGGTTTTCCGATGGATGTTCTGGAAGTAATGAAGCGTGAACCGAAGGTTTGCAATTATATTGATATTCCATTGCAACATATTGCTGACCCCATTTTAAAAAGCATGCGTAGAGGAACAACCAAAGCCAAAACCACCAAACTTCTTGAAGAATTCAGGAATGCCGTACCTGAAATGGCCATTCGAACGACTTTGATTGTGGGATATCCTGGTGAAACTGAAGAAGATTTTCAAACACTCAAAGAATGGGTAAAAGAAATGCGTTTTGAGCGCTTGGGTTGTTTTACTTACAGTCACGAAGAAAATACCCATGCCTATTCTTTGGAGGATAATGTTCCAGAAGAAGTTAAGCAGCAACGGGCAAATGAGATCATGGAAATTCAATCGCAGATTTCTTGGGAGCTGAATCAAGAAAAAATCGGAAAGGAATTTCGGTGTATAATCGATAGAAAGGAAGGTGCACATTTTGTCGGGCGAACTGAATTTGATTCACCTGATGTTGATAATGAAGTATTGATAGATGCAGCCAAGTACTATGTAAAAGTTGGTGAATTTGTTCCAATCAAGATTATTGATGCGGCCGATTTCGACTTATATGGCGAACCCTGCTAAAATCAACAAGTTTTTACCTTTTTCAATTTGTAAGCCGTTCGTTTAGGTTCATTTCATTGGCGAGCGAAGCCAAATCGTCGACCTTTTCAAACAACTGACGCTGGGTTATTCCATCAATTTTTTTCCCTGAGTTTGTAACGTTTTGCATCGAAAGTAGAAGAATACTGTACAAAACGTTTAGGGTATTATTCAATGAATTTGTTTTTTTCAGGATATCATTGAGGTTGTTCATTGACCAGTCTGGAAACCTACGATTTTTCTTCTCCCGATCATTCAACCAAATCTTAACAACGTGCCGCGAATCAAGTTGAATGTTTTGCTTTAGTTGAAGTACAGCTTTTGAAGAGCCCTCAAAATATTGAATGAAATAGCCATTGTTGTAATAAAGGAAGCCTGTTATGCCGAAAAGCCTGTTCTGACTACTGAATTGTTGTGCAAACAAATCAAGTTCTTTGGTGCATAAACCATACTTTGATTTGCTTAAGTACAAAAAGCTTTCAATGGAACCGTTCATTTTGTAAGGGTAGTCTTATTTGATAAGTAAACTTAACCGTTCAATATTTGAACGTGACTATGGTTCGATTGCGATAAGAATTCGGTGAACTACACAAAAATAAGACGTACTGCAGGGCTAAGTAAGTTTTGAATTGAGATGTATTCGAAAAGCGGCCCTAAGATTCGATTAAGATTTACCTTTTCAACTCTCGTTGATAAATCTCCCTTCCCAATTGTGCTAAAAAAGGTATACCAACATCGTCGTATTCATAGTTGTCGTCGTTAAAGATTTGGTCCTTATTCACCAAAATAGTGGCGACTAACATAAATTCAACTTCGTTTTCTTTGTCAATTATATATGCACAATCGGTAAGGGTTCCATATGCGTAACCAACCTTATTGTAAATTTTGATTCCACTTGGCATAGGTTTCTTAGTATCTCCATACATAAAGAACTTCACATAGCCATCGTAATATTCATTTCGGTCATAACCTGCCTCATAAGGTAGAACCGCCATTGATTTCAATAAAAAGTCATGTTGTTCTTTGCTTAAATCTAAGCGTTCTTCCTCCTTAAAATTTTCAGGAAAAATTACCCGTTTCAACAATCCACTTTGCGAATTGATTGGGAAAAAGTTTTTCAAAGAGAAATCAAACGGTTCTTGATAAAGAGAATCTCCACCATAAAAACCTATGCCCTTTTGAATTGAATTTAATTCAAGGCTTGCAGCTGCGGTGTTGATTATGGGCTTCGAGGTAACTGTTGTAGTATCGTTGGCGTAAATGACCAAAGGTTTGGTAGTGATATTATCGGCATCTGCCGTAGAAAGACGATGGGCTATGCGAATTGGCTCAACCCCTTTCGTTGCTATTTTTTCATTAAGCTCGTCAAAACCTAAAAACTCCACCAACCGATTATTGGCTTCATTATCACTAACCGCAAAAATTTCTTCAATAGACCGTGCAAAGGTGGTCGCTACCGAATCACCTTCCACATAAAACCTTGTATTCATATGAAGTGAATCCAACTGATTCAACTTTTCCAGAGCTGCTACAGCTGCAGGAAACTTAACCGTACTTGCCGGATAGAAATAAGTATTTTCATCAACCTGAAAATCAAAATCGGTAAGTAACACACTATCGTTTCTTCGGTTAATTTGGGTATAGCGTATTTGAAGTTCAAAACCTTCCAAACTGTCCATAACCCTCTTTATCGCAAAATGTTCAGAAGCAAGTGCTGCATCGAGAATATTGATTTCGGATTTCTTTGAACAGCTTGAAAAAATGATAAGACAAACCATTGCAAGAATTGCCAATACCCGCTGTAAACGTTTATAGATCAAGTACCGAAGTTCCATTCTCTGCAAAGTTTTTGAAATCATTGGCATATTGCTGTGATTGTTTTTTAAACATGCTTGGAATAAGAAATGCCATGGCCTTCATTCCAAATCCTGCAAATTGAAACTCACTTTCAGATACCCATTTGGTTTGGTTTTCATTTACTTCGTGAAAAAAGTTTTTTTGAATGTTATGTACCCCTTTGGCATCATAAGTGGCATGAAATTCTTCAGGAAAATTACTTTTGATTATTGTCTCAATCATTTCCATATCACGTTTGCCCATTTTGAATTTCATGTTCATTCGTGTGCCTTCTTGACCAGGTTCCCCAGTAATTACCTCATAACTGGTTAGTCCTCGCATCCAATGTTTCATGTTTTCAGGGTTATCAAGTTTCTTGATAAATTCCTGCAGGGGTAAGTCAACAGTAATTTCAGTGGTGTACTTCATTTTTGGTTGGTTTTGATAGAAAAGTACTAAAATTATTGATGTTTACTTCTGCTAAATTTCTGTTAACCGATTTTCGCTTCTTGCCCGACTTTGAGTAATTGTTATTTTTGCGGAATGCCACGGCCACAAATACTTAGATTTTTACTGCTCGCGTTAATCGTTTTGCTAGTTTCCTCTTGCAAAGAGCTTTTCGGAGGCAAAGAAGAGCGAAAGGCTATTGCTAGGGCAGGGGAGCGTTTTCTTTACGAAGATGAAATTGTTTCACTGTTGAACAATACAGCATCCGGTCTTGATAGTGCCATGGTAGTAAACAACTACATTAATAATTGGGCATCAAAACAATTATTGCTTTCAAAGGCCAAAATCAATCTATCAGAAGCCAAACAGGCCGAGTTCAATAGACTCGTCGATAATTACAAGGCCGACTTGTATACACGGGCATATACTGAGGCCCTTGTGGCCCAATCGCAGGATACAGCCATTAGCAAGAATCAAATACGTCAATTCTACGAGGCAGAAAAGCAAAATTTTAGATTGAACGAAAAAGTGGTGCAATTGCGTTTTGTTGGGTTAACACCAGAGTTCTTGGACAAGGAAATTGTAGTGGAACGAATGAAACGTTTTGAGAACGAAGACAAGAATTTTCTTGACTCGATAGCGGTTCAATTTAAAAAGATTCACTTGAACGATTCTACTTGGGTCGGCACTGGCAGACTTATGGAAGAAATACCCCCGTTAACCTATCTTAATCAAGAAAAGTACTTAAAGAAATCACAATTCTTTGAGCTTCAAGATTCGGTAGGGGTATATTTGGGAAGGATAATTGACGTCTTGGATATCAATGATATAGCGCCCTTAAGCTATGTCGAACCTAACATAAAACAATTGATACTTAATCGAAGGAGAATGGACTTCATTAGAAAACTCGAAACCGAGATTTTAGATGAAGCCCAAAAAAAGAATGAATTTGAGATATATGGCAAACAAGATTAGTACAGTACTGGTATTATTGAGCTTTTCAGTTCTAGGTTTTGGTCAAGAAGTGGCTGAAGCAGTTGATTCAACAATCACGAAGCGAATAAAAGTTGACGGTATAGCTGCCGTAGTTGGGGATTATGTAATTCTTGATTCGGATATCGAAAAAACATTGATAGACCTGAAAAACCAAGGTGCATCAACCCAAGATATTTCGCATTGTCAACTTTTAGGAAAATTGATGGAAGACCGGCTTTATGCGCATCAAGCAGTTCAAGATAGTTTATTGGTGTCCGATGAGCAGGTAAATGCTCAAAGTGATGCACAAATTCAGCAATTGATTTCGCAAGTAGGCTCAATGGAAAAGGTGTTGAAATTTTACAATAAACCGGATCGTGAAAGCTTTAGAAAAGAACTTTTTGAAATCAATAAACTACGAATGCTTTCAGAACGAATGCAGTCAAATATTGTTGAGGACATCGAAGTGACCCCAGAAGAGGTGAGACAGTTCTTCAATAAGTTTGATGAGGAGGAATTGCCCATGATAGGGGCTGAGCTTGAAATTTCGCAAATTGTTAAGCAGCCAAAACCTAGTCAAGAAGCAAAAGATAAAGTCATCAATCGCCTGAATGAAATTCGACAGGATGTATTGGAAAATGGTTCCAGTTTCAAAGTAAAGGCGATTTTATATACCAAGGACGAGGCTTCTAGATCGAATGGCGGGTTTTACAGTATGACCCGAGAAACACCTTTTGTCAAAGAATTTAAAGACATGGCATTTAGTTTGCAAGAAGGTGAAATCTCTGAACCATTTGAAACAACTTTTGGTTACCATATTATTATGGTTGAAAAAATTAGGGGTCAAGAGGTCGATTTGCGCCACATTCTATTACAACCCGAAATATCAGAAAAGGAAATAGACAAGGCAGTAAAAGAATTGGATTCCATTAGACAGTATATTTTAGATGGTAAATTCACTTTTGCAGATGCGGCATTGGCATTTTCAGATGAGAAAGAAACTAAATTTGACGGTGGAGTCCTTAGAAATCCTATAGATTTCAGTGCCAAATTTGAGTTGACCAAAATGGACCCGTCACTGTACAATCAGATTCGAAATCTGAAAGATAACGAGATATCAAAACCTCTAAAAGAAGACGACCCAAGGGGTGGAGCTCCTAAGTTTAAAATAATGAAGATTTCTAACCGTTATGATGAGCATCGGGCAGATTTCGCAAAAGACTACCTTAAGATTCAAGAGCTTGCGCTTCGAGAAAAGCAGTATAGATCAATTAAGGAATGGATGGACGAAAAAATAGAGGATAATTACATTCATGTAGATGCCGATAATCGTGATTGCGACTTTGCCAACAATTGGGTAAAACAATAAGTTAATGTCTGACGTTCAAGCGGTTCAAAACCTTGTTGAGAAACATCAAAATTTAAAGAAAGAGATTGCTAAGGTCATTGTAGGCCAGAATGAGGTAATCGAACAAATATTACTATCTATTTATACGGGTGGACACTCTTTATTGATAGGTGTGCCGGGTCTAGCGAAAACACTAATGGTCAATACCATTGCCCAGACACTTGGGTTGAATTTTAAACGAATTCAATTTACCCCTGATTTAATGCCCAGTGACATTTTAGGTAGTGAGGTATTGGATCAAGAGCGAAACTTCAAATTCATTAAAGGTCCCGTTTTTGCCAATATCATTCTTGCAGACGAAATCAACAGAACCCCGCCAAAAACACAATCGGCCTTATTGGAAGCCATGCAAGAACGGGCCGTTACCGTCGCAGGACATCAATACAAGCTTGATCTGCCTTATTTTGTTCTTGCCACTCAAAACCCTATCGAACAAGAAGGTACCTATCCGTTGCCTGAAGCGCAATTGGACCGATTTATGTTTGCTATAAAGTTGACCTACCCTTCAATCGAAGAGGAAATAGAAGTGGTAAAATCGACCACTGGCGACGATTCTGTTGTGCTAAATACCTTGTTCAGTGCTGAGGGAATTCGACAAGTACAAAGTTTGGTGCGAAGAATTCCCATTGCCGATAACGTAATTGACTATACGGTACGATTAGTTAACAAAACAAGACCCAGTTCTGAAACTGCTCCAGCAGTAGTAAAGGATTTTGTTGATTGGGGTGCAGGGCCAAGAGCTTCTCAAAATTTAATTTTAGGTGCGAAGGCACATGCAGCGGTAAACGGAAAATTTTCTCCAGACATTGAAGATGTAAAGGCCGTTGCCTTGGGGATTTTAAGGCATAGAGTGCTTAAAAATTACAAAGCTGAGGCTGAAGGTATTTCAGAAGAACAAATTATCAGGGAACTGTTAGAATAGCGACAATATAAATTGATTTTATCGCAACTTTTTACACTAAAAGTTCATTTCTGTTTTCGTATTTTTACCAAAATTCAATAATTGTTAAATATAATTCAAGATGGCATTTGATATTGACATGATAAAAGGGGTGTATTCCCACATGGCTGAACGGGTAGATAAAGCCCGTGAACTCCTAGGAAAGCCGATGACCTTGGCCGAAAAAATTCTCTACTCCCATCTTTGGGAAGGGGTTCCTTCAAAAGTATTTACCCGAGGTAAGGATTATGTCGATTTCGCTCCTGATAGGGTAGCATGTCAAGATGCTACGGCTCAAATGGCTTTGCTTCAATTTATGCATGCTGGTAAACCTAAGGTGGCTGTTCCAACAACAGTGCATTGTGATCATTTGATTCAAGCTAAAGTAGGTGCCGATGCCGATTTAAAAAGAGCTAATGAAACCAGCAATGAAGTTTTTGATTTTTTAGGTTCGGTTTCTAAAAAATATGGGATAGGATTCTGGAAACCTGGTGCAGGAATAATACACCAAGTAGTATTGGAAAACTATGCATTCCCCGGTGGAATGATGATTGGAACCGATTCACATACCGTGAACGCTGGTGGTCTTGGGATGGTTGCCATTGGAGTAGGTGGTGCAGATGCCGTTGATGTAATGGCAGGTATGGCTTGGGAACTAAAATTTCCAAAATTGATTGGTGTCAAACTAACTGGAAAGCTTTCTGGTTGGACCGCACCAAAAGATGTCATTTTAAAAGTTGCTGACATACTTACCGTAAAAGGTGGAACAGGAGCAATCATAGAGTATTTCGGTGAGGGAGCTACTGCCATGTCATGCACAGGAAAAGGAACTA
Organism: Croceivirga thetidis; assembly: GCF_012272815.1. GTDB lineage: Bacteria > Bacteroidota > Bacteroidia > Flavobacteriales > Flavobacteriaceae > Croceivirga > Croceivirga thetidis. Next base: position 205,967 of record NZ_JAAWWL010000003.1, read on the forward strand.
TCTGTAATATGGGTGCGGAAGTTGGTGCTACAACATCAACATTCGGTTATGATGAATCAATGGACCGTTATCTGCGGGCTACAGATAGGGCAGATGTTGCTGATGCAGCTAATGAGGTGAAAGCTTACCTTACTGCCGACCCTGAATGTTATGCAAATCCAGAGGCTTATTTTGACCAAGTAATCGAAATTGATCTGAATACCTTGGAGCCTCATTTAAATGGTCCTTTCACTCCAGATTTGGCAACGCCCATTTCGAAAATGGGAGAGGCAGCAAAAGCTAATGATTGGCCATTGAATGTTGAAGTTGGATTGATTGGTTCATGTACAAACTCTTCTTATGAAGATATTTCACGTGCAGCCTCATTGGCGAAACAAGTTGCTGATAAAAACTTAAAGACCAAGTCTGACTTTACCATTACACCTGGCTCTGAACAAGTTCGTTACACTATAGAAAGGGATGGTTTTATAGATACCTTCAATAATATTGGTGCTACTGTATTTGCAAATGCCTGTGGACCATGTATTGGTATGTGGGATAGGTATGGGGATAAAGCGGCAAATGGCCCAAGAAATACGATTGTACACTCTTTCAACAGAAACTTTGCCAAACGTGCCGATGGAAACCCTAATACCTTAGCATTCGTAGGTTCACCTGAATTGGTTACCGCGATAGCCATTGCGGGTCGATTGGATTTTAATCCTGCTACCGATAAATTGATAAATGAAGAAGGAGAGGAGGTCATGTTGGATGAACCACGTGGTTATGAATTACCACCGGAAGGTTTTGCAGTTGAAGATGCCGGATTCATAGCTCCCGTTGCTGACGGAAGTGGGGTAGAGGTTGTTGTTTCTCCAGAATCTGAACGTTTACAATTATTGGCTCCTTTTGAACCTATTAAACCAGAAAGTTTGATGGGGATGAAATTATTGATTAAAGCTTTTGGAAAATGTACGACGGATCATATTTCAATGGCAGGACCTTGGTTAAGATACAGGGGCCATTTGGATAATATTGCCAATAATACGTTGATTGGAGCGGTAAACGCTTACAATAAAAAGACCAACTTCGTAAAGAATCAATTGAATGGAGAATACGGAGGTGTACCAGATACACAACGGGAATATAAGGCAAATGGCATTATGACCATGGTTGTTGGTGATCACAATTATGGTGAAGGTTCATCTAGAGAGCATGCAGCTATGCAACCTAGGCATTTAGGTGTTGCCGCTGTTCTCGTAAAATCGTTTGCGCGTATTCACGAAACCAATCTAAAGAAGCAAGGTATGCTCGGATTGACTTTTGCCAATGAGAACGATTATGACCTGATTCAGGAAGATGACACCTTCAATTTTACCGACATCAAAGATTTTGCTCCTGGTAAGCCTTTGACCATTGAGGTGGTTCATGCTGATGGAAGTAAAGACACCATCATCGCAAATCACAGTTATAACAATGCTCAGATTGAGTGGTTTAAAGAAGGTTCAGCATTGAATCTAATAAAGAAGCAAAACGCTTAATAAACGTAACAAAATCCATATTTTTAAAACTCCTGAATTTTCAGGAGTTTTTTAGTTAAAACCAATTGAAATGAAACTAAGCAAGAAGACCTTTTTAAATGTTCTGCTGATACTTTTTATATTATCCTTCTTTGTTACCCCTCTTGGTTACTATGGAAAACTATTTTTGAATCAATTATTCGCCCAATCCCCTGAAATCATACCAGAAGAGCAAAGAGAAGTTTTGGCTGATTATAACTGGCGATTGAAGAACGAAGAATGGGATTTTTTTAGTTTCGAAAAATCGAAAGGCAAAGTTGCTATCGTAGTATTTTGGGCAAGTTGGAAACTCCCTGCCTGTGAAGCCGAAATGCGTGGACTTCAAAAGTTATATGATGATTATAAGGGGAAGGTTGATTTTTATGCTATTACCAATGAAGAAAGACCCCCAGTAGAAGAATTTGCAGAGAAAGTAAAAATTACAATGCCAATAACCTATTTGATTATTGGTGACAAGTCTCCTTTAGAAATAAAAGAACCTCCCGCATCATATATCATAAACAAAGCTGGTGAAATTGTAGCCTCAAAAGAGGGTATTTCCGACTGGAACAGTAAAAAAGTTCGAACCTTATTGGATACCTTACTTAGGTAATCTTTAACGGTTTTGTTTGAAATATTTTAGCGGAACCACCAACATTCCAAAGCACTCTCCATCGTTCTTGCCCAAATGTTTATGGTGAATTTTATGGGCCCTTCTAACCCCCTTTGCATACCAATTATTAGCGTTTCTAAAGATTTTAAAGCGTTGGTGAATAAAAATATCGTGCACTAAGAAATAAGCGATACCGTATGCCAAAATGCCAAAGCCTAAAGGCCACCCATACCAAAAGTCAGTTTCGGCGCCTAAGTAAAACAAGGTCATACTCACTACAGCATAGAAAATGAAAAAAGCATCATTACGCTCAAACCACGAATCATGGTCTTTCCGGTGATGATCCTTGTGAAGCACCCAAAGAAAGCCATGCATCACATATTTGTGGGTAAACCATGCCATAAATTCCATGATACTAAAGGTGGCCAAAAAAATAAGAATCCAAAGGGCAATTTTCATTTTAAACCAATTGTAATTTGTAGTTAACGTATGATTTCGCCAAAAGTCCAAATTTTTGATAATTCGGCACGCGTATTCGAGTATTTTTTATTTCTAAAGGTGGAGTTTTCTGAAGTTTTTGCAACAACTTCTTGTAATATTTAAACGCGGTATAAACCCCGAATTTTGCCTCGTCAGGAAGTCGTTCTATGCCGTAAAAGCCTTGGGCAAAGTCGGCTTCTATCTCTGAGACTATGCGTTTTTTCGATTCCTCATCCAATTCTAATAAGTTGGTATTTGGAAAGTAAGAACGTTCCAATAATTCGTAATCAGCTTTTAAATCTCGTAAGAAGTTCACTTTTTGAAAAGCAGAACCCAATGCCATGGCCGATTCTTTGAGTTCGTTATATTTTTTTTCATTCCCATTCACGAATACACATAGGCACATTAAGCCTACAACATCGGCGGATCCATAAATATATTCTTTGTACTCTTGGTCAGTTGCGTATTGTTTCTTGGTTAAATCCATGCGCATACTCTTCATAAATGCCTCAACTAGGTGCAATGGAATGTTGTATTTATGAAAGGTATACTGAAATGAATTTAAGATAGGGTTGAGGCTGATTTTTTGCTCGAGTGATAGATAAAGTTCCTTCTCAAAATTTTCAAAAAGCAACTCTTTCTCATAATCATGAAATGTGTCGACAATTTCATCGGCAAAACGAACAAAACCGTAAATATTATAAATATCAGCGCGAATGGAAGTTCCTAACATTTTTGTAGCAAGTGAAAAAGAGGTACTGTATGATTCAGTAACCAATTTGCTACAAGCATAAGAAACATTATCAAAAATTCGTTTCATACTATTTTTTGTTTTTGATTAAATCGGCAACCAATTTGCCTGATATTAATGCTGGAGGTACCCCAGGACCAGGCACGGTCAATTGGCCAGTGAAATATAGATTATTGACCTTGCTACTTTTTAAATTGGGCCGTAAAAACGCGGTTTGTGATAATGTATTCGCCATGCCATAAGCGTTACCTTTGAAAGAGTTGTATTCTTCTACAAAGTCATTGACACAAAAGCTTTCCTTAAATATAATGTTATTTTTTAGCGATTGGTTGGTTCTTTCTTCAAGACGTTCTAGGATAATATCGAAATATTGATTGCGTAGTGCATCAGTATCTTCAAGACCAGGGGCTATTGGAATTAAGAAAAAACCAGCTTCAGCTCCTTCTGGAGCCATTGAATTATCAGTTACAGATGGAAAATTCGCATAAAATAAGGGCTCTTCTGGCCATTGGGGCCTATCATAGATTTCCTTAGCGTGTTTATCAAAATCCGTATCAAAGAAAAGATTGTGATGCTCAACGTTTGCTAATTTCTTATCAAACCCAACATAAAACAACAATGAACTAGGCGCATAGGTCTTCTTTTGCCAATAGTTTTCGGAATATTGCCGGTAATTTTGGTCTAAAAGAGACTCTGCGTGATGATAATCCGCTCCTGCAATTACGATATCTGAGGGAAATGACTTTCCATCGACTTCGATGGAATCCACCTTTCCAGAAGAAACATTGATTTTTTGCACCGCCTTGCCAGTATGGAAAACAACTCCCAGTTCTTCAGCTAAGGATTTCATGGCCTTAACTACTTCAAACATACCACCCTTAGGATGCCAAGTGCCCAGACCGAAGTCGGCGAAATTCATAAAGCTATAGAAAGAAGGGGTTTTACTTGGCTTAGCACCTAAAAACAAAACTGGAAATTCGAGCGTTGAAATCAACATTGGATTTTTAAATCGCCTTCGAACTTCCCCACTTATAGTTCGGAAAAATTGTCCAACCCGCAAGACAGTGTCTTTGGTCACCAACTCAGTTGGTGATAAACCTGGCCGCAAAACGATTTCATTAATGGCAATATCATAGTTGTCACCAGCTTTAGCAATAAACTTTTTCAAATGCCTTGAACTTCCTGGTTCAATTCGTTCAAATTCTTGGCAGATTTTTTCTAGGGTATCACCTATTGTTATTACCTCGTCCTTAAAGAAAATTTTGTAGGCGGGATCTAATTTTCCTAGCTCGTAGTAATCAGATGGGCTCTTGTCAAAATCAGCAAAGAATTTTTCAAAAATGTCAGGCATCCAATACCAACTTGGCCCCATGTCGAATGTAAACCCCTGCTTGTTTAATTGCCTAGCCCTACCGCCAATGGTGTCGTTTTTTTCGAATACCTCGGTCTCGTGCCCTTGTTTTGCTAGATAACAAGCTGCTGAAAGGGATGAAAACCCAGAACCTATAACACTTACTTTCGCCATTTAGATAATGCTAATAAGTCTTTCTATAGAATTAAAGGTCTTTATGTTGTTCGGAAGTTTGTCTTCATCCAGAAACTGAATCATACGACCTAGAATCCAAAGTGAGGACCCAGAATCAGGAGCAAGATATTTGATAAATTCCTTGATGTATTTCTGGAGGTTATCCTTGGTAGGTGTTATCGTGAAGTACGACACAAAATGAATATTATCATAATATTTTTTAAGGTCAATCATACTTTCTAGTGGCATGGACTGCCCAAGAAATATGGTTTTATAACCTTTCAAAATAATTTCATAATTCAAATACAGAAGACCTAGTTCATGAATTTCATTTTCAGGTAAGTACAGCACAAAAATCTTATCTGTTCTTGTGGGGTCTACCGTCTGAAGTTTTTCAACATTTGTAAAAATCTTCTGTTTTATGAGGTGGGTTACGAAATGCTCATGTGATGGGCTGATGGTATCTGTTTGCCATAAAAGCCCAAGTTCATTCAATAGCGGTATGAATACCTCATTAAAAATTTCGCGAAAAGAACGTTCAGCCAACAGACCATTGTACGTACTTATAAAAAGATTTTGGTCAAAATTGACCATAGCAAGCTTAAAGGCATTTATGGCATGGCTCTTTTCACTGTTTTTCGCAACGATTTCCCTAACGGTAACCGGTATTTCAGACTCAGGTATTTTAGCGATTTTGGAGATTTTATAACCATTGTTGTAAAGCAAGGTTACATTCAATAGTTTCTGAAGACTTTTAAGGCTGTAGGTTCTTATGTTAGTGCTTGTACGTTCTGGTGAGAGCAAACCGTACCTTTTTTCCCAAATTCGAATTGTATGAGCTTTAATTCCAGATAGATTTTCCAGATCGCGAATACTGAAATGCTTCTTTACGTTGTTCATTATTTGAGAAAAATAGTTAAACAAATTTACATTATTAACTATTCACCCAACAAAATGTATCGTTAAAATTTTTCTGTTATCGGATAAATGAAGAAAAGCTAGGCTATAATTGACGAAAATTGTGCCCACGACTGGAGTCGAACCAGCACGTCCATAAGAACACTACCCCCTCAAGGTAGCGCGTCTACCAATTCCGCCACGTGGGCATAAATCTTTTGTCACAAAACAAAAAAAGTTAAGTGTGAAACTTAACTTTTGTGACCTGACTGGGGCTCGAACCCAGGACCCTCTCCTTAAAAGGGAGATGCTCTACCAACTGAGCTATCAGGTCAAAATTTTATCATTTCTCGGGACTAATCCCTCAAAGCGGGTGCAAATATAGCATCAATAATTTATTTATCAAGACCAATTGACCATAAATTTGCAGAAACCATTTTGAAAATGATTGTAGCGCTTTTAGGGTATATGGGCAGTGGTAAATCTACGGTAGGAAAACAATTGGCGGAAACCCTTGATTACGAGTTTCATGACCTTGATTCCCTAATAGAAAAGAAGGAGCAAAAATCCATTTCTAAAATTTTTGAAGAACGTGGTGAAATATATTTTAGAAAATTGGAATCTGAAGTTTTAGTTGAAACCTTGAACTCAAAAAGGGAAATTGTTTTGGCCCTTGGAGGCGGTACTCCTTGTTATGCATCTAACATGCAAAAGCTTCAGAATGGCAATACCATTTCTATTTATTTAAAACTTTCAATTACGGAGTTGGTTAACCGATTGTCAAATGAGCAGTGGCAAAGACCTTTAATAAGAGAAATTCCGATAAAGGAACTACCAGAATTCATCGGAAAACACCTTTTTGAACGCGGCTTTTTTTATAATCAGGCCGATAAGATTCTTGAAGTGGATGGAAAAAGTGTTGCAGAACAAGTCACGGCAATAAAAAGTTTACTCTAAAAACACATTGTATTCTTTGCCCATTAAATCCACTTTTACATGTTCATTTAGAGAAGTAGAAAGTGAAATGCCCTTGTAATCTGCTTTAACTGGATATTTTTTATGGTTACGATTGACAAGAACGGCTGTTTTTAGCTGCTTTAGAGGTGTCTTCAAGAAATGATGAACTCCGTAAATTAAAGTGGTTCCTGAATTCAAAACGTCGTCCACAAGCACCACGGATTTATTTATATAATCCTCAATTTTTATTGAGGTTTCAATGGTACTCGAAAGTGGATTTGTTTTGTCCATTTCAACTTTACAAATCAAAATGGAAGCTTCGGTTATCTTTTTAAGAACTTGTGCAATCTTCTTAGCAAAGTTCAATCCGCCTCCCTCAATACCTGCAATGATTATTTCGCCTTCATCAACGTTTGCCTCATAGATTTGATAAGCAATTCGCTGAATTTTATGTTCAATTTCTTTGTGTGAAAGTATCTTGTCTGCCATGTATTCGAAATTAAGGTTTAAAAGTTAAAAGCGAAAAGCCTGTGTTTGTCTACTCTGACTCATCAATATAATCCTCAATATCCCTTCGGTCTTTTTTGGTCGGTCTTCCTGTTCCCTTTTTCCTGTAATAGTCTTTGCTGTATTGCAACAATTCATTATGTTCAAAAGCTTCTTTTGGGGTAATATCTTTGCGATAAATGTCAACCAATTTGGCACCAACTCGACTTTCTGGAATATCAAGAACTACCATTTTGTAATCAATTTGATTTTTTCTCAATGAAATCTCATCAGTTGCGTAAACCTCCCGTGCAGGTTTCACAACCTGTCCATTTACTTTGACTTGACCTTTTTTGCAGGCATTGGTAGCTATATTTCTAGTTTTAAAATAACGGGTAGCCCAAAGATATTTATCAATTCGCATGTCAAGGCAATGTTAAGCTAAGAGTCAAAAATAACTTAAAATTGTATCTTGCGGCCTTGAAAAAATCAGTGTTGATGTTGAAGAAGATTTTACCAGTCTTTATAGTCGTTCTAATAGCTTCTTGTGGAGACGATGACGACAGTAATTTAGAAATCGTTCCACCAAGATTATTGGCAGACCAGATAATAGAAGATGATGCTGCTATACAAGAATATTTAGCAACCCATTTTTATGAGTTACAGACAGACCCCGTCTTTGGAGGTCAAAGAGTTGTAATTGATACCATAGCGGGTGATAATGCTGGCAAGGACCCTATGATAAATGATGCAAACCTTGGGACCAAAGTGGTTAATGTATCATCAAACCAGGTCAATTTGGTTGAAGAAGAGAACGATATTCCGCACACTTTGTACTATATAATTGCTCGCGAAGGTGAAGGAATAAGTCCTACGGTTGCCGATTCCACACTTTTGAAATATGAAGGGTATCTTTTAAATAGGACAAAATTTGACGCTGTTTCAGATTTTGTTTGGCAAGAATTGCCCAACTTCTTAAGAGGTTATGCAAATGGCATCGCTGAACTGACTTCTGGAACATCTGAAGGTTTGGTTCAAAATGGCGATGGAACTTCTTATTATAACGATAGTGGTATTGGAATAATCATAATGCCTTCTGGCCTAGGCTATTTTCTTGCATCGCCTAGTACTGCCATACCAAGTTATTCTCCATTGGTATTTACGGTTGAGGTAGGAAATATTATTGAGAATACTGATACTGATAATGATGGTGTCCCTTCTATTTTAGAGGATTTGAATGGTAATGGTTATTTATTTGACGATAATACGGATAGCGAGAGTGAATTAAGTGCTGGCGTTTTTGCTAGGGCAGACTTTCAGGATACGGATGATGACGACGATGGCATACCTACAAGAACAGAAATTTCAGATGCTGAAGGGAATATTATTTTCCCCTATCCTGGTTCTGAAAATGGTGGGGTACCGGATTACTTAAACCCTGATGTCCAACGAGATCCGAATGACAACTAAAAAAAAGGCCTCAATGAATTTTCATTGAGGCCTTTTTTAAATACTATTCCTGAATTTAAATCTTAAGCGAAAGACTTAAAATTAATTGATCAGGCCTTGTATCAACCCTATCTCCGTCAAGGGTAGTAATATTGGAATTTATGAAGTTGATTTCATTTTCACTGAATCCTCTTTCATAACGTAAATCAACTCCGAACTTTCCAAGGTTAACCCCAACCCCGAGGTTTAAGCCTACAGTAAAGTCATTTTCAACATCGTCAAAGGTGATTCCGCTGAATTCCGTATCCAACAAATATTGAAAAGAAGGGCCAATGAAAGCATGTAAAGGGCCAATAACTTTAGCTCCTAATAGTACTGGAACATCAAGTTTTTTGATTTTCAGGTCCCCCTCGTCATAAGCAGAAGTTGTGCTTGTATATACCAATTCAGGCCTTAGGTAAATTCGATTACCCAACTTACCCCAGACACCGACATGAAAACCTGCATTTCTGTCTGGGTTTTCAAAAGCACTTTGGGCATCGTCAAAATAATCTCCATTTCCATTGTAATTTACGCCAGCCTTAAAACCGAAGCCAGAACCAGCTTGTGCAAATGCCATGGCACCACAAAAAAGCGCCACAACAACTAGAAGTGTTTTCTTCATGATTGTGATTTGTTTATAAAGTAATTACGGTGAAAATAGGTATCAAAGACGATACCAAACTTTATTTCCTTTTGATAACCCTATGAACAGCGGCTTCAATTGCTTTTGCGTTTAGGCCATATTTGTCCATTAATTGATCAGGGGTTCCACTTTCACCAAAAGTGTCTTTGGTAGCAACAAACTCTTGGGGAGTTGGGTGATGACCAGCTAAAGTCCGCGCAACACTTTCACCAAGACCACCTAGAAAATTATGCTCTTCGGCAGTAACAACGCAGCCTGTTTTTTTGGCGGAGTCTAAAATTGCCTTTTCATCTAGTGGTTTTATGGTATGGATATTTATTACTTCGCAAGAGATACCTTGGTTTTTCAAATTTTCAGCAGCAATAAGTGATTGCCAGACCAAATGTCCGGTAGCTATTATCGACACATCTGCGCCTTCGCTCAGTAATACTGCTTTACCAATTTCAAACTTTTGATCTACAGGAGTAAAATTGGCGACTTTTGGCCTTCCAAACCGCAAATAAACAGGTCCATGGTGCTTTGCACTTGCCAAGGTAGCAGCTTTGGTCTGATTAAAATCACAAGGGTTGATTACAGTCATGCCAGGTAACATCTTCATTAAACCGATGTCTTCCAATATTTGGTGAGTTGCACCATCTTCGCCAAGGGTAACCCCAGCATGCGAAGCGCATATTTTTACGTTTTTATCTGAATACGCAATCGATTGTCTAATTTGATCGTAAACCCTACCAGTAGCAAAATTCGCGAAAGTACTTGCAAATGGAATTTTACCACCGATGGTCATTCCTGCAGCAATTCCCATCATATTTGCTTCGGCAATTCCAACTTGAAAGAAGCGGTCTGGGTTTTCATCGATAAAAGTTTGAATCTTCAGCGACCCCACTAAATCAGCACACAGTGCAACTACGTTTGGATTGGTTCTACCTAATTCAGTCATTCCGGCACCATAGCCACTTCTTGTATCCTGTTTTCCTTGATCGGTATATTTTGTCATGATTTTCTTTTAATAGTCACCTAATGTTTCTGGATTCTGAGCCAATGCAGTTTCCAATTGCTCGTCATTTGGGGCTTTACCATGCCATGCATGTGTATGCATCATGAAATCAACCCCATTGCCCATCATTGTGGTCATGACAATGCACACTGGTTTTCCTTTACCAGTTCTTCTTTTGGCTTCATTTAGACCATCGATTACTTGTTGAAGGTCGTTGCCGTCTTCTATTTCCAAAACATCCCAACCGAAAACCCTAAATTTTTCAGAAACATCACCAAGGGGCATCACTTCTTCTGTTGGCCCATCAATTTGTTGGCCATTTCTGTCAATAGTTGCTATGAGGTTATCAACTTTATGACCGGCTGCATACATAATGGCTTCCCAATTCTGCCCCTCTTGCAATTCGCCATCACCATGAAGACTGAAAACCAAGTGATTGTCATTGTTCAGCTTCTTGGCTTGAGCTGCACCAATGGCCACTGACATTCCTTGACCAAGGGATCCTGAAGCCACTCGAACTCCTGGTAATCCTTCATGTGTGGTTGGGTGACCTTGTAGTCTGGAATCAATTAGACGAAATGTATTTAACTCTTCTACTGGGAAATATCCTCTTCTAGACAGAACACTGTAAAAAACGGGAGAGATATGTCCGTTTGATAAAAAGAAAATATCTTCTCCAATTCCGTCCATATCAAATCCATCCTTTAGTTCCATAATCTCATTATAAAGGGTCACGAAGAATTCCGTGCAACCTAAAGACCCTCCAGGATGCCCTGAATTTACCTTATGAACCATACGAAGGATATCCCTTCTTACCTGCACTACCAGTTTTTCAAGTTCAGCAATGTCTGCCATTTGTATTGTTTTAAAGATTTCCAAATGTAAAGGCAATCTCATCAGCAAACAAGCCGATTTCTATTTAATTCCGAAAGCCTTTTCGGGTATAAACTTTATTTTTTTGTTAGGGTATTGGCATGTTGCGGTTCGCTATATTTGCGGCTCAATTTTACACGTTGGATTTTACCCTTCTAAAAACGGATGTTGGTTCAAAAGCTCGGGCAGGAACACTGACCCTTGACCATGGCAGTATTGAGACTCCTATTTTTATGCCCGTTGGTACAGTAGGTACCGTAAAAAGTGTGCACCAACGCGAGTTACGCGAAGACATTAAACCTGACATTATTTTAGGGAATACCTACCATTTATACCTTCGGCCGGGAATAGAGATTCTTGAACAGGCAGGGGGACTTCACAAGTTTATGGGTTGGGAAGGCAATATCTTGACCGATAGTGGAGGGTATCAGGTCTATTCCCTTTCCAACAATAGAAAGATAAAGGAAGAAGGCGTACATTTTAAATCGCACATTGACGGTTCAAAACATTTCTTTACTCCTGAAAATGTAATGGAGATTCAACGCTCTATCGGGGCGGACATTATAATGGCCTTTGACGAATGTACCCCTTACCCTTGCGAATATGGGTATGCAAAAAATTCAATGCATATGACCCACAGATGGTTGGAGCGATGTATTGAACATTTGAAAAAGGTACCCTTTAAGTACGATTATGCCCAGACGTTTTTTCCAATTGTACAGGGTTCAACCTACACTGATTTAAGAAAACAATCGGCAGAATATATTGCAGGGGTCAATGCCGATGGAAATGCTATTGGCGGTCTTTCGGTAGGCGAACCGGCGGAAGAGATGTATGCCATGGCAGAGGTGGTTTGCGATATTTTACCACAAGATAAACCGAGATACCTAATGGGTGTTGGAACGCCAATAAATATTCTGGAGAATATAGCGTTAGGTGTAGATATGTTCGATTGTGTAATGCCCACCCGTAATGCCCGAAATGGAATGTTATTTACTTCGGAAGGGACCATAAATATTAAAAACAAAAAATGGGAGAATGATTTCTCTCCATTGGACCCCTCAGGTATGACCTTTGTTGACTCTGATTATTCAAAAGCATATTTAAGGCACCTTTTTGCAGCCAATGAATATCTTGGCAAACAAATAGCAACCATACACAACTTAGGATTTTATTTGTGGTTGGTGAGAACAGCGCGAGAACGTATTTTATCGGGTGATTTTTCGGATTGGAAAAACAAAATGGTCAATCAAATGAATAAACGTTTGTAATGTTGGGCGTAATTGATAAATACATACTCAAACGTTACTTGTTAAGTTTTTCAGGTATTCTCTTACTTTTTATCCCTATTGGCATAATGGTTAGCCTTGCGGAGAAAATAGGTAAGATTATTGACAACGAGGCTCCCTTGGCCGAGGTTATTGTTTTCTATGGGAACTTCAGTTTGGTAATTGGTAATTTATTGTTGCCTATAATGCTATTCATATCCATTATTTACTTCACTTCAAGAATGGCAAGTAATACTGAGATTGTGGCCATTTTGAGTTCAGGTGTATCTTATTGGCGGTTCCTGCGACCATATATGATAGGTGCAACAATTGTAGCAATCCTGATTTTTATGATGGGAATGTTCATTGTACCTCACGCAAGTATAGGATTCAATGAATTTGAATACAAGTATTTCAAAAAAGGACGCTCAGATAGGCAAACCACCAATATTTTCAACCAGTTGAATGAAAGCGATTACTTGTATGTAAGTAGTTTTGACCCAGAGCGCCAGCGCGGATATAATTTCACATATGAGCATTTTGATGATAAAAAACAGTTGTCTTACAAGATAACCGCCTCCAATATTAGATGGATTGAAAAAGACAGTATATACAGCTTGACGAACTATACCAAACGCACTGTAAAGGATGAAACTGAATATGTGCAAAAAAAGAGACGACTTGATACCTTGTTCGCGTTCGAAATTGATGACCTCGCGCCAGTCTCTTATGTAGCTGACACCAAAAATTTATTCGAACTAAATGAATTCATTGACAGTCAAAGGCGAAAAGGAGCCGCAAATATCAATACCTATGTTTTGGTAAAATATAAAAGATGGGCATTACCGATTGCCGCTTTTATATTAACCATAATTGCAGTAGCAGTTTCCTCTGTGAAACGCCGTGGGGGAATGGGGGTTAATTTAGCTTTCGGAATTGGTGTGGCGTTTATTTATATCTTTTTTGACCGTATTTTCGGGACATTGGCAGAACAGTCTGGGTTCTCGCCCCTGTTGGCGGTAATCATTCCCAATCTTCTGTTCGGGGTCCTTGCTATATTCCTTCTACAAAAGGCAAAACGCTAATGTTAAACTGCTTCTTGCAAGTAGATTTTCAACCGGGATAAATCGTATATTTGCCTGTTAAACCAACTACTGAGAACAACTAAAAAAATGGAATATTTAGACTTTGAACTTCCGATAAAAGAATTGGAAGAACAACTGGACAAATGCAAGATTATTGGCGAGGAGAGCAATGTTGATGTCACAGAAACCTGTCAGCAGATTGAGAAAAAGTTAGCTGAAACTAAGAAAGATATTTATAAGAATCTCACCCCTTGGCAACGTGTACAATTATCACGTCACCCTAACCGACCTTATACCATGGATTATATTACCGCGATTTGTGGTGATACCTTCTTAGAATTACATGGTGATCGCACGGTTAAGGATGACAAGGCCATGGTAGGTGGTTTAGGAAAAATCGGCGATCAGAGCTACATGTTTGTTGGCCAGCAAAAGGGATACAATACGAAAACCCGACAGTATCGAAACTTTGGTATGGCCAATCCTGAAGGGTATCGTAAGGCGCTACGTCTCATGAAATCAGCAGAGAAATTCAATATTCCCGTTGTTTGTTTTATCGATACTCCAGGAGCTTACCCCGGTATTGAAGCTGAGGAACGTGGTCAAGGAGAGGCAATTGCCAGGAACATATTGGAAATGTCAAGGCTGAAAGTGCCTATAATTTGTGTGATAATTGGTGAGGGAGCTTCAGGTGGAGCTTTAGGAATTGGAGTAGGCGATAAGGTGCTTATGTTGGAGAATACTTGGTATTCCGTTATTTCACCGGAGTCCTGTTCTTCCATTTTATGGCGTAGCTGGGAATATAAAGAACAAGCTGCTGAGGCTTTGAAATTGACAGCTTCTGACATGAAAAAATTAAAGTTGATTGATGAGATTGTTAGAGAGCCTTTAGGCGGAGCGCACATAGACCGTGAGAAAACATTTACAACTGTAAAAAATAAAATTTCCGCACATTTTGAAGAGTTAAAAAAGTTATCACCAAAAGAATTGGTGAAAACTAGAATGGATAAATATTCTGACATGGGGGTATACAATGGTTAGCCCTTGATTTTCCGTTTATAATTCTTTTAACATATTTAGATTTAACTTTAAATCAGGGTTATTAACACCAAATACTGACTTATCAACATTAATTTTGTTCATTAGCGGTTGACAATGACAATGAAAATTTAAGGTTAACTGAAAGTTAATTACATACTTTCGTCGATATGGAGGACACGCAAAAATTTGTCGGACGGCGCATCGACAAATCAACACTTATTCATCTCGAAAAGGGAAAAGTACCACCTCAAGCAGTTGATTTAGAGGAAGTTGTGCTTGGAGCCATGATGATTGATAAAAAAGGGGTTGATGAGGTTATTGATATATTGCACGCTGATGTTTTCTATAAAGATTCACACAAATTTATATATGAAGCAATCTTTAAATTGTTTGAATCTTCTGAACCTGTAGACTTATTAACCGTTTCTGCGCAACTAAAGAAAGATGGTCAGCTTGAAGCGGTTGGCGGTGATTTTTATTTAATTAAACTAACCCAAAAAGTAGCTTCCTCGGCGCATATCGAGTTTCATGCGCGGATAATCCTTCAGAAATACATCCAACGAAGTTTGATTAAAATTTCGAACGAGATAATTGAAGATGCCTACAGTGATTCAACAGATGTTTTTGATTTACTTGATGGTGCAGAAGCCAAATTATACGAAGTAACACAAGGAAATCTGAAACGTTCTGCTGAGACCGCTCAGAATTTGGTTATTCAGGCTAAAAAGAAGATTGAAGAGATTGCCAATAAAGAAGGTTTGAGTGGGATACCTTCTGGTTTTGACAAGTTGGATAAACTTACTTCTGGTTGGCAGCCCAGTGATTTAATTATTGTTGCAGCTCGCCCTGGTATGGGTAAAACCGCTTTGACCTTGTCAATGGCAAGGAATATTGCCGTCAATGCCGATATTCCTGTTGCTTTTTTCTCTTTGGAAATGTCTTCTGTTCAATTGATCACTCGACTGATATCATCTGAGACCGGTCTTTCGTCCGAAAAACTGAGAACAGGTAGATTGGAAAAACATGAATGGGAGCAACTTAACGTAAAGGTGAAATCACTTGAAAAAGCCCCATTATTTATTGATGACACGCCTTCCTTATCAATTTTCGACTTGCGGGCAAAAGCCAGAAGATTGGCTTCCCAACATAAAATAAAGTTGATCGTAATTGACTATTTACAATTGATGACCGCTGGGGGAAGTCAAAAAGGAGGTAACAGAGAGCAAGAGATTTCGACAATATCCAGAAACTTAAAAGCCTTAGCTAAAGAATTGAATGTTCCAGTTATTGCTCTTTCACAGTTATCTAGGGCAGTAGAGACCAGAGGGGGTAGTAAACGCCCAATACTTTCTGACCTCAGGGAGTCAGGAGCGATTGAGCAAGACGCTGATATTGTTTCCTTTATTTATCGTCCGGAATACTACAAGATTGATGAATGGGATGATGAGGAGCGCACACCTACGCAAGGTCAAGCAGAATTTATTGTGGCCAAACATCGTAACGGAGGTTTAGAAAATATAAGGTTAAAGTTCATCGGTGCCTTGGGTAAATTCGATAATTTAGAGGAATTTGATTCTCCTTTTGAATTTCAATCGAAGATGAATGCCGATGATGAAAACCCGTTCGTTACAAAAGATTTGCCAAGTGCTGACCAAGCCTTCGGTAGTTCTATTAACACGCCAGCAGACCCTGACGACGATATCCCGTTCTAAGTATCTTATATCTTGTTTATTTTTTCTTGTTTCGTGGTGTGCTCTTAACGCCTCGGTAATTCTGATTCCAATGGATGCTGAGAGCCAAGACAACCACTTAAAGGCTTACGGTATTACCTATTGGGTTTTAACCAAACAACAAAAGGTGCAATGGTTACTGAACTACCGCGGTGGTTCTTTTTTGTTGCCAGATGGCGACCCTATTCGTAAAGAATGCCAAATACGTGGCGTTTCTTTCGAAGTACTTTCAGATTCTGAAGCAAATCAAATATTGGACGAAATCAGCAGTCCATCCCAAAATCAGGATGCGGTTATCTTAGAGAAAGCACCCAAAATTGCAGTTTACTCACCAAAAGATAACCAACCATGGGATGATGCGGTTACTATGGTTCTGACCTACGCTGAAATTCCATATGTTACTATTTATGACGAGGAAGTACTTGATGATAAGCTAGCTCTCTATGATTGGTTGCACTTGCATCATGAAGATTTTACTGGCCAATATGGAAAGTTTTATGGGGCATATCGGGCAGCACCATGGTATATCGAGGGAAAACGATTGGCAGAGGAAAGAGCTTCTAAATTAGGCTACTCCAAAGTTTCAGAACAAAAAGCAGCGGTAGTTGAAAAAATCCGTAGATATGTAATCGGTGGTGGATTTATGTTCGCGATGTGTTCCGCTACTGACAGCTTTGATATTGCTTTAGCAGCTGATGGTGTTGATATATGTGAACCTATGTTTGATGGTGATGCCTCCGAAGCTAACTATCAATCCAAATTGGACTATTCAAGAACTTTTGCTTTCAAGAATTTTAGGTTGGAGCGCAATCCATTGAAATATGAATTCAGTTCAATCGATATGACCGGTAAGCGAAGGAATGTTCCAAGAGAATCGGATTATTTTTCGTTGATGGAGTTTTCTGCCAAATGGGACCCGGTACCAACCATGTTGACCCAGAACCATACGACCTTGGTTAAAGGTTTTATGGGTCAAACTACTGCATTTGAACGTGCTGAAGTCAAACCAACGGTTATGGTGCTCGGAGAGTGCAAATTAAATGGTGAGGCTAGATACATTCATGGAATTAAAGGCAAGGGCTTTTTTACTTTCTATGGTGGCCATGACCCTGAAGATTATCAACATCGGGTAGGTGATCCAAAAACCGAGCTGGAATTGCATCCTACATCTCCTGGCTATCGTTTGATATTAAACAACGTCTTATTTCCAGCGGCAAGAAAAAAGAAGCAGAAGACTTAATATGGATTTTAAGTTGGTTCTAACAGTTTAAAAGAATCAAAGACTTCAAATAATAATCCAACTAAATACAAGACCATATACTTTATTACTATTATTTGTCTTTGAAATAAAATTTTAATTAATTGATAATGAATTAATTAAAATTAATAATAGCTAAAGTTGATTTATTTTTTAATTCTTATAGACGAAAACAATCATCAGATAGGTCAAAAGAATTATTGGATATAATTTAGAAAGCTAAATGTTGGTAGTTTTACACAAGAACACTTAAATACCTAGTAAACGATATGGACAATCACAAAAATGGCGATGCCAGCATGTGCCCGTTTTTAAACGGCGAATTAAAACAAGCAGCTGGAGGGGGAACATCTAATAAGGATTGGTGGCCCAACGCACTTAACCTAAACATTTTACGTCAGCATTCAAATCTTGCTGATCCAATGGATGAGGATTTCGATTATGCAGAGGAATTCAAATCATTGGATTTGGCAGCAGTCAAAAAAGACCTCACAGAGTTAATGACCAATAGCCAAGATTGGTGGCCTGCCGATTACGGTCATTACGGACCATTCTTTATTCGCATGGCTTGGCATGCTGCTGGAACTTATAGAATTTCTGATGGTCGAGGAGGCGGTGGAACAGGAGCACAGCGCTTTGCACCATTGAATAGCTGGCCTGATAATGCAAATTTGGATAAGGCTAGGCTATTACTATGGCCAATAAAGCAGAAGTATGGTAGAAAAATATCTTGGGCAGATCTTTTGATTCTCACAGGAAACGTTGCCCATGAAAGTATGGGGCTTCCAATGTATGGTTTTGCTGGTGGTCGAGAAGATATTTATCAACCTGAAGAAGATATCTATTGGGGTGTTGAAAAAGAGTGGTTAGGAAATAAAGAACGCTATGAAGGTGGAGAGTTAGAGCGCACTGTTGGAGCTGCTCACATGGGATTAATTTATGTAAACCCAGAAGGTCCGAACGCTAACCCTGATCCAGTAGCAGCTGCCAAAGACATCCGCGAGACATTTGGTCGTATGGCCATGAATGATTACGAAACGGTTGCGTTGATTGCCGGTGGCCACACCTTCGGCAAAACCCACGGTGCTGGTGTTGATGCTCACCATCTCGAAGCTGAACCTGCTGGTGCTTCAATTGAGATGCAAAGTATGGGGTGGAAAAATAATTTAGGATCCGGCGCAGGAAAAGATACTATTACGAGTGGTATAGAAGGTGCTTGGACCGATAGTCCTACCCAATGGAGCCATAAGTATTTGGAAAATCTTTACAAATACGAATGGGAAGTACACAAAGGCCCAGGAGGTGCTTGGCAGTGGAGACCTACAAACGGTGAAGGAGCAGGAACTATTCCTGATGCACATGATGCTTCCCTGAAGCATGCGCCTTTCATGTTGACAACGGATTTGTCGCTACGAATGGATCCTGATTATGACAAAGTCTCAAGACACTTTTTAGAAAACCCTAAAGAATTTGCTGAGGCCTATTCTAAAGCATGGTTCAAGCTAATGCATCGTGATATGGGGCCAAAATCAAGATATCTTGGAGCTGAGGTGCCTCAAGAAGATTTGATATGGCAAGACCCAGTGCCAGCTGTTGACCATGAATTGGTTAACGATACTGATATTTCTGAATTGAAGAAGAACATCTTGGCTTCAGGTTTATCTGTACAAGAATTGGTTGCTACTGCTTGGGCATCTGCCTCAACATTTAGAGGTTCTGATAACCGCGGTGGTGCAAACGGGGCAAGAGTTCGTTTAGTACCTCAGAATTCATGGGAAGTTAATAATCCTTCTCAGCTAGCTAGGGCATTGGATACTTTAACGAGAATACAAGATGAATTCAATAGCAATCAATCAGGAAACAAACAAGTTTCAATTGCTGACTTAATCGTTTTGGGAGGATGTGCTGCTGTTGAAAAAGCAGCTGCTGATGCTGGACAGAACGTTTCTGTACCTTTCTCACCAGGGCGTACCGATGCCACTGCTGAAATGACAGATGCTGAATCTTTTGAAGTGTTGGAACCAGTTGCTGATGGCTTCCGTAATTACTTGAAAGGAAAATTTACCGCGAAAACAGAGGAATTATTGGTTGATAAAGCGCAATTGATGACGTTGACTGCTCCTGAGATGACTGTTTTGTTAGGAGGTATGCGAGCATTGGATGCTAACTTTGATGGTTCTAAACACGGTGTATTTACCGATAAACCAGGAACATTGAGCAACGATTTCTTCGTTAACCTTTTAGATTTAACAACAGAATGGAGTGCAATAGACGCTGATGAGGAAGTTTTTGAAGGTAAGGACAGGAAAACAGGACAAGTAAAATGGACTGGAACCCGAGCAGACTTGATCTTTGGTTCAAATACAGAACTTCGTGCAATCGCAGAAGTATATGGTTGCCACGATGCCAAAGGTAAATTTGTTAAGGATTTCGTCGCAGCTTGGAATAAGGTTATGAACTTAGATCGATTCGATCTAAACTAATAATCGCATAATTTAAATCTAAGGTGGTTCTTTGAAGGACCACCTTTTTTTATGCCAGTATTTTTTCCAAAATCCGCTCGACGCCAAAATCATTATGGCTCGCTGTTTCATATTTGGCAACCTCTTTTACATTCGGATGCGCATTGGCCATCGCAAAACTATAGTCCACCAATTCGAGCATTTCCAAATCGTTGTTATAATCACCGAAAGCAACAACTTCATTGGGTCGTAAACCAAATTTGTCAAGTACCATTTTTAGCGCATTGCCTTTGTGGGCATCGATGTGGTTGAGGTCAACCCAATATTTACCTGAGACCTTAACTTTAAGACGATCCTCTAGGTGTTCTAGTCTGGGATGGATGTATTCTTCTGCACTTTTAGGATGAAATGCGGCAACCTTTACAATTTCATCAGTAACATCATAAAAATTGTCAACCACCTCATAATTGGAATAATATTCTTTGACCAAGTTTAAAAGTTGTTCAGAATTTCTGTCGAAATAAGTAACATATTTTCCGCAGAGCATTGCATCAACATTTTCGATTTGTTGTATCGAATCCAATATCTCAGCTCTCAAATTCTGGTCCAATGGAGTAGTGGATAACTCATCTTCTTTCTGCTTGATGAGCGCGCCATTTTCCGCAATAAAAATTATATCGTTTTTAATGTGATCTAGTTTGGACAACATACTATGATATTGTCTTCCACTAGCAGCAACAAATTGGATGTTTCTGGCTTTTAATTTTTCGAATAGTTCAAAAAAACGGTCACTAACTTCATGATTGGAATTTAATAGTGTTCCATCCATATCTGAAACAACCATTTTTATTTGAGATAAATCCATTGGCAAAAATTAAGCTACAAAGTTACTCTACTAAAAAATAATCGTGTAAAGTCTTTATTAATTCATTTTTATTGACATTACTGCAAAGACGGGAATCTTATTAACTTTCGCCCATGAAGTTTTTTCAAAAAGAAATTACCTTGAAGTCTTACTCAAGAGGTTTTCATTTGATAACCCAAGAAGTATTGACAGCCTTGCCAGAGTTGTCACAAATAGAGATGGGAATACTTCAAGTATTTATCAAACATACTTCGGCTAGTTTAACGATTAATGAAAATGCCGATCCAACAGTGAGGGTTGATTTTGAAAGCCACATGAATAAAATGGTACCTGAAAATGCATCGTATTATGTGCATACGTATGAAGGTCCTGATGATATGCCTGCGCATATTAAATCATCATTGATGGGTACTTCAGTTCAAATACCTATAAGTAGAGGTGAATTGAATCTAGGCGTTTGGCAGGGCATTTATCTTTGCGAACATCGAAATCACGCTTCTAGAAGAAGATTGGTTCTATCTGCATTTGGTAAATAAAAATCCCGCCATTTGGCGGGATTCGTAAGCGGGGTTAAAGTTTATGTTAGCTCTTATTTAACTTTTTCAACAATTGCTTTGAACGCATCAGGGTGGTTCATTGCCAAATCAGCCAAAACCTTTCGGTTTAGGTCAATGTTATTGGCTTTTACCTTCCCCATAAATTGGGAATATGACATTCCATGCATTCTGGCACCTGCATTAATACGTGTTATCCAAAGTGCTCTGAACGTTCTCTTTTTGTTTCTTCTGTCGCGGTAAGCATATTGCATTGCTTTTTCAACCGCGTTTTTGGCTACTGTCCAGACGTTTTTACGTCTGCCGAAGTAACCTTTGGCTTGCTTCATTACCTTTTTTCTTCTGGCTCTTGAAGCGACTGAATTTACTGATCTTGGCATTTTTTAATTCTTTTTTTGTAGCAGGCGGTCAATTATGACACTTGATAAGCCTGACTCCATGGTTAAACATTAATAAACCGAAACAACTGACTATTTTAGTCGTAGTTGCTCTTTAATACTGTTGACGTCAGACTCATGAACAAGTGTTGAGTGCGTCAATCGAAGTTTACGCTTTTTTGATTTCTTTGTTAAGATGTGACTCTTAAAAGCGTGCTTCCTTTTGATTTTGCCAGAACCCGTCAGCTTAAATCGCTTTTTGGCACTGGACTTTGTTTTCATTTTAGGCATTTCCTCTCTTTTATATCCTAATAACTCCGCTTACTTTTTTGCAGTTTTGGGGGCAATCATCATCGTCATTCGTTTACCCTCAAGTTTTGGCATTTGTTCAACTTTGCCAAATTCTTCTAAATCTTGTGCCAAACGTAGCAACAAAATTTCTCCTTGGTCCTTATAAACAATAGAACGTCCTTTAAAAAAGACATATGCCTTCAATTTTGCGTTGTCTTTCAAAAACTTTTCGGCGTGTCTTTTTTTGAATTCGTAATCATGGTCGTCTGTTTGTGGACCAAATCGAATTTCTTTTACAATGACCTTAGTTGCTTTCGCCTTAAGGGCCTTTTCACGCTTTTTCTGTTCGTATAAGAACTTTTTGTAATCTATTATCTTGCAAACTGGTGGACTTGCCTTTGGACTTATTTCTACCAAATCCAATTCCATTTCCTTTGCAATGGACAGTGCTTTCCTAACGGGATAAACACCTACTTCAACATTATCACCCACCAAACGAACTTCAGGGGCTTCTATTTTTTCATTGATTTTATGGGGGTTTTTATTTTCCCTCCTTGGCTGTGGCCTAGATCTTCTTCTAATTGCTATGGCGTACTATTTTTGTTAAACTTTTTTTCAGAACGATTTTAAGGTACTACTTATTTCTTTTGAAATCAAGTTGGTGAAATCTTCTAAGCTGATGTCGCCTAAATCTTCACCACCATGTCTCCTGACCGAAATGGTATTGTTCTGCTCCTCCTTCTCACCAACTATAATCATAAAGGGCACTTTTTTTAATTCGGTTTCCCTTATTTTTTTCCCTACAGTCTCGTTCCTATTATCAATGAGCGCGCGAATTTCGTGATTTTCAAGCGAATTCAAAACTTTTTCAGCATATTTTTCAAACTTCTCACTGACTGGAAGTATGGTGGCCTGGATGGGAATTAACCATAACGGAAAATTACCGCCGGTATGTTCCAGTAATAAAGCAACGAACCGTTCCAAGCTTCCGAAAGGTGCTCGGTGTATCATTACTGGTCGGTGTAACTCATTGTCACTGCCCTTATAAGTTAGGTCAAAACGTTCAGGAAGATTGTAATCAACTTGGATAGTTCCCAATTGCCAGTTTCTTCCTAGAGCGTCTTTTATCATGAAATCTAACTTAGGACCGTAAAATGCTGCTTCTCCTGTTTCAACAACAAAATCCAGACCTTTTTCTTTTGCCGCTTCTATAATCGCGTGTTCTGCTTTTTCCCAATTAGCAACATCACCGATATATTTTTCAGGTTTGTCTAAATCCCTAACCGATACTTGGGCCCTGAAATTTTCGAAACCTAGCGAGCCAAGAACATACAATGTTAAATCAATAACGTTTTTGAATTCTTCATTGAGCTGTTCATTTGTACAAAAAATATGAGCATCATCTTGGGTAAAACCTCGAACTCTTGTCAAACCATGTAATTCGCCACTTTGCTCATATCTATAAACTGTTCCAAATTCAGCATAACGTTTTGGCAAATCTTTATAGCTCCATGGGCTATTCTTGTAAATTTCGCAATGATGCGGACAGTTCATGGGTTTCAATAAAAATTCCTCATCGTCTTTAGGAGTGTTTATTGGTTGAAAACTGTCTTCGCCATACTTGGCGTAATGACCCGAAGTAACGTATAAATCTTTCTGTCCGATATGTGGTGTAACCACCATTTCATACCCAGCTTTTTTCTGGGCTTTCTTTAGAAAGTTTTCCAAACGCTCTCTTAAAGCGGCCC
Source organism: Croceivirga thetidis (assembly GCF_012272815.1). Lineage (GTDB taxonomy): Bacteria > Bacteroidota > Bacteroidia > Flavobacteriales > Flavobacteriaceae > Croceivirga > Croceivirga thetidis. Next base: position 229,894 of record NZ_JAAWWL010000003.1, read on the forward strand.
CTTTAGGTAACCATAGGGGCAATCCTTGTCCGACTTTTTGAGAAAAGGTAAATAGTTCGAGTTCCTTGCCGAGTTTTCTATGGTCTCTTTTTTTGGCCTCTTCTAATAATTCAAGGTATTCCGTAAGTTCTTTTTGTTTAGGAAATGATATACCATAAACACGGGTCAATTGAGGGTTGTTCTCATCGCCTCGCCAATAGGCACCAGCCACATTTAATATTTTAACGGCTTTGATGATACCTGTGTTGGGGATGTGTCCTCCTCGACATAAATCCGTAAAAGAACTATGGTCACAAAACGTTATGTCACCATCTTCTAAATTCTCAATAAGTTCGACCTTATATTCGTTGCTTTTGTCTTTATAAAATTTTAAAGCATCAGATTTAGAAACTTCCCGCATTTTAAAATCATGCTTACCACGGGCAATCTCTAATGCCTTTTTTTCGATTGCCTGAAAGTCTTTTTCAGAAACATGGTGTTCGCCAAAATCAACATCGTAATAGAAGCCGTTTTCAATTGCTGGACCAATGGTGAGTTTTATGCCGGGATAAAGTTCTTCCAATGCTTGGGCCACAACATGTGAAGAGGAATGCCAAAAGGCTTTCTTTCCTTCTGAATTGTTCCATGTATATAAGGTTAGGTCGCCATCTTCTGATAAGGGAGTTGAAGTTTCAACTGTTTTAGAATTAAATTGTGCTGAGATTACATTTCTCGCGAAGCCTTCACTAATTGATTTTGCAACATCAAATGGTGTGCTCCCAGTGGCCATTTTCTTTACCGCCCCATCAGGTAGGGTAATGTCAATCATTGAACGTCCTTTTTAAATAATGGGCAAAGATAACATCTTAGGCAGTTGCGGCAAATGGAACAAAAACTTAATAGGTAAAAAATTAGTGTGTTGCACTAATGAAATAAGGTATAGTTAGTTATGAAAGTTGCAGTTTGAATTTTATCTGCTTAAGAGCTGATAGACAGGTATTTAAAACTTTATTTGATTTTTTTTCGAAAGTTTTTTGTTGGAAGAAATAAACCGTTATATATTTGCACCCGCTTTGCTGATGAGGTGAGGTGTTGAAAGAGGGGAAAAACGGGTTTTGAAGCCTGCTTTTTTTGTCTTTTGGAAGAATAAAAAAGTTCATATTGACATATTGGAATACGACAGCGTAGAATCAATGAGGATTTTAGATT
>NZ_JAAWWL010000004.1 GCF_012272815.1 Croceivirga thetidis
CGATAACGGATGTCCTTACTTGATCACACTTGTGGTGGACGAGTACCCGGCTACTCCGGACGAGACCATCGAGGAGACCGTTTGTGAGGGCGATACCTTTACCTATGAGGGCGAGGAGTACGCGGCAGGAACATACGAGTTCCCACAGACCGACGATAACGGATGTCCTTACTTGATCACACTTGTGGTGGACGAATTCGACCCAGCTTCTGTTGAAGCCGGAGACGATGAAACCATTTGTGAAGGCGAAGAAGTAACCTTGACTGCGACTGGTGATGGCACTTTCATGTGGTTTGTTGATGGATCGGATGATATGATCGGTATGGAAGCCTCATTAACTGTAGCTCCAGAAACAAGTACTACATATCGAGTGAAAGTTACTACCCAAGATGGTTGTGAAGCAGAAGATACGGTTACAGTAACGATAACTGAAAAAGTACTAATTGGAGATTTTGTTTGGGAAGATGCTAACAACAATGGCGTCCAAGATGAAGGTGAATCCGGTGTTTTTGGAGTTACTGTAAGCCTCTATCAATGTGTAGATGATGTAAATGATGGTGGCGTATTTGTAGAATCGATGATAACCAATAGATTCGGATTGTATCAGTTCGAAGTCTGTCCAAATAGTGGTTCGTATTATATCGTCTTTAGTGATATTCCTGATGGATTTGAATTTACTTCTCAGGATTCTGAGTCTGATGATAGTGTTGATTCAGATGCAGATGCTGGAGGAGTAACGGATTGTTTCGAAATCTTTGAAGATGATGACATGACTCGAGATGCAGGAATCAAGCAAAGTAGACAACTATTTATCGGAAATAAGGTAAGATTCCGTGATCCGGCGAATACTTATGTCAGGAGAAATGCTGATACAGCTTGTTTGGGTGAGCAATTATTCTTCTGGATTCATTTAGAAGAAGAAGACTTAAACGATGTTTCACGACTTGGCAATGGTTTAGAAGGCTATGTCTTTACATGGAACTTCCCGAATGGAAGAACTTTTGTTACCAGTGATGATGATTGTTCTGAATGTACAAATTCCAGCAAGGAACAAGCATTCGAAATACCAATTGATGAAGATGATTTTGGTTTATATACGATTGATTGGTCTGCACCTGATGGTGCGTCAGGAACCATAACATTTGACCTAAGTTTATCTGGCGAATGTCTAGAAGATGGCACTAGACCATCTGGAGTCGATAGTAGAATTACACAAATCAGTCCGAATCCTGCTACAAGTGGAGGTTCTGTAAATATTGCAATCAATACTAGAAATGGTTCAATTACTACGGCTGAAACTGGGGTATTCTTTAGTGCAAGAACAGGAAGACAAAAATCCGCAACAGTGAATATTGCTTTGTATGATATGTCTGGTAGAATCATTGCTTTCGCAAGACCTTACAATGTTTATCCTGGTAGTGATGTAGTTAACTATCAATTGGGCAGTCTAGAAACAGGAACCTATCTAATTCAGGTTATAGGGGATGGTTGGAAAGACACCGCAAAATTGATTGTAAAATAAATGGATAAATAAACCTTGATTATAAGCCCTGGGGTTCTAATACTCCAGGGTTTTATTTTTTAATCAACAATTGTTCAGATTTGAAAAAATCATAAAAACAAAAAGCCTCGGGAACCACTCCGAGGCTTTTAAATTAAAATCAAAACCAACCTAAACACATGAATTTACTAACTCATTAATTTCAAAGGTTAATTGCCATTTGGGCAATTTGTATACATAACAACCAAGGACTAATATACCCTACCTTTTTTTTGATTATTTTTTCCTAAAAATAAAGATTTGCTACAAGATATTCTCCAACAGATTAAAAATGAGTTAGTTAATGGGTGCGTAAAAAAAGGACATCCTTTCAGATATTTTACGTTGACCACCTCTTTGAATAATGTACCAAAAGCCAGAACTGTCGTGCTAAGAAAAATAAAACCCGGTATTGAGATTTGGTTTTATACAGACAAACGTTCAAACAAGGTAAATGAAATCATGGAAAATAATAACGTAACAGCATTGTTTTACAACCCAAAGAAACTCCTACAAATAACCATTAGCGGCAAGGCAAGTTTTGAGGAAAATGATGAAGTCCTTAATGAGCTATGGAATTCAATTCCTTTGAATTCAAGAAATGATTATACTAGTTCATTAGCTCCTGGTTCCCTATTGAAAAATCCAGATTTATTGAATTATCAAAATCAAAACCACTTTTGCTTGATAAAAATTAAAGCTACAAAAATTGACTTTCTTCAATTGAAAAGACCAAATCATATACGTGCGCAATTTGACTTGAATGTTGACAATTGGGAAGGAACTTTCTTAGTACCGTAAGACTAAAAATTCTTGTTTTAATGGGTCCAAATTATCAAAAAGACCTTTAATTAGGTCATGACCCAGTTCTAAATAAAATTTGGAAAAATTTTCTTGTCGTTCTTGAAGTGAATAATTGGGGAATAACTCGTTCTGTAAATCAGTTAGGCGAATGACGTGATCTTTTAATTTTCTTTTTTGTGCTTTAAGCAAGCGTTTTTCTAGATTATCCAAGCCCTTTTTTTGCTTCACCTCTTGTGCTTGCACAGCCCCTAAAAAGGATTTGTCGGTTTCCCTTGCTAAATCATATAAAGCTTTAAACTGTGCTGTCAACTGCTTCTTTTGAGGTGAAAAATCGATATCAATATTCGAAATTTTTCTAATTTTTTTATTTATCAAACTGTTTTGCTGCAGGAATAGATCTTTGATGGATAAGTCAAGATTTGCAATTTTTTGGTCTTGTTTCGCACTGATTAATAGAACGGAATTCCTAAGTAACAACATTGGAAAAGAAATTTCCGCAGCTTTAAAAGAGTTTTTCAATTCTAACCAATAGGCCAGTTCACCACCACCCCCTATGTAACAAAGGTTTGGCAAAATAACCTCTTGATATAATGGCCTGGTGATTACGTTTGGAGAAAAACACTCAGGATGGTTTTCTAGTTCAGCAATTAACTCTTCCCTACTGAAAACAATTTCAGTATCATTAATAATATAATTGCCATCTCTTTCAATTATACGTTCACGTAATCCATCTTTTAGATAGAAATAGTTTATTTCCCTAGGATTTACCTGAATTTTATATTCATCAGAAACCTGTTCAAGATTCTTTATTGTTGTGGTAACCTCTTCAAAAGCGGTATTATCAAAAATATCCTTCTCTATGTAAGGAACAAGTAGCTTTTTCAAATCAGCATCGTCACCATCAATAATGACCAAGCCATAATCTTTGAAAATCTCGTTTACCAAAAACCGAGTTGCTTCAGTCAGCCGCTTATTTCCTAAATAGGCCTGTTCAAATAACTGAATAAGTTCTTTAGCGTTTTCAGAAGTACCAAAACGCTTTACAATTAACTCATGAATGGCTTCAAGGTCATTCAATGGCAGCCTTCCAACAGCTCCTTGGTTATCTTGATTCCATTGGATTTTTTTTCCCTCGTAGTTGAAATAATTGATTTCGTCAAAATCATGATCTTCCGTTGCCATCCAATAAATGGGCACAAAATCAAAATCAGGATATTCCTGCTTAAGCTTTTGAGTTAAATTGATGGTCGAAACAATCTTGTACAAAAAATAAAGTGGCCCAGTAAATAGATTCAACTGATGTCCGGTGACCACGGTAAAGGTTTTTGAATTAGCGATTGACTCAATATGTTTCATAGTCATTTCCGAGGTACTTGTCTTGGTGTACTGAAGTTTTAAGCTATTTACCAAAACCTGTCTATGTGCAGATGGATAATTACTTGATTTTTCTGCTATTTGATCTTTGAATTGTTTTAATGAAGGAAATCTATTGTAAAATGGTTGTAATCCCTTTTTTTCATCCAAGTAGTCACAAATAAGTTTCGAAAAATAACCAGTCTGGTTAAAGGGAATTGTTGTCGCTTCCATTCAATGTGTTAAAAGCCCTAAATATACTGCACTTGAAAGTTTTCAATCCTAAAGATTTAGTTAATTGAAAGTACCTTATCTTTAACAATAACACGTACATTTTTTTTCCAAAGATTTATGAAGCATATTTTACCCTACCTAACTTTCTTTTCATTTCTTTTTATCAATTCTCAAAACATAAAATCTCCATCTGAATTTCTTGGTTATGAATTGGGGACAGAATTCACAAGACACCATGAAGTGGTTGACTATTTTGAATATTTAGCTGCTACAGAGAAAGACAGAGTGGTGCTATCGTCTTATGGCATGACAAACGAAAGAAGGCCATTGCTTATGGCCGTAGTATCTTCTGCGGATAACATAAAAAACTTGGAGTCCCTACGTTTAGAGCATCTAAATTCACTAAAAGGAAAAGGAGAAGCTTCCAAAGCGATTGTTTGGTTAAGCTATAACGTTCATGGTAATGAAAGTGTCGGAACCGAATCGGCCTTGAAAACTATTCATTCATTACTTACTTCAAAAAGTTCTTATTTAGAAAATACCATTGTTATAATGGATCCCTGTATAAATCCAGACGGTAGGGACCGCTATAGCAACTGGTATAACCAATTTAAAAATACACCGCATAATGTAGACCCAAATAGTAAGGAACATCGAGAGGGTTGGTGGACTGGTCGCAGCAATCATTATATGTTTGATTTAAATAGAGACTGGGCTTGGTTAACTCAGAAAGAAAGTAAACAACGTATAAAGGTTTACAACAAATGGATGCCACATGTACACGTGGATTTTCACGAGCAAGGCGTGAACAATCCTTACTTTTTTGCTCCGGCTGCTGAACCCTACCATGAGGTAATTACGAGTTTTCAACGTGATTTTCAAGAAACCATAGGAAGAAACCATGCAAAATATTTTGATGCTAATGGTTGGTTTTACTTTACTAAAGAAGTATTTGATTTGTTCTACCCTAGTTATGGTGACACCTACCCCACCTATAATGGTGCAATAGGAATGACATATGAACAAGGAGGCAGCGGACGTGCTGGACTTGGAATAATTACACAAATTGGGGATACCTTGACTTTAAAAGATAGGATTGCCCATCATTACACAACAGGTCTTTCTACTGTCGAAGTTGCATCAAAAAACGCTGAAAGATTAAATTCAGAATTCAGAGAATTTTTTACGAATAAAAATTTCAAGTACAAAAGCTACGCCCTAAAAGGTGATAAGGACAAAATACATGCGCTAACGAAATTGTTAGAGCAACATGAATTGGAATTTGGCTATGCGAATAAAAGCACGATTAAAGGTTTCAATTATACAACTGGTGTCTCTGGCACCATGAATACAGATGAAAACACATTAATTATTTCTACCAACCAGCCAAAAGGTACCATGGTCAAAGTGTTATTTGAACCAAATGCAAAATTGAGTGATTCTTTAACTTATGATATAACAGCTTGGTCATTACCCTATGCCTATGGCTTGGAAGGCATTGCCAGCACTTCAAATCTGTCTTCTGAAAATTCTTCAATTGCGGAAAATTCACTGACTAAAATCAGTGAGGGCGATTATGCGTTTGTAACGGATTGGACTGATTTGAACGATGCGCGTTTTCTCGCCGAATTACTCAAGGAAAAAGTAAGGGTCAGAACGGCACACAAACCATTTGAGCTTGAAGGAAAAGCTTTTCAAAGAGGCAGTTTAATAATAACTAAAGGTGACAATGAACATCTTAAAAACTATAATAGTATTCTTGAAAAAGCTGTTGTAAAGTATTCGAAGGCGCTAACACCAGTATCTACGGGTTTTGTAGACTCGGGAAAAGATTTTGGTTCCAGATATGTGAAGATGATAAAAAAACCAAAAATCGCAGTATTCTCTGGCAAACCGACCTCAACACTTAGATTCGGTGAAATTTGGCACTTTTTCGAGCAACAACTCAACTATCCGATGACGGTTTTGGATAGTGAATATTTCAACAGGGTAGATCTAAACAACTATGATATCTTAATCCTGCCAGATGGCCGATATGGGAGTCATTTTGATAAAAAAGGGCTTGAGTTAATAAAAAATTGGGTTGCAAAGGGCGGAAATTTAATTGCAATGGGCGGTGCAATAAAAGCCATTGATGGTGAAGATGGATTTGGGATAAAGGAGAAGACCATCAAAAAAGAATCATCAGATGATACGATTGAGCCTCATGAAAATAGCCAACGAGAACGTATGAAACAGGCCATAACAGGTGCAATATTTAAAGTAAAGGTAGACAATACCCACCCATTGGCTTATGGCTACGGCAACACTTATTTTACATTAAAACTCGGAAGTGATTCTTATGACTATTTAAAAACAGGTACCGCAGCGTATTTAAGCGAAAATTCTGCACCGGTAGCTGGATTTGCTGGTAGTGAAGCACAAAAGAAAATTAAGAATACATTGGTCTTTGGTGTAGAACCACATGGCAGGGGACAAGTTTCATATTTTGTTGATAATCCTTTATTCAGAGGCTTTTGGGAAAATGGCAAATTGTTTTTTGCAAATGCCTTATTTATGGTTGATTAAACTTTCACATTTTAATTACCGTCTATAAAATTTATGGAATTTGAGTCTTGTACTTAAAGAGAATTCCCTTTTTAAAGTCTTATTGGTTCAAATTCAACTTAACTATTTTGTTGATTTTTAACACTTTCTAAGCCCAGTAAGGATTAACTTTATGTAGGATTTTTAATCAATTGCCATGAAGAAATTAAACTTTGGTCTAATACTTTTTTGCTTAGTATTTGCCAGTACTACCTGTTATTCGTTTCAAGGTGAAACACCAAATTTTAAGCAATATGAAGGCGAAGTAGTTGATGCCAATAATGGAAAAGCCTTAATATTCGCCACATTAATGGTAGAAGGAACTAACATCAGTACAATTACCAATACTGAAGGTGACTTTCTACTTAAAGTACCTGCAAACTTATCATCAGGAACAATTAGTATTTCGTTTTTAGGATATACTACCAAAACCGTTGCTTTAAATGATTTAGCACAAAATGAAAATACAATTGAACTTGTACCATCTGCATTACAACTGACAGAGGTAGATGTAAATGCTCCCAAAGACGCACGTACTTTGGTTTTAGAAGTATTCAAACGTAAGGGTGATAAGTATCTCGACAACCCTGCATTGATGACTGCATTTTATCGCGAGACCATTAAAAAGAGAAGGAAAAACGTTTCCCTTTCTGAAGCGGTTGTAAATATTTATAAGTCCCCTTATCAATCCAATCGCCGCGATGCAGTTCAACTTTACAAAGCCCGTAAAAGTACCGACTACAGTAAGCTTGACACCATTGCATTAAAACTTCAAGGCGGGCCTTATAACACGTTATATTCAGACATTGTAAAGTATCCTGACATTGTATTTCTAGAACAGAATTTTGATCAGTATACCTACAAATTCAAACGCTCAACTCGAATCAATGATAATTTGATATATGTAATTTCTTTTTCCCAGAGGGAGGACATTCGTGATCAACTTTACAAAGGAGAGTTGTTTATAGATGTTGAACAGAAAACACTGACCAGTGCTATATACGAACTGAATATTACCAATAAAGTAATGGCTGCCCGGCTTTTCGTTAAAAAGAAACCTGCCAAAGTTGATGTTTGGCCCACAGACATTGCATACAGGGTTGATTACAGAAACAAAAACGGCAAGTGGTATTACGGTTACAGTAATGTTTTACTTGAATTTAAGGTCGATTGGGATGATAAGTTGTTCAACTCTGTTTACAGTATGACCGCAGAAATGGCTATTACTGACTGGGAACAAAATATAGATGGAGAGGTGCCGAAACCGAAAGAGAGAATTCGATCATCAATAATTTTGGCCGATGAGGCCAGTGGCTTTTCCGATCCAGATTTTTGGGGAGAATATAATATTATCGAACCTGAAAAATCGATTGAATCAGCTATCAAAAAAATACAACGTCAACTGCGTCGGGCAGAAAGAAAGGGTGCTGCCACACCGACTCCATAAAAAGAAAATCCCCTTTCGGGGATTTTTTATTTTCTGAATTCAAGAATGGTCTTCCTAATAATACCAACGCATTCATGAAGTTGCTCTTCTGTCATTACCAATGGAGGTGCAAATCTAATGATGTTACCATGGGTCGGTTTAGCCAACAGTCCGTTATCCTTCAAGGCAACACATATATTCCAAGCCGTTGAACTGTCTTCCGAATCATTGATAACTATTGCATTCAATAATCCTTTGCCACGAACTAAACGAACCAAATCACTTTCTTGTATAAGTTTTTCCATTTCATTCCGAAAAATCTTTCCTAAAATGAATGCATTCTCAGCCAATTCTTCATCCCGAACTACCTCAAGTGCAGCCATTGCCACGGCACAGGCCAAAGGATTTCCTCCAAAGGTAGAACCATGGTTGCCAGGACGAATTACTTCCATTATCTCATTGTTTGCCAATACTGCTGACACGGGAAATACCCCACCTGAAATGGCTTTTCCTAAAATTAAAATATCTGGCTTCACCTCAGGTTCCTTGGAACAATTCTTGTCTGAACACGAACAGTTGCCACAAGTAGCCAATAACCTACCAGTACGGGCAATACCTGTTTGCACTTCATCTGCAATGAATAGCACATTTTTTGATTTACATAATTGAAATGCTTCTTTTATGTAATTTTCATCCGGCACATAAACTCCTGCCTCACCCTGAATAGGTTCAACCAAAAATGCTGCTACGTTTTCATCTTTCAAAGCTTCTTCTAGTGCATTTATATCATTATATCCAATGGATACAATGCCAGGAGTGAAAGGACCAAAATTCTCAGTTGCTAAAGGGTCGTTTGATGCAGATATAATAGAAATTGTTCTCCCGTGAAAATTATTTTCACAAACAATAATCTTGGCTTGGTCCGTGGGAATTCCTTTTTTCTCATACCCCCATTTACGTGCCAATTTCAAAGCCGTTTCAACCGCTTCAGCCCCTGTGTTCATTGGCAGGAGTTTATCAAATCCAAAAAACTCAGTGGCAAATTTTTCATATTGCCCTAACATATCATTGTAAAAGGCACGTGAAGTCAAAGTCAGTTTTTCAGCCTGCTCCTTTAACGCATTAATAATTTTTGGATGGCAATGTCCTTGGTTGACCGCTGAATATGCCGAAAGAAAATCATAATACTTGTTTCCTTCTACATCCCATACATATACCCCTTCTCCCCTGCTTAAAACAACGGGTAACGGATGGTAGTTGTGGGCTCCATATTGGTTTTCTAATTCAATTGCGTGCTGTGATGTCATTTCTTGTAAAACAGCCATTTTAAAACGATTTAAAGTTGAAAAAATAACTATTCCTTCTATACCTTTTTTCTTTCGAAGTTTCGAAAAAGCAGCGTAGGAGAGAAATCATCCTGTAGAACGATAAAGGTAGTAATTCTGTTGGAAACTGCCCGTAGAATAGGCAAATGTGACTTCCAAAAAAAATCTGGTTCAAATTAATACTAACACTAAAAACTATAAAAATGGAATATTTAGAGAACATTATGACCAGTATCAGTGATTCAGTCGGAGACTTTCTACCGAGCACTATTGGAGCCTTATTAATCCTTGTAATTGGTTGGTTTATTGCTGGCGGTTTAAAAAGATTAACTACTAGGTTGTTGAAAAGAACTGGTATTGACAATCGATTGAAAAGTGAAAAAATCACCCTTTCAAAATTTGTGGGCAAATTGATTTATTTCTTGGTAATGATATTTGTTTTCATGCTGGCTTTGGAAAAACTGGGCATGCAAAGTGTCTTAGATCCAGTTAAAAACCTACTCGACGGATTTTTGGCATTTATCCCCAATATTATCGGAGCTGGACTGGTAGGGTATATCGGTTATATGTTGGCAACTGTTGTGTCAGAATTGGTGGGGATGTCGGGTGATACAATTAAAAAATTCACTCCTAGCCTCGGTATTTCAAATGGTGTCGATATTGTGGGAATTTTAAAGAAAGTGGTTTTCATTTTCATCTTTATTCCACTTTTAATTGCAGCCCTCAATATTTTAAATATGGATGCAATATCTGGACCAGCGACATCAATTTTAACCCAATTCTTCAATGCGGTGCCCAAAGTATTATTAGCAGCATTCATTTTAATACTTTTTGTAATTGGCGGTAAATACCTCACTCAACTGGTAAAGGATTTATTGGACAACTTAAATCTTAACGCTGTTGCAGACAAAATGCAATTAAAAGGAATGGTGGGTAACGTGAACTTGGCCAAAGTCATTTCAAACATTGTGTACTTCTTTATTGTGATTTTTGGATTATTGACCGCTATTGAAAAATTGGAGTTTGCACAACTGACAGAAGTTCTAGACACTATCACAAGTATTTCGGGTAAAATTCTGTTCGGACTTGTTATAATTTTAATTGGCAATTGGATATCCGTCTTGGCTAAAAACGCATTTTCAAAGAATGAGGACAATTCGTTTGTGGCGGCAATCATCAGGTGCGCAGTACTTGCCATATTCTTGGCGATGGGGCTAAAAACCATGGGAATGGCCGATGACATCATCAATCTTGCATTTGGCATTACCCTAGGCACAATCGCAGTTACCATAGCACTTTCTTTTGGTTTGGGAGGCAGACCAGCAGCAGGCAAACAGATGGAAAAAATATTGAACCGATTCAACAAAAATTAAATTTTTCAATTCCGATTTTGAATTAGTCAAAGGTTCACATAGAACTCTGGGCAATGCCCAGAGTTTTCTTTTTTTTGAGCGTATTTTTGCCTGATGCGAAAAAAATCTCGAAGACAACTATTTGAAAACGTTAAAGTGATAGATGCTGGTGCGAAAGGAAAGGCTGTAGCTAAAGCCCCTGATGGCAGAGTTATATTCCTTTCGAATGCCATTCCAGGTGATGTTGTAGATATTCAGACGTTTAAAAAAAGAAAAGCATTTTTTGAAGGAGAGGCCGTTCACTTTCATGAACTTTCAGACAAACGAACTGAACCGGTTTGTGAGCATTTTGGAACATGCGGAGGTTGCAAATGGCAACACATGGGCTATGAACATCAGTTGTTTTACAAGCAAAAAGAAGTTGAAAACAATCTTCAACGTATTGGTGATATTGAACTACCCAAAACAACCCCGATTTTAGGCTCTAAAAAGCACTATTTTTATCGCAATAAAATGGAATTTTCTTTTTCGGATTCTAGATGGCTTTCTTTAGATGAAATTAAATCCAATGAAGAGATTACCGATAGAAATGCATTGGGCTTTCATGTTCCTGGAATGTGGGATAAGATTCTCGATATCAACAAATGTCATCTCCAAGAAAATCCATCTAATGATATCAGGAACTTCATCAAAGACTTTTCAATAGAAAATGGTCTTCCTTTTTTCAATCCACGAAATCAAACCGGTCTACTTCGAACCTTGATGATTCGCACGACTTCTATTGGGGAAATTATGGTTATGGTACAATTTTTCAGGAATGATGCTCCAAAAATAGAATTGTTGCTAAATGCCATTTGGCAACAATTTCCTAAAATCAGCTCTCTGCAGTATGTAGTAAATTCAAAAGGAAATGATACTATTTATGACCAAGATGTAGTCTGTTTCAAAGGCCGGGACCACATTCTCGAGAAAATGGAGAACCTCCAGTTCAAGATCAATGCCAAATCATTTTACCAAACCAATTCTGATCAAGCTTTTGAATTGTACAAAATAACACGTGATTTTGCAGGTTTGACAGGTGATGAACTGGTTTTTGATCTCTACACTGGCACTGGTACCATTGCGCAATTTATAGCGAATTCGGCCAAAAAAGTTATTGGTATCGAATCGGTACCTGAGGCTATTCAAGACGCAAAAGCAAATGCCGAACAGAACCAAATTGAAAATGTTGAATTTTTGGTTGGCGATATGAAATCGGTATTTGACGACGAATTTATTTCTAAATATGGTAGGCCTGATGTCATAATAACGGATCCACCAAGAGACGGAATGCACAAATCGGTTGTTCAACAGTTGCTTAAAGTTGCTCCTGAAAAAATAGTCTATGTAAGCTGTAATAGCGCTACGCAAGCACGTGACATAGAATTAATGAATAAAAAATATCTTGTCGAAAAGATGCAGCCAGTTGATATGTTTCCGCAGACCCATCATGTTGAAAATGTTATTCTTTTACGAAAACGAGATTAAGGTTTATCATTGAATACCTATTTTTAACCCCATGAGAAAAGTGGCCCGAGTCTTTTTATTGGTTTTCGCAGTTAGCATTTTGGCGAATTGTGAAAAAGATGATATCTGTGTTGGCGGAGACACTCCACTTTTGGTAATTGGTTTTTTTGACGCCACGGATGAAACTTTAGAAAAACAAGCTATTTCTCTACGCATCAGAGCATTGGATGTTGATGAACCCATAAATTATGATGCTAGTATAGATACCGAGGTACCGCCATTTCATAGAGACCGTTCAAATACGGATTCCACAGCTATCCCCTTAAAAGTTAATGCCAACAGTACCGCTTTCCAATTTATACTTAATTCCGATGACGATGATGAGACTAATGTCGAAATAGGAAATATAGATACCCTAACCTTTAACTATACAGTTGTTGAGGACTTTATATCAAGAGGTTGCGGTTTTGTTGCCAATTTTGACGATCTATTATTTGAATTGAACACTGACACCGATAATTGGATTCAAAATGTAATTGTAGAAGACACTACAATTGAAAACTCAACTGCCATACATGTCAAAATATATCATTAGAAGCATTATTCTACTCTGTTCTGTATGGTGTACTGGACAAGGACAACCAGAGCAATTAGACCTTAATAGAAAGGATTCCACTTATCAATATCGAGAGGAATACGGACTTCGTGTTGGAGTTGATTTAAGTAGGCCTATATTGGGTTTAACAAACAGTGATGAATACCAGGGCTTAGAAATTGTTGGTGATTTCAGACTTACAGAAAAATTATTCATTGCCGCTGAGTTAGGCAATGAAAAAAAGACAAAACAAGAAGACACTTATAATTTTACTACCAACGGAAGTTATATAAAACTAGGAGCCGAAATCAACAACTACGTGAATTGGTATGGGGAACAAAACTTTGTAACCTTCGGTGGCCGTTATGGATTTGCTACATTTAGTCAAACTTTAAACAGCTTCAGTTTTTTTGATAGAAATCGATATTTCAGCCCAGATGAATTTGTGCCAATTAGTGATACCCCAGAAGAATTTTCTAATTTGAATGCCTCATGGTTAGAATTAGTCTTCGGCTTTAAAGCAGAACTTTTCGCTAATATTTACATGGGGGCAACTGTGCGCTTAGGGCATTTGATTACAAATAAAGAAGATAATCGGTTTCCAAACCTATTTATTCCAGGGTTCAATAAGGTAACTGATAATGCCAAATGGGGTGTTGGATACAATTATACAATCACCTATTTTTTACCTATTTACAAGAAGGCTAGAAAAAAGAAGGAAAAACCGAATCAACAGCCTATTGAAGAGTAGTAAACCATTTTCATAATTACATTATTGAATTATGGTTAATGAAATTCGAAAAGAACCTTTGTAGATTGCTTTGAACTATACATCTTTTGAAACCGAAAGGCTTATTATTAGACCGACTTCAGAAGAAGACGCGGTTTTCGTATACCATTTGATGAATACACCCAAATGGCTAAAATATATCGGTGATAGAAATGTAAAATCCGTTGCTACGGCCAAGCAATACATTAACAAGAAAATGCGACCCCAATTACATAGGTTGGGATACTCTAATTTTACTGTAATCAAAAAAGCAGATAATCAAAAGATAGGCACTTGCGGATTGTTTGATAGAGAAGGTCTGGAAGGTATTGATTTGGGATTCGCTTTTCTGCCGGCCTTTGAAAAAAAGGGATTTGCGTTTGAATCGTCAGAAAGACTTATTCGTGCCGCTTTTGAGAATTACGAAATAAAAACCTTGAGCGCCATTACAGCAAAAGATAACATTAGCTCACAAAAGTTACTTCAAAGACTAGAATTCAATTTGATTGGAACAACCAAAATCGTAAATGACCCTAATGAAATTTTACTATATCAGCTTGATAATATGAATTCAGATGATATTTGAAATTCTTTTATTCAATAGAGAATTCATATAAATATCCGTTCCAAAATCTTAATCTTTGAATAAAGAAATTTTGAAAATGAAAATTCTTTTACTTGGCGCCACTGGGAGAACTGGGAGATTAGTGCTTAAATATTTAATTAATAATGGACATAAAGTACATTGCCTCGCCAGAAAAACATATAGAATTGAGCAGCATAATAACGTTAAATTATTTGAAGGAGACCCGACCAATAAGAAGGACCTTAAAAAGGCAATCTATGGTACTGATTACGTCATTAGCGTACTAAATATATCCAGAAAATCAGATTTTCCATGGGCCCCGTTACGAACATCGAAAACCTTTCTTTCAGATGTATTGAAAGAATTGACGGAATTGGCAGAAGAAATTCAAATAAAAAGATTAATTGTTTGTTCTGCTTGGGGGGTTAGCGAATCAAGAAAAGATATTCCTATTTGGTTTAGATGGACTATTGACAATAGTAATATAGGTTGGGCCTATAAAGATCATCATAGACAAGAAGAAATTATCATAAAATCCAAAATAAACTGGACTATTGTACGGCCAGTTGGTTTGACGAATTCAAAGAAAAAGGAAGAAATAAAAATGACTTTCAATAATTATCCTAAACCAAATATTCTTATTAGTAGACTAAGTGTTGCTAAATTTTTAGTGGATACCATAACCAAATCAGACCTTGTAAATAAGGTAGTAGTCATTTCTAAAAAATAATTACGCAAACATGCAAAATCGCTCAAACAAAGAATTGTGCCTTTATTATTTAAAAAAGTACGCAGAAAAGGATTTTAAAGCCATGCAAGAACTTTTTGCTGAAAACATAATATTGCGAGACTGGAAGATAAGGGTAGTTGGTATCGATAAGGCCCTGGCTGAAACCAAGAAAAATTTTGAAGAGGCACAGACAATAACTATAGAAATCCTTTCAACTTATGAAAATCTTGACACGGTCGCGGCAGAATTAAAGATTTTAGTTAATGGAACAGAGGAACTTTATGTTGTTGACGTAATTACTTTTAACGCTGAAGGCAAAGTCATCTCAATAAGGGCATATAAGGGACGTGGTGATTAAATTTAAGACTTAGGCGCACTTTTTTGTTTTGAAGCTTTTTTACTCCCCTCATACAATTCATACTTCACAAAACGCGATTCCAATTTAGCATTGTAAACTTTAATTTTTCTAGACGTGCGCAACCCAACATATTTTAAAGCTTCAAGGTTGGAGGTAATAAACCAAGCTTGGGTACCTGGGTATCCATGTTTTAATGTTGTCCCTAATTTTCCGTAAAAATCTGGTATATCAATATTCAAGCGTTCACCATAAGGAGGGTTAAAGACCATTTGTAAAGGACCTTTCAATGGTTTTTCCGTTCTAAAAAAGTCTTTGCGTTCTATTGAAATATACTCAGAAAGATTTGCTGATTCTACATTTTCTTGCGCCTTTCGAACTGCAGATGGTGCCTTATCATAACCAATTATTTTATGATGAAATTCCCGAGTCCTATTTAGACTTGCATCGACGATTTTTGTAAATAACCCATGGTCAAAATCTTGCCAGTTTTTAAAACAAAAGGCTTCCCTATTAATATTTGCTGGGATATTACAAGCTATCATGGCAGCTTCAATAAGAAAAGTTCCACTACCACACATAGGGTCAACAAAATTGGTCCTACCATCCCAACCACTCATCAATAATAATCCTGCTGCTAAAACTTCATTTATTGGAGCAATATTAGTGGCCATTTTATAACCACGTAGGTGTAATGAATTTCCTGAACTATCTAACGAAATGGTACATTCATTATCTTGTAAATGAACATTTATACGTATTTGGGCATTTTTGGTATCTACATTCGGACGTTGATAACGTTCTTTTCTAAAGCGGTCTACTAGGGCGTCTTTTGCCTTTAGAGCTACAAAAAGAGAGTTATCAAAAACCTTAGAGTTTACTGTCGCATTGAATGCGAAGGTCATTTCAGCGTCAAAAATTTTAGGCCAATCAATTTTATAAACTCCATTGAAGAGATCATTTTCATTAAAGACCTTAAAATTTGCTATTGGTCTTAAAATCTTTATAGCGGTTCTTAAACAAAGATTTGCTTTGTATATAAATCCTATGTCACCTTCAAAAGATACACTACGAACTCCTTGGTTCACATTACTTGCTCCTAGATTCCTTAGCTCCTTGGCCAATAGTTCCTCGAAGCCATATAGCGTTTTAGCGATTAGTTTTAAGTTTCTTTGCATGATTTAAAAATAGGCTAATTTTGCCGCCTGCAACCTAATCCGTGAACATGGTTTACCTGTTACCCTTTTTGGCGGTACTCTTAAGTTTTAGTATTGTTTGGTTTAGTAAACCTAAACAGAACAATCATATTAAACTTTTACTTGCTTTTAGCGGAGCATTTTTATTATCCTTGACCTTCTTTGATTTTCTTCCGGAAATATATGAGCAAAACAATTCTAAAACTACAGCAGTATGCATTCTTGTTGGAATTCTACTTCAGATTTTTTTAGAATTTTTCTCGAAAGGAGCTGAACATGGGCATATGCACCTAAACCTTATTCCTGAAAAATTTCCAATCGCCCTATTTCTAAGCCTTTCCCTTCACGCACTAATCGAAGGAATCCCTTTACAAAAAGGAGATATGCTTTGGGCTATTTTGGTTCATAAAATTCCAGTAGCAATGTTATTATCTATCTTCTTATTGAACTCAAAACTTAGACTTAGCACAAGCTTAGTTTTTATGGTATTATTTGCATTAATGACTCCATTAGGCAGTTTTTTAGCTTCTGAAACTAATTTTATTTCCAATTTTGGTCTACAATTGAATGCTATCGCTATTGGAATATTTTTTCACGTTTCAACAGTAATTCTTTTTGAAAGCGGTAAAGACCATAATTTTAATTTAAGTAAGGTGGCTGTAATTATTTTGGGTGTGGGAGCTGCCTATCTTCTTTGATAAAAAAGAGAATTTTAGGTTGAATTGAATTTATAAGGAATAAATCAAAATCCAATGAAATATTGCCCCACCAAGAACAAAAAGGTGCCATATAACATGACCAAAAGGAATTCTATTATTTGCATAAAAAATTATTCCGAAGGTATAGCAAACTCCTCCTAACGTTAGATATAGTAATAAATTTGACGATGTATTTGAAATTAGATAAGGTAAATCGATTATAACCAACCAACCCATGATACCATAAAGGGTCAAAGAAAAAATCTCAAATTTACCAGTAAACAAAATTTTCAATAACGTTCCAAAAATTGCAATTCCCCAAACTAAATAAAGTAACAAACTACCTTTAGATTCCATTAAAAGGGCCATACAAAAAGGAGTATATGTTCCAGCAATCAGATAATAGATACTAATATGGTCTAAAATCCTCAATTTCTTCTTAAGCGGTGGGTTATCTATAAAATGGTAAATCGTAGAAGCAGAGAATAATAGTATTAAGGATAAGGAGTAGATAATAACTGGAAAGAACAACCTTGAATTCTCTTCAAATTTCATTAAGAGAATAAAGAATCCAATAATACTAAGGGGAATGGCTATCGCATGAGAATAGGTATTCCATTTTTCCTCCTGAATTGCTCTTGCTTTTTGCATCTATTACTCAGTACAAGGTATAAAAAAACCCCGGCTCTGATATGAGTCGGGGTTCGAAGAAGGCGGCGACCTACTCTCCCACCTGGTGTGGCAGTACCATCGGCGCTGACGGGCTTAACTACCCTGT
>NZ_JAAWWL010000005.1 GCF_012272815.1 Croceivirga thetidis
CGATGGTGAGACACAACAAATAGTTGTTCCTATTTTGGAAGATGATATCATCGAGGCGACTGAGGACTATCTCATTACCCTATCCAATGCATCTTCTACCCTAGTAGCAATAAATACACCTGAGGCAACGGGCAACATTGAAGACAATGATGCCATTCCTGGGGTGACCGGTATTGCATTCGAAGCCACAGAGGTTACCGTGAACGAAGGTGACGGTACAGCTACCTTTAACGTAATACTTACTGGAAACGTGGCCGAACCATTTACCGTGGATTTTGCTACTTCTGATGGAACGGCAACAAATACGGAAGATTACACAGGACTGACCGGGCAGCTTTCATTTGCTGGAACTAATGGGGAATCCTATAATATTACAGTTCCAATTATTGATGATATAATTGTAGAAAATCAAGAGTCATTCAACTTAGAGCTCTTATCAATTTCAATAGACTACCTTGCAATCAACACAGCTTTGGCAACAGGCGTAATTATTGATAATGACAACTTGGAAGATTTCCCTTCAGATATAACTGTTTCATGTTCAGAGATTCCAGAGGTTCCGACCATTACACTAAATGCATCTGATTGTGATTATGAGATTATATTCGAAGAATTAATTACTGGTCAAGATGACGAATGCGAAAATGAATATACAATCACTCGAACATGGAGTTCAACGGATTGTGTCAATAATGTCAGAAACCATGTTCAAGTAATAACCGTTATAGACAATGAGCTACCCTTTTTTACAAGTGAATTACCTTCCAATATTACGGTAGAATGTGATTCAATACCACAAGTTGCTAATATCTCAGCTGATGATTTATGTGATTCAAATGTGAATATTGAATTCGAAGAAATTATCATCGATACTGATGATTGTCCATCGGATTATGTGATATCAAGGATATGGACGGTGAGCGATTGTGCAGGAAATACGATTTCACATGAACAGACAATTCAAGTTATTGATACTAGTGCACCCGTATTTAATGAAGAATTACCAGAAGATTTAGTGGTTGAATGCAATCAAGTACCTGATGCTATAGTTTTGACTGCAATTGATAATTGTGACGGTAACATTTCTGTTACATTTAACGAAGAAATCATTGATGACACTAACTGTATAGATGGATATTTGGTTGTAAGAAATTGGAGCGTTTCCGATTGTTCTGGAAACAGTGCTGAACATACTCAAATAATAACAGTTCCTCCAACCGGTGCAATTGTAGCTGATTATCAAGAAGAATATTTCATTATCTGTGGAGAGGAAATTCCAGAAATTCCTGTATTGGAATACTCAGGAGGATGCGGAAATTACCAAGAAGTCTTTTCAGAGGAAACCATATTCTCCGATGAAGTTTCTGATTATGTTATTAGGAGAATTTGGGAAGTCACAGATTCTTGTGGTAATATGGCTGAATTTGTTCAGACAATTTTTGTTCAACAACCAGAAGTCTTCAATATCGACTTAACTATATGTATTGAAGATGACCCGATTAATTTGCTAGATTTTTTACCGGAAAATTTTGATAAAGAAGGATCTTTTTCCTCTACTCAATCTGTAGTTATTGAACAGGGATTTTTAAACGCTATTGATACAGGCTTAGGTAGTTTTGAGATTCAATATAAATCTGTTGCTGGAACATGTGAGTTTGATGCGACTTTCACAATTGAAATTAACAACAGTTGTTCTTCCTGTACCAGAGAAGACATAATTATTTCAAAAACCGTCACACCTAACGGAGATGGTATAAATGACACTTTCAATATTACCGGAACCGAATTTTGCTTTTATTCGTTCGATGTGATGATATTCAATAGATGGGGAGATATGGTTTTTGAAGCTAATGATTATCAGAACAATTGGGCTGGTTCTGCGCCAGGTAATGCAATTGGAACCAGGTCTTTGTTACCTTCAGGAACCTATTACTATATCATAAGTGTTCCTGATACTGATTTTGAACCATTTAATGGATTCATTTTCTTGAGTTCGAACTAAAACCAAAAGAAATAGAATTATGTAGAATAAATTAATTTAGTCCAAAAAGTAAAATTTGTTTTACTTGTTTTTTGCCTTGATCGGAAACTAAAACATTGGATTAATATGAAATAGTTGATTTAAAGATTTTATTGCACAAAAAGGTTCTCCCGAACAAACTAAAAACACTAAATAGCAAAAAATGATTAACCTAACCGGTTTAAGAACAAAGTGTGGTAGCATTAGTATTTTTCTGGTACTATTTTCTTTCCTAGGGTATGGGCAGGTTAAAACAGCTTTTACACCACGATATTCTTCTACAATCAATGGGGATGTAACTATAATTGCCAACAATGTACTCTCAAGATCCGCAACCGATTCCTACACTGGAACTGAGGGCAATCACGAATTTACAGACAATGTCTTTGTTGATATTGATTCCGATCCAACTACATTTAATTCAAGTAGTGCAAATTTTACAAACCCAGAACCGGCCGTCGGCTGTCTGAACTATTTAAGTGCATATTTATATTGGTCAGCTTCTGATCAGGAATATTTGGTAAATGGTACAGAAGTTGTTGTTGGGGACGGAGGTAGTGAACCAAATTGGAATTTCAATCAGGTAAAATTAATGCTGCCTGGCCAAACTTCATATAGCACATTAACAGCAGATGACATTATTTACAGGGATAGGGATGGTGACGATAGCTTTGAAAATGCGCCATATGTCTGTGTAAAGGATATCACATCCTTGATACAAGGGTTGAGTGATCAGTTTGGAAAATACCAAGTAGCAAACGTAAAAGCAACAGAAGGTCGAATTTGGACTGAAAGTGGAGGAAGAATTGGTACTGCAGGTGGTTGGCAAATCGTATTTGTTTATGAGAACCCTGATCTCATTGGTAAAAACATTACTTTATTTGATGGATATGTGAATATTACTTCGAGTAGTTCGGACGGTGGCGTTGATAATGAAGATTTTAGTTTTAGTGGATTTCAGACTGTCCCTAATGGTGAGGTCTTGGCTGATGTGGTGCTTGGAGCTCTAGAAGGTGATTTTGATATCGCTGGTGATCAATTACAAATTCAGAATACCAGTGGTGTTTGGACCGACCTTAGCACTTCTCAAAGGGGCTCAACAAATTTTTTCAACAGTAAAATTACCAAAGATGGGAGCAACTTCATAGATAGGAATCCTGCGAGTACAAATACCCTCGGGTTTGATGCAGGTTTGTTTCCTTTAGGCAATTCTGGAAACAACTTGATAGGTAATAATCAAACTTCTGCGAATTTTAGAATAACAACAACCCAAGAAACTTACGGAGTTTATTTACTAGGACTTTCGGTAGCCGTTTACGAGCCAGATCTTGGTGCCTTGGAACTAGATACGCGTACAGGGGATACCGCTTACAATCCAGGAGATTTGGTTCCATTTTCGGTAGAACTCGACAATAATGGTAACGACGCAATCCAAGATTTACAGATTCAAATGACAATTCCACAAGAAGTGGATTTTGATGCGCCAAGTAATTTACCTGCTGGGGTTACTTTTAATTACAATTCTACCACTAGGGTTTTAACTTTCAACGTAGCTGATGGTTTAACCGACCCTGATGACACTTCCTATACAATTGACTTTAATTTAAGGGTTAAGGACCAATGTTATTTCTTGGAATCCGCTTGTAGCGGAAGTTTTCAATTACAGGCTTCAGCAACCTATAGAGGAACAATTAATACAGATTTGGTTACTACGAACAGTTCAGGAACATTGGATGAATGTGGCACTGGTAATACCGACCCAACTGTTTTGACTATTAATTCACCAGATCAAGTAAATTGGAGTACACCAGCAGATGCGCTTAATAGAACGATAAGCTGTACAGATTCTGCGGCCCTCGCTGCCGCTCAAGCTTTAGTTCCAGATACTGAATTCTGTAGTTTCACCCTGAACGAGGTCTCTGGCACTTTTGTACCTGAAGCTGGTTGCGCTGTAGAAGGCACCTATACCAATACTTTTACATTTACTGATGCTTGTGGCCGGGTAAGTCAAACGTTTACACAAATTATTACGATTGAAGATACGAACGACCCATCTTTTAATGAGGCCTTACCACAAGATACAGTGGCTGCTTTTGATAATATTCCTTCACCGGAAACACTCACAGCAAGTGATTCGTGCGATAACAATCCAACTGTAGATTTTGTTGAATCTTATATCGGTGATAACACCAGTACTTCATACACTATCGTAAGAACATGGACAGCTTCTGACTGTGCCGGAAATACGGTTGAACATGTTCAAAACATTTTTGTGAGCCCTGACGGAGACCCGATTGGCCTATCAATAAATGATATTACCGTCAATGAGAATGACGGTACCGCGATTTTGACCATAACACATATTGGCTCGGTTTCTGGAGGCTTTACGTTGAATTATGCTACAGCTAATGGTTCAGCTGTACAACCACAAGATTACACACAACAATCAAGTGTCATTTCTTTTACGGGTACCAATGGAGAAACACGAGATATTACTATCCTTATTACTAATGATGATGTAATAGAAGGAGTAGAAAACTTTACGGTGCAATTATCTGCAGGCACTAATACACCTTCAATAAATGATGGTTCAGGCCAGGTGACTATTAATGATGATGATACAGCTCCTGGGTCAGGTGTAGGTTTTGATGCTGTTGACTACACTTTCAACGAAGACGTAGGGACAGTAACATTCACAGTAACCCTTGTTGGAAATGTATCAGAAGCTTTCACAGTAGATTTTGCCACGGATGACCGCTTAGCTATAGCAGGACAAGACTATGAAGCACAAGCTGGAACACTATCTTTTGATGGAAACGATGGTGAGACTGAATCTATTACAATAACCATAATAGACGATGACATTATCGAAAATCAAGAACATTTTGTGATTGATTTATCAAACATTTCGACTGATTTAATAGGTATAACGGATTCAAGGGAAAGAGGTGACATTCTTGACAACGATGCCGATCCCGGCGTGACAGGGCTTGCCTTCGACCCAACGGAGGTCACCGTGAACGAGGGCGATGGGACCGCTACATTCAACGTGGTGCTGACGGGTAACTTCCCACAGGCATTCACCGTGGACTTCGCAACAAGCGACGGCTCCGCAACTGCAGGGGACGACTATACCGCACAGACAGGTCAGCTCAACTTTGACGGTAACGATGGTGAGGTACGCACCATTACCATTGACATCCTTGAAGATGATATCATCGAGGCTACCGAGGACTATACCCTTACACTTTCAAACCCTTCACTTGCACTTGTGGCCATCAACACCGCAAATGCAACGGGCAACATC
>NZ_JAAWWL010000006.1:0-2500 GCF_012272815.1 Croceivirga thetidis
GAGGTGTTGAAAGAGGGGAAAAACGGGTTTTGAAGCCTGCTTTTTTTGTCTTTTGGAAGAATAAAAAAGTTCATATTGACATATTGGAATACGACAGCGTAGAATCAATGAGGATTTTAGATTAATTACTTTGGGTTCGGGAGCGCTCTGGGTCGGATAGTTATTTAAGATTATACGATGGAGAGTTTGATCCTGGCTCAGGATGAACGCTAGCGGCAGGCCTAACACATGCAAGTCGAGGGGTAACATTGGTGCTTGCACCAGATGACGACCGGCGCACGGGTGCGGAACGCGTATCGAACCTGCCCCATTCAAGGGAATAGCCCATGGAAACGTGGATTAATGCCCCATAGCATCCTTATACCGCATGGTATTTGGATTAAAGATTTATCGGAATGGGATGGCGATGCGTACCATTAGCTAGTTGGTAAGGTAACGGCTTACCAAGGCAACGATGGTTAGGGGCCCTGAGAGGGGGATCCCCCACACTGGTACTGAGACACGGACCAGACTCCTACGGGAGGCAGCAGTGAGGAATATTGGACAATGGTCGGGAGACTGATCCAGCCATGCCGCGTGCAGGATGACTGCCCTATGGGTTGTAAACTGCTTTTTTACGGGAAGAAACCTACTTACGTGTAAGTAGCTGACGGTACCGTACGAATAAGGACCGGCTAACTCCGTGCCAGCAGCCGCGGTAATACGGAGGGTCCGAGCGTTATCCGGAATCATTGGGTTTAAAGGGTCCGTAGGCGGGCCTATAAGTCAGAGGTGAAAGGCCACGGCTCAACCGTGGGACTGCCTTTGATACTGTAGGTCTTGAGTTATAGTGGGGTTGCCGGAACATGTGGTGTAGCGGTGAAATGCATAGATATCACATAGAACACCTATCGCGAAGGCAGGTGGCCAACTATATACTGACGCTGATGGACGAAAGCGTGGGGAGCGAACGGGATTAGATACCCCGGTAGTCCACGCCGTAAACGATGGATACTAGCTGTGGGACTTCGGTTCCGTGGCCAAGCGAAAGTGATAAGTATCCCACCTGGGGAGTACGTTCGCAAGAATGAAACTCAAAGGAATTGACGGGGGCCCGCACAAGCGGTGGAGCATGTGGTTTAATTCGATGATACGCGAGGAACCTTACCAGGGCTTAAATGCAGGCTGCATGGGGCAGAGACGCCCCTTTCTTCGGACCGCCTGCAAGGTGCTGCATGGTTGTCGTCAGCTCGTGCCGTGAGGTGTCAGGTTAAGTCCTATAACGAGCGCAACCCCTGCCGTTAGTTGCCAGCATGTAAAGATGGGGACTCTAACGGGACTGCCGGTGCAAACCGAGAGGAAGGTGGGGACGACGTCAAATCATCACGGCCCTTACGTCCTGGGCCACACACGTGCTACAATGGCCGGTACAGAGGGAAGCCACCCCGCAAGGGGGCGCGGATCTACAAAGCCGGTCACAGTTCGGATCGGGGTCTGCAACTCGACCCCGTGAAGCTGGAATCGCTAGTAATCGCATATCAGCCATGATGCGGTGAATACGTTCCCGGGCCTTGTACACACCGCCCGTCAAGCCATGGAAGCTGGGAGTGCCTGAAGTCCGTCACCGTAAGGAGCGGCCTAGGGCAAAATCGGTAACTAGGGCTAAGTCGTAACAAGGTAGCCGTACCGGAAGGTGCGGCTGGAACACCTCCTTTCTAGAGAAGAAGGCCCAGGCCTTCCGACCCAAGGGGTTGGTCTGAAACCTTGTTGCCTACGCTGTCGTACCATATGTCATATAAAAATAATGTTGGTTACAAAAGGCCAAGACAGTCTCATAGCTCAGCTGGTTAGAGCGCTACACTGATAATGTAGAGGTCGGCAGTTCGAGTCTGCCTGAGACTACGAGAGGTGCCAAGTATGGAATACGGGGTACGAAGTTCTTTAAGAAATATTGAATAGGAAATTTTAGAGGTTGAGTTACCACGTTATGGTGAGCCGTTTTGAGACTGTTAACTAATAACTGTTAACTGAGCACTAAAAACGGGGAATTAGCTCAGCTGGCTAGAGCGCCTGCCTTGCACGCAGGAGGTCATCGGTTCGACTCCGATATTCTCCACGAGTTGAAGCTTTAAGCCTTAAGCTTATGGTTTCAAGCTAAAGTTCATTGACATATTGGAAAGCAAATCCGTAACGAGAGTTATGGATTATGAATAGAGAGAAGAAACTTGTAGTAAGATAGAATACATTTTTATTTAAGTAATATATAAGGATTACGAGGGGCACTGTACCTGCTGGTACAAGTGCGAACAAGCAAGAGAAGGGCGCATGGGGGATGCCTAGGCTCCCAGAGGCGATGAAGGACGTGGTAAGCTGCGAAAAGCCGCGGGGATCTGCACACGAGAGTTGATCCGCGGATGTCCGAATGGGGCAACCCGGCATGTTGAAGGCATGTCATTCCGATTTATCGGAAAGCGAACCCGCTGAACTGAAACATCTAAGTAGGCGGAGGAGGAGAAAACAA